>NZ_JBIVYN010000002.1:0-159347 GCF_044772305.1 Agrobacterium sp. NPDC090273
TCGACCCAGCCGTCGGAATATTCGAATGCCGTGGCAAACACCGGCTTCAGCGGCTTGCCGGCCACATCACGGCGCAGGTCGAGTGTCTTCGTCGCCGGCAACAGCTTGCGGCCACCCAGGTGGTCATAGAGAAACAGGCCGAGCCGGATCAGCCAGGCCGGGCGCACGCCGCCTTTCTGGAACGGCAGCACGAAGCGCATCGGCCAGATGATGTGCGGCGCCATCGCCCACAGCACCTCGCGCTCCATCAGCGCTTCGCGCACCAGCCGGAATTCGTAATGCTCGAGATAACGCAGACCGCCATGGATCAGCTTGGTTGCAGCAGACGACGTGCCAGAGGCAAAATCACCCTTTTCCGCAAGCGCAACAGAATAACCACGGCCTGCCGCATCGCGCGCAATCCCGCAGCCATTCACGCCGCCGCCAATCACGAAAATGTCGTATATTTTTTTGCCAGACATGCTGCCTCCACGTCGTTACCGGGCCGATTTCCTCGGCCCGTTGAAAGACAGCAACCATAAAAACGAAAATTAAACGAATGTCAAAAGAAAGGAAACGAACATTCGATTTCACGCGCATGTCTTAAGTCGACGCAGCCCTACGGCAGTTGTGTTTCAGACATGTGTCGGCGGGGATTTGACTTCTTCCAGTTCGTAAAGCACTCCCGACATGTCCTTGGGATGTAGAAAGAGAACCGGATTGCCATGTGCACCTGTTTTGGGTTCTCCATCTCCGAGAATACGAATGCCCTTCGCAACAAGACCGTCGCGGGCGACCAAAATATCAGGCACCTCGAAACAGATATGGTGCATACCGCCCATTGGATTCCTGCCGAGAAACGCAGCGATAGGAGAGCCTTCTCCCAACGGATACAACAACTCGATTTTGGTATTGTCGGCCTGAATGAACACGACGGTCACGCCATGTTCCGGCAGCGATTGCGGTTCCGACACGGCAGCCCCGAGTGCCCTGTAATGCGCCACGGAGGCATCGAGATCCGGCACCGCGATGGCGATGTGGTTCAGTTTTCCAAACATTCCTGTTTCCTCACGCGTTGCGGCGGATGCCTTCCAGAAGGTCGAGCACCTTGTTGGCCGCATCCATGACATTGGTGCCCGGTCCGAAAATGGCCGAAACGCCGTGGTCGAGCAGGAACTGGTAGTCCTGACGCGGAATGACCCCACCGGCCACCACGATGATATCCTGTGCGCCCTTGGCTTTAAGGGCTTCGACAAGCTGCGGAGCAAGCGTCTTGTGCCCCGCCGCCAGTGACGACATGCCGACGACATGCACTCTGTTCTTCACGGCGAGGTCAGCGGCTTCGTCCGGGGTTTGGAACAGCGGCCCGGCAATCACATCGAAACCAATATCACCGAAGGCCGAAGCGATGACCTTCGCACCGCGATCATGTCCGTCCTGTCCAAGCTTGGCGACCATGATGCGCGGTTTGGTGCCAACCTTTTCCACCACGCCCGAAAGGCGGGCAGCGAGTGTAGCAAGCTCCGGCTCGTTCTTATAGGCTTCACCGTAGATATCGCTGACCACTTCTGGAACTGCCGCATGGTCCCCGTAGGCCGAGCGAAGTGCATCAGATATCTCGCCGACCGTCGCGCGGGCCCGGGCAGCCACCACGGCAGCCTCGAGAATATTGCCCGTTCCGCTGCGCGCCACCTCGGACAAAGCTGCCAAGGCAGATTCTGCTTCCTTGGCGTTTCGACGCCGCCTCGTATCCGCAATCCGGCGAACTTGCGCCGCCCGCACAGCCGCGTTGTCGATATCGAGAACCTCGATTTCGTCTTCCGTTTCAAGTCTGTAACGGTTGACCCCGACAATGACCTCCTCGCCCTTGTCTACGGCTGCCTGACGGCGGGTCGCAGCTTCCTCGATCAGTCGCTTGGGCAAGCCTTCGGCCACAGCCTTGGTCATCCCACCAAGGGCTTCGACCTCATCGATCAATGCCCAGGCTTTTTCTGCCAGTTCTGTCGTCAGGCTCTCGACATAGTAGGAACCAGCCAGGGGATCGACAACCTTGGTCACACCGGTCTCGTGCTGAAGGATAAGCTGGGTGTTGCGGGCAATACGTGCCGAAAACTCCGTCGGCAGGGCAATCGCCTCGTCAAAGGAATTGGTATGCAACGACTGCGTGCCACCGAGAACCGCGGACATCGCCTCGAAAGCAGTACGCACGATATTGTTATAAGGATCCTGCTCCTGAAGCGATACGCCTGATGTCTGGCAATGGGTGCGGAGCATGAGCGAAGATGGCTTTTGGGGGGTGAACTCTTCCATGATGCGCGACCAGAGCAGACGTGCGGCACGCAACTTCGCCGCCTCCATGAAGAAATTCATGCCGATGGCGAAAAAGAATGATAGGCGGCCGGCGAAATCATCGACATTCAAGCCCTTGGCGAGTGCGGCACGGACATATTCACGGCCATCTGCCAGCGTGAAAGCAAGTTCCTGGACCAGCGTCGCTCCAGCTTCCTGCATGTGGTAGCCGGAAATGGAAATCGAGTTGAACTTCGGCATCTCCTTCGCCGTGTATTCGATGATATCGGCAATGATACGCATCGACGGCTCGGGCGGATAGATGTACGTGTTGCGGACCATGAACTCCTTGAGAATGTCGTTCTGAATGGTGCCCGAAAGCTCAGCACGCGAAACACCCTGCTCCTCTCCCGCAACTATGAAATTCGCCAGAACCGGAATGACGGCGCCATTCATGGTCATCGAGACAGAAACCTTCTCGAGCGGAATGCCGTCGAACAAGATCTTCATATCCTCAACACTGTCGATCGCCACTCCGGCCTTGCCGACGTCGCCCTCAACACGCGGATGGTCGCTGTCGTAACCGCGATGTGTTGCAAGGTCGAAAGCCACCGAAACGCCTTGCTGTCCGGCAGCCAATGCCTTGCGATAAAAGGCGTTGGACGCCTCTGCCGTCGAAAAACCGGCATATTGGCGAATTGTCCAGGGACGACCGGCATACATGGTGGCACGAGGACCGCGCACAAAAGGAGAAAACCCGGGAAGACTATCGAGATGGGCTACGTCAGCAATGTCACTGGCCGTATAAACCGGCTTGATGTCGATACCCTCCGGCGTATGCCAGACAATATCATCGGGCGAACGCTTCAGTTCCTTTTCGGCAAGAAGCTGCCAGTCGTTGCGCTTCTTTTCGTCGGACATGCACCTCATCCCTTCTGCCGTCTCTGCGTTTTTCACGGCCTGCCACAAGTGCAGCCGTGACCCTGTTGACGCCGGGACAACCGCCCGCGCCTTAAATCCGTTCCCAGCTATTCGAATTCCAGGATGATTTCGTCCACAGCGAGACTGTCACCCGGTTTGGCGGCAACTTTTGAAACGCGTCCGCGCTTTTCAGCACGAAGGATATTCTCCATCTTCATCGCCTCGACGGTCGCGAGTGCCTGACCGGCTTCGACATCCTCTCCCTCCTGAACAGAGATGCCTGTGATGACCCCGGGCATGGGGCACAACAGCAATTTCGATGTATCTGGTGGCAGCTTTTCCGGCATCAGTTGCGCGAGTTCTGCAACGCGAGGGCTACGGACCCGGAAAAGCCCATCGACACCCTGCAGCCGAAGGCGAATGGCTGAAACAGTAAGATCAACCTTAATGGCAAGAACCTCACCATCAACTTTAAACAGGCCGAGTGTCAGCCCCGGCAACCAACTGGTAGAGACTGTCAGCGCCTCATTGTCTTCGAAGCGGGCAATGCCTCCATCGGCGTTTGCCTCAACTCGGACCCGGTGGTTTGACGATACACCAGACGACACGATCCAGTCATTTCCAACGATACGGCGGTGGTTGCCAATGGTACCGGAAATCTCGACTGCTCGGGCCTGGAGACGCTGATGGATAACAGCGGCTACCGCCGACAATTTTTGTGTCATCGCTTCGTCAGGATCAACCCCGGTGAAGCCATCCGGAAACTCCTCGGCTATGAAGCCGGTCGTCAGACGGCCGTCGCGGAAACGCTCGTGCTGCATGACTGCAGAAAGAAACGGCAGGTTATGACCGATGCCTTCGACCTCAAACCGATCCAATGCATCCGCCATTGCATCAATGGCAGTTAGACGATCCGGCGCCCACGTGCAGAGCTTTGCTATCATCGGATCATAATACATCGAGATTTCGCCGCCCTCGAAAACACCGGTGTCGTTGCGGACAATGGTACCGTTGTCCCGAGATCCCTCCTGCGGTGGACGGTACCGGGTCAGCCTGCCGATTGATGGCAGAAAATTACGATAGGGATCTTCCGCATAAAGACGGCTTTCGACCGCCCAGCCGTTTGATGTCACCTCTTCCTGACGGAAAGTCAGTTTTTCTCCGGATGCGACACGGATCATCTGTTCGACCAGATCGATGCCCGTCACAAGCTCGGTAACGGGATGCTCCACCTGGAGACGGGTGTTCATTTCAAGAAAATAGAACTTGTTCGCCTTGCCATCGACGATGAATTCGACAGTCCCGGCAGAGTGATAGCCCACGGCTTTGGCCAGCGCCACAGCCTGCTCACCCATCGCGCGGCGTGTCGTCTCATCCAGAAACGGAGACGGTGCCTCTTCGATGACTTTCTGATTTCGACGCTGGATGGAGCACTCGCGCTCGCCGAGATAGAGCACTGTCCCGTGCTTATCCCCCAAGACCTGAATTTCGATATGGCGCGGTTCGGTCACGAACTTTTCAATGAAGATCCGATCATCACCAAAGGAGGCCTTCGCCTCGTTTTTCGAAGACTGGAACCCCTCGCGTGCTTCCGTATCATTCCAGGCGATGCGCATGCCCTTGCCGCCACCACCAGCAGATGCCTTGATCATGACCGGATAACCGATCTCGATAGCAATTCTCACCGCCTCATCGGCATCCGCGATCAAATCCATATGGCCGGGTACGGTCGAAACACCCGCTTCAGCCGCCAGCTTCTTGGAGGTGATCTTGTCACCCATCGCCTTGATGGCACCGACCGGTGGACCGATAAAGGTCACGCCCGCCTTTTCCAGAGCCTCGGCGAATGCAGCATTTTCCGACAAGAACCCGTAGCCTGGATGCACGGCATCTGCGCCGGTTTTCTTGATCGCATCGAGAATTTTCTCAATGACGATATATGACTGAGAAGAGGGCGCCGGTCCGATATGGACCGCCTCATCCGCCATTTTCACATGCAGCGCATTGGCATCGGCATCGGAATAAACCGCAACTGTGGCGATCCCCAGTTTCTTCGCCGTTTTGATAACCCGACAGGCGATTTCGCCTCTATTGGCAATGAGAATTTTCTTGATCATTTGCCGTCGCCTCCCGCGACGTAATTTTCAGTCAATGCGAAATTCGCGACAGGAACCGCATCGGCAAGCCAGACACCATTGTCGGCATGATAAAAACTGTAACCATCGGCACGCATGCGGTCATAATCGACCACCAGAGTTACCGGTTTTCCATGTCGCTGCCCAAACTCAGGAACTTGGTGTCTGTCGACATCGAACCGTGGTCCTTGCTGGCGGGCAACGACATCAAATCTCGAAAAAGTTCTCGAAAGACTCCGGGAAATTCTGCCGCGCAACACGTTCGTCGATCCTCAGCATTGCCTGGTATGAAAGCGGATCGAAGTTCTTGTCTGCGGCCACGACCTCACGGCCAAATAGCAGGTTGAGGCGGGCAGCATCGAGATTACCGCGCTCGAATGGTTCGGCACCGAAATGATGCCAGAGCGAGTGCAGGAAGGCAGCGTCGATGCGGTGTTCCTTGGTGTCGTTGCGTGCCCTTCTCGGAATCATCTTGATAGGCGTCACCCCTTTTGGATTGGCGCGACGTATCGTGAACTGGACACCCGTGCTCGGCATGCCGGACGGAAATCCCCTATGTTTGGTCATTTCAGGCAGGTTCGCCATGGTCTTTCCCTTTTTCGTCTTCTAGAGCATGTCGCGGTCTTTCAGATTCGCGACATGCTTTCAGCTTTATTTCGTTGCGCGCCGTTCTCGCCAAACCCATCGCACGTTTGCGAGAGGCGCTTTGATCATGCCTTGCCGATCTTGTCCTGCGTCTTCGTATCGAAGTCAGAGGCATCGTGGCGTTCATGCAGTTGTTCTGACGGATCGCCAGAGGTCTTGTTGATCATGGACCCGCGCTTTACAGCAGGGCGTTCGCCAATCTCCAGCGTCCAGCGCATGACGTTCTTGTAGCCGTCCGCTTCAAGGAATGCACCTGCATCGCCATAGGCCTGACCGAGTGCAATCTTGCCATACCAGGGCCAGACAGCCATGTCGGCGATAGAATAGTCGCTTCCTGCCAGATAGCGGTTTTCAGCCAGATGCCGATCGAGCACGTCGAGCTGGCGTTTCACTTCCATCGCGTAACGGTCGATGGCGTATTTAATCTTGATCGGCGCATAGGCATAAAAGTGACCAAAACCGCCACCGAGGAATGGTGCAGAGCCCATTTGCCAGAACAGCCAGTTCAAAGCTTCTGTACGGGCTTTGTGTTCCTTAGGCAGAAACGCATCGAATTTTTCTGCGAGGTAGACCAGAATGGAGCCACTCTCGAACACCCGTGTTGGTTCCGGCGTGGAGTGATCCATCAATGCAGGAATCTTTGAATTCGGATTGACGCTGACAAAACCGGAGCCAAACTGATCGCCGTCGCCGATCTTGATAAGCCATGCATCGTATTCGGCACCCTTGTGACCTGCAGCCAACAATTCCTCCAGCATGATCCCGACCTTCTGGCCGTTCGGTGTTGCCAGCGAATAAAGCTGCAAGGGGTGCTTGCCGACAGGCAATTCCTTCTTCTGCGTCGGACCGGCGATCGGCCGGTTGATACTGGCAAACGCACCACCATTGCCCTTGTCCCAGGTCCAGACCTTCGGCACCACGTAACCGGCGGGGAAATTATCTGCGGGGGAATTCTCGGCCATGAAATCTGTCCTTGTGCTTCTGAAAGACCGCGCCGGATCAAACCGGACGCCTCAACATCACTATAGTAAGGTTGCCGAAGCGTTTTTAAAGGTCGCCTTCTTCATAGCGGTATCGTGTCATGTTTCTTCCACCGGGTTTCGACCTGCTTGTTGCGCAAGGCAGCGAAGGCACGCGCAATGCGACGACGCGATGAATGTGGCATGATGACTTCGTCAATGAAGCCACGTTCTGCCGCAACAAAGGGATTTGCAAAGCGCTCTTCATATTCTTTGGTGCGGGCAGCAATCTTTTCTGGATCGGCAAGCTCTGAGCGGTAGAGGATTTCAGCAGCCCCCTTTGCGCCCATAACCGCGATTTCTGCTGTCGGCCAGGCGTAGTTCACATCAGCACCAATATGTTTCGACGCCATGACATCATAGGCACCACCGTAAGCCTTGCGGGTAATCAGCGTGACCATTGGTACGGTCGCTTCCGAATAAGCAAAGAGCAGCTTGGCGCCGTGTTTGATCACGCCGCCATATTCCTGCGCCGTTCCCGGCAGGAAGCCAGGCACATCGACCAATGTCAGGAGCGGAATGTTGAAGGCATCGCAAAAACGGACAAAGCGTGCTGCCTTGCGGGAACTGTCAATGTCCAGGCAACCGGCAAGCACCATCGGCTGGTTGGCGACAACACCAACCGTCTGGCCTTCGAGACGGATGAAACCGGTGATGATGTTCTTGGCGAAAGCTTCCTGAAGCTCGAAGAAATCGCCCTCATCGGCCAGCGCGTGGATCAGCTCCTTCATGTCGTAGGGCTTGTTGGAACTATCCGGGATCAGTGTATCGAGACGCGCTTCAAGCCGGGCCGGATCGTCGTAAAACGGACGGATCGGCGGCTTGTCGCGATTGTTCAGCGGCAGGAAATCGAAAAGAGCGCGCACAGCTTCCAGCGCCTCGATATCATTTTCATAAGCACCATCAGCAACCGAAGATTTCTTTGTGTGGGTCGATGCACCGCCAAGCTCTTCAGCCGTAACAATCTCATTGGTCACAGTCTTTACTACGTCCGGTCCCGTCACGAACATGTAGGACGTATCACGGACCATGAAAATGAAGTCAGTCATGGCGGGAGAATAGACCGCTCCGCCCGCGCACGGCCCCATGATTACCGAAATCTGCGGCACGACGCCGGAGGCCACGACATTGCGCTTGAACACATCGGCATAACCGCCGAGGGAAGCAACACCTTCCTGGATACGCGCGCCGCCGCTGTCGTTGAGACCTATGACAGGCGCGCCGTTTCGAACCGCCATATCCATGATCTTGCAGATCTTTTGTGCATGCGTTTCGGAAAGCGAGCCACCGAGCACGGTGAAGTCCTGTGAAAAGACGTAAACCTGCCGCCCGTTGATAGTCCCCCAGCCGGTCACAACGCCATCACCAGCGATCTTCTGGTCCGCCATCCCAAAATCCACCGCACGGTGCGTGACGTACATGTCGTATTCTTCGAAGGACCCCTCATCAAGAAGCACCTCGACACGCTCACGGGCAGTAAGTTTGCCCTTGGCATGTTGCGCATCAATGCGTTTCTGGCCGCCTCCCATCCGTGCTTCGGCTCGGCGGGCTTCCAGTTGGTCGATGATGCCTGACATGTTTCCTCCACGCAATTTGCAAGGGTATCAATAGCCGAGAATGAAGCTGCCAAGAAGGCTTGATCGTGTGCGTATGTGTGCAATAAGTATTTGCAATATTGAAATTTGCAAAGTTGCAAACATGGCGACAGAAAAACTCTTCATTGGCCGCAAAGTGCGCAGCCTGCGCGAGAACGCCCGCACAACGCAGGCACAGTTTGCAGAAAGGCTCGGTATTTCGGCAAGCTACCTAAACCAGATCGAAAACAACCAGCGCCCGGTTTCGGCGGCTGTCCTCGTTACCCTGGTGGAAAAATTTCAGCTCGACATGGCCGAACTTTCGGCGGGCGAGAGTGACCGCCTCGTATCGGCCGTCCGAGAAGCCCTGAAAGACCCTCTTTTCCTGAACTACGAGCCAGGCTTGCAGGAATTGAAGCTAATCGCCCAAAACGCCCCAGGTTTCGCGCACGCATTGTTGCGTGCCCATCAGGCCTATCGCCAGAACAGCGAGCAACTGCTTCGTCTGGATGAAAGCCTGGGACGAGGTGCCTCTCAGGTGGAAACCACGCCATACGAGGAGGTCAGAGACTTCTTTCATTTTGTTGACAACTATGTCGATGAAATCGACACACTTGCCGAGAACCTGGCAAACCAGCTGGAAATCGATGGCGGTGAGACCTACGGCATCCTTTCTGCCCATCTGCGTGAAAACCATGCCATCCGCATTGAAAGAGCGGATGCAGCCGGCACCCTGATCCGGCGCTTCGATCCAGAACGAAAGACGCTGACAATTAACGGTTATGCGCCTCTTGCGACGCGCAGCTTTCAGGTGGCGTTGCAGATCGCCCAGCTTGATGCCGGTCACGCAATCGAAAATGTCTTGTCGAATGCTGGTTTGCGGACAACGGAAGCGAAAGAAATCTGTCGCATCGGACTTCATAACTACTTCGCCGCGGCGCTTGTTCTGCCCTACCGCCACTTCCACCGGGCGGCCGAAGAGCTACGTCACGATCTGGAGCTGCTGTCGGCGCGTTTTGGCGCCAGTCTGGAGCAGGTTGCTCATCGGCTCAGCACGCTGCAGCGGCCAGGCATGAAGGGCGTCCCGATCTTTTTTGCCAAGATCGACCGGGCCGGCAACATTACCAAGCGACACAGTGCGACAAAGTTGCAGTTTGCCCGTTTTGGTGCGGCCTGTCCGCTGTGGAACATCCATCAGGCATTTGAAAGCTCTGACCGCATCGTTCGCCAGCTTGCCGAAACACCGGATGGGGTGCGCTATCTGTCCATCGCCACACAGATCGAGAAGGCAAGCGCCGGTTTCGATGCCGACAGACCACGTTATGCCATCGCACTGGGCTGTGAAATTTCCCATGCGGACAATTTCGTCTACGCTGACACGCTGGATCTCGCCAACACCTCCTCTTTCAAACCCATTGGTGTGTCCTGTCGCGTCTGCGAGCGTGTCGATTGCGTGCAGCGTGCCGTGCCGCCATTGAAGCGCAAACTGCATGTCGACCACCGTTCTCGTGGCCCATTGCCCTATCAGATCGTGGACTACTGACGATCAAGGCAATGGTATCGCATCGCGCCGCATGACACTGGCGTAATATGCCCAGAACAAACGGGCCGCAACTGATCGCCATGGCGTCCAAACCTCGGCACGCTGCATCAGCCATTTTGCCTCCGGCCGGTTCTCCAGCACCAGCGCGTGTCCAACCGCCGCTCTTAGAGCCACATCCCCCACCGGAAAAATATCGGGGTGTCCGCCGCAAAACATCAGATAAACTTCAGCCGTCCAGGGACCGATGCCGCGTAAAGCTGTCAGTTGTGCAAGTGCGTCAGGCGCCTCTATCCGACTGACAGCCTGTAGATCGATCTCACCGGTTATGACAGCCTCGGCCAAACCTTCCAACGTGCGCGCCTTGGCGCCTGAAAGGCCAAAACCGGCACGCAGCTCTGACGAGACAGCAAGGTAGTTCTCCGCAGTGACTTTACCCGTTCCCGCGACAATCCGGCCCCATATTGCGTTGGCACTGGCACGGGACACCATTTGTGACACGACGATATGGGCCAGACCCGCAAAACCTGGCTCAGCAAGACGCAGTTCCAGCGACCCGGCTTTTTCGACGACTGGCTGGAGATGTGGATCGAGACGCACAAGATGATCAAGACCTTCGCTGATCTCGTCGATACCCCTGATAATCTTCATTTGCGCCTACCATGACTGCGCTTATTTCAAGCCGGATGGCGAAGCGCTACAAAACATGGCAGAAGAAACCATGCCTTCGCCCGCCCGTCAAAAGCCTGTTTATCGTTTTGCACCGAGCCCAAACGGTCCCTTGCATCTGGGACATGCCTTCTCCGCGTTCCTGAACCACGATATGGCTCTGGAAGCTGGGGGACGCTTTCTGCTGCGTATCGAGGATATCGACCGGACGCGCTGCACACCGGATTTCGAAGAAGCGATCTACGACGATCTCCATTGGCTTGGACTCGATTGGGAGCAGCCGGTTCGCCGCCAATCCGAGCACTTCGACGAATATCGCCGTGCACTTGAGAACCTCATAAACGCAGGTTTGGCCTACCCGGCCTTTTTAAGTCGCGGCGAAACGAAGGCGCTCGTCAGGGCTCATGAAGAGGATGGCAAAATCTGGCCGCGCGATCCTGATGGTGCGCCACACTATCCATCGATCGACAGGGAGCGATCAACGACCGATCGCGCCGCACTGCTCTCATCGGGAAGACAGATTGCCTGGCGGCTGGATATGAAAAAGGCAATAGAAACAGCGGGCGCTTCGCTGTTCTGGCGAGAAAGCGGTGATGGTGAAACGGGAGAAATTGCCGTTGATCCCGCGGTCTGGGGCGACATTATCCTGTCTCGCTCCGATGCGCCGTCGAGCTATCACCTCTCCGTTGTGCTGGACGATGCACTGCAAGGGATTACCCATGTTGTAAGAGGCATGGACCTATTTTTTGCGACCGCCATCCACCGGCTGCTGCAGCAATTGCTTGATCTGCCCGCCCCACTCTATCATCACCACCGGCTGATCCTGGGATCTGACGGACGCAAGCTTTCGAAAAGTGAAGGCAGCACTGGTCTTGCCGCACTCAAAACAGCAGGCGCTACCGCTGCAGATATTCGCCGTCTCATAGGTCTCGACTGATCCACGGTATGATGGTGATGAGAATGTCGTCTGCCGACCTGACTGATGCACAGCGTGACGACGATAGCAGCAGACGGCAACATGCTCACCCTTGATCGGGTTTTCCCGCCCGTGAAAAGCAGTTCCTCATTGCGAAAAATCAACAAAAGAACATTCCGCAGCTTGCCAGGAAAATAGAATATAAAATCGATAGATTTATGAGTTTTCCTCATAGGATCGGCAAACCATTAACGACGGATTTTGCCGATGACGCCTTATCGAAAAATTATTGCCCTAAGCCTTGGCCTCCTGGCCGCTTCCGCCCTGACGTCGCAAAGCAGCGCGGCTGATCAACCTGTCAAAGGCGGAACACTTGTCTATCTTGAGCAACAGGCACACACCAATCTCTACCCACCAGCCGGCGGTTTTTATCCGAATGGCGGCATCCTCAACCAGATCACCGATAAGCTGACCTACCAGAATCCCAAAACGCTCGAGATTGAGCCATGGCTGGCCGAAACCTGGCAAGTCAATGATAATGCAACGGAATACACATTCAAACTGCGCCCGGGGATCACCTTTTCTGATGGCACACCAGTTGACGCTGCGGCGGTCGCCAAGAACTTCGACACCTTCGGACTGGGCAACAAGGCGCTCAAACAGCCTGTCTCCGAAGTCGTCAACAACTATGATCGCAGCGAAGTCATCGATCCACTGACAGTGAAGTTCCATTTCAAGAAGCCCTCACCTGGCTTCCTTCAGGGTACATCCGTCATTGGCTCCGGCATCGTGTCGCTCAAGACACTTGAGCTTCCCTTTGAACAGCTTGGCGACGCAACCAAGATCATCGGCTCAGGCCCTTTCGTTGTTTCGGCTGAAACGCTTGGCAAGTCGCTCGATCTCAAAGCACGCGAGGACTACAACTGGGGACCTGCGAAGCTTGATCATCAGGGCCGCGCCTATCTCGATGGTATCAAGTACATCATCACCGGGGAAGACAGCGTTCGTATTGGCGCGCTTCTCGCCGGACAGGCCGATTATATTCGCCAGATCCAGGCCTATGATGAGCCTCAGGTGGAAACCCAAGGCTTCAATATCTACGCCCCCGGCACGCGCGGCGTGAACAACTCCATTGTCTTCCGCGCCGACAACCCGCTTGTTGCCGACCTCCGTGTCCGCCAGGGTCTGTCTCTCGCCGTCAATCGCGACGAGATCATCTCCACGATCTTTTCAAAGAATTATCCAAAGGCTACCTCGATCCTCGCGTCGAGTGCCATCGGTTATGTACCGCAGACCGACAAGCTTCAGTACGATCCAGAAAAGGCGAAAGCCCTCCTGGATGAGGCAGGCTACAAGCTCGGACCAGACGGGATTCGTGCCAAGGATGGCCAGCAGCTCGTCCTGACAGGATACGAGTCTCTGCCGCAGCCTCAGAGCCGGGCGACGCTGCAATTGATCGCACAGCAGTGGGCAAAAATCGGCGTCAAATTCAACGTGCTCGCGGGCGATGCCGGCAGCAAGACGGTCGATGAACTCGATCCGGCGAAAACACCTGTTGCTGTGGCCATGGTGGGTCGCGCCGATCCGGATGTCGTCAAAAGCCAGTATTATCCGACCAATAGAAATCTGCTGCTGCAGAAGGGCGGAACCAGCGACAAGGTAAAGTCCTTCTCCGACGACAAGCTGAATGCCATTCTAAATGACATTGCCTCTGAACCCAATCGCGAGAAACGTCTGAACGCCGTCAAAGATGCTCAGGCATATGTGCTGGAACAGGCTTATGCGGTGCCGCTTTTTGAGGAGCCACAGGCATTCGCCGGCGCTCCTTATGTCAAGGGCGTCGCGTTCGAAGCCGTCGGTCGGCCTTCCTTCTACAGCACCTGGCTCGACAAGTAAGCCTTTCAGGGGCGGCGCTCACGCCGTCCCGTTTTCCGGAGACGCAATATGACAAGATATGTCGTCGGAAGGGTCGGCCAGGCGCTGCTCGTACTCTGGGCCGCATTCACGCTGTCTTTCATTCTGCTGCAGGCGATGCCTGGCGACGCCGTTCTGATCAAATTTCTGAACCCAGAGTTTGGGCTCAGCGCCGATCAGATCCGCGAGATCAGAGAATCCTACGCGGTCGATTCCAGTGTGTTCGTGCAGTATTTCAGTACGCTCACCAACTTCCTGAAGGGTGATTTCGGGTACTCTCTCCAGGCAGGGGTATCCGTCTCAGCACAACTCGCAACCAATCTTCCGCCGACATTGAAACTGGCCGGTCTTGGTTTCGCCGCCGCGTTTCTTTTGGCTGTGCTGATCGCATTCCTTTCGTCAATGGCGCCCTTCGCCTGGCTGCGAAATGCGATCCAGTCGGTGCCGGCGCTATTCATTTCGATACCGGTGTTCTGGTTGGCGATCATGCTCATCCAGATCTTTTCCTTCAGGCTGAAGCTGGTCTCTGTCATCAACCCTGGCCCCTGGGAAAGCTTGGCTTTGCCGGTCGCCACTCTTGCTGTACCGATCGCGGCTCCACTCGCGCAGATCCTCATCCGCAACATCGACGAAATTCGCACGCGTCCATTTGTGTCGGTGGCCCGCGCCAAGGGCGCGAGCGAAAGCCGTTTGCTCTGGAAGCACGTTGCCCGAAATGCGCTGCTACCGACCCTCACAATTGCCGGGGTTCTGTTCGGTGAGTTGCTTGCCGGCGCAGTTGTTACAGAAACAGTCTTCGGGCTGAACGGCATTGGCGGACTGACGGAAAAAGCTGTCAGCAATCAGGACCTCTCTGTTCTTCAGGCTGTCGTCGTGATTTCGGCAGCCGCCTTCGTCGCCATCAACCTCGCTGTGGATCTTGCCTACCCACTTCTCGACCCGCGCCTGAGAACCACGAACGGAAACAGCAAATGACCACTGCCGATAACTACGATGTCCTCCCGAAGGCAGCGGCAAATCGAACCGGTCGCGGGCAAAAAAGCCTGACCAGCAGGTTGGTACGTTTCCCCATCAGCTTGGCGCTTGCATGGTTTGTAATCGGTCTCGTTCTTCTCTGGACCGTCGCGCCGGGCTTGTTCACCTCTTACGATCCGTTACTCGGGGTTCCCGGCGGGCAGTTGAAAGCACCGTCTGCTGTCCATCTCCTTGGGACGGATTCACTCGGCCGCGACCTTTTTGCCCGCATCGTCTACGGTGCCGTCAACTCGCTCTCCGGTGCGATAGCAGCGGTGGGTGTCGGTCTTGTTGCAGGCACAGTGCTCGGCCTTCTTGCCGGATCGGTTCGCGGACTGTTTGACGAAATACTGATGCGATTTGTCGACGTCTTGCTGTCGATCCCGACGCTGTTGCTGTCACTCAGCATCATCATTCTGCTCGGCTTCGGAACGATGAATGCGGCGATCGCCGTTGGTGCCACAGCCATCGCCGGCTTTGCGCGCCTGATGCGCTCGGAAGTCATCAGGGTCCGCGGCGCGGAATATGTAGAGGCGGCATTCGGTAGCGGCGGCACGTTTGGCAAGGTCCTTTGGCGACATATCCTGCCGAATTCCCTCACGTCAGTCGTCGCCTACACGGCCGTTCAATTCGGTTGGGCAATCCTGCAGATTTCGACACTCGGTTTCCTTGGCTACGGTGCTCCACCTCCCACACCCGAATGGGGCCTGTTGATAGCGGAAGGGCGCAATTACCTGGCCACCGCCTGGTGGTTGACTGCAGCACCCGGCCTCATCGTCGTCGCGGTCGTTCTTTCCGCCAATCGTATCAGCCAGTCTATCGGAAAGAAGGCGCCATGAGCATTCCTGTGCCTGACACCGTCGTTGCGACAGCAGCGACACCCATCCTCGATGTCCGGGATCTCCAGATATCTTATGCCGGCCCCTCCGATCGTACGACTGTGGTCCATGGTGTCTCTTTCAGTGTCAATCCTGGCGAAGTCGTTGCCCTGGTCGGGGAAAGTGGCTCCGGCAAGACATCGACCGCACAGGCTGTCATCGGTTTGCTTGCCGATAACGGTCGCGTCGAAGCCGGATCCATCCGCATCAATGGAGAAGAGATATCCCACTGGAATGCAAAACGGCTGAGAAACATCCGGGGCACGGTGGTGAGCCTTGTACCACAGGACCCGGGCAACTCACTCAACCCGGTCTTGACCATCGGCGAGCAGGTTCGCGAGATGCTCAGCATTCATGGACGGATCTCGCGCCGGGAAGCAGACAAGCGCGTCATCGAACTGCTGACCCAGGTTGGTCTTTCTGATCCCGCATTGCGCGCAAGGCAATATCCGCACGAGTTGTCCGGGGGCATGAAACAGCGCGTGCTGATCGCCATCGCCGTCGCGCTCAGGCCCGCACTCATTATCGCCGATGAACCGACGTCGGCACTGGATGTCACGGTCCAAAAGCGCATTCTTGATCTCATTGACGATCTTCGTCGCGAGTATGGAACGGCTCTGTTGCTGGTGACACATGATCTCGGCGTCGCTGCAGATCGCTCCGACAGGATTGTCGTTTTACAGGGCGGGCGAATTCAGGAGCAGGGTGTGACAAAGGAGGTTCTGTCTGCACCACGCAGTGCATATACACGCAAGCTTCTGTCGGACGCACCGGCACTCTCATCTGTACCAGCCCGTTCCCCGATGACGACGCAACAGCCTGCAATCGTTACCGTCACGGACCTCATTCAGACTTTTGGTCTGTCGGGAAACAGAAATTTCCGCGCCGTTGACGGAGTTTCTTTCAGCGTCGCACGCGGCACGACACATGCCATTGTCGGCGAATCCGGCTCGGGCAAAACAACGACGATCCGAACGATCGCCGGCTTTCAGAAGCCTAGCGGCGGCGATGTGCAGATCGCCGGCATCGATATTGCGAACCTTCGATCCGAAGCACTGCGGCAACTAAGACGCAAGGTCCAGCTCGTCTATCAAAATCCCTGGGCGTCACTGGATCCGCGTCAGACCATTCGGGCGATTGTCGAGGAGCCGCTACTGAATTTCGATAAGATACCGCGCGATGAGCGAGACATCCGTGTCAGAGCGATCATCGAGAAGGTCGGACTTCCCGCAGATGTTCTATCAAGATTTCCCCACGCCCTCTCCGGCGGGCAACGTCAGCGTGTTGCAATTGCTCGCGCTCTGATCCTGGAACCAGAAGTGGTCATTCTCGATGAGGCAGTCTCCGCGCTGGATGTAACGGTTCAGGCACAAATTCTGAATCTCCTGGCTGAACTGCAAAGAGATCTGGGCCTGACCTATATTTTCGTGTCCCACGATCTCGCCGTTGTACGGCAGATCGCCGACACGGTCTCCGTTCTTCATAACGGCAAACAGGTGGACTACGGGCCAGTGGAAAATGTGTTTTCCAATCCGTCCAGCGCCTACACGCGCGAACTTATCGAAGCGATCCCCGGAAAGGCGCTTCATTTGACTGCCGCAAGCCGGCAAACAGCCGCAGCAGGATTGCACTCATGACCAATCAGATACCCACCAGCAAACGCCTGGGATTTTTCACGCGCCTTCTCGATGACGTACCCGCTGGCGAACGTTACCGGTTGGCGACGGAGCAGATCATCCACGCCGAAACACACGGTTTTGACAGTGCATGGATCGCACAGCACCACTTCCATGCCGATGAAGGCGGCCTTCCCTCTCCCACCGTCTTTCTTGCCCATGTCGCGGCTAAAACCTCGTCGATCCGGCTTGGAACGGGCGTGATTACCCTGCCAATGGAGAACGCTCTCCGGGTCGCAGAAGACACAGCGGTTCTGGATCTCCTATCCAACGGGCGGCTTGAGGTCGGGTTCGGGACAGGCGGAACGCGGGAATCCTTCGAAGCCTTTGGAATTGATCCAGACAAGAAGGGTGAAGTTTACGCGGAAAAGCTGGCAACCCTCTATGACGCCTGGCAGGGAAAACCTCTCAAGGGCGAGAATCATCTCTATCCTGTTGTCCCTGATCTTTTGAACCGTGTCTGGCTCGCAACCTTCTCCACATCTGGAGCGCAGCTCGCTGGTCGCAGCGGACATGGATTGATGCTGTCGCGGACGCAGCCTCGACCGGTCGGCTTTCCCGATGCAAAGCTTGATGACATCCAGAACCCCATCATAGACGCCTATTTGTCATCCTTGCCGCAAAGCGGTGCTCCCCGAATTCTTGGCTCCCGCAGCCTCTTTGTTGCAGATGACCGTCGGCGCGCCCTCGACCTTGCGGAGATCGGCCTTCGACGTGTGGCCGATCGTTTTGCCGCGGCCGGCCACAAGATTCCCGGCAGCACAATCGAAGATCTTACAAGGGCGCTGGATACGCACGTTGGTACGCCTGATGACGTGATCGCGTCGCTGAAGGCGGACAGTGCGCTAGCACGTGTGACCGACATTACCTTCCAGGTGCATTCGGTTGACCCTCCACACGCGGATATTCTTCGCTCCATCGAATTGATTGCCGCCGAAGTCGCTCCGGCCCTCGGCTGGACCCGTTCCTCACCACCTCATCTGATCGCTGCTCAATAGACGGAAAGAGACACTCCATGACCGAAACCATAGACATCATCGATCATCTCCTGGGCATTAAACCAGGTTCACGCGGCGATACCCTGCGCAACCGGCGACCGATCACCAAGGAGAATGCACAAAGAAGCTGGCTAGCGCTCTTTTCTCCGAAAGATGATAGCCAGGTATCGCTGACCGAACGCTTCGCCATAGCCACGTTTGTCGCCGCCTTGCATGGTGAGTGGAAGATTGCCGAATTCTACGCCGGAAAGCTCTCCAAGACAGAGACGGGTGCAACATTGTTGCCTTTGGTGAAGGCGGCCGCAGATACCATCAAGGCAAGCGGCCCTTACGGCCATTATCCGTCCGGACCGTTGAGCCAGGAGGATGTCACAGGACCAACACTGCATCTGTCGGATGTTGAGCGCAAGGCACTCCCCCCCCGGCTGGCGGCAGCTCTCGAACATGCACACCTGCTCGTCCTTCATCCGCGCGATGCAGAGCCGGCGCATCTGCAAAAACTCCTGTCTGCCGGCTGGAGTGCTACCGGTGTCGTCACCCTGTCGCAGCTTGTTTCTTTTCTCGCTTTCCAGATTCGCGTCGTCGCGGGCCTCAAGGTTCTGGCAGCCTAACGGAGATCATCATGACCAACAGCATCATCGAGCCGATCGTCGAAACACCACCTGTCGCCTTTACACGTGACAATATTGGCTGGACACCATGGCTGCCGCCGCTCAAGGAAACTGAACTGACAGACCGCGACTACGAAGCGCTGGTCGATCGCGCTCGTGCCAAATCGCCCTACTTTGCCCTTCTGGTGCGTGATCCGGATATTCTGGAAGCCCGGACGAAGACTGACAACGACATTTTCTACAACACGAAGGACGGTCTTCCTCGCGCCGAGCGCGAGTTGGCCGCCACCGCCGCGTCGCGTTCCAATGGCTGCATCTTCTGCGCATCTGTCCATGCCCGTTTTGCCGCTCACTTTTCGAAGCGTGAAGCGGATATCCAGAAACTTCTCGACGAGGGCATCACTGCTGATCTCGGAGAGCGTTGGAATGCCATCATAGCGGCCGCCGTCGCGCTGACATCCACGCCTTCGTCTTTCGCTGAAGACCATGTCAACCGCCTGCGGCAAGCGGGATTGTCGGACGAGGAAATCTCCGACGTGGTGCATGGCGCTGCGTTCTTCAACTGGGCAAACCGCCTGATGCTGTCGATCGGCGAACCAACACCCGCACCGCAAGCCTGAGAAACCAGACCATGCCCCATCCCGTACTCGGCGTAGACCATGCCTATCTGCTGGTCGATGATCTGAACGCAAGTTCCGAGGTTTATCGAAAACTCGGTTTTACACTGTCTCCACGCGGGCTCCACAGTTCGCAGAAGGGAACGGCAAATCATACGATCATATTTGCGGATGACTATTTCGAACTTCTCGGCATTGTCAGGGAGACGGATCAAAATCTTCCGCAACGGCAAATGCTGGCGCGGGACGGGGAAGGTCTGAAGGCGATCGCCAATCGCACTGAGAGCGCCGATGCCGCCAAGCCAGCATTGGCCGAACTGGGCTTGGCAACGGGAGATGTCAGTGCCTTCTCCCGCCCCCTGCCCCTACCCGGCGGTGGTGAAGGGCTTGCCAGTTTCAGAACCCTGAGCTTCGAGCCTGATGGCGTGCCGCTCGGACACTTTTTCCTTTGCCAGCATGAAACGCCTCATCTTGTCTGGCGCAAGGAATTACAGCAGCACGACAATGGTGCCATCTCCATTGCGGGGATCGTCGGCATTCACGAAGATCCGCAGGCGACCGCGGAAACCTATGCCCGGTTCTACGCCAATGGAAGCGTATCTGCGGCAGAGGGTGGATTCAGTGTCAAAACAGGGGAAAAATCCGCCCCCTTGCTTTTCGTCAACGCAGACACCGCGCTAGCGCTTTACCCATCCGTTGCACCCCGGGAAAACGAGACCAACCGTCTGCTCGCGCTGCGCATCTCCGTCTCGGACATCGAACGCGTCAAAAACGTTCTGGCCGATAATGACGTCGCGTATTCGGTCACAGAAGGCGGCAACATTGTTGTTGCGCCAGGTGACGCCAGCGGAACCATCATCGAATTTGTCGTGTGACGGTCAATCTGCTGGTGTGCTTCGAACAGGAGCCGCCAGCCCCTGATCACCTTACTGCCTGGACATAGAATGAACTCACTATCAAGACGCAAACACCCACGCCACGACGCATGGTTCTCCGAACTTTCTCTTGGTTCAAGCAGTTGGAGCCGTCTTCCAGGCAGAGACGGCGACCAAACATCGCAGAACATCGTCGAGAAAGCCTGGCAGGCAGGCATCAGATACTTCGATACCGCTCCCTATTATGGGAGCGGACTTTGTGAGCGCCGACTTGGCGCCGGATTGGCCTGGAAAGACCGCTCCGACTATCTTCTATCAAGTAAGGTCGGTGTCGATCTCGATCCTTTTGGTCGTGGCACAGCGGTGACCCGCCACTACCCTTATCATGCGAACTTCCAGCCGGTTTGCGATTACAGCCATGACGCTATCTGGCGCTCGTTCGAGACCTCGCTTCACAGACTGGGTTTGCCTTTTGTCGATATTGCCTACATGCACGGCCTGTCGATTTGCCCGGGAGGGTTGGAGGCTGCGCTTGAAACGGGCATGCCTGCCCTGCTCGACCTCCGCGAAGCGGGACATGTCCGCATGGTCGGGGTCGGCGCAAACACACCGGCAATCGCCATGGCCTTCATTGAGCGTTTCGATATCGATGTCCTGTTGTTTGCGGGCGGTTTTTCTCTTCTCGATCACAGCCTCGCTCAGCCTGTCATCAACGCCTGTGAGAGCCGTGGCATTGGGATCATTGCTGCCTCGCCCTTTTCCAGTGGCCAGTATTTTGCAGAAACGAATACCGGTTTTCGCCAAGCGTTGCAGGCCGTGTGTGAAGACTTCAACATTTCGGAAAATGCGGCTCTTCTGCAGTTCGGTCGTCGCTATCCTTCTGTTCTTTCCGTACTTTGGTCGACAACCCAGCCGGTCAATGTCGACCGCACCGTTGAAGCCTTCAACGAGACCATTCCAGAAGCGTTCTGGAACGCCCTCACTGAGGCCACTATCCTGAAATTCTAAGCGTAAAGCCTATCCAAAAGACGTATGCGCCTTGGAACTGTGTTGGGCTCGCTGGTCAGCGGTGGAGAGTGTCCATCCGAGATCCGGCGCGATTTTCTCTGCAAAATCACTGATAATCTGCAGATATTCCTCAATTGCGAACTCGTAGGGCAATTCGAGGCGAAGTTCATTCGCCTCGGCGAGCACAGGATCGGCAAGGAGCTGCTCAAGTATTTCACTCGTGCTGCCGACAAGGTCGCGTCCAAACAACGTCCGGCGCGGCCCCTGCGGCGAAAGCGTGCGCTCATGACGACTAGCCGCGTAAGATTGGTATTTTCGACGCGTGGAGGGATCGGCGCTATCGGTCGGCAAGATGACACGGCCGACCGCAACGCGAGGAAACCGGCCTTCCGGAAGTGCAAGTCGATATGCCTGCAGTTGCATCGTCTGCGCCTCAAAAAGATCGTCGGACACATCACCCGATGTCAGGCTGCCGATCAAGAGGTTTAGCCCTACCTTTCCTGCCCACTCGCAGGACTTGAGAGAACCGCCACCATACCAGACCCTGTCCCGTAAACCCCTCGCGTAGGGTTGCAGCCTCGCCCGCTGGCGATTGCCGGGCGAAACCACATAGGTCTCGCCGTCTCCAATGAATTCGCCGGAAAGATTGGCGAGCAGGCGCTCGACACGCCCATAGGAAAAATCAAAACTCCGCCAATCCCCATCGAAGACCAGCGGGGCAACGAGTTCTGCATGTAGGGGAGGTCCAGCACTGACACCAACATTCAACCGACCGCCAGACAAGCTGTCGGCCATGGAGAGATCTTCTGCCAGGCGAAAAGGGCTCTCGTAGCCCATCTGAATAACGGCGGAGCCGAGTTCGATCCGTCTGGTGCGCTGGCTGGCCGCAGCCAGAAACACAGCGGCAGACGAAATTCCATGTTCGAGATGACGTTGGCGCACCCAGGCACTGTCGTAGCCGAGCGCTTCGCCCGCCTCAAACAGCTTGAGCGTCGCCTCTAGGCCCGACGCCGGATCGTGGTCCGGATAATTTCCCGGCGTCAAAAAACCAATGCGCCGGATTGCAATTGCGCGTGATGCCATGTCTCGGATCTTTCAGCCGTGATCGGTAAAGGACGGGTCTCAGCTCTTGGGCAAGCCTGGCGGATTGGTGCGTGATTCCGGTAAGGCCTCCTCCGAAAGCTGCCAACGATCGAGAATCTTGGCATAGGCGCCGCTCCTGATGAGGTCGTTGGTTGAAAGCGTCAGCGCGTCTGCCAAACCTGCCCCCTTGCGGGTTGCAATCGCCACGTCCGACCTTTCCGGCCAGCCGGCGGAGAGCGTACCAACACGCTTGATGCTCTTGTCGCGCGCTGCGATGTAGACCAGCTGTGCGTGCGGCTGGACGATAACGTCGACGCGACCCGCTTGCAGCGCGACCACGCGCGCCGCTTCGTCATCATGATACTGCAACTCGATAGGCTTCAGCCCCGCAGCGACGTTCTGGTCGCTCCACTTCAACAGGATACGCTCCTGATTGGTGCTGGCACCGACCGTAATCCGCAGCCCCGCGGCATCCTTCGGCTCCTTGATTTCCTTGATCGGGCTGTCGGCCTTCACGAAAAAGCCGTGGAGGCCTTGCCTGTAGGTCGAGAAGTCGAATTTCTCCTTGCGCAGTTCGGTCACACCGACATTGGATATCACCGCGTCATATTTTCCCGATGCGAGGCCAAGTGGCCAGTCAGCCCACGCGACAGGAACGAGCTCGAGCTGAAGGCCGAGACTGTCGGCAACGGCCAAAGCGTAATCCGGGTCGGCACCGACCACGGTCTTGGCGTCAGTTGCATAGGTGGCGAGCGGCGGGCCGCCTGGCGATATGGCGACGGTAAACTTGCCGGGTGTCACAAACTTGAACTCACTTGCGATCGCGGCAATTGCGGCTTCGTCCTTTTCTGCCCGCACCCGTCCGTTTTGTTCAGGAGAAAGATCGAAGATGTCGTCTGCGGCAGGAGCACTGACCGTCACAAGCGGTAGCATTAGGAGACCGGCACCAATTGCACGGCCGATTTTTCTGATGATCGTCATTCTGTTCAATCCGGTTGAGAATATTTGGAGCACGGGCCGGCGAACAGCCCACGCTCCTTTCGCCCTGTGCTTTGACAGCGGCAGAATTCATCAGCTCTTCGGCAATCCCTGTGGGTTCGTCCGCGACTGCTTGATGGCCTCTGCCGAGAGGTTCCAGCGAGCCAGCGCCTTGGCATAATTGCCATTTTCGATCTGCGCGTTCAGTGTAGTGGTAATCGCCTCGGCAATCCCGGAGTCCTTTTTCGTCGCGACGGCGATTTCAGCAGTTTCCGGCCATCCACCGGAGAAAGTCCCGACCTGCCTGGTCTTATTTTCCTGTGCAGCCTTATAGGCAGAGGTCGCATTCGGACCGAGATAAGCGTCGGCTCGTCCGGACTGCAAGGCAACATCGAGAACAGCCTCGTCGTCATAGTATTGAACCTCGCTTGCCGGCAGTCCCTTGGCCTTGTTGGCTTCGATCCAGCGCAGCAGGATTTGCTCCTGATTGGTGCCGGAAGAAACGATGACCTTCAGGCCTGCAACGTCTTCAGGTTTGGAGATGCTTTGCACCTTGCTGTTAAGCGGCACATAAAAGCCGATAAGGTCGGTGCGGTAAGTCGAGAAATCGAATTTCTGCTTTCTCTCCTCGGTCACAGTAATATTGTGGATCGCAGCGTCGAAACGACCTGATGTGACGCCAAGCGGCCAATCGGCCCAGGCAATCGGCACCAGTTCCAGTTCCAGCCCCAGACTATCAGCAACAAGCTGGGCGATATCCGGTTCGCTTCCGACGGGCGTTTTGTTGTCACTGGCATAGACTGCAAAGGGCAGGCGTCCGGGAATGGATGCGACCGTCAGTTTGCCCGGTGTGACGAGCTTGAAATTGTCAGGGACGAGCTTGGCAGCCGCCTCCACCTTTTCCGCGCGGACACGATCCTTCTGCTCCGGGGAAAGATCAGGCGCTTGCGCCTGGGCGGACGACGAGAGGGACGCCAGCGCTGCAAGCGACAGGAAGCCGCCCGTGGCAATGCCAAGAAGTTTTTGTGTATAAGACATTCTGGGTGTTTCCTTATTGTTAGAGAACTTTGGCGAGGAAGGCAGCCGTGCGCGGATGGTCCGGCCGGCTGAAGACTTTGTCCGGCGTACCGGTTTCAAGGATGCGGCCTTGTTCCATGAAGACCACCTGATCGGAGACTTCACGGGCAAAGCCGATTTCATGGGTGACGATCACCAGCGTCGCGCCGGAACGGGCGAGTTCCTTGATGACGTCGAGCACTTCGCCGACCAGTTCCGGATCGAGTGCCGACGTTGGCTCATCGAACAACAAAACCTTGGGCTTGAGGGCGAGTGCGCGGGCGATGGCCACACGTTGCTGCTGGCCGCCGGAGAGCTGGCGGGGATAGGCATGTGCCTTCTCCGCCAGTCCAACGCGAGCGAGCAGATCGCGTGCTTCTGCTTCTGCCTGCTCACGCGAAATTCCACGTACGGTAATCGGTGCCTCGACGAGATTTTCCAGGGCAGTCAAATGCGGGAAAAGGTTGAAATTCTGGAACACCATGCCGACCTCGACACGTCGCTTCAGAATGTCCTTCTCCTTGAGTTCGTAGAGCGTCTCGCCGTCCTGCCTGTAGCCAATCAGTTCACCATCGATTGCGATGAAGCCGTCATCGACGCGTTCGAGGTGATTGATGGTGCGCAGCAAGGTGGATTTACCCGACCCTGACTGACCAAGAATGGTCGTTACGCTGCCAACTGGAATACGCAGAGACACGTCATCGAGAACCTTGAGCTGACCAAAACTTTTGGAAACGCCGTGGATCGTCACCTCGCCGCCGCGTGTGTGAAGCGGGCTGGACTTGGGACCCGAGATGGTCGTCTTGGCGGGTGTCCTGATCACTGGCTCATCGGCTGTGACGGATGCCGCTGTTCTGGCCGGCACGATCGTTCGATAGAGAGCAGCGAAAATCGAAGGTGGAGGGTTGCGCAGCGCACCCCGCGCATAGTGCCGCTCGATGTAATGCTGAACGATGGACAGGACCGTGAGAATGACGAGATACCAGACGGTTGCCACCATCAGCAGAGGGATAACCTCCAGATTTCGGCGATAGATGATCTGGATTGTGTAGAACAACTCCGGCAATGCCAGGATGTAGACCTGTGACGTACCCTTGGCCAGACCAATGATGTCGTTGAAGGCCGTCGGCAGAATCGAACGCATAGCCTGCGGCAAGACGATCCGCGATGCCTGGCGGTGACGCGGCAAACCGAGCGCAGAGGCCGCTTCCAACTGCCCCTGGTCGACGGAAAGGATCCCGCCACGAATGATTTCCGATGCAAAGGCGGCTTGATTAAGTGTCAAGCCAAGCACAGCCGCTGCAAAGGGAGTGATCAGTTGCGTCGTGTTCCAACTGAAAAAGTTTATGCCGGTGTAGGGCACACCAACGGTAATCGTTTCATACAGATAACCGAGATTGTTGAGGATCAGGAGCAGTACGATCAATGGGATAGATCGGAATATCCAGATATAGGTCCAGGATACGCCGACCAGAAGCGGCGAGCGTGAAACCCGGGCAAGGGCAAGGCCCGTTCCGAGAATGAAGCCGAAAAGGGCACCGAGTGCGGTCAGCAGAAGCGTGCGACCAAGGCCCACCAGAACCGGTTCAGCAAAGAACCATTCAGCGAACACATCCCAGCCCCAGCGCGGATTGCCCAGGACGGAGTGCACGGTAGCAGCAATGACCAGGAGAGCGAAAATCGTTCCGACTGTACGGGCGGGATAGCGCGCCGGAACGATCCGGTAATGGGAGTAGTCGCCCCGCTTTACCGCTGCCGACTGGCCCGTTGCCTGCACCTCGTGAAAATCCGTCGAGATCGTCATTATGATCGCCTCAAATGTCATGCCGGGGAGATATTTGGCTCGCCGTGCTCGTGACGAAGTGGCTTGCCGAGAGATACTTTTCGAAAGGCAGCTTGCGGATGGTTTCAGGATCCGCACTGGTGTCGAAAAGCGCCGTGTAACCATTGGTCAGATAAAGGCCGACCGCCTCTGGCTGACGAAATCCAGTGGTCAGATAAATGCGCGAATACCCCTGTCGCAGAGCCTGTTCTTCAAGTTCGGCGAGAACGCGCTTTGCCAACCCCTGGCGGCGATAGCCTGAATGTGTCCAGACGCGTTTGACTTCGGACGTTCCGTGATCTTCGTGTCGCATGAAGGCGCCACCGGCAATTGCCTTCCCGTCGCGTAAGACCAGTACAAAGTTGCCGTGCGGCGGCGCAAAGACTTCCGGCGCGAAACGGTTCATCTCCTTCGTCGCGCCTTCGGCATCATAAAAACTGCCGTATCGGGAATCGTATTCGAATGTCAGTTCCTCGATCAGTGGCCGCGCCAGTGGATCGAGGGGTGTCGTGTAATAAAAGCGATCACTCACGTGGCTTCTCCTCGGGTTCGTTCGGTCATGAAAGGAAGGTCTCGGCAAGCCGAGCCCAATAAAGTGCGCTCGGTGCAATAATGTCGTCGTTGAAGTCGTAAAGTGGGCTGTGTAGCGGGGCACTTTCGCCATTGCCGACAAAGAGATAGGAGCCCGGTCGCTGTTGAAGCATGTAGGCGAAATCCTCACTCGCCGTGCGGGGCCGGAAATCGCCAGCAACCTGTTCAGCGGGAAAAACGGCCTCTGCCACGCCACGGGCTAAACGGGTCTGCTCGATGTGGTTGATCACCGGTGGGAAACCGCGGCGATATTGCACATCCGCCTCCGCGCCGAAGCTTTCAGCCTGGGCGCGGGCGAGCGCCGGCACTCGCTGTTCCAGCCTGTCGCGCACGGCCGGAGAATAGGCTCGCGCCGTGAGCTTCAGTTCGACACTGTCAGGAATGACATTCGAGGCAGAGCCCCCGTGAATGGAGCCCACCGTCAGCACCGCCATTTCCAGTGGATCGACATTGCGGGCAACGATGCTCTGCAACGCAGTGATTAAGGATGCGGAGGCAAGGACGGGATCGACCGTTTCGTGTGGTGAGGCACCATGTCCACCTTGGCCAATGATACGGATCAAAGCCTGATCGACCGAGGCCATGGCTGGTCCCTCAACGAAGCCGAACTGTCCTGCCTTTACGCCCGGCCAGTTATGCAGGCCGAAGATCGCATCGACCGGAAAACGCTCAAACAGGCGATCCTCGATCATCTTCTTTGCGCCTGCGCCCACTTCTTCGGCAGGCTGGAAAATCAGCGTCAACGTGCCGGAAAAGCGCCCGTGTTCGGCGAGGTAGCGTGCAGCACCGAGCAAAATAGCAGTATGTCCATCGTGACCGCAGGCATGCATGACGCACGGATTGCGGCTGGAATAGGCAAGGTCTGTGGCTTCCTCGATTGGCAATGCATCGATGTCAGCACGGATGCCGATCCGTTTATCGCCATTCCCCCGCCTGAGGGTGGCGACGACGCCATAGCCGCCGACACCCTCCGTCACCTCGTAACCGTAGGACAGAAGATATTTGGCGATGATGCCTGCGGTCCGCCCCTCGTGAAAGGAAAGCTCCGGATACTGATGGAGGTCCCGACGGATCGTCACCAACTCGCTGATGAAGGCATGGATCGTCCGTTCGGCGTCGTCGCGATGACGCGCGCCGTCAATATGGATGTTCATGATTTTACTTTCCGAAGGTTGGCTTCAGCCGATCTCGGCCGGGTGTTTCACCTGTTCCGATCGTTATGCGTGGGCCTTCTCCGCCTCGTCGTCGATGCCTGCATAAACGCTTTGGCGGTAAGGAAGATCGAGGTTTTCCCGCAGGGTTACTCCCCTCAGCTCCGGGTCGAAGTAACCGCGCTCCTCGAGGATCGGCAAAACATGGCGGGCAAAATCATCAAAGCCCTCGGCAATAACAGGAAAGCCGAGGATGAAGCCATCAGCCGCACCGCTATCGAACCACTCGATGAGCTTTTTGGCCACCGCGTCAGGTGTGCCGACAAAACCTTCGCGCGGTGTCGCCGCACCAAGCGCCGCTTCCCGCAGGGTCTGTCCCTGTTCTTTCGCAACACGCTTGATGCGGTCGGTGGTGGAGCGAAAGCTGTTTTTGCCGATGTCGCCAAGCTCGGGAAAAGGTGCATCGAGATCATAGGCACTGAAGTCATGATGATCGAAGAAGCGACCGAGATAGGCGAGCGCTTCATCTATCGAAATCAGATTGCGGATCACGTTGTATTTTTCTTCGGCCTCTGCCTGTGTCCGGCCCACGATCGGCCCAATGCCGGGAAAAATCTTGACGTGGTCGGCGGATCGTCCCTGGGCGACTGCAGCCTGCTTGACCCGTCGTGAAAAGGTCTGGTTGTCCTCGAGCGAAACGCCATTGGTGAAGACGGCATCGGCATGCTTGCCGGCAAGCCCTACGCCCGCATCTGACGAGCCCGCCTGAAAGATGACCGGCTGCCCCTGTGCTGAGCGCTGGATATTGAGCGGGCCTTCAACCTGAAAGAAGCGCCCTTTGTGACCGAGCGTGTGCAATTTTTCACGATCGAAGAACTGCCCGCTGTCACGGTTGCGCGTGAATGCGTCATCATCCCAACTGTCCCAGAGCCCTTTGACGACCTCAAGATACTCGTCGGCAATCTCGTATCGGAGCGCGTGTTCCGGGTGGTTTCGGCTGTAGTTTTTGGCCGTCCCCTCAAGTGGCGTCGTGACCGCATTCCAGCCACCACGTCCACCACTGATGAGATCCAGTGATGCGAACTGCCGAGCGATCGTAAAGGGGTCGCTGTACGAGGTGGAGACGGTGCCTGCGAGCCCTATTCTGTTCGTCACCGTTGCAAGAGCTGAAAGGATCGTCAGAGGCTCGAAACGGTTGAGGAAATGCGGGATCGATTTCTCGTTGATATAGAGCCCGTCTGCCACGAAGGCGAAGGCGATACCGGCAGCTTCAGCCTTCAAGGCTACGGTCTTGAAGAAGTCGAGATTGACGCTGGCGTCAACCGGACTGCTTGGATGCCTCCAGGCGTTCATGTGACCACCGGCGCCCTGCAACATGATGCCGAACTTGATCTTATTTGCCATAGGATATCTCCTCAAGACGTTACGCTGCCGCGGATAGGGGGTGGCGAGCCAGAAGCTCTATGGATGCAAGCCGTCGGTTGGCGCCGACGGGCGGCGGCTCGAGAATAAATTCCTCGATCTGGTAGAGCGCTGAAAGTCGCGATAGCTCCGCGTGAATGCTATCCGGCGTGCCATGCAGTACGCTCGGCTTGCGCTCCTCGATGCGGAATTCCCTTGAGCCGGCCTGTCTTGCAAATTCTTCGGCCTGTTCGTGGCTGCCCAAGCTGGCCGATTGGCCGTTTTCAAGGAAAACCTTGAACACCTTCAGTTCGCCAACGAGCGCCGCCGCATCAGCAGCGTTTTCGGACGCATAGGCGGAGAGCGCCAAAATGGGCGCCTTGCCGCCACTCCTGCCACGATAGTCTTCGAGACTAAGCCTCAGATTTTCAGGATCGCCATTCAGATGACCAGCAAAAACGAAATCCCATCCCTGCGCTGCGGCAAGCCGGGCACTGTCAGGGCTTGCACCGAGCAAAAACCGCTCGGCAGCCACCAGAGGCTGCGGACCGGGAAAAGCCCCGACTGATCTGTCAGCATCCAGCGAATGGGCTAGAAATGTCTGCAGATCAGCAAGCTGCTGATTAAAATCAGGTTTGGAAGAATGATAGGTTTGCAAGGCCGCTGTCGATTGCGGCAATCCGCCTGGCGCCTTGCCTACACCGAGATCAACACGACCCGGCGCCAAAGACGAAAGCAAGTTGAACACTTCTGCGACTTTGTAGGGACTGTAGTGCTGCAGCATGATGCCGCCCGAACCGACGCGAATACGAGACGTGTTCGACAAAATCCAGGCGATAAGCACTTCAGGCGCCGAACTCGCGAGGGCGGAGCTTCCATGATGTTCTGCAACCCAGAACCGCCGATAACCCAGCTCTTCCGCTCGTCTTGCGAGCTTGACCGTATTGGAAAGTGCCGTGACGGCATTTTCCTCTGAAGAGATCGGGCTCTTATCGAGCAGACTCAATGCATACATCGTCGCCTCGCTGGCAGTTTCGATCATGCACTTATTAGTCTACTTATTTTATAGACAATGAAGGGCGCAATTTCCGATTGCCTGTCGAAAGAGAGAAAATCTTTGTCGGGATTTCAGACGTAGCGAACAATTTGCAGTGAGGTCTTTTGCTGCCGCGGCGCAGACAATCATTGGTCCGAGCTTGAATCAAGCATCAACCGGCCCTTGCCCGCGTTACAAAAACGCTATTTGTGTGCCGGCTTCTTCGTTTGGCGAAGAAGCCAATCCCGAAAGAGGATGATGTTGGCGTTGTGGGCCTTTCGTTCGGGGTAAACCACGAAATAGGAGTCATCCGACCGGATCGGTTCTCCGAAAGGCATATGGAGCGCTTTGCTTTCCAGTTCGCGCTCGACATAGAATGTTGGTACGACTGCGATGCCGATACCGTTAAGGGCCGCGTTGATAATCATCTCGTGATTTGAAAACCGCGTACCTTGAATTCTGCCGCTATAGGACAGTCCGGCGAGCCGCAGCCAATTCAACCACAGGCTCGGCCGGCCGGCGTTTTGCAGCATTGGATAGTTTGAAAATTCTAGTGGTTGCAGCTTCTGCCCGAACGGAATGAGGCGCGGCGACGCAACGACCGCCAAGGTTTCCGGAAACAGTTCGATCGCTCGGGCATGAAGCCACGTGCCAGCCCCACGAAGAACGGTCACATCCAACCGGGTGGTCTCGAAATCCATAGCAGGGGTTGTTGTCGTGATCTCCAGCGGGATTTCGCAATGAGCCTCGATGAACGATGATAGCCGTTCCGGCAACCAGCGTGCGGCAAAGGTCGGGTGCGTGCCGATCATGAGTGAGCTGTCTACCGTGCGTCCTCGCACGGCATCGATTGAAATTTCCTGCAACCTGTCGAGCGTCAGTGCAACGTCCCGATAGTAGTTGGCGCCAAGTTCCGTCAGCACAAGCCGAGGGCCGGAACGATGAAAAAGAGTGACACCGAGAAACTCCTCAAGGTTCTGTATCTGCTTGCTGATTCCACTTTGTGTCAGACCAAGATCATCGGCTGCCTTGGTGAAATTCATGTACCGTGCGGCAGCTTCGAAGGCATGCAGGGATGCCAAAGAAGGAAGGTAACGTCTCATCGCATTCCCCCGATTTTCATCATGAATTTAATTCATGCAAAGGAGATTTTTCAACGTTTTTATTTTGCCTCCCCCTGGTTCAAGAATTATCTGGCGAGTATCCGCTCCCAAACAACACCCCGGCCGGTTGATGCCAGTCGCGAGAACGTCGTTGATGCCGCGGTGCGAATGCAAAGAGACTTTGCAGGTAGGAGGCATCGACCAGAATTCGATGCCCAAAACAAAGGGGAACATGATGAAAAGAAGAGATTTCAGTAAGTTGGTTGGAATGGGCGTTGCCGCCGCAGGTATCGGTGCCTTTGTCACCCCGGTCCTGGCCGCAGATTCTCTGGAGCGGGTTAAAGCCTCAGGCGTGCTTCGCATCGGCGCTGTCGCGGACGGGGCTCCTTATTATCAAAAGAGCCTTGCTGACGGTAGCTGGCGCGGTTTCTACATCGATATCTGCACGAAGCTTGCGGAAGATCTCGGCGTAAAACTCTCCATCACTGAGACCACCTGGGGCAACTCGGTGCTTGATCTGCAAGCCGACAAGATCGACGTCTTCTTCGGCCTCAACCCGACACCGGAACGCCAGAAAGTTATCGATTTTTCCGGCCCCGTATTCAAGAACGCGTTCACCTTGATCGTTCGCAAAGGTGTAGAAGGCCAGACCTGGGACGACTTCAACAAACCTGAAATGCGCATTGCGGTCGACGCCGGCTCGTCGCACGATTCTGCGGTCACACGCCATGCCCCGAAAGCAGAGGTCGCCCGCCTGAAAACCGCAAGTGACGCCACCGCAGCTCTTCAGGCAAGGCGAGCCGATGCACAGTGCCTTGTTCTGGTCCTCGCCATGTCCCTGCGCGCCAAGAACCCGTCGATCGGCGAGCTGCTTCTACCGACACCTCTGGATTCGACCACGTCCAATGCCGGTTTCCGCCGGGAGGAAGACCAGACCTGGCGTACACACGTGACGAAGTGGATCGAAGACAACCGCGCAAGCGGCTTCGTTAAAGATGCCATCATTCGCAACATGGCGCTTGTTGGCGTAAATGAATCCGATTTCCCGGCCGGTTTCGAGATCTAATATCCGAACGCAGCGGAGCCATCCTCCGCTGCCCCAGCTGACTTCTGATATCCGGACACTTGAACCATGTACGAATGGGATTTCTGGACCCTTTGGGAGTACCGATGGTTACTTCTCCAGGGCCTCGGCGTGACAGTCGGGTTTACCATCGCAATCATCATCGGCGGGCTGACCGTCGGGCTCATCGAAGCCATCTGTCTGCTTTCGCGATTTTCCGTTTTGCGCGGCATATCTCTTGCCGTGATCGAGATCTTTCGCTGCACGCCGATCCTTGTCCAGTTGATCTGGTGTTACTACGCACTACCGATCATCGCCGGGATCGAGATGACACCGGTTACGGCTTCCCTCCTGGCACTCTCCTTTTACGGTGGAGCCTTCTACGCGGAGATCATTCGCGGCGGGATCGTATCGATCGATGAAGGGCAATCGGAAGCGGCCGCAGCTCTTGGCATGACACCGGCACTCGCCATGCGCCGGATCGTCCTGCCGCAGGCCTTGCGGCGCATGCTGCCATCGCTGATGAACCAGTCGATCCTGCAATTCAAGAATACATCACTGGTCTCCGTTCTCGCGGTGCCCGATCTCGTCTACCAGGGACAGATGGCAGCCCACGACAGCTTCCGTCCACTTGAGACCTATACGGCGATCGCAGTCGCCTACTTTATCATCCTTTTCCCGCTGACACTCTTTGTCCGCAACCGCGAACGCAAGCTGGGAGAGGCACGATGACAACGCCAATGATCGAAATCTCGAACCTGCGAAAGTCGTTCGGTCCTCTCGAGGTCCTGAAGGACATCAGTGTGAAGGTTGACCAGGGCGGTGTGCTGGCACTGATCGGTCCATCCGGGTCGGGAAAGTCTACGCTTCTGCGCTGCATGAACCTTCTCGTTACCCCCGACGACGGGCGCATTCGTGTCGGCGATACGACGTTCGAATTTGGCAAAGCGGTCAAGCAGCCGAACATCAAGGCACTGGCGTCCTTTCGCTCCAGAACGGGAATGGTCTTCCAGAATTTCAACCTGTTCCCGCATATGACGGTGCTGGAAAACGTCATCGAAGCACCGATCCATGTGAAACACATGGGACGGAAGGAAGCGACGGACCTTGCCATGTTCCAACTCGAAAAGGTTGGGCTTGCTGATCGCGCCAAGCAGGCGCCGCAAACCCTGTCCGGCGGCCAAAAGCAGCGCGTGGCCATTGCTCGCGCTTTGGCGATGCAACCCGAAGTCATGCTCTTCGACGAGGCCACCTCCGCGCTCGACCCTGAACTGGTGGGTGAGGTGCTTCAGACAATGCAAAAGCTCGCAGCAGATGGAATGACGATGGTGATCGTGACCCACGAGATCGCTTTCGCCCGCGAAGTCGCAGATCGCATCGTCTTCATGCGCGATGGATATGTCGTCGAGGAAGGCACCGCCCAACAGGTCATTGACGCACCGCAGATGGACGCGACCAAGACATTTCTCAGTCATTTTCACAAAGGTTCGGCCGCAAGGTAAGCGGACCAAGATTGCAGGTAAGACAAGATGGAAACGATCGATAGACTCCGCGTGTTCCTGATCGAAAGCCCGATCAAGATGGCTCGGCTGCAGGGAGTGGGAAACGTCAAGGGCACGGTAAAGCGCGTGCTGGTCGAACTGACATCCTCGTCCGGCACGGTTGGCTGGGGTGAGGCTGCGCCCTGGGAGGTGTTTACGGGTACAGCCGAAGCCGCGTTTGCGGCGATCGACATCTATCTTCGCCCGTTGGTGATCGGTGCTCCGGTCAATCGCGTCCGCGAACTGACGATCAAGATGAAAAAAGTGCTGGTGGGCCATGGCGAGGCGAAACTCGCGATCGAAACGGCGATGCTCGATATCCTCGGCAAATCATCAGGCCTTTCGATTGCCGATCTGCTTGGCGGTCGGGTCCGCGATACCATCCCCCTCTCCTTCTCGATCGCCGATCCCGATTTCGGCGCGGACATGCGACGCATGGAAGAAATGGTTCCCCAGGGCAACCGCATCTTCAAGGTGAAAACCGGCGTGAAATCGCATCAGGATGATCTTGCGCATCTTGAAGCCATGCGCAACGCGTTTGGCGACACCATCGACCTTCGCCTTGACTATAATCAGGCACTCCAGCCTTTTGGTGCCATCAAGACGTTGCGCGACGTCGATCAGTTTCGACCGACCTTCATTGAACAACCCGTTCCAAGGGATTGCCTTGCGGCGATGGCATCTTTCGCGGCCGATCTGGACACGCCGATCCTGGCCGATGAAAGCTGCTTCGATACGCGCGACCTGATGGAAATCATCCGACTTGGAGCAGCAGACGCCATTTCGGTCAAATTGATGAAAACCGGTGGGCTTCTTGAGGCGCAGTCCTTGATGGCATTGGCCGATACGGCCCGCCTTCCCGGCTATGGCGGCACGTTGTGGGAAGGTGGTGTGGCCCTTGCGGCTGGCACCCAGTTTATTGCCGCAACACCCGGCATTTCGCTCGGATGCGAATTCTACATGCCGCACCACGTGCTGACCGAAGATGTTCTGGAGGTCAAAATCGAAAACCGTAACGGCGAAGTCATCGTACCGGATGGTCCGGGGCTGGGCATTCGGGTTTCGGAGCAATCGCTGCGCTCCAACGCGAAAGTCATCGCAGAGCGCTAACGCCACAGGTCGAAAGACAAAGAGATGAAGTGCCGACCGCGGGCTATCTGCGGCGGGAGGGTGAACTGTTGACTCATTATCAGGAAATTCACATGCCCAAGGCTGCAGCGAAGCACACGGTCGTGATCGGAGGCGGTATCGTCGGTGTCTGTAGCGCTCTCGAGCTACTTCGCGCAGGGCATCAGGTTACCCTGGTGGAAAGTGGCGAACCGGGTGGCCGGCAGTCTGCGAGTTACGGCCATGGCTGCTGGATCAGCCCTGCCTCGGTTGTTCCGATGTCCATGCCCGGGCTCTGGAAGCAGGTTCCCGGATATCTGATGAACCCTGATGGCCCCTTGGTCATCCGGTGGCGCCATATTTTGAGGCTCTCACCCTGGCTTTTACGCTTTCTCTGGGCAGGGGCTTCCATATCGCGGGTAGAGGCGACGGCACGAGCGCTGAACCGGCTGCTCAAGGACAGTCCGGATCGCCACGAAGCCTTGAGTTCCGAAGTCGGTGTTGCAGACCTCGTCCGTCGCGAGGGGCTGCTTTATGCCTACCCGGACCGGCAGGCATTCGAGAAGGAAGCTCTGGCGTGGCATTTGCGCAGGATGACCGGACTTCAATGGAAAGAACTCGACAAGGACGCGCTTCTGCAACGGGAACCGGGCCTCGACGGGCACTATACGTTCGGTGTTGTGGCAGAAAACGGCGCCCATTGCGTCGATCCCCAAACCTATATCACCCGTATCGCCGAAACTGCGGTCAAACGCGGCCTGCACATCGTCAGGGCAAAGGCAAACGCACTGAAGTTTGATGGAGATCGGCTGCGTGGCGTAGAGACTACCGGTGGGATGATCGAATGTGATCAGGCCGTGGTTGCTGCCGGCGCCTGGTCCAAGACCCTCGCAAGACAGGCCGGTGACAAGGTGCCTCTTGAGAGCGAAAGAGGATATCACGGCGTGATTTCTCTTGCCGATGGCGGACCGCAACATCCGGTCATGCCAAGCGATGGCAAGATGGCCAATACGCCTACGCTGAAGGGTCTGCGTCTTTCCGGCCAGGTTGAACTGGCGTCCGTCGACACGCCGCCAAACTGGCGACGTGTCGAGATCCTGCTCAATCACGCGCGCAAGACCTATCCCGCATTGGCCAAGATGCGTGACATCTCGGTAGACAAGTGGATGGGCCATCGCCCGTCTACGCCCGATGGCCTGCCCGTCATCGGTCGCTCCTCGCGCTCCCCGGATGTTTTCTACGCCTTTGGCCACGGACATGTCGGCTTTGCGACTGGCCCGATTACCGGCCGCATCGTCGCTGAACAGCTCTCCGGTAAACCCCAGGGCGACGAGATAGGTTGCTATTCGCCGCGTCGATTCAGGTTCGCCGGAAAGAATGCATGAGCGTCATCGCGGATCACATCTTGCGATGAACGTTGTCCAACCCTGCTTTCACAAACAGAAGGAGATCGTCGTGCGCGGCGCGGATATTCTAGTGGACATGCTGATCGGTTATGGCGTCGAAGTCATCTTCGGCGTGCCTGGTGACACCAACGTCCCTCTTTATGAAGCTCTGCAGGAGCGGGAAGGCAAAATTCGTCACGTGATGGCGCGCGATGAGCGGTCTGCCGGCTACATGGCCGATGCTTACGGTCGCTTCACCAGAAAACCCGGCGTTTTCGAATGCCCATCGGGTGCGGGCGCCATGTATTCGCTGCCGCCCGTGGCTGAATCCAATTCGTCGTCCGTCCCGGTCATCTTGCTGACCATCGACATTCCTCTTCCGGGTGAAGGACGTGGCGTTCTGACAGAACTCGATTGCGCACGCCTTTTCGATCCGATCACGAAGATGTCTGTTCAGGTGAAGTCGGCCGAGAAGCTGCCCGAGATCATTCGCCGAGCATTTCGCGTTGCCTGTTCGGGTAAACCCGGCGCAGTCCACCTGCAAATCCCTGAGGACATGCTGCTGGCGAACGTCGACCCCGCCAGGATCTCGCTCCATGTTGAAACGGAATGCAAACAGTTCCCCGCCTACCCTACGCTGCCATCACCCGACAAGCTGGACACGCTGATGTCGTTGCTGACAACTAGCCGTCGACCGCTGATTGTCTCAGGCGGCGGCGTGAACCGGTCCTGTGCGGGCCCCGAAGTGACCGCACTCGCAGAATGCCTCAACATTCCCGTATGCACCACCATGACTGGACAGGGCACAATGCCGGACGATCATCGCCTGGCAGTCGGCGTTATCGGCGACAACGGATTTCATCCTCATGCCAATTGGGCGCTGGAGCACGCCGACTTCGTTCTCTTCGTTGGTTCGAAAATGGGCTCTGTCGTCACCATCGGCTGGACCTTCCCCAAGATCACCCTGAACAAGCGCGTCGCCCAGATCGATATCGATCCGGAAATCATGGCTAACAACTACGAGAACGTCGTCTCCGTCCAAGGCGATGCGCGCCTCGTACTTGAGCGCCTGATCGCAATGGCTCCAACCGATGCCGATCATGGTTGGACCCAGGAATGGGTTGATGAACTGAATGATCTTCGTGCAAATTTCTGGGACAATGCCGAAAGCCTTTTAAGCTCTGAAGCTTCACCGCTCAGACCAGAGCGCGCAGTTCGCTGCTTCAATGAAGCGTTAGAGGCCTATGGGAAGCCCGCCCATATCTACTCGGACGCGGGAACACCTACGCCACATATGACCCGTTTCCTGAAACTCACCGACCGTCGGACGCGGATCGCAATTCCCCGCGCATTCGGCGGCCTCGGTTCGGCTTTACCGGCAACCGTCGGCGCATGGTTCGCCGACAAGGAACGCCGCCCGATCGGTATGTTTGGCGACGGCTCGTTCGGGATGACTGTCGGCGAACTGGAAACACTGGTTCGGTTGCAGGTGCCAGCCATCCTGTTGCTGTTCAACAACGGCACGTTCGGGTGGATCAAGGGACTGCATCGGCTGAAGGGCCATAACCAGTGCTTCGGTGTCGACTTCATGCCACCACGCGGGCAGGCAATCGCAGAGGCTTTCGACGTCAAGGCTTGGACGGCGACGAATTCAGCTGAGCTTGACGCTGCACTCTCCGAAGCATTCGCCTATAAGAACGGCCCCTGCCTGATCGACATCCACGTGGAATCGATCGCCGATCGTGTGCCACCAGTCTATTCTTGGCTGACGAAACGCGGCAAAGATCCACTCAGCATCGAGGCCGAGGAGGTCCGTTATTTTTGACGTTTGACGCATCCGAGGAGGCCGTGCAGCAGCCGGTCCTCCATCGCGGTTCCAGGTCTCGTCAGAACTTGTAAAAATGGCAATCGAGACACTGGCTTGCCGCCGAGCCACCGGGTAAGACACGCCTCAGATAGATCTTTATAAAGACGTTGAGACGATGTCGAACACAACGAATACCAACCCACTTGTCGGCATCGCCCTTGCCTCTGGTGGATATGCATGTTTTGCAGCGCAGGATGCCATCGTTAAGTGGTTGGTGGCCGACTACGAGGTTCCGCAAATTCTGTTCATTCGCAGCCTCGTCATCGCCCTGATTGCGGGCTTTCTCGCACAATATTATCGTCACCCATCGATCATGAAGAGCCAGTACCGTGGCACGGTGGTTGTGCGCGCCATGCTGATGCTGACGGCGTGGCTTCTCTTCTATAATTCCGCACGGCATCTCGGGCTTGCCGAACTGACAACGCTTTATTTCTCTGCACCGATCATCGTGGTTTTTCTTTCAATTCTGATTTTGAAAGAAAAGGTTGGCGCGGGCAGATGGATCGCGTGCCTCGGTGGATTTGCGGGGGTTCTTATTGCGGCCAATCCAACGCATTCGCCGAGCTTGATTCCGGCTGCGCTGTGTGTGGTTGCCGGTTTCTGCTGGGCATGGAGCACAATTCTGATCCGCCTGGTGAGCAGAACCGAAACCACGCTGACACAGATGTGGACCACAAGTTTGCTGTTTGCGATCGCCTGTGCCTTGTCCTTGCCATGGCTGTGGAAAACGCCTAACCTGATGGGATGGGCCCTGATGATCGGATTGGGCCTGATCGCAACGGTCGGCCAATATCTCCTTTACGAGGGCTTTCGGCATGCTCCTGCCTCGGCACTCGCACCTACCGAATATACGGGCCTGATCTGGGCTTTCGTTTATGGGTATGCAATCTGGACCGAAATCCCCTCGACCAGTGTATTTGCCGGAGCGCTTCTGATTGTCAGCTCAAGCCTTTTCCTTGTTGTCTGGGAAAGCCGTGCAGGAAAATCGGCTACAAAACAGTCGTGTCCTTCGTAGCAAACTGCCCACTCGCCTAATCAGGCGAAAAAAGCGGAAAGCGTTTAAGCCCCAGCGTGAGGTCCATGCGTTTGCCGAACAAGGCACGTCGCTAAAAGATGAAATGTGACAGGCATCAAATGGTGCGATTTTCGCGACCTCGGTCCGGATCTTGGAACAGGGGAATTGCGTGAAGTTTCACGATGCACCATAAAGAGCCGCAATGACCGAACGCCCGGAGACCTTATGACGTCCTCGAACTCCCAAGTCTCCGGCACTCGGTCCGAGACAAGAAAGTTTCTCGTTTTACTCCTCGGCTCCATTGGTGTCGTCTACGGAGATATCGGCACAAGTCCACTTTACGCGTTCAGGGAATCGCTGCGCCCTTTTACGGCAAACGGTGTTCAGCATGAGCACGTTGTCGGCCTGATCTCCCTTATGATCTGGACGCTGACAATCATCGTCACATTCAAGTACGTGCTATTCTTGTTGCGTGCAGATAATGACGGAGAAGGTGGCACGCTATCGCTTCTCGCGCTTCTGATGAAGAAGACAGGAAGCTATATGCCCGTGCTGTTCTTCGCTGGCCTGGTCGGATCTGCTCTCTTCATCGGTGACGCGATGATCACTCCCGCACTGTCCGTGATGTCGGCTTTGGAGGGAATGAAGCTGGTTACACCGGCTTTTTCTGACTATGTTCTACCGTTGTCAGCACTCATAATGGTTGGACTGTTTGCGGTTCAATCGAAAGGCACCGGGGCGGTTGCAAAGTTCTTCGGTCCGATTACCGTCGTTTGGTTCCTGGCAATGGCCTGGGGCGGCCTTATCCATATCGGCGACGACTGGACAATCCTCGAAGCGCTCAATCCGATCAACGCGCTTTGGTTCATCACGCACGCGGGCTGGGCCGGGCTCATCGTTCTTGGAGCAGTGTTTCTGACTGTGACGGGCGCGGAGGCTCTTTATGCCGATCTAGGTCATTTCGGGCGCAAACCCATCAGCGCAGCCTGGTTCATCCTTGTGTTTCCAGCTCTTGCCCTCAACTATCTCGGTCAGGGCGCGCTTGTCCTCAGCACCCCTGCGGCAATCGAAAATCCGTTTTACCTGCTCTACCCAGAGTGGGCACTGCTTCCGATGGTGATCCTGGCGACGATGGCGACGGTCATCGCAAGTCAGGCCGTTATAACGGGCGCGTTCTCCCTTGCTCGCCAGGCCGTTCACCTTGGTTTCCTGCCGAAGCTCATGATCCGCTTCACATCCGAGACGAACACTGGGCAGATCTACGTGCCGGCTGTTAACATGGTTCTATTCATTGGCGTGCTGGTCCTGATCTTCTCGTTCGGGGATTCGGAATCGCTTGCGACCGCCTACGGCATTTCGGTAACGGGAGCGATGGTCGTCACAACGCTGATGGCTTTCCAGTTTCTTCGTTCCGTCAGAGGCAGATCTGCATTCACTGCAGCAATCCTGCTGGCGCCCCTCTTTGCGATCGAAGCGGTATTCCTTGCCGCAAACCTCCTCAAGGTTCACGATGGCGGCTGGGTGCCCCTGGCTCTGGCAGGTGTCATCATCCTTGTCATGTGGACATGGACAAAAGGGTCTCGTTATCTCAGAGAAAAGATTGCACGAAACGACATCCCGCTCGACACCTTTATCACGTCGCTTGAAGGCTCCATCAATCGTGGTTCGCGCAATGCGCCTGTTTTGGTACCGGGCACTGCCGTGTTCCTGACAAGTGTCCCGGACAAAGCGCCGGGTGTTCTTCTCCACAACCTCAAGCACAACCACGTCCTTCATGAACAGAATGTGATCCTGACGATCTGGACGCATGACAAGCCTTACATCTCAAACTCAGAGCGCGTAGAAATCACCCGAATTTCAAAGCATTTCATGCGCCTCGACATGAATTTCGGCTTCATGGACGATCCGAACGTCGTCAAGGCGCTACCGCTTTGCAAGAAAAAAGGTTTCAAGTTCGAGATCATGCAGACCTCATTCTATCTCGGCCGCCGCAATCTCATCGCGACACCGAATACGGGTCTGCCGTGGTGGCAGGAAGACCTCTATATTGCGCTGGCCGGTATCGGGATTGATCCGTCCGCCTATTTCAACCTTCCACCAAACCGCGTTATTGAGTTGGGCGAACAGGTGGCGATCTAGTGCCTTCGAAGGCGACCAGCCTGGCTTTGATAAAGACTGCTTGAGACAAAAGAGCCTCATTGCACTCTGGTGTTGCACTGCACATATGATGCTGCATGACCCCAGAGACCATCGCCGACGCAAGGCTGACCAAAAAAAGCGCTTCTACTCGTCAATCCCCACTCCAGACGTGGACGGGAGGGGCTTGCCCAGGCACGACATCACCTTGGAGAGGCGGGTATCAGCATCGTTGAGCCCTCGCAAGATTTGTCATCAGCGTCAGACCTCATCGTCCGCCATCGCGACACTGTAGACCTCGTCATCGTTGGCGGTGGTGATGGCAGCCTGAACAATGCTGCTCCCGGATTGCTGGAGGCAGGGCTTCCCTTGGGCGTATTGCCACTTGGTACGGCCAACGATTTTGCTCGAACCATGGGCATCCCGCAGGATCTTCGAATGGCAGCAGCCGTTATTGCAGCAGGTCAGACGACCGCGGTTGACCTTGGCACCGCCAATGGGCACGCGTTCTTCAACGTCGCCAGCATCGGTTTCAGCGCCGATCTCGCCGCCTCGCTGACCCAACAGGCGAAAAAGCGATGGGGTAAACTGGGATATGGCCTCGTCGCAGCGCGACTGCTTGCAAATTCACGGCTTTTTACTGCCCATCTCGACCACGACGGGAAAACAGAGAAGCTTAGGACCCTACAGGTTTCTGTAGGAAATGGTCGCTTCTACGGTGGCGGGATGGCCGTTCATGCGGATGCCACGGCAACGGACGGAATGCTCGATTTCTACAGTTTAGAAGTCGATCATTGGTGGCGTCTGCTTGGATTGTTACCGGCAATCCGCCGCGGAACACACGGAGATTGGGATGATGTTCGCGCCTTTTCGACCAAAGCTCTGACGATAGAGACAAGCAAACCGCGCCCGGTAAATCTGGACGGCGAACTCAAGACGCAAACCCCGGTCCAGTTTGCGATCATCGAGAAAGCGCTCAAGGTATTCATACCGTAGCCCTACTGCCATCGTACATTCAGAGACAAGCTTGGAACAAGGGACGCCGTGTCTTAGTCTCTCTGCTCTTGTCGTGCCTGATCGGATCGGATTTTTATGACCATCGTTGCCTCCTATCTCTACCGAAACGGCAAACGTGCCGAGGAAGTCCCACTTGTCAACGAACCCTTTGCCGCAACAGAAGGAGAATTCGTGTGGATAGGACTGACCGATCCAACCAGTGAGGAAATGGCCAGTCTGCAGACGATGTTCGGCCTGCATTCGCTGGCAGTTGAAGATGCGATCAATGGCAAACAGGTGCCTAAAGTGGATGTCTATGGAGAGCAACTTTTCGTTGTCGCCAAGACTGCCCATCTGGAGGGTGACAAGATCGCTTATGGAGAGACCTGCATGTTTGTCGGCAGGAACCATCTGATCTCGGTCAGACACGGTTCGGCGCGATCCCACAAGGAACTGCGCCATCAGCTTGAGCAGTCGCCGAAGCTCTTGGTCCATGGACCCGACTACGTGCTGCACGGCATCCTCGACTTCATTGTCGACGGCTATCTTCCGATGGTCGAGACGCTGGAGGACAAGGTGCTCGACATGGAAAGGCACGTCCTTGTCTCCTTCCTGCAACCTGAGCAGATCAGGCGAATTTTCCGCATGCGCAGACAGGTGATCAAGTTCCAGCGCATCCTTGGCCCTATGGCCGAAGTGGTGGGCAAGCTGTCACATCTGGAGCTACCCTGTGTCGACGACAATGCCAGACCGTTCTTCAAGGATGTCTATGACCATGTTCGCCGCGTCGAAAACCTCGTTGGCGGCCTGCGTGACATCATGACATCCGTTTTCGAGGCTTCGAACCTTCTGGAGCAGCAGCGCCAGGGAGCGATAACGAGACAGCTCGCGGCCTGGGCAGCAATCCTCGCCGTGCCGACGGCGATCGCCGGGATCTACGGCATGAACTTCGAGCATATGCCGGAACTCAAGAGCGAATACGGCTATCCAGCCGTCATCGGCGTCATCATCACCCTTTGCGCAACCCTCTATTATCGTTTCCGCAAAACAGGCTGGCTTTAAGCCGCGAGTGGCTGCAGAGTGCCACTTCGGCGTCGTTGGACGACCGTGATCTTTGGGTCTCGATCACGATTTTTCCAGGCCGGCTGTCAGCACGCTCGCCGCATGAACCACCTCATCATGGAATAATCTCGCATAGTGCGTGATGCCTCCGTCCCGGCTATTCGTCAGAATTCCAAGGTCGCGGAAAACCGGTGGGTCTATCAGCTCGACCGAGCACAGAAGAGGATCACCTGGTGGCGGGCAGTTCATGCGGGGAAGCGCACTGACACCCATCTCAGCCTCAACCATGCCGGCAACCGCAGAGTAGTGACCGAACTCCATGACCGTCCGCACCGCGATATTCCGGCTCTTCATCGCTTCATCGACCGCATATCGGGTGCCGCTGCCGGCATTGGCTCCAATGAAATCGTAGTCGAGAAGCTCTGACCAGGAGACAGCTCCCTTCCCCGCGAGTGGATGGTCGCGGCGAAAAACTGCCCTGAACGGGTCAGCGATGATCTTGCTGAAATGGACGTCCTTGTCGTCGTGCGGGAGAAAGCTTGCGACGGCGAGATCGAGTTTGCCTTGGTGCACCATATCGAACAAATGATCAGCGCTTCCATCCCGCACCGAGACGACCACATCGGGATGGTTCGCTCTAAATCGCACGAGCGCTTCAGGAAGGTACTTGACCGCAGCAGAGGCAAGAATGCCGACTTGGAGCGTTTTGTTGGAATCCGCGCGACGGCGTGTGACCTCTATGGCATCACGCAACGCAGGTAGAAGCGGCGCAAGACGTTCCTGCAGTCCGGCACCATCGGCAGTCAGACGAACACTTCGGGTGCTGCGCGTGAACAAGGTGACGCCAAGCGAGTTTTCCAGCAGCGCAATATTCTGACTGAGCGCAGGTTGCGACAACCCCATCCGTTCCGATGCGACCCTGAACGAGCGCGCTTGGGCGACTGCCATGAACGCTTCAAGATGCCGGATAGGCGGCAAACTCATTGTTTGGTTTTCCTTATCGATATCTTCGAAATTTCGATTTGTCTTATAGATACGAGCGCCGTAAGTCCTGCGACAAGTCGGCGCAGGGTTTCCTCCCACCCAGCGCGACTGAAATAAGGATTCATTCATGAACAACTCGAACCCTCGGCCGATCAACATGATCGGACGACTTTATCTGGTTTTGCTGGGGCTGGTGATCAGTGCAGCAGGACTGTTTTTTGTCACACTCGGCGGCAAGCTCGCACTGCTTGGTGGAAGCTGGTATTTTGTCCTCGCCGGTGCGGCGCTGGTTATTTCGGGTCTTGCGATCGTAATTGCGCGACCATTCGGCGCCACGCTCTTCCTCCTGGTTTGGCTTGCAACCCTTCCCTGGTCCGTTTTTGATGCAGGGCTAGAATTTTGGCCGCTTGTTTCTCGCAACTTCGCGCTTTCCATCGGTGCGATTGTGGTGCTGCTGAGCCTACCTCTGCTGAACAAGGCGAGAGGGAAAGCCGCCTCTAGTGTCGGCTACGTCGCGACGGCGGTCGTCATCGCTCTTGGTTGCGCTGTTGGTGTCTGGGGAATGTTCCAGCCGCATGGTGTCATCCGAAACGAAACGTCGCCTGAGCTGGCGGATGTCTCCCGCCCGGCGGATTGGACGAGCTACGGTGGAAATGACAATCACGACCGTTTTGCTCCGGCTGACCAGATCAATCGTGAGACAGTGGGCGACCTGACGGTCGCTTGGACGGCCAAGACTGGCGATCTTCCTGTCAGCGATGGCGGCGGCGCGGAAGACCAAACCACGCCACTGATGGTCAATGACTCTCTTTACGTCTGCACACCTCATAACAATGTCGTTTCTCTCGACCCCGTAACAGGCGAGAAGAAGTGGGAATTCAAGTCCGGCGTAACGAACGATGACTGGCAGCGTTGCCGCGGTCTCGCTTACTTTGACGCATCGAAGCCCGTTGCCGAACCAACAGCAGCAGGGTCCAGTCCCATCATCAAGGCATCCTTGCCCGCAAACGGGGTTTGCACACGCCGGGTGCTGATGAACTCAACCAAGGGGCAGCTTGTCGCGATCGATGCAGATACCGGACTTGCCTGCGCCGATTTTGGAGCCAACGGTATTGTTGACCTGAACGTTGGCATGGGTCCGGGCGCTGCGACCGGCGATTACTATCCAACGTCAGCACCAACACTTGCCGGCACGACAATCATTGTGGGTGGCCGTGTCGGTGACAACGTTTCGATTGATATGCCTGGTGGTGTCGTGCGCGGCTTCGACGTGATGACAGGCGCATTGCGCTGGGCCTTCGATCCGGGCGATCCGGGAATGAAGCAATTGCCTGAAGGACAGATCTGGACGCGATCGACGCCAAACGTCTGGGCGCCGATGTCGTGGGATGCGTTGTCGAACACGGTATTCATGCCGGTTGGCTCCGCAGCCATCGACCTCTGGGGTGTAAAGCGTCGCCCACTGGATCGCCAATATGGCGCAACCATGCTGGCGGTAGATGCAACAACAGGCCTGGAAAAGTGGCGTTACCAGACGGTGCACGACGACCTCTGGGACTTCGATGTCCCGATGCAGCCGACCCTCATCGAGTTCGATGGCCGTCCGGCGATGGTGTTTGGGACAAAGGCAGGGCAAATCTTCGTTCTGGATCGCCTCACGGGCAAGCCTCTGACAAAGGTCGAGGAACGTGCGGTGCCAGCCGGTGATATGCCAGGCGAGACCTATTCTCCGACACAGCCGATTTCCGTTGGCATGCCGCAGATCGGCGCGGATACTCTGACGGAATCGGATATGTGGGGTGCGACGCCTTTCGATCAGCTCGTATGCCGCGTCAAGTTCAAGTCGATGCGCTACACGGGCCTGTTCACACCACCTGGCACTGATGCATCGTTGAACTTGCCGGGCTCGCTCGGCGGCCTCAACTGGGGTGGTGTGTCCTACGATCCGACCAGCAACTATGCCTTCTTCAACGATATGCGCCTCGGTCTCGAAGTGCAGCTCGTCCCCTATGACGGAGATGCGAAGGCCAGCAACGGCGATGAAAACGCGCAAATCACGGCATCGAGCGCCCAGCCACTCGTCGGCACGCCTTACGCAATCACTGCCAAGAACCGCTTCATGTCGCCGCTCGGTATTCCTTGCCAAAAGCCACCTTTTGGAACGATGACTGCCGTGGACATGAAAACCCAGAAGATTGCCTGGCAGATACCAATGGGTACAGTTCAGGACACTGGCCCCCTCGGTATCAAGATGCATGCATCGATACCAATCGGCATGCCGACGATCGGTGGGTCATTGGCGACAAAGGGTGGTCTTGTGTTCTTTGCCGCGACGCAGGATTTCTACCTCCGCGCGATCGACAGCGCGACGGGTGCGGAGGCCTGGAAGGCACGCCTTCCTGTCGGCAGTCAGGGAACGCCGATTAGCTACGTGGCGCGTGATGGCAAGCAATATGTCGTCATTTCCGCCGGAGGAGGTCGCAACTCTCCGGAGCGTGGCGACTACGTGATTGGTTACGCACTTCCTGAAAAGAACTGACAGAACCTCGAGAAGGCCCCGGAAAAATCCGGGGCCTTTTTCATAGAGGCTATAACGGTCATCGACAGGAGGTCAATTTGAACACTGGCTGACATTGGGCAGAGTTTTGCCCACCTGGCATGTTCTGTCGTTTGACCCTGCTTCTATGAGCCGATAGACGAGGATTATCCCGTTCACCGGCAGCACCGATATAGCGGCCGGACGGAAAACCTTTATGCGAGGCCAGCATGACCGATCTTTTCGATGCAGCACCCCGTCCCGGTTCCATGCCGCTCGCCGCTGAATTGCGCCCTGCGACGCTTGACGATGTCATAGGTCAGGAAAAGGTTCTCGGTGAAGGGACGATGCTTCGTCGCCGGATTGCGGCAGGCCGGCTTGGCAGCATCATTCTCTACGGGCCGCCCGGCCTCGGAAAGACCTCCATTGCCCGCGCCATCGGCAACATGCTCGGAAAGAATTTCAGGCCATTGCATGCGGCACACAACAACGTTGCCGACATCCGCAAAATAGCGGACGAGGCTCGGATGCGCCCGACATTGCTGTTTGCCGACGAGGTGCATCGCTTCAGCGCGACGCAGCAGGATCATCTCCTGGCGCTGTGCGAGGAAGGGGTCGCTGATTTCATTGGAGCGACAACCGGCAACCCCTATCATACGTTGACGCCCGCTCTCATCTCCCGTTCCACGATCCTGAAGCTGGAGCCCTTGGCGATCGAGGAGATGGAGGAAGTCTTGCGCCGTGGCCTTGATCATCTCGAAGGCCAGGGCATCACGGTGCAGCTCGCACCGGCGCTCCTTAGGCGTATCGCCGGGCGCTCAGGAGGTGATGCGCGACGCGCGCTCACCGTCCTGGAAGGACTTGTCGTTGGCCATCCTTCGGGTAAACCGGTTCTCATCACGGAAACGATGGTCGACGAGGCTTACGCGGCAGCCCCTGTCAACCACGACCGTTCCGGTGATGCGCATTACGATGTCGTCTCGGCCTTCGTGAAGTCCATGCGTGGCTCCGATCCGGATGCGACACTTTACTGGCTGGCACGACTGGTTCATGGCGGAGAAGACCCACGTTACATCGCGCGCCGTATCATGATCCATGCCTCAGAAGATGTGGGCCTCGCCGACAATACGGCACTTCAAACCGCTGTTGCAGCGCTCCATGCCGTCGAGAAAATCGGCTATCCCGAAGCACAGATCGTGTTGGCGCATGCCGCACTCCACGTGGCGCGCGCACCGAAATCGAATTCGGCTTGCCGAGGTATTTCGCTGGCACTCGCCCATGTGGCAAATGAAGCACCGTCAGCAGTGCCTATGCATCTGCGAGACGCGCACTATAAGGGTGCTGCCGCACTCGGCCATGTCGGATACGCCTTCCCGCACGATGATATGCGCGGCTGGAGTGATCAGGACTATGCCCCGGACGTGCCGCGCGGCGCCTTCTACCAAAGCGATGCACGCGATGCCGCAACTTTCGAACGGCGAGCGGACCAACACTGGGATCAGGTAACCGGTCACGCCACCCCGCGCCGTTTCGAAGACAAACGCTGATTACCAGCCGCAGCTGTCCGAGAGACGAATGCCTTCGACTTTCGCTTTTCAGGGACGAATGTTGTCCTGATTTGCAACGATGGAGCTGGTTTTGCATTGGAGGCGAAGCTGCTCGTTATTCTTCGCGTCATTGCTGAAGGCATCCAGAGACTTGTAGACGCGGATTTCGGCTTCACGGATCTTTCCGTCAAGCGTCTTATCTTCTGTCACGAAGAACGAATAAACGTAGTTCTTGTTTGCCAAGCCGACGCCCATTGCGAGGTCGGTCGGATGATCTGATACAGTGTCTTTCGTCGAAAAATAGTAGCCATCCGCTTCAAAATAGAGCTCTGCCGGTTTCGTTCCGACCACGTAAGTATAATAATGGCTTTTGAGGCTCTTATGGCTTTCAGGATCGGCGATTTCGCAGAACTCCGCACGCGCACTCGATCCCGCTATGTCGCAGGCAAACAATGTCTGCCACGGCGGCAGGCAGTTGGCCTTGGCAGCAAACGGGAAAAGAGCCAGTGCAACAGCGAGCAATCGACGTTTCATAATCGGTCCTTTAAATCACTTATGTTGATGGTCTACGGAGAAGCGTTGCAGACAACTATGTCCACGCGTAACGGACGATATGGAAAAATACGGGCGCGGCAAAAACCAGGCTGTCCGCCCTGTCCAGCATGCCGCCATGGCCTTCAATCATGTGGCCCCAGTCCTTGACACCTCGGTCACGTTTGATGGCAGAGGCGACGAGCCCCCCGAAAAAGCCCATGACGCAAGAGAGCGCGGCCAAAACGCCGGCTTCGAGGGGCGAAAAAGGTGTCAACCAATAGAGGCCCGCGCCCATCAGCGACGCACTGGCGATACCACCGATCAGACCTTCCCAAGTCTTGGACGGCGAGACACCCGGAGCGACTTTGTGGCGGCCAAAAAGCTTACCGAAGATATATTGCAGTACGTCGCTACCCTGCACCGTCGCAATCAGGAAGGCGATCAACAGCAGGCCGCGTCCCTCATTGCCGGGAATGGGCAGGGTCACCAGGGCCGGCACATGGCTGATGCAGTAGACCGCAAGCATGATGCCCCATTGCTGCTCGCTGACACGCTCGAGAAACCGGGAGGTATCGCCGCGCATAGCCGTGAGCGCAGGCATGGCAAGGAAACAGTAAACGGGAATGAAGATCGAATAGAGCCCGTACCAGTCGATCCAGATCAGATAATATTGAACCGGAATGATGATCAGGAACATGCCGAGCAGTGTCCAGCGGTCGGCATGGCGGGTATTGGTCAGCGTTACATATTCCCGCAAGGCAGCGAAGGAAACGAAGGCAAAAAGAAGCAAAACACCGCCTGTGCCCATCAGGAAGGCGAAGCTGATACCCGCCACCATGATCCACCATGCCTTGATGCGTGCATTGAGATTGACCAGTGTCGACGGCAAGGGTTTGGGGCTTCGCCATGACAGCACACCGGCAATGACACTCGCCGTCAACAAGATACCGACAAGCCCGAAAAAGAGGCGCGTAGTGTCTTCGGTCATCGGCTGTTTCCATCCTTTCGGGGTGCAAGCGCAAGAAGCGACTGCCGCGCGCGGTCAAGAAAATCCTTGCGGTCCTCGCCCTCTTGAAGCGTCACTGGCGCACCAAAAACCACCCGGCACAGGAGTGGTATCGGCAATAAAGAGCCCTTGGGTAAAACGCGGGACATATTCTCGATCCAGCAGGGAACAAGTTCAACATCCGGTCGGGCCGCAGCGAGGTTATAGAGGCCGGAACGAAACCGGAGCAACGGTTCCTCCGTCATGTTGCGGGTGCCTTCGGGGAAGAAGATCAGCGATTGACCGGAATCGAGCGCGTCAAGCATGACCTGCATCGGATCGGCCGTACGCTCTACCCAATTGCGCTCGACAAGAACCGTTTGCAGCAGCCTGCGGGAAATGAATTGGCGGACACGGCCAGATCCCCAATAATCCGCCCCGGCGACGGCCGCCGTCCGGCTGCGCTCAGCCGGGATCAAGCACGTCGAGACAAGAATGAAATCGCCGTGGCTTGCGTGATTAGCGTAGTAGATCCGCTGGCGTCCATTCGGTGGCGATCCGGCCCAAATAGGCCGCACACCTGTCACCCCCCGAGCAAGGACAGCGAGTACGGAACCGGAAACGATCTGAAGCAAAGAGGCGTGGCCCATCAAGGTCGTCCTCCATCCATCGCATCAAGCAGAAGAACTGCGTAGAGCAGGATGCCAATGGAAAGGGCCGACCATTGCAGGAGAACAAGCCGACGGCATCCGGACACACGTTGAGACAGGGGCGCCGGAACCGTTGGTTTTGGTCGAAGTCCCATGCGCGCCAACACATCGTCAATCACCATCAGACCAGCCTCTTCACTGTCGTATGATGCGGCCATTCGAAACAGCAATGCGTCAAACAGGAGGTGAGCAGCGAGCGCGAGAGGAACAAGGCAGAATGCAAGCAGCAACCACCATCCCAGTGCGGCCGTAAACCCGTATGCGCCGGCTGTTACCGGGGCGACAGCCAGAAGAAAAAGCGCAAGAAGCCCCCCGCCGATGCCGTTTCGCCGCAGGTTCCGGGCCACTCCTGCCGCTTCTGTTGTCCAGTCCTTCATCGCGCCGCCTCATCAATCGCCGCAAAGATCGTCGACTTCAGGTGAACCGGTCGGCCAAGCGCCTTGAGCTGTGCGGCCGCCGTAGCCGCGTCTGCTGCACGCCCGGAACGCACAAGCCAGCAAGCGGCGACAGCGGCACTCCGCTGAAAACCGAGAGCGCAGCAAATCAGAACCCGCCCACGCACACGACCGTCATCAATCGCGAGCGCGCCCTCGCGAATACTTGCTCCAGAAAGGGGTATCAGGTCGAGCGACGGGATCGCGCGCCAATTGATGCGCTCTTCGCCAGGCGCCAGAAATTCCGCAGTCATGTCGACCACTGCGGCATAGGGGTCGAGTTCACTCCGGTTCGGAACACGTCCGAGAAAAACGCCACCACCGATGTCGACCGCCGCCGGAAGGCTCCGTGTCCACCACCAGCGGTTTACCCGTGCACCAAATCGATAGGGCCAGAGCAACCAAAGGCTTGCAAGGCTCGCAGTCCCGTCCTGCTGCTTCTGGAATATCTGCGGCCCTGCGCCAGCGTAACCGATCGCAACGAGCAGAAAAGCCAGGCTTGGCCAGAGCCACAAAAGCCCTGCACCGTTGCTCGTCACCGAGATGACAGCAAACAGCAGGAAAGCCCCGGCGACAACACCATAGGCGAACGCCAGCCGCCGTGCCTTTCGGTCGGTCGTGAGGGTAAAGCCCGAAAGCGGCGACGCGTTAGCGACAGGGAAAAGCCAAAGCGCAAACAGTCCAAGCAGCGCACCGGTGGGAATGTCGATAATGTGATGTTGCCAGGTGGTAAGCACCGATACCCCGATCAGCAGGCTCCAGACATGCCAGGTCGCCCGCCAAACGCCCGTCAGCCGCCTGCGCCAATGATCCCAGATGATCACCAGCAGGGCGATGTGCAGCGAAGGCGCCTGATTGAACGGCTTGTCGAAACCACCAAGGACATCGAACATGAAACCCGGAAGACCATGAGTTTCCGGTCGAACGAAAATGGCCTGCAGGGGAAATGCGAGGAAGCAAGCGATGGCGATGATCTGCGCCGTCAGATAACGGCGCGCCAGGCGGGTGACATCGTCCGGTGTCTCGTTGACAAAGAGAGACAGCGCATAAAAGGCGTTGATCGACCAATAGGGAATGATCGTCCAAGCGAAGAATGGAACGTTCTTTTCCCAGGCGAAAGCAAGGTTAGGAACATGCTCTCGCAGCGATGCCAGCCAGTTCGCCAAACCATAGGTGAGATAGAAGAAAGGTGCGAGAAACAGGAGCCAGAGCACGGCCGCTCGCACGACAGCGCCTCGCGTGCCCGCCGGAACGGATGTCATTCCCTCCCCCATGTTCCCCTCAGATACGTTCGGCCAGCGACACGGTGAAGATGCCCCACTTGTCGATGCGCTGTTCGATCTTACGGAAACCCGCAGCGGCGACAAGCTGGTCCATTTCCTGCTGAGTGCGCCGACGCATGATCCAGGCTTCGCCTCCACGGTGAGAGGTCAGCGCCCGTGCGATCATCTCGAGCTGCGGATGCCAGGGCTGTCCCGTGTAGATTAGCAGTGAGCCTGGCTCCAATCCCTGGGAAAGCCCGCGAAGGGACGCCTCGATCATGGCGTTATCGGGAAAAAGCTCATAGAGCCCGGAGACGACGGCGAGCGTAGGCCTTGGCTCGACCGACGCCAATCCGGCTGTATTGAAAGCATCGGCGCGTTGAAACGTCGCGATATCCTTCAGGCCGCGCTCAGCGATCAGTGCGTTACCTCTGTCGACATTGATCGGAGAATAATCCTGCAATCGGATGTTCTCCGGCCTCACGTCCAATTTTGCCACGGCATCAAGAATATAGCGCCCATGACCGGCGGCAATGTCGAGAACACGCAACGGCTTGCCTGCAGCGCGCAGACGACCAAATGCCACGCCGATCAGGTCCTCCAGATGTATTTTTCGCTGCCGAATACCGCGCCAGCCGATCGCATCGAGAAACTGGCGGTCGATCAGCCGACCGCCAGGACCAAGCCCGCGGGCCTCGTCTTCATAAACATAATCAAGCGTCGAGCCGGAATCGAAGCCCGTTCGCACGCCCGTCCGGATGCCGTTGGAAAAGAGACCGCCAAACCGGATAGAGGCCCGCGTCAGAGCCCAATAGAACCCACGTGGCGAGGTGATCGACAACGGCGTTGCCAAGCGGTCGGCTTCGTCACGGCTATAACCGGCAACATGCGCTTGCCTGAGATCGACGACAACTGGAGACTCGTCGAAACGTGCTGCGATGAATGCACGGACTTTGTCCAATGCCTTTGCCCGATCCCGCTCGCCCAGCGTATCGTGATAAAAACCAGGCAGCACGTGGCGTTCCTTGATCGTACTTCCGAGGTTTTCGAAGAAACGATGTTGAGGCTGATATCGCACGACGAAATCGCTGCCGGAAATCAGCAACTGTGTAGGCACGGTGATCGCCCGGGCATCCACGACAACCCTGTCGGCGGCCTCGTAGAGTTCCAGAAGGATGTTGGACGCAATGGGCCGGGTGATGAGCGGATCACTCTCGAACGACGCAATGCGCTCGGGATCATGTGTCAGGAAACGCGCCTTGACGTAAGAATTGACGAAAATAGTGCCCTTGAGCTTTTGCCAGAGGGCAATGCCCTCCTTGGCGAAGGGCACATAAAGCTTGACGTCAAAAGCCGGAGAGGCCAGCACCAACGCGCGGATGTCCGGAGCGTAATCATGCACCCAGGTTGCGGCAAGCACGGCACCAACACTCTGGGCCACCACTGCAACCTGGTCCATGGTGAAACCACCGGTCTCGCGAATATGGCGGACGAAGCAATCGAGATCGCGCACCGAATGTGCAAATGACGGTGAGTAGCCGCGTTCGCCGGGAGAACGACCGTTTCCGCGTGCATCCCAGGCGTAGAAGGCGAAATCATCGAGGCCGAGTTCTTCCGCGATATGCGCGACCCTTCCGCCGTGCTCGTGACCACGATGCAGAAGCACGATCGCACCCTTCGCTGTGCCGGATCGGGCCGGCCAGGTGCGGTAGAAGAGTTCCACACCGTCATGGCTCGCAAACACGGATTCGATCATGCCATTGTCACTCCCATTGACTTGCATTGTACTCTATACAGACGAGTTTCTGCCTTTGCAGTTGATTTCCTCAACTTGCGTCTGCATTTGTGAAAGCAATCAACCGGATTCGAACTGACATGTCGATCTACAAACTGAAATCGTCTTTTCAGGCCCTGTTGCGCCCGATGGTTGGACGACTGGCCGCAATCGGAATGACCGCCAATCAGGTGACGCTGGCTGCGGCATTCATTTCGATCGCGATTGGAGCCTTGCTGATCGTCCGTCCCGAACCGGGGCTCTTTGCACTTGTACCACTCTGGATGTTTTTGCGCATGGCGTTCAACGCCGTTGATGGAATGCTCGCGCGTGAGCATGGTCAGCAATCTGCACTTGGTGGTTATCTGAACGAAATCACCGATGTGGTCTCGGATGCCGCACTCTACATACCCTTCGCCTTGGTTGCCCCGTTTTCACTGCCATGGATTTCCACCATTATCTTCCTGGCGACGCTGACGGAATTTGCCGGCGTCCTTGGCGTTGCACATGGCAAAGGCCGGAATTACGAAGGACCGATGGGCAAAAGCGACCGCGCCGCCCTTTTCGGCGCCCTGGGTGCTCTCGTGGCAATGTTCGATACTCTGCCCGACTGGACGTGGCATCTGCAGCCCATGGCGTGCGTCCTGTTGATCTGGACAGTCGTCAACCGTGTGCGGATGGGCCTTCGCGATCCGGACTGATCAGTCCGACATCGCGGACCTCAAGCACCGCGGCAGCAGCTTCAAATTCAGTCGAGCCCCGCAAGATCGGCAATCGAGAAGCGATCGAGATAGGCCCAAGCAGCGCGATCAGCGCCTGCGATGATCTTGTAGAAATCCAGCACGTTGTCCTGAGGAAAGCTGTCTTCATCGAGTTGCCTCGACGCCGCAGTCTGCAACTGAAAGCGTGATAAAATATCGCCGAGCAGTATGTCTCCCGCCGGTCTGGAAAGCTCCAACCCGCCGTTTCGCCCACGCTTCGTTTCCAGGAAACCCGCCGTAACGAGTTTCAGAGCAACATGCGCGGCAAACTCTTTCGAGGTGTTTGCAGCCTCTGCTGCTTCAGCTGTTTTGACGCGACCGCCATTCGACCGTGCACAGGCGATCAGGATAAAAATCGCCACCACTGTCTCACGCTTCAAATGCATGTGGTCTTTTCTCTCTGACCCTGAATGCGTTGTGTCGGAAGCATTTCCTTCGGTCGGTCTTCACCTGCGTCCCTCGCGGACGAGCAGCCATAGGAAATAGATGCCGCCGATGCTGACGGTCATGACGCCAACCGGCAGCTGAACCCCGAAGGCGTGCTGGGCGGCCCAGTCGGCCGAAAGCAGAAGCAGCCCTCCCATCAGCGCCGATGGCGCAAGTGCCGTCCCGGCCGAGCGTGTCAGCCGGCGGGCGATCTGCGGTGCGGCAAGCGCGATGAAGGAGATCGGTCCGGCCGCAGCCGTGACGGTTGCCGTCAACGCCACGCCCAGCACCATCATCAACAACCGTGTCCGGTTGACATTGATCCCTGAGGCACGCGCCATGTCATCACCCATCTCCATCTGCCTCAGCGCACGGGAGAGCAGGCTGACCATCGGGATAATGACAGCAAGGACGACGGTGGCCGGCAGCAATTGCTCGATGCCAAGACCGTTGAGAGACCCTGCCCCCCAGACCGCAGCCGACATCGCCACCTGCAGATCCGCCTCACGGATCATCCAGGCATTGAAGGCCGAGAGCATGGCGGCAACACCGATCCCGACAATGATCAGCCGAAAGCCCTGAACGCCACGACGCCAGGCGAGCAGATAGACCGCAGATGCCGTGACAATGCCGCCGACCAGGGCACCGGCTGCAACGGCATAATAACCGCCTGACAACAGCAGGATCACCACCAAAGCGCCGCTATAGGAACCGGCCGCAAAACCGATGATGTCGGGCGAGCCGAGCGGATTGCGGGTCAGCGACTGGAAGATCGCCCCGCTCATGCCGAGTGCGGCCCCAAGCAGAATGGCCATCGCCACCCTTGGCAACCGCCATTCGACCACGATCATCCGGATCATCTCCGGATCGGCATCGGCGGTGGCGTTGGAGTTTGGATCACCATGGCCGAGCAATGCCTGCAGCGCATCGAAGACGCCGATCTCATAGGTTCCGCTGACCAGCGAGATCAGAGCGATCGTCAGGGTGAGCAACACCACAACAATGGATACGGTCGCCAAGCGGGGATCGATGCAGAGCGAAAGGCGTTCGCCGAGCAGACGGATCACCGGCCGATAACCGTGAACCTGATCGTGATCTTGACGGTCATGGCTGCGGTTTCCATCGGCAGGCTTTGCGGGAAACCCTGTCATAGACCGCTTGCCTTGCTGCGGCGGGCGAGCGCAATCAGCACCGGCGCCCCGACAAAGGCGGTGACAATGCCTGCCTCCAGTTCACCGGGGTAGAGCACAAGACGGCCGGCAATGTCGGCGCAAAGGAGCAGGATCGGCGCACCGATCATCGTCAGTCCGATGATCCAGCGCTGATCGGGTCCGCAGAGCCAGCGCACCACATGCGGCACCATCAGTCCGACAAAGGCAATCGGCCCTGCCGCAGCCGTGGCAGCCCCGGCCAGCAGCGTGACGGCGATCACCACCAGAATGCGGGCCCTGATGATATCGGCACCCAGCGTGCGGGCCAGATCATCGCCGAGTGCCACGGCGTTGAGCGGCCTTGCTGCCAGAAGTCCAATCGCCAGTCCGCTCAAAATAAACGGGGCGACGGCGTTGACCACGCCGATGTCACGCCCGGCGACCGAGCCTATCGACCACATCCGCAATGCATCGAAGGCCTGTGGGTTCAACAGGGTGATCGATGAGCCGATACCGCCGAGCACCGCGGCAATGGCAACACCCGACAGCACCAGCCGAACCGGTGTGGCACCGTCACGGCCGGTTGCCCCCAGCCCATAGACCAGCAGCGTCACGACAATTGCACCGGCAAAGGCGGCAAACAGATAGGCGTCGATCGACTGCCATCCGAATACCCCTACCGCAATCGTCACGAAGAAGGCGGCACCGGCATTGACGCCGAGGATGCCGGGATCGGCAAGCGGGTTGCGGGTGGCCGCCTGGATCAGGGCCCCCGAGACACCGAAGGCGGCACCGCACAGCAGGCCAAGCAGTGTGCGCGGCAGACGATAATCATGAATGATGATGTGTTCCGCCAGACCGCTATCATAGGACCACAGCGCATCGATCGCTGTCGCAATCGGGATCGGGCGTGCGCCGACCAGCAGGCTGGCAACAGAGACCCCAGCCAGCACGGCAAGACCGATGACCAGCGTACTCCAGCGGATCGCTCTTGCCGTGGCAAGACCGCCTGCCCTCGACGTCACCTGATCCCTGGACGCGACGGCATCCCTCACACCCGCGCCTGCCCTTCGATCCAGTAACCGATCGCATCGATGCGGTTCTTGTCAAAACCGAGCGCATCGCGGAAGTGTTTGCGGCAATCGGAGACGGCCTTGGCCTCACCGGCAATATAGATATAGCCCGGACCTTCCGGCAGTTCCCTGATCTCGCCGGCAATGCGGGAAAGCTCGGTGTAGCCGGCCCGTTCTGGCTTCGGTCCGTGGCAGGCGTGCCAATGGAAGGAAACCTCTGCGGCCGTTTCGATCTGCTGGCGATCGGCCTCGGATGGCACTTCGACATGCACGATTGTCCGCAACCCGGCCGGAAGCTCTTCCAGCACGCGGCCGACGGCGGGAAGCCCGGTAATGTCCGTCAGCATCAACAGCCATTCACTGCCCTTCGGCATCCAGAAGCGGCCCTCGGGATTGCAGATGCCGACCACGTCGCCAACCTTGGCATTGATTGCCCAGGTGGCTGCGACACCGCCTTCGTGGACCACGAGGTCAATCGTCATCTCGCAACGCCCGGCATCCCAGCGACGGATGGTATAAGGACGGTTCGGGCAATGCTTCGAACCGTCAGGCCGTCCCCATTTGCCGTTGTCCATCAGGACTGGCAGCGTGACCGGTGTCTCAGGGTTTGGCTGCAAAGCGAGGCGAACCCATTCATCCGGGTGACCACTGGTGACGAGCCGCTCACCGCCATCGACCCTGACAACAACGCGCATCATCGATGGCGACAGGCGGGCGACCGATACTGTCTCGGCAAAAAAATAGTCCTCGACATAGGGATTGTGGTGGTCATGGTCGTGGTCGGCGGCACCTGAAAGTGCCTTTGCGTTGATCGTCATGTCATTGTCCGTCTGCACGTGCCACCGCCTCAGCAAGGCGTGGCACAAATCGGGGGAAACCGTAGGGGATGGAAAGAACGCTGAGCGCCGATGTCGACCAGACATCAACAGGGTCCTCGAGCGCCACGTAGGAGCCGCGCTTGACGGCATCGAGCGTATTGAAAAGCGGTTGAGCCTCGACCGCTGCACGTGCACCGGGGCCATACCACATGATGAGAATGTCGGCGTCGATGGAAGCGATCTCTTCAAGCGAAACTGAACCGGAGCGCCGGCCCGGTTCCTGTCCAGCAAGAGCATCTATCCCCGGCGCCGGCCTCAGACCCATTTCCAGGAGGAGTTCGATCCGGGGATCTGACGGGAGGTAGACAGCGAGAGCAGCGCTTCCTGGAGAAAACGTCCCGAACGTAAACGTCTTGCCGTTGAGTGCCGAATATTGTTTGGCAAGATCGCGCAAATACGCGTTGTTCCTTTCGATCAGTCGTTCTGCTTCCTGGCCTCTTCCAAGAGCAAGTCCCGTCATGAGCGTTTGCTCCCGCCAATCCGCCTGCCAGGGCGCTGAGCGATAAACCACCGTCGGCGCAATTTTCGACAGCCGGAGGTAAGCCTTTTCATCAATGCCGGAAAACACACCGAGGATCAGATCCGGTTTCAGCAGCAGAATGCGCTCATAGTCCAGATCATTAGCCAGCAGCACCGGTCTTGCAGTTCCGATCTTCTCCTCGACCCAGGGAAATATCCCACTCTCGAAGAGAGCACGTCGCGGCATCGCAACAGGGACGAAACCGAAAGCGACAACGGCATCCTCTCCGTTCCAACCGATCGTGATGATACGTGCAGGCTCACTGGCAATACGCGTCTCACCCAGCGCGTGATTTACCGTCAGAGGATAAGGGTTCTGTTGCTCAGCCGATACCGCCCTGGATGCGAAAGGGAATGCGGCCGCCACTGAAAACCCGGAACAGAACTGACGTCTCGAAATCATGGGCTTCACGATAGTCTCCTTCAGCCATCCACTGCCGCAATGCGACAGTGGATGGCTCACAACTTAGAATGTCCGCTTCAGAGAAAGAGTGGCAGAGCGTCCATCACCGTAAAAGACAGAGTCGTAGAAGCCCATGGTTCGGTAGTAGCGCTCATCGAAAACATTGTTGACGTTGAGTTGCAGCGTCGTGTTCTCGTCAAACTCGTAGGATGCCATAAGGTCGAAGACTGCATAGTTCTTCTGCGTGATACTGGAGGGCGCGGATGAATAATAGGCAAGGTTTTCCGTCTTGCTCTGCCAACGCATCGCGCCACCAACAACAAGGTTTTCCAGTGCACCGGGAAGCCGGTAGGTCATGCCAACCTTCAAAACGGACTGCGGCTGGAACGTCTGGACCTTTTTACCGAGGTTATCCTTCGAGCTTCGGAACGTGAAACCACCGAAGACGTTCCAGCCATCGGCGACTTCGCCGGCGATCTCGACTTCAAACCCCTTGGTTGTCGTACCGTCTATCGAACGATAATAGGATCTGCCCGTACTCGCGTCATAGCCGACATACTCCGCCAGATCTTTCTGGTTCGTCTGGAAGATGGCAACGGAAGCCTTCAATCTGTCGTCGAGGAAGGACCCCTTCAGGCCAATTTCGTAGTTATGGCCATACACGGGATCGAGGTAGTTGCCGTTATAGTCCTCAAACTGCTGTGGTTTGTAGATGCTTGTGTAGCTTGCATAGGCTGAAACGTCGTCCGTTAAGTCATAGGTAATGCCAGCATAAGGAGAGACGACGCCAGAGAATTTGTAATCATAGAAGTTATAGGTGTTGTCGTTATAACCGTCCCAATAGTTGACACGTGCCCCCAGGGTAATGGCCAACTCATCCGTCGCATGAAGCCGCGTTGCGGCGAAGATCGCTGCCTGCCGGACTTCCGTGTCCCAGGTCGCAAGAGGGGTCGTGTTCCATGTGGGCTCGGGATAGGCCGGGTTCCAGTCGAAGACGTTTCCGACCGTCGCCATCGTCCCGACAGGCGCATAACGATCGACGTGACCTCTGGCTTGTGAAGCATATGCACCGACCACGAATTCGTGTGTGCGACCGAACAGATCATAGTCTCCGTTCAAGCGGGCGTTCAAAGCGTGCTGCTCTCGGTCTCCGATGAAATGCGCACCAAGTGTGCTCAGACCAAGACCCGTCACAGGATCTGGATTGCCCATAAGGTAAAGCAGCGGCGCGTCGAATTCGTTCTTCTGATAGGCATAGGACACATGCGCTTCCCACCCGTTATCAAATGTGTGGTCGACCGATGCGAAGATATCGGTGGCTGTTGTTTCCCAGCCGGTCCAATCCGTTCCGAGCCCAGAACCTTTTGGCCAATCGATCAGAGTACCGGTGTTGTCGAAAGCCGGCAAACCACCCCACATTGTGCCTTCGGCATCCGTGTTCTGACGGCTAGCGCCCAAAGTCACCATGGTTGAATCAGAAATGTCGGCTTCAACAACACCGTAAAAGACGTTCTTGTCGGTGCTGTAGTAATCGATCGTATCCTCTTTGCTCTGCAGCGCACCGACAACCCGGCCACGCACGCTTCCATCCGGGTTCAATGGACCGGAAAGATCGAGTTCGGTGCGGTAATTCTGGTTGGTGCCGACAAGACCGGTGATCGATCCCTGGAACTCTGCGGTTGGCCGTTTACGAATAAAGTTGATCGACGCGCCCGGTTCTCCAACGCTGGTCAGCAGTCCGGTCGCGCCACGAACAACTTCGACGTGGTCATAGATGACCGTATCCGCAACGCCATCTCCATACTGGTAGGTCGCATCGAGTGTCGTGGGGACACCGTCAAACTGATAGTTATCGATCACGAAGCCACGGGAATAAAAGTTGAAGCGATCGGTCTCGAACTGATTTGTCGTAATACCCGTTGCGTTCTCCAAGACGTCCTTGATCGAGTTTTCGCCGCGGTCCTCCATCATCTGGCGGGTTACAACACTGGTCGATTGCGGCGTTTCCTTTTGCGAAAGCGCGAGACCATTGGCAGTGCGCATCCAGTCAGCGGTGTAGCTGCCAGTCCCCTCTGTGACAGCCCCCTGCCTCTTCACCACGATCGCTTCAAGTACAGTGGTATCCGCACCACCCGCATTCGCACCTTGATCGGACGAACCAACGACGACCGTGGTCGCACTCGTAAATCGGTGAGGCAGACCAGAACCAGCCAGTAGCCTTTCTATCGCCACCTGCGGAGACAACCGCCCTGACACACCTGACGAAGGAATTGAACGAATGGTCGCCGCATTGACGGAAACCTGAATTCCGGCCTGTTGACCGAAAAGGGTCAACGCGTTTTGCAGCGATTGCGGCGAGATGTTGAACTGCTTTTCGACCGTTCTTGCCGATGTGCCTGCAGGCACCTCCTGTGCCATCGCAGCCGACGCCATGAAAAGCGTGCCGAGTGCCGTGCCAACCATCAATGCACCAGCGACCCCTGCCGATGCGACCTTCATTCTCTGCATTACCCCGAACCCTCTCGAATTAGACTTTGAGGGTTCGGCCATCAGCCAGTTTTGCCCTCTCGATTCCAAGGACGAAGCAGCCATGACAAATTTCAGAGAAAAATACTCATATTTTGAAAAAAGTCGAAACACCTACCAGCGCGACACGACAGCAACCCAGGGCGTGACTTCGTGAACGCGTGCGCCATGCGCCTGAACGAGCGCATTCAGCGCCTCGACTGGCTGCCTGAGATTATAGACGCCGGTGACCCTCAATGCCGCCAATTGCCGGTCGGTAGACAGAATTGTTCCTTTGTAATGGCGCCGAATTTCGTCGATGACCTCGGTGACGGGCCGGTCTTTGACGACAAGCATTCCCGTTCGCCATCCACCAGCCAATTCGGGAGCGTCGTTACCCCTCTCGACATTGCCATCCCATGTCACGTTGACCCAGTCACCGGCGGCGAGAGGTGTGTTCAGGTTGTCTGCCACCTCTTCGTTCGAAACGGCAACGCGCCCATGATTGACAGAAACATTGACGCCGGTCCCCGAACGCCGGACATTGAAGGCAGTCCCGAGAACTTTCGTTTCGATACTCCCGGTCTCGACCTTGAACGGTCTCGCAGGGTTAGGCGTCACATCAAAATAAGCTTCGCCAGTGAGGAGCGCGATGTTTCGGGATGTCGCGTCGAACGAAACCGATATGGCGCTGTCTGCGCCGAGATAGACCGTGCTACCATCCTCAAGCCGGATTTCGCGTGTCTGGGCGACACCCGTTGCATAATCTGCTGCGAGCCAGAGACTGACAGCCGGCTGCAACACGACAGCGAGACAGATAGCCATGGCGCCGGCAAGCCCTGCCAGAAGATGTCGGCCAGTTGAGCGATTTTTCCGCGAGGCCGTTAAAGGTTTTTCCCTGTTTGGGCCGACAGCACCCAAGGTGTTCCAAACATGCCGGCATTCTTCCCAGGCGTGGCGATTGTCGGCGCTTGCAGACAGCCAGGATTCAAAACGCGCTTTCAATGCGGCGTCATTTTCATCCTCTTGCAGGGCGATAAGCCAGTGCAGTGCCTCATCGTTGGCGCGGTCTTTTTCCTGCTGCATCCTAGTGGAACCGCCTCTGTCCGAGAGGTGCCGAGCAGCCCCTCCTGTATACCCTTATTAATAAGACGAATGAGCCCGCGTTTTTTTCAGATATCATGTCAGCGCTCAATGCTTTCGAAACAGACGTTTGCGGCAATGATCAAGCCCCTCGTAGACAAGCGCATGGGCGAGCGCGACGGAAATCCCGAGTTCAGATGCGATCTCCTTCAGCTTCATACCCTCAAACCGATGCATCTCGAGGGCCTTCCGCGTCCGTTCGGGAAGCTCCGCCATTGCTTCGATAACGATGCGCAAGTCGTCTCGGTCTTCGACAATCTTGTCCTGACGGGGGCGGTCTTCAGCAACGGCTTCATAGTCCGCGCCGTCAACGAAGCGTACCTTCTCGACCGATGAGTGACGAACAATATCGATTGCAAGATTTCGGATGATGCGGCGAAGAAAGCCGATCGGCTCATCGAGTTTTTGCTCTTTTGCAGCAGAACGCAGGCGAATGAATGCCTCCTGCACCACATCCTCCCCGCGCGCCCGGTCTCCTACGATTTTGGCTGCATAGTCGACAAGCTCCGACCGGTGCTGGAGGAAGAGCTGCAAATTTTGGTCGATGTCATTCAACGCGGCAGCCTTGACGATCCCGGACAGCATTTATTGACTTTTAAAGTCATGTTTCGCGTCCTAGTCGACTTTCTCGCCATTGGCAACACGAGGTATTTTCACCTGTGGTTTTTGCGTAAAGCGCAAAGCAGATTCACAGGATGGATTTTCCTCAAATCACTTGGTTTATAGCAAAGCTTGCCACGACCCTCAGCGCACATACGCGATAACTATTAATCTATAGATTTAGTATATTGGATGGGTACATGGCTCTCAAACTCTCTCGTCGCACCGCCCTTAAAATCGGCGCTGGTGCCGCTCTCGCATCACCCTTCGGCGTCAGTTTTGCTTCGGCACAAACGTCTCAGGACTTCCCCGCCGAACTGCGGCTGGATTGGGGATTTTATTCGTCCCACACGCTTCTCATCAAGAACAAGGGTTGGCTGGAAGAGGCTTTCAAGGGCGTCGGCACCAAGATCACATGGGTCCAATCGCGTGGCAGCAATAACTCGCTGGAGTTCCTGAAAGTCGGCTCGACAGATTTTGCCGGGTCCGCCGCCCTTTCCGCCTTTCTGTCACGCGCCAACGGCGTGCCGCTGAAGGTCATTTATGTCGCAAGCTGGGGTGGCTCTTCGATCATCCAGGTGAAACCGGATTCCCCGTTGCAGTCGGTTGCCGATCTCAAGGGCAAGACAATCGCGGTAACAAAGGGAACAGCACCCTATTTCACACTGGTGCGCGCATTGGCAAAATCCAACCTGACGATCAACGATCTCAAGGTCGTCAACCTGCAGCATCCTGAAGGCTTTGCGGCACTCCAGCAGGGACAGGTCGATGCCTGGGTTGGTATCGATCCGCAGACGGCGCAGGCTGAAATTGCCGGCGATCGGGCAATCTTCAGCGATAAGAGCTGGCGTGAAGGCAGCGTCTTCAGCGTCTCGGAAGAATTCCTCGGTAAATATCCGAAAGCTGTCGAACGCGTACTTGGCGTTTGGGTCGAGACACAGAAATGGATCCGCGAGAACAAGGAGGAATTCATTGCCTTCGTCACTCAGCAGACTGGCAGTGATCCACAGGTCACGAAACTGACGGTAGACCGCCGCGACTGGTCTGATCCGGTCCCCGGTGATGAGCTGCTGGCCTCTATCAAAACAGCGACACCATTGCTCGGTTCCGAGGTTCTTCGCCCAGGCACCAATGTCGATGACGTCCTTGGACAGCTTCTTGATCCGGCACCGGCCAAGAAAGTTCTCGGAGCATGACATTCTCGACCCAGGAATTCAGGGGCGAGGCAAGAAACGAGGCGACAAAAGCGCAATCGTCAAGGCCTATTTCCCGCTTTGGCAAAAAGCTGCTGTCACTCGACCTGCGTGGAGCGATCATGCCTGTTGGCGCGCTCGTTCTGCTCGAGCTCTTTGTAAGAATGGGTTGGGTAAGCCCCTATGTGCTGCCGCCCCCGTCAGATCTCTATACGACCTTCCTGTATCTTGCGGAGGGGCCGCTTTGGACCAACATTGCCGCCAGCGCCTTGCGTGTTTTGATCGGTTTTACCGTAGGCTCACTTCTCGCAATCGTCGTGGGATCTGTCGTGGGATTGTGGTATTCGGCGGAACGGTATCTCGAGCCCAGCTTCCAGGCCCTGCGCGCCGTTCCTAGCCTCGCCTGGGTGCCGCTCCTGATGATCTGGTTCGGTATCGGCGAAACCTCGAAGATCGTCCTGATCGCCAAAAGCGCTTTCTTTCCTGTTTATCTCAGTCTGTTCTCCGGTATCCGCAATGTCGACCGCAAGCTCGTGGAGGTCGGGGAAATGTATCGGCAGCCTCTGCCGGTTCTTGTTTGGCGCATACTCATTCCCGCATCGCTTCCACATCTTTTCACCGGTCTGCGTTACGGTCTGTCCCTTGCCTGGCTGAGTGTCGTGGCTGCGGAACTGCTCGCCGCCTCTGAAGGCATCGGTTACATGCTCTCGGATGGGCGTGAGCTTTCGCGCCCGGATCTCGTATTGATCGCCATCATCTGTCTGGCCGTGCTTGGCAAGATTTCTGACAGCCTCTTCAAGCTGATCGAGGATCGCTGCCTTTCCTGGCGCGACAGCTATTCAACGTCGATCGGAGGGCGCCCGGCATGAGCCTTCTCGATATCGATGTCCGGGAAAAAGCATTCGGCAAAACTGTCGTGCTGCACGACATTAAATTGAGCCTCGACAACGGCGAGGCTGCGGTGCTGCTGGGTCCGAGTGGCTGCGGAAAAAGCACCCTTCTGCGCATTGCTGCCGGTCTCGACAAACGCTTTTCAGGTCATGTTTCAGTCAGGACTGGTCAGGCTGGCGATAGCTCTTCAGGACCACCTGTTGCCTTCGTGTTTCAGGAGCCGCGACTGATGCCGTGGCTCACGGTGGCACAAAACATTGGTTATGCAGACGGATCGCGTTACGATCGCGCCCGTGTCACCCGCTTGATCGATGATGTCGGTTTGACCGGCCATAGTGAAACCTTGCCAAAGGCACTGTCCGGCGGCATGGCGCAGCGCGTTGCGATCGCACGGGCACTCTATACCGAACCGCGCATACTGCTTCTCGACGAACCCTTCAGCGCCGTCGATGCCTTCACGCGCATGAAACTGCAGGACCTCGTGCTGAAGCTTGTGGAACAGCGGGGCATTTCCTTCCTGCTGGTGACACATGACATCGACGAGGCGCTCTATCTCGGCGACCGGATCTACATGATGGGTGCGCGTGACGGTGGCATCCAGCACGATCTGGCCGTTGACGTCGCTCGCCCCCGTGACCGGCGCGCAGCCCGGCTGGCCGAACTCAAAAGCGACGTTCTGACAGCACTTCAGGCAGCCCACGTCATTTGAGCGGGCGGAATTTGCCCGCCAGTTTCCCTTCATTCAGCACAGATTGATTTAGCAGATGACACAACAGTCGGAATTTCTCTGGTATATTCCCAATCAGGTCGTTGCCGGGCATCGCGGTGAGCCTGTGAAACACGACCACAACAGTCTTGAAACCCTGACCAGCCATGCAAAGGCACTTGAAGATCACGGCTGGAAAGGCGCCTTGCTTGGCGCGGGTTGGGGCAGGCCCGACACATTTACCGTGGCTGCCGCACTGGCGGCACGAACGAGCACCTTCGAGCCATTGATCGCCATTCGTCCAGGTTATTGGCGACCGGCCAATCTCGCCTCATCCATCGCCACGCTCGATCACCTCACCAATGGTCGGGTGCGGATCAACATCGTATCGGGTCAAGACAGCATCTCTGCCTATGGCGACCAGGAGGGTGATCAGGCTGAACGTTATGGCAGGACGCAGGAATTCATGCGGCTCGTCCGGCGGCTCTGGACGGAGGAAAACGTCTCGTTCAAGGGGGAACACTACTGGGTCGACAACTCCACCGTCACTCCTCGGGTGACCCCGAAACCGGGACGGTTGACCCCGAAACTTTATTTCGGCGGCGCATCGGCTGCAGCAGAACGCGTGTCGGCCAGCGAGGCGGATGTCCAGCTTTTCTGGGGTGAACCACTTGAGGGTATTGCGGCCCGGATCGACCGGCTGAAAGAGCTGAGCAAAACGCAGGATCGCAATCTGCCACCACTTGAATTCGGACTGCGGATCACAACCTTCGTGCGCGATACAACGGAGCAGGCCTGGACCGAAGCGGAAGCGAAGGTCGCCGAGATGGCTAGGGTCGGCAAGAATGACTGGGTGGATGATCGTCGCCCCCAGGCAGTTGGCCAGCAACGTCTTTTCGACCTGCAGAGCAAGGGCGATGTGCTCGACGAAAACCTCTATACAGCACCTGGAAAATTCGGCGGTGGTGGGGCCGGCACAACGTGGCTGGTTGGTTCCCCGACCGACGTTGCGCGGTCTTTGAAGCGCTATCGCGATCTGGGCATCACGCATTTTGTGTTGTCGGATACCCCGTATCTTCGAGAAATTTCCAGACAGGGCAATCAACTCCTGCCCCTGCTGCGTGAATCCGCATGACCGCAGAAATCCATCGGTCCCTGGCAAATTATCCATCGTTCGGCGGCGACACCACAAGTAGCCAACCACCGGTGATTTTGATCATCGGCGGTGGGTACTCGGGTGCGGCGCTGACAATCCGTTTGCTCGAACAATGGCAAAGACCGCTGCGAGTGGTCATAGCCGAACCGCGATCGTCAATTGGCCGGGGTCAAGCCTATAGCACCGAAGAAACCGCCCAGCTGATGAACGGTCCTGCCGGGAACTTCTCGATCCATCCGCAGGACATCGGACATCTGGCACGCTGGGTTGCAAACAGCGCACGCGATCACGGCACAGCACTTGCCGATGGTGAGGCGGAAACGTTGTTCATTCCACGCGGCGAGTTCGGGCGTTATGTTGAAGAGGAACTGCGACAGTCAATCGAGCAAGCTGCCTCGGGAATTGAGGTCGAGCATTGGCAATCCGACGTCATCAAGTTGGATCGCCTCGCCTCCGGCGGTTTGAAGGCGCAATTTGCAGACGGTCGAACACTCGATGCAGATATCGCCGTCCTGGCAACCGGCGTTTTTCCACTTCGCCCCGATTCCGTTCTTGGTGCGCTCTCCAATGACTGGCGACTGACCACACCCTGGCAGTCGAAAAATCTCGATCGCCTTAGCAAAGCGCAGGACATTCTGATCGTCGGCGCAAGCCTCAGCATGGTCGATACAGTGGCCAGTCTTGAAGCCCGTGGTTTTCGCGGGCGATACCATGTCATTTCACGGCGTGGCCACCTCATCGAACCGGTCCGGCCAGCAGGTGAGGCGATGGATATTGTCGATCCCAACGCTCTGCCGCAAACCACACGATCGCTTCTGACGCTGGCGATCAAAGCAAGGCGCAGGCTTCTGGCAGAGGGTCGAGACTGGCAGGTTATTCCCTTCAGTCTTCGGCCATTCATATTGCCCATGTGGCTGAAGGCGACGACCACGGAACGGCTGCGTTTCGTGCGCCATCTGCGCGCATTGTGGGATGTCACCGCGCATCGCGCCGCGCCGCCGTCTTACGCTGCGGTCGACGCGGCAAGACGCTCTGGAAGATTTGAGGCCCGGGCCGCCCGGCTGCTCTCAGCCAACCCTCTCGATGGGCGGCTTCAAGTGGTATTGCAACCACGCAGAAAAACGCAGCCTGAAGTGATCGTGGTCGATGGCATAGTTGATGCACGGGGACACCAGGAACACGACTGGGGTCGTATAACGACACCTCTCGTGAAACACCTTCAGCAAAACGGCCTTGTCCGCCGACACGACACCGGCTTCGGCATCGATGCCACTCCGGATGGTCTCGTGATTGGCCTTGATGGTATCAAACACGGAAATCTTTTCGCGATCGGACATCCATTGCGGGGTGTGGCCTGGGAGTCCAGTTCTCTGACAGAATTACGAGCCCAGGCTCAAACCTTGGCGATCACACTCAATACCGTGCTCGATCCAACGGAAAATCAGACGCCAAGCCGATTGGCCTCCTGAGGCCATCCAGACAGAACCAGGGCGACACGACGAGAAACTCCAGCTGACATGTGTCGGCTGGAGTTTTGTAGTGTCATCAATCGGAGCTCAGGGGTAAGCTGTAGCACCATCCGGTTTGCGGGTAACCTTGCGTTCCCAATGGATGTAATCGTCCTTTTCGAGAACCTTCTCGTCAATTTCGATACCCCAGCCTGGCCGGTCCGGCCGCAGTTCCATGTGGCCATCTACCGGCATATAGGGGTCGAGCGCCCAAGGCGCGTGAACGTGCGGCTTGAATTCGAGGACCTTGAAATTCGGCTGTGCGGCGCAAAAATGCACGTTGACTGCCGTCGCTAGCGGCCCCATCGGATTGTGAGGCGCAACGGTCACATAGTGCGCCTCGGCAATCGCGGCGATGCGACGCATCTCACTGACGCCGCCCACCACGCAGATGTCCGGCTGGATAATATCCGCCCCCCGTGCCGACAGGAGCGACAGGAACTCGAAGCGATTGTAGAGGGATTCTCCCGTGGCAAGCGGCACCGTCACCTTCGATTTCAGTTCGGCCCAAGCCGGAATATGTTCCGGCCGGATCGGCTCTTCGTAGAAGTACGGGTCGTAGGACGCGATCGCCGCAGCAAGCTGCACGGCCTGATAGGGTTCGAAGATCTTTGCATGCGCATCGAACGCAAATTCAAAGTTCGATGGCGTCAACTCGCGAATACGCCCGAACCAGTCACCGGTTTCCTTGACGAGTTCGCCCCACCGGCTGGCGTGCAGGTCGCGTCGATAGGGGCTTAGCTTGAAGGCCGTATAACCATATTCTTCGTGGAGCTGAAGCGTCTGATCACGGGCGTGTTCGGCGTCAGGCGCTGTGTAGACACCGCAGTAGACACGCACACGATCACGGACATTTCCGCCGAGGAGCATGTAGACCGGCAAACCAGCGGCCTTACCGGCGATATCCCACAGAGCGTGGTCAATCGCGGAAATGGCCGCAAGGCCAAGCGCACCCGGCGGAAACCGGCACTGTTGATTCAACTTGAGAACAAGGAACTCGACCCGGCGCGGATCTTCACCCTCGATCTGGTGGAAAAGATAGTCGAGCAGCGGCGGCAGGGCCCAGTCTGGTCCGTGATTGTAGCATTCGCCCCAACCACTGATGCCTTCGCTGGTTTCGATCTTGAGCAAGAGACGTGGACGGTCATCCACGCGCTGCATGTATGTCTTGATACTGGTAATACGCATGGTCAGAACTCCGTCACGCAGCACGCGTTTCGGCGCTGATGCGATCAACAACGCCACGCAGAATCGTGCGCTCACCTTCGTTCAAGGCCGTGACACCAGGGACACGCACCGGACCGACATTGTTGCCGAGCATGCCAAGCGCTTCCTTGACGACGGTGACGTTGGCTCCGTTGTTGTACTTCGTTCGGAGAGATTCGAATTCTGCAATGCCATCGATCAGGTTGCGTGCGCCGGCATAATCACCGTTATCAAGCGCACGGAGAATGGCGTGCGACCGCTGCGGGAAGACGTTGACGAGGCCTGAGGTGAAACCCCGAGCTCCAAGGGCATAGAAGGCAGGCGCCCAGCCTTCGGCCAAACCGCAAACCCAGATTGCCGGTGCGTCCTTTGTGGAGCGGATAACCTCAGCAAGCAGCATGAGGTTCGGCGATGCAAACTTGATGCCGGCGATATTGGGGTGAAGTGCAAGGGACCGGAAATCGGCGACCGAGAAACCGTCGCTACGCACGTAGGCAATGACCGGGACCGTGCAGAAATCGGCAAGTTCAAGGAAATAGCGCGCCTGATAAGAAGGCCCGGCAAACGGGTCCATCGGATGGTGGCCCATGATCGCGTCCGCGCCAGCGGCAATCGCATCGTTTGCAAGCGACTTCGCATCAGCCAGCGAGCGCCCCACCGCCGCACTGACGAGAGACTTGCCCGCCGCAGCCTTGATGGTCGTCGCGTGCACAAGCCTGATTTCATCCAATGTCAGGGTGAAGAATTCCCCGGTATTGCCCGCCGCCATGAGGTTATGAACTCGCGCTGCAGCAAGACCCTTGATCAGCGCATCGAGCTTTTCGACATCCACCGCGCCGTCAGCGCGATACGGGGTGACGGGAACACCCGAAATGCCACCGAGTGCTTTTCTGACGATCTCGAGCTTTTCACTCACTTATTTACCCTCTTTGTTTCCGAAAACGATTGAAAGATATGTTTCGCCGGAGCGGACAACGTGGTCACGCATCTGCTTTTCCGCGCCATCAACATCGCCCTCAACGATGGCGGCAGCGATAGCGGCATGTTCCCGCAATGCCTTTTCGCGTTCGGCGGGATCTGAATGGATGATGCGACGGATGCTGGCATCATAAAACTGCTGCCGCTCGATCAGGCGCGCGAGATACTGACAGCGCGACGCCTTGTGGATCTGATCATGAAAGGTTTCGTTGAGCACGATCAATTCGTCCGCGTTACCGGACGATGTGGCAGCATCCATCAGCATGACCGTGGCCTTCAACGCGCCCGCGGCCTCAGCCGAAATACGCTTGGCCGCCAGATGACCGATCATGGATTCGAGAGCCGCACGCGCAAGGATCATCTCCTCGGCCCAGCTCATGTTGAAGCGGATGATCACCCCCCGACGCGGCAACGCCTCGACAAGCCCCTCCGCCTCCAGTTGACGCAGGGCTTCCTTGATCGGTGTCGTACTCACTCCGAACTGCTCGGCGAGCTGGCGTTCATTGACTTTTTCATCAGGCGCAAAACGACCGGCAATGATCGCGCCACGCAGGATGCGATGCACATGGTCGCGCATGGTCAGCTGGAGCTGGGGATCGAGCCTCTCGATGGTTCCCACCCCACCGGACAGACTTGGTTGATGAGCCATTGTTGCAAAATCCTGTTGACGTTCAAATCGACTTGTGAGATCTGATATACCAGATTTCAGATCGATGTCGATATGAAAATTGGCATTCGAGGTTGAGGAGCCTCAAGGGAGGAATGAAAATGCTCAGACGTCACTTCATCATGCTTGCCAGCGCTGCTGCTATCGCAGCCGGCGCTCCATTTGCAGCCGCTGCGGCAACGCCGCGCGACCAGCTCGTCATCGCGACCAACATGTCCTCGATGCGTGGCCTTGATCCGCAGGAGTTAAACCAGCTTGAGGCTGCAGAAGTCGTTGCCAATCTCTATGAGCGGCTGATCGTTCTGCCGGCGGACAAGATTACTGAACCGCAACCCGGACTTGCCGAAAGCTGGTCTGTCTCCGACGACGGTAAAACGTTCAAATTCAAAATCCGTTCGGGCGTCAAATTTCATTCAGGCAACGCGCTGACGGCCAAGGATGTCGAGTGGTCTCTGCGTCGTCTGGTGAAGCTCGGCCTTGCCCCATCCACCGATCTGCGCCAATGGGGCTTTTCGGCTGACAACGTTGATCAGCTTATCCGCGCAACTGACGACCAGACCGTGGTGATCGAAACGCCAGAAGTCTGGAATTCCGACCTTATCCTTCTGTCGCTGGCAAGCTTTTCGACCTCCATCCTCGACAGCACGTTCCTCGCCGGCAAGGAAAATGGCGACATGGGTCGCGAGTACCTGCAGACTGCAGATGCGGGTTCGGGCCCATACTCGCTGAGAACATGGCGCTCCAACGAAATGCTGATTGCCGAAGCCTTTGCCGACTATTGGCAGGGAGCGCCGGCCATGCGCCGTGTGATCCTGCGCCATCTGCCGGAATCCTCGGCGCAACGTCTGCAGGTTGACGCCGGAGATATGGACATCGCGACGCGACTGTCTTCCACAGATCTTGCCGCACTGGAAGCGGGTGGAAAGGTCGAAATCCAGAAAACACCCGGCTTCGGCTTCTATTATCTGGCCCTCAACCAGAAGGACGAAATTCTTTCCAATCCCAAGGTTCGCGAAGCCTTCCGCTATCTGATCGACTATGACGGCCTGAGCAGCACTGTCATGAAGTACTACGGCATCAAGCAGCAGAGCATCATTCCTGCAGGTCTGCCTGGCGCACTCAGCGAAAATCCGTACAAGCTGGATATCGATAAGGCCAAGCAGTTGCTGGCCGAGGCCGGTTATCCGGACGGTTTATCAAAGGTCTATTACGCAACACCGGTGACGCCTGAATTCGAGGTCGCCCAGTCGCTGCAGGCCAATGCGGCAAAGGCCGGCGTCAAGCTTGATCTGCAAGGTGGCGACCACATCGGCAAGTTCCGGGATCGCGCTTTTGAAATCTTCTCGGCGCGCTCTGGTGAACGTCTTCCTGACCCGCATGCAGTGCTCGCATCCTATGCGACCAACAAGAACAACGCTGATGAGGCCAAGTTGACCGGTCTGCTTGCCTGGCGTTCAGCATGGGATGTTCCGAAAGAGATCCAGGACATGGTGACGGCAGCAGCCCACGAGACAGACAAGGCAAAGCGCGCTGACCTCTATACGCTGATCAACAAGGCATATCTCGCAGCTTCTCCCGCCCTGATCACCTCGTTCCAGCGAACCGATGCCAAGGCCGTTCGAAAAGAAGTCAAAGGTTATGTCGGTCACTCCACCTGGCTGACCCGTTGGGACACCGTGACCAAGGGCGAATGATCGCCGCAAGCCAAGGACAAGTAACTTGACCTCCTCCCAAGCGACTACCGTTAGCAGCCCGAACAGCAGCAAATTGCTGTCCGGGTTGCGAAAGATTGCGACTTCCATCGCCGTCATCCTGACAACCCTGCTCGGCCTTCTGGTTATCACCTTCGCGATTGGCCGCCTTGTTCCTGCGGACCCTGTTATAGCTGCCATTGGCGATCAGGCCGATCAGGCCACATACGAACGTGTCTACAAGGAAATGGGCCTGGACCGGCCACTCTACGTCCAGTTCGGCGCCTATCTGAACGACGTCGTACATCTGGAATTCGGACAGTCTCACATCACCAAAAACCCGGTTGCAAGCGATCTGGCCCGTGTCTTTCCGGCGACCATCGAGCTCGCGACTCTGGCAACCTTGATTGGCGCCGGTTTCGGTGTCCCGCTCGGGGTTATTTCCGCAGTTCGTAAGGGAACGTGGGTTGACCATCTTGGCCGTTTCGTCGGTCTGCTCGGCTACTCGACACCAATTTTCTGGCTCGGAACCATCGTGATCCTTGTGTTTTATGCGAAATTCGGCCTCATCCCGGGAGGTGGGCGTATCGACATCTATAATGAAGGGTTGGTCGAGGGGCCGACCGGATCGATCCTACTGGACTCCATTCTCGCCGGTGAATGGCAGGTGTTCTGGAGCGCGCTTCATCACGTCATCGCCCCTGCCCTGATCCTTGGCTATGCGGCCATGGCCTATCTCAGCCGCATGAGCCGCAGCTTCATGCTTGAACAGCTGCGCCAGGAATATGTCCTTACGGCGCGCGCAAAGGGTCTCAGTCAGCGTTCGGTCGTCTGGCGTCACGCCTTTCGCAATATTCGTGTCCAATTGCTGACAGTTGTGGCGCTTGCCTATTGCGGCCTACTTGATGGCACGGTGTTGATCGAAACGGTGTTCGCCTGGCCGGGTCTCGGTCAATATCTGACTTCCGCGCTGTTCTTTGCCGACATGAATGCCGTACTCGGCAGTGTGCTGCTGATCGGCATCATTTCCATCGCGATCAATCTCCTTTCGGACATTGTTTATCGCTTCATCGATCCGAGAACACGGTGAACGCCATGACAAAATCTGGCTCCCTTGCCACCCTCCATAACTGGCTCATAAATGAGGATTTCACCTCAACACGTCAGGCCAGACTGCACGGCGTCTATGTCGCCTGGCTGAACCTTCTGGCTAACCCTTTAGCATTCTGCGGTTTTCTTGTCGTACTCGGCCTCGTGATCGTGGCCGCCTTCGCACCGCTTATTGCCACACACGATCCCTATGCACAGGATCTGGCAATTGCGTTGAAACCGATATCCGCCCAGCACTGGTTCGGAACGGATGAGTTCGGTCGCGATGTGTTCTCGCGCTTGGTCTATGGCTCACGCACGACGCTCTACATCAGTATCCTCGTCACCGTCGTCGTTGCACCGATCGGTTTCATCATTGGCGCCACGGCCGGCTATCTCGGTGGTTGGGTCGATGTCGTCCTGATGCGAGTGACCGACATTTTCCTTTCCTTCCCCAGTCTCGTCTTGGCGCTGGCCTTCTCCGCCAGTCTTGGTCCGGGAATTGAGAACGCAGTTATTGCTATCGCCCTGACCGTCTGGCCACCGATTGCGCGTCTCGCGCGCGCCGAAACCTTGACGTTCCGCAATGCTGACTTCGTTGTCGCGGCAGAACTGCAGGGAGCGGGCATGTGGCGCATTCTGTTTCGCCATATCGTTCCGCTCTGCGCTCCGTCGATCATCGTTCGCCTGACGCTCAACATGTCGAGCATCATTCTGACAGCGGCAGGTCTGGGCTTCCTCGGGCTCGGCGCACAGCCGCCCATGGCCGAATGGGGGGCGATGGCAGCATCCGGCCGTCAGTATCTTCTCGATGCCTGGTGGCTGACGACGATCCCGGGCCTCGCAATCTTGACCGTCAGCCTTGCTTTCAACCTGTTGGGCGATGGCCTGCGCGACATTCTGGATCCCCGAAATGGCTAACGCTTCTGATCTTATCCTGTCCGTGAAGAATATGTCGGTGGAATTCCCAACCCTGTCCGGCTCGGTGACCGCCGTCCGCAACGTCTCATTCGACGTCGGGCGGGAAAAAGTCGGCATCATCGGAGAGTCCGGTTCGGGCAAGAGCACCACCGGCCGCGCCATTATGGGTCTCCAGCCTCCCAAAGCGCGAGTGCTTGCAAATCACATGAGGTTCGAGGATGTCGATCTTCTGAAGACGACGGAAAAAGAGATGCTGGCCATTCGCGGCAAGCGTATCTCCATGATCCTGCAGGACCCGAAATATTCGCTCAATCCGGTCATGACCATTGGCGACCAGATTGCCGAAACCGTCATCCTCCACGAACGCAAGTCCCGCAAGGAAGCCCGCGAACGCACCCTGGCCATGCTGGAACGTGTTCGTATCCGAGATCCGCAGCGGGTCTATAATCTCTATCCGCACGAGGTTTCCGGTGGCATGGGGCAGCGCATCATGATCTCAATGATGTTGATCGCCTCCCCGTCGCTGATTATTGCCGACGAACCCACATCCGCGCTCGACGTCACGGTGCGTCAGCAGGTTCTGTCGATCCTCGACGAACTGGTCATCGAGCGAAATATCGGCCTGATCTTCATCTCTCATGATCTCAATCTCGTTCGCAGTTTCTGCGATCGGGTCCTCATCATGTATGCTGGGCGTATCGTCGAAACCATTGCGGCAAAAGATCTGCACAATGCTCAGCACCCCTATACACGCGGACTGCTCAATGCATTGCCGAGCCTTGATCATCCCCACGACCGACTGGAAGTGCTGCGTCGTGATCCGGCGTGGCTGGAGAACAACTGATGTCCATGATCAACATCGAACATCTGGCCGTATCCTACGGCAAGGGCCACCAACAAGTCCGCGTAGTCAACGACGTGTCGTTTTCCGTCGCCAAGGGGGAGGCCTTTGGGCTTGTCGGCGAAAGCGGCTGCGGCAAGTCAACCATTCTGGGTGCTCTTGCCGGCCGCAACAAACAATGGACCGGACGTATTGAAATCGACGGCGAAGCGATCGGCCAACAGCGCTCGCGTGACCAGCTCGCCAAACAGCAGATGGTGTTTCAGGACCCCTTCGGATCGATCCATCCGCGGCATACCATCGGTCGGACGTTGCTCGAACCACTCGAAATTCATGGCAAGGATCAGCGGCAGCAGCGAATTGAGAAGGCGCTTCGTGATGTAGGCCTACCTCTGAATTTCCGCTACCGATACCCGCACCAGCTTTCCGGTGGTCAGCGCCAGCGCGTGGCAATCGCCCGTGCCTTGATCCTCGAGCCCCGCATCCTGCTCCTCGATGAGCCGACCTCGGCACTCGACGTCTCCATTCAGGCAGAAATCCTCAATCTGCTCAAGGATCTGCGCGAACGTGAAGCTCTGACCTACATCCTCGTCAGCCACGACCTTGCCGTCGTTGCCCATCTTTGCGACCGGGTCGCAGTCATGCAGGATGGCGGCTTTGTTGAGGTCGCAACCAAACGCCAGTTGCTTGAGGGAACGGTCACCCATCCATACACCCGGGTCCTGATGGATGGCAGCCGCGGTTACGTCACTGCAAATCAGCGAGCCTAGCGCAGGCACGAACGTTTGCGCCCACGAGACCGAGGCGTGACGACACCTCTTTCTCGAACAACTTTGAACGCTCATAACCAATGGCCGACACGGATATCCTCCGCGTCGGCCATTTTGCATTTCACGAGAAATCGCACAGTGCGTTTAGCCGGCGTCAATTCGCTGTTCTGTTTTTGCGTCGAAGAGGTGGATGTTCTGTTGCTCGAAGGTGAGCCTAACGGTCTTGTCGGAACCGAGTGATGATCTGCCATTCATGACCACGACGATCTCTGGCGTTGTTGCCGTCGTCACATATGTCATCGCACCCGTGGACTCGATTGCGGCAACGGGAACATCAAATCCAGGTTTATCCGCCGCAACCACGACAAGATGCTCCGGCCGGATGCCGACAAGCAATTCCTGATCCGACGGCAAGGGCTGACCAACTTCTATGACCTGGGGGCCGGCTAGATCGAGGATCAGGGATTTTCCGTCCGACGAAGAGCGACCCTGAATAAAATTCATAGCTGGAGAACCAATAAAGCCCGCAACGAAGCGATTGGCCGGCCGGTCGTAAAGATCAAGCGGTCGGCCCTGCTGTTCGATGATACCACTGCGCATGACAACCACGTGGTCGGCCATCGTCATCGCCTCAACCTGATCATGCGTAACGTAGACGGATGTCGCGCCGAGTCTGTCGTGAAGAGCCCTGATTTCCTTGCGCATGTGGACACGCAAGGCAGCATCCAGATTGGAAAGCGGCTCATCGAAAAGGAAAGCCTTGGGATGGCGAATGATCGCCCGGCTCATTGCCACACGCTGACGCTGACCGCCCGAAAGCTCTCGTGGATAGCGATGAAGAAGGTTTGTGAGGCCGGTGATGGCAGCCACCTCCTCCGCCGCCTTCTTGGCTTCCGCCTTTTTGACACCCTTGATCTTCAGGCTGTAGGTCAGGTTCTGCTCCACCGTCATATGCGGGTAGAGCGCGTAAGACTGAAAAACCATCGCAAGGTCGCGTTTTCGCGGCGGGACACCGTTCATCCGCTCGCCGGCGATGACCAGATCGCCGCTTGAGATGGTTTCAAGCCCGGCCAGAGAACGCAGAAGCGTTGACTTTCCACATCCCGATGGCCCGACAAGAGCAACGAAGGCGCCTTTCTTGATCGAAAGGTCGATATCCCTGAGGGCGTGATAGGCTCCGTAATATTTGTTGACGCCGGTAAGTTCAATTTGATGGGTCATTTAAGAGCTCCCGATGTAAGGCCGGAGACGATGCGCCGCTGCAAGAGCACGAAGATCGCAAGGATAGGCGTCACATACATTGTGGCGTAGGCCATGATGTTGTTCCATTCGCTGGTGTTCGGTCCCATGAAAGAGTTGAGACCGACACTTGCAGGCTGCAGGCTGACGTCCTGGATCATCGACTTGGAATAGACGAACTCACCAAAGGCCTGCATGAAGATGAGGATCGCACTGACCAGAATGCCGTTGCGGGCAAGCGGCAGGACGATATTGAAAAACGCGCCGATGCGAGAGTTGCCGTCAACCAGCGCCGCTTCCTCCAGCTCCATTGGCACGGCCATGAATGTCGCCCTGACAAGAACCACAAAGAACGGCATGCTTTTCGCGGCAATCGCCAGGATGACGGCAAGACGCGGATAATCGAGCAGCCCTACCTGCGTAAAACCAACGAAGATTGGCGTCACCATCAGTGAGGCTGGCAGAACCTGCAACATGAGGATCAGAAAAAGGCCGGCATCGATCCAGACGTTCCGATAGCGCGCCAGCACATAGGCACAGCCAGTCCCAAGAAGGGTGATCAGCGCGACCGATCCAAAGGCGATAACCGTGGAATTCCACAGGTAACGCCCCATGTTGCGACTTTCCCAGACATAGCCGAATGTTCCCCACTGTGCCGAAGAGGGCCAGAAGCTGGGAGGGTTAGCAAACATCTCGGAGCCGCTCTTGATGGCCGTGATGTACATCCAGTAGAGGGGGAACAGGTAGATCGCCGCCATGACAAGGGCGATCGCCAGCATCAGACGGTTACGGGAAGTTTCACTCATCCGCGCACCTCATGTCGTGTCGAGCGCACATAAACCGCAGCAGCAAACATCACGAACACTGTCATGATGACCGAAATCGTCGCACCCCTGCCGAAGTCATACTGGCGGAAAGACAGATCCCAGGCCCAATATTGCGCAACGTTGGAAGAATTGTTCGGTCCACCGTCGGTGATTGCGGCGAACAGATCGAATTGCTGAAGGGTAAAGATCAAGCCGAGTGAGACGATCGCGCCGATGGTCGAACGCATCATGGGCAATGTTATTGTCCAGAATCTCTGCCATGCATTGGCGCCGTCCATTTCGGCTGCCTCGTAGAGGTCGCCGGGAATGGCGGAAAGACCGACTGACAGCAAGATCATATTGAAAGATGTTCCAAGCCAGATGTTGGCGATAACGACAGCCCAAAGCGAGAAGTTGGGATCAGAGCGCCAGAAGATATTGCCGTCGATCAAGCCGCTTTCACGCAGGAAGAAATTCAGGACGCCAAAGTCACCGGACAATATCCAGTTCCAGATAGCCCCGACAACGAGGCCAGGCATCACCCAGGATACGAGAAACAGTCCACGCAGCCAGCTGGAGCCGGGAAAGCTCGTCCAGAAGAACAGTGCGAGACCGAAACCGATGATGAACTGCCCCGCAATCGACCCAACCACGAAGATCAGCGTATTGGTGAGGATCGGCAGCGTTTCAGGTTGCTGAAAGAGGGCAACGTAATTGTCAAAACCGACAAATGGCCGGATGAAGCTGCCGAGGCTAAACATATCAACCTCTTGAAAGCTCATCAGAATATTATAGATCAAGGGCAGTCCAGCCAGCGCGAACAGGAAGGCGAAGGGCACCCCGACAAGCATCATGTCGAAGCCGCGGCCGTCGCTGATACTGGAGAGTAGTCGTCTCATCAAAACCTCTTTTCATCGTTCGAAACCACCCGGCACCGTAGTGCCGGGCAGTTCCGGCCGGGAGGAAACGATATTGCTGGCTCGCGCAGATAAGCGCGTGCCATCAACCAGATCAGCCTTCGATCGACTTGATCTTCTCGGCGGCCTGATCAAGTGCAGCCTTGGGCTCCATCTGACCTGTCAGCGCTGCCTGAATGGCATCCTGAATGGCCTTGGAAATCTTCGGCCACTCCGGAGACGGACCGCGGGGCTGGGCATATTTGAGCTGCTCGATAAAGGTCGCGAGGGCCGCATCTTTCAGGGCATTGCCTGTCGGGGGCACGGGGAGATCGGCACGTGCCGGAAGCTGGCCGAAGTCCTTGTACATTGTCGCATCCTTCGATGCGAAGAACTCCAGTGCCTTGAAGGCTTCGTCAGGATGCTTGGTCTTCGAGAAGATCGCCCAGTTGTAATCACCCATCGCAGACGAGCGTTGTGCGCCCTCCTGCGGAACCGGAAGCAGGGCAGTTCCCCACTGGAATTTCGCATCGCTCAGCATGCGGTCGATTTCCCATGGACCGGAAATGGCCATGGCGGCGTTGCCGGCATTGAAGGTTGCCGTCGAATCCCACTGACTGCGCGTCAGTGTATCGGGTGACGTCAGCTTCTCATCGAGGATCTGCTTCCAGATTGTCAAAGCGCGGACAGCACCTTCGCTGTTGATTGCCTTGTAAGTCGCGCCACCCATCTGCGCCCATGGCAGAAACTGGAACGTCCCCTCCTCATTGGCCTTTGCAGAGAATGTGATGCCGTAGACATTCTTCGAGGGATCATTCAGCTTTCGCGCAGCGTCGACAAGCTCGTCCCATGTCTGCGGCGCTTTTTCAGGATCAAGCCCCGCTGCCTTGAACAGGTCCTTGTTGTAGTAAAGTGCAATCGTATTGGTTGCCTTCGGGACGCCGTAATATTTGTCATCCCATGTCGCTGACTTCAAAGGTCCGGGGAAATAATTCTCCGGCTTGATGACAGACGATCCTTTGATCTTGTCGGTCAAGTCGAGGAACGCGCCGCGCGAAGCGAACATCGCATGGTTGGGATTATCGATGGCGATGATATCCGGTGCCTTGCCGGTCGAATAGGCACGCATTGCCTCACTGACCACATCATCGAACTGGATCTGGCGATATTCGATCTTGATGCCGTTGTTCTGGGCGTTGAACTCCTTGATCAGGTTCGGCGCCGGCTGGATGTCTCGGTCGAGCGACCACAACGTCAACGTCACGTCTTCCGCTTTCACCTGGAAACCGACAAGTGAGGCACATGTCATGGCCAGTGCAAAGGCGATTGAATGCTTTCTGATACCCATTGTTTCTCCTCCTTCAGGGTTATCTTCACGTCACCTCGCCGATTGCCAGCCTCCCCCGGCAATCGGCATATTGCTGCTATGGTCTGCAGATATCAGGTCGGGTCGACAACGAAGTTGCCGCCCCGCGCCTGCTTCAGATGATTAAGCGCATGAACCTGACCCGTCATTTCCAGTGCATCGCGGTAAACGGGGTCATGCCAGCCTTCGATATCGATGGAACCGGACCAGCCGGCGAGGCGCAGTTCGGAAATAATGTCGGTCCAGTTGCTGTCGCCGAACCCGGGCGTACGCATGAAAACAAACGGATGTTTTCCGAAAACACCGTGCTCGCGAATGACGTCCCAGCGGATTGTCGCGTCCTTGCCGTGAACGTGGAAAATCTTGTGCGCCCATTTGCGGATCTGCGGCAGCGGATCGATCAGGTAAACCATCTGATGGCAGGGTTCCCACTCGAGACCGATGTTGTCGTCGGGCGTCTCGTTGAAAATCAGTTCCCAGGCATCCGGATTATGAGCAATGTTCCAGTCACCGGTCGTCCAATTGCCATCCATGGCGCAATTTTCAAAGGCGATCTTGATCCCCTTATCGGCCGCACGCTTGGCAAGTTCGCTCCAGATTTCACGGTAGCGCGGCAAGCTTTCCGGCAGTGGTTTGTTACGAATGCGACCGGTGAAACCTGCAACGCAGGTGGCGCCGAAGTGATGGGCATTGTCGATGCAATCCTTCCAGCCCTGCAGGGTCTGCAGATCGATATCTGTCTGTTCAAGCGGATTGCCGAACATGCCGATCGTCGAGATCGTGATATCCCTGTCGCCGATCGCCTCAACGCAACGCTTGCCCAGTTCGGCAATGTCCTGACCATTTGTTGTCTGCCAGAAAAACGGCTCGAAACTCTCGAAACCCATGTCGGCAATTTGCGATATGCGCTGTGCGGCCTGCCCCTTGGTCGCACTGACCATGGTACCGACGCGGATGGAATTGCTGTTCTTTTCACTCATCACTCTGTCTTCCTATGCTGCAAGATCGACGGACCGGCCCGACCGGGCGCTTTCAATGGCGCCAAACACCATGGCGAGGCTCTTGATGTTGTCCTGCCCGGCTGTCTCAGGCGTTTGGCCAGTGCGGATCGCCGTCAGGAAATCCGAAATAACACTGGCGTGGCCATGGGTTTCTTCCTCACGCAGCGGCGGCGGCACCTCGACCGACGTAAACCCGCGCAACAAACCACCCTCGGAACCCGCAACGGAAGCCTTGAAGGTGTCTTCTCCGTCCCAGGTCAACATTCCCTTGGTACCGACAATGCGCCAAGCACTCTCCCAACTTGTGCGTTCACCTTCGGCGCACCAAGAGCCGCGATAAGTAAAAACGACATCATCCGAAAGCCGGAACACGGCATTGGCCGATGCGCCGTGCGCATACCATGAGCCACGCGGATTGGTTTCCAGGCAATAGACTGAAAGTGGTGTCTTTCCAGAGACATAACGGGCAGCATCGAAGGTGTGGATGGCCATGTCGAGAAGCAGAACATTGTCCATCTGTTCACGGAAGCCACCGAAATGCGGGCCGATGAAGAAGTCGCAGTGAATAGCGGTTACATCCCCGATGGCACCACTTTCAACGAAGCGGCGCATACGGCGCACGCCCGAAATGAAGCGGCGGTTCTGGACGACGGAATGAACCTTTCCAGCCTCGCGGGCAGCGCGGATCAGATCGGCAGCTTCCTCCATCGAGTTGGACATGGGTTTTTCACTCAGCACATGGCAACCGTGACCAAGTGCTGTCTTGACGACCGCGTGTCGCGCAACGGGAATGACCACATCAAAAACGATGTCGGCCTTCGTCTCCTCCAGCACCGCACGCAGGTCCGTTCCAATCACGGCCTGTCCCAAGTCAAACTCGCTGGCGAGTGCCTTGGCGGTATCCGAATTGAGGTCAACGAGACCGACCACCTTGAGTGTGGCCTTCAGATCCGGAGTGGATTGAACCGCACGAAGCCAGCCTTTTGCCATGGCTCCGCAGCCACACAATACGACGTTGTATGTCAAGATTATCCTCCCATGTGACGCCCGGTCTTCGCCCTCCAGCGATCTCCGTAAACGTTTACGGTAACTATGGACATGTCCGACATTTTGTCAATACTGTTTCCAGAACCGATGATGACGATGGATGAGAGCATGAAGGGCATTCGCCAACTGGCCGAACATTTGGACATATCGATAGGGACGGTTTCACGCGCCTTGAACGGCAAGGCGGATGTCAATCCACAGACGCGTCAGCGTGTGCTGGAGGCGGCGGAAAAGCTGGGATATGTCGCAAATCAGTCAGGCCGATCGCTTCGCAAAGGCTCGACCGGAGTGATTGGTTTCATGATGCAGACCGGGCCGGAGATCACCGGTCAGGGCGATACGTTCTTCATGAGCGTCTTCGATGGTGTCCAGACGGTCCTTGCCCGCCATAATCTTGATCTTGTCGCGCTGCTCTGCTCGTCGTCAGAAGATCCGGACGCCTATTTGCAACGTACTGTCGCGCGTGGCTTTGCCGACGCGATCATCCTGTCTGCAACGCGTCGCAACGATGCCCGTTTTGAGCTGCTTGACCGTCACAAGATCCCTTTCATTGCCCTTGGACGAAGCCTCACCGATGTCGGGCAGCCCTGGATCGATCTCGATTTCGAGGGAATGGCGGAAACTGCGATGGAGCGCCTTATCCGCGCGGGGCATACGGACATAGGAATCGTCTGGCCGCACGGCGACCTGAACCTCGGATACATTTTTGTCGAGCGATGCCGTGCTGTCCTGGCACGTCATGGCTTGCGGCTGAGTGATGACCACATCTTTCGAGCCAAACCCAACGAGGCTGGAGGCTATGCCGTCGCGCAGGAAATTGCCGCCTGCGCTCAGCGGCCATCTGCCATCACGCTGGTCAATGAAACCCTCGTGACGGGGCTATACAAAGGTCTGGAAGAATCGGGAGTGCGACCAGGCAAGGATATCGCCATCGTCGGACGTCACAGTCCGCATACACAGTTCCTGTCGCCCGCTCTGACGGGATTCGGCCTTTCCCTGCATGATCTCGGAATTAGCCTGGCTGAAAATCTTTTGTCCGTTATGCCGGCCTATCAAGGGATTTACCCGTCCACGCAGCACAAGGTCTGGCCAATGACCTTGATCGAAGGCGCAAGTGGCTGAATTCATGACGAATAGCCTGTAACGGGCTAATTCCGCGCCTGAACCATTGCCAGACTGCCCTGTTGAGCAGTCTGGAAGATTGAGTAGCTTACTGTTTGAGGACCTTCCCACCGTCCGCGACCAGACGTCCCTCTTTGAACACGCGACGATTTCCGGGGAAACCGACAACCGCTTCGGGCACATGCTCTGCTTTGATTGCCACGAAATCGGCCTTTGCGCCGGCTTCGATACCATAACCTTCGAGCCTCAAAGCCTTGGCCCCTGCAGTCGTGACGATGTCAAAAGCGGCCTCCAAATCCGCATCCGTAAAGAAACCGGAGCGGTAACCGATGATTTCTGCCCGACGCAGCATATCGCCGTCGCCGTAAGGCCACCAGGAATCGCGAATATTGTCACTACCGCTAAAGACGTTGACACCTTCGCTACGCAGCAGCGCCACCGGCGGGAAGCTGTGGTGGCCGGGTGCATTTGTCATGATGGAAATACCACTTCTGGCAATCTTCGCGGCAATCTTTCGCGCTGCATCTGGAGGCAGATCCCCCAGACCGTAGGCATGGCTGATTGCCACATGCCCCTGCATACCGAGTGCTTCGGTGCGGGCACAAATCTCCTCGATCGTAAAAGCGCCCATGCTTCCACCTTCATGGAGGTGAATGTCGGCATCAACGCCACGCTTTTCAGCGATGGCAAAGACAACATCGAGATGAGCTTTGACATCTCTGTCGAAACTGGCAGGGTCAAGACCACCAATCAGATCAGCACCCATGCCGATTGCCTCATCGAGAAGCTCCGGCGTTCCAGGGCTTTTCAGGATGCCGCTCTGGGGAAAGGCCACCAACTGGATATCGATCAGATCCCTGTATTGCTCTTTGACAGCAAGGATTGTCTCAAGCGATTTCAGACCGACTGAACCGTCGACCATCACATGGCTGCGCATCTGAAGCGTACCGTGGGAAATGCACAATTCGAGTTGATTGATGGCCCGTGTTGCCATCGGTTCAGCCTTTGCCATGTTTTCGGCCTGAAAGGCGACCCGCTCATGTACGTCAAACCCGTTGGTGCAGGGGCGATGTGGGACCCATTTCCCACCATAAAAGCTCGTGTCGAGGTGAATGTGCCCTTCAACAAAACCTGGAACCAGGAGATCACCAGCGATGTCGACGACAGCTTGGCCGTTCGATTGTGGCTGCGCCGGTTGAACTGCAACGATCCGGCCATTGTCGACATGGATATCGTGCAGTTCTCTGTTCGCAAGTCTTGCGTTGGTGAAAATCGTTGTTGTCATGATCGAGTGTTTCCTCTGATTTTTATCATTCGAGCAGCGGTCAGATTGCCGAGGCGAAGTGACAGGCCACGTTTCCGCCGCCGTCCCTTGCTCGAACCTCCGGAGCCGTTTGGCTGCACAGGTCAGTGGCCATTGGACAGCGTGGATGAAATGCACAACCCTTGGGCGGATTGAGTGGGCTTGGCGGCTCCCCACACATCAGTTCGCGGTCGCGGTTGGGTGCGGTGACATCGGGAATGGTCTGCAGTAGCAGCTTCGTGTAGGGATGCTGCGGATTGGCGAAAAGTGCTTCCGTTTCTGCTTCCTCGACAATCCTTCCAAGATACATCACCGCGATGCGGTCTGCCATGTGTCGCACGACCGCCAGATTGTGGCTGATAAACAGGTAGGTCAGACCAAATTCATCCTGCAGGCGCCGCATCAGATTGAGGGTCTGCGCCTGAACGGAAACGTCGAGCGCAGAGGTTGGCTCATCGCAGACGAGGAACTCCGGTTCACTGGCAAGCGCCCTGGCAATCGAAATGCGCTGTCTCTGACCACCCGAGAACTCATGCGGGTAACGGTTTGCATCGTCCGGAGACAGACCAACCGTGCGCAGAAGTTCGGCAACCCGCGCAGAGATAGCATCGACGCCTTCCCTTAGGCCGAATTCACGGATTGGCTCGGCGATAATGTCTCCCACACGCCAGCGCGGATTAAGGCTCGCATGTGGGTCCTGAAAGATCATCTGGGCTTCCATCGGCCTGCCGCGGCTGCGGCCCTTCTGCGCTGGCGCAAAAAGGATCGCGCCTTCACTTGGCGGATAAAGGCCGGTCACAAGCCGGGCAACGGTCGATTTTCCGCAGCCGGACTCGCCGACAAGCGCCAGACATTTTCCCTTTTCTACGACGAACGTGACGTCCTGTACGGCCCTGAGGTAACGTTTAGGCTTCCGGTCGAGGACGCGATTGAGCCAAGGTGCGGAAACGTCGAAGACACGCGTGAGCTGATCGACCTCCAATGCATTGCTTGCACTTCTCATTGCACACCTCCATCGTGAACCAGACAGGCAACACCGCCCTGCCCTTCCGTGACCATTGCCGGTCGCACCTGTCGACAACGCGATCCCGCCTCAAGGCAGCGTGGATTGAAAGCGCAACCGGTTGGAATGGCATTCAATCGAGGCATCGCCCCGTCGATCTGGGCAAGGCGTTCGACGCGCGCTCCAAGTGCCGGGATCGATCCCATCAGGCCACGGGTATAAGGATGCTTGGGACGGCTCAGAACTTCATCCACCGGACCAATCTCAATCACCCGCCCGGCATACATGACCGCAACGCGATCTGCTGTTTCGGCGATGACACCCATGTCGTGCGTTACGAGCATCACACCGGTGCCATGGTCACGGCAAAGCCGGCGCAAGAGCGAGGTAATCTGCGCCTGGATGGAGACATCAAGCGCAGTGGTTGGCTCATCGGCTATGATCAGCTTTGGGTTGCCAGCGAGCGCCAGTGCAATCACCACACGCTGACGCATGCCGCCGGAAAACTGATGCGGAAAATGGTCGATACGCTCTTCCGCACCGGGGATGCCCACCTGTTTGAGCAGATCGACAGCGTGGCTACGGGCTTCACTTCGGTTACGATCCGAATGCAGGCGGATCGTCTCGACCAGCTGTTGCCCCACAGAAAACAACGGGTTGAGGGAGGTAAGCGGGTCCTGAAACACGGCACCAACCATGCGGCCGCGAACTTCCTCCATCTCCAGATCGCTGAGATTGTCGGTGCGTTGCCCGGCAATCCGGATCTCTCCTGCACAGATCCGTCCAGGCGGCTCCAGAAGGCCAAGTACGGCCATTCCCGTCATGGATTTCCCAGCTCCGGATTCGCCGACAACACCCAGGATTTCTCCGCGACGGATGGTGAGGGAGACATCTGTCAAGGCTTGGAGATTGCCGCTTCGGGTTGGGAATTCGACCGAAAGCCCCCTGACATCAAGCGCAAGAATATCGGAGGCGGCGGAATGCTCGGCTATAGTCATCTGGTGACCTCACTCTTCGAACCATGCAGCGGATAACTCGGGGGGAAGATGTCCGAGACGGTCGGATGCTCAAAGGTTCTTTCCGGGTAACGTTCAACAAGCGCGTCAAATTGCACCTGAGCCTGGCCACGCGCGGCCGCGAGATCGATGCCCGCAACCTGTCCGTCTCGCATCGACAGACGACCATCCACGATCGTTGCACGGGTCACGCGACCAGTTGCGCCATAAACCAGCGTCTGGACCGGATCTATGCGCGGCGCGACCATCCCGTCTGCCATATCAAAAACAGCGATGTCGGCCTTTGTTCCGGGTGCAAGGCGTCCAAGATCGTTGCGCCCCAGGGCTTTTGCACCCGCAACTGTCGCGGCATCGTAGAATTCCGCGGCAGACGCGGCGTTTCCACGGCTCTCAGTGATGCGATTTGCCATCAGCCCGATCGCCATGTTCAACACCATGTCGGGCGGCGCCGTATCGGTCCCCATGCCGATATTGATGCCCAAAGCCTTCACCCGGGAAAAGGATTTCAGCGATGAGCCATGTCGGGCCGACACCAGCGGACAATGCGCTATCGTCACGCCGTTGGAAGCATAGCGGGCGAGATCATCATCAGTCGCGACCGTCGCGTGTGGCGCGATCAATCTTGGGGAAAGAAGGCCAAGCCCATCAAGCCATTCCGGAGCCGTCTTGCCGTGCAGGCGGCGCACGGTCTGCAGTTCCATTTCGCCCTGCGCCATATGAAGGCGAACCGGCAGATCCATGTCATTGGCATGCAGGAAGGTCTGTCGCAGCAGCGCCTCCGTGCAGGTCTCAACGCGGTCCGGCGCAAACATCCCGGAAATCAACCCGCCGGCCGCACCATGAATTCTCCCGGCGAATGATGCGGCCTCAGCGAGCTCGGCAAGCCCCCGCTCCTCGTCGAAAACGGGCTGCATCGCACCTGTTTTATCAAGGATCACCCCACCACTTCGATAAGCAGGACCGAGCCAGACGCGCAGCCCCAGCTCTTCCGCCGCAATCGCGGCGGCCTCAAACTCCGCAACGGTTTCGCCCCAGGCACGATAAAAGAGGGAGGCAATTGGCAAAGCCGAGGTAATGCCGTTCAAAAGTAGTTGCGCAAAGGCGTAACGCTTCTGAAACGCGAGTTCCTCCGCCGAGTACATTTCGTAAGCCTGCGCGGCATAATCGGCTGGCCAAACCCGGCCCTTTTTCCAGCTCGGCTGGTTGTCCATGCCCAGCACGGTCGTATCGAGATCGGACAACGCATCGAGATCGACGAAACCGGGGCCAACCAGCATATCGCCCATGTCATAACAGGCAGAGAGTTCACCTTCGAACTGACTGCCGACCCAGATGATCCGATCGTCCTCGATAACGACCTCGCCGTTTTCGATCAGGCGGCGGCCCTGCGGCAGATCCGCGATGACAAAACGCGCTTTGAGAGCCCAACGACCGGGAGGTCGTGCGCCAAGTGGAAGCCTGGACCAGCTTTGAAGATTGCTCATGGGCGCACTTTCAGGCTTTTGCCGTCCCGTGCGACCACGTTGCCAGCAGCCACGACGAGCTTACGGAGCTGATGGGTTACAATCGCCTCACCGACCGTTTCCCCTTCAACAATTACGACATCGCCACGGCCACCGATCATAAGTGAATGATCTGCGCGATCCATCGCCATCGCACCGCCAGTGGTGCAGACGTCAAGTGCCATCGCCAATTCGTCATCGCGGCGCAGATTGTTCTTCATTCCGAGCAACATGGAGCGTTCAAGCATGTCGCCGTTCCCATAGGGGCCCCAGGTATCGCGGAACCCGTCAACGCCGGCGCCGAAACGAACCCCAGCCGCACGCAGACGCTTCAGTGACGGTACTTCACGCGAGGGCGGAGCGGTCGTGAGGATTGGAACATCCAACTCCGCACAGGTATCGATCAATCCCTGCGTCATGTTCCAGTCAGAGTGACCAAGGCAGAAGGCATGGCTGACAGCCACCTTGCCCTGCATGCCAAGTGCCCTGATACGCTCGAAGGTCATTTCCATCGAAAACGCACCGAGTTCACCGCCTTCGTGCAGATGGATGTCGATGCCCTTGCCGTATTTTTCCGCAAGCCCGAAGATCACATCGAGATGGGCCTTCGGATCACGATCCATTCCACACGGGTCAAGCCCGCCGACGAGATCGGCGCCCATGGCCATTGCCTTGTCGAGAAGCTCTACCGTACCGGGCCGACGCATCAGTCCTGACTGCGGGAAGGCAACGATTTCGATTTCAACCACACCGGCCAGTTGGCGGCGTGTTTCCATTACACCTTCCAGCGCAACCAGCCCTTGATCGGTGTCGATATCGACGTGGGTGCGAATGAGCGTGGTGCCATAGCCGACCGATTGCAGCGATTGCCGCATGGACTGGATATGCGCATCAAGGCCATATTCCTTTTTCACTGCGCGTTCATTGTCGATTTTGTCGATCAGACGCGGGCCGACCTCGTTTTTGTACCAGGGGTATCCCAGCAGCGACTTGTCGAGATGGGTGTGAGCATCCACGAGGCCGGGAATGGCGACGCGGCCACCGGCATCCTCGACTGTAACGTTATCTGCGACCAAACCGGATTCGATCGCAACGATGCGACCGTTCCTGATGAGGATGTCGGCGGCAGCGCCGCCCATCGGTCTGGTGTTTTGGATGAGAAGATCACTCATGGATATGCCTCAGCGCAGTTTGGGATTAAGGGCGTCACGAAGCCAGTCGCCCAGGACATTGATGGAAACGACCAGCAGGCAAAGCTGCAGACCAGGGAAAAGCACGATCCACCACTGGCCGGAAAAGAGATACTGGTTGCCAATGCGGATCAACGTGCCAAGCGAAGGTTGCTCGGGCGGCATGCCAACACCGAGGAAGGAGAGCGTCGCCTCGATCAGGATACCGAGGCCGAAATTCAAGGTCGCGGTCACCAGAAGCGGCGTGGTGGTGTTTGGCAGGATGTGCTTGAGAAGAATACGCCAAGTGGACACACGTATCAGCCGTGCGGCCTGCACATATTCCTTGTTGCGCTCAACCATGGTGAGAGCACGCACAGTACGGGCATATTGCACCCACGCCGACAGTGATATGGCAAGAACGATAACCGCCGAAGCTCCGATCTCACGCAAGGACGCTGGCAACGCCTGCCTTGCCAAAGCAGAGACGAGAATGGCGATCAGCATTGTTGGCATCGATAGCAGCACGTCGCCGGCGCGCATGAGAAGGCCGTCGACCCATTTGCCGTAATACCCGGCCACCAGACCGAAGGCCGCTCCGACGATGAGAGAAACCGCCACCGATGCCGCACCAATGACAATCGACGCACGAGATCCGTAAAGGATGGCAGACAGAAGGTCGCGACCTTGCGTATCCGTGCCGAGTAGGAAAGGCCATTGCCCATCTGCGTTCCAGATCGGCGGGATTTCCGCATTGAGCAGATCGAGCGAGGCAAGATCATAGGGGTTCTGCACAGTGATCCACGGCGCAAAGAAGGCGGAACAGATCAGAAGAATGAGGAGAATGGCAGCCACAACGGCCGATGGATGATGCCAAAAGCTCCACCACAGATCGGAATTGCGCAGACGCGAGAAGAGCGGTTTGCTTTGGCTGGTTGCCACTTTGGGGGCTGTGTCGGTCAAGCTCATGGGAACTCCGGTCACACGGCACGCAGACGTGGATCGATCACCGCATAAGCGATATCAACGACCGTGTTCAGCGTCACGAAAATGAAAGATACGATGCAGAGATACGCGGCCATGACGGGGATATCGACGAATGTCACGGCCTGCATGAACAACATTCCCATTCCCGGCCACTGGAAGACGGTTTCCGTCACCAGCGCAAAGGCAATCAGGTTGCCGATCTGCATGGCGGTCAGCGTCACAACCGGCATCAAACAGTTTTTCAGTGCATGACGGAACCACAACGCCCGCCGTCTGACGCCCCGGGCACGGGCAAATTTGATAAAGTCGGCACGCAGTGTCTCAAGCATTTCTGCACGGACAAGTCGCATGACGAGTGTGATCTGGAAGAGCGACAGTGACAGCGCGGGCAACACAAGGGCGGAACGGCCGGACGCGGTCAAAAGCCCGGTAGACCACCAGCCAAGCCTCACCACCTCTCCTCGCCCATAACCCGGCAACCAACCGAGGCTGACGGAGAAAACGAGGATGAGAATGATGCCAACAAAGAAACTTGGCAGCGACACACCGACAATAGACGAGAACTGAAGGCTTTCAGCCCACCAGCGTCCGCGCCCAATGGCCGTGAAGACGCCAAGCGGTATACCGATAACCAGCGACAAAATGGTTGCGATGATGACCAGTTCGAAGGTCGCTGGAAACCTTTCCGCAATCAGCGTGATAACGTTCTGCTGGTTGCGCCAGGAAAGTCCGAACTCCCCTTGCGCTGCATTGCCGACAAAGCGGGCATATTGAACGAGAAAACTCTCGTTCAACCCGAGCCGCGCGCGCAACTCGTCGCGTTCGACCTGGGTAGCACTTTCGTTGACCATCAACTCGACGGGGTCGCCAAGGAAACGGAAGATGAGGAAGGCGAAGAATGCAACGGTCAGCATCACGAGAATTGCGTTGCCGATACGTTTGACGAGAAAGGCGATCATGCGCGCAGCGTCCCCGAATGAAAAATGAGGAGGAATGCCCCATCGCCTGACTTGTTCAGGCGATGGGGACGACGCAGCGACTTACATCTGCACAAGCCACAAACGGGGCAGATTGTCGGAGAACAAGGGGAAATCCTTGACCTTCGCGCTTGTCGCCCATGCAAGCGGCTGCTGATGCAACGGGATCATGAGAGCATGATCCTTGGCGATCTTCAGTGACTCCGCCTCCATTGCCAGGCGCTTGGTCTGATCCATTTCAACGGCAGAGGCTTCCGTCACCTTGTCGAACTCCTTGTCGGACCATCCGCCCCAGTTGAAGATGCCGAAAGAGCCTTCTTTCGTATGCAGAACCTGCGATGTGAGGCTGTAGGTGTCGAGCATCGGCAATGTTGCCCAACCCAACGTGTAAACATCGACCTTGCCGGCAGAGCGCTTCGGTGTCTGGACCGCACGCGTTCCCTGATCCAGCTTCGGTTTCAGGCCAACGCGCGACCACATGGAAGCGACAGCCTGGCAGATCTGTTCTTCATTGACGAGGCTGTCAGCACAGTTGAATTCGAATTCGAAACCTTCCGCGCCGGCTTCCTTCAACAGCGCCTTCGCCTTTTCGGGGTCAGCCTTGACAGGCGTATCGAGTGCTGCGTCATAGCCGGGAATTTGCGGCGCGACCAATGCGCCGGCATTTCGGGACTTCCCACGCATCACCCGTTTCTGGATAAGATCGAGGTCGATAGCGAGCTGCATGGCCTGACGGACACGGAGATCCTTCATCGGGTTTGCCGCACCCGACAGCAGTTGGTCGCGCTGACTGAAACCAATCATCACGGTACGCAGATCAGTGCCTTCCAGGATCTTGACTTCGGGAGACGCTGCGAGCCTCGGCAAATCCTGAACTGGCGCCTGGTCGGTAAAGTCGATGTCGCCAGCAAGAAGAGCAGCAACCCGCGTCGCAGGTGAGGCAATCGGCGTCAGCTCAATGCGGTCGATATTGTGCTGAGGCTTGTCCCACCAGCCATCAAACTTGACGAAAACCGTCTTGGCATCTGGCTGCCGGCTCTCGACCTTGAATGGCCCTGTACCGTTTTCGTTATAGGTGGCGTAACCTTCCGTTCCCGAACCGACATCCGTTGGCGCTTCGGCGTTGTTATCCTTCAACCAGCCTGCATCGAAGATGTAGATCGTCGTCAGGTCATTCGGCAGAAGCGGATAGTTGGCAGAGACGTCAATCTCGATCGTATGATCATCGATGACGCGCGAACCTTTGTAAGCCGGAATATTGCCACGCAGTGGCGACTTGGGGTTGGACGCCCGCAGAAGCGACGCCTGTACGTCTTCGGCCGTAAAGTCAGCACCATTATGGAACTTAACGCCTTCGCGGAGCTTGAAACGCCATGTCGTCGGGGAAACGATTTCCCAGGACGTTGCAAGCGCTGGCTCGAGTTTGAGATCGCGATTGTAGCGCACCAGCCCCTCATAGGCATGGTTCAGAACACCCAGGGCGAAACTGTCACCGTAAGAATACGGATCAAGCGAGCTGATATCGCGTGACGCCCCCCATTTGAGCGTCCCAGCCATCACCGGCGCCGTGAAAGCAAGCAGGGCCGCACCTGTCGCCAGAATTTTCGATAATTGCATTATTTGTTCCCCTACGATTGCATGCAATATTTGTGACAAGGCAAAAACGTTGAACGGTCATCCAACGGAATGAACCCAGCGGGTGGCTTTTTGCGCCATTCTATGCGGATTGTTCAAAAGGCTAGATCAACAAGAATACAAAATCAATATGAAATTGCATGCAATTTATTTTATTGGATGTCGTACAATTTTTGTGCAATAGACTTGCAAAAGTGCATTCAAAAGAGAGTGACAGCGATGTCCACGAACATGAGCAGAAGCGATGCGATCTACGCGTCACTTCGACGTGCCATTCTTGAGCAGGCGTTGAAACCGGGTACTAAGCTTCCGGAAGACTCGATCGGCGATACATTCGGTGTTAGCCGAACGAGTGCACGCAACGCGCTTTTGCGACTTGCATCTGATGGTCTTGTTGAGATCAAGCAAAACCGGGGTGCTGCCGTCGCCATGCCAACGCTGGAGGAGGCAGAAGAAGTCTTCGCATTACGCCGTTGCCTCGAACGCGAGGTCATCGAACGGCTGTGCAAACGCATGCCGAGAGACGGCATTGATGCGCTAATCAGCCATGTCCGTGAGGAAGAACGCGCCTTGCAGGCTTCCTCACCACGCTCCATTCGGCTTGCAGGCGAATTTCATATTCTGCTTGGCGAGCTGACCGGCTCTAAACTGTTGATCGACTTCATCAGCCAGGTCGTTTCGCGTTCATCGTTGATCCTCGCCCGTTTTGGGCGCCCACATTCGGCGGAATGCGGCATTGATGAACATATACAACTGATTGAGGCCTTGAAAAATCAGGATGCCGAAACGGCAATTCGTATCATGGATCATCACCTGCACGCCGTTGAAGACCGCGCGAAGGCTGACGACAAGGACGACGGCCCTGATATCGCAGAAATCCTCAGCCACTACATGACGGCTACCGAATAGCATGCACCAAACGAAGGAAAAGGGCGCTCGCTCCAGGCGTGGCATTGTTACCAGCCCGCACCACCTTGCAAGTGAAGCTGGCGCAAAGGTTTTGCGCCGTGGCGGCACAGCAATTGAGGCCGTGATTGCGGCAGGCGCGGCGCTGACGGTTCTCTATCCGCATTTCTGCGGACTTGGCGGCGACGCCATCTGGATCGTGGCTGACCCGGAAGGCCGGCGCAAGGCGATCATGGGCATAGGTCAGGCAGCAGCCCAATTGCCCGAATTCGACGTCATTCCAACACGCGGTCCGCTTTCGGCGCTAACGACGGCAGCCGTCGTCGATAGCTGGGGGCTTGCGCTCAGCTATTCTCGCGAGAATTGGCAAGGCACCGAAACTCTCACCTCTCTTCTTGATGACGCGATCGAACTGGCAGCGTCGGGTTTCCCGGTCAGCCGCTCTCAACAGCATTGGCATGCCTATCGCAGCGGCGAGATCGAGAACTGGACCAGTGTCGCGACTTCATTCGTCACTGACGGGCTGCAGCGCCAGCCGGAGCTTGCGACGGTTCTGGAACAGATTGCCATTCACGGACACCGCGAGTTTTACGACGGAGCGCTCGGGAATCGCATTGCCAAGGAACTGGAGGCGGCAGGAAGCCCAATTCGACGAAGTGATTTGCAAAAAACGGCCGCGACGATCGAAGATCCGGTTTCCATCACATATCGGGGACTTGAACTGCTGGCACCGCCACCGCCTTCGCAGGGCACAGCGACCCTGGCGATCATGGGAATCCTGTCCAATTTCCGCATGGGCGATCTGGACCCAACGTCTGCAGACTTTTTTCACCTATGCGTCGAGGCGGTGAAGCAGGCTTTTCTTGATCGGGGCATGATCGCCGATCCAAACTTTGTCGCCCAACAATGCGCCGATTGGCTGAGCCCTCCCAATCTGGCCAACAAAGCTGCGGCGATTGATCCCTTGTCGGCAATGCCCTGGCCACATGGTTTCAAGACTGGCGACACCGTCTATCTCGCAGCGGTCGATTCCGAGGGACGCTCGGCAAGCGTGCTGCAAAGCACCTATTTCGACTGGGGAAGTGGCGTTCTCCTGCCAGATAGCGGTATTCTCTGGCAAAACCGCGGGGCCGCGTTCAGCACGGACCCGGCAAGCCCCAATGTCCTGGCACCCGGCAAGCGACCGTTCTACACGCTCAATCCCGGGCTTGGCCTGAAGAATGGGCTTCCTCATCTTCTGTACGGGACACAGGGGGCCGACGGCCAGCCACAGACGCTGGCCGTACTTCTCAGCAGGCTGATCGACCACGGCCTCGATCCACTTGCGGCGCTTTCCGCTCCACGTTTTCTGTTGGGCAGGACATTCTCGGACACCCGCGACAACCTCAAAATCGAAGAGGCGGCGGGGCAGGATGTACTGACAATGCTTTCTGAACGTGGTCATGAAGTGATTGCCATTCCAGCCCTGAGCCCACTCTCTGGCCAAGCCGGTGTCATCAGACTGAACGATGACGGCTGGATGGACGGCGCACATGATCCTCGCAGCGATGGCTGCGCTATCGGCGTATAAGGGCTCAGATGCAAGTCGATCTCATCCTTCGCAACATCAGAACCGCGCGACAGCGGGGACTGTCGGACATCGCGATCAAAGACGGCAAGATCGTTGAGATTGGAACCGCAATCCGTTGCGAAGCGGTGCAGGAGGAGGATTTCGACGGCGCCTTCGCTTTTCCCGGCTTTGTCGACAGCCATATCCATCTCGACAAAGCCTGCATTCTTGGACGCTGCACCATCTGCGCAGGAACGCTGGAGGAGGCAGTGCGGGAGACGGCGAAAGCCAAGGCCGATTTTTCTGAGGCAGACGTTTACGAAAGAGCGTCGGCACTTGTTGCCAAAGCAATCACGCACGGCACAAATCGCATGCGAACCTTCGTTGAAATCGATCCTCGCGCCGGAATGCGGTCTTTTGAAGCAATCAAGCGGGTCCGAGACGAATATGCCTTCGCCATCGATATTCAAATTTGCGCCTTCGTACAGGAAGGACTGACGCAGGAGCCCGAAACCGAGGCAATGCTTGATGCCGCTTTGGCTGATGGCGCAGATCTGATCGGTGGCTGCCCCTATACCGATATCGATCCGGCGGAACATGTAAGGCGCATCTTTGCACTGGCGCGAAAACATGACGTGGACGTTGATTTCCACCTCGACTTCAGCCTCGACCCGGAAAAAACGCATCTGCCTTCGGTGATCGAAGCGACAAAGGCCAATGGCTATTCAGGCAGAGTGACGATCGGCCACGTCACCAATCTTTCGGCACTCGACACCGACACGCTCGCGATGATCGGTACAAGGATCGCGGCAGCCGGTATTGCACTGACGGTCTTGCCCGCGACCGATCTCTTCCTCATGGGCCGACAATTTACCCGCAATGTCCCACGAGGAATTGCGCCAGCGCATGCCTTGTCCGCACTTGGTGTCCGGACAGCAATCGCGACCAACAATATTCTCAATCCATTCACGCCGTTCGGCGACGCCTCGCTGGCACGTATGGCCAATCTCTATGCCAATGTGATGCAGCTTTCCCGTGACGCCGACATCGAGCTTGCTTTCGATATGGTGACCTCACAGGCAGCGAAAATCCTTGGCGCGCAATATGATCTGGCAGTCGGCACCTCAGCGGACATCGTCATCCTCGACGCAACAGATGCCTGCGACGTTATCCGCTGTTCCGCACCGGCACTCGCTGGCTGGAAGGCCGGCAAGAAGACCTTCGTTCGGCCGAGAGCAGCACTTCTCAGATAAGCCAACCCGCGAGTGCAAAGGCAGAACACTGCTGCCCTGGCCACTTGATCGCGGAAGACCGCTTATTCTACGGCGATCTTGAGTGCAGCCCTCTTCTCAGTGCTGGTATACGTCGTTACGAGCAAACCCGTCGACTGCTCTGGTATGAAAGGTGCCACCGAGCAGGCGTCGCTTCTATTATACGGATGGGTCGCGATCCTATCCTTAGGTCTTGCTTCGGAATCTGTTCATTAAAAAGCTCGAAGCGTCATGACGAAAGATGCCCGCAGATGACAAACCAGCAGGCATCATCGCATCAAGAATTACATTGTGCGGACAGCTCACCGCCCGTTTGCTTCACGCCATTTGGCAAAGAGCGCGAGATTGCTTTCCTCCGTCGCCGGATAGAGCCCGATGATGGTGTGCCCTTCCTTGACCCTTTCGACGACGAAATCCTCATAGGCTGTCATTTCGACCGCTTCATCGGCAATCTCGTCGGCGATTTCCGCCGGAATGACGATCACGCTGTCGTCGTCGCCCACCATGATGTCGCCCGGAAACACCGCAACATCACCGCAGCCGATCGGCACATTGATATCGATCGCTTCATGCAACGTCAGATTGGTCGGGCTGGATGGCCGGTGATGGTAGGCGGGTATATCCAGTTCGCCGATCGTCATGGCATCGCGAAAACCACCATCGGTGACCACCCCTGCCCCGCCGCGCACCATCAGGCGGGTAATGAGAATATCGCCAGCCGAAGCCGCACGGGCATCCTTGCGGCTATCCATGACCAGCACATGGCCTTCCGGGCAGGTTTCGATCGCATGGCGTTGCGGGTGTTTCGGATCACGAAACACCGTCATCGGATTGCGATCCTCCCGCGCCGGCATATAGCGCAAGGTAAAGGCGGGACCGACCATATTGCGGCCCTTCGGCCGGACCGGCCGAACGTCCTGGATCGTCTGGTTTTTCAGTCCGCGCTTGTAGAGCGCCGAGCAGAGCGTGGCGACGGATACACCCATCAGCTTGTCACGGGTTTCGGATTTCATCGTTCCTCCTTGATAGGGCAATAGATTTTGTCAATTGATCGCCGGCTCCGGCACCTTGGCGCCGAACTCAGTCTTCAGAAAATCGAAATCACAACCTTTGTCGGCTTGCTCGATGTGCTTGGTGAACATGAAGCCATAGCCCCGTTCATAACGAGGCTCGGGCGCCACCCACGCGGCGCGGCGCGCTTCAAGCTCATCGGCAGAAACGAGCATGTTGAGGCTGCGCGCCGGAATATCGAGCTCCACCAAATCGCCGGTTTCCAAGAGCGCCAAGGGACCGCCAACAAAAGCTTCGGGCGAAACATGCAGCACACAGGCACCGAAACTCGTCCCCGACATGCGGGCGTCAGAGATACGTACCATGTCGCGCAGACCGAGTTTCAGCAGCGCCTTTGGCATCGGGATCATCCCCCATTCCGGCATGCCGGGACCGCCCTGAGGGCCAGCGTTGCGCAACACGAGAACGGTCTCCGGCGTCAGCGGATAATCCGGATCGTCGATGATCGTTTTCAGTTCAGAGTAACTGTTTGCCACCAAAGCGGGGCCTTTATGCCGGTGGAATTTCACATCACAAGCCGCAGGCTTTATGACGGCGCCATCAGGGCAAAGATTGCCCTTCAGCACGGCAAGGGAACCCTCGTGATAAACGGGGTTGGAGAGCGGACGGATAACGTCCTCGTTCCAGATTTTTACGTCCTCCAGGCCTTCAACCAACGGCTTGCCAGTGACACTGATCGCGGTCGGGTCCAGCTTGTCTCCGAGCTGCTTCATCAGAGCGCGTAACCCGCCTGCATAGAAAAAATCCTCCATCAGATAGGTCGTACCGGATGGACGAATATTGGCAATAACCGGGGTGGTGCGGCCGATACGATCGAGATCGTCAAGTTCCAGCGGCACACCGGCTCTGCGCGCCATGGCAATAAGGTGGATGATAGCGTTGGTCGAACAACCGGTCGCCATCGCCACCGTCACCGCGTTGGTGACGGCCGCCGGGGTGATGATTTTTTCCGGTGTCAGGTCCTCCCACACCATCTCCACAATCCGCCGCCCACAAGTCGCCGACATGCGCTGGTGGTTGGCATCAGCGGCAGGAATGGAGGAGGCACCCGGAAGCGTCAATCCCATGGCCTCCGCAATCGCCGTCATGGTCGAGGCTGTTCCCATTGTCATGCAATGGCCGTAACTGCGGGCAATTCCACCCTCGATGCCTTGCCACTCCTCCTTGGAAATGGTGCCAGCCCGTCGTTCATCCCAATATTTGAAGCCGTCGGTCCCCGAGCCGAGCGCCTTGCCTGCATAATTGCCGCGCAACATGGGGCCGGCTGGCAGATAGACAAAGGGCAACCCCATGGAGACTGCCCCCATAACAAGCCCGGGCGTCGTCTTGTCACAACCACCCATCAGAACGGCACCGTCGACGGGATGCGAACGCAGCAGTTCCTCAGTCTCCATCGCCAGCATATTGCGGTAAAGCATCGTCGTTGGCTTGACGAAATTCTCAGAGAGGGAAAGCGCAGGCAGCTCCATCGGAAAGCCACCAGCCTGCAGCACGCCTCGCTTCACCCATTCCACCCGCTCGCGAAAATGCATGTGGCAGGGCTGCGCATCCGACCAGGTATTGATGATCGCAATGATCGGCCGTCCTTCCCAGTCTTCCGGCGCATAGCCCATTTGCATGGTTCGCGATCTGTGGCCGAAAGAACGCTGATCGTCCGGCAGCATCCAGCGTGCTGAGCGCAATTCCTCGTAGTTTTTTTTAACTGCCATTCCAAACTCCTGTGCCGACCGGCACTTCTCTGGATCGCGACGATCCACTATTCCGTGAAAGCTTCTTCGCGTTTGCGGCTGATGCTCGGCGAAAGCACGAGAACCAGTACGATGACGGCAAAGATCAACAGCGACAGGCTGAGCGGACTGCGCACGAAGATCGACGGATCACCCTGACTGATCAGCATGGCGCGCCGCAGGTTTTCCTCCAGCATCGGGCCGAGGATGAAACCGAGGAGCAGCGGTGCGGGCTCAAATCGCAACTTGCTCAGTGCAAATCCGATAACGCTGAAAGCCGCCATGACGAACACATCGAAAACGCTGTTGTTGATGCTGTAGGCGCCGATGCAGCAGAAGCCGATAATCGCCGGAAAAAGCAGGTGATAGGGAACAGTCAGCATACGCACCCAAAGCCCGATCAATGGCAGGTTCAGGATGACGAGCATGAGATTACCCGACCACATCGACACGATCATGCCCCAGAACAGATCCGGTTCGTCCGAGATGACATTCGGACCGGGGGTGATGCCCTGGATGATCATCGCACCTACCATCAGCGCCATAACCGGGTTGCCGGGGATGCCGAGCGTCAGCATGGGAATGAAAGAGGTCTGAGCACCGGCATTATTTGCCGATTCAGGTGCAGCGACACCTTCGATCGCACCTTTGCCGAATTCGGAGCTATTGGGAGACAGGCGTTTTTCCATTGCATAGGATGCGAAGGATGCCAGCATCGCACCGCCGCCAGGCAATATGCCAAGGAACGAGCCGAGTGCAGTACCGCGTAGGACAGGTCCCTTGATGCGGCGGAAATCTTCCCTTGTCAGCATCAAACCCGTCACACGCTTGACGCCAACCGAACGTTCCTGCTCGTTCTCAAGATTGCGCAGGATTTCGCAGATCCCGAAGATGCCCATGCTGACGGCAACGAAATTCAACCCATCATAGAGTTCGGGAATGTTGAAGACGTAGCGGGGTGCACCGCTTTCCACGTCAGTTCCGACTGTGCCAAGGACCAGACCGAAGACGATCATCGCGAACGCTTTGAGCAGGGAACCGCTCGCAAGTGCGACCGAAGCCACTAGGCCGAGCACCATGAGCGAGAAATATTCCGCAGGCCCGAAATTGAGCGCGACGGCTGCGAGCGGTGGTGCCGCGACAGCAAGGAGAACGGTCGCCACCGTGCCCGCAAAAAAGGAACCAAGGGCTGCTGTCGCGAGTGCGGCGCCTGCACGACCGTTGCGGGCCATTTGATAGCCGTCGATTGCCGTCACGACGGACGAGCTTTCGCCTGGAAGATTGATCAGGATCGCTGTCGTCGACCCACCATATTGCGCGCCATAAAAGATACCGGCCAGCATGATGAGGGCGGATTCCGGTGGAAGACCGAACGTGATGGGCAGAAGCATGGCAATGGTCGCTGTCGGACCAAGTCCTGGCAACACGCCGATTGCGGTACCCAGCAGACAGCCAATAAAGCCATAAAGCAGGTTCATCGGCATGAAGGCAGTCGATGCACCGAGCCAGAGATTAGAGAAGATATCCATAAATAGTCCAATCCGGTTTCGCGGCTGGCAGGCGAGCGTCAGAAGAAGTCGCCAATGAACGGCACCCAAGGTCCGAATGCACTGACGGGGAGCGACAGGAGCTTGGTAAACAGAATGACCGAGGCAGCAGCCATGAACAGACCGAGCAGAATGGAGTGACGCCATTTTGCATAACGGCTGGCGGTGGCGACGCCTGCAATCAGGAAAAACATGGCGGGCGCCAGACCAAGCCCTGAGAGCACCAGACCAAATCCGACAGGTGCCAGGATCACGCAGAAATAGGCTTTCCAGTTCCACGCTTCCGGTTCATCGTCTCCCGCATCGACCATCATCGACTGACAGACGATCAGGCCGCCGATTACGATCAAAAGCAGGCTCAGCATGATCGGGAAATAACCCGGTCCCATCTGGAAGGAATTGCCGACTTGCAGTTCTCTGCCGAACCAGATGAACAGTAGGCCGACACAGATCATCGTAACGCCGCCGAGAAAGTCGCGGCCGTTCCTTATTTTAAGCATGGCATGATACTCGCGTGTGAAAGATGTGCCGGCCGGAAAATCCGGCCGGCAGATGGTCTCACTGCAGCGGCACGTTGGCGGCTTTGATGACCTCGGCCCACTTGGCCGTTTCCTTGTCGATGAACGCCTGGAACTCAGCGGAGCTATTGCCGACCGGCGTTACACCCATCGCTTCCAGTTTCGATTTCATCGCGGGATCGGCAATGATGGCCTGCACTTCCTTGCTAAGCTTTTCGACGATTTCAGGGGGCGTGCCTGGAGGTGCAAACAGTCCATGCCACGAGGTCGCCTCGAAGCCAGGGATGACACTTGCCATCGTAGGCACGTCCGGCAGAAGGTCTGCTTTTTCAAGGCTTGTCACGGCAAGCGCCTTGACCTTTCCTGCCTTCACCTGCTGCGCCGCTGTCGGGATATTGTCGAACATCATATCGACATGCCCGCCAACGACATCGAGTATAGCCTGGCTGCTGCCCTTATAGGGCACGTGGGTAATCTTGATGTCGGCCTTGGTCGCCAGAAGCTCGCCGGCAAGATGAATGGATGTACCGACCCCTGAAGACGCGTAGGTGTGTTTGCCTGGCTCCGTCTTCAGGAATGCAACCAGCTCTTCTACCGAATTGGCTTTGATCTTGTCCGGGTTGACCACAAGAACGTTTGGCAGGCTGGCAATCAGGGAGATCGGCGCAAAGCCTTTTTCCTTGTCGTAAGGCAGTGTCTTGTAGAGCGTTTGGTTGATGGCGTTGGAACTGACCGTTCCCATACCAATCGTGTAGCCATCCGGCTTGGAGCGCGCGAGGTCACCGAGACCGATGTTGCCACCTGCGCCCGGTTTGTTTTCAACGATGAAGCGCTGCCCCAGCCTCTTGTCCAGCTCCTCCGCAACGAGGCGACCGAACGTGTCTGTGTTGCCACCTGCGGCGAAAGGAACGATCACCGTTACCGTCTTGGTCGGGTATTCGTCAGCATGGCTTGCCTGCAGAGCGACGGTACATAGTGCGGCCGTCGCCGCAGCGAGCGTCATGAAACGCTTGAGGTTCATGTTATTTCCTCCACTTTTCTGGCCTCCTGCCAGTGATAACGATCCATTCTCCGAAACCCTCCTAACGAAGAAATGGAAGCGCTTTCATTGTATCGCCAAAAAACGTGCCTGCAAGCATTCGACCCATTTTTTAAATATAACAGATTCAATATATTGATGTGTCAGAGACGATTTTTTCCGACTGCCTCTTGATTGATACAAAAATGAAAGCGTAAATCATTTCTGACAGGAGTGATGACAATGTCCGAACACGACAGGAACAAATATGCCTCGGCAAGCGGCCCGGTGACGCTTGCCGATATCGCCAAGCTGGCGGGCGTCTCTCCGGTCACAGTATCTCGCGCCATCAACACCCCTGCCTTGGTCAAACCTCGCACGTTGGAAGCAATTGAACGCGTGATCGCCAAAACAGGCTATGTGCCCAATCTGCTGGCTGGCGGCCTCGCGTCCAGAAGAACGCGCCTGATCGCGGCCGTCGTTCCTTCGGTCGCAAGCACCATCTTTGCCGAGACCATCGAAGGCCTCAATGCCGAGCTGGTGTCTGCCGGTTACCAGCTTTTGCTTGGCCTCTCCGGTTACGATCCAGGCCGCGAACTGGAACTGACACGTGCAATTCTCGCGCGGCGCCCGGACGGCATCATCCTGACAGGCATCACCCACATGAAAGAAACCCGTGCCATGTTGACCGGTGCGGGGCTGCCAATCGTCGAGATATGGGATTCCACACCCTCGCCGCTCGACACAGCCGTTGGTTTCTCGCATTCCGCCGTTGGGGCGCTGGTCGCCGAACATCTTTTGATCAGGGGTTACGATCGCTATGCGCAGGTTGGCGCGAACGATCCACGCGCCGTGCAACGTCGGGATGGTTTTGTTAATCGTCTGAAGGGGATTGCAGATGTCGAGTTGCCGGCTCTGGAGATGAACTCGCCCTCCACGTTCCGGGACGGGCGCATCGCAATGGCGCAGCTTCTTGATCGTGGTGAAGGCTCACTCGGCGTGTTCTGCTCCTCCGACGTCGTGGCACACGGTGCGCTGGCTGAAGCTCATGCACGCGGCTGCCGAATGCCGGATGAGTTGGCAATCATCGGTTTCGGCGATTTCGACTTTGCGCCTTACACCCATCCACCGCTCACGACTGTGCGGATCGATCGCCGCGATATTGGCACGAAAGCCGCAAGATCCATCCTGCGCAAGATTGACGGTGACGAGACTGTGGAAGCGATGATCAACATCGACTTCCACATCGTTGCGCGTGGAACGGCCTGACAGGAACGACGCTACGGCCGGATGCCAAATTCGGCCGTCGACCGTGTCCAATGTGCAGCCTGCTCCGACAAAGTAATGCCCAGACCTGGACGATTTGGGACCAGCATTCGCCCCCCTTGGATCTCCAGCCGCTCATTGAACAGCGGATCGAGCCAGTCAAAGTGCTCCACCCACGGCTCGAGCTCGTAAGCCGCTGCCAGATGGAGATGAATCTCCATCGCAAAATGGGGGGCGAGCTGCAGTTTTTTCGCCTCCGCCAATGCACATATCTTGAGGAACTGCGTAATACCGCCGACGCGCGGTGCGTCCGGCTGAATGAAGTCCACGGCATTGTTCTGGATCAGCGAGATGTGCTCCAAAACACTCGCCAGCATTTCGCCGGTGGCAATCGGCGTATCGAGCTGCGCTGCAAGTGCCGCATGACCTTCGACGTCATAGGCATCGAGCGGCTCCTCGATCCATGTGAGGTTATATGGCTCCATGAGCCGTCCGAAACGCATGGCGCTGGGACGATCCCATTGCTGGTTGGCATCGACCATCATCGCTGCCCGCCCGCCAATGCGCTCATGAACCGCCGCGACGCGCTTCAGGTCAACGCTCATATCCGGCTGACCAACCTTGATCTTTATGCCGCCGATGCCGGCCGCAATGGAGTGCTCGACATTCTCAAGAACTTCCTCGATCGGCGACGATAGAAAACCGCCAGAGGTGTTGTAGCATCGAACAGAGTCGCGATGCGCGCCCAGCAATTTTGCCAATGGCAGACCCGCACGCTTCGCCTTCAAATCCCACAGTGCCACGTCGAATGCCGCAATCGCCTGCACGGCTAGGCCGCTACGCCCAACCGAGGCGCCTGCCCAACATAGCTTGTTCCAGAGCTTGCCAATATCGTTAGGATCTTCACCAATCAGGACGTTGGCGATTTCCTTTGCATGTTCATATTGTCCAGGCCCGCCGGCACGTTTGGAATAGCTGAAACCGATCCCGCTATGCCCCTGCTTCGTTTCAATCTCCGCAAAGAGAAAAGCCACCTCGGTCAGAGGTTTTTGCCTGCCGGTCAGAACCTTGGCATCACTGATCGGTGTTTTCAAAGGCAGAAAGATCGATGACAGCCTGATCCAGGCAATACTGTCGCTGCCGACGCTTTGCTGCAGATGGTTTGTCTTTGCCGACTGCGTATCCATGTCATCACCTCGCTTCGCTCCCCACTCGGGGATCTCTTACCTTGACTGATAGCGCCGCGATCAATTTAAGTCCAAGTTGTTTATTGTTGGATATCTATACCGGATTTGAATAAATGCTGGATTTGACACAGGTTCGCTCATTTGTCGTTGTTGCAACGGAACTGAATTTCAGCCGTGCGGCAAAACGCTTGAACATCACCCAGCCGCCACTCAGCCGGCAAATCAAGTTGCTTGAGCAGCAGCTTGACGTCACTCTTTTTGAAAGAAGCAGCAGACGCGTGGTCCTGACGCCTGCCGGCATGGCATTTCTGATTGAGGCACAGAAACTTCTTGAGCTCGGCAACTCGGCGATAACGGCAACAAGAAGGATCGCGCGCGGCAACGTCGGTACGGTAAAAATCGCCTTTGTGGGCGCCACCACTTACAGCTTTCTCCCGCGCTTCATTGCTCAGGCCCGCGCCGCAGCCCCCCATATCGATCTTGAACTGGTGCAAATGGAAACGGCCGAGCAGCTTCAATCCATCAATTCTGGTGAGGTCGATCTTGGGCTGTCACGCCCACTCAGCGGCAGCCATCATCTCCAGAGCCTGTGTGTCGAGCGAGAGCCCATGATGCTGGCCATCCCGCGCTCGCATCCGCTTGCAAGCAAACGGCGGCCTTCACTGACATCCCTGAGTGGGGAAGCTTTCATCATGTTTTCGCCGGCAGCGCGATATCTGCATGAGAAGCTGAATAAGGTGATGACGGAAAATGGTGTCACACCCCGCATCGTTCAAAGCATGACCCATTCACAGGCCATTCTCTCACTTGTCAGCGCCGGGATCGGCCTGGCGGTGGTGCCCGCAGGCACTCAGAACGCCTGCTTCGACAATGTTGTCTTTCGCGCGATGGACATGCGGGAGGAATGCACGGCAGAGCTTCACGCCATCTGGAGCCCAGATAATCGCAATCCCTTGCTACCGGAAATACGTGACATCATCGCATCTCAGATTGACCCCGGCCGGCATCCATAGGCTTCAGTTCCGCAATCGAAAAACGCCGCGACCTGCTGGTCGCGGCGTGCATTTTTTGATCTGCAGTAGCTTATTCGCCCGATTGGTCCGCTTAGAATTCCTGCCAATCGTTTGACGTGTCGAGCGCGGCGTTGCCCGAGAAGGCAGATGCAACCTTGCGCGCGAGACTACGGGCTGGAGAGGTTGCCGGTGCATCCTGCTGACCTGCCGGACGTACAGCATATTGAGGACGGGTCGAGAGCTTGAACTGCGACAGCAGAGCGTTCAGCGCAGCGGCATCGCGTGCCAGGCCGTGGCTTGCGGCCGTGGATTCCTCCACCATGGCAGCGTTCTTCTGCGTGTCCTGATCCATCGCATTGACGGCCGTGTTGATCTGCTGCAGGCCAGACGACTGTTCCTGAGCCGATTCTACGATTGCGTTCACGTGACGGTTGATCTCCTGCACCTCGGCAACAATACTTTCCAGCGCAACACCGGTTGCTCCGACCAGTTCCACGCCACTCTCGACCTGCTGGTTCGAATTGTTGATCAGTGCCTTGATTTCCTTCGCAGCATTGGCGGAACGCTGGGCAAGCTCACGAACCTCCTGAGCAACCACGGCAAAGCCCTTTCCAGCATCACCGGCGCGAGCGGCTTCAACGCCGGCATTGAGAGCAAGAAGGTTGGTCTGGAAGGCGATATCGTCGATGACACCGATGATGTTGCTGATCTCACCCGACGACTTCTCGATCTGCTCCATTGCCTTGACGGCATTCTGGACGACCTCGCCGGATTTCTCGGCACCGGCGCGGGTGCGCGTGACGAGCACGCCTGCCTCATGGGCGCGGCGAGCCGCGTCCTTGACTGTCGTTGTGATTTCTTCGAGTGCAGCGGCAGTCTCTTCGACAGACGCGGCCTGCTGTTCGGTCCGTTTGGCAAGATCATCGGCAGCGGATCGGATTTCAGACGAACCGGCCTCGATGCTGCGTGCATTTTCGGCAACCTGCTCCAGCGCCCGCTGAAGTTTGCTGGCCGACGCGTTGAAGTCGTTGCGGACGCCATCGAGAACGGCGGTAAACGGCTTCTCGATACGGTAGACGACATTGCCGTCAGACAGATTGCTCAGGCCTTCCGCAAGGCTTTCGACAGCGAATTTGACTTCCGATGCTTCACGGGCACGCTGCTTTTCGCGCTCAATGCGCTCGCGCTCGGAAAGGCTGCGGTTGTCTTCGGCTTCGCGCTCAAGGCGGGTGCGCTCAAGGGCGTTGGTGCGGAAGATCGCGACAGCTTCGGCCATCTGACCGATCTCATCCTTGCGATCAAGGCCGACCACCTCGGCATCCGTTTCGCCGGCGGCAAGCGACACCATGCGTTCACGCAGACGTGCCATCGGTGCCGTAATTCCCTTGTGGGCAATCGCCATTGCCAGAACGACTGCGAGACCAATGCCGAGGAGCATGCCAACGATCGCATAGAGGATCGTGGTGGAAACCTCGTCAGAAAGCCGCTTTGCACCACTATTGAGGATTTCTGCCATGGCGCCATTGTTGGCGCCAAATTTCGGGGAGAGATCGACGATGGCTTGGTCAAGCTTGCTGGAGAGATCCGCAACCTTGACTTCATCGCCTGCCGTGTGCGCAGCAAGAAGGTTTTCCCCAATCGCCTTCAGACCATCGGCACCGGCGATCAATTCATCGATTGCCGCCTTGCGGCTTGGAACGATACCGGGGATTTGCGCGAGCCGGTCGCGGGCTCCGGCAATTTCCTTGGTGAAACGGGCGGAAAGATCCTTGAATGCGGGTGATGCCGGGTCCTGCGCCAACGCACGGCTAAGCCACGTCGTCGCTGTCCACATGCCTGCGGCACCACGCGGACCGAAGGTCGCGGCATTGCTCTCATTTTGCAGGAAGTTGCCATATGCCTGATTTGCAGCACTGAAACTGTGCGTAACATACAGCAGTCCAGCAAGCGAAATCACGCCGAGAATGGCGATTGTCATCAGAAACTTGGTCTTGATCTTTAAATTTTGCAGCATCGGAAAACCTCAGAGCGGCGCTGAAGAGACGGCACGCTTTGCAACACGTCAGGCGGGAAAGGAATGCAGGAACCGCCGCAGCAGGCGGCGCACATCATGCGCGCGAGGGACCGGGATCGATCGATATGTCCTGGCTCGGACGCTAGGAGAATTGTGATAAGAAAATCTTACTTTTATTGCGATGCAACATGGCCTTTTCGAAAAATATCAACCTCTTACAAAATCTTGTAATGCGGCGTTCCGAACTGCTTAACTATGGCGAGAGGTCAGCGTTCACCTCATGTTGCAGCGCACAATAGACTGCCGTTAATTCCGCCCCGGGCCATGCTCTAGGCTCCCCCTATGCGGGCAGATTGATATGACATCAAAATCATCTTGAAGGGCACTTTTCCGTGGATTTTACACGCCGCAATATTTTCGCGCTGTCTGCTGCCGCCGTGGCAACAGGCGTTACAACAAAGCTTGCCTCTGCACAGGCGATGCCGTTCCAACCGAACGCACGTTACCCGGACCCTGCAGTCCAGATTCTTGATCCGAGCTTTGCAAAATACCGCATCAGCTCCAGCACCCTGGAGCAAGTTGCAACAGGCGCACGCTGGCTAGAAGGACCGGTCTGGTTCGGCGATGGTCGCTATCTGCTCGTCAGCGACATCCCCAACAACCGCATCATGAAATATGATGAGGCCAACGAGACCTGGAGCGTGTTCCGCGATAACGCCAACTACACCAATGGTCATACCCGCGACAAGCAAGGTCGCCTCGTGTCCTGCGAGCATCTGACCCGTCGCGTGACGCGCACGGAATACGATGGTTCCATCACGGTGCTGGCCAACAACTTCAACGGCAAGAAGCTGAATTCACCGAATGACATCATTTGCAAATCGGACGGTTCGCTTTGGTTCACCGATCCCCCCTTTGGCATCGGTGGTGAATGGGAAGGCGAAAAGGCGACGCCTGAGCTACCACATTCCGTTTATCGCATTTCGCCGGAAGGCAAACTGGATCTCGTCACCGATCAGTTGAAAGGCCCCAACGGCCTGGCGTTTTCGCCGGATGAAAAGAAGCTCTACATCGTCGAAGGCCGTGCAGCTCCGCATCGCATCATCTGGTCTTATGACGTCGGCAAGGATGGCGTGGAACTGTCAAACAAGACAGCTCTGGTTACGGCTGATGACAATGGCGGCCTTGATGGCATCAAGGTCGATATCGACGGCAACATCTGGTGCGGCTGGGGAACCAATGGTGCGCCCGGTGCAAAGCCGGAAGACCTTGATGGCGTCAAGGTCTTCAACCCTGAAGGCAAGGCGATCGGCTTCATCAAGCTGCCGGAACGTTGCCCGAACCTCGTCTTTGGCGGTGCAAAGAAGAACCGTCTTTACATGGCGAGCAGCCACTCGGTCTATGCACTCTACGTCGAGACCCGCGGCGCTGTCTGACAGCACGCCTGCCCATTAGAATAAGAAGGGCCGGTCCTGGCAAAGGACCGACCCTTCTCACGTATCGACACGGCGCCGACAGAAAGCCTGAACTAAATCGCGACTTCCCTTCGTTCTCTCGACGCGACGAACGCGGCCTCTATGCAGGCAACAACATGCAGGCCATCCTGTCCGGTAACTGACAGCATCTTTCTATCTTTCACAGCGCCCAAAAAATCTTCCCATTGACGAACCAGAGCTCTGGCGCCGCCATTTTCTTCCAGAGCGTTTTCCAGCATGCGCCATTTATTGCCTTGTCCAAGCGAAACCCCCTTGAAGAAGTCGACGACAATCACGCCGTTTTCACAGATCAGTTCGTCCCCGGAAATGAAGGCACCATTGCTGAAGCCGATGCTCGTCAACTGTCCGGCAGCCGCTCCGCCGAAATTGAGCAGTAGGAGTGCCGCATCATCAGCCGCTTGCTGGTGAAAGGCGGTGGTCGAGATCGCGTTGACATGAGTGGCAGGGGTTGGCGCAAAAGCCAACAATCTGTCGAGCGCATGAATTCCCGCCGTAAACAGCATACCACCACCCATTTCCGGTGAAAGATGCCATTGCCGGCGGTTTTCCTCCATCCAGAACTTGATCATGCGGCTGTGGCCAAATCGCATTGCACCCAGGCCATTTTCTTCCATTGCGCGTTTCGCAGTCAGGAACGGCAAGGTGAACCGCATCGTGTGACCGGGCATCAAAATAACCCCGGCCCTGTCGGCCGCCTCGATGATCCTGACACAATCGACCACATTCGGGGCCAACGGCTTTTCCACCATGAGATGCTTGCCCGCATCTGCTGCCGCAATCGCGACCTCGGCATGAAGATGATGCGGCAACGAAATGACAACAGCATCGACATCCGGATCGGCCAGCAGATCGCGCCAGTCGAGATAGGCCTTGCCGCCGAACTCTGCCGTAAATGCAGCAAGTCCTTCAGGGTCATTACGGCAAGACGCGACCAGCCGGACACCGGACAGGTGTTTCAAGGCACGCGCATGTTCTGCGCCGAAGTGACCGGCACCGATAATTCCAACCTGCAGCATCTTACTTTTCCCTGCCTGCAGACGCGTAGCATCTGTCGATAATGTCCATCGCGCGCCAGTGGCGCGCGAGCGTTACAGCCGGCTCGCCGCCATCGCGTAACCGATCGATCGTTTTCGCCATCATGGCGTCGTAACGTCTGGCAACCGGCGTTGCTTGAACTTCACGGACGCAACCGTCATCCAGCGTGACGATCTCCAGCACATCACCGCGATCACAAAGGCTCGCATTGCGTGTTGAAACACGCCATTCGAAAATCCCCCTGCTCATTGACGCAAAGGTGTATCCGGCTTCGACCATGCCGATGCTGCCATCTTCGGCACGCAGGATCACCACGGCATAGTCTTCGACCGCTGTCCCGTGCATTTTGGGTCCGAAAGACGCACTCACGACGTCGATTTTCTGATTGCCCACCACATCGATGAACGCGTTGACACCGTGGACACCGAGATTTCGCAATGCCCCGCCGCCACTGATCGCTTCGTCCAGTACCCATGCACAACCGTCGTCGACATATCGCTGAGGAGGACCGTTGATCAGGCGGAAATGGGAATGGGAAACCGGTCCAAGTCGCCCGTCTTCCTTCAGCTTTCGGAACTCTTCAAGAAGCGGGCTGTAGCTGTGCGCCAGCGCGACAGCGACAAAAGCGCCAGTCTCCTCCGCCAGATCGACAATCGGTTTCAAAACCTGTCCCGAAACGCCAACAGGTTTTTCAATCAGGATCGGCATTTTGATGGCAATCATTTGCCGGGCAAGATCTGCCATTTCGAAAGGCTTGCCCATGACGACAGCCAGATCGGGTTCCTGTTGCAGCGCCTCTTCAATGCTGCTGACGACCTTTGCACCGTAGGTGTCTGCAAATCTCTGCGCTTTCGCGACGTCCGCATCCCATGCCGTCAAAATCTCCGCACCTGATGCCCGCGCAGATTCCGCATGCATCGCTGCATGCCAATGTCCTACCCCAAAGAAGGCCAGCTTCATCGTTCCATCCAATTTGCTGTTGATATCTGTCGTTCAGATTGATTGTTATCGTCTGCCAAGACCGGTTTCAGACGTTGACAACAAAGACTTCTGCGCGCGCATTGCCTGTACAATCCTCACCGCCGACGATCAGCAGTCCGTCGGGCACGGAAAACGAAATGCCGTAAGCTAGGCCATGCGGGAGTTTTCCAACCTCACGCCAGTCCTTGCCGTCAAATGCGTAGATTTCGTCACGCCAGCTTTTGGTGAGGCCTTCATGCGCATACCAGTTGCCGGCATCGGCGTTTACACGAGCGCCCTTGAAGTTGACGCCACCGGCAACCAGAATCTGCTTTCCGACATAACCGGCAAAAGCGCCGCCCAATCCCTCCTGCACCTCGTCCGAGGCTGGCTTCGGCAGATCTGTCAGTTGTCGCCAGTCGCACAGGTTTTCTTTGAAACACACGCTCTTGACCGCTGCCGTTCGCAAACCCGGTTTCACCTCGCCGCTGACGAGGACAAAATCATCCTGCCCGATAGCAACCGCTGCGCTGTCGCAGTTCGGCGGAAACGGATTTTGCCCAAGCAAACCCCAGCAATTCGTCCTGGGATCATAGGACAGCACGTCACCGTTCCAGCGATACTCGTCCGGCGCCATACTCATGTAGCTGCGTACAAGTCGGTCAAATTCCAGCGGGTTCGTGTCCTTGTCCAGAACCGATAGGTCAGCGAGATATCGGTCGAAAAGCTGCTTGTTGTATCCGCCGACAATGGCAATGCGGCCGTTAGACAGTGATAGCGCTTTTGCACCAGATAGACCGACCGGTGTGCGCGTTTCCACTCTGCTCCAGCTATCGTCTGCAGGGTCGTAGATATGAACGCAGTCGAAGATGATCGCGGACTTGGCGTCCGGCGTCTCCTTCCCATTGCCGCTGAATACGAAAATCCTGCCACCACTTGCCGCGGCAGCCGCACCGTTTGTCGGCGCACCGGGAAAGGGGGCTCGCCCTTTCCACCCTGCTTCAGGATTTTTCAGATCAAGTGAATAGAGATCTCGACCTGCTGAACCGAGACCGACATAGGCGACGTCGTCAAACTGAACACCAATTCCACCTTTGATCGCCACGGGTAGATCCGGCCATTTCCCTGAAGTGTGCGACGCGGTCAGTTGTGGGGCTTCTTTCGGCGCGGATTTCGTATCCGGTAACACTGCTCTCATCGCGTCCTCTTGCTGCTGCTTGCTTCAAATATCGATTTGCCACGGTGGAATTCACTCAGATCCCAACCGCACTCGAGGGCGTCCCTCAGGCTTGAGGGTCCTCCCCATCGACGATAGAGACCCAATATCCTGTTGACAGATATCCTACAAGTGGATAATTAACGAGCAACGGGTAGGTTTCAGCCGAAGCCAACCAACCCTGGAGACGGACGATGAGCCTGAAAACGATAAAGCCCCTGCAAAAAGCGCCCCTGTTGCACGTATCGGTGCAGGAGAGCCTTCGGAGCTATATCGACGACAACAATCTGAAAGCCGGCTCTCCACTGCCTCCTGAAGGCGAACTTGCACAACAACTGGGAGTCAGCCGCAACTCCGTCCGAGAAGGCATCAAGGCGCTTGAATCTGTCGGCGTCCTTGAATCGCGCCGGGGTATTGGCGTCTTCGTGAAGGCGTTTTCATTCGAGCCATTGCTCGACAATCTTGCCTACGGCCTCGGTAGCGCCCTGCAGCAGATTGAAGAAGTCATCATCATTCGCAGAACCCTTGAGGTCGGACTGATCGAGAAGACTTTAGCCAGCATCACACCCCGTGACATCCAGGAACTGCGCGATGCGCTCGACAGGATGCGTGAGCGGGCAGAAAAGGGCGAAAGCTTCCCCGATGAGGATAGGCTCTTCCACCAACTGCTATTTCGCTGCCAGGAAAATGAAATCCTGTTGCGGCTGCTCGAAGTTTTCTGGCTCGCTTTCTACAAGGCATCCGACTTCGTGAACCTGAGCAACGCCGACCCAATGCAAACTTGGCGCGAGCACGCGGCAATCGTCGACGCCATAGAGGCTGGCGACATCAAGGCGGCCAAGGAGCAGCTCGATAAACACTACGACGGTATCGAACGCGTCATCCGACACAACAAGACGCCGCCGACTGGAAAATGACATCCGGACTTCAATACCAAAAAAAGGGGAACCAATGACAACGTTTGCAATTTCACGCCGCGCCCTTTGCCTTGTGGCAGGAGCACTTGCCTCAACCTACTTGATTGGCAGCACGGGTGCGCTGGCGCAATCGGCCACGACGAATCCGGATGCAACGATACAGGTTGCAATTGCTTACGGTTTGTCTGGAACGTTCGATCCCTTGAATGCATCCGGTGCCGTCACGCAGGCAGCAAACTGGCATGTCTTTGAAGGTCTGGTCGATCTTGATCCTGTAACACGCAAACCGTACGCGGCTCTGGCTGCTGAAATGCCAACCAGCCAGGATGGATTGACCTACACCATCAAGCTGCGCAAAGACGCTGTTTTCCATAACGGCGCCCCTGTCACGGCAGATGACGTGGTTTTTTCGTTTACCCGTGTTCTGGACCCCGCGTCGAAATCGCTGTTCCGCTCTTTCGTATCCTTCATCGACAAGGTCGAAGCCGTCTCTGCGGATACGGTGAAGATCACCACCAAATTCCCGTTCTCGCTGTTCAACGAGCGGCTGGGTTCGGTGAAGATCGTACCGAAGGCTGCTGTGGAAGCGGACGCGGACGGGTTTGGCAAGCTGCCCATCGGGTCCGGCCCTTACAAGCTGGTCTCAGCCGTCCCTGAAGCGCAGATCGTGTTCACCCGCAATGATGCCTATACCGGCCCTCGCCCGGCTCTTGCCAAGGAGATGGTCTGGAACCTGATCGCTGATCCGACCGCACGCGTTAACGCCCTGACCTCCGGCACCGTTATGGCCATGGAAGATGTGCCCTATGTCGACGCCGATGCAGTGGCCGCAGCGACAACGCTCGAAAAGACCCAGTCTTTCGGACTGCTGTTTGCCATGTTCAACACGGCCGCCAAACCCTTCGACGATGTACGTGTCCGCCAGGCATTCTTCTATGCGCTCAACATGGACAAGATCATCGGCACCGGTATGCTTGACAATGCGACTGCAGCAACATCGTTCCTGCCGAAAACGCATCCGAACTACCACCAGGCTTCGACCGTCTACACCTATGATCCTGATAAGGCCAAGTCTTTGCTGGCTGAAGCCGGCACGCCGAAACTAGACATCACACTGATGAGCACGGACCATGGCTGGGTCAAGGACGTGGCGCCGATCATCAAGGAGTCGCTTGACGCGGTCGGGTTCAACACCACGCTCGATATCGGCCAGTCTGGTGGCCAATACACCAAAGTCGATGCCGGCAAGATGCAGGTCATGATCGCGCCTGGCGACCCCTCGGTCTTTGGCAACGATCCTGATATTCTGATGCAATGGTGGTATGGCGACAATATCTGGCCGACCAAGCGCTTCCAGTGGTCTGCAAGCGCCAAGTACGGCGAACTGACTGGTCTCCTGAATGAAGCACAGCGGCTGACCGGGGCCGATCAGCAAGACAAGTGGAACAAGGCGTTCGACCTTCTTTCCGAAGAGGTCCCGCTTTATCCACTCTTCCATCGCCAGTTGCCAACCGCATGGGACGCCGAGCAATTGGAAGGCTTTGCACCGGTGCCGACGACCGGCCTTTCCTTCCTTGGCGTTGGCGTCAAGCAATAATCCGGCACGTTCAGGCGCTGGAAAACCCGGCGCCTGAATTGCCAACTCTTCGACATAGGGCGGGCGCTTGGCCCGGCATCGGCAGTGTTGCTGCGGTGATCTCTATTGTCTTTTGCGAAGGAGCTAGTTTGGCATGTCAAAAGTGCTGAGCCTTATCGGTCGCCGTCTCGTGCAATTGCCGATCATGATCCTCGGGATCACATTTCTCGTGTTTTTCATCATGTCGTTTTCGAAGGTGGACCCAGCCATCACCGCATTAGGTGAAGGCGCCTCCCTGGAAGCGCGGCTTGAGTATCGTGCGGCCCATGGTCTTGATGATCCCCTGCCCACCCGCTACGTGACCTTTCTGACCGGGCTGGCGAAACTGGATCTGGGGACATATTCGGCCCGCCAACTGCCTGTCATCGACGAGATCGCCCGTGCTTTCCCCGTCACGCTGCAATTGACGTTTCTTGGCCTCATCATCGCCGTCGGCTTCGCACTGACGCTCGGCATCGTTGCGGCGGTCTATCGCGATCGCTGGCCCGATCAGGCCATTCGCCTGCTGTCGATCGCGTCGCTGTCTACCCCATCTTTCTGGCTGGCGATCCTCCTGATCCAGGTGCTCGGCCACAAGGTTGGATTGTTCTCGATCTTCCCGGTCGCCGGAAAGCTACCAGCTATGACGGACAATTTTGGTGGCTGGTTATTACGCATGTTTTTGCCAGCCTTTGCCTTGGCCATGCCGGTCATCGGCCAACTCTCGCGTGTCGTGCGCACATCGATGGTCGAAGAACTCGACCGTGACTATGTTCGCACTGCTCTTGGCGCCGGGGTACCGCGGCGCGTCGTGGTGGCACGCAATGTCCTGCGCAACGCCCTGATCACACCGATTACCGTGCTTGGCCTGCGCATTGGCTACCTTCTAGGAGGTGCCGTCGTCATCGAAATCATATTCAACATCAATGGCATGGGCATGCTCATCATGAATGGCGTGACCAATAACGAACCCAATCTCGTGCAAGGCGTAACGTTAACCGTAGCGCTCGCCTTTGTGGTGATCAATGTCGCTGTCGACCTGCTTTATGTGTTGGTCAACCCGCGTATCAGGACGGTTTGAAGTGCTTAGAATTCAACTCACAGAAAGGCTTTCGACACCCGGCTCGCGCCTGTCAGGCCTGCGCCAGCTCCCGGCTGCGTCAAAGATCGCTTTGGCCATCCTGCTGTTCATCTTTCTGATGACGGCTCTGGCCCCCCTGGTCGCCACACACGACCCACTGGCAACCGGACTGACACGTGGCCCTTCCGCCCCGGACGCAACCTACTGGTTTGGCACCGACAGGCAGGGTCGAGATGTGTTCTCCCGACTGCTTTATGGCGCAAGCTATTCTCTGATCATCGGCATCGGAGCGACAGTGGTCGCGCTGCTGGCCGCATCTGTTCTCGGCGCAATCGCGGCCACTGCAAGCTGGTGGGTAAAGGAGGCGCTGATGCGCGTCCTGGACATGATCATGTCGTTCCCCGGAATTGCGTTGGCCGTCGTTTTCGTCACCGTCTTTGGGCAATCTCTTCCGGTTCTGATCCTGACGATCGCATTCCTCTACACCCCGCAGCTAACGCGCGTCATCCGCGCCAATATTATTGGCCAATACGGTGAGGACTATGTGGCCGCCGTGCGGGTCATGGGAGCATCAACGCCACGTATTCTCATCAAGCACGTCGCCCGCAATTGTCTGGCCCCCATCCTGGTCTTTGCTACCGTACTCGTCGCCGACGCAATCGTGTTCGAAGCTTCGCTCTCCTTCATCCAGGCTGGCGTCCCAGATCCGGAGCCCTCCTGGGGCAACGTGATGGCGGCAGGCCGCCAACTCGTCATGTCGGGAGCCTGGTGGCCGACCTTCTTCGCCGGCACACTTATTACCGTGACTGTTCTCGCCCTCAATATCCTGGCAGAAGGCATGACCGATGCCATGGCGGCGCCGCGCGCCCGCTCTAAAGTGAATGCAGCAACAGTTGCTGCCGCCACAGACAACGTTCAGGCACAGCAACCCGACCGCACCCATTCTTCATCCTCGTTCAACGAGCCTGCCTCTCTACAGCAACGTCTTGACGCTTTACGCACAATCGAACGCGCCCGTAGCGATCGCCCGCATTTTGAAGGCGAACAACAGCCATTGCTCGAGGTGAAAAATCTCAGCATCGCCTTCCCACGGCATGGCAATGTCGATGTGGTGGACAACGTTTCCTTCTCCGTTCGACCTGGCGAAACGCTCGCTCTTGTCGGTGAATCGGGCTGCGGCAAGTCCATCACGTCGCTCGCCATCATGGGTTTGCTCGACCCCAAAGCACGCATCCGAGGCGAAATCCTCTTTGAAGGTCGCAATCTCCTGACAATGACAGAGCGTGAACGCAATGCCCTGCGTGGCAAAGGTATCGCAATGATCTACCAGGATGCCCTGTCGTCGCTCAATCCGGCGATGCTGATCCGCTCGCAGATGAAGCAGCTCACGGTGCGAGGCGGCACTCGTAGCGCCAAAGACCTGCTCGAACTCGTCGGCCTCGATCCGGAACGCACACTGAACTCCTACCCGCATGAACTTTCCGGCGGGCAACGGCAGCGCGTGTTGATCGCCATGGCACTGACCCGAGATCCAAAACTCGTCATTGCCGACGAGCCGACGACCGCACTCGACGTAACCGTGCAGAAGCAGGTTATCGAGCTTCTCGACAAGCTACGCCGAGAGTTGGGTTTTGCCATGGTATTCGTGTCGCACGATCTGGCTCTGGTTGCGGAGATTTCCCACCGTATCGCAGTAATGTATGCCGGCCAGATGGTTGAGCAAGGCCCAAGCCGCGACGTGCTCGCGCAGCCGGTTCATGAATATACCCGTGGTCTGCTGGGCGCTGTGTTGAGCATCGAAGCCGGTGCTGAGAGACTTCACCAGATACGCGGCACTGTCCCTTCTCCCAGTGAATTTCCGCCCGGCAACCGGTTTGCTCCGCGTTCGTCAAATCCGTTGCGCAACGCCGGTGTGATCACTGTCATGAAACAGGTTGGCCAAACCGGACACTTTTATGCCGCCCATCCAGATGATGACCCGATCGCACCGAAGGAGGACGTCGCATGAGTATCCAGTCCCTCTCACAAGATGCGGTAAAACCGGTCATCGAATTGCGCGATGTCTGTGTCGACTTCGGAGTCCGGGCCACAACATTCTCCAAGCCCGTTTTTGTTCGTGCGGTCGATCATGTGTCTTTCGCCGTATACAAGGGGCGGACCCTCGGCATCGTCGGGGAATCCGGTTCTGGCAAATCGACCGCGTCCAAAGTGCTGATCGGCCTTCAACAGCCGAGTTCGGGTGAGGTTTTATTTGACGGCCAACCGGTCCGTCGCTTCGATGCCGCCACCCGTCGACGTATGGGGCGTCTCGTTTCTGTCGTGTTTCAGGACCCAGCGACCGCCCTCAACGCACGAATGCTGGTGCGCGACGCGCTGACAGACCCACTTGAGGTCCATGGTATCGGCAATGCAGCGAGCCGTCGCACTCGAGTATCCGAGCTTGTATCGCTGGTTGGCCTGCCGCAGTCGGTGCTGGATGCCATCCCCGCTCAGCTTTCGGGCGGGCAACGCCAGCGTGTCGCCATCGCCAGGGCACTTTCGCTTGAGCCGCAGATCATTGTTGCCGACGAACCGACCTCGGCTCTCGACGTATCGGTACGTGCGCAGATCCTGAACCTTCTACAGGATCTGAAGCGAGAACTCGGACTGGGTATGGTTTTCATATCGCACGACATTCAAACAGTGCGCCACATCTCGGATGAAATCGCCGTGATGCGCAATGGCAAGATCGTGGAATTCGGTCCCAGCAATCAGGTCCTGGACACCCCAAGCCAAGCCTACACGAAAACGCTTCTGGAGGCCGCACCCAGCCTGCTGCATGCGCCCTTCAGTGCTCCCACTCCTCTTTAACCACACAAAATCTGGATCACCATGACCCATACATCTTTCCACGGAATCATTCCTCCGATTGTCACCCCTCTGAATGCCGACGGCAGCGTGAACTATGCCGATCTGGAGAAATTGGTCGAGCACCTGATCACCGCTGGCGTGAACGGCCTTTTCCCGCTCGGTTCGACCGGTCAGGTTGCCTATCTGACGGATGCCGATCGCATCGCTATCGTCGAAGCCGTCTGCCGCACGACGGCCGGACGCGTTCCAGTGATCGCTGGCGCCATAGATCTGACCGCCGCGCGTGTGGCCGAAAGCGCGCGCAAATTGCTGGATGCTGGTGCGGATGCAATCGTCGCGACGGCGCCAATCTATGCCATCAGTGACGAGGGCGAGATCGCGGATCATTTCAGAGCCATCCGTGCCGCCATCGACGCCCCTCTTTTCGCCTACGACATTCCTGTGCGCGTCCACCGCAAGCTTTCCCAGAAGCTTCTGGTCGATCTCGGCACCGAAGGCGTTCTGGCCGGCGTGAAGGATTCCTCCGGCGACGACGTCGGTTTCCGTCGCCTGATTGCCATGAACGAAGCCGCAGGACACCCGCTTGCACTCTTCACCGGCCATGAGGTCGTCGTGGACGCAATGGCACTGGTTGGCGCTGACGGTGCTGTTCCGGGTCTCGCAAATGTTGACGCTGCCGCCTATGTCCGCCTGTGGAACGCTGCCAAGTCCGGTGACGTCAAGGCTGCAGTCGCCGAACAGGAATACCTCAACCGGCTGTTTGAAATCGTCTTTTGCCCGACAGGACGCTCCGGTGACGCAGCAGGCGTAGGCGCATTCAAGGCAGCGATGGCGGCTATCGGGCTGCTTTCAACGCCAACGATGACCGCGCCAATCAAGCCGCTCGACGCGCCTGTTCTTGCTCGTATCCACACGATTCTGAAAGACGTCGGCCTGCTGAAATAAGCAGTAAGACCATACGGGCGCGACACGGTTCGCGCCCGTCCGCTGACTTGAGATCGACAGGTGCCTCGAAATGAACATGAACATCTTGGAACGAATGCGCGGTGGACTGGTCGCATCCTGCCAGCCCGTGGACGACGGCCCAATGGACCGGCCAGAAATCGTCGCGGCCATGGCCAGGGCTGCAGTTGCCGGAGGTGCCGTCGCATTGCGGATCGAGGGTGTCGACAATCTCCGTGCCGTGCGTCCGGTTGTCGATGTACCTGTCATCGCCATTGTCAAAACTGACCTGCCCGACAGCCCTGTACGCATCACCGTGACGAAAGCCGACGCTCTCGCACTTGTGGACGCGGGAGCCGATATCATCGCCTATGACGCCACGCCGCGACAGCGCACCGACAGCTGCGAACAGGTTCTCGCGGCGATCCTTTCAGCGGGACGCCTCGCCATGGCAGATTGCGCTACGCTCGAAGATGGACAGAGAGCTCTTGCCGCAGGCGCTTCCATCCTCGGGACCACACTGTCAGGCTACACGGCTGAAACCCAAAACCTCAACGAAGGCCCCGATCTCGACCTGATTGGCGCCTTCAAGACCCTTGGATCCGGTTTCGTCATGGCCGAGGGCCGCATCAACTCTCCCGGTCTTGCCGCTCTCGCAATGCAGGCCGGAGCCGATGCGGTAACGGTCGGAAGCGCTCTGACAAGGCTTGAGGTCGTCACGGGTTGGTTCGCGGATGCTGTCCGGGTAACGCCATGATCGAAGGATACGCTATTGACCTCGGCGGCACCAAAACCGCCGTTGCACGTGTCATCGCCGGCCGGGTAGACGCACGTTTGCAGGCACCGACGAATGGTGATGCAACCATCAGCCAACAGATCGATGTGATGGCTGAACTGCTAGGGAAGCTGGGTTTCCAAACTGGAGACAAGCTTGGCGTTGCAGTCGCTGGACGTGTCGATGCTGCGGGACGTTGGCAGGCTGTCAATGCTCGAACCCTGTCGCAGATTGGCGGAGAAAACCTGCTCGAAAGCTTGCGTCACAGGTTCGGAAACAATGTCAGCGTCATGAATGATGCGGCAGCTGCTGCCTTGGCGGAGGCAAAACTGGGGGCCGGCAAGGGTGTCGATCATTTTGCCTATCTCACCGTATCCACCGGCGTCGGCGGCGGGATCGTTCTCAACGGTCGTCCGGTTCAAAGCACGAATGGATTGGCTGGGCATCTTGGCTTTGTGTCGAGCCCGCTTGGAAGGGACCTTTGCGGCTCGGGCCGTACGGGAACGGTGGAGTCGACTGCGTCAGGGCGGGCCATTGCACGTGCTGCCGAAACGGCGGATGCGAAGGCCGCATTTGAAGCCGACACTCCTCTCGCGCGTGCAGCCATTGATTGCTCCGCGGCAGCCATCGCAAGGCTTTGCGCCGACCTGAACGCGATATTCGGGCTTGATCGCGTTGCTCTCGGCGGCAGCGTCGGGCTTGCTCCGGGATATTTGCAACGTGTCCTGTCAAATCTGGAAACGGAGCCGGAGCTATTCCGCGTCGCCGTCGTACCAGCCGCACTTGGCCATGACAGCGCGCTTCTCGGCGTCCTTTTGACCAAAGGAGAAAAAGAGTGAAAGTTCTCATTTGTCCGAACCGCAATGCGGCGACAGACCGCGCAGCCGACGTGATTTCGGCACATGTTGCCGCGCGCCCAAAAGCCGTCCTCGGGCTCGCAACCGGTGGCACCATGCTCCCGCTCTACCAGCGTCTCGTTGACCTCCATCGCAATGGACGCCTGTCCTTTGCCGAGGTCACGACATTCAACCTCGATGAATATGTTGGAATAGCCCCTGAACACCCCTGCTCCTACCATAGCTATATGAGCGAGGCGCTTTTCAGCCATATCGACATTGATGAAACTCGCACTCATCTGCCGCACGGCAAACCGGATTGCGTACACACCGAAGCCAATGAATACGAGGAACTCATCAGCGCAGTCGGTGGCATTACCCTGCAACTCCTGGGCATCGGTCAGAACGGGCATATCGGCTTCAACGAACCCACGTCGTCTTTGGGTTCGCGCACGCGCGTTAAAACGCTGACTGAAAACACCAGAAACGCAAACAGGCAGTATTTTTCAGCGGACGAAGAGACGCCCCGTTACGCGATCACGATGGGAATCGGTACCATTCTCGATGCGCAGAAATGCCTTTTGCTCGCCACTGGCATTGAAAAGGCGCAAGCTGTAGCGGATATGGTCGAGGGTCCACTTTCGGCGATCTGCCCGGCATCGGCCCTTCAGCTTCATCCTCACACGACAGTCATTCTGGATGTCGCGGCGTCTTCAAAACTGCGCCTGACAGATTATTATCATCACGTGCATCCCAACGGGGAGGGTACACGCTTTGACTGACATTCTCATCCTCTGCGACCGCCTTTATGACGGTATTTCGCCGTCATTTCTTGGCAATCAGACGATCGTTGTTCGTGATGGCCAAATCAGATCCGTCAAAGCCACCTCAGACGAGGACCGCTTAACAGGCAACGCCGTCAGGGTCGCTGTTGCAAGCCCCGGCATGATCGACATCCAGATAAACGGCGCGGCGGATACACAGTTCAATTTCTCGCCATCGCCGGAAGCATTGGCAACAATTGCCTGGGGTGCTCGTCAGGGCGGAACCGCTTCCATTCTTCCCACATTCATCACCGCGCATGGCCAGTCCTATCTTGATGCGATCGACGCTGTGAGGAAGGCGATTTCCTCAGACGTTCCGGGCCTGATCGGTATCCATCTTGAAGGGCCTTTCCTTTCGCCAGCAAGACCGGGCATTCACGACCCCTCGGCGATACGGCCGCTTGAGGACGAGGATGTCTTCGCCCTGGAACAGCAGGCCCGAGATTTTCCGGGTGTTATTCTTTTGACACTTGCGCCGGAGTGCCAAAACGCAAGTCATCTCGAGCGTCTCGCTGCGAGCGGCATTGTCCTTTTTGCGGGGCATTCGGAAGCAACGCAGGCCGATCTGACAAAAATCCGTGGCGCTACTCATCTCTGGAATGCAATGCCTGCGCCAACCAGTCGCGTGTCCGGCATCGTATCAGAGGTTCTGGGTGGCAATCGGCTGTTCGCCGGCATCATAGCGGACGGCTTCCACGTCGGCGAGCAAGCCCTGACAATGTCCGTGCGTTCCGCCGCTGACCGGCTTTGCCTGGTGACGGATGCGATGATGACTTTGGCAGGCACATCGTCGGGCTTTAATCTGGACAGTCGATATATCTCCCTCGCTGATGGCCGTCTTACTAGCGCAGACGGCACCCTGGCGGGTGCCCATATTGCCATGGATACATCGCTCCAGACCTTGATAAAGCTCACGGGTGTTGATGCGGTGACAGCCTTGCAGATGGCGACGGTCAATCCGGCGCGAGCGCTTGGCGTCGAGGAGAGGTTCGGCCGTATTGCCTCAGGATATTCGGCAAACCTCAGCCTTTTCGACGAACACCTCAATGCAACCGGCGTGGTGACGCAAGGCAATCTCCTGATGCGGAATGAGGCGGCCTGAAATCCTGACAGCTCTCAAAGCGTATCAAACGGCTTTCCTGCCATCGGAGCCGTTTTCGTGAACAGCAGATCCTGATCCTGCCACTGCTCTTCGAAACTTGCGATGGAGCGCGCGCTCATCTCAGGATCGAGCGCTCCCAGTTCCGCCGAGATTGCTTCAACCAGGCTGATGCCGGGAATGATGGTTGTGTAGAATGATGTACTTTCCGCCGGCGCCAGGAGAACATAGTCGCCGTTTTCAGCCAGCGCATCAACGGCTGCATCGGTGATGATGCAGGTGGTTGCTCCCCTCGCCTTCGCCTGGCGAGCCGCCCGGATGGCAGAATTGTAGAGCCTCCAGAAGGTCACAATGATGACGACGTCGCCTTCTTTGACGTCGCCCAACGCATTTGCGATCATCACGCCGTCTGTCGCAAGTTCCATACGATAACCGCACAGAGTCGCGTGGTGCGCGAGAATATTGGCGATTGATGCAAAACTGCCTGAGCCAAGCACGATACGACGCTTTCCGCCTGCAATAACTTTTGCAACGTCCCGGACAGATTGCCTGTCCGTGCGTCTGCGCAACGCCGTCAACTGTTCAATCTGGCGGTTGAGAGCCGCGTCGAATGGCCGGTCGGCTCCGCTTTCCTGTTGATGAACAACGCTGACTTCGGGTGCCGACAGTTTGCTCATGAAACGGGTTCGGATTTCCTGACGTAAGTCCGGCCACCCCGAAAAACCAAGGCTTTGCGCTGTTCGAGTGATGGTGGCGACATTGACTTCGGCTTTCTGCGCAAGGTCAGCAGCAGATGCAAACGAGGCATGACGAGGATCATTGATGACGGCTTGCACCACTTCATGGGCTGCCGGAGTGAGAGAATATCTCTCGTCAAGGTTGCGCAACCAGTCCTCCAGGGACTCTGCAAAAGTGTCTGCAGCGTTTTTTGCGTATTGCATTATCAAATCATCCCGTGCAAAAAATGTTGCGCGACAAAACAGCGCGCCTGCGATCCGCCACATGTGCGGGACGCGGTCATACCATATATCGGGGACCGAAAATGTATAATACTGCTGCAAGACTTGAGAGGCTGCCAGTCGGACGCTTCCAATATAAGCTGCTGATGATGGGCGGCCTGGGCTACATGTTTGAAGCCTGGGACGCGGGCATTATTGCCTTCCTGCTTCCGGCCCTGCGTGCGCAGTGGCAGTTGACCAGCCTTCAGGTCGGCTATCTGGCAAGCAGTACTTACGTCGGCTTTCTGATTGGCGCGCTGATTGCCGGGGCGATCGGTGATCGTTACGGACGCAAGAACGTCATGCTCTGGGCGCTGGTCCTCTTTTGCCTTGCAAGCCTTGCAGGCGCTGCGGTCAACGATTGGCACCAGTTCTTTGCTCTCCGTGTCATCGGTGGCATCGGCATGGGCGCCGAAGCTGCAATCATTGCGCCGTTCCTCTCGGAATTCGTTGGCGCCAAGTATCGCGGCCGGTTTACCGCATCACTTGCAGCATTCTTCTCGTTCGGTTTCGTGATCTCCGCAGTGCTGGGTTATCTCCTGGTACCGGCCTCGGATGACGGATGGCGTTATGCCCTTATCGTGACGGCCATGCCGGTCGTGATCGTTTTGTGGTGGCGCCGTGGTCTGACAGAATCGCCGCGTTGGCTGGAAAGCCAGGGCCGTCACGAAGAAGCACATGAAATCGTCACGGCGATCGAAAAGGATTATGCTGCACGTGGCGTGTCCCTGCCGCCAGTCACCTCCACTCCGCAGGTCGCCTCCACCCCCAACACATCATTGATGGCAAACTTCAAGGCGTTGCTGTCGCCGCGTTTCCTGCGCATTACCATCATGACCTGGCTGCTCTGGGTATCGGTCACGTTCAGTATCTATGCATTCATGACTTGGATTCCGAGCCTGCTCGTTGAGCGTGGCATGACGATGACCAAAAGCTTCTCGTTCTCGATCCTGATCTATGCCGCGCAGATCCCCGGCTACTTTACCGCCGCATGGCTCTGCGAAAAGATCGGTCGCCCATACACGATCGTCCTTTACATGGCGCTCGCCGCGATCTCGGCTCTTTCCTTGGCGTTTGCCACCGGCGACACGCAGGTCATCGCGCTTGCCATGACGCTCTCGTTCTTCATCAACGGCGTGGCCGCTGGCGAATATGCCTATACGCCGGAAGTGTTCCCGACCCGCATCCGTGCAACCGGCGTCGGCACGGCATCTGCAATCGGCCGCATTGGTGGCATCGCCGCCCCGATCCTGGTGGGCGCTGTCTACCCGATCGGCGGATTTGCCGGCGTGTTCGGCATGACCACGGTGATCCTCTTTATTGGCGCATTGTCGGTTCTCGTGCTCGGCATTCCGACGAAGAACCGTTCACTGGAAGAAATCGAAGCGGAAGAGTTTGCCGCGAGTTCGAACTGAGCAGGACGTTCCTGATCTCGATTACGGGGGCGGCGTTGGCCGCTCCCACGATTACAAGAGGATATCTGTGATGCAAACTGACATGCACCTCTACGAGGCGATGAAAAAGACAAATCAGCCGGAGCCCTTCTTCCAGGCTCTCGATTCGTTGCTGCAGCAAGAGGTCGGCCATATCCTGTTCACCCTGCTTGCTGTTGATGGCGGCGAGGTTGTGCGCATCTACTCCTCCGACACCGAGCATTATCCCGTTTCCGGTCGCAAACCGATGACGGACACGCCTTGGGGCCGACATGTGATCGGTGAACAGAAAAACTTTCTGGCCAAGGACATGGATGGCCTAAAATGGGCGTTTTTCGATCACGAACTGATCGCCAGCCTTGGCGGCGGCACGCAGATCAACGTTCCGGTCATCTTTGATGGGACGTGCATCGGTACGATCAACCTGACGCACCGCGCCGGAAGTTATGACGAAACTCACGTCGCCCGCGTCGAGGCTCTCGCCCCGTGGCTTGTCCCCTATTTTCTTCAGGCCGCACGCCAATCCTAGCCGCTGGCGCCTATCTCGCATTCCCAGACATTCGATTGAAAGCTTATACCAATGACAACAGTTCTTTTGAAAAATGCACGCGTGGTCGACGGATCGCAGGATAAGCCAACGGATTTGGTCGACATCCTGATCCGAGACGAGCTGATCGTTGAGGTCCGCAGCGGCGTGAGCGAACAGGCCGATACGATCATCGATCTCGCTGGCAAGATCGTGATGCCCGGCCTGATCGACGGACATGTGCACGTCATTGCCACCAAGCTCGATCTCGGCTCCAATGCGGATCTGCCGAATTCGCTGGTGGCACTACGTTCCGCCAACATCATGAAAGCGATGTTGATGCGCGGTTTTACCACGGTCCGCGATCTCGGGGGTGCAGACCACGGCCTCGTTGAGGCCCTGGAGGAAGGAACGATTATTGGCCCGCGATTGATTATCTGTGGCAAGGCGCTGTCTCAGACGGGTGGTCACACCGATTATCGCGGCCGCTTCAACCGTCGATCTGTTGAGCATTACCCCGACCAACTCGGTGCGCTGGGCCGCATCTGCGACGGCGTTGACGAGGTTCGACGCGCCTCCCGCGAAGAAATCAAGGCTGGCGCACAGTTCATCAAGTTGATGGCAAATGGCGGCGTATCATCGCCAACCGACCCGATCGCCAATCTCGGTTTTTCTCGTGAAGAATTGCTCGCTGCCGTCGAGGAGGCCGAAAACGCACAAACCTATGTCGCGGCCCATCTTTATACGGACGCTGCCATCCGCCGCGCAATCGAATGCGGCGTAAAATCGATCGAGCACGGCAACCTTATCACGCCTGAAACAGCGAAACTGGCAAAAGAGCGTGGTGCGTTCGTCGTTCCCACCAACATTGTCTATGATCGTCTGGCCAAGGATGGCGCTTCGCTCGGTCTGCCACCTGTCTCGGTTGCCAAGATTGAAGATGTTCGCAGCGCCGGCTTCAACGCACTCAAGGTCCTGCATGAAGCAGGAGTGACGATGATCTACGGCACCGACCTGTTGGGCGAGATGCATGAACATCAGTCCGAAGAATTCGTCCTCAGAGGCGAACATCTGCCGGCTGCAGACGTCATCCGCTCAGCCACACTCGATGCGGCAAAGGCGCTTGGTTATGAGGGCAAGCTTGGGACCGTTGCCGCTGGCGCGTTCGCCGATTTGATCGTGGTCGATGGCAACCCGCTGGAAGATCTCTCTCTGCTGACCGGTCAGGGCCGCCACATGCCCTTCATCATCAAGGGCGGCGAATTCGTCAAGACATCCTGATATCGCAACACTGGTGTTGCACCTGCAGATGCGGAAACATGTTTCGCATCTGCTTCAGCTTTTTAAATCCACTCAATAAACCTGCCCTGACATATTGGGCATTCGATTTCGCGGTCAAGCGTTGCGATCTCCGGTAACCGAGAGTATGTTCCCTCTTTGTTTCCAAATCATACCGCCTAAGGCGGCTAAGCTTCCAAGACCGCGATGAATGACGTTACCGAGATCCGAAAGATCATCCATGTCGACATGGATGCGTTTTACGCTTCCGTGGAACAACGGGATAATCCCGAATTGCGGGGCAAACCGGTCGCGGTCGGAGGTGCTGCCGCACGCGGCGTCGTTGCAGCAGCAAGTTATGAAGCCCGGGAATTTGGCGTGCGCTCCGCCATGCCCTCTGTCACCGCAGCGCGCAAATGCCCTGAACTCATATTCGTGAAACCGCGGTTTGAGGTATATCGCGCTGTGTCCCAGCAAATTCGCGCGATTTTTGCAGAATACACGCCTCTGATTGAGCCCTTGTCTCTCGATGAAGCCTACCTTGACGTCACCGAGAACTTGAAGGCAATGCCGATCGCAAGTGAGATCGCATTGGAAATCCGCGCAAAGATCAAATCCGTTACCGGGCTCAATGCATCGGCAGGCATTTCCTACAACAAGTTCCTCGCCAAGATGGCATCTGATCTCAACAAGCCGAATGGACAGGCGGTGATCACGCCAAAATATGGGCCCGCATTCGTCGAGCAGCTTGCGGTGAAGAAATTTCACGGCGTGGGACCGGCGACAGCCGAAAGAATGCACCGGCTTGGCATTGAGACCGGCTCCGATCTCAAGGCAAAGTCGCGGGTGTTTCTGACTGAGCACTTCGGAAAGTCAGGCGCCTATTTTTACGGCATTGCCCGTGGCATCGATGACCGCCAGGTTCAACCAGATCGGGTTCGCAAATCCGTTGGCGCCGAAGATACGTTCGTAAAAGACATCGACGATCTCGAACTCGCAATTGCTGAGTTGCGGCCGCTTGTCGACAAGGTATGGAACTACTGCGTGGAGAGAGAGATCAGCGGAAAAACCGTGACGGTGAAGATCAAATATTCTGACTTTACCCAAGCCACTCGCAGCCGGACCGGCCCCCTTCCCTTCGCCAATACCGTGGATGTATTCGAGGCTGCGTCTGCGCTGTTGACCAGCGTCCATCCGTTCAAACGCTCTATACGCTTGCTCGGGGTGACACTGTCATCACTCTCAACGGAAGCAGACCAGCACGATACCCAGTATCAGCCGCAATTTGATTTCAATCTGTAGCCAGAAACGAAAAAGCCTGCCGCGGGAGGAGGTGCGGCAGGCTTTCGAAAAAACCGAACAGCGACTGGGAGGAGGAGTGTCGCTGTTCCCTCAGGCTTCCCTGGGAGGAGGAGTGGGTCGCCTGAAACCCGAAGCTCTGTGGGAGGAGGTACATCGCTTCGTTGAGTTGATATATACAGCATCCCGGAAATCGCGTTAGGGGTCAGACCGCAGCGCAGCCATGCGTATAATGCAAAGCTCCAGAAAACCGTGCATGATTTAAGGCAATCACGCCCTGAAACGGTCGAAGGCAGTCAACCGCTTCGTTAACGGGTCAGCTTCCGAATATCGGTATATTTCGGTCCGCAGGTAATGAAGCTCAGGTTCCAGATCCGTCTCGTCGACTTCGATCCACCAGGATTTGGGGCGGCCTTCGCTGCCATCGGACCAGCGATAACCACGCGCCTTCAGATGGTCCTTCATCTCGAAGGGACTGTTTTCCGCAAAAATCCGAACTCGGGAGCGCTGGCTCGCCCGATAAAGCTCGCCAAAAGGTGTCGAACTCACCGCATCGACTTTCCGATCCAACACTTCGAGCAAAGCAAAGCAGTCATCCACGGCGCGGTGACCATCGTGGAAGAAACCAGCCTGCCCGATCAGATAGCCAAGCTTGGTGCCTTCGAAACCCCTTGCCGACCAATCGATCTCTGCATTCGAGCAAGCCCAGGCCTTGTTGGCGAAGATCGGCGAGAACGCCTCGCAGAACGGACGGTCGAAACCGGCGTTGTGAGCAATGATCAAATCTGCGGGATCAATCAATGACTGCACCGCCTGCAAGTCTATAACTTCGCCCGCAACCATTTCATCGGTGATACCAGTCAATTTCGTGATTTCGGCGGGAATGGAGATGCTCGGCTGCTGCAATCCGCCGTAGATACCCGTGACATCGCCGACTGCACCGTGTTCGTCGAAAGTGAAAGCGATCAGCCCGATCTCGATAATCTCGTTTTTACGGTGGCTGAGGCCGGTCGTCTCCGTGTCCAGGATCACACCCTTCAGAGGAAACTCGGAACGAGCATTGGCAGCGGTCTGCCGGGGTTCGAGTTTCTTCAGGATGCGGTATCGGCCGGTTGCGGCCAGGTGCGCAACCATATCACCCTCGTCCATGACTGCGGCGGCGGTTGTTTTTTTCACCCTGCCCTCGGCGGCAGGCTTTCCCCGCACCGGTGTCTGGTCATCTGAAAACATATCGAACTGTGTTGGCACGCCTAGCATTTCCTGTCGCATCGTAGGAGATGCTCTATCACGCCAACACGCCGACGTCATTCCTGCTGTCTGACGGCATCAGCCCGGGATTGGCGCGCCGGTTGGATCGGGAGGGCCGTCGAAGAAGAGATAAATCGCGGCGATTCTTCCGTTACGAGCGACGATGAAATCCGTGCCGGCATAAGAGGGCTTTTCACCCGGTTCTCCCGTTACCCATCTCACCCGCCCCGCCTGTTCATGCAGAACCTCTGCGGCGGATAGTGTCTGATATCGGAATGTCGGATGTGCGGCGCGAATGACACCGGCGATACGAACGATCTCATTGCGACCATGATAAATCCCATGCGGCTCGATAAAGACTGCATCCTCGTGAAGAATCTCTTCGGCAACTTTCTGGCGGAGGGCGTCATCGCCCTCCCCAAAAAGCTCCTGAAGATTCCGTTCCAGCAGTGTAGCGATGTCTGCCATTGTGGTTCTCCTTGGAGACAGAGCGTCAAATCTGGACTTGGCCACCGTCGACAAACAGCTCCACACCGTTGACGAAGGACGCATCATCCGATGCCAGGAAGAGGACTGCCTTGGCGATTTCGTCAGGTTGGCCGACCCGACCTGCAGGAATGAGGCTTGCAAGGTAATTCTTTGTGCTCTCGGCGCTTTCACCGTTACCGAACAATTCGTTGAGACCAGCCGTATCCGTCACTCCCGGGCTGACGGCGTTGACGCGAATGTGGCGATCCTTCAGATCGAGTATCCAGTTGCGGGCGAAATTACGAACGGCAGCCTTCGTTGCAGAATAGACGCTGAAGGCCGGTGTGCCGGAGATGCTCGTCGTGGAAGACGTCAGAATGATCGAGGCACCATCCCGCAACAGCGGTATCGCCTTTTGAACCGTGAACAACGTCCCCTTGACGTTGGTATCGAATGTCTTCTGGTAATGCTCTTCGGTGATTGCACCAAGCGCTGCCATCTCGCCACCGCCGGCGTTGGCGAACACAACATCGATGTGCGAGTGCTTCTGCTGGATCGCATCATAAAGCCGGTCGATATCTGCCAACTTGCTCATGTCGGCCTGCACACCGGTCACGCGACCGCCAATTGCCTTTACAGCCGCATCAAGCGCATCCTTGCGACGACCCGTGATAAAAACTGACGCCCCCTCTTCTACGAAGGCTTTTGCGGTTGAGAGACCGATACCGCTCGTGCCGCCTGTCACGACCACGACCTTGTTTTCGAATTTCTTGCTCATTGTCTTGTTCCTTCTTGACGGCCCGTTGCCGTTGAAGAGAACATGACATCAGAACGCTGGCGCAAATAGGCGGCATTTTTACGACTCAGCGTTCCATATGGAGAACGATAATGCGGACTGATCTGAACGACCTCGTTTATTTCGCCGAAGTGGTGAACCACGGCGGCTTCGCGGCTGCAGGCAGAGCGCTCAACGAACCAAAGTCGAAATTGAGCCGGCGGGTCGCGGGGTTGGAAGCGCGTCTCGGGGTCCGCCTGATTGAACGATCCAGTCGTCGTTTTCGTGTAACCGACGTCGGGCAGTCCGTTTATGCGCGATGCAAAGCGATGCTGGCGGAGGCAGAACGTGCGGAAATATTGGCAGCAGAAGCGAAATCAGAGCCGCATGGCCTGATCCGCATGAGTTGTCCGACCGGCTTGGTCGAGCCTATTTCCGATCTTGTGAACCAGTTTCTGGTGCAGTACCCAAAAGTACGACTGCAACTGGTCGCCATCGACCGCCCTGTCGATTTGATCGAAGAACGGATCGATGTGGCACTGCGTGTCCGTACCTCGCTCGACAGCGACGCATCCCTTACGATGCGATCGCTCGGAAACTCGATCCGCATTCTCGTCGCAAGTCCCCAAATGGCGAGCCGCATTGGCGATATAAAGCAGCTTGCAGGTCAGCCGACACTCTCGACGACAGATGATCAGGCCGAAGTTAACTGGTTTCTGGAGACTGACGATGGCCGCACAGATACACTTCGCCATGAACCACGTATCGGCTGTACGGACTTCAATGCGGTCAGGGCAGCGGCGATAGCGGGGCTGGGTGTAGCGCTGCTACCTGACCACACATGCCGACAGGCCCTCGATGAGGGCAAGCTCGTTCGGGTGCTGCCAGCATGGCGCGGGATGACGGGACTTGTTCACCTCGTCTTTACGACCCGACGTGGCCTTCCACCCGCTGTGCGCAAATTCATCGATGCTTTGGCCGCAAATTTCCCGAAAGACGCGTTGGCATGATGAAACACCCGCCAGGATAGAAAGACGATCAGAAGCCTGCTTCACGGAAAAGAACCATGAGGACACGCCGCCACATGCGCTCTGCAAAACTGACACCTTCGCCATGAAGCAGCATGACGCCCTGAACCGATCGTTGCGGTACGAAGATGTCACCATCAATTGTGGCAACAACGGCATATTGCGCTGAGACTGGCACCAGGCGTTGTCTCTTGCCTTCAGACGCAACGTGGACAGCGATAGCGCCGTGGTGCTGTGAAGAGAGTTGCGGAACCTCGATTTCCCTTGCCCCGGACTCAGCAATGGTCGCCAGTGTTACGGGCAGTTTCGGCTGAGATATGTCATCCGGCACAAACCAGCCAGCCGCATTGGGCGACAGTCGCGCACTGTCGTTTCCGGCGACATATCCGCGAGCCACTGAGCCTTGGCCGGAGGAGAGAAAGGCGATCTGCTCCGCACGGCCAACCCATTGTCCGGGTAAAATTTCCGGATTGACGTCTGTAACGGTCCCGTCGAACGGTGCCCTGACGACGAGAGCCGTTCGGCGTTCTTCAAGTCCGCGCTTTCGGGCCAGCGAGCTGCCAAGTTCGCTCTCAATAACGCTGCGCTGCGCAAGATCGTCAGCGTTGGCAGCGACTCGTGCCAAACGGGAACGCGCAAGCTCAATTTCGACCTCGACAATCTTCAACTCTTCACTGATCTGCGGCGCATCGATGACAAACAGGACATCTCCCGCTTTCACCGCCTGTCCAATAGAAACATCAAGCCTTTCAATCCGTCCCGGTTCCTGAGGATAGAGCCGCAGGAACTCCTGCGGATAGATGACGGAAGGTGCGGTGACACGGGTGGAAAGCGGTAAAAAGGCCAGCGCTACCAATAATCCGAGGAGTGTAACCGACACGTAAGTTCGACGGCTACGAAGAATGTCACTGCGCATGGCCCACCACTCCTTCATTTCCATGAAAACGGGGCGAATGATGAAGAAACCGATCTCGACGACGAAAAGCAAAATGCCGACAAGCTTGATGGTGAAGTGATAGACCAGAACCGCAATGCCGAGATAAAGGGCCAGCCGGTAGATCGCCGTCGCGATCGCATAAAGGGTCAGCGTGACATCAAGCGCGGGCGGAAAGACTTCAGGTGCCGGGTGGCCAGGTTTGAACAGGAAGTCCCGCAGGCGCCACCGCATATGCCGGAAGCTCCGCGGCTGCAGGTTTTCCACGCCAAGCAAATCCGCCAGAATGTAATAGCCATCGAAGCGCATGAACGGGTTGAGATTGACCAGCAGGCTCAAAACGACACCCGTCGCTGCCAACACGAAAAGTGCGCTGCGCAAAGGCCCATCCGGTACGAACACCCATCCAAGCAGTGCGTAGGCCGCCACCGTCAATTCTACCAGCATACCGGCGGAATCGATTCTCAACCTCTGCCACCGTGACTTCAGTTTCCACGCATCGCTGACATCCGTGTAAAGCAGTGGCACCATCACCATGAATGCAACGCCCATGGTCGGAATGCGGCAACCGAAACGATGTGCCACATAGGCATGTCCCAGTTCATGCAGGCATTTGATGAAGATCACCGAAAGGATGGAGATTACGGCACCTTCAAGCGAAAACACGAAGGGGAACGTGCCGACGAAAGCATCCCATTGACGAGATACGAGATAAAGACCAATCAATCCCGCGAAAGCAGACACACACCAGAATGCACGACTGAAGAGGAACCCGATGTACGGCCATGTCGCGCGGATAAACCGCTCAGGCCTGACGAGCGGTATTTTGAAAAACAGATAGTTGTGAATGAGCCGCATGAATATCGAATGTCGTGGCTGCGCCTTATGGTGCAAAGCCCTCCATCCGCCCCGAGTCGGCTGGACTAGGAGCAGATTGTGCTCCAGCATACGCACGATCGTCCCGATATCGTCTTCCGACATCCGCTCGATAAAGCGGGCATTCACGGTCTTGAGCAGAGTTCCGACTGTACGGCTCATATTCCAGAACCGCAGCACCTCGAACATCTCATACGTGATCCGGAAAAAGCGGTTCCGGATTGGATCGAAGATCACCCAGGCGGGTGCCCCGGAGTAACTTGCCCCCACCCTGACGATCTGTAGATCCTCACGCAGGATCGGCAGCGGCGCATCGGAGGGCTGAGCGGTAATCATAAGCCAAACCGTTGGCGAATAACGGAGATTGGTTTCCGGAACAGGTAGTAGGCCAGCGCCACCTTATCGCCACTGATCTGCGCAGTTCCACGAATACCAAGCCGCATACCGGGTTTGTCACCATCCAGGGCGGCATAGATGCGATAGGCCAGCACGTCACCTTCCACCATGCGAGCCTCAAAAGAGACGGCCTCAACTGTAGCATTGGCCGGTTTCAATGGATCTGAATCGAGAAAGGCACGGACCTTCGCTCCTTTCGAAACCGCAATCGCGTCGGCAACCGGCACATCAATCCGTAGCTGCATGCGCGTCGGGTCTGCCACTTCCATGATGCGTTCGCCCGTTGTGACTGGACGCCCAATCCAATCCCGCCGGTCGGTGTATATTGCAATCCCATCCGATGGCGCCCGCACGTCCGAACGCTCCAGCATATCGCCGGCATAGTTTCGTTTTGCGGCGGCAACCGTTAGCTCGCTTCGGGTTATAGCAAGATCTGCCCGCAGTTTCGGATCGGAAACCGCGCCTTGTGTGACCTGCATCAGCTTCGCCTCGGCGACACGCACGTCCTGCTCTGCCACAGCGAGTTCGTTGCGCAGCATGACGTCAGACATTTTCAGAAGCGGTTCGCCTTGCCGAACCATCTGATTGGGATTGACGATGATGCTCTCAATCACACCATCCATTGGCGCCGCAATGATGCGAGGGGAAATAGGCGCCACTTCAACCGGCGCTAAAACGGTAAGCGGAACGGGGTAGAAACCGAGAGCGATGGCAGCAATCAGCGCTGCACCGAGTAACGGTTTCATCCTGACCCGACGTTTCAGGCGACGTTTGCCGGAAAGCGCTGCCCAGGCGTGCGAATAGGTTGCTGCCAGCCGTCGTGGAATGGTCAGCTCCGGCTCGTTCCAGGGGACTTCGCGGGCGATCAGCATGCCGCCGAACACCGTGCCGTCGCGAAGCTGAAACGGCAACCAGGCCATGAAACGGCTGGGATAGGTTTTATGCTCCTCATCATTCAACGGGCAGAACGCCGGAAGCGCAAAATCACAAACGTTCTTGAGACCTCTGTCATTGCGAAGATTGCTCACGATGGCCTCGATCCAGCGGATACGAGGCGAGTTGCGATCAATGCCGCTCACTGACGTCGCGGCCTTGACCGCAAGGTTCTTTTCAGATCCGGCCAGAACGAAAACCTGGCGGCACTTGGCAATGTGGATTGTCTCATTCGCGATTAGAAAAGCCAACTCACCAACAGTTTCCACGTGCCGTGCTTCCGCTTCAATACGCAAAAGCAGTTCGTATGCCCTGGACGCGGCCTGTCCCGCATCTGTCGTGATGCGTTGAGATGAAGCAGCCGTCGCCTTGATCTCTCGTTCCATCCGTTACTCCCCGGGCACGGGGTTGAATTTTGTCGGCCCGCTCATTCCCGGCAAAATTCCTTTTGTATCGCCGGAAAACCGCCCCGTTACCTTGACCGTCTGACTGACAGGATCAACCGTTGCAGCGATCCGGGCAACTTCCGCCTTTTTCTGTTCGCCGGTTTCATCGATCGCGATGGTGAACGGCGCTCCAGGTTTCAGCCATCGTAGCCAGGGAGAGGGCAGAAGCGTCTCAATCTCGAGATCTCCAGTGCTAACGACCTGCATAAGCGGTTGATTTGGCTCCGGGATTTCGTGCTCATTTGCGCGCATGAAAGCCACGCGACCATCGTAGGGAGCCCTGATGACACAGCGTGCCATCTTGCTTCGAAAGGCTTCCAGTTCCGCCGCCGCCTGGTCTGTCTTTGCCTTGGACAAATCGACCTCGTAGGAGCCGACGGCCTTTGAACGCGCGAGACGCATATTGTTTTCATGCGTGATTGTTTCGGCCCGAAGCACGGCTTCCGCCGATTTCACCTGCGCTTCGAGGTCGCGGCAATCGAAGGCGGCCAGAACATCGTCTTTGGAGAAATCCTGGCCCTCGCGAAACGGCAGAGAAACGATCGGAAGGCTGAGATCCGTGCCAATCATTGCCTGATTGACGGCTTTGACGATACCTCGCGACGCCGTGCCGTCATCCTGCGCATAAGCAGGATGACCACCTGGCGTTACAGTCGCGATTGCAAGAACAAGACCCAATACATTCCATGTCTGCACGTCGTACCTCCCTCACGCCGTCAGCGGTGCCCGCTATTTGGCGGTGGCCACCTCTATCTTTGCGGGACCACCGGTATCGGTCCACATTGTCCTGAGTTGCAATGCCATCTGGTCTATGCTCGAACTTGTAGACAGCCCGGCCGGGAACGGGTCTACGCCAAGAGAGGCGTAGATGTTGGCGTAGGCATTCTGCAGATCGGCATAGGCCATATCGAGCTTGGCATCGGCAAGAAGTGCGTTCATTTCCTCACGGATGAGGATCTGCTCGCTGGTCTTCTGGGCGTTGGTTTCATCGCGTACCTGCTTGAGGATGCGGTGAGAGACGTTGGAGAGCGCTGCCGCCGTGCCATAAGATTTGTTGAGGTGGGCATAGCGCGTGCGGCTGATGTGAACCTGCGTCATGATCGCCATAGCAACCGACAATGCGCGCGCGTCCAGAACCTCTTTCTCCGCCTCGATCTTCTTGTTGACCGCCGGCATACTGGCAAGCTTCATCGCATTGAAGCTGACCTTGGCGCCCCATGACAGCCAGTCATTCGTGGCAATGAATTCGTTGGAATCGTAGTTGGCTCCAGCATAGACGTTGAAGCCTGGCAGGATTTCCAGAAGGGCAGCATTGACTTCCTTCTCGTTGATCCTCGTGCGGTACGCAACTTCACGCATCTCCGGGCGGTTCTCCACCGCGATACGGAACATTTCCGGCATGTTGTCCGGCACCGCCAGACGCGTCGAAGCGCGTTTTGGCACCGTCAGTGTGAATTCCGTTCCGGGCGTCACGTTCATCAGCGCTGCAAGCTGGCTCTTGGCAACCTTCAACTCGCCTTCCAGCATCTCGACTTCGCGTTTCACTTCAATCAGCTCGCGCTCGTAGGTCAGCGCCACCAGCGGTGAACTCTCGCCACTTGATGACAGACCACGGGTGTCGCGCAACGCCCTCGCCACGCGGCCTTCAAGCGCCCGCATTCGACCAACCAGACGTTGATAGCTGACCGCCCGCCAGTAAGCGGTGCGCACATCTTCGATGACCTTGTTGACGATACGTCGTTTCATCTCCTCCTGTATCAGAGCCTGATCAGCGGCCTGCTTGGCTCGAACATAAGACAATCCGAAATCAAGGATATTCCATGAGAATGTCAGATCTGCTGTTCTGATACTGTCGTCACGCGTTGAGGGTGTCGACGGATCCGCTTGGTCACGTCCTGCATAACCTGCACCCGCCACCACTTTAGGCAGCGCACTGTAGCTGACAAGATCAGCCTCGCGCGTTTTCAGCGCGGCCTGCATGATCTCTACCTTGGTGTCGAGGTTGTATTTCAACGCCCTCGCCATCGCATCATAAAGATCGATCGAACCGGTAATGGGTTCCTGATTTGCCGTTGCCCTAACAAGCTTCTCATGCCCGAAAACAGCGTTTGCCTCGGGCGTAAGGGGTTCTGTCCGCACCGTACAGCCGGCAGCAAGCAGGACAACAGGCACAGTCCAGATAAATGGGAACTTCACTGCGTCACCTCGTATGTCATCACTACGAAACCCTTGCGAGAAGCAATACCAGGGAACGCACGGCTCCAACGTTTCAACCAGAAGAAACGTTGTGTCGGAAACCTAAGGGCCGTTAAATGATTGACGGATATGGTTAACAGGACCTTAAATCGTCGGTCTTCATACTTGCAGGCAAAAATTGCCCTCCCGTTGAGGATGCAGATTTTCTTGACAAAAGTCAGGAAGACGTCGACCCCACAGGGATTTATGTATACATTCTCACTTGCTAAAGCTTGCCGGCCGAAATTAGTTTTTTGTTAACGAACGCACCGTCAAGTTTGGAACTCGTTAATCCGACAGCCGTTGCCTGAGTCTTCTCGGGCACCCATCCGCGCGGTCTGTCTGGGGTCTGGAAGCGGGAGACATGTGAATGAACGAGCATTTTCCTCGTCGGCATCAGTCGTCCACGGCAGGTAAGAAAAAAAAGACTGAGTCGAAAAAAGGCAAACAGGACAGACTGAGTTCGATGCTGATGGAGCTCGAGCAGCGCATCGCATTCGATGCCGCTGGCGCTGCAACCGTCGACCAAACTCAGGACGAACATGCGTCACAGGTCGGCGAGAATGGCGACCATCATCAAACGGACGATACCGGTGATGGGGACCAACACGCTCTCGCCGCAGCATTGACGGCCGCAACGGATTCGACCCCTGACGACGTTCCATCTGATGAGATATCGTCAAAGCAGGTGGTGATTGTCGACAGTTCCGTCCCGGACTACGAAACGCTGCTCCAGGGAATTGAGGGCGACTTTGAGGTCGTGGTCCTGGAACAGGGTCGCGATGGTGTCGAGCAACTGGCCGAAGCGCTTTCCAACATGAAGGATGTGGAGACAGTCCACATCATCTCGCATGGGGATGAAGGCCGGCTTTATCTTGGCTCTGCCGAACTGACGATTGAATCAATGGCCGGCGACTATGCCGACGAGCTGCAAAGCCTCAAATCCTATCTGAGCGATGACGCCGATATCCTGATCTATGGCTGCGACTTCGCTCGTGGTGAGCTCGGTCAGAATGCGGCCCGCATGATGGGATACATGACCGGCGCCGATATTGCGGCTTCGACCGACGCCACGGGCAGCGCCGATCTCGGCGGCGATTGGGATCTTGAATATCGCACCGGCGAGATCACTGCCAGCGTTCTGCCCACCATGGATGCCCAGCGAGAATATGCCGAATTGCTGAACGTTCAGGCCAGCGTCGGCAACGGTGCCCTTCTCGTTGTCTCAGGCCGAACGCTTTACAGCGTCGATGTCGTCACCGGTAAGGCAACCGCCATCACGACGGCCCCCGCCACCATCGGTGGGGTCGGCTTGAGCGATACGCTGAACTCGCTCGCCGTCGACCAGGCAAACGGGCTTATCTATTACACCGACAGCAATGCCGCGAATGCCAACCGCGCGCTGTTTGCGTATGACTTCATCAACAACACCCACATTCTGATCGACAGTGACCTGACCAATAACGGCACGGGTTTAAGTGTCACGGTGGGTGATAGAGGTGTCGGCAGCGGTGCCGCGACCTTTTACAACGGCTCACTTTATCTCGGCATTGAAAACATCAACGCCAGCGGCGATGACCAGATATGGCGCATCACCTTCAGCGGAAACGGCCGCACCATCGCCTCAGCCTCCACGTTTGGAGCAGCAGTCACCGGTACGAATGACTGGGGCGATTTCGCAATCGATACGACGAACAACTATCTGCTCAGCCTCAATGGCGCCGCCTCCACCATCACGCGCTACAACCTCTCGACCGGTGCAATCGTCAGCTCATTCACCAACCCCACCGGCACGACGCTGGTGCAGGGTGGTGGCGACATCAATGGAAACACCTACCTCGTAGGTTCGTCGATCCAGCAGATCAACGTTACGACCGGCGCTGCGATCGGCTCGGCGATCGCGATCACCACCAACGGCACGACGGCAATCGGTACCGTTTCCGATGGTGCCCGCTGGGTACCTCCGACAGGGTCTATTGGCGACCAGATTTACGACGACAACAACACCAATGGAACCTTCGACAGCGGTGACGTCGGGATCGCCAATGTCACGGTGCAACTGATCGATGACGTGAACGGCAACGGTGTCGCCGATACGGGTGAGCGTGTTCTTGCGACAGACACGACCGGCGCTGACGGAAAATACCTGTTCACCGGTGTCTTGCCAGGCCAGTATGTTGTTCGCGTCACCGATACGAATGGCGTTCTTGGCGGTGCAACCGCAACAACGGCGACTACACAGTCCGCGACATTGACACTGATCGGCGCAAGCAGTCTTGCCGCGGATTTCGGCTACAACGCCATCGCGCCCGTAGTCGACCTGAACTCCGGCACGACCCCGACACAGATCATCACCAATGGCGGAACACCTGGTTCGACAGGCTGGACGGTTGGCGGTAGTGGCGGAGCAATTGCCAATGACGGTTTCGCATGGACGGTCAATGGCGGTAGCGGCACCCTGACGCAGGCAAACGTAACCGGCTGGAACGATGGGCTTGCGCCTTCCGGTGCAGCGCAACTGACGTTCGATTTGGGCTGGAGCAACAACCTTCTGCTTGGTGTCTCCAATGACAACAACACACCGGCGACGCTCGACATCACCATAGGCGGCGTTCTCTACGCACGTATCACTACCGGCACGTTGAACGGAACGCCGAACACGGCGACCATCACCTACTTCAATGGCGCAAGTGGCTCTCCAACCACGGTAGCCGCGTCAACGGCAGGCACCACGGCATGGACCCGCACTGCCGTTACGCTCAATCTGCCTTCCACCGTGGCTGCAACCGGCGATCTTGTCTTCACCTACTCGGCGGCGGGCGGCTTGCTGGCGCCCAGTACGGACGACATATTCATCGACAATGTCAGCGCACTCAGGAATGTCGATAGCGTTGCCGGCGTCAACTACACAACGACCTATACCGAAAATGGCGCCGGGGTTTCGATAGCTTCGACAACAGCGGGTAGCCTCGCCGACGTCCGCGACCGTGACAGCACGAATATGCGCTCCGCAACTATCGTGCTGACCAATGCACAGGCCGGAGACGTCCTTAATCTTGGCACCCTCCCGACCGGAATTACCGGAACGGTCGACACCTCTGTTTCTGGCCAGATCACCGTTACGCTCAGTGGATCTGCGACAAAGGCAAACTACGCAGCCGCAATCCGCGCCATCACCTTCTCGAACAGTGGCGACAGTCCCGGTACGACGCCGCGTGTCATCAATGTCACCGTCAACGATGGCGGCCTCACATCCGCGGTTGCAACCTCGACAATCAACGTCGTGGCCGTCAATGACGCACCAGTCAATACGCTGCCCGCGAGCGGCTGGGCGACCAACGAAGACACCAGTGTCGCCCTTTCGGGCCTGTCGATTGCGGATATCGATGCTGGCAGCGGCACCATGACCGTCACGCTGAATGTCGCAACTGGCGCGATCACAGCGACATCCGGCGGCAGCGTGACTATTGCAGGTTCCGGCACGAGCACGATTACCCTGACCGGCACGATCGCCAATATCAATGCCTACCTCGCTTCGGCTGCCGCCCCGATCTACGTCCCGGTCGCTGACGCCAACGGCGCTGTCGTCCTGACGATGACCACCAGCGACAATGGCAACACGGGAACGGGTGGCGCGCTCACCGATATCGATACTCGCAACATCACCATCAATCCGGTCAACGATGCGCCGGTGCTCGATCTCGACGGCTCATCTGCCGGTTCCGGTTATTCCGTCGGTTACACGGAAAATGGCATTGGCGTCGCGATCGCAGCCAGCAACAATTCCGTCGTTGATGTCGACAACGCCAATATTGCGTCCGCCACGATCGTAATCACCAATGGCCAGGCGGGCGACGTTCTTGCCGCAACAGGCACACTGCCAGCCGGTATCACCGCAAGCTACAATTCGACCACCTACACGCTCACCTTGACCGGCTCAGCCACCAAGGCCGCATACCAGACTGCACTGGCGCAGATCCTTTATTCCTCGACATCCGACAATCCGACAATTGGCAACACCGTTACGGGTCGCACGATCAGCGTAACCGTCAACGATGGCGCGCTTGCCTCCAACACTGCCGTAACGACGGTTGCGGTTACAGCGGTCAACGACGCGCCTGTAAACACGCTCCCGGCATCGGGCTGGGCGACCAACGAAGATACAAGCGTCTCCCTGACAGGCCTTTCGGTCGCCGATCTCGATGCCGCCGGCGGCACCATGACGGTGACGCTCGGCGTCTCCTCAGGCACGATCACCGCGACATTCGGCGGCAGCGTCACGGTCACAGGATCGGGAACGGCAACCCTGACGCTGACGGGCACGCTCGCCAACATCAACGCCTACCTCGCGTCAGCTTCCGCACCAATCTATGTACCGGTTGCAGACGCAAACGGGTCGGTCACCTTGACTATGACCACCAGTGACGGAGGCAATACCGGCACCGGTGGCACCTTGACTGATGTCGACACCCGCACAATCAGCATCGCGGCCGTCAATGATCCGCCAATTCTCGATCTCGACACCGGAAGCACCGGCACAGGGTATTCGACCAGCTATACGGAAAACGGAACTGGTGTGGCAATTACCGGGACTGCCGCGCTCATTGCCGATGTCGATAATGCCAATATGAGTTCGCTGACGGTCGTGATCTCTAACGGCCAGGCGGGCGACGTCTTGGCCTTGAGCACCACCGTTCCCGGCATCTCCGCCAGCTACAATGCCGCTACATTTACCCTCACGCTGACCGGATCGGCAACGAAGGCCGACTATCAGACCGCACTGCAGGCGATCAGATACTCCTCGACGTCGGAAAACCCTTCGACAATCGCCCGCACGATCAATGTCGTTACCAATGACGGGGCCGCGAATTCCAACACGGCAGTTGCAACCGTCAATGTGATTGCGGTCAATGATGCACCTGTCAACACTGTGCCCGGCCCTGTGACCGTACAGGAAGACGTGCTGACGGCAATTACCGGCCTTTCCGTCACCGATGTAGACACGACGAACGTAACGGTCACTCTGACTGTTGCAAACGGCACCCTATCGCCGTCAACGATAGCGGGTACGATAACAGGTTCGGGTACAGGCACCGTAACAATCTCCGGCACGCAGGCGCAGGTAAACAGCGTACTTGCCTCCGTGCGCTACCAGGGCAACCCCGACTATAACGGTTCTGACACCCTGACGATGGTGACCTCGGACGGATCGCTCTCCGATACGGACACAGTTGCGATCACCATAACGCCCGTCGCCGATATCGTCCCGGACACGGTTACCACGAATGAAGATACGGCACTCAGCTTCAATGTCATCACGGGTACCAATGGCGCTTCCGCTGACAATTTCGAAAACGCCAACCGTACGCTGACCTCCGTTACCCAACCGCCGTCCGGACAAGGCGTTGTCACCTTCAATGCCGACGGCACGATCACCTACACCCCAACCGCCAATTTCAACGGCCAGACAAGTTTCACGTACACCGTTACCTCTGGCGGCGTCACTGAAACCGCAACTGTCACCGTCAACGTTACCGCCGTCAACGACGCGCCGGTTAACACCCTTCCGGCTTTTGGCTGGGCAACCAATGAAGACACAAACGTCGCGTTGACAGGCTTGTCGATTGCCGACGTCGATGCCGGAACCGGTACGATGACGGTTCAACTGTCCGTCACCGCAGGTACACTGACGGCAACGTCCGGTGGAGGCGTCACGATTTCCGGTTCGGGCAGCACGATCACCCTCACCGGCACGCTTGCCAACATCAACGCCTACCTCGCATCCGCTTCAGCCCCGGTTTATGTTCCGGTCGCCAATGCCAATGGCAGTGTGACGCTGACCATGACCACCAGCGATGGCGGCAACACGGGCTCCGGCGGGACATTGACCGATGTCGATACCCGACCGATCACCATCAATGCCGTGAACGATGCACCGGTCAACACGTTGCCGGCCGGTTACTCAACGACCGAAGATACATCGGTTGGTTTGACCGGAATGCAGATCAGTGATGCCGATGCGGCAACCGGTACGATGACGGTAACCCTGGGGGTCAACTCCGGGACCCTGACCGCGAGCGCCGCAAACGGCGTGACGGTATCGGGTTCAGGAACAGGTACGATCACGCTCACCGGCACCCTTGCCAATATCAACACGTTCCTTGCCGGGGCCTCTCGCCCAACATTCACGCCAGTCGCGGATTTCAACGGCAACGTGACGCTGACCATGACCACGAGTGACGGCGGCAATACGGGTTCGGGAGGCACGTTGACCGATGTCGATACGGCAACGATCACAGTGACCCCTGTCAACGACGCCCCGATCCTCGATCTCGACGCGTCTGGTGCAGGCACAGGTTTCACAACAAGCTATACCGAGAATGGCACCGGTGTCGCGATCGTCGATACGGACGTCCTGATCACCGACGTCGACAATGCCAACATGTCTTCGGCGACGATCGTCATCACCAACCCGGTTGCGGGTGACACGCTGTCGGTCGCGGGTACACTGCCGACCGGCATCAGTTTCAGTTACGACACAGGCACCTACACGCTCACTCTGTCCGGTTCCGCCACCAAGGCCGATTATCAGACGGCGCTGCAGCAGATCCGCTACACATCAACGTCAGACGATCCAGGTTCAACCGCCCGTACGATCAGCATTTCGGTCAACGATGGCTCGGCGGCGTCGAACACGGCAGTGACAACTGTCTCAGTGACCCCCGTCAACGATGCTCCCGTCAATACGCTTCCCGCCAGCTACACGACCGCAGAGGATGCAACGCTCACCTTGAGCGGCCTTTCCGTCGCCGATCCAGATGCCGGCACTGCGACAATGACTGTCTCGCTCAGCGTTAACTCCGGTAGCATCGCGGCCACCAGCGCTGGCGGCATCATCATTTCGGGGTCCGGTACGGGCACGATCACGCTGAGCGGCACGCTCGCCAACATCAATGCCTATCTTGCAGCGAGTGCGACACAACCGGTTTATACGCCGGTCGCCGACTTCAATGGCGCCGTGACGCTCACCATGACGAGCAGCGACGGTTCGCTGACTGACACCGATAGCCGCACGATCACCGTCAACGCGGTCACCGACATTGCCAGCGACACGGCCACCACCAATGAGGACACGGCGACAACGATAGACATCAACGCCAACGACAGCTTCGAAAATTCCGCCCATCAGATTACCGCCATCAATGGCAGTTCAATCGTGGCCAATGGCGTGGTAGCCGTGGCAAATGGCACGGTGCGCCTCAATGCAAACGGCACACTCACGTTCACGCCGTCGGCCGACTACAATGGCCAAACCACGTTCACCTACACTGTCACCTCAGGCGGCGTCACTGAAACGGCAACCGTCACGGTGAATGTCACCCCGGTCAACGATGCACCGGTCAATACCGTGCCGGGTGCACAAACAACCGCAGAAGATTCACAGCTTTCTATTGGTGGCGTCAGCGTCACCGACATCGATGGCGGCACGTTGACGACCACCGTAAGCGTCACGAATGGGTCGCTTTCGGTGACCACAGGCGGCGGTGCAACGATCAGCAATAATGGCACGGCTACAGTAACGATCGCTGGCACTGCAGCGCAGATCAACGCAGCACTCGCCGGGCTCTCCTATACGCCGACTGCCGATTACAATGGCTCGGCCCAACTGACGCTCGTCACGTCCGATGGATCGCTTTCCGATACAGATGGCATTGCAATCACGGTCACGGCGGTTGCCGACATCGCCAATGACACCGTGACAACCAATGAAGACGCTGCCGTTACAATCAATGTCAACGCCAACGATACATTCGAAAATTCGGCACACACCATCACCGCGATCAACGGCACCGCAGTCGCCGTCAATGGAACAGTCACGGTGGCGAATGGCACCGCGCGTCTGAATGCCGACGGAACAATCACCTTTACACCCGCAGCAAACTACAACGGGCAAACGAATTTCACCTACACGGTAACATCAGGCGGCGTGACTGAAACCGCGACCGTCACGGTCAATGTGACAGCAGTCAACGACGCGCCCGTGAACACCGTTCCGGGCACACAAACGATTTCTGAAGACGGGACTATCACCTTCTCCGCGGCCGCAGGTAATGCGATTACGGTGGCGGATATCGACAATGAAACACTGACGGTAACCGTTACGGTGACCAATGGCGCATTCTCATTGTCCAGTATCACCGGCCTCACGTTTACGGCAGGTGACGGCACATCCGATGCCACGATGACATTCTCCGGAACGACAGCTGCGATCAACGCAGCATTGGCCGGAGCGACCTATGTGCCGACCCGCGACTACAATGGCCCGGCCCAGATCACGCTTTCCACCTCCGACGGAGCCCTCACCGACACAGACACAATCGGTGTGACGATCACTGCGGTTACCGACATTGCCAACGATTCCGTCTCGACCGATGAGGATGTCGCAGTCACCATCCCGGTTCTCGCCAACGATACTTTTGACAATCCGGGCCGCGCGATCACTGCGATCAACGGCACCGCGATTGCCGTTGGCGGCACGGTCGCCGTCAATAACGGCACCGTGCAGTTGACCGCCGGTGGACAACTCGTTTTCACCCCGACGCTCGATTACAACGGTGTGACAACCTTCACCTATACGGTCACGTCAGGCGGCGTCACTGAAACGGCGACAGTCACCGTCGCGGTTGCATCCATCAATACACCACCAGTCAACACCCTGCCGACCAGCTATACGACGCTCGAGGACACAGGCCTTGGCCTGACTGGACTGTCGATTGCAGATGCGGATGCTGGTACCGGCACAGTCTCGGTCACACTTTCCGTCGATAGCGGCGTTCTAACGGCATCGACCTCCGGCGGCGTGACCGTAAGCAACAGCGGCTCCGGCCAGATTGTTCTCTCCGGGACGATCTCCGCCATCAATGCCTACCTGTCGGGAACTTCGCGTCCCACCTTTACACCGGCCGCGAACTCCGTCGCCAATGTTACCCTAACTATGACGACCAATGACAATGGCAACACTGGCGGGCCTGCGCTGACGGATGTCGACACCGCAACGATATCGATCACCCCTGTTAACGACGCACCGGCGGGTGCTGACAAGACGATCACTCTTACGGAAGACGGCAGCTACACATTTACGGCTGCAGATTTCGGCTTCACCGATCCAAACGATTCTCCCGCCAATACCCTTTCGGCAATCATCATCAACACGCTACCGACCAACGGCACCCTCTCGATCAGCGGTGTTCCTGTTACGGCCGGTCAGGTTATCAGTGCGGCCAATATTGGCAGCCTCACCTTTACGCCTTCAACCAACGCAAATGGGACCGCACTCGCCTCCTTCACATTCCAGGTCCGTGACAATGGCGGCACGGCAACCGGAGGCGTTGATACTGACCTCAGCCCGAACACAATTACCTTCAACGTAACTGCGGTCAACGACGCGCCCATCAACACTCTACCGGGTAGCTTTGTCACCAACGAGGATACCGCGCTGGCCCTGACGGGCCTCGCAATTTCGGACGTCGACGTCGGAAACGGCAATATGACCGTTACGCTTACGGTCGGATCAGGCACGCTTTCGGCAACAAATGGCGGCAGCGTTACAGTTACCGGTTCCGGCACAGGCACCATCACGCTCACCGGTACGGTCGCCAATATCAATGCGTTTCTTGCAGGAGCAGCAAGTCCGATCTACACGCCGCTTGCCAACGCAAACGGCTCTGTGACCTTGACCATGGTCACCAACGACAACGGCAATACCGGCAGCGGCGGCGCTCTTTTGGACACCGATACGGCGACGATTTCGATCACGCCGGTCAACGACGCGCCGGTTGGCTCCAATGCAGCAATCACCATCAACGAAGATACCGTCTTCTCCGGCACCTTGCCTGTCGCAACCGATGTAGACGGCGACACACTCACCTATTCGGCTGGCTCACTGGGACCGTCCCACGGCGTCGTTACCATCAATGCCAATGGCACATACACCTATACGCCTACAGCCAATTTCAATGGCACGGATACATTCAGATACCGCGTGAACGACGGAACGGCGACGGTCGAATACACGGTTACGGTCACCGTTAACGCGGTCAACGACGCACCGATCGCCGTAAACGACAGCGCCCAGACCACCGCCAACAGCAATGTCTCCACGAACGTCATCACCAATGACAGCGACGTCGACGGCGATACGCTGACTGTCTCACAGGTCAATGGCGTCGCCGGCAATGTCGGCTTGGCCGTCGCGGGCTCAAACGGCGGTGCATTCACAATTGGCGCCAATGGCGCTGCCATCTTTAATCCGGGCAATGCGTTCGCCGATCTCGCTGCAGGTCAGACACGCACGACGTCCGTGACCTATCAGGTTGCTGATGGTAACGGTGGCACGGCAACAGCTACCTTCACGATCACCGTAACAGGTGTCAACGATGCCCCGATTTCGACCCCGATCGCCAACCAGAGTTCAAGCGACGCGCAAAACGTCTCGCTCAATGTAGCTGGCAACTTCAGCGACCCGGACGCGGGCGACAGCCTGACCTTCACCGCAACCGGTCTCCCCCCTGGTCTGTCGATCAGTGCAGCCGGTATCATCACAGGCACAATCGACCGCAGCGCCAGTGTCTCTGGTCCCTATTCTGTTACAGTGACGGCCACAGATCTCGCAGGCGCGCAGGCAAGTCGCAGTTTCACCTGGGCGGTCGCCAATCCGGCTCCGGTCGCGGGTAACGACGATTTCTCGACAACGGAAAACGCCGCGATCAACGGTTCTGTGCTTACCAATGACAGCGATCCGGACGGTGACCCGATTTCCGTCTTCGCCGTCGGCGGCAGCAGTGCCGGGGTCGGCTCTGCAGTGGCCGGTTCGAACGGTGGCACGTTCACCATCAATGCCGATGGAACCTATGCCTTTAATCCCGGTACAAGTTTCGACAATCTGGCGGCAGGTCAAACGCGCACGACGGCAGTAACCTACACGATATCCGACGGCCAGGGTGGAACATCCACGGCTACGGTGACCGTCACCGTCACCGGCCAGAACGATGCGCCGATCGCGGTGAATGACAGCTTCACCACGAATGAGGACACGGCCGTCACCTTTAACGTGCTCGCCAATGACACGGATGTCGATGGCGGCACGCTCACCGTTACAGCAATAAACGGCACCGAAATCTCGATTGGCAATCCGGTTACCGTAACGGGTGGACTTGTCTCGCTGAATGCGAACGGCTCGCTGACCTTTACACCGAACGCAAACTATAACGGCACCCTGAATTTCACCTATACCGTCGCCGACGGCCATGGTGGAGCAACAACCGCTACCGTCAACGGTACGGTCAACGCAGTTCAGGACCCACCCGTCGCCATCGACGACACCTTCACCACACCAGAAGACACTGCGATTACGTTTGACGTTCGAGGCAACGACTTCGATGTTGATGGTGACACGCTGACAGTGACCCAGATCAATGGTCTGGCGATTTCGTCTGGTGGCTCGGTCGCGGTCACAGGCGGCACGGTGACACTTAACGCCGACGGCACGCTCACCTTTGCACCCGATGCCAATTACAATGGCAACCCGAGCTTCACCTACACGATCTCAGACGGTAAAGGCGGCACTGCAACGGCGACCGTCACCGGCACCGTCACGCCGGAGCAGGACGCCCCGATCGCGACTGGAGACACCTTCATTACTGCGGAGGACGCGGCAACAACGATTTCCGTTCTCGCCAATGACAGCGATCCGGATGGTGACACGCTGACCATCACCCAGATCGACGGAACCGCGATTGTCACCGGCGCGACGGTTTCCGTTACAGGCGGCACAGTCACTCTGAACGCCAACGGTACTCTCACGTTCAGCCCGGCCGCCAACTATAACGGCAGCACAAGCTTTACCTACACGATCTCTGATGGCAGCGGCGGCAGCGCAACGGCAACCGTCAATGGAACTGTGACGGCAGTCAACGATGCCCCCGTAGCCGTAAACGACAGCTTCACCACTCTTGAAGACACGCCGATCACGCTGGATGTTCGGGGAAATGACAGTGACATCGATGGCGATACGCTGACCATCACCCAGATCAACGGAACCGGGATCGTCACAGGAGCAACGGTTTCCGTCACCGGCGGCACCGTGACACTGAATGCCAACGGGACACTGACCTTCACTCCAGCGGCCAATTACAATGGCAGCCCAAGCTTTACCTACACCGTCTCTGACGGTAACGGCGGCACGGCGACCGCCACGGTGAACGGCACGGTAAGCCCTGTCAACGACGTTCCGGTCGCCGTCAACGATACGTTCACGACACCTGAAGATACCGCGATCACCTTCGATGTCCGCAGTAACGATACCGACGCTGATGGTGACGCACTGACGGTGACGGCCATCAATGGAACCACGATCACGCCAGGCCAATCAACCACCATCACCGGAGGAGCCGTAAGGCTTGATGCCGATGGTCGCCTGAGCTTCACGCCGAACGCCAACTATAATGGTCCAATCAGCTTTACCTACACCCTGTCAGACGGAACGGCCTCGGCAAACGCAACTGTGACCGGTACGGTGACACCAGTCAACGACGCTCCAACGTCGTCCGACATCAGCATTTCCACGCCCGAAGATACGCCATTTACCGGCACACTCGTTGCAACCGATGTCGATGGCGACACAATTACATTCTCCGCAGGGATGACGACACCCGCCAACGGCACCGTTGTCATCAATGCGGACGGCACCTACATCTACACGCCAAACTCCGATTTTGATGGCACAGACAGCTTCAGCTTCGTTGTTACTGATCCAGGTGGTGCCCGCAATGAGTATACTGTCACCGTCACTATCAGCGACGTCAATGATAACCCAGTCGGCTCAACAATACCTGACCGTTCCGCCAATGACGGCGCCGTCGTCAATTTTGACGTCTCGAGCTTCTTCTCCGATGCCGATGGCGATACACTGACCTACACGCAGACAGGCCTTCCGAACGGCCTCAGCCTCAGTGCCGCAGGCGTCATCACCGGCACCATCGATCGAAATGCCAGCCAGGGTGGAACCAACGGCGTCTACACGGTGACGATCACAGTATCGGATGGCAATGGTGGTACGGCCCAGCAGACATTCGCGTTGACCGTGTCGAATCCGGCGCCCGTCGCCGTCAACGATACCGTAACGACCGCGGAAGATACCGCAGTCACGATCAATGTGCTTGCCAATGACAGTGACCCAGACGGCGATCCGCTCTCCGTTGTCTCGGCAACGGCCGCCCATGGAACGGTGACTATTCTCGCGGACGGCGAGATATCCTATCTGCCGGCCACAGACTACAATGGCACCGACACGATCACTTACACGATCTCCGACGGGAATGGCGGCACCGCAACGGCAACCGTCACCGTGACAATCACCCCCGTCAACGATGATCCCGCCGGTAGTCCGATTGCCGATCGCACCCGCAACGACGGCGATACCGACAGCCTTGATCTCTCTGCCTTTTTCTCTGATCCGGAAGGCGGCGCCCTCACCTATACAATCGATGCGGACTTCCCCCTTCCGCCTGGTCTGGTGCTTTCCGGGTCGACAATCAGCGGCCAGATCGCCCCGGATGCCTCAGGTCCCACGGGCGAGAAAAACTATCGTATTCGCGTCATCGCAACCGACCCGAACGGTGGAACGACCTTTGTCGATTTCAACTACACCGTCCTCAATGTTCCACCGATCGCCAACGATGATGCCGTCACAACAGACGAAGACACGCCTGTCGATATCGACATTCTCGCCAATGACAGCGATCCCGATGGCGATGCCGCCGAGGTCATTCGCGTCAACAACGTCGTTCTGCAGCCGAATGGAGCCCCGGTCGTAACCACCAACGGATCGGTCCGATTGATCGAAAACCCGGACGGAACCCAGTTCCTGCGCTTCACGCCGAATGCGGACTATAACGGACAGGAAAGCTTCAGCTATTCCATCTCCGACGGGAACGGAGGCGTTTCAACGGCGACGGTGACGGTCACCGTATTGCCGGTCAACGATGACCCCGTGCCGACCCAGCCGATCCCAGACCGGGTTCGCGCCGACGGCCAGTCTTTCACCTATGATGTGGCGGACTTCTTTACAGATCCCGATGGCGACAATCTGACCTTCACCATCACGGGCCTTCCCGCTGGACTGCAATATGATGCCGCCACCGGGCTTATCTTTGGCAATATCGACAAGAGCGCCAGCCAGGGCGGTCCGAATGGTGATGGCGTCTATGTGATTTCGATTGTTGCAAGCGATGGTACCTCGTCCACCCCGTCGCAGGCTTTCGAACTGACCGTCACCAATCCCGCGCCAACGGCAAACAACGACATCATTACCATTGCCGAGGACACTCCGACTGTCATCACTCCACTCGCCAACGACACAGACCCCGACGGCGACCCGTTGACGATCGTATCCGCCAGCGCAGGCAACGGGAGTGTAACCATCAATGCCAATGGCACTCTGACCTATGTGCCCGCCCTCAATTTCAATGGCGTCGACACGATTTCCTACACCATCACTGACAACAATGGAGGGGTTTCCACAGCAACGGTGCGCGTGACCATTACACCCGTCAACGACAATCCGACCTCCAACCCTATCCCCGACCAATATGATAGCGACAGCCAAGCTGTCGATTATAATGTCAGCCCGTATTTCAGCGATGTCGACGGAGACACGCTGACATTCACCGCAACCGGCCTTCCGCCAGGCCTCTCCATCGACGCAGCCGGCCGGATCACCGGCACATTGGCCGCAGACGCATCCAATACAGATCCATATACGGTTGAAATCACGGCCTCCGATGGCAACGGCGGAAAGACGACACGGATTGTCACATGGATTGTTACCAACCTTCCACCGAAGGCCTTCCACGACACACTAACCGTCGATGAAAACACGGCGGGTGGCGGCAATGTGCTTACCAATGACCAGGACCCGGATGGAGATCCACTCACCGTCGATCAGGTGGAGGGATCAGCAGCCAATGTCGGCGTGGTGGTTGCCGGCTCGAATGGCGGCACCTTCACCATCAATGCCAATGGCACCTACACGTTTGATCCTGGCGCAGACTTTGACGACATGTCCGCAGGTGATACGCCCCGCACGACAACCATAACCTATCGTGTCACCGACGGTACGAATGTCGACACCGCGACGATTACTGTCACCGTCACCGGCGTCAACGATGACCCGACAGCAGACGAGATCCCAAATTACACCCGCGCGGACGGCCAATCGCTCACTGACCATCCGTTGCATCTTGACGCATTTTTCCAAGACATCGATGCCAATGACACGCTGACTTTCAGCCAGACCGGATTGCCACAAGGCATTGAAATGGCGGCAGATGGAACGATTACGGGCATCATCGCCAACAACGCCAGCCAGGGCGGTCCAAACAACGATGGCGTCTATGTTGTGACAGTGACGGCCAACGATGGCCGCGGCGGCACGGTAGCGGAAACCTTCACGTTCACCGTGACCAATCCAGCACCGATTGCCGTAAATGACACGGTTGAGACCGGCGAGGATCAGCCAGTTACCTTCAACCCGATCACCGGTGAGGGCACAACCAGCGGCGACAATGGCATCGATATCGACCCCGATGGCGACAATCTTTTCCTTGACCCCGATTTTCCGCCTGCCGCAGGAAACGGCACGGTAACCGTCAATGCGGACGGCACCATCACTTACACGCCGAACGACAACTACAACGGCACCGACACCATTGTTTATCGCGTAACCGACGGCCAAGGCGGCTTCAGCACCGGTATCATCACCGTTTCCGTCGATGCAGTGAACGATCCACCAATTTCGTCCCCGATCGCGGATATTTCGCGCAATGACGGGGAGACGATCAGTTTCGACATTTCGGGTAATTTTGTCGATCCCGAGGGAGAAACGCTGACATATACGGCAACTGGACTGCCGCCTGGACTTACGCTGGACCCGCTCACGGGCATTATATCCGGCGTCATCGACGCCGACGCATCCGGCCCCACGGGTCTTCGCGATTTTGCAGTCAGGATCACGGCCACCGACCCCGATGGTGGGAGTACCTTCCAGGACTTCATCTATACGATCAAGAATGTGGCCCCGAATGCCGAGAATGACCAGGTTACCACGGATGAGGACACACCTGTCGACATAGACATCCTTGCCAATGATGAGGACCCCGATGGCGACACAGATACGGTCATTCTCGTTGAAGGCGTGAATCTTACGGTTGGCGGTCCTGCGGTCATGACCAGCAATGGCTCCGTGCAACTTGTTCTCAACGGGAACGGACGCGAAGTTCTGCGCTTTACGCCAAATCCCAACTTCAACGGCACGGAATCCTTCACCTATACGATCGGTGACAGGAATGGCGGTAGCGACACGGCGACGGTGACGGTAACAGTCAACCCGGTCAACGATGCACCCGTGGCGTCACCTATCCCAGACCTCGCACAGGTGGATAGCTCCGCCTTCAGTCTTGATGTCCGCCCCTATTTCAGTGATGTCGATGGTCAGACGCTGACCATTACAGTCGAAGGGCTTCCGCCAGAACTGACTTTCGATCCGGCGACCGGCATCATTTCCGGTACCCTCGATCCAGATGCGTCGAAAGACAGCCCCTACACAATCATTGTCAGGGCGAGTGACGGCATTGCCTCGGCCTCCACCAGCTTTACTCTTACTGTCACCAACCCTGCACCCAATGCGGCAAACGACGTCGTCGACCTGACGGAAGACACGCCCGTCAGCTTCAATCCGCTAACCGGAGCAGGCACTGTCAGCGGTAACGCTGGCGCCGACACAGACCCGGATGGCGACCCGCTGTCAATCACCCAGATCGACGGCCAGCCTATTGGCGTTGGTGAAACAATAGCCGTCGCGGGCGGCAGTGTGACGCTGAACGATGCCCTGGGCAATCTTACCTTCACGCCGACCGCGGATTTCAACGGCACAGTCGCCTTTACCTACCGCATCAGTGACGGCAACGGCGGATTTTCCGACGCGTCGGTGACGCTCAATATCAATGTCGTCAACGATGTGCCTGTGATCGATCTGAACGGCACCACCAGCGGAACCGACAATTCCGTAACCTTCACCGAAGGTGACGGACCAGTCAGACTTGTTACGCCGGATGCCTTTGTTTCCGACGTAGAGGGGAGCATCGTCTCACTCGATATAAGCCTTGCCGGCTTTATCAATTCCGGTAGTGAAATTATTCATCTGAACGGCACTGCCGACATCATTTTCGGCACCGCATCGAGTGGCACCATTGCATTCGGAGGTACGACATTCGTCTACCAATACGATGGCGCCACATCAGTGCATTTCGAGAACGCCGCAGGTGCCGCCGTTCCCATGCCAAACGAAGCAGCGAGTGCCTTGTTGCGCGCCCTGCAATATGAAAACCGCAACGACAATCTGACCGCAGGTGATCGCACACTCACCATTTCCGTGACCGATATTGGAAACGCCACAAATGCGGCCGTCGTCACGGTCAGCGTTGGAGCGGTCAACAACCCTCCAATCGCCGTTGATGACACAGCCACCACGGGCGAAAACACACCGATTATCAACAGCCCAACCGTCCTTGGGAACGACACGGATGCTGAAGGCGCAACGCTAACCGTTATTGCGGTGGGTTCAGGCAACCCCGGCGACGCCATTGCCGGCTCGGATGGCGGCACCTTCGTCATCAACGCGGATGGCACCTACTCTTTCAACCCCGGCACCGAGTTTGACGACCTTCAGGTTGGTGAAACGCGTACCACAAGCGTTACTTACACGATTTCCGATGGCGAAAATGGAACTGCGACAGCGACACTAACGATCACCGTAACAGGCGAAAACGACGCTCCGGTGGGTGGCAGTTTCACCCTGAACGCCACAGAGGATCAAACATCGACAGGCTTCCTGCCTGTGACCGATGTCGATGGCGACGCACTGACCTACGCCGTACTCGCTCAGCCCACAAACGGCACGGTGACAATTGGCGCAGATGGCAGCTATAGCTATGTTCCGTCCGCAAATTTCTCGGGCCCGGACTCATTCACCTACACCGTGAATGATGGTCGCACGACCGCCACCTTCACTGTGACCGTCAATGTTGCCAATGTCGAAGATCCCCCGACGGGAGAAATCCCCAATCAGGCGTTCGACGATGCCGACGATGTAACCCTCGACATCTCGCAGTTCTTCACGGACCCGGACAACGATACGCTGACCTTCAGCCAGACTGGTTTGCCCGCCGGGCTGGTAATGAGTGCTGACGGCATTATTTCCGGCACGCTCGAAAATGATGCCTCACAAGTGAATGGCGGCACCTATCAGATCACCGTTACCATCAATGACGGTCAGCCGGGCGGCTCTATCACACGTAGCTTCACTATTAGCGTGTCCAACCCAGCCCCGCTTGCTCAGAACGACGCAATCGCAACCGCAGAAAACACACCTGCGACCGGCTCTGTCTTTGTTGATAATGGCTCGGGCGCGGATAGTGATCCGGACAGCGATGTCATCACTGTTGCTGCCGTAAACGGCAGCGCGACCGGCGTCGGAACAAGCGTAACGGGAACCGCTGGTGGCAGCTTCGTCATTGCCGAAGATGGAAGCTATACGTTCAATCCAGGGACCGACTTTGACAATCTTGCCGCCGGAGAAACCCGCGCGACCAGCATCACGTATACGATCACGGACGGTCAGGGCGGCACATCGACGGCAACCTTCACCGTCACGGTCACGGGCACCAATGACGCCCCGGTTGGCAGCGATGACACGATCAATGTGACCGAAGATACGCCCTATAGCGGTATCTTGCCCGCCGCCACCGATGCGGAAGGCGAGCCGCTGACCTATGCGGCTGCAAGCCAGCCGTCCAATGGCCGTGTCGTCGTCAACACCGATGGCACCTACACCTTCACGCCCGATCCCGACTTCGAAGGCGACGACAGTTTCACCTACACGGTGAGCGACGGAACAGCCACGGTGGAATATACCGTTACCGTCAATGTCGGCGCAGTCAACGATGCGCCGGCTCTTGGCAATGACAGCTTCACCCTCAACGAGGACGGCAATACGGTTCTCGATGTGCTCGCCAATGACAGTGATGCCGATGGCGACCCACTG
>NZ_JBIVYN010000002.1:159445-649472 GCF_044772305.1 Agrobacterium sp. NPDC090273
GTCCTCGCCAACAATGGCAACGGCGTCGATGCCGACGACGATCCCCTCACCGTATCCCTGGTCAACGCCCCGGCAAACGGCACCCTCACCCTCAACCCCGACGGCACATTCACCTATCAGCCAAATGCCTTCTTCAACGGTTCAGACAGCTTCACATACCAGGTCGCCGATGGTAACGGCGGCTTCGATACCGCAACCGTCACCATCATCATCGGCGCCATCAACGATCCGCCCGTCGCAACAAACGACACATTCGTCATCGACGAGGACGGATCCATCAACCTCGATGTGCTGGCAAACGACACTGACCCGGATGGCGATACACTCACCATAACCGCCATCAACGATCAGGCCATCTCCGCAGGAAGTTCAATTGATGTCACTGGCGGCACCATCACACTCAATGCCGACGGGACCCTCACATTCACTGGCGCGCCAGACTTCAACGGCCCACTCTCATTCACCTATACCGTCTCTGACGGCATCGTAAGCCGCAACGCAACCGTCTCAGGAACCGTACAACCCATCAACGATGCACCAGTCAACACCCTGCCCGGTAGCTTTAACGGATCTGAAGATACCGATCTGCCTTTGACAGGCATTGCGATAATAGATGTTGATGCCGGTGATGCCTCAATCACGGTCACGCTCGACGTGAATGCTGGATCCCTGATCGCCGCTTCCGGTAACGGCGTGACCGTTACGGGCAATGGATCGAGTTCTCTGACGCTGACCGGCACTGTCGGCAACATCAACGCATGGCTGTCAGGAACAATGGCGCCAATCTATCGGCCTGTTGAAAACAGCAGCGCGTTGGTGACGCTGACCATGACGACAAATGACGGCGGCAACAGCGGTGCAGGTGGAGCGCTGACGGCGATCAGTTCCTCGACACTCATCATCGACCCGGTAAATGACGCACCGGTTGCGACAGATCAGCGGATATCAACGCCGGAAGATACGCCTGTCGCTGGCGCCATCATGGCCTCGGATGTCGACGGCGATGCGTTGACCTACACTGTTTCGGCCCAGCCAGCCAACGGCCGTGTCACGATTGATGCAAGCGGACAGTATCTCTATACACCCGGCACGAACTTCTACGGCACGGACGTCTTTGTCGTTACGGTCAGTGACGGGCACGGTGGAACGACGACCGCCACGATTACAGTCGACGTTTCGCCAGTGAATGATCCCCCGGTTAGCTCCGATGGAACTCTTACGGTAGCGGAAGATACGATCTTCAACGGGCAACTGCCAAGAGCGGTTGATCCGGAAGGCGTAGCTGTCGTCTACACAGTCGGAAGCCCCCCGTCGCATGGGTCACTGACCATCAATCCGGATGGCACCTACAGCTATCAACCGGCCGCGAATTACAACGGCGCCGACAGCTTCACCTACACCGTCAGCGACGGCGTTGCGACAAGCACCTATACGATTTCCATAACAGTGACTGCGGTAAACGATGCGCCACTGGGCTCCGACCTTCAGATCTCGGTAGAGAATGGTGGAACGGCCAGTGGCAACCTGCCTCCGGCGATCGACCCGGAAGGATCCTCCGTATTTTACGAAGTCGACACAGTAACGCCTGGTGCCACCGTTATCATCGGTCTCGACGGCAGCTACAGTTACACGCCGCCGTCAGGTTTCAGCGGGACAGATACCTTCACCTACACGGTGAGTGATGGTTCGGCAGAAACGATCTATACAGTAACAGTGACCGTTGGCCCTGCCAACCAGCCGCCGGTTGCCTCCGATGCGACCGTCGGGACAAATGAAGACGAGCCGCTTTCGGGAATGCTGCCTGAAGCAACCGACGAAGAAGGGCAGGACATCACCTACTCGCTTGGCCGCGATGCCATCAACGGTTCGGTCGTCGTCAACCCAGATGGTACATATACCTATACACCGAATGCGAATTTCAGCGGCACGGATAGCTTCACCTATAGTGTCAGCGATGGCACGGCATCGTCTGTCTATACCATCACGGTGAATGTTGCCGCAGTCAATGACGCTCCTGTGGGCTCCAATACAAGCATTGCGGTTACAGAAGACGTTCCTGCGAGCGGAATGTTGCCTCGGGCAATCGACCCCGAAGGCCAGACCGTTCTATACGAGATTGGCACAAGCCTCCCCTCACATGGGACTGTCATCATCAATGCGGATGGCAGCTACACCTACACGCCGAATGAGAATTTCAACGGCACAGATACGTTCACCTACATCGTATCTGACGGTGATGCGACCAACACCTACACTGTAACCGTCACGGTAAGCCCGGTGAACGATGCCCCGGTTGGGCGTGACGACCTAGTGTCTATCGACGAAAATACACCGTATAACGGTCAATTGCCGGCGGCCACCGATCCGGATGGCGACGAGGTCTTCTACAGCCTCGGCAACCAGGCGTCCAATGGCATCGTTACGGTCAATTCCGACGGCACCTACATCTACGTCCCGAATGCGGATTTCAATGGCACAGACCGTTTCACCTACAGTGTCAGTGACGGCGTTCTGGAAACGACATACACTGTCACGATCCTCGTCAATACGCCAAATGAACCACCTGTGTCGTACGACACCTCCATCTCGGTCAACGAGGGAGGCACGATAACGGGCATTCTGCCGCCAGCCACCGATCCGGAAGGACAGCCCGTTGTCTATGGTCTTGGGTCAGGACCACAGTACGGCACAGTCATCATCAATGCTGACGGTACTTACAGCTACAGACCCGCGGACGGTTACGATGGCGTAGACAGCTTTACCTTCACAATCACCGACGGCAGAAATATTGTCGCCTATACCGTGACGGTCAGCGTCATTCCGGTCGAACAGCCTGAAGAACCGAGTCCTCCGCTTGAGATCGACCCGCCGGCGCCGATTTCCGCAGAACCAACCGACCCGTGGCAACCACCATCACAAGGGTCGGAAACAATCTTGGCAGGTTCGCCACTAACTGCCTCTATCATGAAAGATCTGAACGGGATCGCTGACCTCACCGCGCAAGGTCCGATCGTCAACGTGGTCAATTCCATCCGCTCACTCAATGGTATCGGTTCATTGCCGGAAGAAGGGGCCGTGATCCATGTCGCTCGCCAGATCGGCGACTGGCAGACAAACGACCGGATCATTGATAAAATTGCCACCGGCTTCTTCAAGGGTGGCTCCAACATACATCTTTCGGGAGAAGGCGCCGAGAGCACCTGGTTCCAGGTCGATACGATGGTCTACAAAGACTATCTCTACATCATGCCGTCGTCGGCCGGGAACGTCGAAAATGCAACGTTCGGCGTGACTATGGCAGACGGAAAGCCATTGCCCGACTGGCTGAAGCTGACACGTCAGGGGCTCGTCATCGGACGCCCGCCGGCCGGGTTGCAATCCATCGACTTACGCATCCATGGCAATTCGTCTGATGGGGTCATCTCAGACACCATGCGCATTGATCTACACACCGGCACGATCCTCGATCATGTCAGTGACCGACGAACAGACCTTGGCCCCGGTATGTTTACCGACAATCTGTTCGCTGCAGCGGATCTTCATGGAGAAGATGTCTCCGTGCTGAGCCAGGCACTGTCAAGCTGGGTCGAACTGCCCCAACGTTGATGGCTCCGATCCGCGTCTCTAGACGCGGGTCGAAAGACGCGAGGATGCCCGGAAGGAGCGAAATTCTGAGAGCGCCTTGATGGATCGGCCATTGTCGATGGCAGCGAGATCAAGAATTACGGCGTTGGCGATCGTCATGGGAACAACGAGCGACTGCGACTCCCCAGGCTCGCCTCGCGAAACAAGAATCTGATGATCGGGCGCCGGATCAATGCGCGTGCCACCCACGTCAGTAACAGCCAGGGTCTTCACGCCGCGACTTGCTGCAATGTCTCGGACCTCCTGGAGCAATGGCGGCGCCTTGCGGAAGGCAAGGAGCCAGACGACATCACCAGGCGTAAGCGTCGACAGCGCTTCGGGAAGCTGGTGCATCTGGGTGGCAAGATCCACCGCCTCGTAGCCAGAGCGGTTGAGGCGCAGGGCAATCAGCGCAGACAGTGCAGAAAAATGGCCGCGTCCGAAGATGAATATCTTCCTGCTGTCGCGCAAGCTTTCTGAAAAAGCCCTGATGTCGGCGTCGGAAACGCTGTTCTTTGCCTGCTGGAGCGCAGCGATTTCGCTGTCAAGCACGGAGGCCAGCAGACCGTTGTCTTCCGCTTTGACAAGTCGTGCAGCCATACGCGCGGCAGGACTTTCAAAATCATTGCCACCTTCCGTCAGACTGGACTGCAAAAAGGTCCGAAATTCGGGATAGCCCTTGAAGCCCAACCGCCTTGCGAGCCTGACAGCAGATGCCGGGTGCACCCCGGCGCGAAACGAGACGTCCTTACCGTTTTCCATAGCCGCGCGGATTGGATCCTGGATCAAGACATCCAGAAGACGTGTATCCGCATCTGTCAGCCGCGCCGAATTGCGGCTGATCAGATCGCTTAACGCGAGCGGCGCATCTTGCCTGTCCATATAGTCCTCAATCTCAGTGCGCCGCGATCGCTCGCCCATCATGGACAATGTCCACACGGTTTCCGCTCTCACTATCGAAAAACAGTGTGCGGTCAAGATCGCACGATATCCAGAAGCTATCGGTACTGGCCGGAAGATCACGTCGATGCACTGCTACAGTCACGCGCCCGGCCGGCGTCTCGCAATGCAACAGCATCTCCGACCCCGTCATTTCAGACATTGCCAGCAGCGCCGGCAAAGCCGTACCGCCCGGATTATCACTGTGAACGGTGAGCACTTCTGGGCGAAGACCGGCTGTCAAACCTTTGGGTCCCTGCCAACCCGGGAGCGCATTCGTATCGAGGAAATTGATTGGCGGCATGCCGAGAAAACTTGCAACGAACCGATTGCAGGGCTTGTCATAGATGACCTCCGGGCGATCGAACTGCTGGAGATATCCGTCCTTCATGACGGCAACGCGGTCCGCCAACGACATCGCTTCTGTCTGGTCATGGGTAACATAAATCATCGTTGCACCGAGTTGCCGATGCAGTTCCTTGATTTCCGTGCGCATCGTAATTCGCAACGCATTGTCGAGATTGGAAAGCGGCTCGTCCATCAGGAAAATTGAGGCGTTGCGTGCCATGGCCCGGCCCATGGCGACGCGCTGGCGTTGACCACCGGACAGAGCCGCCGGTTTGCGGTCGAGGTAAGGCGTGAGTTGCAGCATTTTTGCTACGCTCTCTGCCTGCTCGTTGCGCTCGGCCTTTTTCATGCCACGCAACTCAAGCCCGAAGGCAATATTTTCCCGAACCGTCATATGGGGGTAGAGCGCGTAGTTCTGGAAAATCATGGCGATATCGCGATCCTGTGGAGCGAGATCATTGGCCAGGCGCCCATCGATTTCAATCCTGCCCTCTTCGCAGCGATCAAGTCCGGCAATCAACCGCAACAGCGTGGACTTGCCGCACCCGGACGGGCCAACAATCACAACAAATTCACCCGGCTCTATATCGAACGACACGCCATGCAACACCTGTGGTCCGTTCGGATAGGATTTACGAATGTCCTTCAGAGAAATTCCGCTCATGGGGCGATCCCCCCGCTACGGCTTTCGCGGATCGCAATCGCCAATGTAGGGCGGTCCGTGGTGAAGACTTTGACGCCGAGATCCAGGGCGCGGCCAATCTGCTGCCGCGTGTGTGCCGCCCAGCAACCGAATTCAATGCCAGCGGAAGCAAACAGCGCTTTCAGTTCGGCATCGGCCGTATCGATGTGAACGCCAATCTCGGGAATATTGTGCGCTTTAGCCACCTCGATCACCGTTTCCGGGCCAAGCTGCCGAAGAACTGATGGGCTGACCAGCCATAGCCTCGGGCGAACTGTGGCGGCCGCAATCTCATCCATGGAACGAACGAGGAATGACGAAAAAACAGTGCGCTCCAACATGCCATGCTCCTGCAGAACCGACACGACGCGCGGCACGAATTCGCCATAGGGAGTGCCATCGGCGCCGGGCTTGATCTCACAGCGAAAAGAAACATGGCTATGGAGGTAAAGCGCACAAAGTTCTTCCAGCGTCATGGGATGACTGTTGGCGCCGTAGCGGATGGTTGCGGCCTTGATGTCGGCAAGTTCCATTTCCGCAATCGCGCCACTCATATCTGTCGTGGCGTCAAGAGTGGCGTCATGGTGAACGACGATTGCGCCATCCTTTGTCGGGTGGACGTCGAACTCGACCTCCTCGAGAGCCATTTTCGAGGTGGCCGTAAAACCGTGTGGCGTACTGTCGCCAAACTCAAGCGTGCCACCACGATGGGATGCGATACGTGTCATGTTTAAATGTCCTTGATTCATTTGACGGCGCCCATGGTGATGCCGCGCACGAGATGTCGCTCCACCAGAAGAAAGCCGAGAAGAACAGGCAGAATGGTGATCGTCGATGCGGCCATCACAAGCGGCCAGTCAACCAACCCTTCGCCGGGATTGATACGATAGAGACGCGCCAAACCAACCTGCAGCGTGTAGAGATCCTGATTGCCGACGGCCACCAGCGGCCAGATGTAGCTGTTCCACTCGGTCATGAAGATATAAAGCGCCATGGACGCTATGGCGGGCCGCGACAATGGCACGATGATACGCCACAGCACTTTCAGCGGTTTTGCGCCATCCATATAGGCGGCTTCATCCAGTGCCTTCGGAATTCCGCGAATGTACTGGCGCAGAAAGAAGGCCGCGAAACCATTGGAAATGGCGGGCAGAATGAGACCAGCATAAGTATCCAGCAATCCAACCTTCGCCAACGACAGATAGTTCGGGATGAGACTGATGTGGCTCGGGATCATCAGCGTTGCGACTGTTGCGCCGAACAGGAGATTGCCACCCCGGAACGTGTAGCGTGCAAAGGCATATGCGGCCATCGTCGCAAAGGTGATGCCGAGCAGCGTTACGAGACCAGACACGATGAGGCTGTTCAGCAGATAGCGCGCGAAATTGTACTGCCCGACCGCCCTGGCGTAATTATCCAGTGTAAAGCCGATTTCACCGGCATAATAGGCATCCGCCGTCTGGAACGAAATCCAGATGGAGTAAAGGACCGGCGACAGGAACAGGATACCCGCAGCCAGCGCGAGACCGACGAGAAGCGGGTTTTCAGGCTTCATAATGTACCTTCCTGCCGATGATACGAGATTTGAGAATGGCAAGCGCGACGAGCAGGATAAACAACAGAACTGCCAGCGCTGAGCCGCGTCCGATATCGAAAAGAACGAAACCGATCTCGTAGAGCCGGTTGACCAACATATCCGTTGCACCTGCCGGACCACCGCGCGTCATCACATTTACGATGGTGAAAACCTGAAATGCTTCAATGACCGAAATGACGAGCAGGAAGTAGGTTGTTGGCATGACGAGTGGCAGTGTCACGCGCCGGAAAACGTGCATGCGGCGACCGCCATCTACAGCAGCGGCATCGTACAGCTCCCGCGGGATAGCCTGCAATCCGGCAATATAGATCACGATGTCATAGCCGAGCTGTTTCCAGGTGTTGACGAATATCAGCACCCAGAGCGCCAGATAGGGGTCTTGCAGCCATTGCACCTTGCCGAGACCAAGTGTGCCGAGGATCGCATTCACCATACCGTAATCGGTGGAGAATACCCAGGAAAACACCACAGCAATCGATACTGTCGATGTGACGGACGGCAGGAAGAGCGCGCCTCGCAGAAGACGCGAATGCACTGTTTCCATGACGAGATAGCCGGCAATGAGCAGCGCCAGGCCAAGCCGCAGCGGCACAGACAAGACAGCAAAGACCGTCGTGACCCAGAGCGAATTCCAGACCTCACGTGAGGACAGCAATTGCTCATAGTTGCGCAGACCGACAAAAGGCATATCCGGCGACAGGAAGTTCCACTCGCGAACACTGAGATTGAGGCTCGTCAGGATCGGGATATAGGTGAAAACCGCGATGGAAATCATCAACGGTGCCACAAACAAGTAGGGAGTGAGTTTGCGAAGCATGACCATAATCGTACCGGCGGCACGGGGATAAACCCGCCCGCCGGTAGCCTTGCGTGAGATCAGTTACCGACGCGCTTTTCTTCTGCGCGCGTCTGCTCGGCGAAATCCTTCATCGTCTCCTCGACCTTACGCTGACCGAGCGCCATCGCCTGCCACATCTTGTATTCCGTGGTACGCATCCAGGTGACGACAGTCGTGCGCGCACGACCATGGGCATTTGGCAGGGACTCGATTGCCACATCGATACCGGGTTGAGTGGCTAGGGCCTCCTTGGCAACGGGGAGAGCTGCGCTTTTCTTGTTGATTGGCAGATATCCGGTCGCCGCAAACCAGACTGCATTCGCTTCCGGAGACGCCGCATAGCTGACGAACTTGTAAGCGGCGTCCTGAACCTCTTTGGGAGAGGTCGCCATGATGCCGATGCCGGCGCCACCGATCGGAACCGAGCAGGTTTTGTTGCAAGGCATCGGACGCACGACAAGGTTGTCGCCAATCGCCTTCTTGGCTTCGCCGTAATTGCCGGTCGAGTTGAACATGATACCGACCTTTTTGGCCAGGAAGGCATCGCGACCATTATCTTCTTCCGTCACGCCATCTGGCGAGGCGACCTTGTTCTCGTGAACCAGAGAGGCCATCCATTGATAGGCTTCGATGGTGTTTGGTTTGTCGAGCAGGATTTCACCTGTCTTCGGGTCAACCAGTTCACTGTCGTTCGCCATGACCAGACCCCAACGAGCAAATTGCCCGGGAGCCGCAATACCAGACACGCCGTCAGTGCCAAGCTTGTCGCTGATGGTTTTCGCGACTGAAAGGATTTCGTCAAAGGTCTTCAAAGGCGTATCGGCAGAAAGACCTGCGCGCTGGAAGATATCCTTATTGAAATAAAGGACAGGCGTGGATGAATTGAACGGCACGATGTAGTTCTTGCCGTTGATGACACCAACTTCCTGCGCGTAGTCGTAGAGATCGGCCTTCAGCGGATCTGCGTCAAAATAGGGCGTCAGATCTGTGAGGATATTGTTGTTGGCGAACAGACCATAGCGGGTCACTTCGAGAATGACGGCATCCGGCGCGCGGCGGGCGGGAATGGCGGCCTGTAGCTTGGCAATGATGTCGTTGTAGTTGCCGACGAACTCGGCTTCGACATCGATGCCGGGATTGGCAGCCTCGAAATTGGCGATGATCTTGTCCAGCGCCTGACCGCTGGACTTGTTGAAGCTGTGCCAGAATTTCACCGTGGTGGCAGCGTCGGCCGCACCAACGCTGACAAAAAGGGCGAGTGCGGCAGCAACCGTGCTTTTAAATTTCCGTGACATCTGCATCTCCTCTGCAAACGAAATTGCAATGACGGAGAATTAGCAATTGCAAGCGACAGTTTGTTGAAACGTCTGTGAAGCTTTGATGACGAGGAATTGTCACACACGCGGGCAAACCGGAACCAAACGATCAGAGCTGAGTTGAGAAGCTGGCGTTTTGCGATCCGGTCACGCCACGGCGAGGATCGTCAATTGCAAGTCATCACGTAGCCAGAAATGCCGCGTGCCCAGACACAAATCGCCGTCTAATACTGTCAACTAAATGGCTTTTCCTGCACGTTCCTCAATTGGCACTTGGTGACTCTCGCGGTTCACGTCATCGCGAATGCTACTTTTCCATTGAACCCAATCCGGAAATTCGTCGTTAAACGAATTTATTCAGTTGGAGGAAATCGCGATGGGACCACGTTCTTGCGTTCCAACATTTCTCTTGATCGCACTTGGTCTTGTTTCCAGTTTCACGACGGATGCCGGCGCGACGCCCAAGGTTGTCAAGGTCGGGCCTGATCATTATCGGGGAACTTGGCTGGAGATTGGACGAACGCCGATGTTCCTGACAGATGGGTGCGTCGCCGGATATTCGACCTACCGTAGAGGCGTTAAACCCGATGACGTCATTGTGGAGGATGGCTGCTACGTTGACACGCCGGCAGGCAGGTTAAAGACAGTCCGTGGAACCGGGAAAATTGAGGACTTTGGTACGACTAACGCAAAAATGCGAGTTCGTTATCCGCTTCTGATTACCTTCAACTACTGGGTCCTCTACAAGTCGCCGGACAAAACTTGGTTCATCAGCGCCACCCCATCAATGTCGGATCTGTGGATTTACTCCAGGACGGTTCCCACCAATGCACAGCTTAAACGGATGATCCGCAAGGCGAGCGAACTCGGTTATGATGTCCAAAAGCTTGAGTTTCCACCTGCGCGTTAAAGCGCCTGCACGACAGTGCTGAGATCAAGAGCACAAGTCAGGAATCAATAAAATTGGCTGCCCGTCGGCGCGGTGTCTTTGCATAGCTTAAAGCGTGGAAAGCAGCGCTGCGCGAGACCTCTACCCAAACTCAAGTTGCCGAAGCCACAGCAATCATCAGGCGAGACTGAATCGGGGAACCGCCATGGCCTCACAAGCGAACCCATGAGGAATTTGAACCGGCCGGACGATCAACTCGCCCCAGTCGCTTCAGACAGCATGCCTCCTGATCGCAGTCAAACGAGGCGTAGAATTCCGAACCTAAATATCCGATTTCTCAACAAAATATATGTCGAAAAGCGATCGTTTTCGCATAATTTTTTATCACAGTTGTGTCGCGCAAATTCTTTAGGCAAGGCGGCTTGCGCAACGTCAATCTTCATGCTTGTATAGACAACTAGAAGCGCTACGGCGTCGCATGTCGACACGACCGCACCTGGCCAAAAAGGATTATGCTTATGATAACCTTCGACCAAGTCAGTAAGCACTACCGCGGCGATACCATCGCAGTCGACAAACTGTCGCTCACGGCTCCAACCGGAAAACTGACTGTGTTCGTTGGCCCCTCCGGCTGCGGCAAGACGACGTCGCTGCGGATGATCAACAGGCTGATAGCCCCCACATCTGGGTCTATTCTCCTTGATGGTGAGCGCACGGACTCGATGGATGTCGCCCTGCTGCGCCGCAGGATCGGCTACGTCATCCAGAACGCCGGTCTTTTTCCCCACAGAACGGTCGTTCAAAACATTGCCACAACGGCCCGCCTGAACGGGACGCCCAAGCAACAGGCTCTTCGCACCGCCCATGACCTGCTCGATCGTGTCGGTCTTTCCGCAGCATTTGCGGATCGCTATCCATGGCAGCTTTCGGGCGGCCAGCAACAGCGTGTAGGCGTTGCCCGCGCACTTGCATCCGATCCGAAATTCATGCTGATGGATGAGCCGTTCAGCGCGGTCGATCCGGTCGTGCGTAACCAGTTGCAGGATGAGTTCCTGCGCCTGCAGCGCGAGATCGGCAAGACGATCATCATGGTCACGCACGATATCGATGAAGCGCTCAAGCTCGGCGATCAGGTCGCCGTTCTCCGAACCGGCGGCACGCTTGCACAGATTGCAACGCCACAGGAGCTGCTGGCACGGCCAGCCGACGACTTCGTTGCAGACTTTATTGGCCGCGACCGTGGCTACCGCATTCTCGGCTTTTCGGAGTTCGACAACGGCGTCGCCCTTGGAAAGGAACCGACGGCAGTTCTCGGCACCAGCCCGGAAGCCCTTCGGGAGATTGCCACGGATCGGTGGGTTCTTGTGGCCGATGCTGAAAACAGGCCGATTGGCTGGGCAGATGTCCAAAGCATCAAAAATCCCCTGCGCGAAGGCGATATCAACCTCAGCGGAACGCTCGCCGCTGAAGGCAGCAGTCTGCGGCATGTACTGGACGCTGCGCTCAGCTCGCCGTCCGGCCGTGGCGTGATTGTCAGCCCGGTGGGCGAACTGGTCGGCACGGTGACGTTGCCGAATGTCGTTGCCGCGATCGAGGCGTCACGCAATGGCCGCCTGGCGGTGCAACCATGAGGTTCGACTGGCTGTACCGCGAATCCGGACGGATCGCAGAACTCTTCGTCTGGCATCTGGGGCTTTCCGTCGTCCCTGTCCTGATCGGGCTTGTCCTCGCGCTGCCGCTGGGCTGGATCGCGCAACGTGCCGGCTTTTTCCGCTCCACCATGCTTGGCGCGGCCGGCCTCCTCTACACCATCCCGTCGCTGGCCCTGTTCGTGCTTCTGCCGCTTGTCCTTGGCACCCGAATCCTTGATCCGCTGAACGTCGTCGTCGCATTGACAATTTACGCACTGGCGCTTCTGGTTCGCACGGTCAGTGACGGTCTCGATTCCGTGTCTCCCGACGTCGTCCAGGCGGCGAATGCCATGGGTTATCGTCGCCTCACCCGGCTGCTCGTCGTCGAACTGCCCCTGGCCGTCCCGGTCATCGCAGCAGGACTGCGCGTCGCGGTGGTATCAAATGTCAGCATTGTTTCCGTGGCCGCTCTCGTCGGCACGCCGCAACTCGGCCTGCTTTTCACACAGGGACTGCAGTTGCGCTTCCTGACGCCGATCATCGCGGGCATTCTACTATGTATCATGCTGGCAGCACTGCTGGACGGGATCGTCCTGTTCATTGCACGTCGCCTGACACCCTGGCAGGCGGGAGGCGCTGAGCGATGATCGACTGGTTCTCAAACCCGGCACACTGGACTGGCACTGACGGTGTTTTTGCGCTCATCGTGCAACACCTGGCCTATAGCGCCATTGCACTTTTCTTCGCATGTCTGATCGGCATGCCTGTCGGCCTCTACGTTGGCCACACAAGGCGCGGCATCGTCTTCATCGCTGGCCTTGCCAATGCGTTGCGGGCGCTTCCGAGCCTTGGCCTCATCGTTCTTCTGGTCATCCTTTTCGGTCCCGTTTTTGCGTCCGATATGGCTTTCATCGTCCCGAGCATCATCGTTCTCGTGCTCCTGGCCGTGCCGCCTATCATGAGCGGAACCTATGCCGGGATCGCGGCCGTCGATCCTGCGGCGGTGGATGCAGCGCGAGGCATGGGCAAACGTCCACTCGACATTCTCTTCGATGTCGAACTGCCCTGTGCACTGCCGCTGATCTTTTCAGGGCTGCGCAGCGCAACACTGCAGATCATATCAACCGCAACAATCGCCGCCTACGTGTCTCTGGGGGGGCTTGGCCGCCTGATCATCGATGGTCGTGCCCAAAACGATTATTACCAGATGGCCGCAGGTGCGGTCCTCGTCGGAGGTCTCGCTCTGGCGGTTGACCTCGCAATCGGCATCATATCGAGGCTTACGGTGTCACCTGGACTAACGCGCCGCCATTAAGGGCGGCGTGCATCAAACAAAATTCATTTTCACCCTGAAGACTATATAATCCAGAGGAGTAGCTTGCATGGCATTCAGCATCATCAAAGCCGTCGGCGCATTTGCGCTCATGGCTCTTTCAGCTACCACGGCGCTTGGCCAGACCGACCCGCTCGGGGCCGCTCCGGCCGCCAGGACGGACAACACAACCATTATCGTCGGCTCCGCCGACTTCCCGGAAAGCCAGCTATTGGCGACGATTTACGCCAAGGCGCTTGCTGCAAAGGGCATCAAGGCTGAAACAAAACTGAGCATCGGCAGCCGCGAGGTATACATACCGGCTCTGCTCGATGGTTCGATTGACCTGCTGCCGGAATATGCAGGCGCAACACTGAGTTACCTCGACAAGAATGCAACCGCCCATTCGCCGGCAGATGTGGCGGCAGCGCTCAAGGCCGTTCTGCCGAAGGGCGTTTCGATGTTGACACCATCTGCGGCGCAGGATTCCGACAGCGTTGCGGTCACACGCGCAACGGCCGAGAAATACAAGCTGAAGACAATTGCCGATCTTTCTCCAGTCGCCTCGCAACTGGTTCTCGGTGGCCCACCAGAATGGAAGACCAGAAAAGAGGGTATCATTGGCCTCAAGGACCTTTACGGCCTGGAGTTCAGCTCATTCAAGTCGCTGGATGTCGGTGGACCACTGACGCTGTCGGCGCTCGTCAATGATCAGGTTCAGGTTGCAAACCTGTTCTCGACCGACCCCGCGATCGCCGCCAACGACCTCATCGTGCTGGAGGATACGAAGAACCTCTTCCCTGCCCAGAACATCGTTCCGGTTATCGCGACCCCAAAGGTTAGCGACGTCGTGACGACAACGCTCGATGCTGTCTCCGCCGCGTTGACGACTGCAGACCTCATCGTCATGAACGGCCGTCTGGCCAATCATGACAGCTTCGATGTCGTGGCCGAGGAATGGCTGACCAAACACAAGTTGAACTGACCGTTATTTGCGGGTACGGCATCCGCGGTATCCGCAAATTCACCATCGTCAGATGCCGGGTCTTCGGCCTGACGCACTAACTCTCGTTGGAACCCGATGCAGACGGCACCAGACAAGGTCGAAATCAGCCAAGACGAGCAGGCACCTACCCCGCCACTCTACGTCAAGCTCAAGGACTATGTGCGCAGCCGCGTCGAAACCGGCGAGTGGCCAGTCGGCCAGCGCGTCCCCTCGGAGAACGAGCTGGTCGATATGCTGGGCGTGAGCCGTATGACGGCAAACCGCGCCTTGCGTGAGCTTGCCGATGAAGGCTTCGTCGTGCGTGTGCAGGGCAAAGGTTCGTTCGTCGCAAGCAAGAAGCGGACGTCACAGTTTCAGAGCGTCCCCAACATTGCCGACGAGATTACCCAGAATGGTGGCGTGCACACCGCCCAGGTTATCCTGCTTCGTACAGAGGACTGCAATCTGGAGCTGTCGGAAGCGCTCGCCGTGGACATCGGAAGCACGGTTGCTCATTCGATCATCGTCCACGCCGAAGACAGTGTGCCGATGCAGATTGAGGATCGTTTCGTCAACCATCAGATCGTACCCGATTACCTGAGCCAGGATTTCGGTACGACCACGCCAAACGGCTATCTCACTGCCGTTGCACCAATCGTCAGGGCTGAACAGCATATCGAGGCCGTGACCGCCCAGGCCTGGGAATGCAAGCTCCTTGCGATCTCAAAGACCGAGCCCTGCCTGCTGGTTCGACGCCGGACGTGGTCTCAGGACGGCGTCATCTCTTCGGTACGTTTGCTCTATCCTGGAAGCCGCTATCGTCTTTACAGCACCTGATGTCCGCCCGGTCTGGTTACCGCCTGCGTACCTTTAAACGGAAAATATGATGTCAACTTGCGCCGTATCGCTCTCGTCTGCCAGGAAGATCCCATGACCGTGTTTCTGGATGAAGGTCTCGACTGGCGGGGCGTGGCACAGGTCAGCCAGGGAGATAATCTCAGCCTGTCCGATGCTGCCTATCAAAGGATTGAGAGGGCTCATCGTATCGTCGACAGCATCGTCAAAAGCGGCATTCGAGCCTATGGCATCAACACTGGCGTCGGCGCATTGTCGGATACCGTGGTTGATCGCACCGCGCAGGGCCGGCTTTCGCGTAGCATCGTTCTTAGCCACGCCTGCGGTATCGGCCCGCTCCTTGATCGCCGCGAAGTCCGCGCGATCATCGCAGCTCAAATCGCCAACTTCGCGCATGGCCACTCCGGTGTACGAAGAGACATCGTCACCCATCTGGCGACGTTTCTGGCGCGCGACTGCATTCCAGATGTCCCGTCGCGTGGATCGGCCGGATACCTGACGCACAATGCGCATGTCGCTCTCGTGCTGATTGGGGAAGGCTCTGCGCGGATTGGTGGCAAGCAAGTCTTTGGAAGAGATGCTCTGAAAGAGATTGGCCTCCAGCCGCTGGTTCTTGGCGCCAAGGAAGGCTTGAGCCTTGTGAATGGAACGTCATGTGCAACGGGCCTTTCGAGCGTTGCGCTGGCGCGTGTCGCGCATCTGCTTGAATGGGCGGACGCAATATCCGCGTTGACGCTGGAGGCGGTTGGCGGCCAGATGGCAGCTTTCGACGAGGCGGTTTTGGCCTTGCACAAATCGCCGGGCATCGCGACCGTCGGGGCTACTCTGAGGAGACGTCTTTTCGGCAGCGGCCTGATCGCAGCCGCACGGGGCAAGCGGACACAGGACGCGTTGAGCTTGCGCGCCATTCCGCATGCGCATGGTGCGGCACGCGACGTTTTCGAGAACTGCTCTGCCATCGTTGACCGCGAACTGGCCTCGACGACAGACAATCCCGCAATTTCCGGCACAACTGAGGATCCTCTCGTATGGTCCGAGGCACACGCTGTCGCCCCAGCGCTCGGTCAGGCGGCAGACGGACTTGCGATTGCGATTGCGCAGATCGCGGCGATGAGTGAACGGCGGATCGACAGGCTCGTCAATCCGCTGGTGAACGGGTTGCCGCCCTTTCTCGCACGCGATGCCGGAAGCCACTCCGGCTTCATGATCGCACAATACACAGCCGCCGCTCTCGCCAACGACAACCGCCGGCTTGCAGCACCTGCCTCTACCGATGGCGGGCTCACGTCGGGTCTGCAGGAGGATTTCCTGGCGCATCCAACGGCAGCCGCCAACAAGTTGCTCGCGGTTCTCGACAACGCCGAGTACATCCTTGCGATCGAATGGATGGCGGCCGCACAGGCCCATGATTTTCTCGGGGGCGGCGCCCAACGAGCAGCAGGAACAAACGCGCTCCAAAACCTGCTTCGCATGCATGTCGCACCTTACGAGGATGATCGACCACTTTCGGCCGATATGGAAACGGTCCGCGCGCTCCTGGCCCAGAGCGCGCTCCCCAATTAATGCCCAGCGCGCATCCGCTTACCGCCTTACATGAGAAACGGAATATCGATCGCCTTTGAGCGAATGAACGGCAGTCCCATGCGTCGCGCCGTCCAGCCGATGACATGCAGGTCTGCCGCTGCAGGCTCGTGCTTTTGTGCCAGCATCCAGGATTTACAGTCGATGGCGGCCACGTCGGCATCACCGCGTGCAACGGCGATCACGGAGGCTCGATGAGCTCCGGTTTCGACGAGTTCAGCAAACATTGCAAGGCTGCCGCCCGCTGCCTCCAGATCGCGCTTGAGGCTGAGGTACCCCGACATGGAGCGGTGTTCGTTGAAGGCCAGTCTTTTCGTGGAGAAAAATTCAAGCGGCAATCTTGCCTCGCCTGCCTCTGACGGTCCAACATCCTCTCCGCCCTCACTGGCACGGGCGATTATCGCACTGGAATATAATTCCCCTGCACCGCCGGCTATGCCGTCGTAATCACTCTGGCCGATGACCTGCACGTACTCTTTCAAGCCAAGCTCCATCGGCCCCCAGCAAGTGCCGGAAATCAGCAGGTCCGGGTGACGCCACAGCACCGCCAGGTCAAAGGCTTCGGGATCCAGCGTTGCAGGATCTGGTGCGATAACAGATCCATCCTCAGCACGAATGCCACCGGGAACAGGTGGCATATCGCCGTTGCGCCGAACGAGATTTTCCGGTGCGTCGATGCCGTGATCGAGAAATCTCTTGCGCATGCTGGCCCACAAGGCATCGGTATCGGGGCGCAATTCCGCCCAGTCATACATCGGCAGCGCCGCAATCCACGTCATACTGCTGTATCCTGTCTCAATGGGACGTCGGTCGCCGAATAGGCGGGGGTGTCAATGGAAACATGCGTGGCGGTCTGCGGCAGGAAAGCCGTCTCACCGCGCCTTAGCACAGGATGAGCGACAGGCTCTTTTACCTTGAAAGCGAAAGCGCGAAAAACGTCGAAATAGTTGGCGAAGACGTATCCGTTGTTCATCCTTTGCCACTCGGTGCGCTTTGCCCTGTAGAGGGATGGCAACGTGTACCACGCCGCGCTCGGCAGCTTGTGGTGCACGAAATGCAAATTGTTGTAGAGAAAAAGTGGCGCCAGAATAGAGTTCTCGACGATAATCGTTCGTCCGTCCGGCTGTTCTGCCCATTGGTGTTCGCAATAGGAACGAATGGCGATGATGGATACGCCGAGATAGCCGGCAACGCTGATATAAAGCCAGATCGGAATGCCGAACACCGCCTGAATGACGAAGAGTGTTGGGATCAGCCCAGCCACGTGCAGGGTCCAGGCGTAGATGACCCGGCGATCACCCTTGCCGATTTTCCGCCATTCGGACAGCGTGAAACCGATTACCATTAGCGGTGGGCCGATCACCATGCGGCCAATAAGCGTGTTGTTCCAGGCAAGCAGAGTTTTCAGGAGCGACGGCATTTTTTCCCAGTCGCCCATCGCTCGATAATAGCTCTCGGGATCGTCGAAGGGGTCCGTCAGGCGCTCGTCAGCATGGTGCTGCAGATGTGTCCGCTTGTAGCTGCGATAGGGATAAAAAATGCCCAACGGCGTAAACACCAATGCTTCATTGAGACGTGAGTTATGCGTGGGATGGCCATGCAGGACTTCATGCTGAAGAGAGGAATGCAGGGCAACCGCGATCCCCATCAGCACCAACGAAAGCATCGGATACAACGGGTAAAGCGCATAACCTGCTGCGCCCCACAGACCGTAACAGACGACAAGCAGGGCAATCGTCGGCCACTCGATGCGCGGCGCACGCGATCGGCGCCTGTTCGTATTCTCTACTGACTTCTGGATGGACGTTTCGCTCATGTGATTCCCCTATGCCATTGCAAAGACAGGCTTTCATCGGCGCGTGCGCCGCACAACGAGTTTATGGTGACCGATCGTTGATATTGGTCACAAATTATAGAATATGGTGATAATTATAAACAATGAGGTGAAATATGGACAAGCGCGCACTTGCCATCCTGTTCCGCACGCGTCTGGCGAGCCTGGTTGATCGAGCGGGGGAGAGCCATTCCGCATTCGCTTCGAAGGTCGGCATCGACCGCTCCGCCCTGTCGCAGCTGCTCTCGGGGGATTCGGCACGCCTGCCGCGCGTCGAGACACTCTTGAACATCGCCGAGCGCCATTCCGTGTCGCTGGACTGGCTGCTCGGCCTCTCACACGACCAGGGCTTGATGGGAGAACTGCGTCCAAGCTTCGAGATCGAGGAAGGCGGCGACGACTATACTGACACGTTGCTGATGAACTGGCATGCCGAGGCGGCGGGATCTAAAATTCGCTACGTTCCTGCCCGTCTTCCGGATTTGCTCAGAACACCGAAGATCATTGCCTTTGAGGCGAAAGGCGCACATCAGAGTGTCATGGCGCAGGCCAGCGAGACGGCGTTCCGTTTGGATTACAACCGCCAACCCGGCACTGACATGGAAGTTTGTATGCCGCGTGAAACACTGGAAGCCTTCGCAAAGGGGCAAGGCATGTGGCGCGGATTAAATCGCGACATTCGTGCCGAGCAACTCCAGTATATGGCTGCCCTGATCCGTGAACTCTACCCCTCGTTCCGACTGTTCCTGTTCAACGAAAAGGAACGGTTTTCCGTGCCTTACACGGTTTTCGGATCGCAACGAGCCGCGATATTCGTGGGTGGCATGTATCTCGTTCTCAACAACGCTGAATCAATCCGCAAAATGCAGTACCATTTCGACGAACTGATCCGCTCTACGCGCGTTCATGCACATCAGGCCGCTGACTTTGTGCAGAACCTGGAGGTATCGTAAGCAGAGTAACTCCTTTGGGTCACGCGCCATTTGGCGTGAGATGATCCGAACACTGATCAGATAAGTTTCCGGAAATCATTCGATTGCCCACCAATCAATCGGAGAAAGCGTCTTCAATATCGATGCCGGGATTGGCAGCCTCGAAATTGGCGATGATCTTGTCCAGCGCCTGACCACTGGACTTGTTGAAGCCGTGTCAGAATTTCACCGTGGTGGCAGCGTCGGCCGCACCAACGCTCACAAAAAGGGAGAGTGCGGCGGCGACAGTGCTTTGATGACGAGGAATTGTCACACGCTTCGGGAACATCGGAACCAAATGATTAAGGTCGAGTTGAGACGCAAGCCGTACGCCACGCCTCCTGGAAACCTGATAGCCCGATTTGACGGGAGACTGAGATTTTCTGAACAGGTTGCCAGCGTTCGGTTCTGATTGTGAACGTTTGGAGGAAAACGTGACCGACTGGCTTGCGTCAATGGGTTTTGAGTTCGATATCGTTTCACACTTTGTCGCGATGCTGATTGCCTATGTTCTCGCTCTTCCGATCGGCTGGGACCGCGAGAAACACGAACGCAGCGCCGGCCTGCGCACCTTTCCCCTCGTTGCAATCGCTTCATGCGGCTTCATACAGGCGACTGAAAGCGTCACTGCCGGCAACGCAGAGGCGACCGCACGTGTCGTAGAAGGCCTGATCAATGGCGTGGGTTTCATTGGAGGCGGGGCAATACTCGTTGGCAAACTTGGAACCCGTGGCACCGCTACAGCAGCCAGCATATGGGTCACCGGCGCGATCGGCGTTGCCGTTGGTCTTGGTTCTTACGAAACGGCCATCATTCTCTCCATCGCCACCTTCGCAACTTTGCGGGTTATGACGACCTTCAAGTCACAAAAAAACGAGCACCTCAGATCTGACGAATGACCCAAACACCTTCACAACTCTGATACCTCGCGGAACACGCGTGGCGCCTGCCTCGTTAATAACGCTCATACCAATAAGATCTGGAGGAGCACACCATGGACTGGAATCGGGTTGAAGGAAACTGGAAGCAGATGAAGGGCAAGGTCAAGGAACAGTGGGGAAAGCTCACCGATGACGACCTTGACGTCATCAACGGCAAACGCGAGCAGCTCGAAGGCAAAATCCAAGAACGTTACGGTTACGCAAAGGATCAAGCCAAAAAAGATATTGATCACTGGTACCGGAACCAGCATTTTCATTGAGGTTGCTGGCTAAAAATCTTCAATCAAAATCCCGCCGTTCCGGGCGGGCTTACCGGCTCTTCTGGAACAAAAATCACGATCCTGAGTTCTGCGGCAAATGGATCATATCGTCACCCATATCAACAAGATCAAATCCCCGGGAGACCGCGCCGCCAGCGAAGACGGAGCCTTTGCCAGTCTCGTGTATGTTTCCAGTCTTGAGAACGGCATAACACGCAAACAGGGTAAGAACGGTTTTCTCTATTATGATGAAGACGGTCACAGGATAACGGACAAGGCCATACTTGAGAGAGTTGCAAGCCTCGCTATCCCACCTGCTTATGTGGACGTGATTATATCGTCAGATCCCAGATCCCATCTTCAGGCAACCGGACGCGACGCGAGGGGACGCAAACAATATCGATATCATCCAGATTGGTCGGAGGAACGCGGCAATGCCAAGTTCTCCCAACTGGTGGAATTTGCAGCGTCATTACCGGACATTCGCGAGAAGGTGGATACCGATCTGCGACTGCGCAAACCCGGTCTCGACAAGGCTTTAGCCACGGTCGTCTGGCTGCTCGACAAGCTTTTCATCCGGGTTGGCAACGCGACATATGCGAAGGAAAACGGGTCGTTCGGTCTGACGACATTGAGAAATCGTCATGTGAAGATTGAAGGATCTACAGTCCATTTCAACTTCAAGGGAAAATCGGGCAAGGAATGGCGCCTCAGCCACCATGACAGGCGCATTACACATGCGATCAGGGCGCTCCAGGAGCTTCCGGGCCAGCAGCTTTTCCAATACCTCGACGAAGATGGACAACGACATCAGGTCAGGTCTCAGGACGTCAACGGCTATATCCGGTCTGCATGCGGCGGCAACTTTAGTTCCCGACAGTTTCGTACCTGGGGCGCCTCCAAGATGGCGGCCGTTCAACTCGCACAACTTGAGCCCGGCCAAAGTCATGCGGAATGTGCCCGCATCGTCAACGCCGTCATTGATGATGTCGCGAGCCGCCTCGTGAACACCCGCGCCGTATGCCGAAATTCTTATATTCATCCGAAAATCATCGACGCATTCCCCGACGGCGATCTCCAATCTCTCATGAAAATCCGGCCGAGCCGAAGCCAGCGACTGAACCGGTGGCTGGAGACCGACGAAATTCGCGTCATGCGCTGGCTGGAAAGCCACTAGTTTTATCGAGGTTCGACAAACCTATAGAGGGAGAAAACCTTCTCAGGCGATATCAAAGAGGTGGCTATCAGGGTCCTTAACCCCATTGATCGCTGCCGCAACTATGTCGGCAGCAATCTGGCTAAAGGTGATCCCGTTTCCGCCAAATCCCATGACGGAATAAACATTTGCGTGCCCCGGTACGTTACCGATCAGCGGAAGTCCCGTCGTCGTCGATCCAAAGGCCGCTGCCCAACGATAAGCCGGCTGCCCGATATCAACATTAAGGAGTTCGGCGAGTTTGATACGAATAGAATCTGTCTTTGCCTGAAGCCGTTTGCCATCCTGGAATGCCAGAGGATCATGCTCGTCCTCACCGCCGGCGATCAGCCGACCGGGTTGATCCGTTCGTAAATAGAGATATGGGTCGGACGCCTCCCATACGATGTGGTCGTGTAGCCAGTCGGGGATACGAACCCCAACGTCACTTGCCAGTGCCCATGTTGAAATGATTTCGTGCCGCTTGCTCTCAAGCACTTTGAGAAACTCGTAACCCGTACAAAAGACGGCGTGGTTGGCGATGAGAAGTTTGCCGCTGCCGGTTGCCAGAACAACCTCGTCAGAAAAGACCTTCATATCGGTGACTTCGACGCCAGAGACGATTTCTACCTTGCGTCTGGCAAGGTGCCGCAGCAAACCGGCGGTGAGTTGCCCCGGATTGGCGGACGCAGAGATATTGCTCAGAATTGCACCTGTCCGATCGACGTCGAAGCATTCGCGCAACTCTCGGGCATCAAGATATTTCGCGTCGATACCCGCCTCTGCTCGGGCTTCTGCCTCCATCTTGAGGGCACGCGAGCCATAATCATTACCTGCCAGATAAAGCGCTTTCTTTCGGCGCATGCTGCAGGAAATATCCAGCGATTTGACAATCTCCTCGAGGCGCAAAACCGCCTGGGCCGATCTTTGCCATACCCGTCTGGCGTCGGCTTTTCCGATCATCTTTTGTAATTGGTGGAGCGGGACGTCTATCTCGTGCTGTATCATTGCTGTCGAAGCGATGCTGCTACCGCGGACAGGATCACCCTTGTCGATGATCAGCACTGACTTGCCCGATTGCGCAACAGCGTGTGCAACCAACGCCCCACTGATGCCGGCTCCAATTATGATGACATCGTATTTTTGAAGGGATGCCGTGTTTCTCGTTCGAACCGAGATGCGTGGGCTATCCAGCCAGACGGGACGAAATTCTCTCAGGTCGCGTTCTTTCGTCAGTTGCGATCTGGACATGTCCCCTCCGTACCACGCTTAAGAAAAGAGCCCGACCTGAGGTCGGGCTCTTGAAACCATCAGTGCCGATGCTCGGGCATCTGCTTGAGCTGATCCTTGGTCCACGTTGTCAGAGCGTGTACATCTCCTGACTCATCGCGCATGAAATCGAGATCCGCCAATGGGACCGCTACAGGCTTGGCACCAATCCCTAAAAAACCGCCCACGTCGATGATTGCGGTACTCGCAGTGCCAGCACCGTGAACGTGGTCAACCTTACCGACCTTGTGATCGTCGGCACCGTAAACGGTGGCACCCTGTAACACAGAAGGTGTCAGTTCGCGTGCGGTGAGACGGACATGATTGGTATGATCCATTTTCAATTCTCCTCGTGTTGGCTACACTAACGTAACTCCACCAGTCGCGTTCAGTTCCGCGTCTTGCCGGAGGTTTCTGCAGCCTAAAGTGTCGCCAAAGCCCGGTTGGAGATCTGTCCTCCATAGTTTTTCCGCATCTCGACCTTTTGCTCGAGAGAGGCGATCACATCGACCGACAGGTCGACACCGTGCAATTCCGCAATGTTCGGCAGGCCACCGGGAGTAAAAACATTGATCTCAAGAATTTTATCGCCAACGATATCCAGGCCGACCAGAAACATGCCGTCCTGAATGAGCTTTGGCCGCACCATCTCGGCAACTGCAAGTATCTTGGGCGTGATCTCCACGGCGGCCGCTGTGCCCGCTACGTGCATATTCGAACGCACCTCTCCCTTGGCGGGAACCCGGCGGAAGGCAGCATAAGCACCATCCCGTTGAAGCGGGCGACCATTCATCAGGAAAAGGCGGATATCACCGGCCGTCGCATCGGGAAGGTACCCCTGAGCGATCAGGTAACCTTCACCGCTTACGGCCTCAAAAATCTGGTTGAGATTGGCTTCCTTGCTCGAATTGATCTTGAATACATTCTTGCCGCCCGAACCCTGAAGTGGCTTCAAAATAGCGCCCTGCTTCTGCTTGTCGATAAAGGCGCGGATTTCTTCGATGCTTTTCGAGATGAGCGTCGTCGGACGAACGGCCTCCGGAAAGCCCTGAAAATAAAGCTTGTTCTGAGCGCTAGCCAGACCATCCGGATCATTCACCGTCAGCACACCCCGCTCCGCCGCAAGACGGCCGAAAATAATGCCGGCTTGCGCCGCCCAAGGCCGCTCGTCAGCATCAAGGGATGGATCGTTGCGCAGGAAGAGAACATCGATATCTTCGACCGGGATCGTCTGTATCTCGGCCTCCTTATGCTGCAGGGCCGAAACGAACGCATCAGCCTTTTTCGATTTTCCGCCCTTGGCAACGGTCGCACGCACCATAAGGCTGTCGTCAGGCCGCAGCACGAAATCGCCCGGCGTCAGATAACAGACGTCGTGGCCGTGCGCTATTGCAGCCAATGCAAGCGCCGTGGTCGTGTAAAATTCCGTCTCGTCCGCGATAGAGTTCACAAAAAAAGCAATCCGCATTCACGTCTCCTGCCTTTGAATCATTTCTAACGGGCGCAAGCCTTGTTTGGCATGTGCCAAGCGGCCTCGCCCTTCGTCCGTTTCCAGGTAAAGCGGTCGGACCGCTGGCATCCGCAGCAGCCCTCGATCCGCGAGTTCCTGCATCACCTCAAAATGCGAGGCCGCGATCTTGCCCATCCAGAATGGTTCAAGCGCCCCTCCGGACCGAAGGTGCCGGAGCAACGCAAGCAGCCCCCGGAGATATATCGCGTCCTTGGCAAGGCCGCCGCCACGATAAAGGCGAAGAACCAGGTTGAATGCCGCACGCGGCGTGAAATCATGGTCGTCAACCAAAAGGGAATATGTCTCGGAAAATGTTGCGCCTTCAAGCATCGCGGCACACCCGACGACCCGACCCGCGATCAGTCTGAGACGCGCCGTCGTCATGCCGCCGGCCAGGTACTCGGCGAAGACCGCCAGCCCCTCCTGCATGCCTTCATAGCCAGCAAGCCCGGAGCGAAACAGCCGCAGGCCCTGCACGGAACCGTTGAAATAGGTAAGAAGATGGACGCCGATCTCATGTGCCAGCAGAGGCTCGACACGGCGTTTATCCATCAGTGTCGAACGCGCGATCAGCAGGCGGTGACCTGATACCATCAAGCCGGATGGCAGGTCGTCTCGCAGTTCAACCGTGACTTCGAACTCTGTCAATTGACGATGGTATGCGGCGATCATCGTTCTGGCGCGCCGCTCGACATGAAAACAGTCGGCAATTCTGTCTTCCGACCCGTCATCGTCGTCGTTGCCAGACGCGGGATCAGTCGAATGCGCGAGAATTGTTTTTGCCTCTTCCAGCAGCGATGCCTCGACGGGACCGTAAAGCGCACGTCCGAATTCGATAAATTGTGGCTTCTCGCGAGAAGATAACAGCGAAAGCTGAATATCGAGTTCGTGCTGTTTCTCTCTGTAAAGCTGGTAGAGAACCGGGTCTTCAAGGTGATCGAAGGAAATTGAAAAGAGCTTCCGCTTCGTCGCTTCGACCTGAAACGCCAATGGGCGATAAAGGAATTTCGGATGCCGCCCATCGGACTTGAACGCGTTAAACGCCGCTTCGGCATTGATAGGCGTCACAGCCAACAGAAAATCAAACGTCGACGCCACTTCATCGATGCTGCGATCAACGCGCGTCACTGTGTCAACGAATGTCTTGCGCCCCAATGCCCTATGGGTTTTGGGCGTCAGAACCTTCTGGCTTTCAATGAAACGTGAGATCGTCCTCAAGCCCGCATCAAACAGCAGCGAGACGAGCTGTTCACGCAATTCGGGATAAATTTCATTGCTGCCCGGCTGTCGGTAGACGGGGGCAAACCGGACAGCCAGCGTCGAACAATGCAAATCACGCCCCAACACCTTGTCCTCTCTTAAGGGTGGGGTCTCAGCTCTCTTCACACGAGGCGTCCGAAACTTCGCTTCGCTATCGCTGACGACAGTGGTGAAAATTTCCGCAGCGTCCGCCATATCAGCGCTTGCCCACAAGGCAATTTCAAACGGCGGAAGAAAGGGTGCATCCTCGGTCAGGAATCTGTCCTGCGTCAGCTCTCCGATATCGAAGAGAACGAAGGCGCCGAAACGTTTGCGAAGAACGACAGCGATTGCCTCGATAACCACCATTGCGGGCGCGGCATGCGGCGCAATCAGATAGGATGCGTTGGCACGGGCGATATCTCGGGCAACTGGCTCTGCATCGTCTTCGGCAATATGCACACAAAGGAATGGTAGCGGGCGGTCAATATGCAGACGACCACCTCCAGGCAGATCTCGACGAATAGACTTGCCAGCGGAAAGACATGAAACAATATCCTCCAGCCAGTCATCATCGCGCTGTTTCTCTAATGAAACCTGCTTCATGAGGGCCCCGCCAGTGATTTCTCGAGCACGGGAACAGCCGTTGCAACGATGTTGCGAAGCTGTGAGAGCACGCTTGTGTCCGGTTCACCGGTCCATTCGTCCATGAAGAACTTCTTGAACTCAACGGCGATCGCACAGCCGGTCAGGGGAAAATGTTCGTGGACAAATCGCGTCTGTTCGCCTTTTCCCTGGAACGCCACGTTTTCCTGCACATCAACAGGCCTGCCGTTGATTTCGAAGGATCGGAAGTGGTCGATGAGAGCATCGACGACTGGCGCCCAGCGCGCCCTATCCATGGAAAAGGTTCCGATGTTTATATCGGGCGCCTTTGACTGCAGTGTCGGTGCGGCGCCTGGACCGTCTCTACGGTGATTGTAACTATGGATATCAAGTACGACAAAGTGACCGAACTGGTGTTCGACGCCACGGAGAAAGTTGAGCAACATCTCATAATAGGCATCGTGCACTTGCAAGGACGTATCGATCTGATCCTGTGAGAGGGCGTCCGTCCAGACATTCAGACCCCATGCCTGCTCCGGCGTTAGATAGACCGCACCATCGCGGCTGCGATTGATATCCACTTCGAAACGGGACCGATGGAACACGATACGGTTTGGCACGTCGCGGATCGTGTATTCCGTGTACGGGTCTTCTTCACGAAGACGCTCATCGTGGTCGATCGCGTAGAAGCTGAGAATATCAGCACGGATATTGTGTCCTTCATGGATCGCTGTCGCGACGATTGGCGACAGTCCACGCTCGGTGCTCCATAAAGCGAAGTGTGTGGCGGGCGGCGAGATCAGCGTCTTGAGAGAATTCCCGTTGGCGGAAGATATCACGTTTCGAGATTTCTCCCGGTATTCGGCGCCCGTCATTCATCTCTCTCCCGTGCTGAGGTTGTTCCTGTCACGGTGCAAACGCGCGAACGCCAAATTTGTTACGAGGCGTATTCAGATTTCCAATGTCTGGCGGACTGGCGGAAGCCCCTCAGTCCCAAATAGCCAGTATGGCCCGTCAAGATTTCACCCTGCTAAAATTCACGGCAAACAACCGTTCATGGAACGACGCGCCGAAGCGAACGTTAAATATCAAACCGAACATCCCTGCGCGCCGTGAGCTACGTTTCGGTCGCGGCTCCCATTCAAATTGTTATGGAGAACAACGATGACCGACCGGCAGACACTCCAGGACCCGCGCAAACTTTACCCCTCGCCGCCATTTCAGTCCCAGCCTCAAACGATGCCGGGACTTGCACAAAACATGGTGCCGTTACCTGATCACGGTGAAGCAAGTTACAAAGGGTCGGGAAAACTGACAGGGCGAAAGGCACTGATTACCGGCGGCGATTCCGGTATTGGCCGTGCTGTTGCCATTGCTTTTGCACGCGAGGGTGCCGACGTTGCCATCTCCTATCTTGAAGAAGAAGAGACTGACGCCGAAAGGGTAATCGAACTCATCAAGGCAGAAGGCCGAATTGGCGTGGCTCTTCCAGGCGATATCAAGCAGGAAACATGGTGTCGCGAGATGGTCGAAAAGGCCGTTAGCGATTTGGATGGCCTCGATATCCTCGTTATCAACGCAGCAAGGCAGCAGTATCGTGACGATATCAGTGCGCTGTCGACCGATGATTTCGACCAGACGATGAAGACCAATCTTTACGCGCTTCACTGGATTGCGCAGGCGGCAACGCCCTACTTAAAACCCGGCTCTTCCGTGATTACCACTGCTTCCATCCAGGCCTACGAGCCCTCCCCGATCCTGCTGGATTATGCAACGACCAAAGCTGGCATTGTCGCTTACACCAAGGCGCTGTCGAAGCAGCTCATTGAAAAGGGCGTGCGTGCCAACGTTGTCGCTCCAGGTCCATTCTGGACTGTCCTTCAGCCCAGCGGTGGACAGCCGGAGGAGAAGGTTCAACACTTCGGTGAAAACAGCGACTTTGGCCGTCCCGGTCAGCCTGTCGAACTGGCACCGATTTATGTTCTGCTTGCTTCGCAGGACGCCAGCTTCATCAACGGCGAAGTCTACGGTGTAACAGGTGGCAAGGGCATCGCATGACCAGGTGCATCGCGTTACAGGGCGAGGCGGAGTAAGGCCGATGTTGAGAACAATCGAAAGGTCACGATCTGATCAGACAGGCATCAAGGCTCATACCAAAGGCTGACCGAAAGAATGAACACCGAGGCCGCACAGACGCCGAACGACGCAGTTACAGAACGAGAGTTGACGCCCGAAGAAGCCGAACGGGCGCGTAGAAAATACCTGTTGTCGCGCTTCTGGCGTAGTGCCCGTGGCTTCTGGAGCCGCCGTGGCCCAAAGCTCGCCTGGCCCTGCTCGATTGGCTTGGTTGCACTCCTCTGCACCAATGTCGTTTTCCAGTACGGTATCAACGTCTGGAACCGCAATCTTTTCGACGCGATAGAACAACGCGACGCCAGCACGGTTTATTTCCTTAGCGCGATCTTTATTCCATTGGTGATCGGCAGCATGTCGCTTGTGGTGATCCAGGTGTTCTTTCGCATGATCATACAACGTCGCTGGCGCAAATGGCTGACGACGGACATCATCGCCCGCTGGCTTGCCAACGGTCGCTATTACCAATTGAACCTGATCGGTGGCGACCACAAAAATCCGGAGGCGCGCATCTCTGAGGATTTGCGCATCGCAACGGAAGCACCGGTCGACTTTGTTGCCGGTGTTACCTCCGCCTTTCTGTCGGCCTCCACATTCATCGTTGTTCTCTGGACAATTGGCGGATCTCTGACATTCACGATTGCAGGAACGAGTTTCACCGTCCCCGGTTTCCTTGTTATCACCGCCCTGCTGTACGCAACGATCACGTCCACATCGATGGTTGTCATCGGGCGAAATTTTGTCCGTATTTCGGAGCTCAAGAACCAGGCTGAGGCGGAGTTTCGCTACACGCTGACGCGTGTACGAGAAAACGGCGAGAGCATTGCCTTGCTCGGGGGAGAGGAAGAAGAACGCAACGACCTCAACAAGACGTTTTCAGCAGCCTTGCACCAATGGGCTCGTCTGGCGCGGCAATATATGCGAACGACACTGGTGTCGCAGGTATCAAGCCTCTTTGCCCCTGTCGTTCCCGTCCTGCTTTGTGCGCCGAAATTTCTGGATGGCAGCATGTCGCTGGGCCAAGTGATGCAGGCTGCATCTGCCTTCGCGATCGTCCAGGGCGCATTTGGGTGGCTGGTCGACAATTACCCGCGGCTCGCCGACTGGAATGCCTGCGCACGACGCGTCGCATCTCTCATGGTTTCACTCGACGGCCTTGAGCAGACTGAGAAAAGTGATGCGGTCGGTCGCGTCAAGCACGGCAAGATTGAGGGCGACGCAATCCTCAGCCTGAACGATCTTTCGGTCTCGCTGAACGATGGCACTGCTGTGCTGACGGAAACGGAGGTGGAGATTAAACAAGGCGAGCGCGTGCTGGTTTCCGGGGAGTCCGGGTCAGGCAAGAGCACGCTCGTGCGGACAATCGCTGGCCTCTGGCCGTGGGGCGGCGGTAGTGTCGACCTGCATCCCGACAAGCGCCTTTTCATGTTGCCGCAACGGCCCTACATCCCGCTCGGTACTTTGGGGCGCGCCGTCACCTACCCGGGTGCATCGGACGACTGGTCGCCCGACGAGGTCAAGACAGCGCTCGAAAAGGTTGGACTTGGCCACTTGGCGGAGAAGATCGAAGAAGATGCCCCCTGGGACCAAACGCTGTCAGGCGGAGAGAAACAGAGGCTGGCGTTTGCACGTCTCCTGCTTCACAGGCCCGATATCGTCGTACTCGACGAAGCAACCTCGGCACTCGATGACAAGAGCCAGGACAAGATCATGGAGCGTCTGATCGACGAGCTGCCCGATTCCACCATCCTCAGCGTCGCCCACAGAGCCGAACTCGAGGCTTTTCACAGCCGAAAGATCACCCTTGAGCGCCGCGAGGGCGGCGCCAAACTGGTCAGCGATATCGATCTTCTTCGGTCCCACAAAAAGCGCAACATGCTGAGACGTCTGGTCAGGCGACCTAAAATCCGCCTTTGAGACCCAGGGTTAGGACAAAGGGGTTAGCGATTATGACTGGCGTTTCTCCAACAGCTCCTTGGCATAAATCGCCATCATTCTTTCCTCGTTTGCGGGGATGATGAGCGTTTTGAAAGGCTGCAGAAAAGCAAGCCGGGCCAGAACTGCATCGCGAACAGAAGTGGCATTTTCCCCGACCCCACCTGTAAAGACCAGCGCATCGATGCCGCCCATCGAAACGGCCATCATCGCCGTGTATTGCGCGACCTTGAGTGCGAGATAGTCGAGTGTGAACTGCGCTTGCGGATCATCGCTTTCCATCAGCGTTTTCACGTCGCTGCTGACGCCCGACAATCCCTTCAAACCGGAGCGTTCGTAAAGTGCCTCCTCGACCTTCTCGACCGGCATTCCAAGTGCGCGCAGCATATAGGTCACCGCTCCGGCATCAATGGCGCCGGGGCGGCTGCCCATCGGCAAACCATCGAGAGCGGTCATCCCCATTGTGGTGTCGATGCTCCTACCGTTCGAGAGCGCACAAAGACTTGCTCCATTACCGAGATGCCCGACAACGACCTTCCCGCTTGCGAGGTCCGGATGCTCCTTCACCAGCACCCGGGAGATCCAGTCATAGGAAATGCCATGGAAACCATGCCGGCGGATACCTTTGCTCCGCAGATCCTCCTCCACGGCAAATGTTCGGAAGAGCGCGTTCTGGCCGGTGTGAAACGCGGTGTCGAAACACGCAATATCCGGTGCATCTGCCAGGCGGTCGGACGCATCAATGCCCGCCAAATTGTAGGGCTGATGAAGAGGCGCCAAGGGCACCAGCGCTTCCAGCTGCTTTCTGACCTGCGGTGTCACGATGACCGGATCGACAAGGTATGGACCACCGTGCACGATACGGTGCACTGCTGCGACCATATGCCAACCATCGTCGAAACGGTCGATCAAATCCATCAAAGCGCCCATCGCGGCAACATGGTCATGGGCATCAAGAGAACGATCGATATGCGTGCCCGTCGTTTCGATTGTTGCTGTCAGCCTCGCATCCGTTCCGATGCCTGCAACCTTGCCCTTTGCCAGTTTGTCGAGATTTTCATAGCCGAAAACCTCGAATTTCAGGCTGGAGGAACCGGTGTTCAAAACGAGCAGAATATCGATCATCCGATAACCCCTTTTACGTCTTTCAGTCAGGCAATGATGCGCCACTCGACACTTGCCGCGGCAACCGATCAAGGGCGAATGAGAGAAGAGCCACACGAGGGATTGCCGACCGAACGACGGCACCTGATGTTTCGGTCTATTGTGACTGCCATTTCCAGCTGACGATCTCCGGCATGTCCTCGCCATACTCCCTGACATAGGCATGGTGCTGGGCGATTTTGGCTTCCAGTACGGCGACCGTTGGGGCAGCCGTATCCTTCAGGCCTGGCACCCTTGCAATTGCCTCGAGAGCGAGATGGAAACGGTCGAGCTGGTTCAGCACAGTCATGTCGAACGGTGTCGTTGTTGTCCCCTCCTCGATGAAGCCACGGACATGGATGTTGCGGTGGTTCGTCCGTTTATAGGTGAGCCTGTGAATGAGATATGGGTAGCCGTGATACGCAAAGATTACCGGCCGATCCGTTGTGAACAATGCATCGAAATCCGCTTCAGAAAAACCATGCGGGTGATGCTCCTTGGATTGCAGGCACATGAGATCGACGACATTGACCACGCGGACGCGCAAATCAGGGATCGCCTCACGAAGCAACATAACCGCCGCCATTGTCTCCATGGTTGGAACGTCTCCAGCGCAGGCCATAACGACGTCTGGCTGCATGCCCGTATGGGTGCCTGCCCAATCCCACGTCCCCATGCCTGCTTCGCAATGCGCGACAGCCTCGTTCATCGTCAACCATTGTGGTTCTGGCTGTTTCCCGGCGACGACAACATTGATCCGGTCATAGGTTCCGAGAATATGGTGCCCGACCCAAAGGAGCGTGTTGGCATCCGGAGGCAGATAAATACGGACGATATCCGCTTTCTTGTTGGCGACAAGGTCGACAAACCCGGGGTCCTGGTGGCTGAACCCATTGTGATCCTGGCGCCAGACGTGGGAGGTCAACAGGTAGTTGAGTGACGAGATCGGCTTGCGCCATTCCAGCTCGCGGGTCACCTTCAACCATTTGGCATGCTGGTTGAACATGGAATCGACGATGTGGATGAAAGCTTCATAGCAGGAGAAGAAGCCATGACGCCCGGTGAGCAGGTAACCTTCCAGCCAACCCTGGCATAGATGCTCGCTGAGAACCTCCATAACCCGGCCATCACGAGCCAGATGAACGTCGTAGGGTTCGATCTTTTCCATCCATACACGATCGGTGTTATCGAATACGGCACCCAGTCTGTTCGATTCCGTTTCATCCGGACCAAATATCCGGAAGTTCGCATCCTTGTCGTTGAGGGCTAGGACATCGCGAAGATAACCGCCGAGAATCTCGGTCGTCTGCACCATCAGGGCGCCCCGCTCACCCACATCAACGGCAACAGCATGATCGGCGATGGTGGGAAGCACGAGTTCCTTCCGCAGAATACCGCCGTTTGCATGCGGGTTCGCACTCATACGCTTCTGCCCAGTGGGCGCGATGGCGCGCAGTTCCGGCTTCAGCCTTCCGCTTTCGTCGAACAGATCATCAGGGCGATAGCGCTTCAGCCAGTCGAGCAGAATTTTACGGTGCGCGTCGTCGGACCGGCAATTCGACACCGGAACCTGATGTGCCCGCCAGAAACCTTCAACCTTTTTACCGTCGACTTCAGCAGGCCCTGTCCATCCTTTTGGGCTGCGCAGAATGATCATCGGCCAACGCGGGCTGCCGGCCAATGTTCCGGCAGCGGCCGCCTGCTTGATCTCGGCGATCATGTCGAAGCAACGGTCAAATGCGGCCGCCATCGCCTGATGCATAAGAGCGGGGTCAGACCCTTCGACGAAAATCGGCTCGTAACCGTAACCGAGGAAAAGCGACCGCACGTCCCCATCATCCATACGCCCAAGCACGGTCGGGTTGGCAATCTTGTATCCATTCAGATGGAGAATTGGCAGAACGGTGCCATCACGGACAGGGTTGATGAACTTGCTAGACAACCAGCTTGCCGCGAGTGGGCCGGTTTCGGCCTCGCCATCACCCACAACGCAGGCGACAACGAGATCGGGATTATCAAGTGCTGCACCGTAAGCGTGCACCAACGCATAACCAAGTTCACCACCTTCGTGAATGGAACCCGGGGTTTCTGGTGCGACGTGGCTTGGAATTCCGCCCGGAAAGGAAAACTGCTTGAAGAGCTTGGCGAGACCCGCCTGATCCTCGCTTATATCAGGATAGACCTCCGAATAGGTGCCCTCGAGATAGGTATTGGCAACCATTCCTGGGCCACCGTGGCCGGGGCCGCAGACATAGATGACGTCGGAATTTCTCTCACGAATGATACGATTGAGATGGACATAAATGAAATTCAGACCGGGTGTTGTACCCCAATGACCGAGAAGGCGCGGCTTGATGTGCTCCGGTTTGAGCGGTTCGCGCAGCAACGGGTTGTCCATCAGATAGATCTGGCCGACGGAAAGATAATTTGCAGCGCTCCAATAACGGTCGATGAGCGACAGTTCGTTATGATCCAGCATTCCGATACATCTCCAGTTTAAACACGGCAGCCAATGCCTTGGCGTGGACAAATCCGATCAAATCTGCTGACGCAGCAGCCCAAGCCTCCGCATGATTGCCTTCTCGAATTCTAGAACGGTCATCAGGAAGACGCCGACCAGCACCACCACAATGAGATTGCTTAAAGAAAGGGCCTCTGTGCCAAGGAAAGCTTGCAGAGCGGGCAGATACGTCATCGCCAGTTGCAGAATGACCAGCGCAACAAATCCGACGATGGCACTAACGATAACAACGGCGATTATCACGATCGCGTCGACAACATGGCTCAGGAAGGCCGCAGCAATGGCTGCGGCAATCAGGAAGTAGATCAGGGTGTTGTTGAACTGCCTTAGAAAGCGGGTGATGGCGGATGTTGGGGGAGCCGACGGCAATTCGTTGCGACCAACGGCATTGCGCCGCTTGACGACGTCCTCGTTTGCCAACCCCTCATCGGTCGACGCAAGGCCTGATAGCGCGGCAGCCGGAGTGACAGAATACCATTTGATGGAGGAAGCCGCGGATATCGTCTTCTCCTGCATGTTCATCCATCACTCCCTTACAGCACTATTTCCCGTCGACCCGAAATCGGGCTATGCCGATTTTGCTCCACCTTCCAAAGAGAGCTGGTCGTGATATCCCTCCACGCCACCGAGGCTTTCGACGACGACGCGGATCGCCCGTCGCTCGACGTCGCTTTTCACAGTCCCGGTTGCAGTGACGATTCCCGATGACACCGAAACTGCAACCTGCTGCCTGGGAATACCAAGATCGGCTGAAAGACGAGCCGCCGCCGCTATCGCGATCGCGTCATCACCAGGGGCAATCTTGTCCAACGGTGCATGCAGCATTGATTTGAGGACGTCGGAGCGGCTGACAATTCCAACCATACGGCGTTCGTTCATCACGGGCAGGCGTTTTACGCCCATCGTCGCCATGATTTCGGCAACCCTCGCCAGAGGGGTCTCTTCATTTACAGTGATCAGGCTGTCGGACATTAGGTCGCGAACACGCCAGCTATTTCCTTGAACATAGAGCTGAAAATCGACAGGTAAAGAAGGGTCGGTTCCGCGACCACCGCCCAATTCGGCTCGCCGCATCAGATCGCCTTCTGTTAGCATTCCGACAACCTCGCCCTCCCCGGTGACCACCGGCAAGCCGGATATTTTCTTGGTTGCCATGATATCGATCGCGTGACGGATACTGCCGTCGACCGAAATTGTCGCAATATCCGTCGACATGATGTCCTTGGCTTCCATGCAACCTCCTGGCGGCTTGAGCGATGTATAGGAATGAACATGCCGACCGATCTAAGCCGACATCATTTTCTACACCCGCTTCGTTGGACTAAAGTGACAGACCTGAACGGGAAAATCGTTGTCGATCGTCAATTCCCGTTGCTAAACTGCCGATAATATTCGTCAGCCAAACCGCGTAACGCTCGACCGATGGCGGCGTATTCATATTCATTGAGGTTGGCGAGAGAGGCACGGCCTGAGGGGTGTTGTGCACCAAAACCGCGGCCGGGCAACAGCACGATACCCGTTTCGTCAGCGATACGAAACAATAGCTCGTTGGCGGTGAAGGCGCTTTTGACCCAGGCGGCAAATTCCGCGCCGTAGAGTTTTTGCGAAATCTCCTCCAGATCAAGCAGGGTATAATAATCGACCTCGTTCGGGTCCTTCACGAGCTCGATGCCCAACTCACGATAAAGCGCAGCTTCGCGGCGGCGAATGATCTTCTTGAGCGACGCCTTGTACATGTCGTGCTCGTCCATCAAAGCGAACAGGGAAAACAGCACCATCTGCACCTGCTGCGGGGTCGACAAGCCAGCCGTGTGGTTAAGGGCAACGGTGCGGCTGTCGGCGACAAGCCGATCGATAAACTTGAGCGTGCTGACATCCGTCACAATCGAGCTGTAACGACGATCGAGTGCCTCCTTTGCCTTTTCCGGCAGGTCTGCAATCTTGCGATCCAGGACGTTATCCCGGTGGGTCGCAATCGTACCGAGACGCCAGCCGGTTGCTCCAAAGTATTTCGAGAAGGAATAGACAAGGATGGTGTTGTTGGGGCATCGGGCGAACAGCGACTGAAACTCGTCGGCAAAAGTGCCGTAAACATCATCAGTGAGGATTATGAGGTCGGGGCGATCGTTGGCGACGATATCCGCGATCTTCTTCAAGCTCCGATCATCGAGTTTTACAGAAGGCGGATTGCTTGGATTGATGCAGAAGAACACCTTGATCGCAGGATCTTTCAATTTTTCCAGCTCGGAGTCCGGGTACTGCCAACCGGATGCCGGGTCCGCGTTGATCGCCACTTGCGTCAAACCGTACTCATCGAGCTGGGGGATCTCGATGTAAGGCGTGAAGACAGGCAGACCGATGGCGACCTTGTCGCCACGTGCCACCAGACCATTCTGTTTCATCGTATTGAAGATATAGGTCATGGCGGCCGTGCCGCCTTCCACTGCAAAGACATCGACATCACCGGCAGGCATGAAGCCGCCGATCATCTCCTTGACAAGATATTGCCGAACGATCTCTTCGCTGACCCTGAGCATCCGGGGCGGAACAGGATAGTTGCATCCGAGGATGCCTTCGACCATTTCATGCAGAAACTGGGAAGCGGAAAGACCCAACTGATCTCGGACATAGGAAAGGGCTCGGCGCAAAAAGGCGACGCCCTCCTGATCGCGATGATCACTGGTGAACCGCTCGAAGCGCGCCTCTATCCCTTCGATCTGGGGCAAACCGCCAATGCCCTCCTGCATGTAGGAAAAGGAAAGTTCCGACTCTGCGGCGGCAAACAGGCCAAGCCGAAAGAAGGCGCGACGGGGCAGCGTCGCCATAAAGTTCGGGTTACCACGCCCGGCATTCAGCATTGTTCCGTTTTTCCGACCGGACGCCAGCTTGATCAGTTCATCCTTCAGCTCAAACGGGCTCAACTTCGCGTACTGGCTATAATCAGTCATGATGTATCCTTCGAAAGCTTATGGCTTTGGGTCAGACGAGGGCGACGACGAGCGGCCCCAACAGGGTGAGGAACACGTTGGCAAGAGCGTAAGTGATGGCAAAAGGCGTTGTTGGAACGGAGTTTCCGGCCTTATCAAGCACCTCACCGAAAGCAGGATTGGCGCTGCGCGACCCGGAAAGCGCTCCGGCAAAGATTGCAACATTGTCGTAATGCAACAGGTATCGGCCGACTGCCATGGTGATCAACATCGGAATGATGGTGACGGCGACACCGACGAGGAAGATTGAGAGACCACTGTCCATGATCGTATGGACGGCCTGTTGCCCAGACTGCAATCCGACCACCGCAACAAACCCGGCCAGACCGAGATCGCGCAAAAGCGTCGATGCCCCTGTTGGCATATTACCAAGCGTCATGTTGCGGCTGCGATACCACCCAAAAGCGAGGCCTGCGAGAAGCGCACCGCCACCACTGCCAAGCGTCAAGGGAATGGAACCGATGCGCAGAACCAGAAGGCCGACCAGCAAGCCCACGACAATGCCGAAACCGTGGAAAACGAAATCGGTCTTGTCGCTTGGCACAAGAACCGGGCCGACACGTTTGGCAATACGCTGGAGGTCTTCCTGCAAACCGTAAACAGTGACGACGTCGCCAGATTCAATGCGCGTGTCGGCACCAAGTGTCACAGCGTTGCCGCCACGTTTCAGCGAAAGGACAAAGACGCCGTGCCGCAAGTCGCGCGTTGCTTCAACAATTTGCGAAACGGTCTGTCCGGCAAATTCAGAAGCGGTGACGACAACGTCACGTGTCGCGACCACCATTTCCATACCGTCGGAAGTTTCCAGTTCGGGACCAATCGCCTCGTCAAGACCGATCACCCCGGAGCGGCGTCCGACGACGAGCAAGATGTCGCCTCGCTCCAGGGCAAATTCCGGATTGAAACCAAGAATCTTGCCGTTGCGTTTGATTTTTTCGATGGCAACAGGACCTGCAGAAGCCTGCGCCTCAATATCCGCAACCGTACGCCCGGCAGCCGCCTGCACCTCAAACAATCGACCGACGAGTTCGGGCAAAGCGGCGCTCTCTCCGGGGCCGTAGACCTGCGCACCAGCCAGCATTTCGGCCTGCGCCTTCACGGCATCGTCACGTATTCCGCGGCGCATGAACCAGGGAAGAATATTGACGCACACCAGGATCGCGCCAAACGAGCCGAAAATGTAGGTCACGGCATAACCGACGGCGACGTTGGCTTGCAGGGCTTGCGTCTGGTCCGCCGGCAAACCCAGCTTTCCTATCGCCGAACTTGCCGTGCCGATGATGGCCGACTGGGTGAGGCTGCCGGACGCAATGCCCGCAGCCAGGCCTTTGTCGAGAGAGAACATCTTGGCCAGCACGACGACCGTGACAAGCCCGCTGACGGCCATGACCGCCGCCATGATGATCTCGCGAATGGATTTCCGTCCGAGCGAACGGAAGAACTGCGGGCCGCTTTCAAAACCAACGGCATAGATGAAGAGTGCAAACAGCACAGCCTTGATGCCATTGTCGATCGTGATGCCGATCTGACTGATTGCGACTGCAACGAGGAGGGAACCGGCGACACCGCCAAGGGAGAATTTTCCGAACTGGAATTTCCCGATCCAGTAACCGCCGGCCAAAGCCAAAAATAAAGCGATTTCAGGGGATTGCTGAAAGATACCTTGCAAATAACTCATGAAATTCCTGCGCTCAAATGAGAGTGGAACCTACTGCGTATGCTGCATTGCCTTCAAAAAACTCCCGTCATACTAGTCCAGAATTCTACTTAATCAACTCCTGATGGACGTTTCATTTAAGTATGTGAATGAACACTTACCTTCGGCGGCCAACTCGATGAAACACATCCGCGCTGACGGAAAACCATCCTTCAGTCGCGCAAATACCCTGGAGCACCGCTCAAAATCCCTGCGGTGATGACTATAGAGGTACCCATCCGGAGTGTATCAACTGCGGATGTGCCCCCGGTAAGAACTGGGAAACGCTCAGCCGTTTCTGTAAGCGTTTAGAGCATTTACAATCGATCTGAGACCTACTGCTCGTCGCTCCACGTCATCGTGTAGCGTGTCCCCTTGCCGAGTTCAGGGTGCGTATGTGTCTGCTCGACCCGCGCATTGATATTTTGCGCCATGGCCATGATCAGTTTTGTTCCAAGACCCGTGCCACGTGGCGACGCGCCGGGTTTTGAACCGATTCCGTCGTCCTCGACGACAAGAACGAACTGCCGGTTATCCTCGGAAAGCTGGACGCGAACCGTTCCCGCCTGGTCGGGATAGGCATATTTCAGCGCATTCGTCAGCAACTCGGTGATGATGACGCCGAGTGCGACGGCATGGTCCGCCTTGAGACTGACGTCACAGAGCGACGTTTCGACCGTAACCGCTGAAGAGCCCGGTACGGCCTGGAAAAGATCGCTGATGATCGACGTCAGATAGGCATTAAGCGAAACGAGGCCGATATTTGCGGTGCTGTAAAGGCTGCGGTGCACACCGGCGATCGCCGCTATTCTGCTCTGCGTTTCCAATAACGCAGTCTCAGCTTCCTGAGACTTGAGCGTGTTGATCTGGAGGCGGATCATGGCCGACACCAGCGAGAGGCTGTTTGCGACGCGATGGTTCATCTCCTTGACCATCATTTCCGCATGCTCTTTTGCCTTCACGAGCAGGCGATCCGCTTCATCTTTCGTCTGTCGCAGACGATGGTTTTCCAGCGCCTGATTGATTGCAGTGACCAGAAGCGGGAAAAAATCGTCGCCGACATTTTTGATAACATAGTCGGCGGCCCCGGCCTTGAGGGCATCGATGGCAATCTGCGCCTCATTTGATCCCGTGACATAAAGAACGGGTGCGCGCGCCGAGTGCGAGCGGATTGCGGCGAGAAACTCCATACCGGTCGTCGTCTGGAAATAGTGATCGAGAACGACGACATCGAACGGCTCGCGTTCAAAGAATTCGAGCCCCGAAGCCACGGAAGCGGCATGTATGACGTCCATCCCATGACGTCCCAGAACACGGCTCGAAAGCCGCACAAGAGCTGGGTCGTCATCTACATACAAAACGCGCAAAATTGTCATGCCTTCACGGTATCTGAATCACGGAGAAAAACAGCCCAAGATTCTTAATTGCACTGGCAAAGCCCTCATAATCAACGGGCTTCGTAATATATACATTCGCACCGAGGTCATAACACTTCTGAATCTCGGTTTCGTCGTCCGTTGTGGTCAGCACGACGACCGGCAGCCGGCGTGTGTGTTCGTTGCTCTTGATCTGCTCCAGAATGCGAATGCCGGACATATCAGGGAGATTGAGGTCGAGCAGCACGAGCAGATAGCGGTCTTTGCTGACAAGGCCATCCCGATTTTCGCCCAGGATGTAATCGAGTGCCTTTGCGCCGAGCGTAAACGGCACGATCTCGTTATTGACGCCTGCACGACGCACGTTCTTTTCGATCAGACGCGCATGTCCTTCGTCGTCTTCGATCATCACAATCGTGACTTCTTGACCGGTAGCCTTCATTGTTCGCCTTCTTTCGTGACTCTTCTGAGGTCGCTCGGCAGCAGCAGCGTAAATGTACTCCCCTTGCCGAGCTCAGAAGCCACCCTAATGTCACCTCCTAAATTTCTGATTAGCGAGCGAACATGTGCAAGCCCGATCCCTTCACCAGGCTGATCCTGGCTGCCGGCACGCCGGAAAAGCTCAAAGACCCGTTCCAGATCCTGCTCGCCAATGCCACGACCGTTGTCGCTCACCTCAATGCAAATCGCACCACGACCGGCGGGATAGGCGCGCGTGACCAGTCTTAGAGGGCGTTCCGGAGCCTGATATTTGACGGCATTGTCCAAAAGGTTGCCGAGTATCTGATCGAGCGAAATCCGATCTGTGAAGACCGTGAGCTTTGGCGTCTCAACACTGATCTCACCGTCATTGGCCGTGATCTGGTGACGTACCGTCTCCGACAAGGAGGTGAGCAACGTCTCTATGTCGACCTTTTCCGGTTGCAGTTTTCTCTGTCCATCGCGGGAGATCTTCAAGATAGCGTTGATCAACTGATCCATCTTGCGCGTTGAAGACCGGATGAAGCCAATGGCTTCGGGCAGTTCCTCTTCAATCGCGAGCCTGGCTTCACGGACGACCTCGGCAGTCGGCGGTTTACCGTCGGCAAGAACATATGCGCTCACCGGTTTCAGCGACGTGTCGAACTCAGAGAGGAAGCCCATGATGTTGACGAGCGGAGCACGCAAATCGTGGGTAACAATATAGGCGAAACGCTGGATTTCCTGGTTTGCACGCCGAAGATCGCGTGTCCTCTCCTCGACACGCTCCTCCAGATGACGATTGAGTTCATCAACGTCCTCGCGCGACCTGTTCAGCGCGCGGATGTAAGTCAGCACAAGAAAGATCGAGCCGCCAACAACAGCCAGGATCGCAAGAGCTCCACCCACTGTAACCCAACGAAGCGTATTGGCTGCGCTGAGTTGATCACCGACGATGACACGCAGTCGGTCATCCGTATTTGTTTGTAGCTCCGACAGTATCGTTCTGATCTCGTTCATGAAACGCTTGCCGTCATTGTTACGGACGACATCAACGGCTTCCGTCATACGGCCGGTTTTTTGCAGATCGATGGTTTCGCGTGTTTCCGCAAGCTTGTTTTTGATGGCAGCGTCGAGGTTCGAAAGATCCTGTTGGTACTCTGTGCGGTCTTTCAAAAGATCCAGCAAGCGCGACTGGCGCTGAGGCAAACGGCTCAACGCTTCTTCATAAGGTCCGAGATAATCGACGTTGTTTGTCAGCAAATATCCTCTCTGCCCGGTTTCGATGTCCTGCATCGCAGTCAGAGTGTCGAGAATCGCCGCGCGCACGCGCCTTAGCTCAGCGGTGTCCTGGGAGTACTGGTTATTGACCTGAACCAGCCACAGGGACATGGCCACCATGCCAGTCAAGATTGCGACACCCACAGCCAGCATCAGCAGGCTTCGCTGAGCAAACGGCGAAAAACTAATCACAGTACCAATATTCCCGGTAGGCAGCTAATGAGTGCGCAAACTAGAGTATGGCGTGCGCCGAAGCGAATGATTTCTTTCTGCTTTAGGTTGGAACCAGTTGGGCCAACGTGCGTTCAGCACAGTTGGTAAAGCGGATACATTGCCAGCTTCAAAATGATTTTATTGATACGCGACGTGGTGACTTATGACGTATGACTTTCAAGGAAAACAAATCCTTGTTCTGGAGGACGATGCCCTTCTGGCGATGGACATGGAGGATTTTCTCTCGGATCTGGGTGTGACCGTCGTCGGTCCTGTCTCGCACATTGCGGCTGCACTCGAACAAATCAACAAAATGGATCTGGACGGCGCCGTCATTGACCTCAATCTGCGAGGTGAGATGTCGTTTCCGGTGATCGATGAGTTGAAAGCCGCAAACATTCCCTTTGTTGTCTGCAGCGGTTACGCAGAAATTCCCGGCGTACGCTCCCAACTGGGTGGCCTGACAATCGTATCCAAGCCATGCGACTTCACAAATCTTTCCGGCGTTCTGGCACGCGAGTTTGCTTTGGCCAGTTAACCCCAAAACCTCTATGCGCATCTGAACAATGGGCGCTTTATGCGCCCATCAGTTCAACGGAAAAACGACACGGTACTTTAGACCGGTGTTTTCATAGAGAATTTCACTTTCCGCATGGAGCTCGTATTCGGCGCCCTGTGTTATCAACGTCGTCCCGAAACCAGCATCTTGCGGCGCACTGACGGGCGGTCCGCCGCTCTCGCACCACCGAAGCGCAACGCGTGCGTCGTCGGCCTTGCCGACTTTTTCCCAGGTCACATCGACCTTTCCCTGGGCGCCGGAGAGCGAGCCGTATTTCTGAGCGTTTGTTACCAGTTCATGCAGGATCATACCGAGTGACAAAGCCGATTTGGGGGGGACATAGACCCCATCGGGACCATCCAGATGAACCCTGCTGGCAAAGGTATTATGAGGTTCGATCGCCCGGCGCACCACGTCGCCGAGATCAGTCTCCCCCCAATTGCTTTGAAACAGCAGCGCATGGCTTCCCGCAAGTGCACTGACCCTGGAGACTAGCCTTGCTTGGTAGTCCTCAATTGAGGTGCTGCCCTTTGCAGTCCTACGGATAATGGAAATCACCATCGCCATGGTATTTTTGACGCGGTGGCTAAGCTCGCGAACGAGCAGCTCCTTGTGCAACTCGGCCCGTTTCCTCTCCTGCCGCTCGCGGGCTTCCGCTAGGGCACGTTCGACAGCAGATGACAGTCGGACCAGTCTCTGTTTGAGAACGTAATCGGTGGCACCTCTGCGAAACGCCTCGATCGCGGCATCTTCCCCCAAAACGCCCGATACGAAAATAAAGGGCACGTCAGGCATCATTTGCGACGCAAGATCGAGTGCTGCCATGCCATCGAAATCCGGCAGGGAAAAATCGGCCAGGATAATATCGAAGCGCCTTGTTTCCAGCGCCTCGATGAAAGACGCTTTTCCCACGGCGCGGGTAATCACAGGCCGCGGAGAAATGCGTGAAAGCTGCTCTTCAATCAGTTCTGCATCGACGGAACTGTCTTCAAGCATAAGAAGCTCACAAGCGCCGTTCGGCAACATCCGTTCATCCATCATTACGGCGAGCACCCGGCGGCGGTTCGTTCAAGAGAGCCCAGAAGACACCAAGATCCTGAATAGCCTTGAAGAATTGATTGAACTCAACCGGTTTGACGACAAACGCATTGACGCCCAACTCGTAGCTTTTCACGAGATCTTGCTCTTCGCGAGAAGAAGTCAACATCACGACAGGAATGTGCCGTAGCTGATCGCTGCCTTTGACCGACTGCAGAACTTCAAGACCGTCCACTTTCGGTAATTTGAGATCGAGAAGCACGACAGCAGGGTCACCAGCAGGCCGATTGTGATGGGCACCTGTGAGATTGAGATAATCAAGCGCTTCTGCCCCGTCACGGGCGACCACAACCTCGTTTGCCAATTGGCATTTTTCAAGCGCGGTCAGCGTCAGTTCGAGATCGCGCGGATTATCCTCGACAAGCAAAATAGGTCTGAGTTCAGGCAATGTCTTCCTCTTCAATTTTCGCGATCGGCAATGTGAAGGAGAACGTCGCTCCTTCCCCGAGAGTTCCCTCTGCGCCGACCGAGCCGCGATGACGTTCCACGATCCGCCGTACCAGCGCAAGCCCGATGCCGGTGCCCTCAAAATCCTCAACGCGCTGGAGCCTTTGAAAGACACCGAAGAGCTTTCCGGAATAGGCCATATCGAAGCCGACGCCATTGTCTTTCACCGAATAGGTCACAGTGCTTTCGGTTTCAACCGCCGAAATGCGGACAACCGAAACTGGCTCGCGACGTGAATATTTGATGGCGTTGTCGATGAGATTGTACCAGACCTGCCGGAGCAGGGTCGGATCGCCAAGCGTGACCGGCAATTCACCGATCTGCCACTCGATATCACGGTCGGCCACGCTTGGCGCAATCGTGCGGCGCACCTCGCTTACCAGCTTCTGCATGTCGACCGGCTTCGTACTGATCTGAGTGCGTCCAAGCTGCGAAAAGTTTAGCAGGTCATCCACCAGTCGCCCCGCACTGAGGGCTGCCTCGGAAATCATCTGCAAATAATGCAGAGACTTCTCGTCCAAGGCGTTGCTGCGCTCACGTAACAACTGCGCAAAACCAACGATGTGCCGGAAAGGCGCCCGTAAATCGTGTGAAACAGAATAGGAAAAAGCTTCGAGCTCTTTGTTGGTTCGCTGCAATTCCCTTGTCAGATCAGCCATTTCTTCGGCTTTACGCAGAACGATACCAATGATCGCGCTGCGAAGGTCCCGCGCGGCTGCGATTTCGGCTTCGGACCACGAGTGGGCGGTGTTGCGAACCTGTTCCTTCCAGATTTCGAAGGATTTTCGTGGATGGATGCGGCCACTCTCCTGCACGGTCTTATGGGGATTGCCTCCCCATTGAACAGTTTTGATGACTTCCGGACGAAACCAGATCAACCAACTATCGTGTAGTTCGGAGAGACGGGTGGCAATTGCTCCACTCGCAACAGAAGAATAGGCTTCAGCATCAACATAAACTCCGACGAGGCTTTCCGTTGCAAACACATCGGTAATGTCCTGCTCGCCAAGCCATTCGGCAAGCGCCTCGACATCCTGCCTCAACGGGGTATGGCCGACAAGATGACACTCGTCGCCAACGATCAACGCCGCGCCGTCGGCTCCAACCTGTTTCAACAGATCATTGTTGCCGTCATCTGGAAGGAGCCCGTCAGCCCATCTCTGTGCTGCCGCCATCCGACTTAAAAGGCGACCTTGAACAATACTAAGCTCTACCCGCCGCGAGGCCTCCTTGGCACTGCGCTCCATTGCGATCCGCATTGACAGAAGCTGCGCCACGAAATCGCACGCTTCGCGAACCGCCAGGGAGACATAATGAGATGCTGCATTGTGGCAGGCGATCAGTCCCCACAATCGACCGTTGATGATAATGGAAACGGACATCGATGCTGCCGTACCCATATTGCGCATATATTCCAGATGGATTGGCGATACGCTGCGCAATTGCGCAAAGCTCATATCGAGGACCGTTCCTGTTTCCGAATTGATGGCCGGGCTGATCGGGACAGGCGCGTAGTCGACATCCGGGATCATGCGAAGGCGATTGATCGTGTAAAGCTGCCTGGCTTGTGGCGGGATATCGCCGGCCGGAAAACGCAGCCCGAAATAAGACGGTAGAGCGCCATTTCCCGCTTCGGCCACAACGTGACCGCTCCAGTCCCCTCCAAACTCATAAATCAGAGTGCGATCATATCCGCTTATTGCAGACACCAGCTCGGCTGCACGTGACAATGCATCGTTCAACGCCGGTACGCCATTCAGATATTGAGCGAACCTTGTCAGCTCAGCCATCAAGGTTTCAGCCGGTTCGCTCTGCCTCGTTTTTTCAAACTCAACAACGATGAAACCGGCAGATCGATGGGCTGCAACATCAAGGTTTTCGTCGGTCCAGACATATCGAAAATTGCTCTCGTCACTCGAATACCAATCGGATAAGGCATCGAGGAAGGGAAAAACCGAAGCTTTGGCTACGCTGCCGACGATTGCTCGAACGTCCACATAATCCGTCAGATTATCGCTTGCCTGCACAATGCTGAAACTGCGTGCAGAAAGCACCAGGAGTGCACCATGCTGTTGGATCGCACCGGGTATATGGATGGGCTCGGCGCCGCAACTGTCCAGTTTCGGCGTAGCTGAACTCATAACTCTCTCCAGCCACTTGTCTGCGAAAGATCGACCGATCTGCTCAAAATGATGTCACCAGCCTAGTCATTCCTGCACAGATGTAAACGCGTTCTGCGCATAAAATACGCAAACGGCCCTTCGATCCACGGATTGCAAAATGAGATGCCGGGGCGCATGCGGTGGCACCCCGGACTCCAGGATCAATATGCAACTCACTTGTTGATCGCAGTTACGGCGAGATTGGTCATCTTGCTGTTGGCAGCCTTTTCCTGATCGAGAATTTCGCTCAAGAAAACGTGCGCCTCTTCGTTACCAAGGACTTTTGCCCACTCCCGAAGTGAGCCATAGCGCGCGATCTCATAATGCTCGACCGCCTGACAGGCAGCCAGAAGACCCGCGTCAAGCGCAACGCCTTTACCCTCATCGATCAGACCTTCGGCTTCTTTTATCAAGCCATCGGTGGCATCGCATTTGACGGCTTCGGGTTTCACGCCAATTGTCTTGAAGACCTTGTCGAGTGTCTTGATCTGGCCTTTGGTCTCGTCAAGATGGTGGTCAATTGCTTTCCTGAATTCCGCGTTCTTAACTGCTTTCGAAACCTTGGGTAGCGCTTTAACGATAGCGTTTTCGGCGTAGTAAACGTCCTTGAGGGTGTGTTCGAATAATTCTGCGAGTGTTTCCATAACCGTGTTCCCTTGTTGTTGGCGTTGATAAACGAACACGTCTGCGTGTTCGTTCCGACGCCACCGCGAAACCGGACAGACACGTGGCCGCCGTATTGCGCAAACTATCTCGAGGGCACACGACGCCGGCACGAAACCAATTGCGCCTGCGACCGTTAATAGGCGCCATCATCAACAGGGGTAGCCGATGTCGCCACGCACTCTTCTGCAATTCTTCCATTGGTACACGCCAGCAGACGGAAAACTTTGGAAGGAGGTTGCAGAGCGAGCGGATGATCTGGCGAACCTTGGAATAACCGATGTCTGGTTGCCACCCGCCTACAAGGGTGCGAGCGGCGTCTCCTCTGTCGGTTATGATACCTACGATCTCTTCGATCTCGGTGAATTCGATCAAAAGGGCGCAGTCGCAACAAAATACGGCGATCGGTCATCCTTTGAAAAAGCCTGCCGTTCGCTTCACACGAGCGGCCTTCGCGTCCTCCACGATGTCGTTTTCAATCACAAGATGGGCGCTGACGAAAAGGAAAGCGTCAAGGTTCGACGCGTCAATGCCGAAGACCGGACTGAGATCGACGATCAAGAATTCAAGGCGCTTGCCTATACGCGTTTCACGTTTCCTGGACGGAAGGGGCAACACTCGAAATTCATCTGGGACAAGCAATGTTTCAGTGGTGTGGATGTCATCGAACAGCCAGACGAGAGCGGCGTTTTCAAGCTTGTCAATGAGTATGGCGACGGGCAGTGGAACGAGGAAGTGGACGAAGAACTCGGCAACTTCGATTATCTGATGGGTGCCGATGTCGAGTTTCGTAACAACGCCGTTTACGAGGAACTCAAATATTGGGGCCGGTGGCTGAGTGAACAGGTTCCCGTGGGTGGATTTCGTCTCGATGCCGCAAAGCACATCCCCGCCTGGTTCTTTCGCGACTGGGTCGGACACATGCGGGAGAACATCGACCCTGAACTCTTCGTCGTCGCTGAATACTGGCACCCCGATATGGCAGCACTCGGCTCCTATCTGGAACTGGTCGACAAGCAGTTGATGCTCTTTGACGTAGCCCTTCACTACAATTTCCACGACGCCTCAAAGCAGGGGGCGGACTTCGACATGCGCACGATCTTTGATGGTTCACTCGTTGCCTCAATGCCCGGCCATGCCGTCACACTGGTAGACAATCACGATACTCAGCCGTTGCAATCACTGGAGGCCTCTGTCGAACCCTGGTTCAAACCTCTCGCTTACGCGCTGATTTTGCTGCGTGAGCAGGGTGTGCCGTGTGTCTTTTACCCCGACCTCTACGGCGCATCCTATCGGGACTTCGGAGACGACGGCAACGAGCACGACATCGAAATGCCGGTGATCGATAGTTTGCCGAAACTGATTGAGGCACGCAGCCGCTTTGCACATGGCGCCCAGACCGATGTCTTCGATGATCCAACCTGCATTGGCTTCATCCGCCACGGCACGGCCGAGCAACCGGGCTGCGTCGTTGTTCTTTCGAATGGTGCCGCAGGTGAAAAATCGGCCGACCTCGGAGCAGACTTCGCCGGAAAGACTTTCCGTGATTTCCTGGGACATCGCGATGACGAGATAACAGTGGGTGACGACGGCAAAGCAGCTTTCCCGGTCGAGGGGGGTAGCGTGAGCGTCTGGGTTCGCACCGATACCTGATCGGACTGGCCGAGAGGACGATCACGCCTCGAAGAGGCGATCTCTGGCGTACTCAGTAACCACCGGTCAGAAATATGCTTTCACCGGTCATGAAACTGCAGGCTTGCGACGAGAGAAAGATGGCGGCTCCGACCATCTCTTCCGGCTGGCCTGCACGCCCCATCCAATTGAGCGTTCGCACATAGTCTGCCCAGGCTTCCGGATCGGCATCACGCCGACCGGCATTGCGGTCAGTGTCGACCAGGCCGGGCGCGAGCGTGTTGAGGAGAACATTGTCCTTGGCATAGTCACGGGCCTGGCTCTGTATGATGTTATGCTGGGCGGCCTTGGTAGCGGCATAGGCGGTGACAATGCCCTTAGGCCGAAGCTGGTTGATGGAGCCGATCGACACCACCCTGCCCCACCTTCGCGCCGCCATGCGTGGCAGGGCAGATTGCAACATGTCCACAGTGGAACCCAGATTAACGGTAAGCTGAAATGAGAGATCTTCCGGTGTGAGATCCTCAAGCACTGCATTAATCTGGGCGCTCGCGTTGATGACGAGAATATCGACAGGCGCGATCGCCTCGGCACTTTCAATCAGACTGCGGCCGGCTCCCGGCTCTGATAGGTCACTCACCAGTTCGTCCGCAGTACCGCCATTGTCGATGATACGCTGCCGGACCGTCGCCGCACCGCCGGTTTTCATGCCATGCAGGATGACATGGGCGCCGGCCCCAGCCAGCCCCTCGGCGATCGCAGCACCAATACCGCGACTGGAACCGGTAACCAGCGCCGTACGACCCTTGAGGCCGAAAACAGTTTCGAGGCGCATCGCTTATCCTTCAAACAGTGAAATACGTGCTCCGGACACACCGGGACGACAGGAAAACAGACCGCCGGAAAGTGGCGCATCCGCAAGCGTTGACGCCGGCAGGCGTGTCCGGGCGCTGGTGATGAACAGTGTAGAGAGATCCGGACCACCAAAGGCGACACTGGTCGGTCGCGGCACCGGCAACTCTATGACCTGATCCAGCTTGCCGTTCGGCAGATAACGACGCACGCACCAGCCGTCCCAGATTGCGCACCATACGCCACCTTCTGCGTCGACGGCGAGACCGTCGGGTCGTCCATCGGCAACGGAAATACGGGCAAATTCACGATGCGAAGACAGCGCACCGGTCTGTGGATCGCAATCATAGGCGTGGATCAGGCCCGGAACGGTGTCAACGAAATAGAAGGTGCGACCATCTGGGCTCCAGCCGAGACCGTTGGAGACGATAATGCCGCCCTCCTTACGTTCGAATTCGCCTGCTGCATTGATGCGATAGAGCGCACCGGTCGGCTTGGATGCGTCGATACGCATTGAGCCAACCCAGATCGCACCATCCGGACCACATTTGGCGTCATTCAGGCGGTTATCGGCAATGGAAGCCTCCGGACTGACGAACGGCGCCAGTCGGCCCGAGGCAAAATCGAGCCACTCCAACCCGTCCTGAGAGGCGACAAGCAGGCGTTCACCCGTCACGGGGATCACGGCGCTGACCAGTTTACCGGTTTCGCAGGTCTCGTTGCGGCCGGTCGATGGATCGAAACGATGGACGGCCGGGTGCAGGATATCCACCCAATAAAGGGCATTTTCCGCCTCATGCCAGACAGGGCTTTCACCCAGTTGCGCGCCCCATGGCAAGATGCAGCTCAAATCGGCGGTTGGGCGGCTGACAGCAGAGCGCGGACGCGGGCGAGAACTGATGGCAACTGCACCCGCAGCACCGGTGATGCGCCGAGCGGCAGCAATCAATTCCCGTCCAGCCGGGTGAATATTGGACGCCTCCAGACGGGAGGACGGCCCGAGCGCCACGAGAACACCTATTGGCGTGTTGTCGCGTCCCATCACGGGTGCAGCGACCGAATTCACGCCGGGTAGATGCTCCTCATAGGAGATCGAATAGCCACGCGCCCGGGTCAGCGTCAGATCGGCCTGCAACGCTTCGATGGTCGTAATTGTCTGGGCTGTCTGCAGGTCAAGTGTCAGGCGGTCCACCAGGGAGCGGCCGACTGCAGGGTCCTGAAAGGCGAGCAGCGCCTTGCCGGGTGCCGTGCAGTGCAATGGAACACGACGGCCAACCTCGACGCGTACGGACAGTCCATTTGGCGAGCGTTCCGCCAGATAAAGGGCCATGACGCCGTCAAGCCGACACAAAGCCACGGTTTCGCCGAGCTCTGCGGCCAGCCGCTCGAGCTCAGGCGTTGCCGCAGACACCAGATCAAAACTTTCCCAGACCTTGTGCGACATCTCGAGGAACCGCTGTCCAAGAACATACGTGCCGCGCGCCTCGTCCTGCCGCACCAGACCATAGGCAATCAATGTTCGAAGTATACGGGCGAAGGTCGGCTTCGGCAGACCGGAGGCACGCAGAAGCTCCGCAAAACGGGGCGGCTCCGGAGCATCCGCCACCATATCGAGAAGCGTCAACCCCTTGGCCAGCGCCGCAGTGCCGCCGGGTGTCTCGGGTTTCATCGCGTCTGCTCCATCGCCAGGCGTTTTTGCCTTGCGGCCGCCGCCTCGTCCAGCATCCGGTCCATCGTCCATTCCGCTTTAAACCCCAGGGTGTTTCTGATCCGCTCGTTCGATGTGTGGTAATAGACGCCAGCGCCGGGAAAATCGACTGTCACGATGGGTAAGCCAGTCAATGCCGCCATGCGGGGCAACAATTCCGAAAAATCCACAGGGTTGTCGGCCCCGAGATTGAAAATGCCGCCCGCCGCATCAGGGTGATCGAGAGCCAGAAGAATGCCCGCCACCATGTCACGGGTATCGGTGATGTGCATCTGGAACGGCCGACCGTTTTCATTGCGTGCCAGCACATGGGCAGGAGCACCAATGTCTTTCGCTCGCAGGGCCTCGACAGCCGCAAGATTACCAAAGGTCTGCTGCTGGCGAATTCGGGGAGCGAGGAAAAAGCGCGGACCGGAGAAGAAACTGTTCTCATCCAGTAATTCAGCTGCATCCTGCGTATGCGAGAAGCGCAAGATCACCGTTTCCATCGATCCGGTTCTTTGGTGAAAGCGGACGAGCTCCTCGCCGAGCAGCTTGGTCAGTCCATAAGGCGAACTTGGATTGAGTGGATGGTCCTCGGTAACGGGTAAATATTCCGGCCGGTTTTCCGGGTAGACCTCACCCGAGGATGCAAACACAAACCGCTTGACCCCGGCTGCCGAGGCAGCATCCAGCAGGCGGCGTGTACCATCGACATTGACCGAAAACATACGGTCGCGGTCTGTTGGTACCCAGGACATGAAGGCGCCGAGATGCAGGACATCCGTTACGCCCTCCATGGCCTTTGCTAGCATACCGGCATCTTCCAGCGAACCGACGACCTCTTCGCCGCCTGTATCAGATGGTCGCAGATCAAAGCCACGAACCGACCGAGCCTGCGCGCGCAAGGCTGTCACAACAGTGCGTCCAACGCGCCCTGCCGATCCAGTTACAAGGATCATAGCCGTTCACCCGTAGTTGCATCGAAGAGATAAAGTTGGGCTGGATCGAAACCGAGCCGGATCGCCTCGTCTTTCGGAAGGCTGCCGGTGTGCGAAACGCGTGCAATCAGCCCTTTCGACTTGTCCTCTTCACCTTGCGCAATCCTGGCGCCTTCAGCATCGAAATAAACGTATTTTTCCGAACCAAGGCTTTCAATCAATGTCGGACGCACCCCAAACGTGACCGGAGCCTCCCCGAGAACGAGATGTTCGGGACGCAACCCGACAACAACGGGTCCCTGCCGATCCATCGCGCGTGGCAGGGAAATCTGCTGCCCGAATGCAGTCAACTTGCCATCGCGCAAATCCGCGTTGAGAAAATTCATGCCGGGAGAACCGATGAAACCGGCGACGAACAGGTTCGCGGGGTTATTGAACAGCTCGTCGGGTGCAGCAATCTGCTGGATAACGCCACCCTGCATGATGACAACGCGATCCGCCATTGTCATGGCCTCAACCTGATCATGCGTGACATAAACGGTGGTCACACCGATGCGCTTGTGCAGAGCACCGATTTCGGCGCGCATGTGGACACGCAGCTTGGCATCGAGGTTCGATAGCGGCTCGTCCATCAAAAAAGCTTGCGGCTGGCGAACAATCGCACGTCCGAGTGCCACGCGCTGACGCTGACCGCCCGACAGGTCCTTCGGCTTGCGGTCGAGATAAGGTGTGACCTCGAGAATGCGCGCCGCTTCATCCACCCGCCGATCGATCTCTCCCCGATCGGTACCGCGCATTTTCAGCCCGAAGCCGATATTCTGGCGGACTGTCAGGTGCGGATAAAGCGCATAGTTCTGGAAAACCATGGCGATATCCCGGTCTCCCGGTGCAAGATCCGTCACCTCGCGGTCACCGATAAAAATCTGGCCTTCACTGGCAGGTTCCAGACCTGCCAGGATTTTCAGCATCGTCGATTTGCCGCAACCGGAGGGACCAACAAGGACAACGAACTCGCCGTTCTCGATCTCCAGAGAAAACGGCTGGAGCACGTTGAGCGCACCATAGGATTTGCTGACATTGCGAATGGAAATATTGGCCATGCTTACTTCTCCGCGCCAGCGGTCAGGCCGCCGACCAAATAACGTTCAAGGAATAGGTAGATTGCGATGATCGGAAGGGCGATGAACACCGATGCAGCGGAGATGTCGTTCCAGTAGGTAACGTATTCGCCCTGCATGGTGGTGATGCCGAGGTTCGCCGTCCAGTTATCGGGCGAATTGACCAGGAAGGTTCGAGCATAGGCGTAGTCAGCCCAGCTTAACACGAAGGCGTAGAGTGCGGTGGCGGCGAGGCCAGGCGTTGCAATCGGCAGGACAACACGGACCATGGCTCCGATCGGAGAGCACCCGTCCACCATTGCCGCCTGTTCAAGCTCCTTCGGGATCGTGTCAAAATATCCCTTCAGCATCCAAGTGGCGAAAGGAATGATCATGGTGGAATGGGCCAGTACCAGCGTCCACAGGCTGCCGATCAATCCGAAGCTGGAGAAGATCGAAAACAGCGGGATGACCAGTAGTGTCGCAGGCAGCATCTTTGCCGTCAGAACGAAAAGCCCCATCGTGGCACCGCCACGCATGGAATAACGTGACAAGGCGTAGCCGGCACTGACCGAAACCAGCATCGAAAGTGCGACCGAACCAACAGCGGCAAGCATGGAGTTCCACAGCCAGAGAAGAATCGGCTTTGCCGCCCACACCCGGGCAAAGATGTCCCACTGCGCGTCGTCCGGCCAGAAAGTCGGTGGCAGACGGTAAAGCTCATCCGTCGTGGAAAGCGCTGTGACCAGCAACCAGTAGACGGGAAACAGGATCATCACCAAAGTGAAGATCACGGTGACATAAAGAGCGAGGCTCTGTGCGAATGTGCGCTTCATCAAAGCCTCCTCAATAAATGGACTTGGAACGCCGGCCGAGCATCAGCAGGCTGGCGATGATGCAGATCACCAACGTCAGCACGCCGACTGCGGCCGCGCGGCCGAAGTTGTGATACTGGAATGCCTGATCGTAGGTCATGATCGACAGTGTCTGCGTCGAACGCAGTGGGCCGCCGCCCGTCAGCACCTTGATGATGGAAAAGTCCCGGAACACCCAAAGCAGGGTAAGGACAAGCGTAACCCCGAGCACCGGCATCAGCAACGGCATGGTGATCCATCGAAACCGCTGCCAGACACTGGCGCCATCGACCTTGGCAGCCGCGTAATAATCGGCCGGAATTGACTGCAGACCTGCAAGACACATGATCGACACGAAAGGGAAGCCCTTCCACACCATGGTAATTGCAACAGCCCAGAAAGCTGCCGTCGAACTGCTGACCCAGGGAATCATCTGGTCAGTGAAACCGAGCTGGATTGCCAGCCAGCCGAACAGACCGAACGACGTATCGAACATCCAGGCGAAGATAACGACAGCGATGATTTCAGGCACCGCCCAAGGCAGCGCCATACCGAGACGCGCCGCGGTGCGACCTTTGAAACGATTGTTGGCCAGGAGTGCCGTGCTCAAGCCGACAGCAACACTGCCGAAGGTCACGACGGCCACCAGCTTGAGGGTGACCCAGCAGGCAAGCCAGAACTCCTGAGAGGTGAAAAGCCAGGTGTAGTTAACCAGAGAAAACGGCCGGCTCGCCCCTCCCAACCGGGGAATCTTGACCTGCTGAAACGACAGGTCGATCGCCAGGATCAGCGGCCAGACGATGATGGCGGCAACCATCAGAACCGCCGGAGCGATCAGGATATAGCCGAGTAGATGTTGCCGGCTCGGGCGCGCAAGATCGAAAAACTTGCGACGCCCCGCCTGGACGGTGTCGGTCATGGATGGTCCTCCTGCCGGATTCTTATGATGCCAATGGCCCGCTGACGCGGGCCATTCCCTTGCTCGGGTCAGCCTTTGATAGACTCGGCCTTGGACTGCATGGTTTTGGCGACGTCGGCCGGATCAAGATCCTGAATGATCATCCGCTGGCTTTCTTCCATCACCATCTTGCTGAACTCGTTGTAGAAGAGCTCAAGCCCGGTCGGAATCCGATCGATGCCGGCCTCGGAGGCTTTCTTCATCGTCTCGATCAGAACCGGGAAATGCGGAATGGTTTTTTCGACACCGGAAACATCAGCCTTGGGACTGGGCGGTGTGTTGCCACCCATCGTCGCGTAGCTGCGCTGGAACTCCGGCGTCATCGTCAGCTTGATGAAATCCCACACGAGCTCTTTCTGGTCGTCAGGAATGTCGGCTGGCATCGCCAGGACGTTGGACGAACCGCCAAGCGGCGGGTTGAGCGGTGGAGCCGCGTAAACAATGTCATTCTTGGCTGCACCTTTTTCCGTGGTGCCATAAAGCCATGGACCATCGAGACGCATCGCCATCTTGCCATCGGCAAACAGTTTGCGCACATCGCTTGCGCTCATATCGACCGGGCTGACACCGCTTTTCATGACGGTTTTCCAGCGTGTCAGCCCCTCGACCATCTGTGGCGTATCGATGGTGATGTTACCATCCTTGTCGGTCCAATAGGCTCCCGCATCGATGATGTAGTTCAACATCTCGGTGAGATACTGGCCCGGCCCGCCCTTGGTTTCGTGACCAGTGCCGAACTGGTCGATGATGCCATCGCCGTTCAGATCCTTGGTGGTCGCCTTTGCCGCAGCGAGAAACTCGTCGTAGGTTTTGGGAACCGCAACGCCGGCGGCATCGAGAAGCTTCTTGTTGTAGGCCATGACGAAGCCAAAATAGTTCGTCATGATGCAGACGGTCTCCCCATTCCATTCGCATTTCTGCTGCCCTGCCCAGCCGGTCATGTCGATACCGTCTTTCTTGAGCCACGGGTCGAGCGGCTCCAGCCAGCCGCTGTCGGCGAACATCTGGAATTCGAACGAGGCAAGATGGACGATCTGAGGCGGTTGGTTGGCCGCAAACAGCGTTGTCATCGTGTCAGCATACGAACTGCGTTCCGCCTTGGTGAATTCGATCTTCACGCCCGGATGTTGCTTCTCGAAGGCTGCGATCGCCGAATGCCACCACTCGCCGGTGCCGGCATCATCCGTCTGCCAGGAGATGAATTTCAAAACGGTATCGGCCATCGCCGGGGCGATGCCGCCAAGCGTCATCAAGCTGGCCGTTGTGGCGCAGAGCACCAGCTTCCTCATTGTCTTGTTCATGGCTTCCTCCTCCAAAGAACCAATTTAGATACGTTCAAGCAGACCGATCGCTGTCGACGACGGTCTCACGCCGAGCCCTGGCCCGGACGGCAAATGGTAGTGGCCTTCGCGACAATCCATGTCCCCTTCAAGCAGGGCACGGTTTGGTTCGAAGATCGAATGCTGGAATTCATGCCCTTTCAGGGTCGGCAATGTTGACGATGCCTGCAGGCTGGCCGCCAGGAATATGCCGGCACCGACGGTGGCGTGCGGGATCACGTCAATACCGTGTTCAGCCGCAAGAGCGCCGATACGGATGAAATTGGTGATACCCTTGTGGCCCATCTCCGGCTGCACGATGGAAATGCGGCACCGCTCAATGCGGGCTCGCATATCCCAATGGGTCCGCCACTCCTCGCCCACAGCAATCGGGATGTCCGTTCCCTTGGAGACTTTTTCCAATCCGGCGATGTCTTCCGTCCAGACAGGCGCCTCTGCAAACCAGGGATCAAACGGCGCCATCTCCGCGATCAGTTCCAGCGCCCGTTCCGGCGTCTGGTTCCAGTGCATGTCCGCGGCAATCCTTGCATCCGGTCCAAGCACTCTCCGCAGGTTTTCCATCTCTGCCGCCGGACCATCGTCGGCGACCGGCGTTGCAAACTTGAAAGCGTTGAAACCAAGGTCCTGCCAGTATTTTGCCAGCTCTCCGCGCGCCTCGAGCGTTTTTTCGGGCAGGCCCGAAACATAGCCTGGAAACACGTCGACGCCGCCACCGAGCATGTCACGCACCGATTTGCCAGCTTCCTGTCCGGCAATGTCCCATAGCGCGATATCGAGGGCTGCCAGCGCATCGACATAAAAACCGCCGGTGTAACCGCGCACCCGCATCATGTCGTAGAGATCATCATAGATCGCCGAGGGGTCCGAGGCATCGCGCCCAACCACGAAACCGGCGAGCAGATCATTGATCAGGGCTGCAACAGCACCGGGTGCAACAATGCCATATGTCTCGCCCCACCCCACGGTTCCTGACTTTGTCGTCATACGGACGAGCACGCTGCGATCAAACGTCGGATAGACGGTGCGGTTTCCCTTGCGCACGACATAACCATTCGGATTGACGAGCTCACCTGGCCTAAGTGCACCAAGATAGGGCACCTTACGCGCTTGGGTCAGCGTGAAAACCTCAATGGTCGAAATGGGGCTGTTCATGCGGCCTCCGCAGACAACAAACCAAGCTCGACGAGATTGGCATCAATATCGGCAATGGCAGCGGCATCAAGCTCGGGCGTCGGGGCGCGTACACCAACACCATCGATCACACCGCGGCGTGCCAGCACATGCTTGGTCAGACGCATGCGATAGACAGCCTGCAACACCAAAAGAGGCAAGGTCCGCACGTAGATTTTACGCGCCTCATCGTGTTTGCCAGCCTTTAATGCCCGGTCGATGGCAACATGCTCCTCAACGATTTCGAGTGCTGGCATGGCAGCCGTTGCTCCACGCGCATATTCGTCGAGAATGTAACGCGCGCCACCACCACCGATCACGCCTTTCAGCGTTGCGGGAGCATGCGCAATGATGTGACTGATTGCCGGACCCGCCGGCAGAGTTTCTTCTTTCACATAAGCGACGCGCGGAAGTGCGCGGACGATTTCGATAATGGCTTGCGGCGACAGATCAGACCCGCGAGGTGCTGGAGCATTCTGCAGAATGATCTCGACCTCAGGCAGTTCCGCGACGATCTTGCCAAGGAATTCGATCAATGCCGGCGCATCGGTGCCGACCGATTTCGGCGGCTGAACCATCAGGTGGCGAACACCGAGGTCCGCAGCAACCCGGCCATGCTGGACAACTTCGCGCCAATCAGCGGCACTTGCCCCTGCTACGACAGGGACTCGGCCCGCAGCGGTTGCGACAACGATCTTCAGCAGCGTTGCCCGCTCGTCTGCAGTCAGGCTTTCGACCTCGCTGGCAAAGCCAGGAAAGACCACGCCGTCCACGTTCTGCTTGAGCGCAAACTGGACCAGCCGCTGCATTCCCGCTTCATCAACCTCGCCGTTCGCCAAAAAGGGCGTCGGCAAAACAGGCAAAATGCCCTTCAGGCCCCCCACCATTTCCTCACCTCCCAAAACAGTATCATATATTGATACCTTGATTTCACTAATTGACACTACATAGGATGGAGCCTTATGACAAGCCCCCAGAGCACATGAAGCGGAGGAGGCTTACGCAATGGACCAGCAAGCGACATCGATCATTGTCGACTGGGGGACCACATCCTTGAGGGCGGCACTGGTCGCCAACAGCGGCGAAGAGCTGGACAGTCTGGAAACGGCGCAAGGTATTTCGACGCTCGCCAAGGGGGAACACGAAGCCGCACTCATGACGGCGCTTGATGGCTGGTTTACCGCGCACGGCGCTCTACCGGTTGCAGCACTGGGCATGATCACCAGCCGCAACGGCTGGGTTGAAGTCGCCTATGTTCCCAGTCCCGCTGGACCGGCAGAGCTTGCTGCCGGAACCGTGAGACGATCATTGCCGAATGGTTCCGAACTGGTGTTCCTGCCGGGTTTGACCGACCCTGCTCGACAGCCATTTCCGGACGTGATGCGCGGCGAGGAAACCCAGGTCGTCGGCTACGGCCTGTCGGAGGACGCAACCGTTATTCTACCTGGAACCCACAGCAAATGGGCGCGGATCAGGGCTGGCAGGATCGACGGTTTCCAGACATTCGTGACCGGTGAGATCTTTGCCTTGCTGCTGAACCATTCCTTTATTGCACGCGGTGCAACACAACCCCCTGTCAATGATCCAGAAGCGTATCGCTGGGGCCTCGAAGAAGCGAAAAAGTCTGGCAGCATGCTATCGCTCCTCTTCTCCGCGAGAACCGGCGGGCTCGCCGGAAAACTTTCAGCAGACCAGTTGCGCTCCTACGTCCATGGGCTGGTGATCGGGCAGGAATTCTTGCAGGCCCGCGAAGGAGGATGGTTTTCCGAAGGGCAGCCTGCCGTCATCGTGGGCAATGATGGTCTCAACGATCTTTATCTGATCGCCGCGAACCTGTTCGGTCTCAACATATCCATGGGGTCTGACGACGCACTGACCCGCGGCGCCCTCACGATCCTGAACGAAACGCTATCGTAAGTCTGGCAGGCGAGCATGGCATCCAAACAACGATGTGTTCGCCTGTTCAACAACTGCCAGCAAGCTTGAGGATCGAGATGTACGATTTTCCCAATAATATCGGCACGAGCCGTCACGAAAACGATATCATCACCGTGCTGGCGCGACTGGAGCGTATTGGCCTGCCGGCTGACCCAATCGCGTTCTATGGATCGTCCTCCTTCCGGATCTGGAATTCCATTGCGGAAGATCTTGGGTCATTTGACGTCGTCAATCTTGGCTTCGGTGGCGGCACCTGCCTCTCGGGCATTCATTATCTCGATCAGCTTTTGACACCGCTCAAAACACGCCAGATCGCGCTCTATTTCGGTGAAAACGATATCGCAAGCGATGGCCTGACAGCCCGCACGACCTTCAAACACTTGCAGGACTTGCGCGCGCGAATTTCAGAAAAAATGCCTGAGGCGGAAGTCTATGTTCTGTTGATCAAACACAGCCCCGCACGCTGGATCTACCGCGACGAATTCGAGCAGTTCAACCACCTCGTTCGCGACTGGTGCGATGGCGCAGACAAAACCAAATGGCTGGACCCGAGTGCGGGGCTCATCGGTGAAAATGGCTTACCGATGTTTCGATACTACCTTCCCGATCTGGTCCACATGAACGCTGCCGGTTATGCGGTCTGGTCCGGCGCCCTGAAAGCTAGCGGCCTTTTTCGTTGATCGAGAGGCTCCCAGCTTCTCGCCCGCTTTCCAACAAAACGTTTGCCGAACCCTTTCCATTTTCGGCAAGCGCCAACTTCGCGATTTGCGCAAGCGTCGCCCCCTCGTAGACCACAAGAAGCCACGCCTCGGCTGCAGCATGCGCCTTTTCAATAATGGCGTTGGGGGATGATCGCGGCTTCGAAAGGTCTCAAATTCTTACACGGCCTTACGCTTCCGAGGCTGGTCGCTAAGCCACCGCTGTCGACCTCACCCCCGATACAAGCAGTTCCTTTGACCGAAAACAGAGTTCGACGGCCACATCGTTGCCGCCGTCGAACCGAAACCACCTTTATCAATCCAGGCTCAAGCGTCTCTGGTCGATCTGCGTTTTTCATCCCGCGGTGAGAAACTGTGCTCAAGAGCATTGGCGCGAGACCCGATCACACGGTTTCGTCCGGCACGCTTGGCCGTATAGAGGTTCGTATCAGCCTGTTTCAGCATGGTGGCCAGGGTCTCTGTTTCCGGCGACGCCTGGTAAACACCGAAGCTTGCGGTGACGGCGCCACCATCCGGCAAGATGGACGTGCGGGCCAACTGCATTCTCATGCGATTGGCAATTTCACTTGCCGCAGCCTGGTCACAACCTGGCAGAAGAATGGCGAACTCCTCGCCACCAATACGAGCCGCCAGGTCATAGGGGCGTACACCGGCAAGAATTACCGCACCAACAGCGGTCAGCGCCTTGTCGCCCACATCATGTCCATATTGGTCATTGATCGATTTGAAGTGGTCGATATCCATCGCGATTACGGCGAGGTTGGTGCCCTCGCGCTTGGCGCGTGACAGCGGGGCCGGAGCGTTGTCGATGAGCCAACGTCTGTTGCGCAGCCCCGTCAAAACATCAAACGTTGCCTGGCGCTCGAGGGTTTCGAGCGTTCTCGCCAGATCCGTGGTGAGGTTGGAAAAGGCATTCGTGATCAGCCCGATCTCGTCTCTGCGCTCCGAGCGTATGTCGCAGGCAGTCCGTGACTTGCGGAACTGCAAAATCGCGGCTCGCAACTGCCTCAGAGGATGCAGCGACAACCAAAGCGAACCAAGGCAAAGTGCGGTTCCGGCGACAGTTGCCGCAAGCAGAAGAGCAATCGTCGTCATCGGTTCAAGGTGTTGATTTTTAATGTAATAGATAAGTGCTGCTACGAGCGGAAGGTGGGTACTTACGAAGGATGCGAAAAACAGTTTAAGTGTCAGTGATGATCGGATCTTTGCAAACATCTGTAACCTTTCGGACGATCCCCAGCCGGGCGAAAGGTAAAGACCCGTGAATGACCGGAATATTAAATGAATTGTTAAATTTTTAACGATCAAGGCCATCGCCTGTGGAAAACCCGGTCTGCCAAAGTGAGAAATGGACCCGCCGTTCCAAGCCCAATCCCCTCGTTTATAAGGCCGAAGCCTTTGCGCTGACCGAACGAGGAAGACCGATGGTTTGAGAAAACAAATTTCGCTTATTTTTCGCTTTGGAAAAGCGGAAACCATGGCAAGAAAATCTCGCTTTATTCACAAGCTTCACACTGTCGGATGATCCCAATAGGGTGGATTTCCGAACGTCGCGCTCAAATGATCTGCCATAGCACGCAGTTTGGCCGAAGGGTTGCGTCCTTCAGGGTGCGCCAAATAGATGAACTCGCCCTCGGGCCGCATACCGATGTCTATGGGAAGAAGCGCGCCGGACTTCATCGCCGGACCGGCAATGAACATCGGCAGCAACGCGATACCCAACCCCGCTATTGCGGCGTCTCGGATCATGTCTCCGTTGTTCAGTCCTAATCCCAATCGCCCATGCACAACGATGGCGTCAGCATCGACACCTCCAGCAGAACCGCGTGGAAAGCGCCAGTCGGAAACGCCGCGATTGGTGTAGAAAATACCTTTGTGACCTGACAGTTCATCAATCGAACCCGGCGCTCCATGTTCGGCGATATATGCGGGCGAGGCACAAAGCACGCGACTGCTTGGAGCGAGTTTCCACGCCATCAATCGTGAATCGAGAATGGGGCCGTGACGGATAACGGCATCGAACCCGCCAGAGCTCGCGTCGACCCTGCGGTCGTCAAGATCCAGCGTCAACTCGATCTGCGGATGAGCTGCAAGAAACGGATAAAGCGCTGGCCCGAGGTGCATTCGCCCAAAGGTCACGGGCGCAGAAATACGCAGCGGTCCGACCATGGCGCCGCGCCGCTCTGCCATATCTGCTGCGGCACGTTCGACATCCCCGACAATCCGCCGGGCGCGATTGAGGAAGGCAGCACCGTCCTCCGTTAAGGTCAGCCGGCGCGTCGTCCTATGCACGAGTTTGGCACCCAGGGCTCGCTCCAGTTCTGCCAGCCGTTCGCTGACAACGGATTTCGATTGTCGCAGGCGTCTCGCTGCCTCGCTGATCGAACCCGCTTCGCTGATTGCAACAAAAACGGCAATGCCTTCAAGCTTCATCATCGTTCGGAAAATCCGGAAAATAGAACCGCCTTTTGCAGACTAATCCGAACGAAGAAAAAAAGCCATATTCACCTCAAGCAAACGGCCTGACGAAGACAACAGATGCGCCGACCGGTCTTGCTCAACCGACCAACTCTTTGATTTGAAAAGGACCACCACCATGAACCGTCTCGCAAACAAGACTGCCCTGATCACCGGCGGCACCAGCGGCATCGGCCTCGAAACCGCTAAACAGTTCATCGCCGAAGGCGCCCGTGTCGCCATTACCGGTACGAACCCTAAAACCATGGAAGCTGCACGTAGCGAACTTGGTGACGACGTGCTGATCATCCGTGCCGATGCCAGCGACGTTGCTGCACAAAAAACCGTCGCCGCCGAAATCGAGAAAGCATTCGGCAAGCTCGACATTGTCTTCGTCAATGCCGGTGTCGCCGATCTCCGGCCTATCGAAAACTGGGACGAAGCGGGGTTTGAACGCACCTTCGACATCAACGTAAAGGGACCGTTCTTCCTTATCCAGGCGCTCTTGCCGCTTTTGAGCAATCCGGCTTCGATTGTGCTCAACACTTCGGTCAACGCGCATGTCGGCATGCCAACATCGAGCGTCTATGGCGCCAGCAAAGCCGCACTTCTATCGATGGCGCGGACATTGTCAGGGGAGCTGATCGGACGCGGCATCCGCATCAATGCTGTCAGCCCAGGCCCCATCACCACCCCGCTTTACGGCAAGCTCGGCCTTTCTGAAGAAGGCACAAAGGCAATGGCCGCAGGTGTTTTGGCGCAAGTTCCTGCCGGCCGTTTTGGCACCCCATCAGAAGTTGCCAAAGCCGTGGTGTTTCTGGCCTCTGATGAAGCGAGCTTTACAGTCGGCGCGGAGTTGATGATGGACGGTGGTATGGGCACGCTTTGAACGCGTGCCATCATTCACTTTCGACAATTCCATTCAGAAAGGGGCCGCATTCGCGGCCTCTTTCATTCTAAGCACAGTGGATCAGGATGGTGCGAACACCGCCGCCAAACCGTCCCATTGGCTGCACCTTGTATTAGCCCCCCAGCACGAAACGTGAGAAGGCCAGGGAATTGCGAGCATCTTCGTCCATTTTTGCTTCATTGGCGCCGTCGGTCAGATCGCGCCAAACCTTGATGTCGGAGCCGATGGTGCCACCGGTTTTGACGAAGGGTTCCATCACGACAGCACCAGTATAGTTGATATCGCGAAGTGCGAGGCCAATTTCATGCCACGGTATGCGGCCTTTGCCCGGTACGCGACGATTGCTTTCTCCAGTGTGGAAATGCCCAAGCAATGGCCCGGCGGTGCGGATGGCTTCACCGAAGCTATCTTCTTCGATGTTCATGTGGAACGTGTCGAGCATGACTTTGACGTTCGATATACCGACGTCCTTCACGAAAGCGACACCTTCGGCAGCAGTGTTCAGAACGTGGTTTTCGAAGCGATTGAGAACCTCGATGCAAAGATTGATTCCTAAATTGCCGGCAAAGTCCGCGATACCATGGATGCCTTCAACGCCACGGGCACGATCGCCTTCCTTGTCAACCGGCTTCGAATAATCCACCGGCCAATAGGAATGCAGAGCGCCACCGATTGTCTTGATATCGAGCTTGGCAACATTCGTCAGTGTCTGCTCAAAGAACAACTTGCCGGCCTGGCGAACCGCCAGATCCGGCGAGGATAGGTTCTTCGTCTTGGACGGACCGATGCCCGCAGTCAGAATGATACCGTTATCCTTCGCGCTCTGCCTGATCTCGGCAAGTTCTGCATCGCTATATTCGTTGATATGATGGGCTGCGACCTCGATAACATCGAAGCCAAGTTTGGCAACCTTCTCGACATACGGACCGAACTTGGCGCTCCACTCATGTTCCCAGTAGGAGTAATAGATTCCGTGTTTCATAAGAGCCTCTCTCAATTTTCAGCTATCGGTGTCAGTTTCACGACCGCAGCACCTCTTGCATCGGTGCGGGAAATCGTATCGGTCTCAGAACTCGTTCTGTCCGCTGCCCGGATTTTTCACGCGCAAGTCCGGTTCGGCGCTCGCTGAGATGATCGACATGCCATTGGGCAGGTCGTTTTCCTCAACCTTTCTGGTGATTTCGGCATCATCCAGTCCGAAGCCGCGCCAACGATCTTGAAGGCGTCGGCGCAGATCATTCTCATCGACGTCAACAAAGACGGTGAGATCGAAAATTGGCTTCAGAAGATTCCACGGCGTCTGGTGCGAAAGCAGGTAGTTGCCTTCGCAAACAATGATATCGACGGATTGCGGTATCAATCTTCCGCCTGCGCGAGAAATCTCGATCGAACGGTCGAAGACCGGCACAGCGATCACGTCGTCTTCGTTGGCCTTGAGGCGCACAAGCATATGGCGCAGTCCGTGTGCATCGAAGGTATCGATCGCACCTTTGAACGCACGGCGACCCATATCTTCGAGCACCGCATCGTCATAATGGTATCCGTCCATTGGAAATAGCGCTGCCGAGATACCGTCCTCGCGGTTCAACTGCTCTACAACATGCTCGGCAATTGTGGATTTGCCCGATCCCGGCGCACCCGCAATCGCGATCATAACCCGTCGCCCTTTTTTCTCGGCGACGTGTGCCAGGGTGTGCGTGGCAATCTCACGCGCATTGTCTTCTATTGTCTTCAAAGTGGTCCTCGCCACGGTCGTTAAAGAAAAAACAGGCAGCTTGCCAAGGCGAATGGCCCATTCAGAAAATGCGGTACTGGTCCGCTTTGTCGCGAAGGAAGGCCACGCCCTTGTCCAGAACCTCATCTGCGTCTCGCGCCACAGGACGCCAGGTCGAGATCGCACCGGCCATTTCGGCCTGCATGGTGACAAAACTTTCCAGAGTGAGCAGGCCCTTAAAACCGATCGCCGCGAGCGCTGCGAAGATTTCGTCCCACGCAATATTGCCCAAACCCGGTGTGCCTCGGTCGCTTTCGGACATGTGCATGTATTTCAGGTGATTGCGGGCGGCGATAATGCCGTTGGCAATGCCCTTCTCCTCCATATTCATGTGGAAGGTGTCGAGATGGACAAAGACATTGTCGAGCCCGATCCGCTCGACCAAAGCCACCGCCTGTTCTGCGGAATTAACGAGATGGTTTTCGTAACGATTGACCGCCTCGACGCCAAACTGAAGCCCAAGCGATTTCGCATGCCTTGCGGCAGTGCCGAGTGCGCGCGTGAGATTGTCGTATTCACCCTGCGTGGGTGGATAACCCGTTCGCTCATTGGTGCCACCGTAGGTGACGCCTGTCAGGGCCTCAGCGCCTATCTCGGCCGCTTTGTCGAGTGCGGCCTTGAGGTGTTCGATCGCCGCATCGGGACGAGCGGAAGCCCAGGCCGTTTCAGGCAGGACAAGGGAGCAGGCTGCACGAAGGGAATGTTTCTCGAGCAACGCACGGCTATGGAGTGCATCGACTGCTGGAATGTCGATCAGCGGGATCTCAATGTAGTCCTGCCCGTAACGGGCAGCACCGGCAATGGCGCGCTCGGCACCGGCATGGTCCCACACGGTGGACCACATCATTGCGTGAATACCGAAACCTTGCACGTCAGACCTTCTTTCTGCGGGATAGGAAATAGCTGGAAGCCACACTGCGGGCCGCCATCACGACGATCATCAAGACACCCCAGAGCGCTGTCGCGAGATGCTGGTTGGCGCCCATCAAATTGAGTCCTGAAGACAGAAGTTGCAGGACCACAAGAGCGACGAAAACGGGCAGCACGCGTCCAAATCCACCGAACGGATTGATCCCGCCGAGAAAGGCCGCGAGCACTGTAATGAGCAGATAGGATTCACCGTGGCCGATGCGAACAGAATTAAAGCGCGCGAGCATGATAACGCCGGCCACCGCGCACATGATGCCCGAGAGCGTGTAGACCAGGATGATGATACGGCGGGTATTGAGCCCCGAGTACTGGCCAGCTTCGATGTTAGAGCCGATCATGAGCAAACCGAAGCCAAGCTTGGTACGGGTCAGCAGAACTTGCCAGAGCCCGACACACGCAATGAAGATCAGAAGCGGGATCGGCAGTCCAAAGATCGATCCGTGCCCAATCGGCGCCATGTAGCTTGGGAAACCGGAGACGTCGCCACCACGCGTCAGGAACTCTCCTAGACCACGCAGAAATATCATCATCGACAACGTCACAAGGATCGGATGGGCACGGGTATAGGCGATTGCTGCTCCGGTCATCAGGCCAGCAGCGCCACCAGTCAAAAGCGCCGCCGCCACGGCAAGTGCGAAGGCACTGGCCGGTGCGTCAACGCCACCATAGGCCTGCAGCACGCCAGCGGCGGCAAGGCCCGAAAGATTGGCGGTGAAGGTCACCGACAGGTTGATGCCACCCGTCAAAAGCGGCAGGAGCATCGCCAGAGTCAGTAGCCCGAGTTCGGGAAGCTGGAATGCCACGGAGCCAAAAGTGCCAAGCGACAGGAAGTTATCGGCACCGAAACCGAAAATCACCATTACAGCGAAGAAAGCGATGACCGGGCCGGTCATGTCCGCGCCGAAGAGAGTGTTGAGCCTGCGGATAAGCGACGTCATCAACGTGTGCTCCTCTTCTGAGCATGCCCCTTTGCGAAGAACGGCAGAAGCTTGTCGATCCGCGCAGAGGAGAGCGTGATGGCAATGAGAATGATTGCGCCGACAATCATCTTGAAGGCGAAAGGCGAGACACCCATCAGGTTGAGGCCATTTTGCGTGACAGAGACCATCAGCACGCCGAGGACACAGCCGATGACCGACCCTTTGCCACCACCAAGGCGCGCGCCACCAAGCACAGTTGCGGCGAGAACGTCGAGTTCACGACCATAAAGCGCGTTGGGGACAACTTCTTCAGCGTAATGAGCCTGCATAAGCCCACCGATCCCGGCCATGAGACCAAGCCATCCGAAAGAAATGAAGTGCATGGCGCCGATATTGATGCCGAACCGGCGCGCACCTTCGGGATTGTCGCCAAATGCATAGAGCTGGCGGCCGATTGTCGTGCGGGAAATCATGAACCAGGTCGCGACGCAGCAGACAATCATCACGACGACCGGCAAAGTCAGTTCCAGCCAGGAACCATCCGCCATCTCGCGTTCGTAGAAGACGACGCGCGTGGTCAGCCATTCCGGCAGATCGTAGATCGACACCCCCTTGGTGAAGAACATCAACAGACCGAAGAATATGTTGAAGGTGGAAATGGTCGCGACGATCGAGATGATCTGAAAGCGGTAGACAAGCGCCGCGTTGATCATGCCAAGGCCGATCCCAACCGCACCTGCGATAATGAAACCTTCGGCCCAGTTACCGCCGCCAAGCGCACCAAGCGCCAGCACCGTAACATATTGCACCACCGAGGCTGCAACGGCGAAGGATATGTCGATCCCGCCGGAGATCAGCACTACAAGCAGGCCAACCGCGAATATAATGTTGACGGCCGAGACGTTCAAAACATCGAAGGCATTGGAGATGGTGAAAAACCGGTCAGTCGCAAATGACAACGCGGTGCATAAGACAATCATCACCGCCAGAAGCGTGAATTCGGTCGTATGGCCAAGCATCAACCTACGCATAGACAGCTCCTTCCAGATCGGTCAACGACATCTGTCGCGGATCATAGGTCGCCTTGATCCGGCCTTCGGCCATGTGGATGATGCGATCAGCGTTGAAATAGACTTCCGGCGGCTCGTCGGAGATCAGGATGATTGACAGCCCTTCGGCAGCAAGCTTGCGCACAATGTCGAAGATCCCAGCCCGGGCTCCGACATCGACACCGACCGTTGGGGCATCGAGAATGAGGATCTTCGGTCCGATCGCCAGCCATTTGGCGATCGCGACACGCTGCTGGTTGCCGCCGGAAAGCGTGCGGATCGGGTCTTCGGGTTTCCCGATCTTCACCCCGAGCGCTGAAATCCAGTGATCGACAACATTTTCCTTTTTTGCCGGCGAGATGAGACCACCTGAAAGAATTCGATCGAGCGAGGCCATGACAAGATTGTCAGCAATCGACTGCGGCTGGTTGAGTCCGAGCGAAAGGCGATCTTCCGAGAGATAGGCGACACCGGCGCGGATGGCGTCCCGGTTCGAGCCAAAACGAACCTTATCACCCTCAAGCACAATCTCACCGGCATGCGGCTGGCGCATACCGAACAGAGTGAGCGCCAATTCGGTCCGGCCGGCACCAAGAAGCCCTGTCACGCCGAGCGTTTCCCCACGGCGCAGATCAAAGGAGATGTCTTCGAACTCGTTGGCACGGGATAGATTGCGGACAGACAGCACAACCGGTTGGTCATCATGGTCGGCTGCAATGACAGCGCTGTCGAAATTGCGACCGGTCATCAGTTCTGTCACACGCGACTGGGTCATGCCTTCGACCGGAAACACACCGACCAGAGCGCCATCGCGCAATACCGTCATGCGGTCGGAGATTTCCAGCACCTCAGCCAGACGATGCGAGACAAAAACGACAGCCACACCGGAAGCGGCGAGGTTGCGGACAATTTCGATCAGATAATCGGTTTCCGACTGTGTCAGAGATGCCGTGGGTTCGTCCATGAAGACCAGCCGCGCTTCACCCACCAATGCGCGGGCAATGGCGACGATCTGGCGCTGGGCAATTGGCAACTCCTTAAGCGGCAGATGAAGATCGAGCGAGACACCGAGACGAGCAAGGGCCTTTTCGGCCGCCGCCTCCATGGCGCGCTTGTCGACGAGACCGTATTTGCCGCTGACTGCGTATTGAAACCCGATATTCTCGGCCACGGTCATTTCACCGAAAAGCGCCAAATCCTGCCAGATCACCTGGATTCCGAGCGATTGCGCCAGGCTCGGGGTCATGGCCGTGATGGGCTGTCCGTCAAAGAAAAACTCTGCCCCTTCCTCAGGCTTATAGACACCGGTGATGATCTTGATCAGGGTGCTCTTGCCGCAACCATTTTCGCCGGCAAGGCAATGCACCTCCCCGGGATTGACCTCGAACGACACGCCTTTCAGCGCACGAACGCCGCCGAATGTAATCTTGATGTTTTTGAGGGACAGGAGCGGTTCAGCGCTCATCATGGCAAATCTCTTCGCTCAGCCGCCTCTGAGGCGGATGCTGTGGATGATGGATTAAGGGTGGGTCGCACCGAGCATGCTCGGCGCGACCCCAGGCCTTGGGGAGGATCAGAGGCCCATCGAAACCAGCTTGTCGATGCTTTCCTTGTCGATCTTCAGCAGTTGATCGACCACAATCGTGTTGCCGTCCGGCGTGATCTTGCCGAGGCCCGGAATGTCGTCACCCGCCTTGGGGTCCTGACCCTTGGCAATACGGTCCGCAAGCGTGATGAATACTTCGCCAGCCTGCTTCGGGTTCCACATGAAGCCGCCGGTCAGCGCGCCTGATTTGATGAGTTTTGCGCCTTGTCCTGGCGAGAACGGGCCGATGACGAAGACCTTGCCGTCCTTGCGGCGCTCTTCAACTGCACGACCCGCACCGATCGGACCTTGTGATCCGAAAGCAAGGAAGCCCTTGAGATCGGCATTCGCGGCCATCAGGTCGAGTGCAGTCGAACGGCTTTTGTCGACGTCTTCGGCCACGCCATAACGGTCACCGATAAGTTTCATGTCCGGATAATTGGCCTTGATGTAAGCGATCGCGCCATCGGCCCAGGCGTTGTGAAGTGGCACGGTCAGCGAACCGACGAACACTGCATAGGAGCCCTTGCCGCCCATCTTTTCGGCCAGCAACTTGCCGTGCGCCTCACCAAAACCCTTGGCGGAGGCTAGTTCGAAATCCCATGTCGCGCCGACCTGCTTCGGCGATTCATGCGTTATAACCTTGATGCCGGCATCCTGCGCCTTTTTCAATACCGGTTCCAGCACCTTGGCATCGTTCGGCACGACACCGATGAAATCTACTTTCTGAGCGATCAGGTCTTCGATGGCGCGCACCTGAAGCGCGGGGTCGGCGCTCGTCGGCCCGACCATGAAACCATCAACACCAAGCTTGGCGCTCTGCTCCTTAATGCCGGCCTCCATGGCATTGAACCAGGGAATGCCGCCGATCTTGACGACAACGCCGACCTTCGGTCCATCGGCGAATGCCGCGGATGCGAGCAGCGCAAGCGACAGGCCCACAGTGGCCGCGATTATTTTCTTCATGGATGTTCCTCCTCCAAAAACACTCCGGCAAGCTGATCTGCCCGCAGCGACTCGGTGGTGCCACGCACAAATTTCCCGTCCCGCCCATTCGAGACGCTCCTCGCCACTCCCATAGCAACCATCTGCACAATCGATATTGCTTTTGTGCACAATCGATGGTGCAATAACCATAACACGAAGATACCTTTCGTCAAGTGGACGAATATTCTAACAATCGGAATCATTCGGGAGAGCATGATGACGGACCACAGCGCCAAGAAAGCCACCATTTACGACCTGTCAGTTTTGTCCGGCGCGTCGGCATCCACGGTGAGCGCTGTTTTGAATGGCTCGTGGCGCAAACGTCGGATTTCCAAGGAAACAGCGGACAAGATCCTGTCACTCGCAAAGGCGCATCGCTACACCGCAAACCTCCAGGCGCGTGGCCTGAGAAGTTCAAAGTCCGGCCTGATCGGGCTTCTCGTTCCGGTCTATGACAACCGGTTTTTCTCCTCGATGGCGCAAACATTTGAGGCCCAGGCGCGCTTGCGCGGTCTGTCTCCGATGGTCGTTTCGGGCCGACGCGACCCTGAAGAAGAGCGACGCACTGTCGAAACGTTGATCGCCTACTCGATTGATGCGCTGTTCATCGCTGGTGTCACAGATCCGGATGGCGTTCACCAGGTCTGTGCCCGCGCCGGCCTTCCGCATGTAAATATCGATCTACCCGGCAAATTTGCGTCATCGGTCATTTCCGACAACCGCAATGGCGCGGAAGTATTGACGTCGGCGATCCTGCGCCATGCGGCACAGAACGGCGCCCTCGACCCGGCCGATGTCGTGCTGTTCGGCGGCCACGACGACCATGCCAGCCGAGACCGTATTGCTGGCTTCCATGAAGCAAAAACTGCCTTCTTTGGAATGGAAAGCGGCGGCGACATCGAGATCACAGGTTATTCGCCACGCATGACCGAACTTGCGTTCGAGCGGTTCTTCGCGCGCGAGGGCCGCTTGCCCCGCTGTCTCTTCATAAATTCGTCGATCAACTTCGAGGGACTGCTTCGCTTCCTCGGCCGACATGATGGCGAGGCATTCAGCGATATCGTCGTCGGCTGTTTCGACTACGATCCCTTCGCCTCCTTCCTCCCCTTCCCGGTCTATATGGCCAAGCCGAACATCTCCGAGATGCTCGAACGAGGATTTGAGTTACTGGAAGCTGCACCGGCACACCCGGTCGTCACCATCGTCGAGCCTCAATTGATTCCGCCAAGAACCGCACTCAAAGGCCCCCTCGACGATATCAGGGACCCAATGCCAGTTCAGAATGCCCTCTAGTCAATCCGACCTGATGCTGAGATCTGTCCGCATCTGGTCCAGGAGAACCGCGATCTTCTCCTTCAATTCCGGATTGCCGAGGCTTGCCGGGTAAGAAATCGCCACTCCGAATATCTCCATTGTATCCGGGTCGCGCATCGCAACCCCCTGCGATGACACGCCCTCGACAATCTCGTTGGATGCGTAGGATCTGCCGGTCGCTCGTATTTTACCAATCCGCTCCAGCAACTCCGCATGGTCCCGCGGGGAATTCGGTGAGACGAACGGGAGCGGTTCCGGCACCCGGTTTTTCAGGCCGGCATCATCCAGAAGCGCCAACATGGCGCGACCGTTTGAGGTCGCATAAGCAGACGACTTGTAGCCGGGTGTCGAGGCAATCGCCAAAGGGTTTGAGCCGCGCACGACGCGAAGCACCATGAGATCGGCACCATCGAATACGGTAATATAGCCGGTGTGCCCGCCAATATCGCAAATCTGCTTCACCCGCTTGTAGATCATATCCAGAAAATGGTGGCGAGAGCGGAAGATTTGGCCAAGTTCAAACAGGCGCATTCCGGGCGAGTAGAGCCGCGTCGAATGATCATATTCCAGCAAGCCCGACGCCACGAGGCTCTTTAGAGCGCGATGCACGGTCGCCTTTGGACGATCGAGGCGACGCGCAAGATCGGCTTGGCCGATCGCTGGCTCCTCGAAAGAGAAGCACTCAAAGATTGCAATCGTATCGTCAAGAACACCCATAGACCTACCTCTCGTCGAATCAGGACACCTATTTGTTTCATTATTGGAATTCGGTGTCAATTTTGAAACAAGCACTAGACTCCCTAAAATCCACCGCCTACAAATTCCCCAACAACAAGAGAAGCTGAATTTTGAGGCATGCGCTTGCAGAGGCGAATTTTGCCCAGGGTCTCAGCTCGGGAACAAAAGGCTTGCCCTCAATGGGCCGGCTTACTCGCGTGATCTAGGATTGACATATGCAAGCTACTGGCCAGACGACCGGTAAGCGCCTGCGTGCGGGCGTGGATATCGGCGGAACCTTCACCGACTTCATCCTTTTCGACGAGAGCGCGACCGCGATCCGTCTGCACAAATGCCTCACCACACCCCGCGATCCTTCCCAAGGCGCCCTCGGCGGCCTTGGTGAACTGGTCAAGGCTGCCGGCATCGGCATCTCAGATCTTTCCGAGATCGTCCACGGTACAACGTTGGTCACCAATGCCGTCATTGAACGCAAGGGCGCCGCTGTCGGCCTGATCACGACCGAAGGTTTCCGCGATATTCTCGAGATCGGAACCGAACAGCGTTACGATATCTACGACCTAACGCTGGCCTTCCCAACACCTCTGGTTGAGCGTTCACGCCGTCTGGAAGTGTCCGAACGTATCGACGCCGATGGCAATGTGATCCTAGAGCTCGACGAAGTCGCCATCCTTCGCGCCGCCGAGACCTTGAAAAAGGATGGCGTTGAAGCAATCGCCATCTGCTTCATGCATTCCTATCGTAATCCTGCCCATGAGCGCCGCGCCCGTGACATCATCGCCAAGGCGCTGCCGGAACTTTCGATCTCGATCTCCTGCGAAGTCGTGGCCGAAATCTCCGAATATCAGCGTTTCGTCACCACCTGCGCCAACGCCTATGTGCAGCCGCTAATGGATCGTTATCTTCGTCGCTTTGAAGGCGAGTTGGCAACGATGGGTTTTGCAGGCGACTTCCGCCTGATGCATTCCGCGGGAGGCCTGGTTTCCCTCGAAACTGCCCGCGCCTTCCCGATCCGCCTACTGGAATCAGGCCCGGCGGGCGGCGCGCTGGCAACGGCCTGGTTCGGCAAGAATGCCGGCCATGACAACGTCATCGCCTTCGACATGGGCGGCACGACTGCAAAAGCCTGCCTGATCGAAGGTGGCAAGATCGATATCGCCTCATATCTGGAAGCCGGTCGCGAGCATCGTTTCAAGAATGGTTCCGGACTGCCGATCAAATCGCCTGTCGTAGACATGATCGAGATCGGCGCGGGCGGTGGCTCGATTGCATCGATCGATGGCGTCGGATTGCTGCAGGTTGGCCCTCATTCCGCAAGCTCCGAGCCCGGTCCGGCCTGCTACGGTCGCGGCGGCCTGAAACCGACTGTAACAGATGCTTCCGTGGCGCTCGGATATTACGATCCGTCCTTCTTTCTCGGTGGTCGCATGACGCTCGATCTTGCTGCCGCGGAAAAGGCACTCGGGACGATCGCCAAGCCTCTCAACATCTCTGCCGTTGAAGCTGCATGGGGTATCCACCAGGTCGTCAGCGAAAGCATGGCGAGCGCCGCCCGCATCCATCTTGTCGAAAAAGGCAAGGACCCGCGTGGTTATTCGATGATCGGCTTTGGTGGTGCCGGGCCGGCCTTTGCGGCCAAGGTGGCGCGCATTCTCGGCGTTTCCGAAGTCATCATCCCACCGGCAAGTGGTGCCGCTTCCGCCTTTGGCTTCCTCACTGCGCCACTTTCATTCGACATCGTCCGTTCGCATCCGATCGGACTGTCGGAGAATCTCGAAGCGGACAAACTCAACGACATCCTCGATGAAATTTCGGAAGACGGGCGCGTACAATTGCGCAGCGCCGGGGTTGCGAACACAGACATTCTGGTTGAGCGTTCAGCAGACATGCGCCTCGTCGGTCAGTTGCACGAAATCAACGTACCGCTTCCAGCAGGCACACTGGACGCCGGCGCCTATGCCGAAATCCGCAAGGCTTTTGAAGCCGTCTACAGCGCTCGCTACACGCGTGTGCCATCGGAGGCAAAGCTTGAAATCCTCTCCTTCCGCATTCGCGCAAGTGGCGCGGTGCCGCATCTGACAGTCCGTCAGGCCGGTATCGACGGTAGCAGTACCGATGCCAGGAAGGGCACACGCAAGACCTATTTTGGAAACGGTTTTGTCGACGCAGGCATCTATGATCGCTACTCCATGCGCCCTGGCATTCTGGTCGAGGGTCCGGCCATCATCGAAGAGCGTGAATCCACCACCATCATTCCTCCGGGCGACAAGGTGACGGTGGACGAGACCGGCAATCTGCGTATTCAGATCGCGGAAACCGCCAAGGGTGCAACCATCGTCGACGAGACGATGTCACTCGAAGAAGCGAGCAAGCGCATCCAGGCCGATCCAATCGCGCTGGAGGTGATGTGGAGCCGTCTCGTCAACGTCGCCGAAGAAATGTGGTCGACGGTTTGCCGCACGGCTTTCTCGCTGATCATCTCCGAAAGCCAGGATTTCGGATGCGCCATTCTCGACCCACATGGCGAAACGCTGGCGCATTCGGCACGCGTCATGCCGGTCTTCAATCTCACCCTGCCGATGGCCGTGAAGGCGATCATCGAACGTTATCCGGTCAACACGATGAAACCGGGGGATGTCTACATCACCAACGACCCATGGCTTTGCGCGGGTCATCTCTTTGATCTCGCCATAGTCACGCCAGTCTTCCATCGCGGCCGCGTTGTGGCCTTGATGGGAACTGTCGGCCACGTAGGCGATATCGGCGGCAGCCGCGATGGCCTTAACGTAACCGAGCTTTATGAAGAAGGCATCCAGATACCGGCCATGAAACTGGTCCGTGAGGGCGCTGAAAACGAAGACCTGTTCCGTTTGATGGCGGACAATATTCGCGACAGCGATCAGGTTCTTGGCGACGTGCGCTCCTTCATCTCCGCCAATGAGACCGGCTCAGCTCGCATGCGTTCCTTCATGGAGGAATACGGCATGCATGACCTCAAGGCACTGTTGCACGTCGTTCAGTCGCTTTCGGAAAAGGCGATGCGCGACGCGGTCAGCAAATTGAAGGACGGCGTCTACCATTCGGAGATTTCCAACAATCCGATGGGCTCGACAATGACCTTCCCGATCAAGGTTACGGTAAAGGGCGACGAAATCGAACTCGATTTCGAGGGAGCCCCGCCACAGACGGTCAAGGGCGGTATCAATTGTACCCTGTCCTACACGACCGCGCATGCTACCTATCCGATCAAGTGCATGTTGACGCCAGGCATCCGTGGCAATGCGGGCTGCTATCGTCCATTCACCGTAAAGGCGCCGAAGGGATCGATCCTGAACTGCGAAAAGCCCGCCCCGGTGTCGCTGAGAACACGCACGGGCTGGTATCTCGCTCCGAACGTGTTCCGGGCCCTGTCTGACGCCGCACCTGATACGGCGCAGTCCTTCTCTGGCCTGCCTAGCCTGATGAGCTTCTATGGCAAGTCGATGGAGACGGGCGCTCTCTTCTACGAACTATTGCTACTTGGCGGCGGCCAGGGAGCATCACAGACCAAGGACGGCAAGTCTTCACTTCTGTGGCCGACATCCGCAGCGACCTCATCGCTTGAAATGTTCGAGACACGTTCACCCATCGTCATCTGGGAAAAGAGCCTGATGACGGACAGCGGCGGCGCGGGTGAGAACCGTGGCGGACTTGGTGTGCGGGTTCGCATCTCGCGTCGCAACAGCGAGGGTCATCCGATCAAAGCAATCGTTTCACCCGAGGGTGTCGACCTGCCGGTCGAAGGGCTGTTTGGCGGCAAGCCGGGCAAGACTGCAACCGGCAAGATCCTCGCGAAATCCAGCGGCGAATTGCTGCAGGACTGCGGCACCGGTGCAATCGTCGATCTGATCGATACGAATACAGTGGTCGAACTGACGCTTGCGGGAGGCTCCGGTTACGGCGACCCGATGAACCGCGACCTCGACAAGCTCGATGACGACGTCAAGCAGGGCTATGTCAGCGCAGATACGGCCGATCGTATTTACGGCCGCACCGCTCGTCAGGGAGAACGCAAGAAACCCGGCACTGCAGCCTGAAAACGAACCAACCCGTCATCTTAAGGGGAGATGGCCGGCACTTTAAAAAAATCCAGGAGATCATTCGCATGAAAATGACCCGACGCAACTTCCTGAGCACTGCCGTTTCAGCTGCAGCACTCGCCTCAATGCCGCTTGAAAGCTTCGCCGCCGGCCGCAAAATCCTGATCATGGCGAGCAGTGTCGACATTCCGAACTTCGATCCGCATGTCGCCACCGGCTATGCGCCTGCCATGCTTTTCCGCAACACCTACGATGCCCTTGTGCGCGTCGTCGGCACCCCACCGAAAATCGAGCCGGGTCTCGCCACGAGTTGGACGGTTTCGGACGATCAGAAGCGCTACGAATTCAAGCTCGATCCCGATGCCAGATTCCAGGATGGCACGCCCGTGACCGCCGAAGCTGTCGTCTATTCCTTCAAGCGCATCGTCAAGCTGAAGCGCGGCCCGTCATGGATGATCGCAGGTATCGTCGATGCGGACAGTGTCAAGGCAGTCGATGCCAACACCGTTGCCTTCGATCTGAAGGCCCCATTTGCCCCGTTCCTCCAGGTTCTGCCGTGGATGTTCGTCGTCAATCCGGCAATCGTCGATGCCAATATCGGTAACGATGACGGTCAGGCCTACCTGATGCAGAACACCGCAGGCTCGGGTCCGTTCAAGATGGGCCGTGTTGCTCCAGGTAATCTCTACGAATTCGTTCGCGTCAAGGACGACTGGCACAAGGGTGGTGGCAATCTCGAAGGCGCGATCTGGAAGATCGTCCGCGAAGCCTCCACCGAACGCATGATGCTGCAGCGCAGGGAAGCCCACATCGCGCTGGAGCTTTACTCTGAAGACATGGAAGCCCTGAAAGACAACCCAGCCGTAGTCAGCGTTATCGAGCCGGAATATCGCACGTTCTCGATCAAGATGAACACCGCCAAAGGGCCGCTCGCAGACAAGAACCTGCGCAAGGCAATCTCCTTCGCCTTCAACTACCAGAGCATGCTGGATGCCGCAGGCCCCGCCGAACTGATGGTCGGCCCACTTCCGACAGGCATTTTCGGCCACGACGTAAATCTTGAGGTCTACCGTCACGACATGGACAAGGCGAAGGAGTACCTCGCCAAATCGGAATATAAGGACGGTGGTTTCAAGCTCTCCGTTATGCATGCAACCGGCTACGAAAACCAGCGCCGCTGGTCACTGCTTTTGCTGGAAGCACTGAAGGCGCTGAACATCGAACTGGACATCCGCCCGGCGACTTGGCCGGACACGGTTGCAGCCGCCCAGTCGCCCGATACCATGCCGAGCTTCATGTGCCTGTTCCAGACAGCCAACTATGCCGATCCTGATAACGTTGCCTTTGCCGCCTATCACTCCTCGCGCAACGGCCAGTGGCAAAACCCCGTCTACAAGAACGAGCAGGTTGACAAGCTGATCGAAGCAGCCCGCGTCGAGACCGATGAGACCAAGCGCGCCGATCTCTACAGGCAGTTCCAGCAGCTTGTCGTTGAAGACGCCCCCGACATCTTCGGTGTCCTGGAAAAGCGCAAGCTCGGCTTCGGCGCCAATGTGAAAAACTTCGTCTTCACGCCGGTTGCCGCCAACGCCATTGAGCTTCTGCCACTGTCGCTCGACTGATGATTTAAAGGGGCGCCTGTAGGGCGTCCCTCTTCTGACCACCGGAAGCGCCCATGATCCTTTATACCCTGAGACGTCTTGTTTTGCTGATCCCGATGCTGATCGGGTTGACTGTGATCGTTTTCGCTATCGCCCGTCTGTTGCCTGGCGACCCTGTTGCTCTTGCGGCTGGCCCGAACGCCACCCCTGACGTGATCGAAAGCGTTCGTCAGGAGTTCGGACTGGATAAGTCTCTACTCCTGCAATACTGGGACTACGCGACAGGCCTGGTTCACGGTGACTGGGGCGTATCCATCTTCACTCGCCGTCCGGTCTTTGAAGATATCATGACGTTTCTGCCGGCGACGTTGGAACTCGTCGCAAGCGCCATGCTGATTGCCATCGTACTCGGTATTCCGCTTGGCCTTGCAGCCGCCATCTATCGCAATGGCGTCGTCGACTACCTGACCCGCACGGTCGCTCTGGGCGGCATTGCCATGCCGCGCTTCTTCCTCGGCCTTCTTCTGCAGTTAATGTTTGTCTCCTGGCTGGACATTCTGCCGCTTTCCGGTCGCTTTCCGCTGATTGAAATTCCACCTGAAGGACCAACCGGTTTTTATACCATCGATTCCATTCTGGCCGGCGACTGGTACTCGCTGTCAATTGCTCTTCATCACCTCGCCCTACCCGCCTTTGCGATGTCGCTTTCCCCGCTTGCGACCATTATGCGCATGATGCGTGCCTCAACGATCGAGGTGCTGCAGCAGGATTTCGTGATGACAGAACGGGCGCTCGGCATTTCCAACAGCAAGATCCTGTTCAAATACGTGCTGAAGAACGCGATGACGTCGACGTTGACGGTGATTGGTCTTTACGTCTCCTGGCTGCTCGGCGGCACCGTTCTTGTCGAGACCGTCTTCGACTGGCCAGGGCTTGGCCTCTACGCAACACAGGCGATCCTGTCTCAGGACTTCATGCCGGTAATCGGCGTAACTCTGGTGATCGCCATGATCTATCTCGTCTCGATGCTCATCGTCGACCTGCTCTACGGCGTATTCAATCCGAGGGTCCGCTACACATGACCATAACGTCCTCAACCCTTCCCAAGCGCGACCACTCAGCACGGCTGGAAAACTGGTCCAGAGCATTTTATCGCTTTCGGCAAAGCTGGCTTTCCGTCATTGGCCTCGCCATCGTCGTGGCGCTGATTTTCATTGCGCTGTTTGCACCCTTTATCGCTCCTCATCCTGAGCATGTGGCGGGTGGGACAAACACCTCCGCACGTTTCATGGCGCCAGGTGCAAAACACTGGTTCGGCACCAACGCACTCGGACAGGATGTGTTCTCGCTCGTCCTTGTTGGCTCCCAGGTCTCCCTGTTTTCCGGCCTTGCGGTGGTCGTCGTCGCTATTGTCTTTGGTGGCATCATCGGTGCAGTCGCCGGATACTTCGGTGGATGGATCGATGAAATCCTGATGCGTTTCACCGACCTCTTGCTGACTATCCCGAGCCTCATCCTGGCCATGGCCGTTGCTGCAGCGCTGGGCACCGGGGTGACCAATATGATCATTGCCATCGCAATCACGTGGTGGCCGGCCTATGCGCGTCTCGTCCGAGGCGAAGTTATCGGCAAGAAGGAAGAGCAGTTCATCACAGCAGCAAAGGCACTGGGTGCGGGATGGCCGCGCATTCTCGGCCGCCATATCCTGCCCAACATCATGTCACCGATCATTGTGAAAGCCTCACTCGACATGGGCTTCGCGGTGCTGACTGTTGCCTCGCTCGGTTTCGTCGGCATCGGCGTCAGGGCGCCGACACCGGAATGGGGCACGCTCCTCTCCGTCGCCCGCGCGGACATGCCGGACTATTGGTGGACGGCCGTTTTTCCTGGCTGCGCCATTTTCCTGGCGGTGCTTGCCTTCAACCTGCTTGGCGACGGTCTACGCGACGTCATGGACCCCAAGGCGCGACGGTAAGGTGACGACATGACTTTGCTCAATATCAAAAACCTTAATCTGGCGATGCGCAGCTTCGAAGGTGAAACACAAATCCTGCATGGTATCGATCTCAAGGTCGAGCGCGGAGAAATATGGGGGATGGTCGGGGAAACCGGCTCCGGCAAATCGCTGACGGGCCTTTCCGTTTCGCGTCTCATTCCGCCCGCGACCGGCCGCTATCTCGCCGGATCGATCGAATTTGAAGGCCGCGACATGCTCAAGGCCAACGAGAAAGAAATGCGTTCGTTGCGCGGGCGCAAGATCGGCATGATATTTCAGGATCCGACGACAAACCTTAATCCCGTCTTCCGGATTGGAACGCAATTGGTCGATGTCGCCATTCATGCCGGCCACGCCGACCCGACGGTCCTCGGCCTCGATCCCGGCGCCTCGTCAGGCGATCGAAAGAAGGCCGCGAGACGTGTGGCCGTGGAAATGCTGGACAAGGTCGGCATTCCCAAGGCAGCCGAACGCATCCATGATTACCCCCATCAGTTTTCCGGCGGCATGCGTCAGCGCGTCCTGATCGCCATGGCCATGATCGGAAAGCCGGACCTACTGATTGCCGACGAGCCAACCACCGCGCTCGACGTGTCGGTACAAGCCCAGATCCTGAAACTTATCCACGACCTGGTAGCCGAACGGAACATCGGCGTGCTGATGATTACCCACAATCTCGGTGTGGTGGCGCAAGTCTGTTCGCATGTCGCCGTGATGTATCGCGGTCGCATTCTCGAACGCGGCACCGTGATGGACGTTTTGAAAAAACCAGCCCATGCCTATACAAAGGCCCTCCTCAACGCGATCCCAACAGCCCAGACCAAACGCGGTGAACTTCGCGGCCTTGGCGGCGTCATGCCGGAGGTTCAGTAATGCTTGAGATCAAAAACGTCTCAAAAATTTTCCCCAGCCAGCGCAAGGGCCTGTTCGGGCGCACAGAGGGTTTTCGCGCCCTCGATGATATCAATCTGCGGGTAGAGAAAGGCAAGAGCTTCGGGCTCGTTGGCGAGTCCGGCTCCGGCAAGACGACTTTGACGCGTTGCATCCTGCGGCTCGAAACGCTGACATCCGGCAATATCCTCTATGACGGTGCAGACATCAGCAAACTCAATCCAACCGAGATGCGGCGCCTGCGGGCCCGGCTACAGATTGTCTTCCAGGACCCCTACGCCTCGCTGGACCCACGTATGACGGTCCATGACATCGTCGCCGAGCCGCTGGTTATCCATCGTGACATCGTCCCCATGTCATCGCGCCAGCAAACCGAACGCGTACTGGAACTGTTGCTGCAGGTGGGACTGCGCGAGGAACATCTTTTCCGATATCCGCATGAATTTTCGGGCGGCCAGCGCCAGCGTATCGGTATTGCCCGCGCACTTGCCGTCAAACCGGAATTCCTGATTCTTGACGAACCGACCTCGGCACTCGACGTCTCGGTCCAGGCTGATGTTTTGAACCTTCTGCACAGGTTGCAGGACGAACTCGGCCTCACATACTTCTTCATAAGTCACGATCTCGGCGTCATCAGATACATCTGCGATGACGTTGCTGTCATCTATCGTGGAAAGCTGGTTGAAAGCGGCCCGGTTGAGGATATCTTCGACAGACCGAAGAACGACTATACACGCCTGCTGATCGACGCGATGCCAGACCCTGATCCGGATCGCTCTCCCTTCCGCAAAGCTGTGTCCGCATAAAACCCTGGAGCAAGCATGACCATCGACGCCCTGTCACTCGCCGCACTTGCCGATGAAGCCAAGACCTGGCGTCGGACCATCCACCAGCATCCGGAACTGCTTTTCGATCTGCCGAAGACAGCAGCACTGGTCACTGAAAAGCTGAAGGAATTCGGTTGCGACGAGGTGGTGGGCGGCATCGCCAAGACAGGCGTGGTCGCTGTTATCAATGGTAACAGGGGACCAGGCCGCACGATCGCACTACGCTCGGACATGGATGCCCTGCCCATGTCTGAACAGACGAACCTGCCTTACGCATCCAAAGTCGAAAACATGATGCACGCCTGCGGCCATGACGGCCACACGGCCATGCTGCTGGCCACAGCCAAGCGACTGGCCGAGAGCCGCGACTTTGCCGGCAAGGCCGTGCTGATCTTCCAGCCTGCTGAAGAGGGCGGCGCTGGAGCAAGGGTCATGATCGAAGAAGGTATTCTGGAACGCTTCGGCATCGAGGAAGTCTACGGCATGCATAATGAGCCGGGTCTCGATGTCGGTTCATTTGCCATCCGAAGCGGCCCTATGATGGCCGGGGGCGATCGTTTTGTCATCACGATCAATGGTAAGGGTGGACACGCGGCTTATCCGCACCTGTCACATGATCCGGTTTTGGCTGGCGCACAGATGATCGTTGCGCTGCAGGCAATCGCATCGCGCTTCACCAATCCTTTCGATCCCGTCGTTGTCTCGATCACCTTCATGGAAGGTGGCAATGCGGGAGCGCTCAACGTCATCCCCGCGTCGATCAGAATCGGCGGCACCATCAGGACCATGAATCCGGAAACCCGAAAAATGGTGGAGGAGCGTTTCCGCGAGGTTGTCGTGAGCACTGCAAAATCTTTTGGTTCGGAAGCAGTTATCGACTGGCGGCCGGGTTATCCGGTAACGGTCAACGATCCCGAAAAAACGCAAATTGCCGCAGCGGCAGCAAGCGCCGTCGCGGGCACCGACAAAGTCGATACCAACTGGCCGGCAACCATGGGCTCTGAAGATTTTTCCTACATGCTGGAAAAGCGGCCGGGCGCATTCATATGGCTTGGCAATGGCGACAGCGCCGATCTGCACAATCCTGCCTACGACTTCAACGACGACGCAATCGCCCATGGCATCCGCTACTGGCTGTCAATTGTCGGCGAGCGGCTTGATGGAGCCACCGCCTGATCAAGGCCGGTTTCCAAGCGTCGTAGTCAAAAGAGAAAAATCGAAACCGCTGCACGCGAAAGAAGATCGCGTGCAATGTTCGCTCTACAACTCGTCCAGCGTTTCGTTCAGTGCCTCTATGCTGCGAAGGCGGGTCCGCCCCTCTGTGCCCGCCCTTTCGAGGCAGCGCGTGATGAGGAGATGGCAGAGCGCCATCACCGCCGTGTGATTGAATAAAGGTCCCGGTGCCAGTGTCTGGCACTGGAAATGCCAGGCAGCATTGGTTTCGAACGGAGCGCCTTCGTCGGTGATATACAGAAGCTGTGCTTTTGATCGCCGAACCTGTTCAATGATCGCATGTGACTGAGTGGTTCTCCGGCGCAGGCCGAAGAAAACCACGACATCATTTTCACCGATGCTGACCAGATGCTCGCCCATGGTTTGTCCGGCGCCGGGAATAACGGCAATGCTTTCGATAACCTGTGTGAGTTGCCATTGGAGATAGGCTGCAAAGGGGTGGCTGCTCCGGAAACCAACGACCCACACCTTGCGTGCATGCAGCATTGCGTTGACGGCAGCGTCGATCTGGCTTTCCGTAACAGCAAGAAACGTGGCTTCGAGATTGGCTACAGCCTGTGCGACGTGCGCCTTTATCGATTGCTCTGCCCCGACATCGGCAGCGCTCGCCAGAAAGAGCCGAGAGCCCGTCTGCTTTTCCGCTCGGGCGTGGCGCCTTGCCTCTTCGTAGTTCTCATATCCAAGCCGCTTGATGAAACGGGTCACCGTTGCTTTGGAAACATGTGCGAGGGCCGCAAGCTCCTGCGCCGAGTAGCTGGCGAGTTCACCAGGAAAATCGCAGACGAACTCTCCAATCCGCTTTTCGGCGGGATGAAGCTCCGGCAGAGCTTGCCTGACGCGAAACAGAAACGATCTTTCCTTTGGCACGGGATACTCCGGCAAATTCCCAACGCAGCAAGCTTCAGCCGCCGTCACACGGCTTGCAACAGAAAAAGCAGCAGGGTGCAAGGTCGACAACGCCCGATATCCGTCACAGTTGCAAGGTCGATGCGTGGCTTTCCATTTCCAACGCCTTAACAAGCCGTTCCACCGCCGAACGGATCGGTGCGATAATGGGCGCAGAGAGAGCGCGTTGCAGATCATCGGCCGCCTGGCCGAGCGGCCCGCCACCGATGATAACCACATCGGCACCGTCCTTTTCGAAACATTCCCGAGCCGCGATTTCAAGCGCCGCGTGTAAAGCCTGAGGATCTGAAGCAAGCCGCTGCGGATCTCCCTTCGTCAATCGGGTGCCGGTAAAGAGCGACGCAAAGCCGAATGTCTGCGCCTTGGCGGCAAAACTCTCGACAAGGTCGGGCGTCACAGTGGCGATCCCGAACCGTCGCCCACCGGCTGAAGCCTCCATCATGCTGGCCTGGCAGATCCCGACCGACGGCAGACCGGTTACGGCCGCGAGACGCTCCAACCCCGGATCACCGAACGCGCAGACGATAAAGCCGTCGCTACGGGCTGCCAATTCAAGCCCCATCTCCACGACGCCATCGGCGGCGGCAGCCAATTGGGCATCATTGAGGATCATCGGCACGCCACGCCCTGCCGTCATCCCCTCGATTTCAAGGCTCACCGGCAGGTAGCTACGGGCGATGTTGGTCATCATCGTCGTGGTGACATGTGACGTATTCGGGTTGATCAGTCCTATGCGTTTCATCATTCCTGCGAGACCACGAGAGGCCACCCGCCCTATCTGGTTTTTATCAATTCGGGAAAAGACATGCGACACCCGCCCCGCCGGAAAGTGGCGCCAGTGGCGGAACATGCGTGCGGCAGAGATCCGTGACCTGTGTGCAGCGCGGTGCGAAAGCACACCCCGGCGGCATGGCGGCCAGATCGGGTGGTGCCCCAGGAATGGTGATCAGTCGATCACGTCCATCGGCGAGTTCGACACGCGCGCCAAGCAGACCTTTTGTATAGGGATGGCGCGGGTTACGGATGATATCGCCAACCACCCCCTCCTCCACGATACGGCCCGCATACATGACAGCAATACGATCTGCCACTTCAGCCGCCACGCCAATATCGTGGGTCACGAAGATGACGGACAGGCCATATTCGCGTTGGAGTTCACGAATAAGCAGCAGGATCTGGATCTGCACCGTCGCGTCCAGTGCTGTCGTCGGCTCGTCGGCCAACAGGACTTTCGGATTGCACGCAAGCGCCATCGCGATCATGGCACGCTGAAGCATACCTCCAGACATTTCGTGTGGATAATTGGCAAGACGCCGCTCTGGCGAGGGGATACGGACCTTCTGGAACAGCGCGAGCGCCCGTTCTGCAGCCGCACTGCGGGACACCTTTTCATGCCGCATGATGGTCTCCTCTATCTGCCGACCCACCGTGTAGACGGGATCAAGTGCAAGACGAGGCTCCTGAAAAACCATCGAGACCACAGCCCCTCGCAAATCGGCAAGCGCACGGTTGGAGAGCCCCAAGACATCACGTCCATCGACTGTCATGCCGCCTTCGATCAAGGTTCCCTTGGGATGAAGCCGCAACAACGAGCGCATCGTCACGCTCTTGCCCGAACCGGATTCACCGAGCAATGCGACCACTTCTCCTGGTTTGACGGACAGGCTGACACCGTTGACGGCCTTTACCGCCTTTCCGCCACGCCGAAATGTCACGGAAAGGTTGTTGATATCGATCATCGCATCATTCTGCATGGGTCATGCCTCCATCATTACAGGCGCGCGGCTATGACCGGAGCCAGGGACCGCCATGAGACAGGCTGCAGCCTGATCACCGGAAATATCGGTCAACGGTGGCAACGTCCGCTGACAGACATCCTCCGCAAGACTGCAGCGGGTGTGGAAACGGCAACCGGACGGTGGATCGATCGGGTTCGGCGGATCGCCCGTCAACGGCGGCGCTTCGGTTCGCTCGGCCGGGTCCATCTTCGGCATCGAGGCCAAAAGTGCCGCCGAATAGGGATGTGTTGTATTTCCGTAAATCGCGTCGCGACTGCCGACTTCCGCCACCTTCCCGAGATACATGACCATGACCCGATCGCACATGAAGCGGACAACGTTGAGGTCATGCGAGATGAACAGATAGGTGAGACCGAAGTCGCGTTTAAGATCGAGAAGCAAGTTGAGCACCTGCGCCTCCACCGATTTGTCGAGGGCAGAGACCGCCTCATCCAGAATGACAAGCCGGGGCTCCAGCGCAAGAGCGCGGGCGATATTGACGCGTTGGCGCTGACCGCCGGAAAGCTCATGCGGATAGCGCCCTGCAAACCGTGACGGCTCGAGACCAACCCGGTGAAGCAGGTCATGAGCTGTCGCGATTGCCTTTGCAGCCGGCGTTCCGTGAACCTGTGGAGCAAAGGCAATGGATTCCTCGATCGTCAGCCTTGGATTGAGGGAGGCGTAACTATCCTGAAAAACCATCTGCACCTGACGGCGATAGGCAGAAAGCGGCAAGGCACCCCCGACCGTTTCACCGTCGAAGAGAATTTCGCCTGCGTCCGGCTCGATCAGTTGCATGAGAAGGCGTGCCGTCGTCGACTTTCCGCAACCGCTCTCACCGACGACGCCGAGTGTCTCTCCTTTCAGGATATCGAAATCGACCCCATCTACCGCGCGCACCACTTTTTTTGGTTTGAGAAAGCCACTGCCCTTGACCGGGAAGTGTTTGAGGAGCCCGCGAGCGGAGATCAACGGCTGGGCAGGGCCGCCCCGTTCACCCACAGGCAGTTCGAAAGCCGGTTTTCCTACGATGCTGATCATGACTTCACGTCCATGGCTGTGCGCAGCCCGTCTGAGAAAAGGTTGAAGCAGATCGAAGTGATGAAAATCATCACGCCGGGAAGAGCCGCGACGAAGGGATTGGTATAAATCGCCGTGCGCAACGTATTGAGCATAAGCCCCCATTCTGCATCAGGCGGGCGCACACCCAGCCCCAGGAATGACAGGCCGGACGCGAGGATCATCGACACCGAAATCAGGCTGGTGGCGAAGACAAAAATCGGGCCGAGGACGTTTCCAAGGATGTGCACGCGAATGATGGTGAAGGCTGGAGCACCCGACGCGCGCGCCGCATCGACGTAATCCAGCTTGCGTACCTGTGTTGTCACGCTTTCTGCGACGCGCGCGATCTGCGGAATGAACACAACCGTCAAAGAGACCAGAGCGTTTGTGAGGCCGGACCCGAGTGCTCCCGACAGGGCAACGGCAAGAAGGACGGACGGAAAGGCATAAAACACATCGACCGTGCGCATGATGAGTGTGTTGGTCAGGCCACCAGCGTAACCAGCAATGATGCCGATTGCCGAGCCGATCACAAATGCGATCGGCACCGGCACCACACCCATGATCAGCGACAACCGTGCACCATGGATCAAACGCGACAGCATATCGCGGCCGAGTTCGTCGGTTCCAAGAATGTATCCCGCGGTTCCAATCGGTTTCAGACGACGGATCACACTACCCTTCGCCGGGTCGTACGGCGCAAGATACGGTGCGAAGATAGCGATCAGCACCAGGAGAACGAGAAGTGCCAGCGCCGCCATCGCGACCGGATCGCGACAGAGACGTCGAAAAACGCCGCTCCAGAAACCGGGGGACTTGGCAATTTTCTCGACGGGAATTTCGGATGCTGTGGTGATGGCGACCATGGTCAGCTCCTCTGGATACGGGGATCGATGGCGCTCTGCAACACGTCGACCAAAAGGTTGAGGACAACGAAAAACATCGCAAGCACCAGGATGGTGCCTTGCAGGATCGGCAGATCACGGGTGAAGATTGCACCATTCAGAAGAAAACCGGTGCCGGGCCAGGAAAATACCGTCTCGATCAGAATTGACCCACCGAGAAGATACCCCAGTTGCAGCCCCATGACGGACAGAGCTGTTGGTGCGGCGTTGCGCACCACATGGCGCAGTATATGACCTCGCATCAGTCCCTTGGCGGCAAGCGCCTGGGTGAAATCCTGGGAAAGAATATCTGCAACCAGAGAACGGATCGTCCGGGCGATGATCCCCATCGGAATGACCGACATGGTGACTGCCGGTAGCACGAGGTACTGGAGATATTCCCAACTGAAGCTTCGACCGGATGACCCACCCGGACCGCCCCCCATTGCCGGCAACCAGCCAAGCGTAACGGAAAAGGTGATGACCAGCACCATGCCAAGCCAGTAATGCGGCACGCTGACGCCAAGCATCGATATGCCCGACGACAGGCGATCGACCCATCCACCGCGAAAGACACCGGCAAGAAACCCGAGCGTTGCCCCGCCAACGAAACCGATCACTGCCGCGGACAAGGCAAGAATGATCGAATTGATCGAAGCATCGATGATATCGGCGAGAACAGGACGGCCTGTTGCAATCGACGTCCCGAGATCGCCCTGCACCGCATGCCATACCCAAAGTGCATATTGCACTGGCAAGGGGCGGTCGAGACCGTAAAACGCACGCATCTGTGCCTGCATTTCCGCTGAGGCATCCGAAGGCAAGATCGCGGCAAGCGGATCGCCGGGGGCAATATGGATCAGCATGAAGCAGACAATGCTCACGCCGATCGTGACGGGAATGACATGCAACAGTCGTTTTAGCGCGTAGAGCAGCATGATGTCCTCGTGAGGGTCAGATCGGGCATCGGAAATGACGGGGCGGGTTCATGACCCGCCCCGTCGCTGCGCAAAAATCAGGGATCGATAGAGATAGTCGAAAAGTCCTGGAACCAGTTCTGTGCCTGAACGAAGCCCTTGACCTTGGTGGACATGGCGCGCGGGTTGACGTCATGTGTCACCATCAAGAAGAGCGCGTCGTCGACATATTTCTCGTGGATCTTCTGGAGCACCTTGTCCTGCTCAGCCGCATCGAAGGTGGTGCGTACCTGGTTGAACAGGGCGTCCATGTCCTGGTCACAGTAATAACCCCAGTTGGTGCCATTTGGTGGCGCCAGATTGCACTGCGACTGACGGATCAATGCCGTGAAAGGGTCCTGAATGAAGTAGCTGTAGTTGACAGCCGTGGCGCCCTTTGCGCTCGGGTCCTTGGCACCGGCGCGCCAGATGTTGATCACAGTATTCCAGTCGGCAACCTCATATTCCACGTTAATGCCGATTTCCGATAGCGTCTGCTGGATGTATTCGTTCATGGCGAGCGGCAGCATCTGGCCAGAACCTGAGGAAGAGATAACAACCTTCGTGGTGATGGGTTTGTCCGGCGCGTAGCCAGCTTCGGCCATCAGTTTCTTGGCTTCCTCGACATTGTATTCGAGCTTGAACGTCGGCTTGCCGAACCACTGATGGCCAGGTGGCAAATACCCCTGGGCCGGGACGGAAAGACCGCCGAGCAGTTCATTGAGGCCTTCGCGATCAACGGCAAGGTTGGCAGCCTTGCGAACGCGAATATCGTTCCACGGCGACCCCTCAACGCGCGAGAGATGCCACGTCCAGTTGTGTGGATAGGAATTGGTGACGATGCTGAAACCGGCATCTTTCAGCGACTTGACCGAATCCGGCGCGGGCGCCTCGATCCAGTCCACCTGACCAGAGCGCAGAGCAGCCACGCGGGTGTTTGGCTCGGGAAGGGGTACAAGGACAAGCTTGTCGAGCTTCGGAACACGCGCCTTGTCCCAATATTCCTTGTTGGGGGTCAACTCGGCCCGCTCACGCGGCGTAAAGCCGCTTTCCATTTTCCATGGACCTGTCCCGGAAGGCTTCTGGGCAACGGCATCCCAGTTCTTGCCCTGAGCTTCCCAGTTTGCAGGCGATGACATGAGAACCCAGCTCAACTGGTAGGGAAGCGTCGCATCCGGGGTCTTGGTGACGATTTCAACCGTCAGCGGATCGATGACCTTGTAGGAGGCAACCGCTGGAATGCGGGACTTGCCCTGTGCCGACTGACGCTTGTCGAACTGCGGCGCGTCAGTCACCAACAGCTTGTCGAGGTTCCAGACCACTGCTGCAGCATCGAATGTGCTGCCGTCATGAAATTTGACGCCATCACGCAGTTTGAACGTCCACTTGGTCTTGTCAGACTGATCGACGTCCCACGAGGTCGCAAGCGCCGGTATCAAAGCAGACGGCTTGTCTGCGCTCGAAAGGTCCCATTCGATCAAGGCGTTATAGAGCGTGTACCCCATGAAGCGCTGGCCTTCGCCACCCTGGTCGGTCTGGCCGGTGGTGAGCGGTATGTCGGAGGCGGTCATGCCGATACGAAGCGTCCCGGCCGCCAGGGCTTCAGATACATGTCCGGCCATCAGCGAGACCATGGCGGCGCCCGCCAGCGCTGCCATCCGCAGACCTTTGAGCATAGGAGGCGTCTTCCCGGATATCTGCATCATGCTGTTCCCTCTTTTTGTTTGCCCCTGGGCCCCTGCCCAGTCGAAAAAGAGGATGCAGATTTCATGCCAGTTTATATGAAACTATAATTTCACATTGATTATCATAATGATAATAGAAAATTTCGATAAATGGCGCGCAATTGCGCAATATAACAATTTGATGAAAATCTAAGCTGCAAAACAAGCATTTGCCGAAACAAGCAGCCATTGCGTTGTCGCGCGCTGCTTTAAACCTGACACTGGACAACAGACTGGCATGGATCAACGCAGGAGGCTGTTCTGATGACGACACCGAAGCCTCATCCGTTTTCACTATATTGCGAACACTCCCAAAATCGGCGCGTCGCGGCAGAAGTGCCAGCGGCATTTCTTCGCGGACAGTAGAAGAAACCAGTTGGATTACCAAAGGCGAGCACGCTAAGTTCACGCGCTGTTTCAGGGGACTCAAAGGAGACAAAATTGGCCACAGGTTTGATTGCGCTGCTCGATGACATAGCTGCTATTGCAAAGCTTGCCGCCGCTTCTCTTGATGACGTTGCTGCACAAACGGCAAAGGCAAGCGCAAAGGCTGCGGGCGTCGTCATCGACGACACAGCGGTTACACCTGCTTATGTCATCGGACTTTCGCCTAAAAGGGAACTGCCGATCATCTGGCGGATCACGCTCGGCTCGCTTCGTAACAAACTCATATTTCTGCTGCCGATCTGCTTGTTGCTGGGATACTTTGCACCTGCGCTCATCACACCGCTCCTGATGGTTGGCGGCGCCTATCTTTGCTTCGAGGGCGCAGAAAAACTGCATGAATATTTTGCCGGCCACGACCACTCCGGTGAAGAAGCCGCAACTGCAACCATTGATGCCGCAGAACTGGAAACGCAAAAGGTAAACGGTGCCATCCGCACCGACTTCATCCTCTCGGCCGAAATCATGGCTCTGACCTTGGCAGGCGTCTCCACATCCGATCTTTATACGCAGGCAGCCGTTCTGGCAGCCGTCGGCATATTGATAACCGTTGCAGTTTACGGCGTCGTCGCATTCATCGTCAAAGCCGACGATATTGGGCTACACTTGGCTGAAAACGGCCCCGGCTTCATGAAATCGTTCGGTCGAGGCCTCGTGAAAGGGGTCCCCGTCTTCCTGACCTGGCTTGCGGCCATAGGAACCGCCGCAATGTTGTGGGTCGGCGGCAGCATTATCATTCACGGCCTGGCAGCGTTCGGACTGCACCAACCGGAGCACTTTATCGAACATGCCGCAGAAGTCGCCGCAAATGCCATTCCCGCAGGTCATGGAGCAGTAAACTGGCTCGTTTCAGCACTCTTTCAAGCGTTGCTCGGCATTGCTGTCGGAGCAGTGGTCATTGTTCTCTACCGCGTCTGGAAGAGCCTGCGGAAATGACTCGAGATCATTCTTCCTGTTGAGCTGCGAGGCTCTCGCGCGCTGGCGCAGCCGTCAAGCGGTCATCGCCATCCGTTTGGGAGTTGCGGCTTGATCCGTTGATGTTGCGGCGAATGATCTGACGAACCTTATACTTCATGAGTGCCGCATTCACCTCTGCCCCCAGCATGAAAATAACCCCCACCATATAGAGGAACACCAGAACGACCATGACCGAGGCAAGGCCCGCATAGGTGGCGGCGTAATTGGCGAAGGTGGAAAGATAATAGGCGAAGATCGCTGCGCCTATTGCCCAGAACAGCACCGTCAGGAGAATGCCCGGCCAGACATCCCAGATGCGGCGTTTGCCCGCAGGAAGCCACAGATGCGCCGCGATAAGTCCCACGATCAGCATGAAAACCGTGCCGTATAAGCCGAGGCTCGAGACAGTGTTGAGAATATCCGTCAGCCACGGAAAGCGCTGTTCGGCAAGTGATGTAGCTACCGGAACCGCAACCAGGACAATGCTGATACCGGCAAACACGACAACGGCAATCAGAACGTAAAACAGACTGAGCAGACGCGTCACATACCACCAACGCGTCTCCGAAACCCGGTAGGCGCGGTTCAACGAAATTCGCAGCGCCTCGACGCCGTTCGAGGCAAAGTAGGCGGCAGCCAGAACAGACACAGTCAGCAGGCCACCACGCGGTATGGTCAAGACCTGTTGGACCTGCGCAGCGAGCGGCGCAGCGATCGTCTCCGGCCATATGTCAAAGATCAGATGCACTGCCGTTTCCGAAAACTGGTCGGCACCGAGAAAGCCGGCAAGTGCCGTGCCGAAAATCAGGAAAGGAAAGAGTGCCAGCAGAATGGACAGTGCCATGTGGCTCGCCATGGCCCAGCCGTCATCCTCGGTAAAATGGGAATAGGCATCGAAGGCAACCTTGCCTGCCAGGCGTACTGCGGCAACCATGTCACCTCCACTCATCCGCAATTCAATTGTAACTCTTTCCCGAATATGGGAAATCAGCTTCGTTTTGTACAGCGCACAAGCCCATCATTCGGTTCCCGAAATGCACAGGCTTTCACGCAAAGCAAATAGCCGTGCCCGAACATCGAGGGCAAGTTTCATTCGAAATCCGGAGCATCCGATGTCCGAAAAGCCCGTCATCATCATCACCGGATGCTCCTCAGGTATCGGTGCTTATTGTGCTGGTGCATTGCATCGCGATGGTTGGCGGGTTTTCGCAACAGTCCGCCACATCGTCGACATGGCCGCGCTGGAAAATCAGGGCATTGAAACCCTCATCATGGACTATGCCAAGCCGGAGACGATCGCAGCTCTGGTCAAGACAGTTGCGGAAAGAACCGGAGGGCGCATTGACGCGCTTTTCAACAACGGCGCCTATGGCCAGCCGGGCGCGGTCGAGGATTTGCCGGTTGAAGCGTTAAGGCGGCAGTTTGAGACCAACGTCTTTGGCTGGCACGACCTGACCCGCCAGGTTATTCCCTTCATGCGCAAGCGAGGCCAGGGCCGCATCGTGCATTGCTCGTCCATCCTGGGGTTGGTTCCGTACCGATACCGCGGGGCATATACCGCCTCCAAATTCGCCATCGAAGGCCTCGGGGTCACGTTGCGTATGGAGCTTCAAGGCAGCGGCATTCATGTCAGCCTGATCGAGCCGGGACCAATTGCCTCGAAATTTACGGCAACGGCGCTTGCTCACATCAAGGATAATATCGATCTCGAAAATTCCGCTCACGCGGCGGAATACAAACGCCAGCTTGCGCGGATGGACGGATCGGGACCAGTCAATCGCCACAAGCTCGGCCCGGACGCCGTCTACCATGTGTTGAAACACGCCTTGACCGCCGCCAATCCCAAACCCCATTATCCCGTCACCGTTCCAGCCAAGCAGGGTCTGCTGCTGAAACGGCTTTTGCCTGCCGGATTGTTCTACCGTCTGCTGCGCAGGTTCGATTGAGGAGGAACACCCCGTATGTCCGGTTTCACCACCGTTCTCGCCCTGATTGTCATGGGCCTCGTTGTCATCGTGCTGATAAAGGGGCTCTTCAACATGCTGAAAGGTCAGGATGCCAACCGCTCAAACAAGCTGATGCAGCTTCGTCTTCTGCTTCAGGCTGTTGCCATCGTCCTCATCATGCTGACGCTTTGGCTGACAGGCGGTGGCCGTTGACATGGTGAAACTCAACAAGATCTATACCCGTACCGGTGACAAGGGCACAACAGCACTGGTATCGGGACCGCGCCGTCTCAAGCATGACTTGCGCGTTGAAGCCTACGGTACGGTCGACGAAACGAACTCCTCCATTGGTGTCGCGCGCCTCTATACGAAGGACATGGCAGATGTCGATGCGATGCTGTTTCGCATTCAGAACGACCTTTTCGACCTTGGCGCCGATCTTGCAACACCGGAAACGAATGAGCCACCCGCCTGGGAGCCGTTACGTATCGTCGAAAGCCAGGTGACACGCCTGGAAAACGAGATCGACCAGCTCAATGACAAGCTAGAACCGTTGACCTCCTTCGTATTGCCGGGCGGCAGTACGGCAGCCGCACATCTGCATCTGGCCCGCACCATCTGCCGCAGAGCAGAAAGGCTGATGGTTGAACTATCCGTTAGCGAAAACGAAACTGTTAGCGCGGCAGCCATCAAATATGCCAACCGTCTCTCGGACTTCCTGTTCGTCGCCGCGCGCTATGCAAACGATACCGGCAAAGCCGATATCCTCTGGGTCCCCGGCCAGAACAGATAAAATCGAACGGGTGCAAATACGAAGGGCCTTCGATGTTCATACCGCTGCACGATGCGAATGCGCTTAAGCACATCCGCCTGCAATACGTGACGATTGGCTTGATTATCGTCAATGTCCTCGTCTGGCTGTTCACCGGCGTATTGGCAAGCGAAACGGAGGCAAATGCCGCAACCCTCGGCCTTGGCTTCATCCCGGCCGTTGTCTTTGACTACGCTTACCTGGAACCTGCTCTGCAAATCGTGCCTGATGACCTGACGGCAGTTACCTATGCATTCGTGCATCTGGATTTCTGGCACCTTGCTGGCAACATGTTGTTTCTCTGGGTGTTCGGCGACAATGTCGAAGATGCGCTCGGCCATCTTCGTTTTCTGATTTTCTACCTTGCCTGCGCCATCGCCGGCGCGCTGTTTCACGGCATGGTATCACCGATGTCTCAGGGACCGCTGATCGGCGCATCCGGTGCAGTCTCGGGCATTGTCGCTGCCTATTTCCTTCTGCACCCCAAAGTACGCGTTTGGGTGCTGGTGTTCATGCGCATTCCCCTGCCCCTACCCGCGTTCGTTCCGCTGGCACTCTGGATCGGTCAGCAATTTCTGATGCTGGTCCTCGGACTGGAAGAAAACGTGTCGTGGGGCGCCCATGTCGGCGGCATAATTGCTGGCGCAATTCTGGTGGTTTTTTTACGAAGACGCGGCGTTCCACTGTTTGATCGCACCATTGTTCCACCGAGGGCGGCACAATTCAAAAATACGTCGCAAACGACAGAGTCGCCATGGTCGAAAGGCCAGTATGACGGAACACGTTGAAAACAAGCCGAACGGATAAAGTATTTACGTGAACGTCAACGTAAGATATGCCTGATACGCATGTGATAATGATCATTGTTCCGTTGTATTTGCGGGAAAAATGCTTATCCATGACGCCAACCTGTTTTTGGAGGTCCTGCAGGGCTGATGTCTTGCGGACAGGAGTTTAAGGAAGGACGCAATGAAAATCCTCGTACCTGTTAAGCGCGTAGTCGACTACAACGTTAAGATCCGCGTCAAGGCGGACGGTTCCGGTGTAGAACTTGCGAACGTCAAGATGTCGATGAACCCGTTCGACGAAATCTCGGTCGAGGAGGCTCTGCGCCTGAAGGAAGCCGGCAAGGCGGAAGAGGTTGTGGTTGTTTCGATCGGCCCTGCCAAGGCCGAAGAAACGCTGCGCACGGCGCTCGCCATGGGTGCTGACCGCGCCATCCTGATCGAAACCGACGAAACGGTCGAGCCTCTGGCCGTTGCCAAGCTTTTGAAGGGCGTTGCCGAAGCCGAAGCGCCAGGCCTGGTGATCCTCGGCAAGCAGGCAATCGACGACGACAGCAACCAGACCGGCCAGATGCTGGCAGCCCTGCTCGGCTGGGGCCAGGGCACCTTCGCCTCCAAGGTTGCGCCATCCGATGGCAAGGTTGCCGTGACCCGTGAAGTCGATGGCGGTCTGCAGACGGTCGAACTGACGCTTCCCGCTGTTGTCACCACGGACCTTCGCCTCAACGAGCCGCGTTACGCATCGCTGCCGAACATCATGAAGGCCAAGAAAAAGCCGCTCGACAAGAAGGCCCCGGCCGATTTCGGCGTCGACGTTTCGCCGCGCCTCAAGGTTCTGAAGACAGAAGAGCCGGCTGGCCGCAAGGCTGGCGTCAAGGTTGGTTCGGTTGCTGAGCTTGTATCGAAGCTCAAGGCCGACGGCGTCCTCTAAGGTTTCGGAAAAGGGAGATTACATTATGGCCATTCTTCTTCTGGCAGAACACGACAACACCACCCTTTCCGACCAGACGGCAAAGACGCTGACGGCTGCAACGCAGATTGGCGGCGACGTCACAGTTCTGGTTGCCGGTTCCGGTGCCAAGGCCGTTGCAGATGCGGCAGCCAAGCTTTCCGGCGTCTCCAAGGTCCTGCTGGCTGACGACGCGTCCTATGCCAACCAGCTCGCAGAGCCGCTCGCCGCGCTGATCCTGTCGATTGCTCCGGCCTATGACGTCATCGTCGCTCCGGCCACCGCATCCGCCAAGAACGTTCTGCCGCGTGTTGCAGCCCTTCTCGATGTTGCACAGGTCTCTGAAATCATCGAAGTCGTGTCGGCTGACACCTTCAAGCGCCCGATCTATGCCGGCAACGCCATCCAGACCGTTCAGGCAACCGACGCCAAGAAGGTCATCACGGTCCGTCCGACAGCATTCGCCGCTGCCGCAGACGGCGGCTCGGCTGCCGTCGAAACCGTTGCAACGGCTGCCAATCCTGGCGTTTCGTCGTTTGTATCGGATGCACTTGCCTCTTCCGATCGTCCGGAACTGACCTCTGCCAAGATCATCATCTCCGGCGGTCGCGCACTGGGTTCGGCGGAAAAGTTCAAGGAAGTCATTCTTCCGGTTGCTGACAAGCTGGGTGCGGCCGTTGGCGCATCACGCGCTGCAGTCGATGCAGGCTACGCGCCGAACGACTGGCAGGTCGGCCAGACCGGCAAGGTGGTTGCGCCGCAGCTTTACATCGCCGCAGGTATCTCCGGTGCAATCCAGCATCTGGCCGGCATGAAGGACAGCAAGGTCATCGTTGCCATCAACAAGGATGAAGAAGCGCCGATTTTCCAGGTTGCTGACTACGGCCTCGTTGCAGACCTGTTCGACGCCCTGCCGGAACTCGAAAAAGCTCTCTGATAATTGCCATTCGCAAAGCGGCGCGTTTTTGAAACGCGCCGCTTTCGCTTTTCCGGCGATGTGCGTAACATCGCCACGACAACAACAGACAAATTCTTGCGAGGAGAAACGCCAATGTCCGCCCCATTTAAGAATATCGGTGTCATCGGAGCCGGTCAGATGGGTTGCGGCATTGCTCATGTTTCTGCCATCGCCGGCTACAAGGTTCATATCTACGACCTTGCCAAGGACCGGATCGAGGCGGGTCTTGCCACGATCAATGGCAATCTGGCGCGGCAGGTCTCCCACAACAAGATCAGTGATGATGCCCGCAAGGACGCACTTTCGCTGATCTCGGGATCGGACGACATCAACGACCTTGCGGCAATGGATCTGGTGATCGAAGCGGCCACCGAGAATGAGGAAATCAAGCGCAAGATCTACGCGAAGGTCTGCCCCGTCCTCAAGCCGGAAGCCCTGCTTGCCACCAACACATCTTCACTTTCGATTACACGTCTTGCATCCGCAACAGATCGTCCGGAGCAGTTCATGGGTATCCACTTCATGAACCCGGTTCCGGTCATGAAGCTCGTCGAACTGGTACGCGGCATCGCGACGGACGAGAAAACCTTCAACGTCGCAAAAGATTATGTGCGTTCGCTCGACAAGGCGATCACCGTTGCAGAAGACTTCCCTGCCTTCATCGTCAACCGCATTCTGCTGCCGATGATCAACGAAGCGATTTATACGCTTTATGAAGGTGTCGGCTCCGTAGAAGCCATTGATACCGCCATGAAACTTGGTGCAAACCACCCGATGGGTCCGTTGCAGCTTGCCGACTTCATCGGTCTCGATACCTGTCTGTCTATCATGCAGGTGCTGCATGACGGTCTGGCCGATAGCAAATACCGCCCCTGCCCACTGCTGGTGAAGTATGTCGAAGCTGGATGGCTCGGCCGCAAATCCGGCCGCGGTTTCTACGATTATCGCGGCGAAACACCGGTTCCGACCCGCTAACCAGTTCTGGCGATGTCAACAGTGGGGCGCCACCCCACTGCCATGGTATTCGGGTCGATGTTGACGATTATTTTGCGGCAGATACCAGCGCCTTGGCATCCTCGCTGTCCCATGCGGCAGGGCCATTCATTGCAGCAAGCAGGCAGCCGTTTCCGTCGAGTATAAGGGTCGCTGGCAAACCGAAAGCCAGCCCTTCCTTCTTCAGTACATTGAACACGCCCATCGAGCTGTCGCGATAAAGCTTGAGCGCATCGATGTTGTATTCGCTCATGAAAGCGTTCGGCTTGTCATCGCTGCCCGTATCGATATTGACGGCGACGACCTCGAAATCCGGGCCACCCTTTTCTTTCTCAAGCGCATTGAGCGCCGGCATCTCCTCACGGCATGGGACGCACCACGTCGCCCAAAGGTTGAGGAGCACTGCTTTGCCGCCGAGATCGGCAAGTGTCATGTCCTTGGCTTCGGGGCCCTTGAACGACAAGGGAATAACGCGAGGCTTGTCGGTTGCCGACATCGCCGCAACCTGCCCTTTCAGGAAGGGTTTCAACGAGGCTATCCGGGTTGAGGCACCTTCACATAAACCGGCGTCTGCCACCGCTGCCACTTGAACCTCGCTCTCAGACCCAATATGCCTGAACGCGACCACGCCTGCGCCACTCAAAACACCGGCAACGGCAGCAATTGCAACCAATCTGGCGGAAGGAAGCCTCAGCGGCTTTTTGTCTGTCATCAAATACTCCAGGGCACGCACGATATGGCTGATGGTAACGACACGAAATCCTCCAACCAGATGTGGGGCGGACGCTTCGCCTCCGGCCCGTCAGCCATCATGGAAGAGATAAATGCCTCCATCGGCTTCGACAAGAAGCTTTACGCCCAGGACATCCGCGGCTCTATAGCGCACGCCACCATGCTGGCGGAAAAAGGCATTATTTCGCGTGAAGATAAAGACAAGATCGTCGACGGACTGAACACAATTCTGTCAGAGATCGAAGCCGGTACCTTCGAGTTCTCCCGCAAGCTCGAAGACATCCACATGAACATCGAGGCGCGGTTGGCGACGCTGATCGGTACGGCCGCCGGACGCCTGCACACGGCGCGTTCGCGTAACGACCAGGTCGCACTCGATTTCCGCCTTTGGGTAAAGGAAGAGCTTCAGAAGACCGAGGGCATGCTGACCGCGCTGATCGCGGCTTTCCTCGATCGTGCCGAAGAACATGCCGACACGGTGATGCCGGGTTTCACGCACCTGCAGACCGCGCAGCCCGTCACGTTCGGCCACCATTGCATGGCTTACGTGGAAATGTTCGGTCGCGACCGCGCCCGTGTCCGCCATGCGATCGAACATCTGGATGAGAGCCCGATCGGCGCTGCGGCTCTGGCTGGCACCGGCTATCCGATCGATCGCCACATGACGGCGAAGGCGCTCGGCTTCCGGGAACCAACCCGCAACTCCATCGACACCGTATCCGATCGTGACTTCGCGCTCGAATTCCTGTCGATCGCTTCGATCTGCGCCACGCATCTGTCGCGTCTTGCCGAAGAGATTGTCATCTGGTCCACACCGCAGTTCGGTTTCATCCGCCTGTCGGACGCGTTCTCCACCGGTTCATCCATCATGCCACAGAAGAAAAATCCGGATGCGGCAGAACTGGTGCGTGCCAAGACTGGTCGTATCAACGGGTCGCTGATCGCGCTCCTGACCGTCATGAAAGGCCTGCCACTGGCCTATTCCAAGGACATGCAGGAAGACAAGGAACAGGTTTTCGACGCGGCAGAGAGCCTTGAACTGGCGATCGCCGCCATGACCGGCATGATCCGTGACCTGGAAGTCCGCAAGGATCGCATGCGCGCCGCAGCCGGTTCAGGTTACTCCACGGCAACTGACCTCGCCGACTGGCTGGTTCGTGAAGCGGGCTTGCCCTTCCGCGATGCCCATCATGTCACTGGTCATGCCGTCGCACTGGCGGAACAGAAGGGTTGTGATCTGGCTGATCTGTCGCTGGAAGACCTGCAGGCAATCAACCCGGCCATCAACAAGGGCGTCTTTGACGTTCTCTCCGTTGAGGCCTCCGTCGCAAGCCGCACCAGCTTCGGCGGCACGGCACCTTCGGAAGTGAAGAAACAGATCACCTTCTGGCGCGGCCGCAACTGATAAATTCACGTTACGCTGCCATCAAAAGAAACAGGGTGCACAAGCGCCCTGTTTTTCGTTATCAGAGACGCACATATTTCTTTGGACCGGGCCATGCTTTCAAAAAACGCGCGTAATCTCATCGTTCCCATTGGCATGACGCTGGCCGTCAGCCTCGCCCTTTCCGCTTGCGGCCGAAAAGGCGAAATCGATCCGCCGAGCACACCGGTGGAAATGCGTAACAAGCGCGCCGCTGACGGAACAGAGACGAAACCGGCAGCAACCGAACGGCCATTCATTCTCGACAAGCTTCTCTGACGGACAGATAACCGTGAATCATTTTGGTTACATCGACGGCGTGTTGCACGCCGAAAACGTGCCCGTGCCGGAAATCGCCAAGGCGGTCGGCACACCATTCTACGTCTATTCGACCGCGACGCTCGAACGCCACTACAAGGTGTTTTCCGGGGCTTTCGCCGATGTCGACGCCATGGTCTGTTATGCCATGAAGGCCAACTCCAACCAGGCCGTTCTGAAGACGCTGGCGAAGCTTGGAGCCGGCATTGACGTAGTGTCCGGCGGTGAACTACGCCGCGCACTGGCGGCTGGCGTTCCGGCAAACCGCATCATGTTCTCGGGCGTCGGCAAGACGGTCGCCGAAATGGACTATGCGCTTTCCGCAGGCATTTACTGCTTCAACATCGAGTCCGAACCGGAACTCGAAGTGCTGAACCTGCGTGCCATCAAAGCCGGTCAGAAAGCGCATGTTTCCTTCCGCATCAATCCGGACGTCGACGCACGCACCCACGCCAAGATTTCTACCGGCAAAAAGGAAAACAAGTTCGGCATTTCCTACGAGCGGGCCCGTGCCGTCTACGCTCACGCCGCAACTCTGCCCGGCATCGATGTCACCGGCATCGATATGCATATCGGCAGCCAGATCACCGAACTTCAGCCCTTTGAAGATGCTTTCCGGCTTCTGCGCGAACTGGTTGAGACATTGCGTAGCGATGGCCACACGATCAGTCATGTCGATATCGGTGGCGGTCTCGGCATTCCCTATCGTGAGGACAACAATCCTCCGCCGCTGCCGGACGCTTATGCCAACATCGTCAAGAACGAACTGAAAAGCCTCAACTGCAAGATCGTGACTGAGCCAGGACGCCTGATCGTCGGCAATGCCGGCATCCTGGTAACCGAAGTGATCTATGTGAAGGACGGTGGCGAAAAGACCTTCGTGATCGTTGATGGCGCGATGAACGATCTGATACGCCCGACACTCTACGAGGCTTATCACGGCATCCGCCCTGTGGTGCAGCCGGCAGCCGACACAGCACGGATCAAGGCTGACATTGTCGGGCCCGTGTGCGAAACCGGTGACTATCTTGCGCTCGACCGCGAGATGGCGGCACCGCAGCCTGGCGATCTGATCGCTGTCAGCTCGGCCGGCGCTTATGGCGCAGTTCAGGCAGGAACCTACAATTCCCGTCTGCTGATCCCGGAAGTGTTGGTGAAGGGTGACAAGTTCCATGTCATCCGCCCCCGCGGTACCTATGACGAGCTGATCGCACTCGACTCCGTGCCCGATTGGCTGGACTGATCTCAGCTTGCGATCACAATTGAGCGAAACTGCCTAAAAAATGGGGGCGAGCGTCCGCTTGCCCTCGTCTTCGCCATAAAGAATGTTATCTTTGCTTTCGGGTAGCAACAATTTCGCCATTCCGGGAATGGCGTGTGACGTGGCCAGAACCGGGAGAACGGATTGATGACCACAGCCGGGCAAGACAACAAAGGCAGGAAGCGCCTCACTGGCGCCTTCGAAAACCGGCCCGATCTTGCGCGCCGGGTCACAACAAAACGGTTTTTCGCCAAACTGGTGATGTTCGCGGAGCGCTTGGCGCCCAGAATCCTTTGGCCGTTTACCCTTGCTGCTGCTTTTCTCGCTCTCGCCTGGTTCGGCATTTTCCGGCACATGCCAGACATCCTGCGTCTCGGCGTCGTTTTCGTACTTGTCTTCGCCTTTCTGGCAACGCTCTTGCCGATCATTCGGCTGCGATGGCCAACAGACACCGAAGCCTCCCGTCTTCTGGAAGAGCGTAATGGCCTGGCTCACCAGCCAGTTGGTGTGCAGGATGACGAACCTGCCTTCGATACGCCACTGGCGCGAGCGCTGTGGAAGGAACACCAGCATCGCATGGCCGAGCGCATCGCAGCGCTCGATGCTGGTTTGCCCAAGCCAGATATTGCTCGCCATGACCGCATGGCCTTGCGCGCGGTTCCGGCATTGCTTCTCGCTGCTGCTTTCGGATTTTCCTTTTCGAATGGCGCAGGAAGCGTTGCCGACGCATTCCGCAGCCAGCCTGCCGCTGGGCCGATCGACCCCGATATTCGCCTTGATGCCTGGGTAACGCCACCATCTTATACCAGCCGTGCACCAATCTTTCTGACCGGTCGCGATGCGGGCAATCGGGATTCCATTGCCGTGCCGCAATCCTCCAGGCTGACGATCCGCATGACGGGTGGCGACGGCGGTGAGGAAGTCACGTTCGAGCCGGACACGGCAGGCGCGTTGCAAAAAATCGCACCCGAAACCTCACAGGGCTCGGCCAATGGCACCGAAAACCAGCCGCAGGCAGTGCGTAATCCGGGTCAACCACTGGCGCCCCGCACCTTCACGATGGACATCGCTGAAAGCGGCATGATTACGGCCAATGGCGAGCAATGGGTCTTCAACGTTATCTCCGACCAGCCGCCAACCATTGCCTTCGACAACATGCCGCGCCGTGCCGTTAATGGCGCGCTCGAAGTGGGTTTTACGGCGAAGGACGATTATGGACTCAAAGAAGCTCACGCCCTCATAGAACCGATTGGCGTGGCTGAAGGGGCAACCCCACTTTATCCACCGCCAGAGTTCAAGCTCGACCTGCCGAGGCAGAATAATCGCGACCTAAAAGGGCTTTCAAGCCGTAACCTGACCGAACACCCGATGGCCGGCAAGCGTGTGCGCATCACACTCGTTGCGACCGATGGCGCGGGACAAACGGGCCGCAGCCCGGCGCATGAGATGATCCTGCCTGGGCGCAATTTCTCCGAACCCTTGGCGGCATCCATTGTTGAGCAACGCCAGATCTTTTCGCTCGACACACGCCAGATGCCGAAAGCAATCGCCTTTAACGAGGCCGTTGGCCTTCGTCCGGAAGAAACGATCCCCAATACGACACACTATCTGTTGCTGCAGTCGGCGCAGACCCGCATGCGGCTTGCCTATAACGAGGAGATGCTGAAAGACACGGCCGATTATCTCTGGGAAATTGCCCTGGGCATCGAAGACGGCGACCTCTCGCAAGCTGAAAGACGCCTACGCGATGCGCAGAATGCACTTTCCGATGCGCTGCAGCGCAACGCCCCGGACGAGGAAATCGCCAAGTTGATGCAGGAACTGCGCGAGGCAATGCAAGAGTTCATGAGTGAGTTTGCTCAGCGCATGCAGAATGCACCGCAGTCCAACATGAATCAGCAGGCGCAGAACACGATTCGCCAGCGCGATCTGGAAAATATGATGAACCAGATCGAAAACCTCGCTCGTTCAGGCAATCGCGATGCCGCGCAGGAAATGCTGTCGCAGTTGCAGCGCATGATGAACAACCTTCAGGCTGGTAGACCACAGCGCCCCGGCCAACAGGGCCAGCAGCAAACCAGCAAGATGCGCCAGCAGATCGACAAGCTCGGAGACATCATGCAGCAGCAGCAAAAGCTGATGGATGAGACGTTCAAGCTGGACCAGGCGCTGCGCGACCGCATGCAAAGGGGCGACCCCCAGCAGAACGGCGAAGGCGACGACCAGCAGATGGGCGAAAATGGCCAGCAGCCACAACAGGGCCAGCAAGGACAGCAGGGGCAACAAGGGCAACAGGGTGGCCAGCAGCCCAGCGACCAGATGACAGCAGAACAGTTGCGCGAGGCATTGAAAAATCTTCGACAGCAGCAGGATGCACTTGGCAAACAGCTTGGCGAACTGCAGCAGGGATTGCGAGACCTCGGTATGGAGCCCGGTGAGAATTTCGGCAAGGCAGAGCAGGAGATGCAGGGCGCCGGTGAAGCCCTGGGGCAAAGCCAGGGTGAACAGGCTGTCGAAGGACAGGGCAACGCGCTCAACGCCCTGCGTCAAGGCGCGCAGGACATGATGGGACAGATCATGCAGGCCATGCGTCAGCAGGGTCAGCAACCCGGCCAGGGACAGGAAGGCATGGCCGGTCAAGGTGGCCAGAATGGCCGCGATCCACTTGGACGCCCGCGCTCCACCAACGGCCCTGATTTTGGCGATCAGGTAAAGGTACCTGATGAAATCGACGTTCAGCGTGCCCGCGAAATTCTTGAAGCCATTCGCGAAAAGCTCGGCAACAACCCGCCCGGCGAAATCGAGCGCCGCTATCTGGAGCGACTGCTGGATATCCAGTAGTGGATGTAGCCTTCCGGCTCAGCCAGATTGTGGGTGTGTATCGTAGTACCCCCGTCGTATCACCACGGCGCGAACATCATCGTACGCCCGAGTTCGCCGTCTTGGAATCTCTCCCAACAAAAAAGGCGGCCCGACGGCCGCCCTTTGCGAACATTTTGACCTGACCCTTCAGGCAGCCAGCGCTCTGGCAACCGCCTTGCGGATATCAGGCAAGGCGAAAGGTTTGGAAACCACGTCAACGATCTTCTCGGCCAGATCGTCGGCGCGTTCACGCTGCTCGGCATAACCCGTCATCAGCAGGATACGCATGCCTGGAAAGCGTTCGGCGGCGCGGTGTGCCAGTTCGATGCCGTCCATGACGGGCATGCGGATGTCGGAAAGAAGAAGATCGAAATTCGTCTCCTGGAGCTTTTCCAGCCCCTGCTCGCCATCGGCAGCTTCATACGTCTCGTGACCGTCGAGACGTAGAGCGCGCGCAACAAACGAGCGCAGCGCATCCTCGTCTTCGGTAATCAGAATCTTTGCCATCAACCATTGCTCCTGGGCGTCATTTCCAGCCGGGAGCAACATCGCAGGCTCATCTTTTCAAGAGGTAAACACCTCGGCCTCCGCTCCGCGGATGGTTAACGAGGCGTCTCCGAACTGTGTCGCAACAGGATAGGCCGGAGCCTGTCAGGCATCGCCCGTTACGACGCCGACAAACGGCAATTCCCGGAAGGCATAGGCCACGTCCATACCGTAACCGACAACGAAGTAATCAGGACATTCGAAGCCGACATAATCGGCCTCCAGGTCTTCCTTGCGCTTGACCTTCTTATCGAGCAGGACAGCGATGGTGACATTGCGTGCGCCACGTTCATAAAGCAGTTCCTTGGCGAAACGCAGCGTTCGGCCGGATTCGAGAATATCGTCGATCAGCAGAACATCACGATCCTTCACGTCGCTGTCGATATCCTTAACGATCCTTACGCCTTGGGAAACCGTACCGGCGCCATAGCTCGAAAGCGTGATGAACTCGACTTCCGGCGCAAGACCGCTGTCATGCAAAGAACGGATAAGGTCGGCTGCAAAGATGAACGAGCCTTTCAGGACAGCAATGACCAGCAAGTCCTTGGTCGGGCCGTTTGCGATGCGCTGCGCCATATCCCGATTGCGCTCGGCAATCTGCTCGGCGGTGTAAAGCGGCTCGATATTTTTTCCACGGACGACGGGCATTCTTTCTCCTGTGCTGCGTCTTGCTCTTTTACCGTTCAGTCAAAAGACAAGACCCGTTAGCACAGTCAGCGGTCGGACGCACCCGCCCCGACGAAGGAAAGCTTGATCTGCGGCGTTTTTCCACCGGGATGGCGCAATTTTGCTGAAAAACCATGACTATTGGCCGCCTGGATCGCCTCAACAGGCGGCGAAATGACCATACTGGCGACAAGCTGCCCCTTGGCGGAGAAGAGATCAGCGCGGATCGCCGGCACAGCTTCGAGGTTCCGGCCGTTGTTTTCAACGATACCGTTGATCAGCAGGATTTCCATACCGCCGGCATCCTGCGGTGTCACGGAGACATGAGATATCGCCAGAGGGCTGACGGGTGCGGCAACGGCGGACTGCTCTGGCGCAATCATGGAAAGGCCACCGGCACCGATAAAGACCAGGATCGCGAGGGTTGCCACGAGCGCCGAGTAGGCATCCACAGAGAGACGCGACAATTTCCGATCAATCCAGCCGACAAAGGCAAATATCACAGCGGCAGCCGATACCTGCCGCGCTGCGACCCGACGAGCCTTTGTACCACGATTGTCGTTTCCATGCGTGCGACCGCGCGTCTCCTTGATGGTGACAAATTCCGCATCTACCACCTCAGGCTTGGCTCTGGTCTGGCGCGATGCAGACCGTGCCGGCGTTTCAGGCATCAGGAGGTCGAAGTCGAATGCCGCTTGGCGGCGCGATGAACGGAACATACCCATGGAATCCCCTGGTCAGGTTTTCCGCCCTGAAAAACGGGCATTGAAACGAATCCTGCCAAGTTTTAAATTTAAATGGTTAATGCTTCGCAAAAATGCTTCGCCCGGGCTCGCCGATACGGTTAAACGGCTGCAGCCGGAGGGGTGATTCAATGCTGGCGAAAGATCACGAAACAAAGAGACTGGAAGTCCGTTGATCCATTTCGAAAATGTCGGGTTACGCTATGGAATGGGTCCCGAGATCCTGAGAGACATGACGTTCGACATTCCCAAGGGGTCGTTCCAGTTCCTGACCGGTCCGTCCGGTGCCGGCAAGACAACGCTTCTGCGCCTGCTTCTTCTTTCGCTCCAGCCGACACGCGGCAACATCCGCATGTTCAATCGCGATGTTTCACGCATCCCCCGCAACGAATTGCCAATGCTTCGCCGCCGCGTCGGCATTGTCTTTCAGGATTTCCGTCTCCTCGACCATCTGACGACCTACGAGAACGTGGCATTGCCATTGCGGGTGCGTGGCAAGGAAGAAAGCGCCTATCGCAATGACGTTATCGAACTTCTGAAATGGGTGGGTCTCGGTGAACGCATCAATGTGCTTCCCGCCATCCTGTCCGGCGGCGAGAAACAGCGTGCCGCGATCGCCCGTGCCCTGATGGACCAGCCGGAGATTCTGCTTGCGGACGAACCGACGGGCAACGTCGACCCACCGATGGCCAAACGCCTGCTCAACCTGTTCCTTGAGCTCAACCGGCTGGGGACGGCAGTTGTCATCGCCACCCATGATTTCGGCCTGATGGACCAGATCAACGCACGCCGGATGATTCTTACAGAAGGGCGGCTCGACATCTATGAATGAGATGAACCCCACCCCGCTGAAACCCGAAGCCGGCGCACCGAAGCGACCGCCGATGCGGATTCGCCCCATGGCGCCGATTCTGCCGCCCTCCAACATCCAGGGCAACGCATTGATGGTCGTCATCGCCATCATGGCTTTTCTTGCCTGTCTGACGCTTGGTGCAGTGTCCATGGTGCGGGCCACGGCTGCGACGTGGCAGAGCCAGATTTCCCGTGAGATCACCATTCAGATCAAGCCGGAGGACGGCCTGGATATGAATGCAGCGCTGAATAAGGCTCGCAATCTGGCGCTGACCTTCGTTGGCACACGCGAAGGAACAATCCTCGATGACGCCGCGACATCGCGTCTTCTGGAACCCTGGCTTGGTTCGGGTCTGAACCTGTCGGAGCTTCCAGTTCCACGTCTCGTCGTCATCACAATCGATGAGAACAACCCGCCCGATTTCCAGGCCATGCGCGACATGCTGAAAACGGAAATCCCTCAGGCCTTTCTGGACGATCACCGAACCTGGGTCGACCGACTGGTCTCGATGGCGCGCACGACCGTCGGCATTGGCCTTGGCGTGTTGATACTTGTGTTCACCGCCATGGTTCTGACCGTGGTGTTTGCCACGCGCGGTGCACTCTCCGGCAACAGGCATATCGTCGAGGTGCTCCATTTCGTTGGCGCCGAGAGCAGCTTCGTGGCGCGAGAATTCCAGAAGCACTTCCTCAAGATCAGCCTGAAGGGATCGGCGGCAGGCAGTGCACTTGCAGCACTCGTCTTTCTGGCCGCAGGCTTTTGGCAGTCCAGCACGGTCGCAACGCCACAGAGCGACCAGGCGAGCGCCCTTTTCGGATCGTTCTCTGTTGGCCTGGGGGGATACCTCGGCATTGCCGCCACCATGATGGTCATTGCGCTTCTGACGACTCTCACCGCACGCATCACCGTCATTCGCACCATAGACGATATCGACCGGGTCCGTTCCGACCCGTCGAAAAGCGACGGATTGACCTCCTGAAGAGCGCTTCGGACGAACGAATATCGCCCAAAGCCGTTTATACGTCCAAGGCTAGAAATGCCTGTTCCTTGCCTTAATCGGCGAGTATTCATGAGGAATGTTTGTGAGTCGGACAGACCAGGACCCATCGACCATGCATCGGGCAGGAAACAACCTGCTGTCGCGGCGTGGACCTTTGCGTCGTTTTGTCCGGGTCATCATATTGCTGTGCGTGATTGCCTTTGGCGCGCTTTTCGGCGGTTTTCTCTGGTTTGCCGATTCCGTGGCGTCCATGCGCCCGCCAGCGTCCGCCAAAGCGGATGCAATCATCGTGCTGACCGGGGGCTACCAGCGTATCGAGCAGGCCGTCGGCCTGCTGCGTGACGGCGTTGGCAAGCGGTTGCTGATCTCCGGGGTCAATCCGGCAACGACACGTGCGCAAATCCGCAGGATGACGCAAGGGTCTCCCGATCTTTTCACTTGCTGCGTGGATATGGGTTACAAGGCGATCGACACAATCGGCAACGCCAACGAGGCGTCAAGCTGGATACGCGACCACGGTTACGCCTCGGTCGTTGTCGTCACCAACAACTACCATATGCACCGCAGCCTGCATGAGTTGCGTAGTGCAAGCCCGCAAACGGAATTCATCTCCTACCCGGTCATCAGCTCTGATCTTGCCCGCACCAACTGGTTCGTGGAGCCAGACGTGGTGAGAACCATGCTCTATGAATATATGAAATTCGTCGCCGCGGCAGGTCGCGATCTGACGGGCATCGGCAAGGGCGATGGGCTGCGCAAGCTCGCTGGCGATCATGCCCCTATCCACACAGGCAGCGTCACGCCCTGACGGATCGGACAAACGCCTTGCTGCAAGGCCTCTTTTTCGTGTAGGCGTTCGCACGTAGGCACCCAGTATCCAGGCCAGACATTTCCTGGAGCGGTTGCGCCCAGGGAAGTCTGTTGATGCTCAAGCTGCGCTCGTTTCTTTTCAATACGCTGTTCTATCTCAATCTTATCGTGCGCATGATCGTGCTGACGCCGATCTATTTTCTGTTGCCGCGCAAGATTGCTTTTGAAATCCCCAAGAACTGGGCACGCTCCAACCACTGGCTGATGAGGACCATCGTGGGCACGACCTTCGAAATCGAAGGGCTGGAACACATTCCGGAAACCGGCTGTATCTTCGCGCCAAAACATCAGTCCTTTTGGGACACCTACGCGCTTCTGCCCAACCTTCCTGATCCGGTCTATATCCTCAAGCGTGAACTGCTCTGGATACCGCTATTTGGCTGGTACGCGATGAAGCAGCGCATGATCCCGGTGAACCGCGCTGCACGCGGCAAGGTCATGATGAAAGTCATGGAGCGCGCCAAGGAAGAGATGGCCGCAGGACGTGAGTTGATCATTTACCCGGAAGGCACCCGCCGACCGCCGGGCGCACCACCCGAATATCGTTATGGCATTGCCCGCCTCTATCGCGATCTCAACGTTCCAGTCATCCCGGTTGCCATGCATCCGGGCCTTTTCTGGCCGCGCCGTTCAACCATGCGTTACCCCGGCCACTTCAAGGTAAAGATCCTGCCGCCCATCCAGCCTGGCCTTGATCCGGATGTGTTTTTCAAGCACCTGATCGAGGTCACGGAGAGGGCAAGCGACGAACTGCTTCTGGAGACGGCGCGAAACAACCCGAGCCTGCCATTGCCACCCACTGCAGTCCAGCGCATCGCTGAGCTTCAGGGCGCAGAAACGCCTAAGCCGGTTGAACAGCCAATCCGCTAACCCGGGCTGCTATGTTTTCCAGCGTGGTGTCGCGAATACCCATATCCTGCAAATGCTGGATGGTGTTGAAAACATAATCGGTATTGGGGCCTGAACGGCCAGCGGCAGTGGCGACAATCGCTGCCGCATCGGGCGCGGCGAGCCCACCGACATATTGGTCATGCGCGGGGTCTGCCACATAGGTTACGGCGCTACTGCGCCGCCCGTCTACCATGGCAATACTGACCACCCGCTCCTTGTAGACATTTGTGACGAGTTCCCGCTCACGCAGGTACGCCATCACAGGCTCGTACTCGGCACCTTTGACCCGGAAAGCCACTCCAAGACAGGAGCCGCCGCGCTCAAGGCCAAGCACAAGACCGGGCTTTTCCTCCGTACCGCGATAGACGCTCGACCATATGCACAAAGAGCGACGGTAACCGTGCAGACGCGCCTGCTGCCTCTCCTCAAAAGCAAAGCCCGGGTTCCACATCAACGAACCGTAGCCAAAGACCCAAAAATCGTCCATATCCCACGCCAAATCGAAATTATCTGAAGTCGATTCATCGGAGATCAATATGGCAGCGTCAAGCCAATCCGGCACAGCCAGAAAAATCCTTTGGCTTGGTCTCGCGATCGTAGTGGCGATCGGGCTCTATACGGCAGGGTGGTTTTACGCCGCGAACAAGCTGAAAGAGACCGTCCTGAACGCGATCGCGCCCACAGAAGCCGCCAGCGTCAGTGGCGAATGCGGCGACATTACTTTCCGCGGTTATCCCTTTCGGATCGGGCTCTTCTGCTCCAAGGTCAACGTGGACGACAAGGAGAACGGCGTTTCGGCATCGTTTGGCCAGCTTCGCTCGGCGGCCCAGGTCTATGATCCTGGCCATATTGTCTGGGAACTCGATTCGCCCGCAGAGATTCGCACCGGCCATGGTCTGACGGTTTCCGCCGAATGGCAGAACCTGCAGTCGAGCCTGACAACCAAACTGAAGGGTATCGACCGCACATCGCTGGTGATCGACGGCCTCAAGGCCAATGCCGTGTCCTCAGTGACCGGCCAGACAATCGATTTCGATGCTGCAAAAACCGAGATGCATCTGCGCCAGAATGGCGCCGATCTGGATGGCGCCATTACCGTCACCGACGCAGCGACAGTCATCAAGGATTGGCCCCAAATTCTGCCACGCCTGTCAGCAATCGCCGATGTAACGCTTGCCGGCAAGGCGGGCATGATCGACGGTAGCGACAAGACAGGGCTCTACGGTGCGAGCGGTGAATTGCGTCGCGTGTTGGCAGACATCGGTGAAGGCCGCACCATGCGCATCAGCGGTCCCTTCTCCTTCGACAATGAAGGTTATCTCTCCGGCCAATTCAAGGTGGAAATCGAAAAGCTTGGCGCATGGTCGGACAATGCCAAGCAGGCGTTTCCGCAACTGCAGTCAACCATCGACACCGCCCGCAAACTGCTCGGTGCGCTGGCAGGTGGCGGAGACAGGGCGTCCGTTGATGTCGTGGTGGATCGCGGCCGCGCAACGATCAGCGGCTTCATTCCGCTCGGGAAAATTCCGCCAATCTGATGGAAATGAAAATGGCCGGTCAACCCGGCCATTTTTCTAAAGTGACAACACCATCTTATTTTTTTTGATCGAGCGCGTGACGGCCGAAGTCTGGCGCATCCACATCCTGACCTGCCTGAATGATCGAGCGGCGGATGGTGCGGGTGCGCGTGAAGAGTTCGAACAGCTTGTCGCCCTCACCCCAACGAATCGCTCGCTGCAAATAGGCAAGATCTTCGGAAAACCGCGCCAGCATTTCCAGGATGGCATCCTTGTTGTGCAGGCATACGTCGCGCCACATGGTTGGATCGGAAGCTGCCAGACGGGTGAAATCACGAAAACCTGACGCGGAATACTTGATGACTTCCGATTCCGTTACCGTCTCCAGATCATCTGCCGTACCGACAATATTGTACGCGATGATGTGCGGCAGGTGCGAAACTATCGCCAGCACCTTGTCGTGGTGTTCCGCATCCATTTCGTCCACACGAGAACCCAGCGCCTGCCAGAAGCCCTTCAGCTTCTCCAGTGCATGCTCGTCTGTACCAGGCAAAGGCGTGAAAATGCACCAGCGCTCACGGAAAAGACCCGCGAAGCCGGCATCGGGGCCTGACTTTTCCGTACCCGCCAGCGGGTGACCCGGAATGAAGTGCACATTGTCCGGCATATGCGGCGCCATCTGTGCGATGACCGATGCCTTGGTTGAACCGACATCGGTCACAATGGCGCCGGGTTTGAGATGCGGAGCGATCTGTTTTGCGACGCTCTCCGACGCACCGACCGGGACGGAAACGATGATGAGATCAGCGTCTTCCACGGCCTTCGCCGCCGACACGGTGTATTCGGTACCGAGTTCGAGTTCTTCCGCCCGTTTTAACGTGTCTTCGCTGCGGGTCGAAATGACCACATGCCGTGCGAGCCCAAGCTCCTTGACATCGCGCGCGATCGACGAGCCGATGAGGCCAATGCCGATCAGCGCAATGCGTTCAAACAACACTTCGCCCATCACGACCGTCCCATGAACTCGGTCAGGGCGGCGATAACGCCGAGGTTGGCCTCTTCCGAGCCGATTGTCATGCGCAGCGCATTCGGGAAGCCGTAGCCCCGGACCGCACGCAGGATGTAACCGCGCCGGCTGAGGAACTCATCGGCGTCAGACGCACGTTTACCATCCTGCTCCGGGAAGTGGATAAGGATGAAATTCGTCACCGATGGCGTGACCGTCAGACCGAGGCCGGCAAATGTCGTCGTAAGCTTTTCCTGCCAGACGGCGTTGTGGGACACAGCCTTTTCAACGAAAGCCTGATCGCGGATCGCTGCGGCACCGGCAGCAATGGCAGGTGCGCTCATGTTGAAGGGGCCACGAACGCGGTTCAGCGCATCGATAATTTCGGCCGGGCCATACATCCAGCCGACGCGCAGTGCTGCAAGGCCATATACCTTGGAGAAGGTCCGGGTCATTACGACGTTACGGTTACCCGACACAAGTTCAAGACCAGCCTCGTAATCGTTCTTGCGCACGTATTCCGCATAGGCCGCATCCAGCACCAGAAGAACGTTCTTCGGCAACGAAGACTGCAGACGGCGGATTTCCGCAACTGGAACATAGGTGCCCGTCGGATTGCCGGGATTGGCAATGAATACCATCTTCGTCTTCGCCGTCACAGCGGCGAGGATCGCATCCACATCAACGGTGCAATCCTTCTCCTTCACGGTGACGGGTGTCGCACCGGCGCCCATGATCTGGATCTTGTAGACGAGAAAACCGTGCTCTGTGATGATCGCCTCGTCACCCGCTCCGAGATAGACATGGCAGAGCAGGCCAAGCAACTCGTCCGAACCATTGCCGCACAGGATGTTCGCAATGTTAAGGCCATGAACGTCGGCAATCGCCTGGCGCAGCGCAATGGCCTGGCCGTCGGGATAGATTTCCAGATGGCTGGCGGCAGTGCCGAATGCCTCGATGGCCTTCGGGCTTGGACCAAGCGGTGTTTCGTTGGAGGAGAGCTTGTAAACCTTTGCGACGCCGTCGACATGCTCCTTGCCCGGAACATACGCGGCGATATCCAGGATACCTGGACGCGGAACAGGTTGGCTAAGCTCTGCACTCATTTGATCGACCTTCGGAATAACGCCGGGAAATCCGGCAAAAACAATGCCGCAGGCATTAGACCGGAATGGTCGTTTTGTCGAGGGTCAGCGCCGGTTTCGCGTATCGAGACCGGATCTCGTGGTAGGAACCCCTTGCGGCGCGAGAACAGGCACAAAAACCCGACGTGATGCCCGCTGTGTAACAGGCAGCCCCTGATAAAGCCGCTTCTGGGCTTCGACTATGATGACACCGGAAAACAGCGGCCAGAGCCTGCGCCCCGTGTGCTCTAGATAACGCCTGAATTTCAGAACAGGTCGGCTTGTCGTTGGCGGAAAGAACAACGCTTCCGCTGTCGCACCCGGCGTAAAATTGGTTTCACGCAAGAGCGCGGTCAACTGGCTGCGTGAATAAGGGCGGCCAGACCCGAAAGGCGTGTGCTCCATCCGCGCCCACACACCGCGCCGGTTCGGCACAACGATAACCAGACGCCCACCAGGCGCCAGCACGCGCCAGAGCTCCTTGAGGCTTTCGCGCGGGTTTTCGGCAAACTCAAGCGAATGGACCATCAACACGCGATCGATCGACGAATCGGGCAGCGGAAGCTCCTCGTCGAAAATCAGCGCCGTTGAAGAAAGCTCTCCGGCCGGCCAATTCACCGCCCCCTGCCCTGCGGGCATGAAGGCAAAGGTACGCTCCGTGTCACGGCGAAAACGGTCGAGAAATGGCACCGCGTAGCCGAGCCCTACCAGTCGCTCATCCGGCAAGGGTGGCCAGAGCGTCGATAGCGCCATGGTGATCGCCTGCTCCGCCGACCGGCCAAGCGGAGAGTGATAGAATTCGCGCAGATCGACAATATCGGTATTCATGCGCGAGAATGTAGCATCAGACGGTTGGACTTCAAGGCGGCTATCCTTACATTGAACGTCAGGCGGACGATTGCGCCGGGTTGGCCCCGGCAAATGGAGAGGACACGATGAAACCTTTGGAAATAGACGTCTTTCTTTGCCGCAGCGACAATTTTGGGGTTCTGCTGCACGATCCCGAGACCGGCGCAACTGCCGCCATCGATGCCCCGGAAGAAGGCCCTATCCTCCGGGCGCTCGAAGGACACGGCTGGAAACTGACCCACATCTTCACCACGCATCATCACCAGGACCATGTCGAAGCCAATCTGGCGCTGAAGGAGCGCTACCATTGCGAAATCCACGGCCCCTACGATGAAGCTGTGGCGATTCCCGGCCTCGATCGTTCGCAGGCGGATGGTGACGAGTTCGAATTTGCAGGCCGCCGCGTTCAGGTTATCGCAACGCCTGGTCATACCGCGGGTCATATCTGTTATTACCTGCCTGACGACGGGCTACTGTTTGCTGCAGACACACTGTTTGCCATGGGCTGCGGCCGGCTGTTCGAACGTCCGGCTACCGATATGTGGCACTCCTTCCAGAAGCTCATGGCTCTGCCCGACGACACCAGGGTTTATTTCGGCCACGAATACACTCTGTCGAACGCCCGGTTCGCGCTGACAATTGATCCGGACAACGTGGAACTGCAGACGCGTGCTGCGCACGTTGACGTCCTGCGCAAGGAAAACGAATTCACCATTCCGACCACTATTGGCCTGGAAAAACAGACCAACCCCTACATGCGGGTAGCGGACGGAAAGATCCGTGCGCAGCTTGGCCTTGCGGATGCAACGGACGCAGAGGTCTTCGCAGAAATTCGTGCCCGCAAGGATAACTTCCAATGAGCAAGGCAGAGCTTTCTGTGGAAGCGATTATCCGCGAGCTTGGACTGGAACCACACCCCGAGGGCGGGTTCTACCACCAGACCTTCCGCGACAAGGCGGGTGGAGAGCGCGGCCATTCGACAGCGATCTATTATCTTCTTGAGAAAGGGCAACGGTCGCACTGGCACCGCGTGACTGATGCTGCGGAAGTCTGGCATTATTACGCCGGTGCACCGATTTCCCTGCACCTCTCGCAAGACGGCAGGGAAGTCCAGACTTTCACGCTTGGCCCGGCGATATTGGCGGGAGAGCGACCGCAGGTGATCGTTCCGGCGAATTGCTGGCAATCCGCCGAAAGCCTTGGAGATTTCACTCTCGTCGGCTGCACCGTATCGCCAGGCTTTGCTTTTTCGAGTTTCATTATGGCAGAGCCCGGCTGGACGCCGGGCGATGCGCTCTAGACCCGTCAGCCGCCATATTTCGTCGCAGTGATGTAGACCTGGCCCACCCGAGTCGGGATGACCGCATAGACCGGTGCGTACACATCCATTGCGTCGGATTTGGCAAACCATATCTCCATCGAGATCGATTTCAGATACTCGATGTCCTTCCGCCCCTGCCGGTATCCGGAACGCGGCACGTAGCGCGCCTTGCACACGACTGCATCACCGCTGAAGCCCTGCGTCTTGAAGGGCTTGGTGCCACTCGAACTCAGGACCAGATCCAGACGCGACTCACCATCATAGATCGGCAGGCGAGTCGGGCAAATTCTTCCACCGGCGGGGATGATGAGACCCGAGATAGGGTCGAGTACCGATCGCAGGTCGCGATCTTTCACCTCAACCCAGTTGTCTGGCCTGGCTTTTGGCTCCGGCTTGACGGTCGTCGAGGTCACATTGCCATTGCGATAGACGACATCATAGGTTCGGACGCGTTTGCCATCCTTGTAGACCAGCGAATAGGCGTTAGCCTGCAGCCGGTTTCCACGTTTGGCACCCGAGACAGTCGTCTTGCCGGAAATGTCCTTGAGGACGCTTGCCAGCCCGGCAGCACTGAATGAGCCGGAAATCGAATAATTGGGGCCGTCCATGCGAGTCGAAAAACTGGCTCGCGCTATGGGCAGGATACCCAGATTGATGCTGTATTCACTCGTATGGCGTGCTTCAGCAGCGAAAGACGGGCCTACACCCGCAAAAGCCATCGCGGCAGCCAAGAAAAACCTTTGTCCTCTGGCAAACATCGGATATCACCCTAAAAGCGGCCCCTTAAAAGGCCTTGTCGGGCGATGATATACGCCGAGTTGTGGCAAGAAAAAAGCGGATGCCGGTTGAAAACGCCGTAATTTCCGTTCATTTGCTCGCGAGCGACTTGACTGTTAAAGCGTGCCTGACTATAGAACCGCAACTTTCCAATCATGGCCAGTTGGATTGCCACCCGGGTTTTGCCGGTGGCGACCGAGTGGTGAAACAGACGAAACGAAATAGGTGTACCCATGTCCCGTGTATGCGAATTGACCGGCAAGGGCGTCCAGACGGGCAACAACGTCAGCCACGCCAACAACAAGACCAAGCGCCGGTTCCTTCCGAACCTCTGCCAAGTCACGTTGATCTCCGATGTTCTTAGCCAGCGTTTCCGCCTGCGTGTTTCCGCAGCGGCTCTCCGCTCGGTCGAACACCGTGGCGGCCTCGATGCCTTCCTTCTGAAGTCCGACGAAAACGAACTGTCGATGCGCGCTCGTCTGCTGCGTCGCCAGATCGCAAAGAAGACGGCTGAAGCTGCTTAATAAGCGGCTTCACTCTTAACGACATTCAGAAGGCTTGAATGGCTTTTGCCACTCAGGCCTTTTGTGTGTTTCAGCACCACGCTTTTTGTTTTGGCATCGGACGAACAGAACACCGTTCTCCTTTTTCAGTCCGCAGCCCGAACTGGTGGCATCACCCAGGATAAAAAAATGCCTTACCTACGCTACACGGTTGTTTACGTACTTCTAATGACGCTTGTCGTCGTCGCATCCAATATTCTCGTACAGTACCCGTTGTCCGGATCGCTCTTCGGGGTCAACCTCGGAGACCTGCTGACCTGGGGTGCCTTCACCTATCCAATCGCTTTTCTTGTGACCGATCTGACGAACAGGCAGTTCGGCCCGTCGATTGCACGGCGCGTGGTACTTGCCGGCTTCGTCGTCGGTGTGACGCTTTCCTTCTGGACCTCGATTCCGCGTATCGCCGTCGCCTCAGGCACGGCCTATCTGATCGGCCAGCTGCTCGATATCTCTGTCTTCAATCGCCTGCGCCGTCAGCGCTGGTGGCATGCACCGCTGGCTGGTTCGATGCTCGGTTCGGTGCTGGACACCGCATTGTTCTTCTCCATCGCCTTTGCGGCGAGTTTCTCCTTCGTTGGTCCGAATGATGCCTTCGCGATCGAGAGTGCTCCCATCCTCGGCATTTTCGCACAGGAAGCACCACGCTGGATCTCCTGGGCGCTTGGCGATCTTTCTGTGAAGGTTCTTGTTGGTCTCGTGATGCTGCTGCCCTATGGCGCGCTGATGAATACATTGAAGCCAATGCCACCGGCAAAAGCACTCTGATTGTGGATTTGATAAAAGCCCGCGAAAGCGGGCTTTTTTTCATTCAACCAGTTTGAACTCCAGCATCAGATTGCGCTGGAGGAAGGAATGATTGTCGTCGGAGACGATGATGAGACGTGTCGAGCCATCAGGGCCTTTTACCACGTCCATGCCTTCCATATTGTCGATCTGGTAAACCATGCCAGCTTCGAGAAGGATCTCTCCATCGACGACAGCTCCTGGCTTGATATCCTCTGCTCGGATAAGGCGGATGCGCATACCGACGCCTTCGGCAAAATTGAACCGCCGCTCCAGAAGTAAAAGGTCACCATTGGGCAGGAAGGCGCCGTCGGTTACGTCGAAGGACGGATGATGGGCGACAGCAAAGGAACCCTTCAGAGGGCCTTCCAGGACGGCCGCAAGCAGGTTTCCATCGGCGTCTATACTCTTCTCGGCAACAACCACCATCGCGCCCTTCAGCAGAGAATCGACCGGCGAAACCGCCAGAGCTTCCATGCCACCATTCGAGCGCAGTTCGTTGTTGGGAATGAGATGCGGCAACCGCCCTATGGGTTTGGAGCTCTCAAAACCTGGATCTGGGAAGATATCAATCCGATGTCGCTGCTCATAGCTGACGAAAACCTGGTCGCCACGAAGCGCCAGACCCTCCGCGTCGACATCCATTTTCCGGGTAGGTTCGCGCCCGCTTATGTCCAGCATTGGTGCTATGCGAACGTCGGAAACGCCGGAGAGCGCACCACGATCACCGCGCGTGATCTTGCCGGTCAACCAGTGCCCGGTATCCAGCACTGCCACGAAATTTTCACCGTCCGGGCGAAAACGAATGCTTGATATAGCACCGAAAAGCTTTTCGGGAGAGCTCATCACCAGTCCGCCGACGAACTCCAGCTTGCCAAACCGGCTGGCACTGGTCCCGACTTCGAAATTGGCAAGCAAGCGCGATGCGACCGGCACATCGATTGTCGATGCACCGATGGGTGCTGGAACCAATGACGTCGCAGTGAAAAAAACCACCGCTGCCAGACAATTGCGAGCCGAGTAACCCCTGCCCCGCTTATCCTGCACGGCGAACCCGGCGCGGCGCGGCGGACGAATTGGTGTCCTCAAACAGCGCGGCGAGCTGTTCGGTCATCGCACCGGCCAGTTCATCGGCATCCACGATGGTAACAGCGCGACGATAATAACGGGTCACGTCATGGCCGATACCAATAGCCAGCAGTTCGACAGGCGACCGTGTTTCGATCTGCTCGATCACAGCCCGCAGGTGCCGTTCAAGGTAGTTGCCCGGATTGACCGAGAGCGTGGAGTCGTCGACTGGCGCACCGTCCGAAATCATCATCATGATCTTGCGCTGCTCAGGACGGCCAATCAGGCGGTTGTGCGCCCACATCAGCGCTTCACCATCGATGTTTTCTTTCAGCAGGCCCTCGCGCATCATCAGGCCAAGATTGCGACGAGCGCGGCGCCATGGCGCATCTGCGGACTTGTAGATGATGTGGCGCAAATCGTTGAGGCGTCCCGGGGAAGCAGGCTTGCTGTTGGCCAGCCACTGCTCGCGCGATTGACCACCCTTCCATGCCTTGGTGGTGAAGCCAAGAATCTCCACCTTGACGCCCGAGCGCTCCAGTGTACGCGCCAGAATGTCGGCGCACGTCGCGGCAACGGTGATCGGGCGGCCACGCATCGAACCAGAATTGTCGATGACGAGCGATACGACCGTATCGCGGAACTTGGTGTCGCGTTCCTTCTTAAAGGACAGCGGCTGCATGGGGTCGATGATAAGACGCACGAGACGCGCCGGATCGAGGTAGCCCTCTTCCAGATCGAAATCCCAAGAGCGGTTCTGCTGCGCCATCAGGCGGCGCTGGAGACGGTTTGCAAGACGTCCGACGGCGCCCTGGAGATGGGCAAGCTGCTTGTCGAGGAAGGCGCGCAGACGGTCGAGTTCCGCCTCATCGCAAAGTTCCTCGGCATGAATTTCCTCGTCGAACTCCTGCGTGAAGATGCGGTAGTCGACCTTCTCGTTGAAATCGTCAAACGGGCTGTTGGGTCGGCGTGTTTCACCTGGTGTCTCGGAATCCTCTTCGAGATCGTCGGACATTTCCTCGTCCGACATCTCGGCGCCGTCCATCTCGCCTTCTTCCATTTCCTCTTGCGAGGCTTCGTTCTCATCGGCGGGCGTCGCATCGGAACCGGCTTCCTCCTCGACCTGTTCTTCTTCGGTCTCGTTGGTCCGCGGTTGATCCTCGTCTGAATCGGCCTCCTGGCTTTCCGGCTCGTTGTCGTCGTCGCCGAAATCCTCTGCCATCTGCATGGACGTCAGCATCTTGCGAACAAGCTTCGAGAACGCTTTCTGGTCGCTGATGACATTTGACAGATCGTCGAGATCGCCGGCCGCCTTGTCCTCAATGAACTCCCGCCAAAGGTCGAGAACCTTGCCGGCGCTTGCAGGCGGCTTTTCGCCGGTCAGCTTTTCGCGCACGAGCATCGCCACCGCCTCGGCAATTGGCGCATCGTTCTGTGTGCTGATGTCCGAAAAATTCGCCTTGGCATATTTCTCGGTGTTCATGGCGCGAATGTTGGAAGCCATACCGGGCATGCGCAAAGCACCGATTGATTCAACGCGCGCCTGCTCCACTGCATCGAAGATCAGCCGGGCATCGGTTCCCTGCGGAGACATGGTCGCATGCACATCGCTGTCATGGCAGGCAAGGCGTAGCGCCATGGAATCGCCCAGTCCACGCGTGATGGCGATTTCCTGCGCGGTCGGCTTCTTGGAAATTTCCGGCAAACGCATACGCTCGCCAGCAAGACCGGGTCGCTCGTTTGCAAATACAACCTCGACCTCGGAATCGCCTGCAACGGATCGTACGCAGCCGGCAATCGCCTGGCGTAGCGGCTCCGTATCGATCGCCGTACCCGGTTTCGCTCTGGAATTGTCGCCGCGCCCTGCCATTGTCTTTCCTGTCGATTCTAGACGTCCTCGAGCCGCCCATCGGAGATGCGCGGCCCTTCGGCGCCTTCACGTCATCGGTGATGTTTCCCGGAAAACCGGAAAAATCAGGCGCTCAAAACGATGTTCGCAGCGCTTTCCTTCAGTTCAACGCCGAATGCGCGCTGATACTGTTCCGCAACCAGCGTGCGCTCGAGTTCGTCGCACTTGTTGAGGAAGGTCACACGGAAAGCGAAGGCGATATCGCCGAAGATTTCCGCGTTTTCTGCCCAGGTGATGACCGTACGAGGGCTCATGACAGTCGAAAGGTCGCCGTTGATGAAGGCCGAACGGGTCAGATCAGCCACCCGCACCATTTTGGAAACGGTTTCACGCCCCTTCGGGTTGTTGAAGCTCTTCACCTTGGCAGCAATGATGTTCACTTCCTGCTCATGCGGCAGGTAGTTGAGTGTCGTCACGATAGACCAACGGTCCATCTGCGCCTGGTTGATCTGCTGCGTGCCGTGGTAGAGGCCGGTGGTATCGCCGAGGCCGACGGTGTTTGCGGTCGCAAACAGGCGGAAGGCTGGATGAGGACGGATAACACGGCTCTGGTCAAGCAGCGTCAGACGACCGGAGGATTCGAGTACGCGCTGAATAACGAACATCACGTCCGGGCGGCCGGCATCGTATTCATCGAAGACCAGCGCGACATTGTGCTGGTACGCCCATGGCAGAATGCCATCCTTGAACTCGGTGACCTGCTTGCCGTCTTTCAGGACGATGGCGTCCTTGCCGACGAGATCGATACGGCTGACATGGCTGTCGAGGTTGACGCGAACGCAAGGCCAGTTGAGGCGCGCTGCGACCTGTTCGATATGGGTAGATTTACCGGTTCCGTGGAAGCCGGACACCATGACACGTCGGTTGTGAGCAAAACCGGCAAGAATAGCAAGCGTTGTATCGCGGTCGAAAAGATAGTCTGGATCGAGGTCGGGAACATAGGCGTCGCCCTGCGAATAGGCAGGAACCCGCAGATCCGTATCAATGCCGAAAACCTCCCGCACGGACACGGTTGTGTCGGGCAGGTTAGAAATATCAAGGTCGATTTTGCTCATCACGTCTCCAAGGCGGGCGGCAGCCACCCGGCCACATCATAATCAGGCGGTAAACACGAAAAAGGCTTAGCAGAAACCTGACTGCTTTAACAATTGATATGCTTGAACAACAGCCCGAAAACGTTCTTCCGAACCACGATCGCCACCATTAGCATCTGGATGGTGCTTTTTGACAAGCTCCTTGTAGCGCCTTTTTATCTCTTCCTGTGTTGCACCTGCAGAAAGATCGAGCGTATCGAAGGCTTTGGCTTCCAGCGTCTTGAGCTTGCGGGCTTGCTGAATACGTTGGCTACCCGCCCTTCCCCCTTGCGCAAAACCATTGGTGAAGCCGAAAGGATCGCGGATACGGGCGTTGGCACCTGCTGCGCCGGACCGTAGGGTAGAATGCAGCGGACTGTCGCGCGCTGTCTTGTTGACGCCAACCGTCCATGTCGGGCGGTGACCGGTCACAGCTTCTTTCTGGTATCGGGCAATCTCGCCATCGGACAGGCCGGAGAAGTAGTTGTAGCCCTTGTTATAGTCCTTCACATGCTCGAAACAGAACAGGAAGAATTGCCCCTCGGCATTGCGGCCGACAGGTGCCCGGTGAACGCCCGGCTTGTCGCATCCATCCCACTGGCAGGTTGGCGCCTGAACCTCAGGCTCCTTTTCCCTTTTCCGACGCGTGCGGATGCGGTCAAAATATTTCGAATCCAGTTTCATGATGTCCTGATTATGGTGCGCGAAAGCACGCACAACAAGAATTGACAAATTGGAATGTTGCTGGCTTCTAGGTAGCCCCTTTTTAGAAAGCCAACAGGATTGGAGCAGCCAGCATGTCCCTGCGCGAACGCATAGAAACCAAGCTCAAAGAGAGCTTTTCGCCGGAGCGGCTTCGGGTGATAGATGAAAGCCATATGCATGCCGGCCACCAGCCGGATATTACCGGCACGGGCGAAACGCATATGCGTGTACAGATAGTGGCGGAAGGCTTTCTCGGCAAGTCACGCGTCGACCGCCACAGGGCGATCAACGCACTTTTGAAGCCGGAGCTCGATGCCGGCCTTCATGCGCTTGCGATAGAGGCCGCAGCGCCGGGCGAACCCACCCGTTTCTAAGCTCAGCCGGGATGCTTTTCCGACAGGAAGGACTGCACCTCGGACGCCGCAACATCATCGGCCACGAAAGATTGGCCGATGCCGTGAGTAAGGATGAAGGTGAGCTTGCCACCCTTTACCTTCTTGTCCTGGGCAATCGCCGCCATCAATGTTTCAACAGGCGGCAATTTGCCTGGAATATCCTTCATCGTCGTCGGCAGGCCGACAGCCTTCAGATGCGATTCCACGCGCGCCGCATCATCCGGGCTTGCAAGGTTGAGGCGTGACGAGAACTGGTGGGCCAGCACCATGCCGATCGCAACACCTTCACCATGCACAAGTCGTTTGCTGTCGTAATCTGTCGCGGCCTCCAGCGCATGGCCGAAAGTATGACCGAGATTGAGCAGCGCACGAACCCCGTTTTCCTTCTCGTCGGCAACAACGACATCGGCCTTTGCCTGGCAGCTCGTCGCAATCGCCTGAATCCGGGCCGGACCGCCGCTTTTGATCTCGTCCCAGTTTTTTTCCAGCCAGAAGAAAAATTCAGGCTTGTCGATCAGGCCGTACTTCACGACCTCAGCATAACCGGCGCGAAATTCACGCGGGCTCAGCGTATCGAGAACGGCCGTATCTGCCAGAACCAGATCAGGCTGATGGAAGACACCAACAAGGTTCTTGCCATGCCGCGTGTTGATGCCCGTCTTCCCGCCGACCGATGAATCGACCTGTGCCAGAAGCGAGGTCGGGATCTGAACAAACCGCACACCGCGGCGCACGATGCCAGCCGCAAATCCGGCGAGATCACCGATAACGCCGCCGCCGAGTGCGATCACCGCATCGTTGCGTTCAACACGCGCTGCCAGAACAGCGTCGCAAACCGTCATGAGATGCTCGAAGCTCTTTGTCTTCTCGCCGGCGGGCAACGTCAGAGAGACGGCCTCGATACCATCCGTCTGAAGCCCATCCATCAGATTTTCGAGATAAAGCGGTGCCACATGCTCATCGGTGATGATTGCGGCGCGCTTTCCCTTTAAACGGGCAGAAATCTCCCCGCCTGCCCTGCCGATCAGCCCCGGCCCGATCAGAATGTCGTAGGCGCGTTCACCGAGCGGCACATGGACGAGACGTTCTTCACTCTGGTTTTCGGCGGACGTCATGGCATCTCATCTTTCTGTTCAATGCCGGCAATCGCGGCCAGCACTTCATTCACAATGATTTCCTTGCGCACGTCCCGCGATTCGATGGTCATGTCGGCTTCCGCATAAATCGGATAACGCTTCTCCATCAAAGCCGCGAGTGTCGCTTTCGGGTTTTCGGTTTTGAGAAGCGGTCGATGATCACGCTTGTTCACGCGCTCCCACAAAACCTCTATATCCGCCTTCAGCCACAACGAAACACTGCCCCGCTTGATATGACGGCGGGTATTCTCGTTGATAAAAGCGCCGCCACCTGTCGAAATGACCTTTGGCCCGCCGCGCATCAACCGTTTGATGACACGGGTCTCAAGCGCCCGGAACTCATCTTCTCCGTAGGTAGCAAAAAGCTCAGAAATCGTCATCCGCGACACGCGCTCGATTTCGACATCCGTATCGATGAAGGAAAGCTTGAGTTGCTGTGCCACCAACCGGCCGATGGCGGATTTTCCCGCTCCCATAAGCCCGACAAAGACAATATTGCGCCGTCCGAGCTTCGCCCGCGCCTGTTCCCCAAGTGTGGATGGGACTGTTAAATTCGTTTCATTCATAAATTTGAAAGCCCGTTTGGCATGGATATCTGCAAATGTTTACGAAGCGTCAAGCCAAATTGCTGACTGAATTGCGTTGAATCACTTGGATACCCACGGCCATGCCGTGCACAATACCGCCGAATGGAGCCACTATGCCGACCCTCTTCCGCTTCACGATCGTACTGGCGACCATTGCAGGGCTGATCTATGGCAGCATGGTGCTCCTCGTAATGTTCGTACAGCCGCGCGAACGTGAGGTCACCGTGCGCATTCCTTCAGAGCGGCTAAACCCATCCACGACTGAACCCGCAAGGCGCGCACCATGACCAATGTGCGTGGGACGAGCGGCCGGGATGGCGCCCGGCTTGAGAGTTTTCTGGAAATGATGAGCGCCGAGCGCGGTGCAGCCACAAACACGCTCTCCTCGTACGAGCACGACCTCTCCGATCTTCGCGAATTTCTGGCCGGACAGGGCCAATCTCTGACAGAGGCCGAGAGCAACGATCTTTCCGCCTATCTGGCGCATCTTTCCGCGCAGGGTTTTGCATCGACCTCGCAGGCACGGCGCCTGTCATCGATGCGCCAATTCTACCGCTTTCTCTATGCTGAAGGATTACGCGGGGACGATCCAACCGGCATTCTCGACGCGCCCAAGAAAGGCCGCGCCCTGCCCAAGACAATGAGCGTAGCGGATGTGACGCGATTGTTGGCGCTGGCAGCGGACGAAGCGCAAGGCCAAGGCCCCGGTCAGCTTGGCCGGATCAGAATGCATCTGTTGCTGGAACTTCTCTACGCCACCGGCATGCGTGTCAGCGAACTTGTTTCGCTACCGTCCAAGGTGTTGCGCCACGAAGGCCGTTTCCTGATGATCCGTGGCAAAGGCAACAAGGACCGTATGGTGTTATTGTCGCGCACGGCCATCACGGCAATGACCGCATATGACGACGCCCGCAAGGTGCTTTCTCCCGAAAAAGCCAAGGCCACCGAAGACAGTCCATGGCTTTTTCCCTCGAACGGGAAGGAAGGTCACCTGACGCGACAGGTTTTTGCCCGAGACCTGAAAGATATCGCAATCCGTGCCGGACTGAGCCCTTCTGCAATATCACCCCACGTCATGCGTCATGCCTTTGCCAGTCATCTGCTGCAAAATGGCGCAGACCTTCGTGCCGTGCAGGAACTGCTCGGCCATTCAGACATTTCAACGACACAAATCTATACACATGTGCTGGAAGAACGCCTGCAAGAACTGGTACAAACGCATCACCCTCTTGCCAAACAGGCTAAAAACCTTGATTAGAGCGACCGGAACCGCCGGATAACCCGGTCAAACCTTGCGCAAAACGATCGGAAACGGATCTCATGCACAACTACCTCGACTTCGAAAAACCTATCTCCGACCTTGAGGGCAAGATCATCGAGCTGAAGAAGCTTGCCGCCGAAGACGAGAGCATAGACACCTCGGAGGAGATCGGACGTCTTGAAACGCGCGTCAACGACGCGATGCAGGACATCTATTCGAAACTGAATGCCTGGCAGAAAACGCAGGTCGCGCGCCATCCGCAGCGTCCGCACTTCATCGACTATGCCAATGCGCTGTTCACCGATTTCACGCCGCTCGCCGGCGACCGTAAATTTTCTGAAGACGCCGCCATCCAGGCTGGCCTTGCCCGCTTTAACGGGCAGCCGGTTGCCATTATCGGCCAGGAAAAGGGTAACGACACCAAGTCGCGTCTCAAGCACAACTTCGGCAGCCCACGCCCGGAAGGATATCGCAAGGCAATCCGCGTGCTGGAACTGGCTGACCGCTTCTCGCTACCGGTCGTCACCCTGATCGACACCGCTGGCGCTTATCCAGGCGTTGGCGCAGAAGAGCGCGGCCAGGCGGAAGCCATCGCCCGCTCGACGGAAATGTGCCTGAACGTCAAGGTTCCGATCGTCTCTGTCGTCATCGGTGAAGGTGGCTCGGGTGGCGCAATCGCAATTGCGACCGGCAATCGCGTTTATATGCTCGAGCACGCGATCTACTCGGTTATTTCCCCGGAAGGTGCCGCCTCCATTCTCTGGCGCGATTCGACCCGTGCCAAGGAAGCCGCGACCAACATGAAGATCACATCCGACGATCTGAAGTCGCTTGGCGTTATCGACGGCATCATTCCAGAGCCGATGGGCGGCGCCCATCGCGATCCATCAAAGGTTATCAAGGCGACCGGTGACGTTATCGGCAAGGCGCTGGAAGACCTCTCGCAGCAGTCCGGTACGCAGTTGCGCGCCGAACGCCGCCAGAAATTCCTGGATATCGGCAGAAGCCTCTAAGTCGCAGCCCCAGATCTCTGCGCCTTATTTTCCAGACGGTCCGCCCCAACTCGGCCACAGTCACGTCACATCAAAGTGATGGGTCGGTAGCTCAGGGGCGGATTCCGATTCAGTTAAGAAGATGTAAACGGTTAATATCGTATTTAAATTGCAGGCGCGCAGGTGTAGAACTGCGCCGCGACATCGTCTTTCGGATCGACTCATGCGTTTGACACATTTTGCACTGCTTGCCTGCACGGCGCTCGTTCTTACCGGCTGCAACGACACGTTGGAAACAGTCGAGCGCGACGTATCTCACGTCAAGAACAAGGTCGACTATCCACTCGCGCCATCCATTCTGGCTGAGATGGACAAGAAGAACATGGAGCGGACGTCGCCGATTGCGATCCGTATCTTCAAGGAAGAAGGCGTTCTGGAAATCTGGAAGGCCAAGCGAGACAATCGTTTCGACAAGATTGCCGAATATCAGATCTGTGCCTGGTCCGGAAAACTTGGCCCCAAGGTCAAGGAAGGCGACCGCCAGGCGCCCGAGGGTTTCTACAACCTTACGCCTGCGCATCTCAATCCTAACTCGAAATATTACCTCGCCATCAATACCGGGTTCCCGAACCGCTACGATCAGGCCAATGGCCGCAACGGCACGAACCTGATGATTCACGGCGCCTGCTCGTCTTCCGGCTGCTATTCGATGACGGACGCGCAGATTCTTGAAATCTACGGCTTTGCCAGAGACGCCTTCAAGGGTGGCCAGAAAACCGTACAGTTGCAGGCCTTCCCCTTCCGTATGACGGCGGAAAACATGGCTCGCCATCGCCAGAGCGAGCACCTTGATTTCTGGAAAATGCTGAAGGTCGGCTACGACAATTTCGAAGTCACCAAACGTCCACCTGAGGTGAATGTTTGCGAAAAGAAATATGTCTTCAACCAGCAGGTGGAAGGCGGCGCCGTAAACGCCTCTGCGCAGTGCCCTGCAATGAGCACACCACCGGCATTGGCCAGTGCACTGTCGAGCTACGAAAAGACCTACGACCTCGCCTACGACAAGGCGATGAAGAAGTTCGATGGCATGGCCTGGTACGACCCGAGCGAAGCAGAACGCAAAGCACTCGTCGCTGAAAAGCGCAAAGGTCGCGAGCCGGCTTACGCCCCGACCGGTTCCGCCCTGAAGGCTGGCAAGCTGATGAAGGAAACCGAATACGCAGCGCTGATGGAAAAGAAAGCGCAGCAAGTGACCACGACGTCGCCAGCGACGACGGCGACCGCCTCTTCATTGCGTGGGCCCCGCCCCACTGCAGCACAGCCAACAGCGCCGCAATCTAACCCGGCACCGGCTGCACCGACGATGGTCGCGTCTGCAGCAGCACCGTCGTCTGGCGCTCCAGGCGGAGCGGCACAGAGCGTTCCTGTTCCCGCCATGAACCCCTTGGCCTATTCCGCAGCACCTCAGCCTGAAGCGCCGGAAAAGAAGCCGTTCTGGAAGTTCTGGGCGACGGAATGACCCGGACGACCGAGATCCTGTTCGACTTGAGGGGGCTTAAATGCCCCCTTCCGGTTTTGAGGAGCCGTAAAAAACTCACAGCCCTCAAAGCTGGAGATACGCTCACTGTCGAGACGACAGACCCACTGGCAGTCATCGATATTCCGCATATGTGTAACGAAGATGGTCACACATTGCTGGAAACTGTCGCGACTGACACGGGGCATCGGTTCAGGATCGTTAAAGGCTGACGGCGACCTTGCTGCCGGTTAAAACCGTAGACCGGAAATCGCCAGAGGATTGTCGGTTATGGCCTGTCGGTCTGGGCGATCAATGCGTGGCGCCCCTGTAAAAGCGGCGAAGAGATCCTGCACAAATGCCTCTGGCAAATCCCTGGTAATCAGAACCATGCGCGTGCGCTGATCTTTCGGATCAGGCCATGCGGCAAGACGTTCTGGTGCGTGGAAGATATTCTGCACGCCGTGCAGCACCAGAGGCCGCTGCGGATTGTCAGAGACCTTAACGATCGCTTTCATACGCAACAGCTTTTCGCCATGCGCCGATCGCAGAAGATCGACAAACATGTCGATCGCCATCGGGTCAATGGGCGCGTCGTGCACGATTGAGAAAGAACGGATCCGATCGTCGTGACGATTGACGTCATGGTGGTGGTGGTGATGGTCGTGATCGCCATGCCCGTGATGATGGTCATGATGATGTGCGTGACCATCTTCCTCACCCAGCCAGCGGCTAACGTCGGCTGTTTTGCCTTCAGTGTTGTAGAGACCGTTGTCGAGCAGCTCCGCAGCGCTCCATTCGTTTCGGTCGCCGTCCTCGATCACAGCACGCGGGTTAAGAGATTGAAGGCGTGTCATCAGCCTGGAAAGGCTTGCATCATCGGCAAGCGTCCGCTTCGTCAGCACAAGCCGATCGGCAACCGCGACCTGCTTTACCGCTTCGACATGATTGTCGAGCGTCGACAAGCCGTTGACGGCGTCCACGACGGTAACGACGCCGTTCAACGAGAAGCCGTGGGCAATGACCGGATTGCCCATGACAGACTGCATGACAGGCGCAGGATCGGCAAGTCCGGTGGTTTCGATCACCACGCGGTTGACGCGTTTCAACCTGCCGGTCTGCATGCCGTCCATCAATTCCGCCAGCGTGTCCACCAACTCACCACGTACAGTGCAGCAAAGACAACCTTCGGCAAGCTCAATGATGCCATCGCCAGAGCTTTCTACCAGCATGTGGTCGATGCTGACGTCGCCGAACTCATTGATGATGATCGCCGCATCGCTCATTGCGGGATCTTTCAGCAGACGGTTGAGCAGCGTCGATTTTCCAGCACCGAGAAATCCAGTGATGATGGAAACCGGGATGCGATCGCGAGACATGTCGTGCCTGTCAATTTTGGGGCTGTTCCAATAACGAGAACACTCATCGTATGGCTGGAACCGCGTGGGAAACAAAATATCGCCCGTCGCAGGAAGCAACGAGCGACATCGTAATATCATAACACGGCCGCGATGCGAACGGGAAATCCCCAGATCGTGTCACGCCCTGACGGTCACCGACAGCGACGGAAAATCAGAATGTCGGACGCGGTATCGGGATCGGAACATTGGCCACCTCGCCCTTTGTGGCGTTGACTGCAACGGTTTCGCTGCCAGGAATAAGGCCTGCGAAGGAATATTCCGGCGGACGCGTCATTTCCCTGACATAAGGAGAATGGATTTTCATGCGTCCAGCCTCATCGCGGCTTTCACTGCGGATTTTGGCGGCCTTGGGATTGCAGATTTCGGCGCTCACATCATTCACGATATCGGTATCGCCGTAGGGAGAAAGCGACGCCAGCGAAACGCCCTGCCCGGATGGTGAGGTCAATCCCAACTGCAACAGATCTGCGGATTGATCTGTACGTCCACCGAGACTATCGGCACCCAGCACCACGGTAATCACTGAACGGCCATTGCGGGTCGCCGAAGAAACCTGATTGAAGCCGGAGGCACAGATGAAGCCGGTCTTCATGCCGTCGGCACCTTCGAAACGGCCGACAAGCATGTTGTAGTTGGCATAGTTCTTCTTGCCGGTTGTGACGCCTTCAAGCGAGAAGTAGCCGGCATATTCAGGGAATTCGCGCTTGATGATGAGCGCCAGAAGCGCAAGGTCGCGTGCCGTCGTATATTGCCCCTTGCCGGGCAGACCGTTGGCATTGACATAATGGGTCGAACTCATGCCGAGGCGCGCCGCCTGCGCATTCATCTGCGCCACGAAATTGTCGTTCGTGCCACCGATCGTTTCAGCAATCGCAACGGCGACATCATTCGCAGATTTGATCAGCAGCAGCTTCAGCGCGCTGTCGAGCGTGAGCTTCTGGCCAGGCTTGAAATACATTTTCGACGCAGGCTGATCGGCTGCCTTTTTGCTGAAGACAACTTCCGTCTGAGGACTGATCCGACCCGACTTCATGGCCGAGAACGCGATATATGCGGTCATCAGCTTCGTCAGCGATGCCGGATACCATTTGCGAAACGCCTCCTGATGGGAGATGACCTTGCCGGTCTTGACGTCAACCACGATCTTTGGATTGGCGTTCGCCATTGGCGCCGTGGCAACAAGTCCGGCCGTCAGGACGGCGACGATCTTTGAAAGCCGCCAGGCGGCGTTTGGCATTCTGCTGTTCTGTGGCAAGGCGTGTCCTCGAATTCCCATGGTCGGTCGGGAACTGGCAATATTCACCATATATGTCCTAGCAATGGCAAAGTACATTGATTACGTCAATTATGCGGCGCACTATCCACCGTGGAGGAAGACGTTTTGCGACGAGTCGTACCGATAAAACAGGAATGAGCGAATGCCGATTTTGAACAGAGCCGCCGAACTTCAACCCGAAGTTAGCCAATGGCGGCACTATCTGCATGAAAATCCCGAAATCCTCTATGACGTCGAAAACACCGCGAACTTCGTTGCCGAAAAGCTGAAGGCCTTCGGCGTTGACGAAATCGTGACCGGCCTTGGTCGCACCGGCGTCGTCGGCATCATTCACGGCAAGGCACCCGGCAAACGTACCATCGGCTTCAGAGCGGATATGGACGCGCTTCCAATCGTTGAAGAGACCGGCAAGCCATGGGCTTCCAAGACCGATGGAGCCATGCACGCCTGCGGCCACGACGGTCACACAGCCATGCTGCTCGGCGCCTCGAAATATCTCGCCGAAACGCGTAATTTTTCAGGCTCTATCGCTGTGATTTTCCAACCCGCCGAAGAAGGTGGCGCCGGTGCGCTTGCCATGGTGGAAGACGGTTTGATGGAGCGCTTCAGCATCAACGAGGTTTATGGCATGCACAACATGCCGGGGATTCCGCTCGGCACTTTTGCCATCCGCAAGGGTGGCATCATGGCCGCACCCGACAAATTCTCGATCACGGTGAAGGGTAAAGGCGGTCATGCCGCCCAGCCGCACCGCACGATCGATCCGATCACCATCGGTGCGCAGATCGTTGGCAACCTGCAGATGATCGCCTCGCGCAATGCCGATCCGATCCGCTCGGTCGTTGTCTCCGTCACCCGTTTTCAGGCCGGTTCCAGCCACAATATCATTCCGAACGAAGCGCTGATTGCCGGCACCGTCCGAAGCCTGGATGAAACCGTGCGTGACCTAGCGCAGGATAGGATCAAGCAGATGGCAGAAGGCATCGCACTTGCCAATGGCGCCGAAGCAGAGGTCGTCTACGAGCGATATTGCCCTGTAACGTTCAACCACGCCGCCGAAACCGAACACGCGATCCGTGTCGCCCGCGACGTGGCCGGGGAAAAGAGCGTCGATCCCGATGTCGACCCGTCGATGGCAGGCGAGGACTTTTCCTTCATGCTGAAAGAACGTCCGGGCGCCTTCATCTTTATCGGCAATGGCGATTCGGCTGGCCTTCACAATCCAAGCTACGACTTCAACGACGAAGCCATCGCCTACGGGGTTTCCTACTGGGTGAAACTCGCCGAACAGCGTCTTGCGGATGAAGCCGCCTGAAGAAAGGCGAGGAACAGATCAACCGCGGCAAAGAACGCGGTTGATCCGCCGATGGAGCCGGGTTAAAGAGCATTCAAGTGTCCACGTAGCTCAGCAGGATAGAGCACAGGATTCCTAAGTTAAATTGGGGGTTGCGTTTGGAAACGACGCAATCGATCTGCTCAAAGTCGGGGAACGCTTCGTTGCACTTGCAACATGCCAATCCCGAGCCAAGCTTCGGAGAAATCCGTTGAAGGTGTAGAGACTGGATGGGCAGCACCTAAAGGCCTCGGCCCATGGTGAAGGGACAGTCCAGACCACGAACGACACCGTCTATGAACGACGGGGCGGCGGCGAAAGTCGAAGTGGTATGAATCCTGGGGTCGGAGGTTCGAATCCTCTCGTGGACGCCATTTTCCTGCAAAATACGATGTAAAACCAAGAAATTATCAACAAACCTACCTGATCTCACCCATTTGGAGCCCCCATTCACAAACCCGTGAAAACACGCATATTGGCATTGGATTATCCTCCAGGCGGCCCAACATTCACCTGCGTGTGACTGTTCCCCTGCAGACCTGTTTTACGATTCCAATGCGAATGAAGGAGATTAGATGAGCAACCAATGTGGCCCCTACGTACAGATGGGTACGCTTGCAGAGCAGATGGCCGGCAGATACCAGATGGACGCCAACCTCGCATTGGACTCACACCTGTCGCATTACATGGATGAGGTCGCGGTCAATGTTGCCGCTGACAGTTTCGACCACGTCGGTTTCATGAACAATATCCGCGACCGACTGAAGCTAACGCTGGCCTCGACGATCAGCCCAAGGCGCCGAGAATTTCTCGACGCCGTCGTCATCGCGCTTCAGGAACGGATCGATCGCTATCCACTTGGCCGTTAGGCGAGCCGCTTCGGGATGGCGCAGACGACGGCGACTTTTGAGCTCTGTCGTGCCTGACTGGTTTTATCCAAAATTAATTATGCCAGAAAACAAAAAATCAAATCTTCACCCGTAATTTCCAAGCCGGGTAAAGATTTGGGGGCACGTGTGCGAAATTTCTGGCGCGACAAATCCGGCAACTTCGGAATTCTTTCTGCATTATTGATCGTGCCGCTTTTTGGGGCGGCCGGCGTTGCTCTCGACGTTGCGGACGCAATGTCTGTGAAGGAGGAAATCCAGCGGGCAGCCGATTCGGCGGTGCTCGCGGCTGTAGCCGACCTATCGGCGAGCGTCCAGGCGGCAAAAAGCATGCAGTCCGACGGTGCAATCAGTGTGGGAGAGACGGAAGCGCGCGCGTTCTTCGATGCCAATGCCGCTCAGTCGATGGCGTACAAGATAAATGCCGTCGATATTTCCGTGACAAAAAAAGGCAACGTCGTCGAATCGACGCTGAGCTTCAAGGCGACGATCAATACGACACTCTCGAAGGTTCTCGGCAAAGACATTTTGACAGTCGGCGGTTATGCTTCGGCCAGATATGAGACCGAGACGTTCAGTGACTTTTATCTTCTTCTCGACAACACACCTTCCATGGGTGTCGGGGCGACACCCGCCGATGTCTCAAAACTCGTTGCCAATACCAGCGACAAATGCGCATTCGCTTGCCACATTGTCAAAGACGGCGTGGCCGATAAAAACAGCTATTACTACAAGGCAAAATCGCTTGGCGTCACAACGCGCATCAATGTCGTGGCAAAAGCGACCGCCAGCCTGATGGATACCGCGATGTCAACGCGGAAGAACAGCAACCAGTACCGCATGTCCGTCTACACCTTCGGTGAAAAGGCAGAGGATACGAAATTGCTCGAAGTCGTTCCGCTGACCTCAGACCTGACCTCGGCAAAGAAGAAGGCAGGCGAGATTGATCTGATGTCCATCCCATATCAGGGATACAATAACGACCAGCAGACCGACTTCGACCGCGCTCTGACCCAAATTTCCGACAAGATTGGCAAACCTGGAAACGGCTCAAGTTCAGCGAGCCCTGACAAGGTTGTGTTTTTCGTTTCTGACGGCGTCGGCGACAGCTACAAGCCATCGACCTGCACAAAGAAGACTACGGGCGGCCGCTGTCAGGAGCCGATCGATATAAAACTCTGTACCAAACTGAAGGAAAAGGGCTTCCGGATTGCCGTGCTTTACACCACGTATCTGCCCCTGCCGACGAACTCCTGGTACAATTCCTGGATCAAGCCTTTTCAGAGCGAAATCAGCACACGAATGCAGGACTGCGCTTCGCCGGGCCTGTTTTTTGAAGTCAGCCCGACCGAGGGCATCAGTGAGGCGATGTCCGCGCTGTTTCGACGTGTCATCACCTCTCCCCGTTTGACGGGCTGATGACAGTCTGGACCAACAAAACGTTAAGCCGGTCCATAGAGTTTTAAATGTATATTAATGCCAATTGAAGGACCTGCAGTCTTCTGTCGTCCGTCGTGTTGGCTTTATTCCCATACAATTGCAGATTTCATTTCGGCGGCATGAATGGCGTGTGGGATATGATTCACTCGCAATGCGTGGGCTTGGTTCGGAATGCTTGCTTTTATCGTAAAGCTTCGCAGCAGCGCTCATTTCCGTATGCAGGGCAAAAGCAACCTGCGAACCAGGACCTTCGTGGGAACGGCAGAGCGCCGCAAACGAAACGCCAGGCAGAGACTGGCGATCATGATCGCCGGCTTTGCCGTCATGTACATCGTTGTTGGCGCGCGGCTTGTCCAATACGGTATGACCGAGCCCGCGATCATGGGCTCCATCAATTTCAACGCCAACTCTGTCGCCTCTCGTCCGGATATTCTGGATCGAAACGGCGAACTCCTGGCAACCGATATCAACACTGTGTCGCTCTATGCCGAGCCCCGCAGAATTGTCGACGCGGATGAAGTTGTCGAGAAACTTGCAACCGTCCTTCCCAATCTGGATTGGCGCGATACGCACCGGAAACTTCAATCCGGAACCGGTTTTCAGTGGCTTCGGCGGCAACTTACACCACGACAGCAGTCCGATATTCTTTCCCTTGGCATTCCAGGTATCGGCTTTCGGCCTGAAAAACGCCGCTTCTATCCCGGCGGAACAACCGCATCGCATATTGTTGGCCACGTCAATATCGACAATCTCGGCCTTGCAGGGATGGAACGATATATTGACCAGCAAGGCTATGCTGACCTTCGAGCCGCTGGCCTAACGAATGATACCCGCCTGGAACCCGTCCAGCTTTCGATCGACATCCGCGCCCAGCATATCCTGCGTGAAGTGGTGGCCCGTTCGATGAAGGAATATGAGGCGGAAGCGGCCGGCGCTGTCATCCTTGATGTCGAGACGGGCGAGGTCATCGCCATGGCATCGGTTCCAGACTACGATCCGAACGAGCCTTCACGAACCCTTGCCGACGGAAGCGTCGACAAAGAGTACGAAAAGGGCTGGTTCAACCGGATGAGCAACGCAACCTTCGAGATGGGGTCTACCTTCAAGAGCTTTACGCTGGCCATGGGGCTCGACGCCGGACATATCACCCTGAACTCTGTCGTCGACGCCTCGCGCCCCATCCACATGGGCGGCTTCACCATTCGGGATTTCAAGGGGAGGAACAGGCCACTCTCGATCCCAGAGGTTTTTCAGTATTCATCCAACATCGGAACCGCAGCCGTTGCCGATAAAGTCGGGATCGAAGGGCATCAGGAGTTTTTAACCCGGCTCGGACTTCTCTCCAGAATGGAGACCGAAATGCCGGGTGTGGCGACCCCGACCCAGCCGCGCACGTGGAAAAAGATCAATTCAGTTACGATTTCCTTCGGCCATGGTGTTGCGACAACGCCGCTACAAACCGCAGTCGCGGCGGCTGCCCTCATCAACGGCGGCAATCTCATCAATCCGACATTCCTGCCACGCTCCAGAGACGATGCTGCACTCATATCGCGCGCTGTCATCAAGGAGAAAACCAGCGCCGATATGCGCTTCCTCTATAATTGGAATGGCGTGAAAGGGTCTGGCCGCGCAGCGCAGGTAGAAGGATTCCACGTCGGCGGAAAAACCGGTACGGCCGATAAGGTTATCAACGGGCGTTACGCCAAGGACATCAACTTCAACGCCTTCGTAGCAGGGTTTCCAATGGAGAAACCGAAATATGTCGTGCTGACGATTATCGATGCGCCCAAGACTGGTGTAAATGGTGGCCGAACGGCGGCATCCACGGCCGCACCGATGACAAAAGAAATCATAACCCGTACGGCGGGCCTGCTGGGAGTGAAACCCAGTTTCGGACTTGACGATCAGCCGCAGCTGCTCGTCGACTACTAGGCATAAAAGCCGCTATTCGACAAAGATACGCACGCTTGATGCACGGCCATCGGCGTCGATTACCGTCAGCGTTGAAAAACCCTGGCCTTCCGGCTGCCATTCACTGCTACGGCGATGGGACGCATCCGGCAGAGGCCTGCCATTGGCAAGCCAGCGGAACGGCGCTCGTCCACCCTGTAGTTTCAGAACCAGCGGTGAAATGCCCGACTGACCTGAGAGTTCCACCCGCGCGCCTTCTGGCGGATAGACGATGCGAGGAGCCGTTTCGCGTCGAGAAGCCGATAGCAGGCCACTTGCCGTAACCGCAAAGCGGCGTTGATTCGCGGGAAGTTCACCTTGTGCGATACGCGCAACACCTGCCGGAGCCGCAGGCATGGGTGTCACCGGCAACCCCGACTTTTCAAATGCGTCAAAGAGGATCGGCGCTGCCGTGGCGTAACCGGCAATGCCGGGGACGGCACCGTTATCTGCACGCCCGATCCAAACGCCGATGGCGTGGCGTCCGTCATAACCAACCGACCAAGCATCTCTATAACCGTAACTCGTCCCCGTCTTGTAGGCGATGCCACGCTGTTTCATGCCAAGCGGGGGCAAAACGCCCGAGAGAATATCCGAAACGTTCCAGAGTGCCGGGCTTGAGAACAGCGGATCACTTTCCATAATCTCTGGCATGCCACGAATGGCGTCACCCAGCCGGACCGGATTTCCACGATTGGCAAGCGCAGCATAAAGCTGGGTGAGATCGACGAGCGAAATCCCCGCTCCGCCCAGAGCAATGGCGAGGCCCGGCGCCTCATTGGACGGCAGAACTAGCTTCACGTCGGCACGACGGAACCGCACCATCAGCGCCGAGGGGCTGGTTGCATCCAGCAGCTTCACAGCGGGAACGTTGAGCGAGAGTTGCAGCGCCTGCCGAATGCTGACATCGCCCTGATATTGCATATCGAAGTTTCGCGGACGATAGCCGGAGAAATCCGAGGGGCGATCCTCGATGATGGTCTCCTGTGCAACCAGCCCATTTTCGAAGGCAAGCCCATAGATGAAGGGTTTCAGGGTCGAGCCAGGAGAGCGCACCGCGCGGCTCATCTCCACAAAACCGCGTCGCGCGGTGTCGAGGTAATCCGATGAACCGACCTCTGCAATGATCTCGCCACTAAGGCTATCGGCCATGACGATGGCGACTGACACATGGCTTCCAAGTTTTTCCGCAGCGTGGCGCGCAATGGTTTCAAATTCCCGCTGGACGGGAAGCGATAACGTGGAATGCGCCTCGCCCTTCCCGGCGAACTTCGTCTTGGCGAAGGCGGCCATGTGGGGGGCATAGGCCGGCAACTCCTGCCTTCTGGACGGCACCGAGGACAGTGCTGCACGGTCCGCCTCTCCCTCGCCGACGACGTTTGCAACAGCAACGCGCTGCAAGACCCGCTCTCTCGCTTCCTTGGCAGCTCCCGGAAAGCGGTCCGGTCTGCGTTTTTCCGGCAATTGCGGCAGCGCCACCAACAATGCCGCCTCGGCGCTATCCAGCCGCTTTGGCTCCTTCCCAAACCAGGCAAGGCTTGCCGCACGCACACCTTCCAGATTACCACCATAGGGCGCAATATTGAGATAGAGATCGAGAATGTCCGCCTTGCTCAGGCGTCTTTCGATCTGCAGCGCGCGCAGGACCTGTCGAAACTTCGCCGAGAACGATCTATCGGCGCGCGGTTCTATCAGCCGCGCGACCTGCATCGACAGCGTCGACGCACCGGAGACGATACGCCCATTGGTAGCAAGTTGGGACACCGCGCGCAGCAGCGCCCAGGGATCGATTCCATGATGCTCGTAAAAGCGCTGATCCTCATAAGCCACCAGCATTCGGAGAAACTGCGGATCGACCTCCTTCGCTGTCGTCTTGAGCCGCCATCGCCCTTCCGTCGTTGCAAAGGCTCGCAACAACCGCCCGTCCCGATCTAGGACTTCGAAGGAGCGTTGCGCAGCAGCATCCAGCGGAGGCGGATAGGCCTTGTCAAGCGTATCTACGCCAAAGACCGCACCGCCGAGAAGCAGCGCGGCCGAGGAAATACTGACAATAACAGCCCTTGCGCGCCTCATGGTGTCGCCGAACGCACCTCCATGCGACCTGTTGCCGTGCGAGCGGCAAATTGCGGGCGATACATGTCCTCTACCGTCGCAGCAGGGTGATCGTAGGTGCCCGGAGTTACGGCGCGCACGACATAGGCCAGCGTGATCTCCGAACTGTCGCCAGCGGTTCGGTCGAAGGCCGCCACGAAGCGATCGTAGCGGAACTCCGTATGGGCAGCCTCGGTTTCGGGCAGCCAGTCGAAATTCGAAAGCGCCGCTGAATTGACGAGGCTCGGATTGTCGATCTCGAAGCCTGATGGCAACAGGTCAGTCACAAGGAGACGGGATTGCCAGTCGTTTTGCGGCGCGACATTCAAAACCACGACATAACGTTCGTTCTGCACGACCTCGCTCGGGTTCACCTCTTCGCCGTCCATCGAATAATAGGTGCGGTTGATCGTGAAACCGTCGCCCCCAGCAGCCAGAGGCTGAGCAGGCGGCGCTACCGTGGTCACGACCGCTGTTACAGGATCAGACGAAGCGTTGGAGATTTTCAGTGGTGTGCCGAGAAGCTCATCGCCGCTCATCCGTTTACCGAAACCGCCCGTCTGCAAATCCCCATTCACATCAATGCGGATGTCCTTGTCCTCACCCTTCACGGCACGAGCGGCAAGCAGCATCCAGGCCTGTTCCTGCGTGCTGGTATAGGGTTTCTTTTCCCATTCTTTCGATACGGCACCGGCAAATTGCGGCACGACAGCGGGAACGGGGCGGCTTTCGGCAGCCAGCGCCAACGACGCGGCACCGTCACGCAACGGTGAGCCATAGTCAGCACGGGCAAAACTGACATTGGTGGCACGGCTCGCCATATCCAGCGATGCTCCGAAGATGCTCTTAGACCGAGCCGCATCGCCATAGAGCGACAGCGCTGCCGCGATCTGGGCTTTTGAGAGCGGCGTCGGGAAATCTGCAAGCGCCGTATCGGCATAATATCTGAGATCGTTGATAGCGGCCTTGCGGTTACGTGCCAGCACATAGAGCGAATAGGCAATCTCGTTGCCGCGATCCTTGACATTGCTGTCATAGGACAGGCCATTCTGCAGATTGCTGAGCGCCTGGACCATGGCCTGTTCCGGAACGTCATAACCTTGTTCGCGGGCACGCGTCAGGAAATCGCTGACATAAGAGTCAAGCCACAGGTCGCCGTATCCGGGTGACCAAAGGCCGAAGCTGCCGGAACTCGACTGGAACGACAGAACGCGGTAGATCGCCTCTTGGACGCGCTTGCGCATCTCCGGATCTTCGGCAATCCCACTGTCTTTGGTCAACTCGGAGAGATAAAGCAGCGGCAAGGCACGGCTGGTGGTCTGTTCGGCGCAGCCATAAGGATATTTGTCCAGCATCATCACCAGAGCCGGAATATCGAAAGCGGGTGAACGCGTCACATTGACCGCAACGGACGCACCAAGCAGCATGCTATCAGCCAACAGGTCACCGTTGATCGTCAAGCTGCTATTGGGGGCAATCCGTATTTCACGGCGGGTCGTGACAGGCAGAACCGCTGGGCGCACCGGAATGGTCAACGCCTGCTCCAATGCGACACCGCTGTTGTTCGAGACCTTGATGGTGATCGCGCCGTTCCCCGGCAATTCACCCGTCAGCGGAACGGTCAGCGAGGTCTTACCGCCCTTCTCGAGTGACAGCACCTGCGAAACCTCGCCTTGATCAACGGTGAGCGCCGTATTGCTGTTAACATCGAGCCGGTAGTCGCCGGCCTCACCATCGGTGTTAGCGATATCGAGCCTTAATTGCGACTGATCACCCGGGGCAAGAAACTTCGGCGCGCTGGCAGTGACCACCACAGGATCACGGATCACCGCATCGGAGACCGCATGGCCCACACCGTTCTTCGTCCAGGCAACCGCCATTATGCGGGCTGTGCCGTTGAACTGGGGTATATCGAAGCTGATAGTTGCCTTGCCTTCCGCATCGAGTGCGACGGGACCTGCAAAAAAGGCGACCAGCTTTTCAGTGGGTGGGCTACCCTGCAACGCCACCTGCCCCCCGTCACCACCGGTACGCAGCCGGCCTGTTGCGCCGAGTGAACCGTCGATCAGACGCCCATAGAGATCGCGAATTTCCAAACCGAGACGCCGCTGGCCGAAGTACCAGTCATCCGGCTTTGGTGGCCCGTAACGCGTAAGATTCAAAATGCCGACATCAACTGCAGCTACAGTGATGTAGGCCTGATCGCCGATACCAGCCCCCGTTACCGTCACAGGTATTTCGAGCGGCTGGCGCGGCAGCGTTTGTTTGGCAACGCCAAGCGAGACATTCAGCTTGCGTTCGGCGGGATCAACACCAAGCCATTTGATACCGATGGCACGCATCGGCATACGGCTTTCCTGCGCATCTCCTGGACGGAACAACGTCGCCGTCACATAGGCGCCTGCACCCCACGCCTCGGTAACCGGAAGTTCGATCTCACCGCCACCTTCACCGATCTCGACATTCTGTACGGCGATCAGCTTCTCGGAGCCTGCCGTTACCATGACCTCGCCCGCAAAACGGGGAGACACCCTGAGCTTGGCGGTTTCGCCGATCTTATAGCTCTCCTTGTCGAGCGCGATTTCAAGAGCGTCCGGCGTTTCCGTAGAGCTTGCCTCGACATAGAAACCGGCATCAAACTCAACGCTGGAGACTGGTGCGGCGGCACCAGTGCCCTCAACTTCTAGCCTGTAGCGGCCCCAGGTCACCGGCACGGAAATTTCACCCCCGTCAGCCGAGAGGGAAAGGTTTCCCGTTTCCATCTGTTTGGTAAACTCCACCGGCTCATACCGCCAGGAGTTGCCCTGACGATACCACTGGTAGTTTCGCTCAACCTTGATGAGCTTCCAGTTGAGCCCACTCATGGCCTGCTTTACGCCGTCTGCGGAGACCCCAATGACATGGAAGCGACCAATGGAATTCTGTGCCAGATCGCCGGAAAACTGCGGCTTGATGCCGATCATCGCGCCCTCAGCTTTGATCGGCAGCGACAACGAGCGTTCCACAGCGCGTCCACCTGCTTCCTGCATGCGCACCGTAATGTTGGCGGACAGCATTTGCGTGGTCGACGGCAGGTCCGTCAGATTGACGTTGAAACTTGCCTTGCCCTCCTCGTCCAGAACCGGCAGATCCGCGAGAGTTGTCCGGTTTTCTTCTTCGGTTTCTTCGTCAGCAAGACCAAAGACGTACCCTTCGAACGCGGAATTGCTCCGTGTTGGTTTGATGCCGACTTCGCCTTCAAGCGTCAGGCCGGCCGCCGGCGCTCCGTAAAGATAACGGCCATCCACATCGATTGCGGCATCTTGTGCCGGAACGATCTCCTTGACCTTGCTTGAAAGATCGAACTCCGTACGATCCGGCACGAAATCGTCGACGAGGAAACTCTTTTCACTGATTGCAGCCGTTTTCGGATCGGTGTGAATGCGCAGCGTCCAGGTGCCACGCATGGCGTTTTCCTGCAGAGGCAGATCCACCGCATAACCGCCAAGTGTCTTTCCGTCGCTGACGAAGCGCCGGTCTTCCACGCCGTCAGGGCGAGAGAAGATGAAGGTGAGCGGCAGGTTCTCAATTGCCTTGCCATCCACGTCCCGCGCCAGTGCAGCGGAATGCACCGTCTCTCCGGCCCGGTAGATGCCGCGTTCCGTCCAGGAAAACACGTCGATCGCACCGGGAGCAGCCCGACCGGTGACACCTCTGTCGGAAAGATCAAAGCCGGCCCGTGTCATATCCAGGAAGACATAATCCTTGTCGCCATTGCGCGCGGTCAGAATTGCCGGCGCTTGAGCCGCCGAACCGCGCATCAGTCCGGCCGAAAAGGTAGCTCTGCCATCGCCATCGGTTTTTGCGGTCCCAAGAACTTCGTTGTTCTTCGCCAACAATTGCAGGTCGACATCTGCCAATGGCTTTGCGGTACCGAGTGAGCGGACGAAAACGTTAAGACCGTCCGTTCCGGCATAGGTCGTGATGCCGGTGTCGGAAACCAGGAACCATTGGGTGGCGCGCGAATCCCAATCTTCAGGCTGTGTGCCGGGCGGCGTCGCCGTCAGCACGTAGATGCCGGCCTTGCGCTCAGGAAGCGCCTCATCCACCGGAAAGCTGGTAATGACGTCCTTGTTGAGGTCTGGCTGAATTTCGATTGCACCTTGCCAGACCAGTTCACCGATTTCGTTTTCGATCCGATCGGCATTATAGCCATCCATCTGCGTCAGGAACTGAGAGTTCGCCAGAAGCGTCGTGATGTTGCGATCGCCAATGCGGTAAAGTTTCAAGTCCGCCGTGTCTGCATTGACGGAGACGATCGGGATGCCGCGCCGGGCCGAGCCGGGCAGCACGAAATTCTCTCCGGTAAAACGTACGCTCGCAGCTCGGTCCCTGACATAAACATCCAGATCAACCTGCTTTTCGAGCGGCTCATCGACCGATGACGGCAGACCAGCGCGAAACGCGATTTTGTAGCGTTGGCCATGTGTCAGACCCTCGACACAGATCTCGCTGTTTTTCGCGTCGATTGCCTTAGGTGCGCCGCCGTCCAGTGTCACAAAGGACGAGTAATCAACACCGTTCTTGACGAGCGGTTCGGAAAACTGCGCGCAGGCGCGTGGGCTGACACTGTCCGTATCCACCGTGTTGCCGATGATGCGGAAGCCCTGCCGGCTGTGCAGATCGGCATAAGCAGCTTCTGTTTCAGCCGTATCGACGAGCGCAAGGCTTGCCTTGTAGGCGTTCAGGGCGGCCCGGTAACTTTGCGTTCTCTCGAAAGCCTGCGCCAGACGATTGAGCGCCTCCGTTCGGGCGCTGACGGTACGGCTCAACTGGTAAGCGTTGAGCGCGGCCGAGGCAGCCTGACCGGCAATCGAATAATTATCTGTCACCTGCGCGGCAGCGCCGGCAAGCTCAGCCCAGAGCGCTCCATCATCGGGGGCGAGCGCAAGCGCCGATTTATAGGTTTCGACCGCCTCCGGAATGGTGCCGGCGGCCACCTGCTGCCTCGCCGTTTCCAGAAGGCCTTCGAGCCCCTGCTCGTCGCTTGCTTCCAGACCCGCTTTCAGCTTGCGCGCTTCCTGCTGGAGGCTTTCTGAAATGAACGACAGACGCTGCGGTGCGCCAATATCCGGTTCGACAACGGTTTCTACCACCTTGCCCGCCACAGCGCCCGGAAATGCGTTAAGCTGATTGAAATCCGATTTCAGGAAGCACCATTTTACCTTCGGATTATAGGTAAATGCCTTGCAGGCCGCATCGCCCACGCAAATCTCACCGCATTGCTCCAGCGAGACATTCTGCTCGGTTCGCAAATCGAAACCGAAATAATCGCCATTCTTGGTTGTGACGATCTTTCGCGATGGCTCTGCCGCCAAGCCCGGAAGAATGGTGGAAACCGTTGCCAGAACAACGACAGAAGCCCGAACGATAGCAAGCAGCGACATCAGTTTTCTCCCCCGTACAGATGCTGGCCGGACTCTGGCCAAATCCACGCACAGTTGTCAACGCGTCATCGCCAATTTGCGACATGACCGCGCCAAACGGGGTAAACGGAAAATCAGTCTTCTATTTTGCGGGCTTCCGAAATCAGCATGATCGGCACACCATCGCGAATGGGATAGGCCAGTCTGGCACTTTCCGAGACAAGTTCGTTGCGGGAGCGGTCATAGGACAAGCCGCCCTTGGTCAAAGGACAAACCAGAAGCTCCAGCAGCTTCGGGTCGACATTGCTCATCCTGTCGTCCATCGGCCCGCTCCTGCCCTATTGCAAAATATTGCCGTTCTCGCCGCCACCTTGAGCGAGAAGAATCTCTGTGATTGCAATGAGTGTTTCAGCCCGTGTCTTCAAATCAGGAGCTTCCAGAAGCGCCTGTTTTTCCGCGGGGCCGAAAGGTGACATCATCGAAAGGGAGTTGACGAGCACGCGATTGCCCGCGCGCTCCACGCTTTCCCAGTCTGCTTCAAGCTGATTGGCATCAAGAAAGGCGCGGAAAACGCGCAACAGGTTGTTACGATCCACAGCGTCTTCGTCGTAGTCGCCGGAAAGATCGGCGATGAATGGTGCATGCACAAAGCTGCGGTATGGCTTTCCCGCCGCATCCACTTCCTTGAGCAGACGGAAACGGCAAACACCCGTAAGCGAAATCAGATAACGGCCGTCGCCGGTTTCGGAAAATGAGGTGATACGGCCAAGACAACCCACGGAGCTAAGCGCTCCACCCTCGGTACCTGTATCGATTGCGTGAAGTGCGGGCTGAACCATGCCAATGAGGCGATCACTCGCCAGTGCCCGGTCGATCATCGCCAGATATCGAGGTTCGAAGATATTCAGCGGAAGATGCCCTTCCGGCAGGAGAAGCGCTCCCGGCAGGGGGAAAACCGGGACTGTTTCCGGCAGATCGTCGCTCTTCACATATCTCGCATTTCCGATATGCATGGGAATGAACCCTCTATTTTCCGGAGTACCGGTCGATCCCGATGGTATCGACCGGTCATCTCCACATTACGAAAACAGGATCGCCGAAAGCTTTCTGCGTCCGGCCACCGTCGCAGGGTCTTTGAAGCCCCAGGCCTCGAAAAACTCCAGCAGTTGCCGACGCGCGCCGTCTTCATCGAATTCGCGGTCCTTGCGCATGATGTAGAGCAGATGGTCGGCTGCTTCATCACGCTTGCCTTGAACGTTCAGAACCTTGGCAAGTTTCATTCGGGATTCGTGATGATCCGGATTTGTTGCCAGATCGCGCTCGAGGGCCGTCGCATCGCCGAGTTTACGGGCTTCCTCATATTGAGCGATCTTCTTGGCAACGAGCTGGATGCCCGCATCTTCAGACAATTCTGGCGGCAGCGAAGATACAAGCTCGCCAGCCCTTTCGTATTCGCCAACGGCGATCATGCACTCGGCGATACCTGCAATCGCGGCTGCATTGTCCGGGTCAGCCTGCATGACCGCACCGAACAGCTGTGCTGCGCCTTCGTGATCACCATCTGCCACAAGCTGTTTTGCTTCGGCCAGCACAGCTTCGATCTGGGCTTTCGGATCACCTGCATCGGGACCAGCAATCTTGTCGATAAACTGACGGATCTGGCTTTCCGGAACAGCGCCCATGAAACCATCAACCGGGCGACCATCAGCGAAGGCCACGATGGCCGGGATTGACTGGATGCCAAGCTGGCCGGGAATTGAGGGATGATCGTCGATATTCAGCTTTACCAGCTTCACGCGGCCATTGGCTTCGTTGATGACCTTTTCCAGAACAGGAGTCAGCTGCTTGCATGGGCCGCACCACGGCGCCCAGAAATCAACCAGCACCGGCTGATTGCGCGATTCCTCAAGAACATCCTTGGAGAAGGCGGCGGTCGTCGTATCCTTGATGTGGCCGGAGGCCGCGCCATTAAGCTCCCCGCCGAATTGCGCGGTTGCAGACATCTGCCCGCCGTAGGAACTGCCGTAAGGATTGTTCGTGCCGCTCATGCCGGTCTCCAATGGTACCTGTCGTTTTCGTCTCTATTAACGCAAAGATCGTATCTCACTCGCTCACTTTCAAGACAAGCGGCGCATGGCCGGTCGCCTCCAGAAAGCGAATAAGGTCCTGCTTGCCAACCGTCGTCGTCGCATCGTTGGACAGCGGGTGACCGTTGATCAGTTCGTTCTCCATAAGAGCGCTGTCGAGTACAAAAGTCACGTCGTTGTTGACGTCATTGATCGCGCCAAAGACGGTGACCGAACCGGGGACGACGCCAAGATACTCCAACATCTTTTCCGGCCTGCCAAAAGAAACGCGGCTTGCCGCACCGATCACTTTGTGAACGCTCTTGAGGTCGACGGAAGCGTTTTCTTCCACCGTCAGGACGAAATACTTGTCCTTCTTGTCTTTTACGAACAGGTTCTTGGTATGACCACCGGGGATGAGATCACGCAGCGACTGGGATTCAGCGACGGTAAAAACCGGCTCATGCTGCTTCGTGCTGTGTGAGATGCCAAGCTTGTCCAGAAGCTCGAAGAGTTCATCCGCCGTCTTGGGAGAAATTTCTGTCATATCTCGCACCTGTCGCTCTCGATTCTCAGATCATTGTCTTTCTGAATAAGCACGCTGGCCAGCATTGGCAACGGGCGGAAATCCTGCAGCAATGAAAAAATCCAGCCATTTCCGCTACTTGTCGAATTTTCGCGGGTTTTGTTCGTATTTTTGTCATTTCCCTGTTGCATTCCAAAATCGATTGAGCGATATAGCGCCCGTCGCCGCAACACTGGTGACCCACGGTTCAGCTTACTACCCCGAACCGTTGGCTTATGAGCGGGTGTAGCTCAGGGGTAGAGCACAACCTTGCCAAGGTTGGGGTCGAGGGTTCAAATCCCTTCGCCCGCTCCAAATTCTCCTAGATAGTTGATGACATTGAGAATTTTAGTCGCCTTGGCGACAGGGAACCTATCATTCGCCTTCCTTTGACCGCTGCAAAGCTTACAGCAAAGCACCTTAAAGTCTTGCACGTACCGGCCTGGAGTTCGGGGCGGCAGTGCCGGGTCCCGCTAACAGCCGTTTCATATTTGCACAAACCCAGCCACCTCTTCCCCAAGAGGATACCGCCTATACCCTCGCATAGCTGGAACAAACATGGCCCAATGCCGTTTAATGTGGTTGTTTCACCACCCCGGGGGTCGCAATGTTCGCAAACAGCAAATCCATATTTCTGGCAGCCGCATTCCTCGCCATATCAATACCGACAATGTCTTCTGCCGCCGATATGATCCAATACGGCCAAGATCGCGCGCCATCGCAGAAGACATACTACCGCTCGTCCTATGTCGCGCAGCGCGAGACCTGCAGCAACAATATCGTCTCCTACCGCGCCCCGTACGAACGACACACGGAGCTGGTAACGCTTTGCCACCCGCCGCTGACCTGGAATTTAGGACCATCATCAGCGACAACATGGTCGCCATGATCTTGCCATAATTGCTTTAGTGTGTTTACGTGCGCCCGCCCTTGTGGGAGGGGCAGAGGTTGAGACCCGTCGGCTGCACCATAGCGGAAGGCGGGTTTCCCTTTTTTTGCAGTAGAAACTGCACGCGGGACACCAGCGATAGGTAATGCTGATCGTCGATTTGAAATAAATGAGAAGTGGTAGCGGGAGAGGGACTTGAACCCCCGACACGCGGATTATGATTCCGCTGCTCTAACCACCTGAGCTACCCCGCCACAGAGGGAAATGACTGTCTTGTGACCGCCGTTCCGTCAGGATGAGCGGCTTATAAGGTGCCGCTCCCCAAAGTGTCAAGCGCAAGATGCGCAAAAAGTTCGCTTTCTGCACAGGAGCAAAAAAGCGAACGGTTTCAGGCTGCAACCTGATTTTCGAGGAGCGCCTTAAGAGAAGCCTCCGCATCGGCTGACCGTTCAGAGCGCTCAATGAAACCGCCACCAAAGACGCGTGCGTCCGGTCCTGGCGCAGAATAAAGCACGCAAGCCTGTCCAGGCGCGACACCGGCTTCGCCGGTCATCAGATCGACGTAGACACCCTTCTCATCCGCATGCAGCACAGCTTCTGTCGGTGGCCGTGTGGAGCGGACCTTGGCGAAACAGGAGAAGCCAGACTGCGCATCGCTTTCCAGCGCGCCATCACCCAGCCAATTGACATCACGCAGATAAACCCGGTGCGTTTCCAGCGCCTCACGTGGTCCTACAATCACCCGTCGCCCGCGTGCATCGAGATGAACGACATAGAGCGGCTCACCGGTTGCGACGCCGATACCGCGGCGCTGACCGATCGTATAATGCACGATGCCGTCGTGGCGGCCGAGAACGCGACCGTCGAGATGAACGATATCGCCTACCAGCGCCGCATTCGGCTTCAGCTTGTTGATGATATCAGTGTATTTGCCTTGCGGCACAAAACAGATATCCTGGCTATCAGCCTTCTTGGCGACCACCAGCCCCATATCTTCGGCAAGCTCGCGTGTTTCAGCCTTGGAAAGACCACCGAGCGGGAAGCGCAGATAATCGATCTGCTCCTGCGTGGTCGCAAACAGGAACCAGCTCTGGTCGCGATCGCTATCGATTGGCCGGTAAAGCGCGCGACGATCTGGATGACCCGGAACAGGGTTACGGCGCGAACGGATGTAATGGCCGGTTGCCAGTGCATCGGCTCCAAGTTCCTTGGCAGTGGCCAGCAGATCTGCAAACTTTACAGTCTGATTGCAGGCAACGCAGGGGATCGGCGTTTCGCCCATCGCATAGGCTTCAGCGAAGGGATTGATAACCGTTTCGCGGAAGCGTGCTTCGTAATCCAGCACATAATGGGGAATGCCCAGCGTTTCGCAAACGCGGCGTGCATCATCGATATCCTGCCCTGCACAACAGGAGCCAGCACGATGTACGGCTGCACCATGGTCATAGAGCTGAAGCGTGATCCCGAGGACATCATAGCCCTCACGCTTGAGGATACCGGCAACAACGGATGAATCCACGCCGCCAGACATGGCGACGACAATCCGGGTGTCTTCCGGCTTCTTGTCAAAATCGAGCGTGTTCAAGTTTTTTCCAATCGTCAGTCATACCGGGGGTCAAGGCCCCGCCGCCTGTCGTTTCATCCGATACGATATGGTTTTTCGAGGATATCATCCATCTCCATATCGCCGGATTTTCAGCGCTGCATATAGAAAGAATTGCTTTCACACGCAAGTACAGGGCGGCAAAGCCGCCCTGCGCTGAAGGAAGATCACGATAAGGGGCTATCAGGCACCGGCAGTCTTCTGACCGTCACCGATCCACTTGTCACGCTCACGCCAGAGTGCAGGCAGCGCCAGAAGCGCAATACCCGTAAGGGCGATCATAGTCTTTTCGATCTGACCCAGCTCTGCCGTGCGGCCATCGACATAGTAGATCCCGTAGACGATGGCGACATGCCAGACATAGACCTGGAGCGAATGACGGCCGAGAAGCTGCAGGAACTTGAGCGACAGCACCCAGATGACGCCATTGGCAATCGAGCGCACCAGCGGACGGTGATGATGCGGGCCGGCAATAATCAACCATGTCAGGCCAACGCCGACAGCAAGGAAGTTGATGAGATAGACCGGACCGAAGTCCGCACGGATTTCCATGGAGGAGAATTTTCCGAGCATGAATTCCGGCATCAGATTCCAGGCTGTTGCGATACGAAGCGGCATGAAGAACAGGCAGATCACCAGAGCCGCCTTCGGAATCCAGGAGTTCTCGGGCGAGAAGATCTTCTTCCACTGGATGCGGCCCTGTGCAGTCATCGCACCAAGCACCAGGGCCGAATAGAACACAAGCTGCCAGCCCAGCATATTGAAGCTGACGCGAATGCCCTGCTCATCCGCACCCTTCACAAGCTCGTTGAGCGGAGCGGTAACGATCTGCTGCAGACCAAGCTGTCCTGCCATCCAGACCAGCAACGAACCGGCAATAACGTACGCCCACTTGCCATCCAGGCAAAGCTTCACAAGGACAGGCGCAAAAATCATGTAGACGATATATTGCGGCAGAATGTCCATGAATGTCGGCTGGAACAGGAATGTCGCAATCGCAGCAAGACGCAGCGGATCGTCGAACGAGGTCATGCCAAGCCAGTTGTACCAGATGTAAGGTGCGTGCGGGATAACCATTCGGAAGAACAGAACGGCGATCACGAGACCCATCGCGTAGCGATAGAGTTCCATCGCCCGGTTCCAGATCGCCTGCTTTCCGGCGTCATAACCGTACTTCATCATCTTTCTGGCGTAGACCATACCGATCAGCAGGCCAGAGAGGAAAACGAAGCCCTGAGCGTCTTCGACAAACGCAAACTGTCTGTGATTGATTTCAACAAGCCAAAAGCCACCCGCAAAGACAAGGTGGTTTATCAGCATGAAGACGAGAAAATAACCGCGCATCCCGTCGATCAGGTCAAAGCGTTTCATGTCGATAGCTCTCCATACTCGCGGGCCGTGCAGCGCCCGGCCACTCCTTCTCCCCGAGAACCGGGGCTGGATCGTCAACGCTGATTTCAGGCTGTGGTTCCCTCTTGAAAGCGGTTTAAAGCGGGAAGCAGCTCACGTTGGCGTGTGCACCCTCTGGTTATGACCCCGGGACTGAATGCTGGATGAATGAAAGATGGCATTTCCGTGAGAAGGAGGAAGGCCTCCGCGCCATCTGCCCAGGCGCATATCGGCGCAATCCCCTGCATAGCAGGCGAAAGGGTCGCGCCAGTCCATCGCCTCCAACACCGATCGGAGCCATGACATTTTTCTGCAAAATTTTGTGAACAGAGATTGCAGAAAGAAAAAAGCCCGGACACCTTTCGGCCTCCGGGCTTTTTCAACTTCACTGGTCGGCGACGGTCGGCGTCAATTCCAAACGTCGCAATTTCCTCAGGCGGCAGCCTGGATAGCGGCAACCTGCCAGTCATCATTGCCGGCGCGGCGAACGAAGGTCCACATCTCCACCGATTCGGAAGGGTTCTGTTCATCGCCCTCGATGACCTTGCCCGTAGAACGGTCACGCATCACGTCGATTGCGGAATAGCGCATGGCAACGGTGGCGAAATCCTGACCTTCTTCATGCCAGGCCTCGGCAACATCGCCTTGTAGCAGCGTGATATCTCTCACATCATTCTTGACGCCGCTGGTGGCGTTGTCGCTCAGTTCCTCGGCAAGATAAGACATGGCTTCAGGCGTCGTCAGCTTGCGCAGCGTGCCGTAATCCTCAGCAGCATAGGCTGCCTGAACGTCTTCCAGCATTTTCTGGAAGGTTTCGAGGTCGCCTTGCGTAACGCCAATTTCATCACCTTCCGACATGGCATTTTCGTGCGGGACAGGCTTGGCGGCCGCCGGAGCGGCAGCCGCAGCAGCGCCACCGAAAGAGCCTGTCTTGGAACCGATCTGCGGAATCTTGAACGAAGAGCCACCCTGCTGAGCATGATTATTGGCAGAATAGTCAGTGCGTGCCGAGTTGTTGCCTGCACCACCAAAGGCTGGCTGACCCTGACGACGCGATGCGAAGAAACGCATGGCCAGCATGACCAGACCACCAATCAGCAGCACCTGCAACAGCATACCGAAGAAACCGGCCATACCACCGAAGCCACCGCCCATCAGCATACCGAACAAGCCACCCATCAACAGACCGCCCATGAGGCCACCCATCATGCCGCCGAACATACCGCGGTTCTGCTGCGGCGCCTGTGCCGTCGCATTGCGGTTAGGCGTCGTCGCACCCGGCTGACCGGACTGCGTGTTTGGCGTCATGCTGCGGTTGATCGGCGCTGCCTGTCCCGGAGCCGTGCTTGTGGATGGCGGCGCGGAATAAGTGCGTGTTCCACGGCTGCCGAGACCACCGCTGGCGCGCCGCGCCTCGGCCATATCGACCGCTACGAAAGAAACCGCAATCCCCAAAGCGGCGATCGCAAACAAACCCTTAAAGCGCCGAAAGGCAGCAAACATCGTCTTCTCCTGTTGGCCGCCCTCCCATGAGCGGCATGTCATGAAAAGCGATATAGCAACTCAGGATCATCATTTTTAGTCGGGTCCGATAAAATTTTTCGTGATATGCAACCATAGGGATAATCGGCCAGTCAGACGCACCGTCAAAACGGAAAAACCCGGCACAGGGTTTCCCCTGCACCGGGCCTTATTGTCCCCTTGGGAGGAACGATAACGGGATCAGTCGACGTTGAAGCTCAGCGGCTTTGCCTGACGAATGGCCGGGTTGGCTCGCAGCTTGTCGAGGACCTCTTCAGAGACCGGACCATCGACGTAGAGCAAGGCGATCGCGTCACCGGCTTCCTTCTCGCGACCGAGCTGGAAGTTGGCGATGTTGACACCGGCCTCACCAAGCGTCGTACCGATGAAGCCGATCATACCGGGAACGTCGGTGTTGGTGATGTAGATCATGTGCGATCCAACATCGGCATCCATGTTGATGTTCTTGATCTGGATGAAACGCGGCTTGCCGTCCGAGAAGACCGTGCCGGCAACAGAGCGGACCTGGTTTTCGGTCTTGACGGTCAGCTTGATGTAGCCGTCGTAAACGCCGGTCTTGTCGCGCTTGACTTCGGAAAGGATGATGCCCTTTTCCTTGATCATGATCGGCGCGGAAACCATGTTCACGTCGGAAACCTGGCTACGGATGAGGCCCGCCAGAAGCGCGCTCGTCAAAGCCTTGGTGTTCATGTTGGCGGTTGCACCATCATAAACGATTTCGATTTCCTTGGTCGCGCTTTCCTGCACCTGACCAACGAAAGAGCCGAGAACATCAGCCAGCCGGATGAACGGCTTCAGACGAGGTGCTTCTTCAGCCGTGATCGACGGCATGTTGATGGCGTTGGAAACGGCACCCTTGACGAGGTAGTCCGACATCTGTTCAGCAACCTGAAGGGCAACATTTTCCTGTGCTTCTGTCGTCGAAGCGCCAAGGTGCGGGGTGCAGACGACGTTCGGCAGACCGAAGAGAGGGCTTTCCGTTGCAGGCTCAACTTCGAAGACGTCGAAGCCAGCACCAGCAACCTGCCCAGACTTGATGGCGTCGGCCAGAGCTGCTTCATCGACCAGACCACCGCGTGCGCAGTTGATGATACGAACGCCCTTCTTGGTCTTTGCAAGGTTTTCGGCGCCGAGAATGCCGCGCGTCTTGTCCGTCATCGGCACGTGCAGCGTAATGAAATCTGCCTGCGCCAGAAGTTCGTCCAGTTCAACCTTGGTAACACCCATTTCCTGCGCGCGCTCCGGCGAGAGGAAGGGATCGTAGGCGAGAACATGCATCTTCAGACCAAGTGCACGCGCGCAGACGATGGAACCGATGTTGCCGGCACCGATGACGCCGAGCGTCTTGCCGGTGATTTCGACACCCATGAACTTCGACTTCTCCCACTTGCCACCCTGCGTGGAGGCATCTGCGGCCGGAAGCTGGCGGGCGACGGCAAACATCAACGCAATGGCGTGTTCGGCCGTGGTGATAGAGTTGCCGAAAGGGGTGTTCATGACGATGATACCGCGACGCGATGCCGCCGGAATATCGACATTGTCGACGCCGATGCCAGCGCGGCCGATAACCTTGAGGTTGGTCGCAGCTTCGATCAGCTTTTCGGTTGCCTTTGTGGCAGAACGGATGGCCAGACCATCGTAATTACCGATGATTTCGGCCAGCTTGTCCTTGTCCTTGCCGAGCTTCGGCTGGAAATCGACTTCGACGCCGCGATCACGGAAAATCTGGACGGCGGTTTCCGACAGTTCATCGGATACGAGTACGCGAGGTGCCATGGCATGGGCTCCTTGGATGAAACGATTGAGGTGTGCGAATGGGAAATGCGCGGCCCTGCATCAGCAGGGCCGGTATTCAAATCAGGCAGCAGCCTTGGAAAGCGTTGCCTTCTGCGTTGCAAACGCCCATGCCAGCCAAGGCATGACAGCTTCCATATCGGCGGTTTCGATCGTGGCACCAGCCCAGATACGAAGACCAGACGGCGCATCACGGTAAGCGCCGATATCCAGCGCTACATTTTCTTTTTCGAGAAGGGCAACAACACCCTTGGCGAAAGCAGCCTGCGCATCGGCATCAAGAGCAACGACATCCTTGTCGACGATCTTCAGGCATACCGAGGTGTTGGAACGGGTTTCGTCGACAACAGCCAGATTTGCAATCCAGTCGTTTGCAGCAACGAAGTCGTAGATAACCTTGGCATTGGCATCAGCACGCCCAACGAGCGCCTTGAGACCACCGAGATTCTTCGCCCACAACAAGGCATCGATATAATCTTCAACGCAGAGCATCGAAGGGGTGTTGATGGTTTCGCCGGTGAAGATGCCTTCAATCAGCTTGCCGCCGGAGACCATGCGGAAAATCTTCGGAAGCGGCCATGCAGGTGCATAGCTCAGAAGACGCTCAACAGCGCGTGGCGACAGAATGATGACGCCATGACCGCCCTCACCGCCCAGAACTTTCTGCCAGGAGAAGGTGACAACGTCGAGTTTGGAGAAATCCATCTCCTGGGCGAATGCGGCAGACGTCGCATCGCAAATCGTCAGACCCTTACGGTCAGCCGGAATGAAATCAGCGTTAGGAACGCGAACGCCAGACGTCGTGCCATTCCAGGTGAAGACGACATCGCGGTCGAAATCGACTTCGCCGAGGTTCGGCAGCAGACCGTAATCAGCCTCGAACTTGCGGACGTCTTTGAGCTTGAGTTGCTTGACGACATCGGTAACCCAGCCAGCGCCGAAGCTTTCCCATGCAAGCATGTCAACGCCGCGTTCGCCGAGCAGAGACCACAGAGCCATTTCAACGGCGCCGGTGTCGGATGCGGGAACGATACCAATGCGGTAATCAGCAGGAACGTTCAGAACTTCGCGGGTGAGATCGATGGCCTGCTTCAGCTTGGCTTTGCCAACTTTGGCGCGATGCGAGCGACCGAGCGGCGCATCAGCGAGAGCTTCAAGCGACCAACCGGGGCGCTTCGAGCAGGGACCAGAGGAAAAATGCGTATTGCCCGGACGGAGGTCCGGCTTCACGATATCTGTCATTTGACTATCCTTCCAGATAGGCGCTCTACGTTAGGGTAGAGTGTCCTGACGCCGTTGCTATGCTTCTCACCTGTTCCAGTCAAGCGGAATATGTCGCTGCACAGAAGAATCTTGGCCCATATGCGCCACATGACACGCAGCATACGACCAAAGAAAAACCGCCCGCATCCTGAGGGATGTGGACGGTTTCGATGTTTAACAGTCAAGCGTGACGATTACTTGTAGACGGCCGGCTGCAAGGGAATATCGGCCGGCGGAATGTACTGAGCCGTATCGCAGCCATTGAAGACATAACGACCGCCGACCCGAACCTCGTGTGAATACAAGCCCTTGTCGCGACCTGGGCCGCCATTGTTCTCATAAGCGAACATGTCGCCCTTGTTGATGTGGCGGAACCGGTAGCCCACATCGGCCTTGAGATTGCAGGTGATATCGATGGAAGCACCCGCCATCAGAGCGTAAGCAAAACGCCACTTGCCGCGACCACCATGCTCGGTCGTCGGATCGCAACCTAAACCATCGGTGCTGCACGACGTGTTCCGCAGTTTATCCCACTTGACGTAGGAGCCACCGATGCCACCACCGACATAAGGCGTTACGCGACCGTACGTGCCGAGATCCACATAGGCGTTGGCCATCAATGTGTAGGCTTTGAGGGAGCTCAGGTCCGCCGAAACACATGGACCTGGAACCGAGCCGCAGCCGCCAATGGTCGAACCACGGAAATCAGATTTCCCCATGTAGTCGAAAGTCAGATCCGTGCGGAAGTAATTGTTGAACTGATAACCAACACCAGCGCCGATAATGTAGCTGTCATCCATCTTCGCCGTAGCGAAGTCGGTCAAGTCTCCTGAGGGTCCACCCTGATAATAATGCGCACCACGGAGCTTGTTGAAAGAATAGCCAACATCGCCGCGCAGATACCAGCCGCTGGCCTGCGACACCTGCACTTCTGGCGCCTCGATGTAAGCCGGGGCTGGCTCCGCTTGATAAAGATCGGCAGCGATGGCGCTCGTGCCGGTCATCAGGACGGCCAGAAATCCGGCCAGGGCGTTTTTCATGACTTCCACTCCAGAAACGGCATGTGCGCATGGGCAGCAGATGCCAGTGAACTTTTCAGTCATGAACAGTGACGCAAATTGGTTAAGTCACGATTAACCACGATCATTCACCATATTTATTAGCAAATGCGCAAACAAAAAGCCGGCGAGAACGCCGGCTTTCGTGACCGTTTGAACAGGGCGCCTCAGGCGGCTGTGCGTGCGCTCGAAATGACGCCAACGAGATCGTTGACGATCTGCTCGACCTGGGCGCTATCATCGCCTTCCGCCATGACGCGGATCAGCGGTTCTGTACCAGATGGGCGAATGACCAGGCGGCCATTCTTCGCAAGAGCATTTTCCGCATCTGCGATTGCCTGCTGAACAACCGGATTTTCCAGTGGTTTGCCACCGGAGATACGGACGTTCTTCAACAATTGCGGTACGGGGTCAAACTTGCGGCAAACCTCGCTGACCGTACGGCCAGAACGCTTGACGCGCGCCAGCACCTGAAGTGCTGCGACAAGGCCGTCCCCCGTCGTACCGTAATCAGACAGTACGATATGGCCAGACTGTTCGCCGCCAACGTTGAAATCATGATTGCGCATGTGCTCAACGACATAGCGGTCGCCAACCTTCGTACGGGCAAGCGTCAGGCCCTTGTCGTCAAGGAAGCGCTCCAGTCCCAGGTTCGACATGACTGTCGCCACGATGCCACCGCCACGCAACAGATTGTCGGCGGCCCAGCTATCGGCAATCGTTGCCATCAACTGATCCCCATCGACAATCTCGCCGCGCTCGTCAACGATGATGACACGGTCCGCATCGCCATCGAGCGCGATGCCGATATCGGCCCGAACTTCATGGACCTTCTTCTGAAGAGCTTCTGGATGGGTAGAGCCGCATTCCAGATTGATGTTGACGCCGTTCGGCTCATTGCCGATGGTCACGACTTCCGCACCAAGCTCCCACAGCGCCGCAGGAGCGACCTTGTAGGCAGCGCCATTGGCGCAATCGATAGCAATCCGCAAACCATTCAGCGTCACGTCGCGCGGCAAGGTGCGCTTCACAAACTCGATGTAGCGATAAATGTCGCCATCAACGCGCTTGGCGCGGCCGATCTCGCTCGGCTTGGCAAGCTGCGCGTAGATATCCTTGTCGAGCAGATCCTCGATCTCAAGCTCAAGTTCGTCAGACAGCTTGTAGCCATCCGGTCCGAAGAGCTTGATGCCGTTATCTGCGAAGGGATTGTGGGATGCCGAGATCATCACGCCGATATCGGCACGCAACGAGCGCGTCAGCATGGCAACCGCAGGCGTGGGGATCGGCCCGAGCAAGAAGACATCAAGACCGGCGGCAGTGAAGCCTGCCACCAGTGCGTTTTCCAGCATATAGCCGGAAAGACGGGTATCCTTGCCGATCACGACGCGATGACGGTGATGCCCACGACGAAAAATGGTGCCGACGGCAATACCAACCCGCATCGCCAGATCCGGCGTCATGGGAAAAACGTTCGATTGTCCGCGAATACCATCGGTTCCGAAATAACGGCGTGCCATTTGAACTCCAAATCCTTCATGCATTCCGGCGGCATGTAAAAAAGCCGGATGCGTTTTTCGGGTAGATGCCACAAACTACGGCAAACAGCACGTAAATTAGCACAAAAATGGCTTATATCTTGTTACCAAACTGAAAAGGCCACCCGGTTTCGGGTGGCCTCGTTTTCAAAAAGACGTCTGATTTTAAGCCATTAGTGCGGCTGGGGCTCCAGACCACCTTCAGCCTCGCCATCGCCCTTGGCTTCGTTTGGACCGTCCTTCTTGGCGCCAGCCTTAGGCACTGCGGATCCGCGGCTGCCGGGAGAATCATCACCGAGATCGCGGGCAGGCTTTTCGCCCTTGATCAGCGCCTTGATCTCGTCCCCGGACAGCGTTTCGTATTCGAGGAGACCTTCAGCCAGAGCGACGAACTCATCATGCTTGTCCGTGAGGATACGCCGCGCTTCGGTGTAGGCCTCATCGATCAGGCGGCGTACTTCCGTGTCGATCGTCTGTGCCGTTGCCTCAGAAACATTCTTGGACTGCGAAACAGAATGGCCAAGGAAGACTTCCTGCTGGTTTTCACCGTAGGACACCTGCCCCAGCGCGTCGGAGAAACCCCACTGGGTGACCATGGCGCGAGCAAGCTTGGTGGCCTGTTCGATATCCGAGGATGCACCAGAGGTGATGTTTTCCTTGCCGAAGGTCAGTTCTTCCGCAACGCGACCACCCATCATGATCACGAGGCGAGAGACCATCCACTTGTAGCTCATGGAATAGCGATCGCCTTCCGGAAGCTGCATGACCATGCCGAGCGCACGGCCACGAGGAATGATCGTTGCCTTATGCAGGGGATCTGCCACAGGCACGTTGAGTGCGGTGATGGCGTGACCCGCTTCGTGGTAGGCGGTGAGCTTCTTTTCGGCTTCGGTCATGGCGGTCGTGCGGCGCTCCGCACCCATCATGATCTTATCCTTGGCGTCTTCAAATTCCTGCATGGTCACGACGCGTTTATTGCGACGGGCGGCCATGAGAGCAGCTTCGTTGACGAGGTTCATCAGGTCAGCACCCGAGAAACCAGGCGTACCGCGTGCCAGAACCTTGAGGTCGACATTCGGTGCGAGCGGCACGTTGCGGACATGCACCTTCAGAATACGCTCGCGCCCTACGATATCCGGGTTCGGAACGACAACCTGACGGTCGAAACGGCCTGGACGCAGGAGCGCCGGATCAAGAACGTCTGGGCGGTTGGTCGCAGCAATCAGGATGATACCTTCATTTGCTTCAAAGCCATCCATCTCGACGAGCAACTGGTTGAGCGTCTGCTCGCGCTCATCGTTGCCGCCGCCAAGACCGGCGCCACGGTGGCGACCTACGGCATCGATTTCGTCAATGAAGATGATGCAAGGTGCGTTCTTCTTGGCCTGCTCGAACATGTCACGAACGCGGCTCGCACCGACACCGACGAACATTTCAACGAAGTCGGAACCGGAAATGGTGAAGAACGGCACATTTGCCTCACCCGCAACCGAGCGTGCCAAAAGCGTTTTACCAGTTCCCGGGGGGCCAACCAAAAGCACACCGCGCGGGATCTTGCCACCGAGACGCTGGAATTTTTGCGGATCACGCAGAAATTCAACGATTTCTTCCAGATCCTGCTTGGCCTCATCGACACCGGCGACATCGTCAAACGTGATACGACCGTGCGCTTCGGTCAGAAGCTTGGCTTTGGATTTACCGAAGCCCATCGCACCGCGCGAACCACCTTGCATCTGCCGCATGAAGAACAGCCAGACGCCGAGGATGAGGAACATCGGCAGCAATGTGCCAAGGTAGCTCAAAAACCCGGAGGAACCGTCGCTTTCCGGCCGTGCGACGATGGTGACGTTCTTGCTCTGCAAGCGCTCCATCAACGAATCGTCGATAACGGGAGAATAGGTTTGAAATGCCGTACCGTTTTCGGTGTAGGTTCCAAGAACCCGGTTGCCGGTTACAGTAACGTCGCGAACCCGCCCGGAATCCACATCGCGAAGAAACTGCGAGTACGGAATTTCACGCGAACCCGTTTGCGTTGGCGACGTCTGGAACATGCTGAACAATGCGATCAGCAACAGGGCAATAACTGCCCACAAGGCGAAATTTCTGAAATTTGGGTTCATCGAACTCCCCGAACTCACACGGACATGTCTGCTGTCCGCTCTTACGTGCCCCTAACATAAGGTCGACATTTGCCGTTGCCAAGGCGAAGGGCATTATCAGATGCGTTTTGGTGTAAAAAGTATTCCAATGCAATTCACGAAAAAGCGGCCTGAATTAAACCGGTGGCTGTGGATAGGCTGAACGACCGAGCAAAACAGCAATCGCATTTGCCAACTCAAGGTCGAACCGTGGCAGAAAAAGATCGAACGGCGCAACACGCGGAACGAACTTGAGAGCCCGGGCATCAAACGCTTCGTCACTCGATGCGGTGACAGCCGTCGGCATGCTCCATATCGCCTGTCGCACGACCCCGGGCGGGATATTGAGAGAAAATGGCAGACTGGCAGCATTCGGAAAAGAAGACGTTATAAGAACCTCATTGGCCGATCCATTTTCGACAAAAAAGCGGTCGTCCCAGATCGCACTTTTCCCAGCCTCCAAACAGATTTCCGGGAGATTGCGCCGTTCACGGTAGAGATAGAGTCCATCCCGCGTCCTGTCGATAAGCACGCGACCGAGAGTCAGACGGCCAGACCTGCCCTCAACGATAGGCTCGATCGCCCGATCCATGCCACTGGCAGCAGGAAAATAGGCACGCCCGCCCAAGGTCGCTATCAGCGCCGCTAACGCGTGCCGGAATTCCGGGCATTCCTCTGAACCCGTGGAGATATTTATCTTCGCAAGAACGGAATGAAAAACCTGAACGTTGGCACGCAAAAACTCCGCTGCAGCCAGAGAAAGCGCCGTTCTCGCTGCAGATGTTTTGTTATAATCCGCCAGAGGTGTCGGTCCGAGCGATTGACGCACGCGCACGCGCTCATATTTAACGCTCTCATTGCTTGGGTCATCCACCCAGTCTTTGCCTTGCGCGAGAATAAAGTTGCGAATGGACTGGCGCTCACAGGCCAGAAATGGCCGCAACACCCACAGACGCCGATCAAAAAGGACCGCATCGGCCATCCCGGCAAGACCGATATTGTCATGTCGATCGCTGCGGGCCACGCGCATGGCAATCGTTTCCCGCTGATCGCCCAGTGTATGTCCTGTGACGACCGCATCAGCACCGATAGTATCGGCGACATCAGCAATCAGACGATAACGAGCAAGACGCGATGCTTCAGACAAACCGGTCGGAGGTTTAGGATCGTCCCAACGGCGGACAAAATGCGGAAGCCCAAGTTCAGCACAGAGAGCCGCGACTTTTTTTGCTTCGTCGGCAGATTCGGGCCGCAGCGCATGATCAATCGTCACCGCCGACAGACGTGTGCCTGGGTTTTGCTCACACGACAAAACCTTGCGCAATGCCAGTAACAGGCCGGTGGAATCGCTGCCCCCGGAAATTGCAACGAGAATATGCGCGGGCTCGCGGAGGTTTTTGAGAAAAAACCTTGCCGCCTCAAGCGGGTCTAGTGTGGTTTCGTCTGAAATGCGGGGCGCAACCGACATGGGCATACCGCTAGTTCAACGGCAGAGAGAATTCAGCAGCTAAGACGCTTCTGTTCGCTGGCGACCTTGTTCAGCACGGTCTTGGATGCGCTCGGGTAACGCTTCGACACTTCGCGCAGCGTCGCGCAGGCAGTCTCGGTGTTATCCAGCGCGGCGAGCGACATGCCAAGCTTCATCAACATTTCCGGCGCCTTCGGCGATTTGCCGTAAGTCTGGTGGCCGTTCAGGAAAGTCTTGGCCGACTCGTTGAACTTGCCTTGAGAATATTGAGCCTCACCCAGCCAGAAGCTGGCATCGGCGGCCTTGGCACCCTTTGGGTAGCCTTTCAGATACTGCTCGAAACCCTGTTCCGCCAGCTTGTAATCACCACCAAGCACGTGGCTATACGCGGCCTGATAGATATCGTTCTCACTCGTCAGCGCCGCCGTGTTCACAGGATCGGTCTTGCGCGAAGCTCCGCCCGTCGTGACACCAGGCAAATTGCCGGAGGAATTGTTGGCACCCTGATTAAGCGTTCCGCCAACAGGCATGCCGCCGGAATCGAGCTGAATGGAGCCAAGCGTGGTCTCACCTGGAGCATTGCTCGGCTGAGACGGTGAAACAGAAGCGCCACCCTCGGGTGGCGTTTCAATGATTGCTGCAACGTCATCGTTCGGAGGACTTGCAAGGTCCGCTTCCGCCTTTTTCTTGGGCGCAGCGGGCGCGGCACTCTTACCGCTTTCCAGTTCCTGGAAACGGAATTCATTATCTTCCTGCGCCTTGCGGATGGTTTCCTGCATCTGCAGAAGCTGGAAGCTCATTTCCTCGATACGACCGTTAAGCTGCCTGATCTGTTCTTCAAGCTGCTGGACCTTATAGGCCTCATTGGCTTGAACCCGGACGACCGGGGGCTGTTGAGAGTTGATCGTGCCGAAGCTACCCCCCGCACCGAACAGCGGACCCGAAACGGCAACGCCGCTCAAGCCGGTGCAGGCTGCAAGCCCCAGCATTCCCGCCACGACAAGTTTCTTCATCTCTTTCGTCCTGCCTTAACTGATTTGCACCGGAATGGCGCAAAGCCGGATTTTTTCCATATCACCCGAAAAAGCAACTTAACTTCGGCCAAACTATGAAAAAAACGAAAGGCGGCCCTAAGACCGCCTTCCATTCAAGATCACGAATGCGTTAGGCAATTACATGCCTGCGCCGCCGAGAACCGTCACAGCACGGCGGTTCTGCGACCAGCAAGAAATGTCGTCGCAGACGGCGACCGGACGTTCCTTACCGTAGGAGATGGTCTTCATGCGGTTTGCCGGAACACCCTGCGATGCAAGGAATTCCTTGGTGGAAGCCGCACGGCGCGCACCGAGTGCAAGGTTGTATTCACGTGTACCGCGCTCGTCGGCATGACCTTCGATGGTGATCGAGTAGTTCGGATAACGAGCAAGCCACTGAGCCTGACGCTGCAGCGTCTGCTGCGCATCGGCGCGGATCGAGGTCGAGTCGGTGTCGAAGAAGATGCGGTCGCCGACATTGACGGTGAAGTCCTGCTGGGAGCCAGGCGTTGCGGAGCCCGCGCCACCGAGGCCGAGTTCACCGGCGCTGTTCGGCATGTTCTTCTTGTTTGCGCAGCCCGCAAGAGCAAGCGCAAGCGTCATGGCGATGACAGCCGGGTTACGGGCCAGTTTCTGCATGGGGCTGAGTGCCGAAGTGTGTGTACGGCTCATCGCCGGTCTCTCCTTAGAATTTCAGTAACGTTGCCAGAGGCTAACCGATTGAGGTTAATCGCCGGCAAACACTTATGGTTAACAGAAAGGAAATGTCCCACTTTCTTGCTCCCTCACAACACTTTGCGGCAAGAAAGAGGCATCCCCCTGAAGGGCATGCGTAAAAATATGGCGGCGCTGGATCATCCAGCGCCGCCATGGCAATCAAATCAGTCCAGAAGCGGCGACCATGCCGGGTCTGAAGCGAAGGTCGGGGTCTTGATAAGCTGCTCGTTGTAACCGGTCAGATCGATCGAATAGAGCTGCGGTCCACCTGCGCCGGCGTTCTGACGGAAGAACATCAAAACGCGGCCATTGGGTGCCCATGTCGGGCCCTCATTGTGGAAACCGCTGGTCAGGATACGCTCGCCGGAACCGTCGGTCTTCATCACGCCGATCGAGAACTTGCCACCCGACTGCTTGGTGAAGGCGATCAGATCGCCACGAGGAGACCAGACCGGTGTCGAATAAGAGCCATCACCGAAGGAGATGCGCTGCTGACCGGAGCCGTCCGCATTCATGACGTAAATCTGCTGGCGGCCACCGCGATCGCTTTCAAAGGCGACACGTTGTCCGTCCGGCGAATAGGACGGTGCGGTATCGATCGCAGACGTGTTCGTCAGACGCGTGGTTGTCCGCGAACGCAGATCCATCGTGTAAATGTTGGCGTTGCCGTCCTGCTGAAGACTCATGATGACCTTCTGCCCATCCGGAGAGAAGCGCGGCGAGAACGTCATGCCGGGGAAGTTACCGACAACTTCGCGCTGCCCGGTCTCGAGCTGCAGGAGATAAACACGGGGCTGCTGGCCTTCGAAAGACATGTAGGTGACTTCCTGGCGGTTCGGCGAAAAGCGCGGCGTCAGAACGATGTCATTCGAGTTGGTCAGGTTACGGATGTTGAAACCGTCCTGGTCCATAATGGAAAGCTGACGCTTACGGGCTGTCTTCGGGCCGCTTTCGGAAACGAAAACAACGCGGGTATCGAAGTAGCCCTTTTCACCGGTAATACGCTCATAGATCGCGTCCGCGATGATATGAGCCACACGGCGCCAGTTTTCCGGCTGGGTAAAGAACTGCTGGCCTGTCATCTGTTGACCGGCAAACGTGTCCCACAAACGGAACTCGGCGCGCAGGCGGCCATCGCTTTCACGGGTCACGCGACCAGTGACCAGAGCCTGCGCGTTGATGACCTTCCAGTCCTCGAAACGCGGCTGCTGATCTGGATTGCTGATCTTTTCGATGAACGCGCTTTTATTGACCGGTGCGAAAAGACCGGAGCGCTGCAAGTCAGCCGCGATGACAGCAGAAACCTGCGCACCGATGCCGTCACCCGACATGAAGTCGGTAATGGCGATTGGCAACGGCTGAACATTGCCCTTGTTGATATTGATTTGAACCTCGGCATTCGCCGGAGCGACAGCAACCAGCGAGAACAACATGCCCGTGGCAACCATGAGGGCGCGGAGGACAGAACACTTGGTCATTTAGACAAGCCTTTCAGCTTCTTACGAAAATTGGACAGGAGTTTTGGGATTTCTGTCGTCATCAGTTCCAAAACCTGTCGGCTCACAATGCAAATTCGGACGGATCGAAGTTCAGAACCATCGTGTTCCAGCCCCTTTCGCCCTCATATTTCTCGATCGGCATGTTCTTGAGAGGCGCGGAGCGAAGGATCGCGCGGCGCGCACTGCTTTCAACCGCCCGGCGCGTACCTTCCGGACCACCGGAAGCACTGACCTCGGGTTGACCAACAATATTGCCGGATTGGTCAAGCTCGATCCTGATCACCACACGCACCTCGGCAACGCCGGTGAGACCGGAGACCATAGACCAATTGTTCTGGATCTGGCCCTTGACGTTATCGATTTCGCTGGCACTCAGACCCGTTCCAAGCGTCTTCTTGCCACCAAGGGAGGCTGTTTCGGTCGAGCGTTTCGCACCGCCGCCGGACGGCGCCTGTTTGTTCAGGAGCGCTGAAATCTCGTCGGCATTGAACTCGCTTGCCTGAGACGCGGCAGACTTGGCTGTCTCCTGCTTTTTATCGGCGGGCTTCTTGTCAGACGGCTTCTCCGTCGACTTGGCCTGATCCGGCTTTTTCTCGGCAGGCTTTTCGGCCGGTTTCTGTTCTGCAGGCTTCGTCTCGGCCTGTTTCGGCTCTTCCGGCTTCGGCGGCTCGGGACGAGAATTCGGACGCGGCACGTTCTGCGGCACGGGTATTTCGGCCGGCTCCTGGTTTTGCGGCGGCGGTTCTTCCGCCTTGGTTTCCTGCGGCGGTGTCGGCGTGGGTTTTGGCTGCGGCGCAACTTCCGGCTTGGTCTGCGGCAAAGCAGCCATTTCCTGCGGTTTCGGCGCGGAGGTCTCCTCCTTGACGATATCCTTCACCTCGTTCGGCTTGGTATCGACAACAGGCAGAGGATTCTCGGACTTTGGCGGCGCGGCAGCGCTTTCATTGTTGTTCGGCTTTTCCGTCGGGGTCGGCGGCGCCTGAATATCTGTGGTGTTGTTGCCTGCGTTCTGAGCGTTCTCGACGATATCCGGGCGGGTTGTCGGAACAGGCGCGGATTTTTCCGCCTTGGGTGCGTTCTTGTCACCCTGCTGAATCTGGCTCAATTCCTCGACGGGGACCAGTTCCACTGGCAGGGCCTCGGCCTGCGACACGTCAAGAGGCTCCGGCGAGCCCAAGGATACAAGGGCGAAAGCCAGAAGCGACGCATGCACAATCGCGGATGTGGTGATGCTGCCCTTCATCGCTCTTACGTCAATTATCCTGTTTCTGCTGGGTCACGAGGCCGATATTCTTGAAGCCTGCGGCCTGAATACGAGCCATTACGTCCGCGACCATGCCGTAAGCGGCAACGGAATCGGCGCGAACGAAGATGCGTTCGTTATAACCTGTCGTCGCAATGGCCTGCAGCTTGGCAGCCACTTCTTCAGCCTGGATTTCAGTTTCCTGAAGATGGATCTGGCCGTTGGCGTTGACGGAAATCGTGATCGGCTGTGTGTCCGAATTCAGCGCATTCGCAGAGGTCTGCGGCAGATCGATCGGAACGCCCACCGTCATCATCGGTGCAGCCACCATGAAGATGATAAGCAGCACCAGCATGACGTCGACCAGCGGCGTCACGTTGATTTCGCTGATCGCTCCGCCTCTGCGACGGCCGCCGCGTCCACGGCGTCCACCGGAACCGCCGCCGTTGCCACCTGCTGACATACCCATAACGTTTACTCCATTTTGCCTTGCGGCAAATTAATGCGCGGTTCGCTTACTGCGCAGCCTGGCGCGTCTGAAGCTTTTCATCGATCTGGCGAGACAGGATCGCAGAGAATTCGTCGGCGAAACCTTCCATACGTGCGGAAAGCTTGTGCGCATCGGCGGTGAACTTGTTGTAGGCGATAACCGCAGGAATAGCGGCAACCAGGCCGATAGCCGTAGCCAGAAGTGCTTCAGCAATACCAGGCGCCACAACGGCGAGGTTGGTAGACTTCGAACCGGCGATAGCCTGGAACGAGGTCATGATACCAACGACCGTACCGAAAAGGCCGATGAACGGACCGGCTGAACCGATCGTTGCCAAAGAACCAAGACGGGCTTCGTATTGCTCGCCTTCACGAGCCATGGTCACATCCATTGCCCGGTCGATACGCATCTGCAAACCGATCGGCGAACGTGCGCCGCGCTCGAAGGACTTTTTCCATTCCCGCATGGCCGACACGAAAATCGCAGCCAAGCCGCCATTTTGCCGCTCTGCCAGCGTACGATAGAGTTCTTCAAGCGACTGACCAGACCAGAAAACCTGTTCGAACTGATCGAACTGGCGCCGTGCCTTGTTGAAGCTCACATACTTGTCGATGACGATCGCCCACGTCCAGACCGAGGCGGCCAGAAGTCCGATCATGACGAGCTTTACGATAAAGCCCGCCTGCATAAACAGAGCCCAGAGACTTACGTCGTGCGTCGCCGCTGCCAAACCTGCCTGTTCCATAAATATCCAATCCCCGAATCCAAACGCCCGGCACGGGACCGGGCGATTCAAACGCGCATCGGCGCTCGAAGTTATGCGGTCAACGCCGCCCAACCCTTTAGCCATGCCCCGGTACTTGCCAATATGCCTTCCTTGCCAATAAATTTGGTGAAAGGAAGGCGTGCACCGCACAAATACCAGATGCTAAAGTAAGACACCATTATGGTTAAGGGAGTGTTACTATACGGACACCATTGCGGGATTTACTGCGGCGGTGCCTGTCTTACTTGAGGAATTTTTCCGCAACCGTTTCCGGAAGACGTCTTGGCCTGCCATTCGCATTGATGACTGCGATGATGACCTTGGCGCTGACAAGCAACGTCTCACCACGACGAATTTCCTGATTGAGCACCATTTTTGCGCCACCTGCCTTCTCGGTGACAGTGGTGATCGTCAACACATCGTCCATACGTGCCGGGCTTTTGAAGTCGATTTCCATACGATGGACGACGAAAACAAGGCCCTCTTCATCCGCTGTCAGCAGCGCGCTTTGCTCACATCCGAGACACCGCAGATAGTCGGTACGGCCACGCTCCAAAAAATGCAGATAACGGGCGTGGTAGACGAGACCGGAAAAATCCGTGTCCTCGTAATAAACGCGCTGCATCAGTCGATGGCCGTGCTCGATAAGTTCGCCCGAAAGCGGGACGGTAAAGGTCATGAGGTCTCCTTGGGACTTCCTGCCGCGCCAGAGCATCCTTCGCGAACGATCAGATGCTCGCTCCGGCTCGGCAAGGCTTCAATACGCTGCGCGACGAACGCAGGCTTGAGATCGTTTTTCGTGAGCGCGGACGAATTGGCTGGCAACCAACGGAATTCGATCTCGATGCCATCCATCACATGATGAATAATATCGCTTTCGTGGAAAGGCATCGGCTCCGACAGGGAAACCAGATAGTAGAACGCCAACTCGTGCGCAGCGTATTCTTCGTAAGAGAAAAAATTCTCGGCGGACCACAGCAGTCGTTCGACGCAGCAATCCCGGCCCAGCTCCTCGTGGATTTCCCGAACGATGGTTTCTTCGGAGCTTTCACCGATCTCCGCACGCCCGCCCGGCAAAGCCCAGTAGATGTCGCCGACAGCACGTTGAACGAGGATATGCCCGTCATGGAAGATCAGTGCCGCCACACGCATGCTGAAAAGCTGCGGCTTGCGGTCCAGCCGGATCATGTGGCGTTCGAGGGCAGAAGTCATTTATCGTCCAGATCGCCGTCGTACCAGACGAGGTGTCTTGTTGTCTGCGGCAGATGCTCTATTTCGTCGGCGATGAAATAGGGCGGAATATCGAGCTCCGTCAATGCCTGGCGCGTCGCCTTGACCCAACGAAACTCCAGTTCGTTATCACCATCCTGAACGCGGTGGATGATGGCCGAGGGATGAAACGCAAAGCTCTCCGGCAGATCCATGAGGTAGTAAAAGCCAAGCTCGTGCCAGTCCTTGTCTTCGTAATGGAAGAAGTTTTCGACCACCCAGAGAAGCCGTCCGACTTTCGCTTCGGTGCCGAGTTCCTCCATCATCTCCCGCTCGAGCGTTTCCTCCGAGCGTTCTCCCATTTCCGCGCGCCCACCGGGAAAAGTCCAGAATTTCTCGTGCGTCGCCCGGTGAACAAGCACATGTCCATCACGAAAGGCGAGGCCCGCGATACGCATCTGGAAAATACGCTTCGGTTTGAATTTTATGCGGATGCGGGTGTCATGCGTCATTGAGCGGCCTGTGGGCTGGAGACATCAAATCATCTTCGCGCCATTCTAACGCATCCATCTCGGTTTTTCTTGCCATTGCGTCATCGCCAACAATGAATTCATCCAGTTGCGGTGGTTTCACACTCGTGCCTGACAACATCGCATGCACCTGTCCGCGGTGGTGTGTCTGGTGCTGGAAGAGATGGCTGAGAATGTCGTCGCAGCGATCCTGCTGAATGCGCTTGCCGCGATGAACGTTGACCGTTGCGGCCAGACTGGCTTCATCAAGCTCCTCGACAAAAAAAATCAGGTCGTCATCGAGTTTCGCCTGGGCCTGCCGCAACGCTTCCATCGTCAGGTAGGGCTCCTCGTTTGCCCATGCCGCAGGCCCGAGGGTGCCGCCTTTCAGTGCATCGATATAAAAGACATCAATGATATGGATATGGTTCAATGTCGCGCGAATGGTTGGAAAGAAGCTCGTTCGGGGCGCGACGAATTCGTACTGCGGCAACAATAAACAGGCATTATGCAGCCGAAAATTGGCAAGGCGATTGTTCCGCGCCAGCTTGCGAAAAACACGCGCCGCATCATAGTCCGGCATCTTCCCCTCCCTCGTTTTGAGACCAGCCAATCGTCAAATCGCGGCATGAAACCTGGAGGTCGAAAGACTTAATCCTCGTCCAGCGTCAGCCTAAATTGCGCTGCCTCAAGGTCCTTTGGCGGTTGCATACCCAGGTGTTTCCATGCGGTTGCCGTTAATATGCGGCCACGCGGGGTCCTCTGGATAAACCCCTGCTGGATCATGTAGGGCTCGATAATGTCCTCGATTGCATCGCGCGGTTCGGAAAGACCCGCAGCGATGGTCTCGATACCCACCGGCCCGCCGCCAAAGTTTACGGCGATCATCGTCAGGTAGCGCATGTCGAGCTGGTCGAGACCCATATTGTCCACGAGAAGGCGCGTCAGAGCCTCGTCTGCAATTTCCTTCGTAACTGCTTCCGCCCGCGCCACTTCAGCGAAGTCGCGCACGCGGCGCAACAGCCGCCCTGCAATTCGCGGCGTGCCGCGTGCACGTCTGGCCACTTCGCGCGCACCCTCGTCCGTCATGTTGAGGCCCATCATGCGCGCACCACGACGAACGATCGATTCCAGTTCATCGACAGTGTAAAATGAAAGCCGGACCGGAATACCGAAACGGTCGCGCAGCGGCGTCGTCAGCAGCCCGAGACGCGTCGTTGCTGCAACGAGCGTGAACTTCGACAGATCGATTTTGACCGAGCGTGCGGCCGGACCCTCCCCGATGATGAGATCGAGTTGGAAATCCTCCATTGCCGGATAGAGAATTTCCTCAACGGCGGGGTTGAGGCGGTGGATTTCGTCGATGAACAGCACATCGCGTTCTTCGAGATTGGTCAAAAGTGCTGCAAGGTCACCCGCCTTGGCAATGACTGGCCCGGACGTCGACTTGAAATTAACGCCGAGTTCCTTGGCCATAATCTGCGCAAGGGTCGTTTTGCCCAGGCCTGGAGGGCCGACGAAAAGGACATGGTCTAGCGCTTCGCCGCGGTTTTTGGCGGCTTCGATAAAGATTTTGAGATTGGCGCGCGCTTCCGCCTGGCCGGTAAAATCGTCCAGCGACTGCGGACGCATGGTTGTGTCGATATCCTCGCCACGTTTATCCGCCGAGATCAATCTTGCCGCATCGCTCATCAAGGGTATTCCGTCTTAATCGCACATTCATGGAGTGACATGTTCCACTCCCTATACCACGGGCATCGCGTTATCGCGAAAGCTCCTTCAACCCGAGACGGATAAGCTTGGCGCTATCGCTGCCCTCACCTCCGTTCTTGAGCGCGGCAGCAACCGCATTTGCTGCCTGATCTCGGGAATAGCCTAGATTGGTGAGAGCGGAGACAGCATCTGCCACCGGTGCGGGGGCGGCCCCTTCTCCGAGTTCCTGCTTCAGACCGATCGACGCCGACGGCTCTCCGGCAAAGGCAGGTGCCTTGTTGCGAAGCTCCGTCACAATGCGAACGGCGACCTTTGGACCAACGCCCGGCGCACGCGAAACAACGACCTTGTCCTGAAGCGCAATGGCATTCGCCAGTTCAGAAGGAGACAGGGTGGACAGGACAGCAAGCGCCACTTTCGAACCCACGCCCTGTACGCTCTGCAAAAGATTGAACCACTCGCGCTCCAGAGCAGAAAGAAAGCCGAAAAGCTTCAATTGATCTTCACGTACATAGGTCTCGATAAATAGTACAACGGCCTCACCCGCCGATCCGATTTTCGACAGCGTTCGCGCCGAACAATGCGCAATGTAACAGACGCCATGCACATCCACGAGGACGTAATCCCCGCCGATTTCATCGATAGTCCCTTTGAGTTTTCCAATCATGACGCCGCCCGCCGAAATAAAACCACTAAAATTTAGCCCGCCGCCAGAAGGCGGCGCATTCTATCACCACCACGATTGTGTGCGTGGCAAATGGCAATCGCCAACGCATCCGCGGCGTCGTTTCCCTTGAACTCGGCTTTCGGCATCAGGATTTTCAGCATCATGTGAATCTGCTGCTTTTCACCGTGACCAACCCCGATCACTGCTTTCTTGACCGCATTCGGCGCATATTCGGAAACCTGCAATCCAGCCCGCGCTGGAACCAGCATGGCAATACCGCGCGCCTGGCCCAGCTTCAACGTTGCGACAGCATCCTTGTTCACGAAGGTCTGCTCCACGGCCGCCTCATCAGGCTGGTAACTGTGCACGATCTCGGCCAGTCCGTCATGCAACTGGCAAAGGCGTGAGGCCAGATCCATGTCGCCATCGGATGTAACCGTACCGGAGGCAACAAAGCGCAGGCTATTGCCGAGGCTTTCAATGATGCCCCAGCCGGTACGCCGCAAACCGGGATCGATCCCGATGATTCGAATCGCGTTCTGCATAAGCCACCCTATCTTTCCGGCAGCAAACCTGCCAGCGATAAGTGAACAAAACAACAACATCCGTTAAATTTGCAGTGCAGCATTTACCTCTGTTTAAATCCCGTACCGCATTGTTTCCGGCAATAATGACAAAAGGGGAGCTGCGGACATGATGCGCCGTAGCAAAACAATTCGCCAATCGATCAGCCGGTGCCGCCATTAAGGAGAGCGGGGCTGCCGAACTGGCATTGGGGGCTACAGCAGCCATGCTGAACCGTTTTCATTCCATATCGACCAAAGTTCTGATCATTTTCCTGGCTTTGATGGCAACGTCCACAGCCGCACTGACCCTCCTCGGCTACCAGAGCAGCAGCAGCGTTCTTCAGGAACAAGCTTCGAAATCCATGGAGAGCATTCTCGTCTTCCGTGGAGACATGTTGCAGGAGCGTCTGGAACAGCTTGAAACACAGGCGGATTCCATTGCCAAGATTGAATCGTTGCAAATGGCCGTCGTGTCGATGCGCAGCGGCTGGGGTACGGTTCAGAAAAACTCAGGCGATGCGAAAGCCGAACTGCAACGTGTTTTCGTCAAGGAAAACCCCTTCGGTCAGCGTGAAAAACTTATCAAGCCGGAAAACCCAAGCGGCTTTTATTATTCCACCCACGAAAAGACCCAGACAGATATCGCCGGATACCTGCAGGGAACGCCGTTCAGCGATGTTCTCTTTGTCGACCCTAATGGCACGGTCTATTACTCCTATCTCAAGGGGCCCGCATTCGGTGAAACTGTCACCAGCGGTGCATGGGCAGATAGCGGATTGGGGGCAGCCTTTTCGCGTGGCGCTGAAAACGCCAAAAAAGCTGTGAACGACGTAGCGCAGACCAGTTTCTCCGGACTGCGGATCGACGCAGCCACAAAAGAAGCAGGCATCTATTTCGGCATACCCGTGGTCAAGTTCGAGTCGTTCAAGGGCCTCGTTCTCTTCAAGGTCAAGGAAGAGGTGTTTGCACAGATCCTTGCCAAAGGCATCGCCAAAGACAGTTCCGAACAACCCGCGATCATCGCAGCGGATGGCAAGGTCATCGGCGTAGACGGCAGCACGCTGACTGCGCTGGATGCCGGTCCTTACGGGTTTTATACCTCTGCTCTCACTTCATCGGGAATGACAGAAGCAAAGATAACGCGCGCAGACGGCGACGCTAACGCCTATGCCCGGCCATTCTCGTTTGGCGGTGAAAAATATCTTGCCGTCGAAAGCATGCTCCAAAGTGAATTGAACGCAGGCTCTGTCTCGATTGTTGGTACGCTTGCCATAATCGGGCTCTGTGTGTTGGCAGCCATGTGCGCGGCAACCGCGTTCTTTGCGCGTCGACTGTTTGCACCGCTTCAGAAGCTTGCAGGTCTGACAGGTGATGTTGCTGCCGGCAATCTTGATGCCGAGATCGGTAATCAGGACAGGAAAGACGAGATCGGCCAAATGGCACGCGCACTCGGCAGCTTCCGTGAGACACTCATCAGGCAGCGAGAGCTTGAAGCAACATCATCGCGCACCCGCGAGGAAGCTGAAACGGCGCGGCGCGCTCATCTTGCCGAACGCGAGGCCGAAGCCAGCACGCTGCAGATGGTCGTGCATTCCCTGGATGAGGGACTCGATCGTCTTGCGCACGGCAATCTCGCCTACCGGATCGAGAGCCGCTTCCCTCATGAGCTTGAAGGTCTGCGCCACAACTTCAACACCGCCATGGCGCGGCTCAGCGAAACCATGCAGGCCATTGGAGGCAATTCCGCCGCCGTTCGAAGCGGGTCCGAAGAGATGCGCGTCGGAGCCGACCAACTCGCCGAACGCACAGAGCGTCAGGCTGCATCAATTACGGAAACGGCAAGTGCCATCAAGGCTATCACCGAAGCCGTCCGCGACCAGATCGAGCGGGCTGAACAGGCGACCCGGATCGCCCGCGATGCCAGCAAGGAAGCCGCAGCCTCCGGCAACGTCATGGAACAGACAATCGCCGCGATGGAAGCCATTCAGACCTCCTCGCGGCAGATCAACCAGATCATCGGCGTGATTGACGAGATCGCATTCCAGACCAATCTGCTAGCTCTCAATGCGGGTGTGGAGGCGGCTCGCGCGGGCGAAGCCGGCAAGGGGTTCGCCGTCGTGGCTCAGGAAGTGCGCGAACTGGCACAACGCTCGGCGGCTGCAGCGAAAGAAATCACCAGCCTGCTAAAACGCTCCACCGATGAGGTGTCTACCGGCGTCACGCTTGTCGAAAAGGCCGGCGCATCACTGGCTGGCATCGGCCAGCACGTCCAGACGATCAGCACTCGCATCGAGGAGATTATGGAATCGACTCGCGAGGAGGCGCACACGCTGGCGGAGATCAACAGCACCGTGAGCGGTCTCGACGCAATGACACAGCAGAATGCGGCTATGGTGGAGGAAACAACGGCGGCGATCCACAATCTCGCTTCAGAGGCGACCGAGATGGACGGCAGGCTCGGACAGTTCGTCCTTGCCGATGGCAGCGGCCACACTGCTTTGGCCGAACAGGTCCGCTACCGCCAGGCAAGCTGACATCTGCGATTGGGGCTCTCCGCGAGCCCCAATTTTTTTGAACGCTTCATCAATTCTACGCGACGCCTATGGTAAAGGCGCACCAGCGACTTACATCGGTCGGGAACAGGACTTTCTCTAGGAGCGACGGATGATCCCTTTTTCCATTCTCGACCTCTCCCCGATCGGCGAAGGCGAGACCGTCGGTGAAGCGCTTGAAAACTCCCGCCGCATGGCAATCGAGGCGGAAGAGCACGGCTACAACCGCATCTGGCTTGCTGAACATCACGGCATGCCGGGTATCGCAAGTGCAGCCACATCGCTTGTCATCGCCCATGTCGGGGCGGCAACAAAACATATCCGGGTTGGGTCCGGTGGCATCATGCTGCCAAACCACTCCCCACTGGTGATTGCCGAACAGTTCGGCACCCTGGCAGCGCTGCTGCCCGGACGTGTCGACCTTGGCCTCGGACGCGCGCCCGGTACCGACATGCGCACAGCCCGCGCGCTTCGTCGCAATCTCGATGCCGGTGCAGAAAACTTTCCTCACGACATCATGGAGCTCCAGCGTTATTTCGGTCCGCCGGAGCCAGATCAGACGATCCTTGCCGTTCCTGGCATGAATTCGAATGTGCCGATCTGGTTGTTGGGCTCAAGTACCTATAGTGCGCATCTGGCGGCCGCTCTTGGCCTTCCTTATTCCTTCGCGTCGCACTTCGCACCAGACATGCTGATGGAGGCGCTGCATATCTATCGCGACCGGTTCCAACCGTCCGAGGTTTTGGACAAACCGTACGTCATGGTCGGCGTGATGGGTGTGGGCGCAGATACTGACGAGGAAGCGCAGCATCTCTTTACATCATCACAGCAGCAGTTCGTGAACCTGCGTCGCAACGTTCGCACCCAGTTCCCCAGACCGGTGGAGAGCATGGATGACTACTGGAACGAGATGGAGCGTTTTTCGGTGGAACACACTCTGCGCTTCGCCGCCGTTGGATCATCCGACACAATTGAACGTCACCTCGACGGTTTCCTTGCCGAAACGCAGGCCGATGAATTGATCGTCTCCATGCCGATCCATGACATTGAAAAGCGGCTTCGTTCCGTGGAGATTTTTGCGGACGTTCGAACATCGATCCGTAAGGCCGCATAGGATACACAAGAAAAAAGCCCCGGAGCAGACGCTGCCGGGGCTTTGTTATTCAGACATTTGAAAAAATCAGGCTGAGAGCTTCGCCAGGATTTCTTCGGATACTTCGAAGTTCGAATAGACGTTCTGAACGTCGTCATCGTCTTCGAGGTTGTCGATCAGCTTCATCAGCGACTGCGCCTTTTCCTCGTCAACCGGAACCGTGTTCTGTGGCTTCCAGATTGCCTTGACGCTGTCAGCTTCGCCGAGCACGCCTTCGAGCGCCTTGGCAACCTCGTTCAGATCTTCAAAACCGCAGATGATCGTGTGGCCGTCCTCGGAGGATTCCACATCATCAGCACCGGCCTCGATAGCCGCTTCCATGACCTTGTCAGAGTCACCGACTTCAGCCTTGTAGGTAATTTCGCCAACGCGATCGAAGGAGAAGGAGACCGAACCGGTTTCACCAAGCGCTCCACCAGCCTTGCTGAAGATCGAGCGGACGTTGGATGCTGTACGGTTGCGGTTGTCGGTCAGCGCTTCGACGATAACCGCCGTGCCACCCGGACCATAACCTTCGTAGCGAACTGCATCGTAGTTCTCAGCATCAGCGCCCGAGGCCTTCTTGATAGCGCGGTCGATGTTGTCTTTCGGCATCGACTGCGCCTTGGCGTTCTGAACAGCCAGACGCAAAGCAGCGTTCATGGTCGGGTCAGGCAGGCCGGACTTGGCTGCAACGGTGATTTCGCGTGCAAGCTTGGAAAACATCTTCGAACGGATCGAATCCTGCTTACCCTTGCGGTGCATGATGTTTTTGAACTGTGAATGACCAGCCATGGAAAACCTGATTGTCGTAATTTGGGATTGCGGGCCTTATAAGTGCGATACGCCCATCGTTCAAGCCCGGATGCGTTTTCAGACCTGAAGAAGATAAGGAACCGATTGATCCGCACGCCGTTTTGGTCAGGAGTGCGGTGAGACGACATCTTGTCCCCTCTCCGACAGACAACAAACCGGAAGGAGATAACCATGGTCAGCCTGACAGAAGCGCGCGAAGCCCCTGCCCGTCAGCTTTGGGACGAAATCAATTCGGTCCATGCCGGCATGCTCGGGCTTGAAGGCCTGCATAGCCATATGCAGCCGATGGCACCACACGCCGATCCTAAAACCAATACGATCTGGTTTTTCTCGAAGAAGGATACGGACCTCGCTCAGTCGATCAAACCAGGTTCTCGCGCGCACTTCTGCCTCGTCGGCAAGGATCACGATTATCACGCCTGCCTTTCTGGAGTGCTCGAGATTCGCGACGACAAGACAAAAGTCGATGAATACTGGAACTCGGTGACAGCCGCCTGGTACGAACACGGCAAGTCAGATCCTGAGCTGACAATGCTTGCCCTGCATGTAGACGACGCCGATATATGGGCGTCGACCGACAGCACGCTGAAATTCGGCTGGGAAATTGCCAAGGCCAACATGTCCGACGACAAGGTGCCTGATGTAGGGGTCCGCCAGCATCTTGCCTTCGCCTGATTGATCAAGCTCCCCCGTCTTCCTCGCCAGTTGTACGCTACATGCCTTGTGGCACGAGTATCTGCGGCTGGCGGGGAAGATTGCGCATCGACACACGGATGATGGGTTCATTCGCGTAGGCCACCTTGAAGCTTTCCCCAAACATCGTCAGAAACTGCTCCAGTGGCGGGCCGGTGCGGTGCATTGGCAAGATCAATGCAGAACGAAGCCGCTTCACGACCCGGCTCATGCTGTCGGCGCCCATCGTCAATCCACCATCGACCGGAACCATCAGGATATCCAGCCTGCCAATCTCCGCATAGTGGGTGTCTGTCAGCTCGTGGTGCAGATGGCCGAGATGGCCGATGCAAAGTCCGGCGACTTCGAAAATGAAAATGGAATTGCCATTTTCCTGAAAACTCTCGTAGTCACCCCAGCGGTTGCGGATGTCGGTTGCAACATTCCTGATGTAGACGTCTCCGACGAGAACCTTGTGATCGGCCTTTTCACCCGGGGTATCGCTCCAACCGTGCAGAACGTGCTGGATGGCGGGATCGGGATTAAGGGTGAAGTGGGTCGAATGCGCCCTGTTCATCGTCACGACGTTAGGCGTTACAGGGGGGCGATAAACGCCGTTATAATCGGTAGCGATCGTCACACCATCAGGGCTCTCGATCAGGTAGGTCGAGTGGCCGATAAAACTGATCTTCACCTCTTCCTTGGCGGTTGCCTGAGCAAGCTGAATATCGGCTGGGGCGAAGCTGGCAAATGTCACGCCAGGAATTTTTTGAGCAATCGCCTGGCATTGACTGACAGGTGGGCGGGCGGCTGTTTGCGAGAGCGCGGCTCCAGCAAATGCAACCAGTCCGGACATTGCAAGCAATAGCACGCGCAGCATGACGCCACTCCCCTGAACTTGCGATGCCAGAGGATGCGACAAGCTTGGCCAAGCGTCCAGTTCGCAGAACCGGCGCCACGCTCACAATGTCGTCATTATCGACGGGTCACTGACGGCACAGCGTTCCTCAAGCCCAGAAGGCTGGAATGCTTTCAGAGAGCCGTGGTCCGATCCGCAAGGGCGCGATTTTCTCGGCGAGCCCGGTTCTGTCAGAGATCTCCACGCCAACACCGCAGATCGTCGCTGGCCCGCTTGCTGCTTCAAACCGGCCCTTCGGCATCTTGGAGATGAAGCGGTTGATCGGCTCTTCCTTGTCCATACCAAGCGAAGAGTCGTAATCGCCACACATGCCAGCATCCGACATATATGCGGTTCCACCGTTCAAAATCTGCGCATCGGCTGTCGGCACATGGGTATGCGTTCCGACCACGAAGCTAGCACGTCCATCAACGAAATGGCCGAAACATTGCTTTTCACTGGTCGCTTCCGCATGAAAGTCGAAAATGATCGCATCGGCCTGCTCCTTCAGCGGGCAGGCGGCCAGGATGGTTTCGGCGGAGCTGAAAGGATCATCCAGTTCTGGGTGCATGAACACACGGCCCATGATGTTGGCCACGAGAACACGCGCGCCATTGCGCGCATAAAACAGGCCGGAGCCCTTTCCTGGCGTTCCCTTGGGATAGTTGGCAGGCCGCAGAAACTGGTCGTGTCGCTCGCAAAACGATACGGCTTCCTTCTGATCCCAGACGTGGTTGCCAGTCGTCACGACATCGGCACCTGCGTTGATCGTCTCAAGGTAGATGTCTTCCGTAATCCCGAAGCCACCGGCAGCATTCTCGCCGTTGACGACAACGAAATCCAGTTTCAGGTCGGAGATCAATCCTGGCAGTTTTTCCCAAACAGCCGTCCGTCCGGTCTTGCCGACCATATCCCCGAGAAAAAGAAGCCTCATTCACCTGCCCCGCTGGCGCCAGTTTGTCAAATTTCGTTCCGTCTAATGGGAAATTCGTCGTTTAAAAAGGGCTAAAGCGTCTTTTGCCCATTATCGCTCGTCTGGAGCTGCATAAATCCGCCGCAAACCGCTCTCTGTCAGAATGGCGTTGAGTGGGACATCATGTGGCTCTGCCGGAACGAACGGCACTTCCTGGCAATCAAACGCCACACCGATAAGCGTTGGCTTGCGCCCCTGCTTGTGCAGGCGGGCAATCGCACGGTCATAATGACCGGCACCGTAACCGATACGATGCCCCTGTCTATCGAACGCCGAGAGAGGCACCAGGAGAATATCTGGATCGAGGATCTGAGCATCCTGGCCGGGTCCGGTCGTGCCGAACCCTGTATTTGTCAGAGGCATGCCTTCTTCGAAAGTCCTGAAAACAATCGTCTCACGGTCGAGAACAACAGGCAGCGCCAGACGTGCACCCTTGCGGCGCAGCGATTCCAATAATGGTCGAATATCGGCTTCCGAGCGAATCGGCATAAATCCGGAAACAACCGTGCCTAGCTCAAAATTGATCCTAGCAGCCCCACAGACACACATGGCCAGGCTTTTTACATGTCGTTCGTCTGTTGTGAGCGCATCCCGCGCGGCGAGCCTTTCGCCGCGCAGCCGTGCCTTCTCCCCGACACCAGGCTGCATCAAGCAGCCCGGCTCACGAGCACCTTGTCGATGCGATGCCCGTCCAGGTCGATCACTTCAAAACGCCAGCCGTTGCGGGTAACGTGTTCGCCGAGTTCCGGCAGGCGACGGAATTCGTCCAGCACCAGGCCAGCTACGGTTTCGAATTCTGCATCCTCGTCGATCTGGAAGCCCATACGATCTGCGAACTCGTCCGCCGGCATCCAGCCAGCAACCAGGAACGAGCCATCGTCACGTTCGACGATTGCCGGCTCCTCGTCATTGTCTTCCTGGAATGCGCCAGTAATGGCTTCGAGAATATCGCCTGAGCTGATGATACCTTCGAAATGGCCATATTCGTCGTAAACGAGAACCATATGGACGGTCGAACGGCGCAGCGACTGGATGACATCCACAGCGCTGGTGAGGTCCGACACGACCGGTACTTCACGCAACAGTTCGCGGATGTTCAGCTCGTTACCCGAGGCGAGTGCGTCAAATGCATCCTTGGCGAAAAGAACGCCGAGGATTTCGTCAGAGGCCCCGTTACGAACAGGAAGACGCGAACGCTGCGTGCCACGAAGCTGTTCGCGAATTTCCTCGGCGCTGTCTTCAATGTCGACGACTTCCACGTCGCGACGCGGCGTCATCAGGCCACGGGCGTTCCGGTCAGCAAGACGCATGACGCCGGTAATCATGGCCGATTCCTCGGTTTCGATGACGCCGGCACTGTGCGCTTCAGCAAGAACGGTTCGAATTTCATCGTCTGTAACAGACGCATTGGACTCGCCGCTGTGTCCAAGCAGCGCAAGAACGGTTTTGCCGGACTTGTCGAGCAGCCACACCAGCGGCGCACCGATCTTGGACAGCAACATCATCGACGGAGCAACGCGGGCTGCAACCTTCTCCGGATCGCGAAGCGCAATCTGCTTCGGAACAAGTTCGCCGACGATCAGCGAAAGATAGGTAATGGCAACAACAACCGAGCCGACACCAAGCGCGTCAGCGGCGCGGTCTGGTACGCCCTGCTCGATGAGCCACGCGGTAAAACGCGTGCCGAGCGTGGCGCCGGAAAATGCACCCGAGAGAATGCCGACCAGCGTGATACCGATCTGCACGGTGGACAAAAAACGTCCCGGATTTTCAGAAAGATTAAGGGCGAGCATTGCGCCCTTGCTGCCTTGTGCGGCGAGCACCTTGAGCCTTGCCGGTCTCGAAGAAACCACGGCAAGCTCAGACATGGCAAGCACACCGTTCACGACGGTGAGCAGGACCACGATCAAGATTTCAGTAAACAAGTTTAGCTCTTTGGGCTGTTGAACGGCACGTCGCGGTTTTGACCGCAGCGCCTTTTTTAAAAGGCAGAACAGACATACCAATCCGGATAATAGGGAATTGTTCCGCCAATGCAATGATTGCGGATTAAAAATCTCAGCCAGGCAGCGATGAAAGAGACTGTCGACGATATAAAGAGGCTACTTCACAAAAAAACTGAAGTGCGATCCACGCGACCGATGGAGATTTACGATCCTGGGTGCCTACAAAAGTAGGTGGGCACCGTGTGTCCAGCCCCACGGGACTGGTCAGGGACAGCTCCCTTTGGATCGAGTATGGCCCCAGGGATTGTGGTTCCTGTCGGGAAGCGCAGAACGCTCCCCAGATATAGGACGGATCGAAAGGTTCCGCCAGAGGGTGAGCAGCGGATTTTTACGTTGTGAAACGCGGCATCGGAACGACGCCTTTTCGGCCAATGCAGCCGCTTGTACGGGCGACCAAATGATAATCAGTGGGTAGCGGCAGGTTTCGGCCGCGCCAGCAGCTTTTCCGTCACGCCGTTGAGACGCGTAGCAAGATCACTGATGGCAATGGCAACCATCTCGTCGGATTTCGCCTTTTGCTCCGCCATGCCATCACGGTTCTGGGTCAGCGATGCGACCTGGTTCTCGAGCTTCTCCAGCTTGCGGCTCAACTCCGAAAGCTCATCCATCACCATAATGCCCGACATGACGGTCAACCGAAGATCGCCAATCTCTCCAAACTGGCTTTTAAGATGTCCGACATACTGATCGAAACGCGTGGCAAGATCGGTCAGGTGCTGCTCCTGTCCCGCTTCGCATGCCATACGATAGGCTTTGCCATCGATCATCACAGTAACCTGAGCCATTGGTCGCTCCCCTATCGATCCAGCACGGCGCGGATAGTCTCCATTGCCGTCACCAGGCGGCGAGAAACCTCGCGATTGACTTCTTCAAGGCGATTGGCACGAAACTCGGCCTGGTCCAGTTCGTTGGCAAGCCGCGCCCGGTCGATGTGAACCCGCTTTACCTCATTATCGATGTCACCTGCCTCCCGCTCCCGCTCGATACGCATATCGATGGCGTTTTCGAGATTTGTAATGGCAGCACTCAGCTCCGTCAGTGCAGATTGTACGGTCTTCTCAGCCGACATCGTTTTTTTCCAACTCGCACGCAACTGGCCGAATCATTCGGCCTTGGGCTCTTTGTTTCATGCTCACGAGGTTATTACCCGATTTACCATCCCGTCAATCAAACCAGTGCATTGGGACACTTTGCTCTGTGGATGAATAAAGCTGCGCAACAGTGCTGCGCATCGAATAGATGCGAGCCAGACTGTTTTTCAAAACGATTTTTATCGATCACCGAACTGCAAATGGCCGTGGATTTATTGACTTGCCTGCTTCACCTGCTATGGATCAACCCGCTTTTTGGATAGTTGCATCTAACTATCTCCTTTCACCCGGAAACAGACGGAAAAGCCATGATTTCTCGCGACAAACACAACCGGATGGCCAATGCGATCCGCTTTCTTGCCATGGACGCAGTGGAGAAGGCCAATTCCGGCCACCCCGGTCTGCCGATGGGCGCAGCAGATGTCGCCACCGTTCTCTTCACCCGCTACCTGAAGTTCGATCCGAAGAGCCCACTTTGGGCAGACCGCGACCGCTTCGTACTGTCCGCGGGCCACGGCTCGATGCTCCTCTACTCGCTGCTCTATTTGACCGGCTACGAGGACATGACGATCGATGAGATCAAGCGCTTCCGTCAGTTCGGCTCGAAGACCGCCGGCCACCCTGAGTACGGCCACGCAACTGGCATTGAAACGACCACGGGTCCACTCGGCCAGGGCATTGCCAATGCCGTTGGTATGGCGATCGCCGAACGCAAGCTCGAAGAAGAGTTCGGCTCCGACCTTCAGAGTCACTTTACTTACGTCCTGTGCGGCGACGGCTGCCTCATGGAAGGTATTAGCCACGAGGCCATCGCTCTTGCCGGTCACCTGAAGCTGAACAAGCTCGTTCTCTTCTGGGACAACAACAACATCACCATCGACGGTGAAGTTGGCCTGTCTGACTCGACCGACCAAATTGCGCGCTTCAAGGCCGTACACTGGAACACGATCGAAGTTGACGGTCATGATCCGGACGCGATTGCTGCAGCCATCGAAGCTGCCCAGAAGTCGGACCGCCCGACCTTCATCGCCTGCAAGACCGTTATCGGTTTCGGCGCCCCGAACAAACAGGGCACCCACAAGGTTCACGGCAACCCGCTGGGCGCAGAAGAAATCGCTGCCACCCGCAAGCACCTGAACTGGGAAGCCGAAGCGTTTGTCGTTCCGGAAGATGTGCTTGACGCCTGGCGTCTGGCCGGTCTCCGCTCGACCAAGACACGTCAGGACTGGGAAGCCCGCCTTGAAGCGTCTGAAGCCGGCAAGAAGGCCGAGTTCAAGCGCCGTTTCGCTGGCGACCTGCCAGGCAACTTCGACAGCAGCATCGATGCTTTCAAGAAGAAGATCATCGAGAACAACCCGACGGTTGCAACCCGTAAGGCTTCCGAGGATACCCTCGAAATCGTCAACGGCATCCTGCCGGAAACAGTCGGCGGCTCTGCCGACCTGACACCGTCGAACAACACCAAGACCAGCCAGATGAAGTCCATCACTCCGACGGATTTCTCCGGCCGTTACCTGCACTACGGTATCCGTGAGCATGGCATGGCGGCAGCGATGAACGGCATCGCCCTGCACGGCGGCCTCATCCCTTACGCCGGCGGCTTCCTGATCTTCTCGGACTACTGCCGTCCGTCGATCCGCCTTGCTGCCCTGATGGGAATTCGCGTCGTTCACGTCCTGACACACGATTCCATCGGCGTCGGCGAAGACGGTCCGACCCACCAGCCAGTCGAGCAGATTGCCGCCCTGCGCGCCATCCCGAACCTTCTGGTCTTCCGTCCGGCCGACGAAACCGAAACGGCCGAATGCTGGCAGATTGCTCTCGAGCAGAAGCATCGCCCGTCTGCGCTTGCCCTGACACGTCAGAACCTGACGCCGTCGCGCAAGGAATATGAAGAGAAGAACCTGTCGGCTTACGGCGCCTATGAACTGGTCTCGGCAAGCGACGCAAAGGTTTCGATCTTTGCTTCGGGTTCTGAAGTGGAAGTTGCCCTTAAGGCAGCGGCAACACTGAAGGACAAGGGCGTTTCCGCCCGCGTGGTATCCGTTCCGTGCTTCGAACTGTTCAAGGAACAGCCCGAAACCTACCGCAACGCCATCATTGGCAAGGCATCGGTCAATATCGCTGTTGAAGCTGCTGTCCGTCAGGGCTGGGACTACTTCATCGGTTCTGACGGCGCTTTCGTCGGCATGCACTCTTTCGGCGCCTCCGCCCCGGCGAAGGATCTCTTCAAGCACTTCGGCATCACGGCGGAAGCCGTTGTCGCAGCAGTTGAAGAAAAGCTTTCGTGAGGGCCCCAAGCCCTCACAATTCTGCAAGACACGTACAATTCTTCATCGGGAGACTGTAAATGACTGTAAAAGTTGCCATTAACGGCTTTGGCCGTATCGGCCGCAACGTCCTTCGCGCCATCGTCGAATCTGGCCGCACCGATATCGAAGTTGTTGCCATCAACGACCTCGGCCCGGTTGAAACCAACGCACACCTGCTGCGCTACGACTCGATCCACGGCAAGTTCCCGGCAGACGTAAAGGTCGAAGGCGACACCATCATCGTTGGCGGCGGCAAGCCGATCAAGGTGACGGCGGTGCGCGATCCCGCCACCCTGCCGCACAAGGAACTCGGCGTTGATATCGCGCTCGAGTGCACCGGCATCTTCACAGCACGTGACAAGGCTGCGGCTCACCTCACCGCTGGCGCAAAGCGCGTCATCGTTTCTGCACCGGCAGACGGAGCTGACCTGACGGTCGTTTTCGGCGTCAACCACGACCAGCTGACGAAGGATCACCTCGTCATCTCCAACGCGTCGTGCACGACGAACTGCCTCGTGCCGGTCGTCAAGGTTCTCGACGACGCGGTTGGCATCGATCATGGCTTCATGACCACGATCCATTCCTACACCGGTGACCAGCCGACGCTCGACACGATGCACAAGGATCTATATCGCGCGCGTGCCGCAGCACTCTCGATGATCCCGACTTCGACCGGTGCCGCCAAGGCCGTCGGTCTCGTTCTGCCGCACCTGAAGGGCAAGTTGGATGGCACCTCCATCCGTGTTCCGACCCCGAACGTTTCGGTTGTTGACTTCAAGTTCCTTGCCAAGCGCAACACGTCGGTCGAGGAAATCAACGCTGCGATCAAGTCTGCTGCCGATGGCAAGCTGAAGGGCATTCTCGGCTACACCGACGAGCCGTTGGTTTCCCGCGACTTCAACCACGACAGCCATTCTTCGATTTTTGCAAACGACCAGACCAAGGTCATGGAAGGCACGTTTGTTCGCGTCTTGTCCTGGTACGACAACGAGTGGGGCTTCTCCAACCGTATGTCCGACACGGCTGTGGCTTTTGCCAAGACCATCTGATCCCTCAACGGATCTGTCATCAGGGAACCCGACCAGAGCAATCTGGTCGGGTTCTTTTTTAATCGAATGCCGCCAACTTTCCTATTTCCTGCCTTGTTGCGGTCCACTTTGACCCTGAAAAATTGAAGCAGAGATTCGGTCGTGCGCAATGCACTGCCTCCTGCCGTATCGTTCGATACACCCCGCCTTGCCTTGCCATTCAACGCCACCCCGCAAAAGCGCTGAAGGTCTGCAACCGTGGCGCATTGACTGCAAACGTGCAGCGTATGCATTGCCAAGGTCCGGAGCCGTTTCAAGCGAGGCGATGGGCGTGGAATCATTTTACTTTTTGCTACTGGTGGCAACGATCCTGGTTCTGGTTGCAGCGTTTTCCAGCCTGATCGCATTCCGCTTCGGCGCGCCATTGCTATTGCTGTTCCTGATGATCGGCCTTGCCGCCGGCGTTGACGGCCTTGGTATCGAGTTTACCAACAACCCGCTCGCATACATGCTGGGTTCATTGGTTCTGGCAGTCATTCTGTTCGATTCCGGGTTTGGCACATCGATACAATCCTTCCGGATATCAGCAGCCCCCGCCATCTCGCTTGCCACCGTCGGCGTGATCCTTACATCCGTGTTTTTCGCCGGTGCAGCCGCCCTTCTGCTCGGACTATCCTGGCTTGAGGGCCTGCTGCTTGGCGCGATCGTTGCCTCGACGGATGCGGCAGCCGTCTTCTTCCTGCTTCGCATCGGCGGCATACATATCCGCGATCAGGTGCGTTCGACGCTCGAAGTCGAGTCCGGCACCAACGATCCCATGGCGATATTCTTGACCATCGCGCTTGTCGAGGTGATCAGCAAAGGCCAGGGGCTTGCCGGGTTCGACCGAAGCTTCGTGATTCTTTTCCTCGAACAGATGGGCCTTGGGCTGATCTTCGGTCTGTTGGGCGGGTTGATGATCGTTGCCGTGGTCAACCGTTTTGCTGCTGACCGCGGCCTGGCGCCGATCTTTGTGCTGGCACTGGCACTCCTGGTCTTTTCCTTTACCGGCACCATCGGTGGCAGCGGCTTTCTCGCCGTCTATGTGGCAGGTATCGTCGCCGGCAACCGGAAAATCTTTGCCAAGGAAACCATCCGCCGTTTCCATGAGGGTCTGACATGGCTCTCGCAGATCATCATGTTCCTGATGCTTGGTCTACTGGCGACGCCATCGCAGTTTCCGGCGATCGCCGTTCCGGCCGTGTTGCTGGCACTCTTTCTGATCTTTGTGGCACGCCCCCTTGCCGTCTGGCTCAGCCTCATGCCCTTCAACTACACGCAGCAGGAGACGTCGTTCGTTGCCTGGGTTGGCTTGCGCGGCGCAGTCTCTATCCTGCTTGCCATCATGCCCATTCTCGGGGGGCTCGATGACGCGCAAATCTATTTCAACGCGGCTTTCATCATCGTCCTGGTATCGCTTCTGTTACAGGGGTGGACGATCAAGCCGGTGGCCACTCGGCTTGGGCTGATCGTGCCGCCTCGCATGGGCGACGTCGACAAGCTGGAGGTCGATCTTCCCGGCACGGCCAATCACGAACTGATTTCCTACCGCGTCGCCAGCGGCAGCGCGATTTTACAGGGCGAGCGCATTCCGCGATGGGCGATGCCCTCTCTGGTCGTGCGGGACGGTAAATCCATGCGATACCAATATGCCGGGCGCCTGCGCGAAGACGATCTCGTTTATCTCTTTATTGCACCCGGATATTCGCGCCTGATCGACCGACTGTTTGCCAGCGCGCTACCAGTTGCGGCAGACGATGCTGAGTTTTTCGGCACTTTCTCGATCCAGCCATCACGCCCTGCCAAGGAACTGGAAATCGCCTATGGTCCGAGCCTTCTATCCGCCGCCGAACAGTCGATGACCATCGCCGAACTGATCGAATCCCGTCTCAGTGGAAAGGCCGACTATGCCGATCGTGTACGCCTTGGCTCCATCGTCCTGATCGTTCGCGCGCTGGACGAACATGAGGCGATAACGGGGGTCGGCGTCTCGCTCGAACCCGTTGAGCCGGCGACCAGCCTGCCGATCTTCATCAGCTTCGGTGAAATCGTCCGCCGTGTCCGCGCCCACGTGGAGCACCGTCGGAACGCTCGCAATCCGCAGGCCCAGAAAAGTGCTCTGCCCTCCTCCACAGCTTCAACCGATGTGCGAGAAAATGAAGCATAAGCGGCTTGCGTCGGCTTTCAGGCATTGTATGTTCCTGCCAACCTTACCCGTCTTAACAAAATCAGGATCGACATATGCCCGCCTTCAAAACCCTCAACGATCTTAAAGACATTACCGGAAAACGCGTTCTCGTGCGCGTTGATCTCAACGTACCGGTCGCGGATGGGAAAGTCACGGATAAGACCCGTATCGAGCGTGTTGCTCCGACCATCCTCGAGCTTTCTGAAAAAGGCGCAAAGGTCATTCTGCTGGCGCATTTTGGCCGCCCGAAGGGAGAGCCTGTCGCGGACATGTCGCTGTCGCTGATCGTTCCGGCCGTCGAAGAAGTCCTCGATCACGCGGTATCCTTCGCGTCCGACTGCATCGGCGCGCCTGCTGCTGAAGCCGTCGCCAAGCTGAACGATGGCGACATCCTGCTTCTTGAAAACACCCGTTTTCACAAGGGGGAAGAAAAGAACGACCCGGCCTTCGTCGAGGCACTGGCAGCCAATGGCGATATCTACGTGAACGACGCTTTCTCCGCCGCCCATCGCGCGCACGCCTCTACGGAAGGCCTGGCACGCCACCTTCCCGCTTATGCTGGTCGTACCATGCAGGCGGAGCTGGAAGCTCTTGAAAAGGGTCTGGGCGCACCTGCCCGCCCGGTCGTGGCAATCGTCGGTGGCGCGAAGGTTTCGTCCAAGATCGATCTCCTGATGAACCTCGTCAAGAAAGTCGATGCACTCGTCATCGGCGGCGGCATGGCTAACACCTTCCTTGCTGCGCGTGGCACGAATGTCGGCAAGTCCCTCTGCGAGCACGACCTGGCCGACACTGCCAAGCAGATCATGATCGAGGCCGCCACCTCGGGCTGTGCAATTGTTCTGCCGGAAGACGGCGTGATTGCCCGCGAGTTCAAGGCTGGCGCTGCTAGCGAAACCGTCGAAATCAATGCCATCCCTGCCGATGCCATGGTACTCGATGTCGGCGCAAAATCCGTCGAAAGCATCAAGGCATGGATTTCCCGTGCCGAGACGCTGGTGTGGAACGGCCCCCTCGGTGCGTTCGAAATCGAGCCGTTCGATGCGGCAACGGTCGCTGCGGCCAAGCACGCCGCCGAATGCACCAAGGCTGGAAAACTCGTGTCGGTCGCAGGCGGTGGCGACACTGTCGCAGCCCTCAACCATGCCGGCGTTGCCGACGACTTTACCTATGTCTCGACGGCCGGTGGCGCCTTCCTCGAATGGATGGAAGGCAAGGAATTGCCGGGCGTTGCCATCCTTTCTGGCGACAAGTAAACTTCTACAACTTGCCTGACGAAAGAGCCGGACAAGCAGTGCTTGTCCGGCTTCTTTTTTGGCAGGTAAAAATGGGAGGAAAAGTTTCAAACGATTGAAATGATTTCAATCGTTTCAATGAGTTAGCATGCCATTTCCCTGCATTGGAACTTCTGTTATCCGGAATTGTATTGTGCCTTGGGAGTATAGCAAATGACCGAACGTCTCGAAGACATCGCACTCAAAATGGTCGCTGACGGCAAGGGTCTCCTCGCTGCAGACGAGTCCACAGGAACGATCAAAAAGCGTTTCGACAGCATCAATCTGGAATCCACCGAGACCAGCCGCCGCGACTATCGCGAGATGCTGTTCCGCTCCGACGACGCCATGAAGAAGTGTATTTCCGGCGTCATCCTGTATGAGGAAACCCTCTACCAGAAAGCTGCAGACGGCACGCCTTTCGTCGACATCATCAAGGCTGCAGGCAGCCTTCCTGGCATCAAGGTGGATATTGGCGCCAAGCCGATGGCTTTCCACCCACATGAATTCATAACTGAGGGCCTGGACGGCCTCTACGAGCGCTTGCGCAAGTACCATGAAGCAGGCGCCCGTTTTGCCAAGTGGCGCGGTGTTATCACCATCGGCGAGCAGCGTCCGAGCTGGGGCTCCATCAAGGCCAATTCCCAGTCTCTCGCTCGCTATGCCGCACTCTGCCAGCAGGCTGATATCGTGCCTATCGTCGAACCTGAAGTTCTCATGGACGGCGAGCCGGGGACCCACGACATCGATCGCTGCGCGGAAGTGACCCAGTGGGTTCTGCAGACGGTCTTCGCCGATCTGTTTGACGCCCGCGTCAACCTGGAAGGCATGATCCTGAAGCCGAACATGATCATCGACGGCAAAAACGCTCGCAAGGCATCTGTCGAAGAAGTGGCTGAGAAGACGGTCAAGGTTCTCAAGGCAACCGTGCCTTCGGCCGTTCCCGGTATCGCGTTCCTCTCGGGTGGGCAGTCCTCCGAAGAAGCGACAGCCCACCTGTCCGCCATGAACTCCGGTTACGACCTGCCGTGGGGACTGACCTATTCCTACGGTCGTGCACTTCAGGACACCGCACTCAAGGTTTGGGGCGGCAAGCAGGAAAACGTTGCAGCAGGCCAGCGCGCCTTCACGCACCGTGCCATGATGAACACGCTGGCAGCCAAGGGCACCTGGAAACAGGAACTCGAAAAAGCCGCCTGAGACATTCTGATCCAGGAAAAGATAAAGGCCGCCCTTCGGGGCGGCTTTTTTATTGGCACACGCCATTCTGATCAAGGACGCAAAAGAAGCGTCGCTGTCCAGATCACAAAGGCGACGATGGCAATCTTCCAGAAATCGCCGCGTTTTCGCAGTCCTGGCAGGCCAATTGGCCTGATAATCTGCACGATCATCGCCAAGAGTAGAAAAAGGCCGATCGCCTTTGCCATTTGTTCAGCCTTTTCTTTATTTCCGGATCGTCACAGGCTGGACATTTTTACCGTTCACCAGAAGAGTGCAACCCATTGGGGTAGCATCCGTGTGAACGCCCGACCTGTACGACCGAACGCATGAGAGTGTCTCTATGAGCAGAAACCTTCTACCCGTATTCGCTCTTTTATCCAGCACTCTGTTTCTTTTTCTGGGCAACGGCCTGCAAGGTCTGGTCCTACCCGTACGTGGCTCTGCGGAAGGATACTCGAACGAAGTCCTTGGCTTTCTCGGAACGTCCTGGGCGGCGGGCTTCGTCATTGGCTGCTTTGTCGCACCCGCCATCGTGCGTCGGGCGGGACATGTACGAGCTTTCGGCTCCTTCGTCGCCGTTGTTTGCCTCACTGTACTGATGACTGGCCTTGTCGTTGACGACGAATGGTGGATTGGGCTGCGTGCTCTGACGGGCTTCTGCACGGCCGGGACATCGATGATTATCGAGAGCTGGCTGAACGAGCGTGCCACCAATGAGACACGTGGCATGATCTTCTCGCTCTACATCGCGATCACGCTGCTCGGTGTCGTGGCGGGCCAGATGATCGTCCCAATGGGCAATATCAGCGACACGTCGCTCTTCATGATCTGCGGCATCATCTACTGCGTTGCCATTCTGCCGGCCACGTTGTCGAAAGCAGCGACCCCCCAGCCTCTACAAAAGGTGAGGCTGGATTTACCGGCATTGTATCGCAATTCGCCCGTCTCATTTGTCGGCATCCTGATGATCGGCATAGCCAACGGCGCCTATGGTACGCTGGGTGCGGTGTTCGGAGCGCGGGCGGGGCTTGATCCAACCATGATTGCCATCATGGTCTCTGTCACGATTTTCGTCGGCGCCATGGCACAGTTCCCGGCCGGTCGTCTCTCAGACCGCATCGATCGTCGTTACGTGCTGGCTGGGCTTGCCGGTCTCGGAGCGATGGCCGGTCTTGCTGTCGCAGCAGTCCAGCCCCATAACGTTTATCTGCTCATTCCAATGATTGCGGTCTATGGCGCCGCCGCGAACGCGCTCTATCCGATTGCCGTAGCACATGCCAACGACTTCGCGGCCTCCCAGGATTTCGTCAAGGTATCGGGCGGCCTGCTGTTGCTTTACGGTATTGGCACGATCATCGGCCCAACATTGGGTGGCGCCGTCATGACCCATTACGGCCCCTACGCTCTGTTCCTGGTAACCGCCCTCGCCCACACACTCATAACGGCCTACGCGATCATGAGAAGCTACCGTCGTGCCGCCCTGTCGACGGAGGAGAAGGATAACTTCACGAGTATCCCGACCACTCCAGCGCCGCTTGTCACGCCGGAAAGTATTGCGCTCGACCCGCGCGCGCCGCAATATCCCGAGGACGGCGACTATGTTGAAAAAGGAGCGGGCATATGAGCCTCTTTGACGATGACAGGCCGAAAAAACCACAGGCGCACGAGATCGGCAGCGACCTCAGCCTTCTCTCGGTCGACGAACTGACGACTCGGATCGGGTTGCTTCAAGCAGAGATCAACCGACTCGACGAGGAGCGGAAAAGGAAATCCGCAGGCAGGCAAGCGGCAGAGAATCTCTTCCGGACTTAAGCCTGCCTGACGTCTGGCAACCGTGGAAGCTTAGAAGCAGAATGAAGGAAAGACTTCGTCGCCAGCGCTGTCGCGCCGGAAGGAATTAAAATTCTGAGGCAGTCTTTCGTTTACCATTAACACAAAATTAAGCTTTCTGAGAGATTACTATACATGTCCAGTTCTTCTGGACTTCAGGCATCTTCTCCAGTTGGCGATTTGGTCTGATTTTTCTCCCTGTTTTACCTTGAGAGCCGCTTTTGCGGCTCTTTTTTTGGTCGATGGCATTTTCGCAAAACTGTGGGTATTAACCCTTCTTTAATAATTGCCTTGCGCATTTCAGGTAATGATATCATCCTGAAAACACTAAAGACCGGAACAAAATATCCGGATCGTCGTTGCCTGACAGTGTGGTGCGTGAGCAGGGATTAAAGAACATGTCCGAACAGGTGTTGAATACCATTAGCTTTGCAGGGCGCGCTGCTGCTTCCAACCAGTTCAAGACCCTCTATAACGAAGGGATGACACTGGTTGAGGAAACGGCAAGCTATCTCGATGGTGCTGGCCGCGTTGCCTCGAAGGTTCTCCCGCGTATGGCGTCGGTGCTTTACGCAGCAGAATCGATGCGCCTCACCACCCGCCTGATGCAGATGGCATCCTGGTTGCTTCTGCAGCGCGCCGTCAACAACGGCGAGATGACCAAGGATCAGGTTATCAGCGAAAAGAACAAGGTTCGCCTCGACAGCTTTAATGTTGATCGCCACGCTCCCGGCTGGAACGACCTGCCGGAATCCTTCCGTGATCTGATCGAACGCTCGCTTCGACTTCAGAATCGCGTTGCCCTGCTCGACCGCGAAATCTATCGCCCCGCAGAAGCTGCCAAGGTGCCGGACAATGAAAACAGCGTCCAGGCTCAACTCAACCTTCTGCGCACGGCATTCACAATCAACTAAGAAAAAACAAAAAATATAGACGATTTAAAAAGCAGGCTTTCAAGCCTGCTTTTTTTGTTGCGCAACACGCCTGTGAACACAAACAGGCAAATAAAAAAGCCCGGCAGAGCCGGGCTTTTTTAAATAATCCGTCCACAAGGGATCAGAGGCCGAGGCCACCGAAACGCTTGTTGAACTTGGAAACGCGACCACCGCGGTCCATAAGCTGCTGGTTGCCGCCCGTCCATGCCGGATGGGACTTGGGGTCGATTTCGAGGTTCATGACTGCGCCTTCCGAACCCCAGGTCGAGCGGGTTTCGTATTCGGTGCCATCGGTCATGACCACCTTGATCGTGTGATAATCGGGATGGATATCAGCCTTCATGACAATCTTCCTGGTTAAGTGACGTGCGGTCCATTTGCCGCAATTGCGTCAACTGAGCCAATTCAATAAATGAAGCCATAGTCCAGATGGGCTATGGCTTCCCAATTTGATGCGGAGCCTATACATGAAGGTCGCCGAGATAACAAGAGCCTGCTGTTTCCTTGTGAACGGAGATAGCCCCATTTGGCAAGAACGGATTGCATAATCCGAATTCCCTGCCAAAGGCCGATTGGCAAGCGCTGACAAAGGAGAAGACAAGAAGTGGCAGACGTACAGGAGCAGAAAGCGGCAAACCGTAAAAGCCTGAAGCCGCTTCTCGGTCTCTTCCCTTATCTCAAGCGCTACCGCGGTCTGATGGCAATCGCCCTTTTCGCGCTTGTTCTCTCATCGGCCACCACCCTTGCTTTGCCGCTCGCCGTCCGCCGCATCATCGATCATGGCTTTCAGGTTTCGGACAGCGGCATGATCAACAGCTACTTCGCCATGCTTCTTGCGATTGCCGTTGTTTTGGCCCTCGCCAGTGCCATGCGCTATTATTATGTCATGAGCATCGGTGAACGGGTTGTTGCCGACCTTCGCCATGACGTCTTCGCGCACCTGACATCGCTATCCCAGCAATTTTTCGATGCCAACAGATCCGGTGAACTGACCTCGCGCCTTACTGCCGACACGGTGCAGATTCGCTCCGCCTTTGGCTCCTCCGCCTCCGTGGCGCTGCGTAACATCATCATGTGTTTCGGTGCCGTCGCCATGATGATCTACACCAGTCCCGGACTTTCAGGCCTGGCGTTGCTGGCCATCCCCTTCATCGTATTCCCGCTGATTGCATTTGGGCGATCGGTGCGCGCGCGCTCGCGTACAACACAGGATACACTGGCCCACTCCGCAGCCTACGCCTCCGAGACCATCGGAGCCACCCGAACGGTGCAATCGTTCAATGCCGAACCTCTTGCGAACGCCCGTTATGGTCAATCCGTCGAAGCGGCCTATCAAGGCGCCCGGGCAGCCATCGGTGCGCGCGCAATCCTGACAGCCGTCGCCATCGCCCTCGTCTTTGGAAGCGTCGTCGGCATTCTCTGGTACGGCGCCCAGAACGTTCTGAGCGGCAGCATGTCAGCAGGTACGCTCGGCCAGTTCGTTCTTTATTCGGTTATTGCCGCCAGCGGCCTGGGTCAGCTTTCGGAAGTGTGGGGTGAACTGGCGCAAGCAGGTGGCGCGGCCGAAAGACTCTCTGAAATCTTGAACGAGCGCTCCGCCGTCGCCGAACCCGCAGCACCTGTTTCGATGCCGCTACCGCCACGCGGGGAGGCCGAATTTCACGACGTCGGCTTTGTTTATCCGCTGGCAACCGAAAGGCCGATCATATCCGGCCTGTCTTTCAAGGTTGGTGCCGGTGAAACGGTGGCGATCGTCGGGCCATCCGGCGCGGGTAAAAGCACGGTCTTTTCTCTTCTGACGCGATTTTACGATCCACAACAAGGTCGCATCACCATCGACGGTACCGACATCAAAAGTGCCTGCATTGCCGATGTGCGCTCGCGCATGTCCAGCGTGCCGCAGGACGTGGTAATTTTTGCATCCTCGATCCATGACAACATCGCGTTTGGTCGTCCGGAAGCGACGCGTGATGAAGTTCGCGCTGCGGCCTCAGCGGCACAGGCAGACGGCTTCATTGAGAGGCTGGAAAGCGGATATGACACGCAGGTTGGTGAGCGTGGCGTGACGCTTTCCGGTGGCCAGCGGCAGCGGATAGCCATTGCCCGCGCCATTCTTCGCAATGCGCCAATCCTTTTGCTTGACGAGGCCACCTCCGCGCTTGACGCCGAAAGCGAAATGCTGGTGCAGAAGGCGCTTGATGAGTTGATGAAAACCCGCACCACCATCGTCATCGCACACCGCCTCGCTACCGTGCTCAAGGCCGATCGCATCCTTGTCATGGATGAAGGCCGCATTGTCGAGGAAGGCACACACCAGAGCCTGATCCGCCAAAACGGCCTTTATGCGCGTCTTGCACAGTTGCAGTTCCAGACCGGGCCGGATGAATTGCGCGCCCAGGCGTAAGGGTCACGACAAAACGTTGCGTCCGGCAACACGACCAGAAAACAGGCAGCCGCCGAGAAACGTGCCCTCCAGCGCGTTGTAACCGTGCATGCCGCCACCACCGAAACCGGAGACTTCGCCGGCGGCATAAAGCCCCGCAACCGGCTCGCCTGCCCGATCCAAAATGCGCGCTTGCAGATCGGTATGCAGGCCGCCCAGTGTCTTACGGGTCAGGATATGCAGCCGCACGGCAATCAGCGGCCCCTTCCCGCGATCGAGCAACCGGTGCGGTCGGGCGGTTCGCATGAGTTTGTCGCCGAGGTAGCTCCTTGCTCCGTTGATCGCCGTTATCTGGGCATCCTTGCCGAAGCTGTTTTCGATCTCCCTGTCACGGGCCTCGATTTGCTGGCGGATATAAGCCGGATCAAGCCTGTTTTCGCCGCTGATCCTGTTCATGGCCACCACGAGATCTTCCAGTGTGTCAGAGACGGCAAAATCCTCACCGCGCTCCATGAATGCCTTGACCGGCGCCGGTGGCTCCTTACCAAGCCGCTTGAGGAGAAGCTGGATGTTTTTATCCGTCAGATCCGGGTTCTGCTCCGATCCTGAAAGAGCAAATTCCTTCTTGATGATCGCCTTGGTCAAAATGAACCAGCTATAGTCGCTGTTTCTTTGCCTCAGGATCTTTAGCGTCCCAAGCGTATCGAAACCCGGCATGGCGGGTGCGGGCAGCCGATTGCCATCTGCGTCACACCAGAAGGACGATGGCCCTGGCAAAATGCGGATGCCGTGATTGGGCCAGATCGGGTCATGGTTTTTCACGCCTTCGGTATAATGCCACATTCTGTCTCGGTTGATGACATCACCGCCAGCCGCCTCGGTGATGGCAATCATTCTGCCATCCACATGCGCTGGTACACCACAGACCATTTGCGCCGGTGGTTGTCCGAGACGATCAGTCGGCCAATTGCGCCGCACCAGGTCGTGGTTGCCACCAATCCCGCCAGCGGTAACGATTAAAGCCGAGGCGGCCATCGTGAAGCTGCCTATCGGCTCTCTGCTGCTTGTCTGGCCGCGCAGGACAGGATCTTGCACAAGTACTGTGCCTGAGACACCCGTGACGGTGCCTCCGCTCTTTTCCAGCGCGTCGACCTGATGGCGAAAGCGAAACGTCAGCCGGCCACTTTCGACGAGCGCCTGCGCCTTCTTAATGAAGGGGGCCAGCACGCCCGGGCCTGTTCCCCAGGTAACGTGAAAACGTGGAACAGAATTGCCATGACCATGTGCGAAAGCGCCTCCCCGCTCCGCCCAACCAACGACCGGAAACCACCGCATACCCAGGCCATGCAGCCAGGGTCGTTTCTCCCCGCCAGCAAAATCGAGATAGGCTTCGGCCCATCGCTGCGGCCAATGATCTTCGGCCCGGTCGAAACCGGCAGAACCGAACCAGTCCTGTCGCGCCAGATCGATGCTGTCGTGCACCCGCATGAGACGCTGCTCGGGGCTATTGACGAAGAACAGACCTCCAAGTGACCAGAATGCCTGTCCACCGAGGTTCTGCTCCCCCTCCTGATCCAAAACACATACGCTAAGCCCACGTTCAGAGGCTTCTGTCGCAGCCACCAGTCCGGCCAGCCCCGCCCCGATGACGATCACGTCGAACCGCTCCATCAGTCTCCTCCCAGATGTGACGGATTTACTTTTACGAGAACGTAAATTTATATCAGCGAAAAGACAATCACACGGTGTGTGACACTCACCGTTCGGTCAGCTTGAGTTCGATACGTCGGTTCTGCTGGCGCGCCTCCTGGCTATCACCCTCGGCAATAGGCTGATATTCACCAAAACCTGCCGCAACCAGACGATTTGCCGGGACACCCTTCGAGATCAGGAACTTGACGACGGAGGTCGCACGCGCCGATGATAGCTCCCAGTTGTCACGATAACGGCCGGAACCGGAGAGCTGCACATTGTCCGTGTGCCCGTCGACACGCAGGACCCAGTTAATCTCAGCAGGTATTTCCTTGGCGAGATCAAGAAGGGCGACAGCCAGCTTTTCCATTTCCACCTGCCCTTCCGGGTTCAGTTCATTGCCGCCAGAGGGGAACAGAACTTCAGACTGGAATACGAAACGGTCACCCACGATACGGATATTTTCGCGGTCAGAGAGAATTTCACGCAACCGGCCGAAGAAGTCCGAACGGTAGCGGTTCAACTCCTGCACGCGCTGCGCCAGCGCCACATTCAGCCTTCGCCCAAGATCAGCGATCCTGACCTGAGAAGACGCATCCTTTGCCTCGGATGCCTGCAAAGCCGATTCGACCGAAGCGATCTGCGCACGAAGCGCCGCAATCTGCTGGTTCAGCAGCTCAATCTGTGCAGAAGCGCGGGTATTTGCCTGCTTCTGATCATCCAGCTCGCCTGTAAGGCTACCGATGCGTGAATTTGCTGCGGCGTTGTTTCCGCTGCCGGCGTCAAGAAGCGACTGCAGCCTAGACCGCTCGTTCTCGGATGCGGCCAACGTCGATTGCAGGTTCGCCAGGGTATCCTCGATATCCTGCTTGCTGCCTTTCTCCATAGCCAAGAGTTCGGTCAACTCGGCAATCTGACTGTTAAGGCGGGTCAGGACTTCGTCCTTACCGGTGATTTCCCGCGACAGAACAAACTGTGCCAGAACGAAAACCGTCAGCAGAAACATGATGGCCATCAACAGCGTCGAGAGCGCATCGACGAAGCCCGGCCAGTAATCGACCCCTCTGTCGCGACGGCGATTGCGCGCGAGCGCCATGGCTACTCGCTCCCGTTATCGTGGCGTATACGGCCGGAAGAAGACTTTGCGTCCTCGTCGACACGCGCCGACAGCCGATCGAGCGTACGGCGAAGAGACTTCGATTCTTCCTGTTGCGCTTCAATCCAGTCACGCAACATCTGCTGTTCACTTCGCATGTTCTTCACAAGGCCCTGTATGCCTTCTGCAAGGCTGGTCATGGCGGCGAGTGAACGTTCGGTGCTGACGGCTGTACCCGGCTCGGCCTTCACATCCCTGACAACATCCGCTCCCGTATCGGTAACGGAAGACAGCCAGTTTTCCAGCTGGGTATAGAAGCGGTTCTGAGCTCTGCCTGCCTGCAGATCAAGGAAACCGAGAATGAGTGAACCAGAAAGACCAAGCAGCGACGACGAGAACGCCGTGCCCATACCGGAAAGTGGTGCCGTCAACCCGGCCTTCAGCGAGCCGAGGATATCGGTGCTGTCGCCAGCACTCGGGTCGAGCGACTGAATGACGTCGCTGATTGCACCGATGGTGCCGATCAGGCCCCAGAACGTCCCGAGAAGACCGAGGAAAACCAGAAGCCCGACAAGATATCGCGACGTGTCGCGGGATTCATCCAGACGGGTGGCAATCGAATCAAGGATCGTGCGTTGCGTAACAGTCGAGAGACGCACATCACCGCGCTTGCCAATCAACGTGCTCATCGGCGCGAGAAGCTTCGGAGCACGACCAGCTTTCTCCACACTGCCTGCAGCCCTGAAGGCGTTGAACCAGCGCACTTCCGAACGCAGGCTCATGGTCTGCGTGAAGACCAGAATGATGCCGATAACCAGAACACCAAGAATGAAGCCGTTCAGCCCCGGGTTCGTCATGAAAGCGGTATGGGCCTGCCGATAGAGGATAGAGGCCAGGAAACCAACGAGGACCAGAAAAAGGACCATCGTCCAGAGGAATGGTGTGGGGCTGGACAGCTTGTGGCTGTACTGCCGAGTGGTCACCGGTTTCTCGACACCAAGATCGAGCAACTCCGAATCCGCCATGACGTTTGCGTTCCCTTTGGTCACTTGTTCAGCGGAAGCTATTTGAAAATTGCGACGAATTGAAGTGAAAACCCGGTGTAAAATCACAGGCTTTTCACCTCCTTGGATTGAAACGCCGCCAGACAAAAGAAAAGCGCCCGGCGAATGATCGCCGAGCGCTGCAAATCCTTCCGAAAACCTCAGGATTTTCAGGGAAACGTATTACCGACCGGGAATCGGACGGTTGGCAACTTCGACCAGTGCCTTGTGGATATATTCGTTGCCGGCTGCCACGCTGCCGGTGTCGAAGATCGCCGAGCCGCCCTTTGCGTCGCTTGCAAAGCCACCAGCTTCGCGAATCAGGACGAGACCAGCGGCCATATCCCACGGCGACAGTTCAGCTTCCCAGAAACCGTCGAGGCGGCCAGCCGCGACATAAGCAAGGTCAAGCGATGCAGCGCCCATGCGACGAATGCCCGCGGCTTCGCCCATGACGTGACGAAGTTCGACAAGAAACTTGCCGTGATTGCCACGGCCAAGATGCGGAACACCACAACCGATAACGCAGTCGGTCAGAACTTTACGTGCGGCAACGCGAATACGACGGTCGTTCAGGAACGCGCCGCCGCCACGCTCAGCGGTGTAAAGCTCATCGGTGGCCGGATTGAAGATAACGCCAGCGACAATTTCACCGTTACGCTCGAGAGCGATGGATACAGCAAAGTGCGGAATGCCGTGCAGAAAGTTCGTGGTGCCATCAAGCGGATCGACGATCCAGCGATGTGCGCCGTCGGTGCCCTTTTCTTCGCCGCCTTCTTCACCAAGGAAGTCATAGGTCGGACGAGCCTTCATCAGCTCGTCGCGGACAATCTTTTCCGCCTTGAGGTCGGCCTGCGACACGAAATCGCTTGGACCTTTGACCGAGACCTGCAGGTTCTGCACTTCACCGAAGTCACGCGCCAATGACTTTCCCGCCTTGAGGGCGGCCTGAACCATGACATTGAGAAGGGCTGAACGGGCCATCGAGTTCGTTTCCTGGAAAGCTGCCGGACCACCCGAAAACTGGCCGGGCAGGAAAGGCTATTATTATTCTTGAATTGAGAGTTTGCGGTTCAAGACCACAAAACGCGCCGAAATTCAAGGCTAAAAGCCTCAAGGCGCGCCGACAGGGCGCTTCTCCTTGCCGTTACATCGGCCGAAAGCGATTTGCGGCCTCGATTGCCTTTTTCTGCTGTTCGTCAGTGATCCCGAGATAAAAATCCTCCAGCGAAGGGTCTTTCAGGCCTGCCCGCCGCGACAGCACGTACCACTTAGCGGCTTCAACAGGGTCAGGCCGAGTACCGAGCGCCTGAATGTAGAGATGCGCCACCTTGTTCTGCGCAACGACGTTGCCACGCTGCGCCGCACCGTAGAGCCAGCGAAAACCCTCATCCAGGTTGCGCTCACCACCAGAACCATTCACCAGCCAGATTCCCAGATCGACCTGCGCTGTGTCGTAACCTGCCTTGGCAGCACGCATCAGCCAGTCGCGCGCCTTCGCCTTCTTTTCAGCAGGAACATCCTTCACCGACCAATAGATCTGCGAGACGGCATATTGCGCATCTGCAATGCCTTGTTCGGCGGATTTTTCGTAAAAGGGCAATGCCAGCATCAACCCCTTGGCACCAGGGTTTTCCGAAACGAGTATCTGGCCCCAGTTGAACTGGGCAGATGCATTCCCCGCCTCGGCAGCACGGCGCATGAAATCGTCCGCCTTGGCCTTGTCGCGCGTGACGAATTTACCCTCCATCAGAATGAGGGCGAACTTGAACATGGCAACGGGATCGCTGCCCTCGGCTGCCTGTTGATACCAGAACGCGGCGGTCTTTTCGTCGCGTGCAATCCCCAGACCACGCGACATCATTTCCGCAACCAGCGTCTGTGCGGTCGCATCTCCGTTCTGGGCGCGGGTGAGCGCCTTGTCCAGGGCCTGAACATATTCACCACGCTGGTAATGCCCGTACGCCTCATCGACCTTGCCGGTAAATTCCTTCTCCGGCGGCAGGACAGGAAGTTCGGCACCCATCCGCTGATAGACGTTGACACCCTGCGACGGCTGCAAATCTTTCTGCTCTTCCGACAGCACACGCCCCTGGCGGGTCGGCTGCGCTTCATCTTCCAACTGACGAGCGAGAGGATTTTTCTCCGTCGCCGGACCGGACTGCGCAAAAGCCGGGAAAGCCGCTGCGCTCAAGGAAAGCGCCAGAAGCGAAACGGAAAGGCAAAGATGAGCAGCGCGTGTAAACATCGCTCGTATCAACCGTCAAACCGTGGCGCTTTTTCGTCAAGCAGCGCGTTGATTTCAGAAACCGCCTGGGCAGGTCCTGCAGCATGGTCAAACACGGCACTGCGCAGGGCAACAAATTCGACGCCGGTCTCGGCAACAGGCACAACGGATGCGATATCCGAACCGCCCATCACTATGGCCGGAATTTCGATCATCGATGCCCACCATTCCCCGAGCGCCAGGTTTTTCGGGTGCGCCTCTGGTTTGATGTCACCTTCCAGCTTGCCAAAGAAGATGTAGTCTGGATTGGCTTCGCCCTGTTCCAGCGCCTTGTGGCGGTCATCGGCATTGCCACCGCCAACAATAAGCTTGGGGGTAAATTTCTCGACCGCCTCGGCCAGCGCCTCGCCCCCGGTGGTAACATGCAAACCATCGGCCTTGGCGCGACCCGCCACGCGGCTGTCACCGGCAATCAGTGCTGCCGCGCCGGACTTTTGCACCAGCGGCACGATCAACTCAGCCACTTTCTGAAAGGCACCGTCATCCAGGCCATATTGCGGAATGATGACCGAGGCCACATCGCCGCCACGCAGCGCCTCTTCAACGGCCTTGGCCTGCTTCTGCATGTCGTCCGCTTGCGGAACGATGAGGACAAGGCGGCAACGGTCTTCGGTTGTGGTCATGGGTTCGTCCATTTCAGGCAGAAGACGCTTTCGGCGCAATCTGCACTCGTTTTGATATGACAAATCCGATAAACCGGACCGGCGAAAGGATCAACCGTCCATCCATGCTGACAGATTTTCATTTTTTTATGGCCGCCATTCCCGCCGTCATCCTTGTAGGCCTTTCAAAGGGCGGACTGGGCGGTGCGCTTGCCCTCATGGGCGTTCCCATTATGGCACTTGCTGTGCCGCCCGTGCAGGCGGCGGCAATCTTTCTGCCGATCCTGATCGTGATGGATATCGTGGCTCTCTGGGCCTGGCGCCATCATAATCATCGCGAAACATTGCTCATCATGCTGCCGGGAGCCATTGCCGGTATTGCAATCGGCTGGGCAACCTCCAGCATGATTTCGGCTGACACCATGCGTCTCATCGTTGCAACCGTGACGATCCTCTTCGTGCTGCGTTATTTCTATGAGAGTTTCCTCAGCAGAAAAGGCCAGGAAATTCCTGCAAAACCGCAGCGACGCGGACCGGCAACGCTGTGGTCGACCCTGTCGGGCTACGCCAGTTTTGTTGCCCATGCGGGAGGACCTCCCTTCCAGATCTATGTGTTGCCGCTGAAGCTGGACCCAAAAACCTACACGGGCATGAGCGTTCGCTTTTTCGCGATCATGAACGCGATCAAACTCATCCCGTATTTCGCTCTGGGGGCGCTCGACTCCAGCAACATGAAAACGTCAGCTCTGCTGCTTCCGGTCGCAATGCTCGCCACGATAGCAGGGGCAAAAATCGTCAAATATCTGAAACCTGCGGTTTTTTATCCGCTGATGTACACGATGGCGCTGCTTGCGGCCTTGAAGCTGCTCTGGGATGGATTACCGATCTGACACGGCAAAAATTGATATGGAGAAAATTAAAAAGCTCCGACCGCACCTTGATGCAGCCAGAGCCTGAATTGTCTAACCGCCCGTCCTTACAACATTGAAGGCGGCGGCAGTCTGTCAATCAATGCCTTGTTGAAGCCTTGAGCCTCTGCAATTCGTCCTTCAGGCGCAGTTTTCGACGTTTGATATCGGCGATCTCCGTGTCATCCGAAGACGGGGAAGCAAGAATACTTTCGAGCTCTTCCTCCAGAGCGCCGTGTTTCTTTTCGAGCGATGCAATATGAGCCTGAATGGTCATGCGGCACGTCCTTCCTTTTTGAACCTACCTCCAGCTCTCCATCACTGGAGTTTCAGGTTTACGACAGCACTGTGACATGGATTAACAATCTTGTCGAAGGCGAAATCATGACAATATCTGGGCAATTTGGTCGCATGGGAAACTTCCCGTTATCGCGATTTGGTGATAGAGGCTCCAGAACAGATCACATAAGCGCCGGAGGCGATCCGGCTGGCATAAATGGGGATGACAGGATGCCCGATCAGGACCAGGCGGACATCAGGCTCGCGCTGGCGCGGTTGCGCCAGGAGCATGAGGACTATGATGCAGCGATCAACGCAATGATCCAGACCAGCTGCGATGCATTGCGGATACAGCGCATGAAGAAGAAAAAACTGGCCGTCAAGGACAAGATGTCCCAACTCGAAGACCAGGTCATACCCGATATCATTGCCTGAGCCGGAGCAAGCCAAGTGACAGCAGAAACACCGCCCGTCGCCATCATCATGGGAAGCCAGTCCGACTGGGAAACCATGAAGAACGCCGCCGATACTCTGGATGCCCTCGACGTGGAATACGAAGCGCGCATCATTTCCGCACACCGAACGCCAGATCGTCTTTACGACTTCGCAACCGGCGCAAAGGATGAAGGCTTCAAGGTCATCATCGCAGGCGCAGGCGGAGCTGCCCATCTTCCCGGCATGACCGCAGCCATGACACCACTTCCAGTGTTTGGTGTCCCGGTCCAGTCCAAGACCATGTCGGGACAGGACAGCCTTTATTCGATCGTGCAGATGCCAGCCGGTATCCCGGTCGGAACACTCGCCATCGGCAAGGCAGGCGCTATCAATGCTGCTCTGCTCGCAGCAGCCGTTCTGGCCCTTGGCGACGAGGATCTCGCTGACCGGCTCGATGCCTGGCGTGCGCGCCAGTCAGCCGCCGTTGCCGAATACCCCATGGACAATCCGCAGTGACCGGAAACATGAACAACCTTACCATCGGCATCATCGGCGGAGGTCAGCTCGGCCGAATGCTGGCGATGGCGGCAGCACGCCTCAATTTCCGGACCATCGTTCTCGAACCGCAGGCGGATTGTCCCGCCGCACAGGTCTGCAACGATCAGATCGTGGCGGCTTACGATGACGAAAAGGCACTCGCCAAACTTGCTAGCCTTTGCGACGTCGTAACCTACGAGTTTGAGAACGTGCCGGTCTCCGCCGCCGAGAGGCTCGCCGCCTCCGTACCGGTTTATCCGCCGGCAAAGGCTCTCAGCGCATCCCAGGACCGCCTGACCGAAAAACGCTTTCTCAACGATTGCGGTATTCCGACAGCGGGTTTTCGCGCTGTCGACAGCCAGACCGAACTCGAATCCGCTTTGGTCGAATTTGGCGGCAAAGGCGTTCTTAAGACCCGACGCATGGGTTACGACGGAAAGGGCCAGCGCCTGTTCAAGGGCGGCGAGGATCTGACCGGCGCCTTCGATGCACTGGGTGGCGTACCGCTGATTCTCGAAAGCTTCGTCGCTTTCGAGCGGGAGGTCTCGATCATCGCGGCGCGGTTCAAGGATGGAACCGTGACCTGTTACGACCCTGCAGAAAACGTTCACCTGAACGGAATCCTGCACACGTCCACAATCCCGGCCAATCTTTCCGACGCGGCAAAGCTGACCGCTGTGCAGTCAGCTGAAAAGCTTCTTGCCGCTCTGGACTATGTTGGCGTCATCGGCATCGAGTTCTTTGTCCTGCCGGATGGCTCACTGGTGGCGAATGAAATGGCTCCACGTGTCCACAATACCGGTCACTGGACGGAAGCAGCCTGCGTCATTTCCCAGTTCGAGCAGCATATTCGCGCCGTCGCGGGCCTCGCGCCTGGCAGCACTGGCCGTCACTCCGACTGCGTGATGACCAATCTGATTGGCGACGACGTCAACGACGTCCCCCGCTGGCTTTCTGAAAAGGACTGCCTTGTGCACCTTTACGGCAAGACAGAGGCACGGCCCGGCCGCAAGATGGGCCATGTCACGCAACTCAAGAATGCGGGAAATCCTGAGTCTTTTCAGGGAAAACCACTGTGACGAGTTGACAGGCAGGGGCCGCACTGGTATCTGCCTGCCAACCGAAAAGAGCGCGCCCCGTTGCGCGCTTTTGATTGTTTTGATTAAGCGCGGTGGAAGCCGTGCAAAACTGCGGACCAGTAAAATGAAGATCAAGAATTCGCTTAAAGCGCTTAAGGCCCGTCATCGCGATAACCGCCTGGTTCGCCGTAAGGGCCGCGTATACATCATCAACAAGCAGAACCCGCGCTTCAAGGCTCGTCAGGGCTGATTGATCGCTCTGCGGTTTGCGTTTTCTACGCGGATCACATTGTTGATAGATACAAAGTTTGCATTTGATATTGGGCGCGCGCGGATTAATCTATCCGAATGCGCCCAAATCGTTTTTGCACGTCTGTTGTTTTTGCCCAGAGCCTTCTGCTGATCGGCGCGCTGTCGATCGGCCACGCAGCAGCGCAACAGGTGTCTCAGCCCACGCCCCCGGCGATAGAAGAGATCGCCCCAGCCCCTGCCCAAACCGTTGATACGCTGTTTGAGTCGCTCAAAAAAGAACGAGACGCGGTGAAGGCGCGCAATCTCGCCAATCAGATTGTCGCCGAATGGAATGATTCCGGCAGCGCCACGATCAATCTGCTGATGCAATGGGCTTCGGAAGCGTCTGACGAAAAGCGAAATGCCGCCGCATACGACTTCCTCGACCAGATCATCCTGCTCGACCCCGACTTTGCGCAGGCGCCTTACCGCCGCGCCATGGTACACTTTGCCGATGGCGATACCCGCAAGGCCATGGCCGACATCAATCTGACGCTGGAAAAAGAACCGAGGCACTTTCCTGCGCTGGCAAGCCTCGCGAACATTCTCGAAGCGTCCGGCCGCGATGAACTGGCCCTCAAGGCGTGGGAGCAATATCTCGCGGTCTATCCGGCAGACAAGGAAGCCCGCAAGGAAGCCAGCGATCTCTCGGAGAAGCTGGCGGGAACACGCAGCTAAAAACAAAAATCGCCGCATAAGCGGCGATTTCTTTTTATGGATCTGCAAAAGCGGAGATCATTCCATTCCGAGCGCAGCCATGTAGGTCTGCAGGATGGTTTCTTCCTCGATACGCTCGTTGGCGTCTTTCTTGCGCAGGCGAATGATGGTGCGGATCGCCTTGGTATCGTAACCGCGTCCCTTTGCTTCGCCCATCACATCCTTGATGTCACCCTGGATAGCGGCCTTTTCTTCTTCGAGACGCTCGACGCGCTCGATGAACTGGCGCAGTTCGGCGGCGGCTACGGTTTCAGTGGTCGCTGTTTCGTCCATCATTCTTTCCTTTGTAGTGGCGGCTCTTTCATGAGCCTTGTTCGTTCAGTCGGCGAAGCCTTCGCCTGTTGCCATCAGTCGTGCGGCAGAAATTCCGGCCTGTGAACTGCCCACTGACAGGCGTTACGTCAAGTCGTTTCCTGCGATACAGCGTTATTCCTTTGGCTTGTTTTCCTCAAATGCAGCCTTTTGAGCAGCACTTGCCTCGCCTTGATAGCGGTTCTTCCAATCGTCGTAGGACATGCCGTAGACGATCTCGCGGGATTGATCCTTGCTCATTTCAACACCCGCATTCTCGGCAGCCTCCCGGTACCAGTTGGACAGGCAATTACGGCAGAAGCCTGCGAGGTTCATCAGATCGATGTTTTGAACATCGTGACGATCGCGAAGATGCTGCACGAGGCGACGGAAAGCCGCCGCCTCGAATTCCATTTGTTGCAAGTCTTTATCTATGGTCATGGCAAACTCCGAAATCCGTCAATATGGCCCGGTCCGCGACGCAAACACCTGATATTCGTGCAGAGCGGGATCGTCGTTCATTACGGCAAAAATGGGAGCAAGCCGCCCCGCCCAAGTGGTTATGCCCGCCTCGTTGCCGATCAGATCCTGCCGAACTTCGAGAAGCGCGTGGGGAATGCCCTTGATCATGCAGTGGCGATACATGGTGTCGCCCTTCAGCGCACCGTCATAGGGCTCGTTGTCACCGACAAGGATATCATTGGCGGCGCGAAGACCAGCGAGAAGCGGGTGAACAGCGCGATGGTCGCTATCCCACAAAACCGCCGCGTGCCAGGGACGCGGCGTCTCCTTCCAGAACGGTGTATAGGAATGCAGCGACAGCACCAGCGGCGCCTTCCCGGTGACGGTTTCGACTTTGCCAAGCACCTGACCAACGGCATTGTGATAGGGGCGATGATAGGTCTCTATCCGTTGCTGCCACTCTTCATCTGAGATCGGATGATTGCCGGGCACGATGGCACCATCGGAAATCTTCATGATGAGCGTCGGATCATCCTCTCCGCGATTCGGATCTATCAGCAGTCGCGAAAACCGACCCATGACTGCGGGAACGCCGAGCCGGGCGGCAAGTGATCGCGTCAACCCTTCTATCCCGATATCAAATGCGATATGTCGTTCAAAAGCGGCTTGCGGTAGGCCAAGTTTACCGTACTGTGGCGGAAGAAGGTTCATTGCATGGTCTGCCAGAAGAACCATGCCTTTGTCATATTGGCCTTCTATGATTTCATAGGGTATGAAGTCGTTCATCGATGTTTTCTGGGACAGGATTGAGGAGAGGAACTTGATGGCATGGCTTGAGGCCGCGCGCAAGTTTAGGCGGAAAAACCGCTATCTACCCTACCGCACTCACGATCCGACAACCAATATAATCGATTAAACTCGCGTTGACTTTCTTGGGCGACCGCGCCAAGAAGTGTGTTCATTATAACCATGGAATCCGGATGGAAGCCGTGACTCAGTCATTCTTCGCTCTTCCCCGCAAGTATCGGAATCTTGCTCGTCTTTTTTCCGCAGCCGCATTGTTTGCAACCCCGCTCTTCATTGCGCAGCCCGCTCTTGCGGATTTTCGCGTCTGCAACAGCACGCAAAACCTCGTCGGTGTCGCTATCGGCTACAGGGCGCAAGAGGGTTGGGTCAGCGAAGGCTGGTGGCAGGTTCCTGCCTCCACCTGCGCAACGCTGATAGAGGGCGAATTGCAGTCCCGCTATTATTATCTCTATGCCGAAGATGCCGCCCGTGGCGGCCGATGGACCGGTGACGTCAACATGTGCGTGGCGGAAAACGAGTTCAAGATCAGCGGTGTGGACGATTGCTACGCGCGCAGCTTCCAGAGAATGGGTTTCAAGGAATACGACACGGGCAGACAGGGTAGCTGGATGGTCCAGCTTTCCGACACGCCAGGCACACAGGAAAGTCAAAACTGATGAAGCGTAATCGCAAAGTCAAAATTCTTGCTACCCTTGGTCCCGCCTCCTCCGAAGAGGCAATGATCGAGAAGCTGCATCTTGCCGGCGCCGATCTCTTTCGCATCAACATGAGCCATGCCAGCCACGACGTGATGCGGACGCTCATTCAGCGCATCCGCTCGGTCGAGAGCCGCAACGGCCGTCCTATCGGCATTCTTGCCGACCTGCAGGGTCCCAAGCTGCGCGTCGGAAAATTCGCTGAAGGCAAGGTCGATCTCGTTCCAGGCCAGACCTTCACGCTCGACAACAACGACACGCCCGGCGACAACACCCGCGTTTTCCTGCCTCATCCGGAAATTCTCGAGGCCGTCAAGCCTGGCCATCGGCTGCTGATCGATGACGGCAAGCTGCATTTGCGCGCCGAAAAGAGCGACGGCAAGAGCATCGTGACCACAGTCGTTTCCGGCACAAAGATTTCCGATCGCAAAGGCATCAGCCTCCCCGATACGCTGCTCGGCGTCGGCGTTCTGACCGATAAGGACCGCGTTGACCTTGACGCTGTTCTCGCCACCAATGAAGTCGACTGGGTCGCACTTTCCTTCGTTCAGCGTCCGGAAGATCTGGCAGAAGTTCGCAAGATCGCTCGCGGTCGCGTTGGCCTGATGTCCAAGATCGAAAAGCCGCAGGCTATCGAACGCATCGAGGAAATCATCGAACTTTCAGACGCCTTGATGGTCGCCCGCGGTGACCTCGGCGTTGAAATGCCGCTTGAAGCCGTTCCGGGCATTCAGAAGCAGTTGACCCGCGCCTGCCGCCGCGCCGGCAAGCCGGTGGTCGTTGCGACACAGATGCTGGAATCGATGATCTCCGCACCGGTTCCGACCCGCGCCGAAGTCTCCGACGTTGCAACCGCCGTTTTCGAAGGTGCAGATGCGATCATGCTTTCTGCCGAATCCGCATCTGGCGATTATCCGGTTGAGGCCGTTTCCACCATGGCATCCATTGCCAGCACCGTGGAACAGGACCCGCATTATTCGAACATCATCTACGCACAGCGCGCCCAGCCGGAAGCCACGGGTGCGGACGCGATTTCGCTGGCCGCACGCCAGATCGCCGAAACGCTGAAGCTCGCTGCGATCGTGACCTACACATCGTCGGGCACGACGGGTCTACGCGCTTCGCGTGAACGTCCTCAGGTTCCGATCATTGCGCTGTCGCCGATCATTCAGACCGCGCGCCGTCTATCGGTCGTATGGGGTCTGCATTGCGTCGTCACCGGCGATGCGAATGATCTGGATGACATGGTCAACCGCGCATGTCGCATTGTTGTTTCCGAAGGTTTCGGCAAGCCCGGCGACCGCATCATCATTTCGGCGGGCGTTCCCCTCGGCACGCCAGGCGCAACCAACATGGTGCGCATTGCCTATATCGGCTCCGACGGCCAGAGCGGCGTCTGATCCCGACGTCCCGATATCAACGAAGAAGCCCGCCATTTGGTGGGCTTTTTTTTGGAGCGTTGTACGTCAGAGGATTGCCCGCACGTCCTGGCCATTTATCTGGCATTCGACCAGCGACACCTGCTCGACCTGCCCGACCACGCGACACTCCAGATATTTTCCCCGGATACGATTTTCCAGCTTCTTAAACGCGTTCAGCCCGCAGGCAAACCGTCGTCCTTCAAGATCGAGACAGACTTTGTTGCGCTCCACGGTCTCGACGCCATCAAGCCGATACTCCTGTTCCTTGAAGACGAACCCGTTGTTGGAGGTGACGCGAAAACTTTGGTCGGCATGCATTTTCAAGGGAAAGGGATCGGGCGGGGTGGGAATACGCTCGAAATTCTGTGTCTCGACATTCACGCGCACTGGTGCCGTCGTCCATACCATCTCCGTATGAGTGGCAAGACGTGCCGCCGGCTCGGAAACCTCGCCATTCAAGTACGATGCAGTGCGAATGCCTGCAATTCCCAAGCCGATAACGATCGCAATCTGGAAAAGCAGAACTGCAAATTGCCGCACAATCTCTCCGTGATGTTCAAGGACAGCAGGTTAACGGACAAAGCATAACAGCAATTGCAATGATTACATTAAAAGGCCGCATACAAAAGTTGCCGTACTTTTGCCCTCGCACAACAAGCAGCCGCAGTTGGCGCGGCAACGTTCCTGTGCCAAAAGGTGAGTAAATCAATCAGATGCGATAAGGAATAACCGTGACAATCGGGCTCGCCCACGCCGAACTCATTGCCGTCGTCACCGCTGTTACCGCAGAAGAACCGCGAGTGATGACCGTCAGGACGGGAGAGGCTCTGCCTTCCGGGCCGTTCGAGTTTGGCCACAGGACATTGCAAAGCGGGCTTCGCGAATGGATCCATGAACAGACCCATTATCCGGTTGGTTACCTGGAACAGCTCTACACCTTTGCCGACCGAGACCGGAACAATGACATTCTCGGCGGGAGGACAATCTCCATCGGTTATCTTGGACTGGTCCGGGAACAGGAAACAAGCGACAGCAAACGACCGTCGTGGTGGGGGTGGTACGATTATTTCCCTTGGGAAGATCACCGGCGCGGCCGCCCGGCGGTGCTGGATCAACTCGTTGAAAAGCTACGCGCCTGGGCAGATTCCGACCCTCAACGCCAGAGCCAGCGCCATTTGCGTGCCGATTTCACCTTCGGAATGGACGGCGGCGGCTGGAACGAGGATCTCACGCTGCAGCGCTATGAACTTCTCTACGAGGCCGGGCTCGTAACCGAAGCGCAGACGGAGCCACATATCAATTTCGGCAAGGCGATGTTTGCCGATCATCGCCGCATTCTTGCAACCGGGATCGCACGCCTGCGTGCCAAGATCAAATACCGCCCGGTTGTTTTCGAACTGATGCCCGATGCCTTTACACTCCTGCAACTGCAACGGACCATCGAGGCGCTCGCTGGACTGACTTTGCACAAGCAAAATTTCCGTCGCCTGATCGAACAACAGCAATTGGTCGAGGAAACAGGCGATGTGACCAGCGAAACGGGTGGACGTCCCGCGAAGCTTTTCCGCTTCCAACAGACCATCCTTGATGAGCGCGCGCTCTCCGGAACAAAGCTGCCTCTCTCACGCAATTGACATATGCTCTAATTGAGAATATCTCTTTGCCCGACATATGCTCAATATGAGTATATTTGGGAGAGCGCCATGAACGAACGAATTTCCGCCGCAGCCCTTTATGACCGCGTCAGCCGCGTCATTCCCAAAGCCGAATGGATGGGGTTTCAAGATGACGTCGAGGCAATTCTGGAGCTGAAGCGCAAGCGCAACGCCGTCATTCTCGCCCACAATTATCAGACGCCGGAGATCTTCCACGGCGTTGCCGACATCGTCGGAGACAGTCTCGCGCTTGCGCGCAAGGCGATGGAAGTGGAGGCGGATGTCATCGTTCTGGCCGGCGTTCATTTCATGGCCGAAACGGCCAAACTGCTGAACCCCAGCAAAACAGTGCTTATCCCCGATATGGCCGCAGGCTGCTCCCTGGCGGATTCCATCACGCCCGAAGACATTGCTCTTTTACGCAAGGCCTATCCCGGCGTTCCGGTCGTGACTTACGTCAACACATCAGCAGCGGTTAAGGCCGCCTCAGACATTTGCTGCACATCCGGCAACGCCCGCCAGGTGGTTGAATCGCTTGGCGTCCCACGCGTACTGATGTTGCCGGACGAATATCTCGCACAGAATGTCGCTCGCGAGACCAAGGTGGAGCTCATTGCCTGGCGAGGCCACTGCGAAGTCCACGAACTGTTCACCGCCGACGATATACGCGAACTGCGCGAAAGCTATCCGGGCGTCACGGTGCTGGCGCATCCGGAATGTCCGCCAGATGTCGTCGACGCTGCCGATTTTTCTGGCTCGACCGCCGTCATGTCGGACTATGTCGGCCAGGCGCGACCTGCCCGCGTCGTGCTTTTGACCGAATGCTCGATGAGCGACAACGTGGCCGTCCATCATCCAGACGTGGAATTCATCCGCCCCTGCAATCTTTGCCCACACATGAAGCGCATCACGCTTGCCAACATCCGAAGCGCACTCGAGGAAAACAGGCATGAAGTGATGGTAGATGCCGAGGTTGCTGTCGCTGCCCGCCGCGCGGTTGAGAGGATGTTGGCAGTATGACGCCGGAACGTCTAAGGCAGCACACCGGAAAAACCGTTATCGTTGGTAGCGGTATTGCCGGACTGATGGCCGCGCTGACAGTCTCGCCTGAACCCGTTGTCCTTCTGACACGAAGCGCACTGGGTCGTGAAACATCCAGCGCCTGGGCACAGGGTGGGATCGCCGCCAGTCTGGCTCCGGACGACGACGTCGCGTTTCATCTGGCCGACACGTTGGCGGCAGGCGATGGCCTGTCTGCTCCAGAAATGGCTGCGGATATTCTCGCAGCCGCTCCATCGATCGTTGCGGCGTTGGAAAAAAATGGCGTGAATTTTGATCGCGACGCCCAAGGCGAATTGCTGTTCGGACTGGAGGCCGCCCATTGCCGCAGGCGGATTATCCATGCCGAGGGAGATGGCTCAGGCGCATCCATTATTCGAGCACTCACCGCAGCAGTGCTGCAGACGCCCTCCATCGAAGTCATGGCTGGCGTGGATGTCCGCCGGCTGATTGCAGACGATGGCATCGTGGCCGGCCTCCATTGCGCAGGTGAAAAAGGCACCTTCACCCTTTTGACCGGCAAGGTCATCCTGGCAACCGGCGGGATTGGCGGGCTTTACGATGCAACGACCAATCCAACGGCAAATTTCGGGCAGGGCATCATGCTCGCGGCACGGGCCGGCGCCATGCTCACCGATATGGAATTTGTCCAATTCCATCCCACCGCGCTAGCCTCGGCGCGGCGCCCCCTGGCTCTCGTCAGCGAAGCCGTACGCGGTGAAGGCGCCACGCTCCTGAATGAAAAAAACGAACGTTTCATGGCAAATATTCCGGGTCAGGAGCTAGCTGCACGCGACATCGTCGCACGCGCCATAGAACGGGAGATTGTCCGCGGCGGTCGGGTTTTCCTCGATGCACGCAAGGCGCTTGGATCGCGGTTTTCAACACGGTTCCCCTCGATTGACCGGCTTTGCAAAGAGGCGGGCATTGATCCATCCCGCGACCTGATCCCGGTGCGGCCTGCGGTGCACTACCACATGGGCGGCGTCGCGACGGATCGGAATGGCCGCAGCTCCCTGCCCGGCCTCTGGGTGGCGGGCGAAGCAGCCTGCACGGGATTGCATGGTGCAAACCGGCTTGCGAGTAACTCGCTGCTCGAGGCAGCCGTCATGGGCATGCGCGCCGCACAAGATGCATGCTCTTTTTCAGCGCCTCTGCCTGCCGGTGTAAGCGCAATCGGTTCCCTTGCGGAAGCCGATCCACGTATTGTTCGCCCGCTTGTCTCCCGGCATCTCGGCATCACCAGAAATGCAGCCGGCCTGAAAACGGCGATCGCCGGCCTTCTGCAACTGACCGAGCAGAACGGCCCAGCCTCCGACCCGGCAATCGTCGGCCTGTCGATTGCCGTGTTTGCCGCCTTGCGCCAGGAATCGCGCGGTGCGCATTTTCGCGATGATTTTCCACTGAAGGGAATTGCGGAAAGACGCAGTCTTTGCCTCGACGAGATCCTGTCGTTTGCCCGAGATATTTCTTCCAACACCATCGCTCGGAGTGCCTGACATGCCCCTCTCCCCCTTGCCACGTCTTGTGATTGAAGCACCGGTTCGCATTGCCCTGATGGAAGATCTGGGGCTTGCAGGCGATATAACCTCTGATTCCGTGATCCCTGCAGACCATCGTTCAACAGTTGTCATGGCTGCGCGCGACAGGGGTGTCATCGCGGGCCTGGATGCCGCAGAACTTGCATTCCAGCTTGTCGACCCAGCCATTACGATGAAAAGGCAGGTGAATGACGGCTCAGCGGTCGATCCCGGCGACATCATCGCGACAATAGAAGGCCCATCGCGCGGCCTTTTGACCGGCGAGCGCACCGCACTCAACTTTCTTGGCCACCTCTCAGGCATAGCCTCGGTTACGGCCGGTATCGTAGCAGCCATTGCTGGAACAAGAGCCTCAGTGGCGTGCACCCGCAAGACAACACCCGGCCTTCGCGCCCTGGAAAAATATGCCGTCCGTGCAGGTGGCGGCATGAACCATCGCTTTGCTCTTCACGATGCAGTCCTCATCAAGGACAATCATATCGCTGTTGCAGGCAGCACGGCCGAAGCAATTCGCCGCGCAAAGGCTAGTGTCGGCCACCTCGTCAAAATTGAAGTGGAAGTCGATACGCTCGACCAACTGAGGCAAGCGATGCAAGAAGGCGTCGACGCTGTTTTGCTCGACAACATGAGCCCTGAGATGTTGCGTGAAGCCGTTGATATCGTCGCTGGCAAAGCCATCACAGAAGCCTCGGGCCGTATCAATCCGCAAACGGCTGCCACCATCGCGAAAACCGGTGTTGACCTGATTTCCGTTGGATGGCTGACGCACAGCGCGCCGGTGCTCGATATCGGCCTAGATTTTTCCCACAACTGTTGAGAGCGGATACCGGAACAAACGTCTCACATATCCGTTATCGCCTTGCCATGAGGTCCGTGCTTCTAGGCGGGGGACGAATGCGTGCAAAAACCTGTCTTTATCAGCGGATCGCTATCAGAGAGGAAAGGCGTGTTATGGAAGATGCACAGGTTGGCTGGATTGCGGCCATTATCATCGGCGGCATTGCAGGGTGGCTTGCCGAACAGTTCATGAAAAGCAACATGGGTGTTTTCATGAATATTATTCTCGGCATCATCGGTGCGATTGTCGCGAATTTTCTGCTTGGACTTGTGGGCGTTTCCCTTGGGGGATGGCTCGGATACCTTATCGCAGGTTTCATAGGCGCGTGCATACTGATCGCCGTAGGGCGAGCGATTCGCCGCTAAAGGGAGAATGAAATGAGCTTCTTTGACAAAATCAAAAACGCCATCTTCGGAAAGGCCGAGGCCGCCACTGAAACGGCAGCGCCTTCGCCTGCACCATCGGGCAGCCCTGCGCCTGCGGCACCGGCACCTGCGCAGCCAACCGCAACAGGTGCTGCACCCGCCCCAGCCGGAACAGTCGATGTTGCCGCCATCCTGGACGCTGCCGTCAAGAAAAACGGTCAGAAACTCGACTGGAAACATTCCATCGTCGACCTTCTCAAGGCACTCGACCTCGACAGCAGCCTCAGCGCCCGCAAAGAACTGGCCGCCGAACTGCATTATCCCGGCGACACATCAGATTCCGCCGCGATGAATATGTGGCTTCACAAAGCCGTCATTAAAAAACTTTCGGAAAATGGCGGCAAGCTGCCAGCCGAGTTGCTTGATTGACATGCCGGAGGCCAGGGGTAACACCCCTGGCCTTTTCAACTAACCAGTCGGTCCGGCCATGTCCCGCAAGGAGAAAAGAAATGGACGACTACGACAGCCTGCGCGAACAGATAGGCAGAGACCTCGACACCCTTCACAAGACCGAGAATCCGAAATCAATCTTCGAGATTGCAGAAGATTATCTTCTGGGAAATCCGCATCTGAAACGTGCGGTCGTCGAAGACATCATCAAAGAGGAAGCTGACAAGCGCAGCATCTCCATCCACTGAAACGTGCTCAACCACAAAGAGTGGAGCCATCTTGTGAACATGCTATAAGCGCCAGAGTTCAACAGGATGAGGTTTTTAGTGAAAGAGGCGCAATCAACACCACTCGTCACGGTGATCGCAACCGGCGGCACCATTGCAAGCAAACGTGGCGAGGACGGAGCATTTAAGCCCGCGTTGACAGGTGATGACCTTCTTTCCGTTCTTCCCGAGGTCGATGCGCGTCTTCGAACGGTCAATCTGATGTCGAAAGATTCCTCCAGCCTTACCTTCGCCGACATGCAATCGATCAGCGATGCCGTGAAACAGCAAATCACTGACGGCGAGGTGCGTGGTGTCGTGGTGATGCATGGCACCGACACGATGGAAGAGAGCGCACTTCTCGTTCATTTGCAAAACGCCATCGAAAAGCCCGTGATTTTCACCGGCGCACAATTTGCTGCCGACCATGCCTGTTCTGATGGTCCAAGTAATCTTCACCATGCAATTTCGCTCGCGTCAGACGCCGTCAATGCTGCGCGTGGTGTTCAGATCGCCTTTGGTGGCAGGACTGTATCGGCATGGGGCGCATACAAATTCAGCAGCGACAAGGCCGACGCATTTCGAAATGCCCGTGGCGAAACAACGAGAACAAAATTCCAATTATCTGGTCGGGTTGATCCAGTCCGGGTGGACATGATCGCCATCTATCCCGGCTGCGACGCCACACAGATAAAGGCAAGTGTGGAGGCAAGTGCACGCGGCATCGTGCTGCAGGCCCTGGGATCGGGCAATGCCAATCGGCTGATTGTCGAGGCGGTTCGCGAATGCAAGTCCAAGGGTCTGCCGGTCATCATTTCCAGTCGCGTGCCCGACGGCGCACTTTCGCCCAGTTATGGTGGCGGGGGCGGTGGGCACGACCTAGCAAAAGCAGGAGCCATCCATTCACGCACATTGCGGCCGGGCCAGGCACGTATTCTCCTGGCCGCTCTTCTGGCAAGTGGCGCCGATGCTGACGCCATCCGAGATGCATTCGACGAAACCGTCGACGACGTGCATTAACGAAAAAAGGCGGCTCCACATCGGAAGCCGCCTTTTATACTGTCTCGAAAGAACAGATTTACTCTTTCGATTGAACCTCTGCCTTCCTGGCATTTTCTTCCATCAATTCATACCACATGGCGTTCATGACGGCGAAGATGGCGGCGAGAGGCAGGCCGAGCAGCCAGGCGAAATACCACATGTTCGATCTCCTTCTTTGATCTCAGTACGCGTGTCCGCTTTCATCACGGATCGACTTTTCATCCACTTTTCCCCACAGCACGTGGTAGACCCAGGTCGTGTAAGCAACGATCATCGGCACGAAGATCACCGCGACAACCAGCATGATGAACAGCGTCAGATGACTGGATGAAGCATCCCAGACAGTCAGGCTCGACTTCGGATCGACCGAGGACGGGAGGATGAAGGGAAACATCGAAAGGCCGACAGTCGAGATGATGCCGAAGATTGCCAGAGAACTGGCGAGAAGTGCCATCACTGCCTTGCGCATACGAATGAAAACAAAAGCGATCAGCGGCAGACCAAGGCCAAGTGCTGGCGCAATCATCATCCACGGATATGTGGTGTAGTTCTGGAACCAGATACCACTTGCCACTTCAACCGTTTTGCCAAGCGGATTGGACGGACCACCGGTGGCAATCTCGGACGTGAAGCGGTAACCATCAACGCCGAGCCACAGGAAAATGCCGCCAAGCGCAAAGACAACGGTCGTGGCAAGCGCCGCAACTTTCCCGAAAGCCCTGGCACGTTCGGCGATGACACCGTCCGTCTTCAGCATCAGCCATGCCGCACCATGCATCAGCAGCATGGCAACGGACACAAGACCGCAGAGAATGGCATAGGGGTTCAAAAGTTCGAACAGTGTCGTGCCGTCATAGAAGATCCTAAGGTCGTCATCGAAGTGGAACGGCACACCTTGAAGTACGTTGCCAACCGCAACGCCAAAGATCAGGGCAGGTACAAAGCCCCCGACGAACAAGGCCCAGTCCCAGCTTGTGCGCCACACTACACTCTCGCGCTTGGAGCGATATTTGAACCCCACCGGCCGCAAGATGAGCGCAAACAGGGTGGCGAACATCGCCAGATAGAAACCCGAGAAGGACACCGCGTAAAGGGGTGGCCAGGCCGCAAAGATGGCACCACCGCCAAGGATCAGCCACACCTGGTTGCCTTCCCAGGTTGGGCCGATGGAATTGATGACGACACGCCGCTCGATGTCGGTTTTAGCGACAAAAGGCAGCAACGCACCAGCACCGAGATCAAAACCACCGGTGACCGCAAATCCTATCAGCAGGACGCCGAGCAGCAACCACCAGATAAGGCGGAGAATTTCGTAGTCGATAAGTTCGTGCAGGATCATGTTGTTTACTCCGCAGCGACGAGTTTTTCGGGAACGAGCGGCGCCTCCGGTTCCTTGTCCGGATCAGGCCCCTTGCGGATCGCCTTGAGCATCAACCCCATCTCGATGATGAAAAGAACCGTGTAGATGGCGATGAAACACAGGAGCGTAATCAGAACCGTCGAAGCACTGAGGCTGGAGACCGCAGCGGCGGTCGGCAGCACACCTTCGATGATCCACGGCTGACGGCCGAACTCTGCGACGATCCAGCCCATTTCCGCAGCGATCCACGGCAGCGGAATGGCAAACACGGCCACCTTCAGCAGGATAGGATAGTGATCCAACCGGCGGCGGGCTGACAGGTAGAAGAATGTTGCCGTCAACAGGATGAAGAAGATGCCGAGCCCGACCATGATGCGGAACGACCAGAACAAGGTCGGGACGTGCGGAATGGTATCTGTCGCGGCCTTGGCGATCTGCTCGTCTGTCGCCTGTCTCGGATCGTCGACGTAGCGCTTGAGCAGCAATGCATATCCAAGTTCGTGCCCGAGTTCCGCAAAGGTGCCGCGTACTTCTTCAGGCAACTGCGTACCCTTGCCGGCGGCACGAATCTGCATCAGTGCATCATAGGCCTTGATGCCGTCACGGATACGGTTTTCAGCCTGCTTGACGAGATCGTTGATACCAGGAATTTCGGTGTCGAGCGAGCGTGTGCCGATCAGGCCCATGACCCAGGGAATATGAACGGCGAAATGGGTTTCGCGTGCTTCCTGATCGGGAAAACCAATCGCGGTGAAGGGAGCAGGTGCCGGTTCTGTTTCCCACATCGCTTCGATAGAGGCGAGTTTCATCTTCTGATGTTCAGTTGAGAGATAACCGCTCTCATCGCCCAGCACGACGACGGAGAGAGCCGAAGCAAGTCCGAACGAGGCCGCAACCGTCATCGAGCGTTTGGCAAGATCGACATGGCGTCCCTTCAGCACATACCAGGCTGAAACACCAAGGACAAAGATTGCGGCCGTTACATAGCCAGCCGAGACTGTATGGACGAATTTCGCCTGAGCGACCGGGTTGAACAGAACTTCGAAAAAATCCGTCACTTCCATGCGCATGGTCTGAGGATTGAAAGCCGAACCGACAGGATTTTGCATCCAGCCATTGGCAATCAAGATCCATAGTGCAGAGAAATTCGAACCGAGCGCAACGCACCAGGTCGCGATCAGGTGACCAACCTTCGACAGTTTATCCCAGCCGAAAAAGAAGAGACCAACGAAGGTGGCTTCCAGAAAGAACGCCATCATGCCTTCGATGGCGAGCGGCGCCCCGAAGATGTCACCAACATAGTGGCTGTAATAACTCCAGTTCATACCGAACTGGAATTCCATGACGATGCCGGTGGATACACCGAGCACGAAGTTGATGCCGAACAGTGTTCCCCAGAATTTCGTCATCTGTCGCCAGATCGTCCGGCCGGTCATGACATAGACCGTTTCCATGATGGCGATCACCACCGACAGACCAAGTGTCAGAGGGACGAACAAAAAATGATATAAGGCAGTAACTGCGAATTGGAGGCGCGATAGCGCCACGATGTCGAGTTCCATGTGTTTACCCCACCTTTTTCTTCAAAAAAGGTCAGTCTCCTGTTTCAAAAACAGCACCGACCCTGAAAAAATCGATCAGTCCGGACGCAATGTTTGCAACACTACGCCGTAGCCTGGGGTACCGCTTTGACATTCATCAAACGGATGCCCCTCTTTCAGAACCACAATGCGATCGGCGAATTCAGCCTCACGCCGATTGTGCGTCACCATCACGACAGTTTTTCCCGTCGCGTGTTGAAACAGCCTTGCGAGCACGTCGCGCGCTGTTTTGCCGTCGAGGCCTTCAGTCACCTCGTCCAGAAGCCAGAGGGGCCTGTCTCTCAACAGAAACCGCGCAAGCGCAAATCTGCGGGATTGCCCACCGGACAGGCCCTGCCCGCCCTCGCCCAGACGAGTTTCAAGCCCCTCGGGTAAGCGCTTGACCAGGGTACCAAGACCCGCAGCATCGAGGACGTCCCAGAGTTCGCGATCGGTCGCGTCGGGTTTGGCAAGCCGGAGATTGTCTCCAAGGCTGTCGCGAAACAGTTCGTTTCGTTGTGTGAGAAGCGACGAAGAGAAAGCGTTGACGTATCCGGTATCCGGTATCAGTTCGCCGGCAATCAGATTGAGCAGGCTTGTCTTTCCAGCACCGCTCGCCCCTAAGATTGCGACCGTTTCACCGGCCTTGATGTTTAAATCGACATCATCAAGAACCGGGCGGGAATTGCCAGTAAGCGTCAGTTTCACACCTGCAAATTCGACGGCCATGCCCGTTGCAGGCACGGAGGGAGAAAACACCGTATCAGCGGCAGAAAGGCGTGGGGCAATCCGTCGGGCGGAGAACAATGTTCTTCCAAGTTCCATTGCTCCCCTTCGCAAAGCAGCAAAAGGCTCCAAGGCGGCAAAACAGACGAGCAATCCCAAGGCTGCCGCGGGCGCATCGATCACACCATGTTCGGCCAGCCAGGCCATTCCCAACAGTGTAGTCGCCAGCAGAACGGCTGAGCTGATCCCAAACGAAAAGCCCGTTGCAACTTCAATCCGATTTAATTGATCGTCGCATCTTCTCAGATAATCGTCCGCGTCACACGCAGCCGCCACCTGTGCCGACAGGCGACCCGTCGTCAAGAACTCCGCCTGACCGCTGACCATGTCAGCGGTGCGCGCCCGCAAAGACTCAAGACCACTCGCACGGCGGCGAGCGAATTTTTCTGCCTTTAAGGAGGCTTTGATAGAGATTCCAAGGCCCGCGACCAGCAGGAAGATAGCTGCACCGAGCCCGGCGAGCGGGTGCATAATGCTAAGCCCTAGCCCCGTCGCAATCGCTGCCAGAATTGCAACGGCTCCCGGTACGAGAACGCGCAAATAAAGCGAATCCAGAGCGTCGATATCGGCCGTCAAACGGTTCAGCAGGCGAACCGGCCTGGCCTCGAGCGCCTTTGCAGCCATGGGCGCGGCCCAGCCACGAAAAAGCTTTTCCCGGAGTGCTGCGAGAACAGAAAGCGTTGCTTCATGCGTTGTCAGACGCTCGCCATATCGTGCGGCGGTCCGAGACAGCGCAAGCAGCCGGATTGCCGCTGATGGCGCAAAAACATCGAATGCATAGGCTGTCGCTGGTGCGAGACCGGCAATTGCCGTGGCCGTGATGAACCAGCCTGAGACGCCCAGAAGTCCAATACCAGCCATGACCGTTGTCGCGGCGAGCGCAGCACCTGCGCACAACATTGTCCGACGTGACGACCAAAAAAGCTGGGTGATGGGCTTCAACACGGCAAGACGCGACATCATGAACGCTCCTCCCCTTGGCTGAGGGCAGCCAGATCCACAACCCTGTCCATACGCCTCGCAAGAACCGGGTCATGCGTCGCCACGATCAGGGTCCTGTCTTTGGCGAGCCGACAGAGGCTGTCAGCAATCCGTTCCGCAGTTTCGCGATCGAGATGCGCCGTCGGCTCATCGACCAGCAACAGCTTTGTTGCAGAGTCGGCAACCGCCCGCGCTATGGCCAGCCTCACAGCCTCGCCGCCGGAGATTCCATGACCGCCATCACCGACGGGACAGTGTTGGCGCGCAGATACCAATGCATCGAGCCCAGTTTCCTGCAACGCACGGTCAACGCTTGTATCGGTGATATCAGGACGACCAAAGCGAACATTGGCTTTCAGCGAGCCGGCCGTAAAAAAAGGCTTCTGGCCGATCCATCCAACCGTCTGGCGCAATGCGTCAGCCGTATCGGCATTCAGTGGCGTGCCACCGATCTCGATTAAGCCCGTATCGGCAGCAGCAAAACCAGCGATCAAAGAGAGTATGGTCGATTTTCCGCAGCCAGAAGGGCCAAGGAGCGCAACGGATTCACCCTCCCGAACGGACAGGTCAAAATCGCAAATGACGTACGGCCCGCCCGGATAAGCGAAAGACAGCCCTTTGATCTCCAAGGTCGGTGCGCTCGCAATAGAACGTTCCGTAGCGTCCTGACAGTTTCCAACAACTGAGACCGCATTGTTCCTGAACTTGCGCAGTGCATCCATTGCCGCCTCGCCCGCAGCGCGATCGTGCCACACGGCAGACAGTTCGCGCATCGGTTCAAAAAAGGTGGGTGCCAGAAGCAAAATGAAAAGGCCTTCTGCCAGCGTCAACCGCTGCCCCCAGGCCCCGAATTCCAGAAAACCGAGCAGATGGAAGCCGACATAAACAGCGGTCATTGCAACCCCAAGAGCCGCGAACAACTCAAGGACCGCGGATGACAGGAAAGCAATCCGCAAAACTGCCATCGTCCGCTTCTTGAGGTTTTCGGCATCACCCCTAAGTCTACGGGCAGTTAGATCGACGGCCTCCAGGGACCGGATCGTTTGCAGTCCGCGCAAGCGATCCAGCAAGAAGGCGTTCATGTTGCCGGTCTCGGCCAGTTGCTTTTCGCTTGCCGCTTTGGCCTGCCAGCCGATCAGCGCCATGAACAGAGGTATCGTCGGCATGGCGAAAAGCAGCACCAGTGCGGCAACCCAGGAGAATGGGAAGATAGCGACGAAGAAAACAATGGGCACGACCGTCGCCTTCATTCTCGCCGGTAGAAACCGGGACAAGTAGGGGACGAGTGCTTCCGCACTCTCTGCAATTACACTTGCCGCCTCCCCGGACGTCGTACGGGATGAATCGAGGGGAGACGCTGTCGCCACAATAGCAAGCGCTTCCGCTCTCTCTTGAGAAAGTACGCGACGGGCAGCCTGAAACGATCGGCGTGATGCCGCTTTTTCCAGCCATGCTTTGAGAACCCCGAGGACGAGAACCGCAGAGGCGGCGGGCACGATCGATATCATCGGCGCCGCATCAGCGATCATACCGACGGAGAGAGCCAGCAATGCTGCCTGCGGCAACCAGATAAGGGCGACGACGGCATGCAAAAATGCGACGGACCTGCCTTGCGATGGGGCACGTTTCTTTTCCTGTCCAACGTTCGCGATCCCGGCTTCCGAAACCCGTCGTCCCGCCGTGTCATGAGCATTGTTCGTCGCTTCTCGAGCAAATTGACCGGGATCAGCGACAGCAGAGGAAGGCGATGCGGATGTGGAAGCGGTCATTGATCCCGTTACCTCTTTTTGCCGCGCGGTTTGGCAAGCGAAACAATCTTATCCTTGGTATCCAGTAGCTTGGTGACCTTCGCGCCCAATGCCAAAAGCGATGCCAGTCTCTCGGTTTCGAGCTTTTTGACGTCGTCGTACCAGCCAGTCAGTTGCTCGATCAGCACCTTCATGTCCTCGATACGCTTTTGGGCGTGGCGCTCGCTCTCGCTTTCAGGCGTCGTCATGAGAATTTCGCGCAATACGCTAAGCGTCGGATCAATTTCGCGTTTCTTACGCTCTTCCGCAAGTATACGAAGGATGTGCCAGACATCTTCCGGAGTCGTGAAAAAGTCGCGCCTATCTCCGGGCAGATGCTTGAGGATTGCAAGGTTCCAGGCCTGAAGCTCTTTCAGGCTCATCGACACATTCGAACGAGAGATCGCCAACGCCTCGACGATATCGTCTGCGCAGAGCGGCTCCGGCGATAGATAAAGAAGAGCATAGACCTGCCCGACCGTGCGATTGATTCCCCATCGACTGCCCATTTCGCCGAAATGCAGCACAAATGACTGGACGAGAGGCGAGAGATTTGCAGACACGCTTTATTTCCTAATTTTCAGTAATTTCTGAAACTTCGATATAACAAAAAACAAACGACATCAAATCTCCTTTTTGAACTGCGTCAAAAAGCGTCACACAGACAAACGGCAGGCCGCTGAAGGCTTTGAATGACAGGGCCTTGCCGATAATCTCGATACGAGCCCGCAAGAATTCGCATGATACCGATATCATCTGGTCTTCCCATGCCGCCGCAATGCCAACAGATGATTTTTTTCACTCAATGACTTTGCACGCCAGATGTACTGCGGTTATTCAGGAAATGCCTTGAAGGCGGGATTTGCGCGGACGGCACGACTGAATTTCAGGGTTCTGACCTTGACAAAGCCGTAACGGGCAAGCGAATGTTACCGATAACACACTAGGAAATCCGTGGAGGAAATTGTGAGCCTTAAGTTGTTTGACCTTTCCGGCCGTCGTGCCCTGATTACGGGCTCTTCACAGGGCATTGGCCTTGCGCTGGCGAAGGGTCTGGCGGAAGCAGGCGCCGAAGTTGTCCTGAACGGCAGAGACGAAACAAAACTCAAAGCTGCGGCTGAAAGCATCAAGGGCGCTAAAACTCTTGCATTCGACGCCACTGACCACGCGGCAGTTCGTGAAGCGATCGATCGCTTCGAGGCCGAAGTCGGCGCAATCGATATTCTCGTCAACAATGCCGGGATGCAACACCGCACACCGCTTGAAGACTTTCCTGCCGACGCCTTCGAGCGCCTTCTGCAGACCAACATCGCCTCGGTTTTTCACGCTGGACAGGCGGCTGCCCGCCACATGATTGGCCGTGGACGCGGAAAGATCATCAACATCGCCAGCGTCCAGACTGCCCTTGCTCGCCCGGGCATCGCCCCATACACCGCCACGAAAGGCGCCGTTGGAAACCTGACAAAGGGCATGGCAACCGACTGGGCGAAGTACGGCCTGCAGTGCAACGCCATCGCGCCGGGTTATTTCGACACGCCGCTTAACGCCGCACTCGTGGCAGACCCGGCCTTTACCGGCTGGCTCGAAAAGCGCACGCCCGCCGGACGGTGGGGCAAGGTAGACGAGCTTGTCGGCGCCTGCATTTTCCTCTCGTCGGACGCATCCACATTTGTCAACGGACATATTCTCTACGTGGACGGCGGCATCAGCGTTTCGCTCTAAAACCCCTCGTCTCCGCCGCGCCAGCTGATCCAGCATTTCGGCGGAGACGTTTCCATCATGATGCTTTGGGAGGAGGCCCATGACAATGACGACCGAAACCAGCAGAGTAGCCTTGATCGGCGCGGGCGCCATGGGAGGCGCCATCGGTACCCGGCTGCTAGAAACGGGAAATCATCTGACGGTCTTCGATCTCGATAAAGAAAAGGTCGCGGCGCTGACGGGACGCGGCGCCCATGCAGCATCAACAGCGGCCGATGCGGCGTCGGCATCCGATGTCGTCATTCTCAGCCTCAACTCGCCAAAAATCATCCGTATCGCTGTCTTCGGCGAAAACGGGGTTGCGGCTGGAGCAAAGCCCGGAACACTCATCATTGATATGTCGTCCATCGATCCAGAGGCGACCAAGGAACTGGCGGCCGACTCTGCCGCAAAGGGCCTTCGCTGGGTTGACAGCCCGCTCTCCGGCGGCGCTCCAAAAGCCCTTATCGGCCAGCTTACCTTGATGGCTGGCGGCAGCGAGACCGATGTCTCTGATGCCCACCGTGTTCTGCGCCACGTGGCGAGCAATTTTACCCATATGGGTCCTAGCGGCGCCGGGCAGACCACAAAGCTTATCAACCAGGTTTTGTGCGGACTGAACTTCCTTGCGGTAGCTGAAGCCACACAACTCGCCCTCGACGCCGGCGTCGACGCCGCAAAAATCCCGCAGGCGCTGAAAGGTGGTCGCGCTGACAGCGCCATCCTGCAGGAATACATGCCGCGCTTCGTCGAGAAGGATTACCGCCGCACCGGTCGCATCGACAACATGGTCAAAGACCTGAACGGCGCGCAGGATCTGGCACGCCGAACCAACACGGCCATGCCGCTGACCGCCGTCTGCGCGGAAGTCCACCGCATGTTGACGGCGGCCGGACTGGGTGGAGAAGATCAGGCTGCCCTGATGGAATTCTTCAGCGGCGCGAAACGGCAATTTCCACAATAGGAGTTCCAGGAGGCCCCACTGGAGGCGCCACAACCCTGAAAAAGCGTTGCTCTCAAATGTGCGTCGTCGGTAAAGCTGTCGACAGCTTGACCGTTTCCATCGAGATGTAGGCCGACATGTCGTAGAGTTCGACACGCCGGATGATCTGCTTGTAGACCGTGTCGTAATATTCGACGTTCGGCAGAACCAGCTTGAGAATATAATCGAAATTGCCGGTAAGCCTGTGGACCTCGACGATTTCGGGAATTGTGCTGACCGCCGAATGAAAGCGTTCGAGCCACTCTTCGCCGTGCAGTCCTGTTCTCACAAGCAGGAAAACCGTCGTCGGCAGATTGACCTTTTTCCTGTCCAGCAGCGCCATTGTGCCGGTAATGTAACCCTCACTCCGCAGCCGGGTCAGACGCCGCGAGCAGGCGGATGGCGACAGGGAAACCTGCTCGGCGATATCGGCGAGCGGCGTTTCGGCATTTTGCTGGAGAATCGCAAGAATGCGACGGTCACGGTCATCAATCATGTTTCGATGATGCGTCAGATTTCTTCATGGCGCAAATCAATTGCACATTTTAAATTCAATGAGCAAATAGAATGCGTGAACCAGTAATTACGCGGCGAACAACGCATCAAACTCCCATAAGATGAATGGCATCATGGGCGCCAATCGAGAATTATACCGAGGGAAGACATAATGAAACGGATCGGCCTGATCGGCGGCATGAGCTGGGAATCGACGGCAACCTATTACCGGCTCATCAATGAGGCAGTGCGCGAAAGCTGCGGCGGCCTGGTATCGGCTGATCTCGTCATGCATTCGCTTGATTTCTCCCAGGTGGTTGCGCTGCAAAAGGCAGATCGTTGGGATGAGGCTGGCGCGCTCCTCGGTGCGGCCGGCGCCCGCCTGGCCAATGCAGGTGCGGACTGTGTACTGATCTGCACCAACACCATGCATCTTGTCGCAGACACCGTGGCAAAGATGTCAGGCGTCACTCTGATCGACATCATCGACGAGACCGCTGCAGCTCTGAAAGCTGACGGCCGCAGCAAGCCGCTGCTTCTCGCAACACGCTATACGATGGAGCATGGTTTCTACACCGACCGCATGCGCCAAAATGGCATCGAGGTCTTCGTGCCGGAGTTGGAAGACAGGGTTGCTGTCCATGACATCATCTTCAGCGAACTATGCCGTGGCGAGGTCAAAGCAACGTCACGTCAGACATATCTCGACATCATTGAGAAGGCGCGTGGATTGGGTGTCGACTCGATCATCCTGGGCTGCACTGAAATTTCACTTCTGATCGATCCGAACTCATTGCCGTTGCCGGGCTACGACTCGACGGAAATTCACGCAAAGGCGGCCGTCAGGTTCGCACTGGAAGGCGGCGCACTTCACAAAGCCGCGTAAAATGTGCCGCCTTTTCGCCTATTCGGGCAAACCTGTCTGGCTCGACAGCCTTCTGATCGAGCCAGAGGCCTCGCTTGTCAGCCAATCAATGGCGGCGCGAGAAGCCAAGACCGTCGTCAACGGCGACGGCTGTGGCATTGGCTGGTATGGAGAACGCGGCGCGCCCGGCGTCTTTCGTGATACGCGGCCTGCCTGGTCTGACGCCAATCTTGCAGCCCTCTGCCATCAGATCCGCTCCGGAATGTTCATGGCGCACGTCCGTTCAGCGACGTCAGGCGAAGTGTCCCGTGCCAATTGCCATCCCTTCTCCCTTGGCCGACATCTTTTCATGCATAACGGCCAGATCGGCGGTTATGAGCGGATAAGGCGGGATGTCGATTCTCTCATTCCAGATCACATCTATTCTGCCAGACGCGGCACCGGCGACAGCGAAGCAATCTTCCTGATTGCGGCCGGCCATAACCTGCAAGAAGATCCGGTATCGGCAATCGCCAGAGCCCTTAAACTCTGTCGGGAAAAGATGATTGCCGGCGGCGTTACCTCGGCATTGCGCTTCAGCGCGGTGCTCATGGATGGGGACTGCCTGCACGCATTCCGCTGGTCGAGCGACGCGACGCCGCCATCGCTCTATTGGCGTGCGCTTGAAGACGGTATCGCCATCAGTTCCGAGCCTTTTTCTTTCGACGCCGCACCCTGGTGTGTCGTACCACCCAATACCGTCGTCAGGATCAGCGCCTGCGGAATGACTGCCGAAAACTTCGAACCGGCATGATGGGATGCCGGACAGCTCTGTGGACGATAAAGTTCCGGCACAACGGGCATCCGCAAAGCGTTACGTCCGCCGTTTTTTCACTCCACCAATGATTTTCCGGACAGATGCGCCAAGGTGGCGGAACTGAAATCGTCCAACGCACCGGCCGGGCATAATCTCGCGAGCCTACGAGAAAAAGCTTTCTTTTCCAATATTAAGCTCTTCATCTTTCCAAAAAAAACGCTGTTGCCACACCTCCATATCGATGCATAAACTGGCACCGTTACAGGTAAGCCGGATCGACACAATCAGACCCTCTCCTCCCACCAAGGTGCTGACCGACCAATGATCAACAAACTCGCCACCAACGACCTCCCTCGTCCCGCGCCGCGCAGCTCCAACCCGGAGATCATGGCCAACGAAATCATCGAGCGACTGACCTATCGTATCGGCAAGGACGTCAAGGTTGCCAAGCCTCACGACTGGCTGACGGCCACAATCCTCGTCGTTCGCGACCGCATCATCGACAAGTGGATGGAATCCACCCGCAAGGCCTACCAGGACAATTCCAAGCGCGTTTATTACCTGTCGCTGGAGTTTCTGATCGGTCGTCTGATGCGCGACGCAATCTCCAATCTCGGCCTGATGCATGAAATCAAGGACGCCTTGTCGTCCCTCGGCGTTGATCTTGATGTCATCGCGGGTTTGGAGCCGGATGCTGCCCTCGGCAATGGTGGCCTTGGACGTTTGGCCGCCTGTTTCATGGAATCCATGGCAACGGTCGACATCCCCGCCTATGGTTATGGCATCCGCTATGTGCACGGGCTTTTCCGTCAGCAGATGGCCGATGGCTGGCAGGTTGAGCTACCAGAAACCTGGCTTGCTCACGGTAACCCCTGGGAATTCGAACGCCGCGAAAGCTCCTACGAAATTGGCTTTGGTGGCTCAGTCGAAACCATTGGCGGATACGAAGAACCGCAGCGCTTCGTGTGGAAGCCTGCAGAGCGCGTCATTGCCATGGCAGTGGACACACCTGTTGTCGGTTGGCGCGGCACCCGCGTCAACACGCTGCGTCTCTGGTCGGCTCAACCTATTGACCCGATCCTGCTCGCTGCATTCAATGCAGGCGACCACATCGGCGCACTGCGCGAAAGCAACAAAGCCGAGAGCCTGACGCGTGTTCTCTATCCCGCAGACGCCACGCCAGCCGGTCAGGAACTACGTCTGAGACAAGAGTTCTTCTTCTCGTCCGCATCCCTGCAGGACATCCTGCGTCGCCATTTACAGCAGTATCCGGACTTCACATCGCTGCCTGACAAGGTGTCCATTCAGCTCAACGACACCCATCCGGCCATCTCCATTGCCGAAATGATGCGTTTGCTCTGCGACGTCCATGGCTTGGAGTTCGAGGAGGCCTGGAAAATCACGCAGGGCACCTTCTCCTACACCAACCACACGCTGCTTCCCGAAGCGCTGGAAAGCTGGCCGGTCCCGCTGCTCGAGCGACTTTTGCCACGCCACATGCAGATCATTTATGCGATCAACGCCAATACGCTGGTGTTTGCCCGCAAGGAAAAGAAGATGGTCGATCAACAGATCCGCGCCATCTCCCTTATCGATGAGACTGGCGAGCGACGGGTCCGCATGGGCAACCTCGCCTTCATCGGTTCCCACTCGATCAACGGCGTTTCGGCACTGCACACCGATCTGATGAAGGAAACGGTCTTCGCAGACCTCCATAATCTTTATCCCGACCGCATTAACAACAAGACGAACGGCATCACGCCCCGCCGCTGGTTGATGCAATGTAACCCCGGCCTGACTGGGCTCATCCGCGAGGCAATCGGCGACGAGTTCCTCGACGATGCGGAGAAGCTGACGGCGCTGGACAGATTCGCGGAAGATTCGAGCTTCCGCGACAAGTTTGCCGAAGTGAAGCGTTTGAACAAGGTTCGACTGGCAAACACGGTTGCACAGCGCATGGGCATCCGTGTCGATCCATCCGCAATCTTCGACATCCAGATCAAGCGTATTCACGAATACAAGCGGCAGCTTCTCAATCTCGTGGAAACGGTGGCGCTTTACGACCAGATCCGCTCTCATCCGGAGCTTGACTGGGTGCCGCGCGTGAAGTTCTTCGCCGGCAAGGCCGCACCAAGTTACCACAACGCCAAGCTCATCATCAAACTCGCCAATGATATCGCTCGTGTCATCAACAATGATCCGGCCGTGCGCGGGCTGCTGAAAGTCGTGTTCATTCCGAACTACAACGTCTCGCTGGCGGAAATCATGGTTCCCGCCGCCGACCTCTCGGAACAGATTTCCACTGCCGGCATGGAAGCATCCGGCACCGGCAACATGAAATTCGCTCTGAATGGCGCCCTCACCATCGGCACGCTTGACGGGGCGAACGTGGAGATGCGCGATCACGTTGGTGCCGATAATATCGTCATTTTCGGCATGACCGCCGAAGAAGTCGCGAAAACACGTGCTGACGGTCACAATCCACGCGCCATCATCGAGGGCTCGGCGGAACTGTCTCAGGCGCTTTCATCGATCGCTTCCGGTGTTTTCTCGCCCGATGACCGCTCACGTTTCTCCGGACTGATGGACGGTCTCTATAACAGCGACTGGTTCATGGTCACCGCCGACTTCGACGACTATGCGCGGGCACAACGCGAGGTCGACACGATCTGGGGCGACCCCACAGCCTGGTATTCCAAAACCATCCGCAATACCGCACGCATGGGCTGGTTCTCATCCGACCGGACAATCCGGCAATATGCGTCAGAAATCTGGAGAGCCTGATGAAAAAACCGCTCAATTCGGCCGACGAGAAAAAAACTGGTGAGGTAACACAGGCTGAAATAGAGGCAATCAAGAGCGGTTTGCACTCCAATCCCTTTGCAATTCTCGGCGTTCACGGAACGCCGGGAAATTTCGTTGCGCGCTGTTTTATTCCAGGCGCCGAAGAAGTGACGGTGATGCGGCTGGACGGTCATATCGCCGGAGAGCTGAAGCGCATCGATACCGATGGTTTTTTTGAGGGCTTGGTCGACCTGCCGTCGCGCCAGCCGATCCGCTACCGTGCCTGTCGCGATGATGCGGAATGGGCTGTAACCGATCCGTACAGCTTCGGCCCCGTTCTTGGTCCGATGGACGACTATTTCGTTCGCGAGGGGTCGCATCTGCGCCTCTTCGACAAGATGGGTGCACACCCGCTGAAACTCGAAGGAGTTGAAGGTTTTCACTTTGCGGTCTGGGCGCCCAATGCCCGGCGGGTTTCCGTTGTCGGCGATTTCAACAATTGGGATGGCCGCCGACACGTCATGCGTTTTCGCAAGGACACCGGCATCTGGGAGATTTTTGCACCTGATGTTTATGCAGGCTGCGCTTACAAGTTCGAAATCGTCGGCGCCAATGGCGAGTTGTTGCCGCTGAAGGCTGACCCCTTTGCACGAAAAGCAGAGCTTCGTCCCAAAAACGCCTCGGTGACAGCCCTGGAACTTACTCAGCAATGGGAAGACCACGCGCACCGCGAACATTGGGCAACAGTCGACCAGCGACGCCAGCCGATCAGTATTTACGAGGTGCATGCCGGTTCATGGCAACGACGCGATGACGGTACCTTCCTGAGCTGGGACGAACTTGCAGCAAGACTGATCCCCTACTGCACCGATATGGGCTTTACCCACATCGAATTTCTGCCGATTTCCGAACATCCATTCGATCCTTCGTGGGGCTACCAGACAACAGGCCTTTACGCGCCTTCTGCCCGATTTGGTGATCCGGAAGGGTTTGCAAGGTTCGTCAACGGTGCTCACAAGGTTGGTATTGGTGTCATTCTCGACTGGGTGCCGGCGCATTTCCCCACAGACGAACATGGCCTGCGCTGGTTCGACGGAACCGCGCTTTATGAACACGCCGATCCACGTCAGGGCTTCCATCCGGACTGGAACACCGCGATCTACAATTTCGGCCGCGTTGAGGTCATGTCTTACCTCATCAACAACGCGCTTTTCTGGGCCGAGAAATTCCATCTCGATGGATTGCGCGTCGATGCCGTGGCATCGATGCTCTACCTTGATTATTCTCGCAAGGAAGGCGAGTGGATACCGAACGAATATGGCGGCCGTGAAAATCTGGAATCCGTCCGTTTCCTGCAGAAAATGAACTCGCTGGTGTACGGCACCCATCCCGGTGTCATGACGATTGCGGAAGAATCCACGTCCTGGCCCAAAGTCTCACAGCCCGTTCATGAAGGTGGCCTGGGCTTCGGCTTCAAGTGGAACATGGGCTTCATGCACGACACGCTGAGCTATTTCTCGCGTGAACCGGTGCACCGCAAATTCCACCATCAGGAACTGACCTTCGGACTGCTTTACGCCTTCAGTGAAAATTTCGTGCTACCGCTCAGCCATGACGAAGTCGTGCATGGCAAGGGCTCGCTGATTGCCAAGATGTCCGGCGACGACTGGCAAAAATTTGCGAACCTCAGATCGTATTATGCGTTCATGTGGGGTTACCCCGGCAAGAAGCTGCTGTTCATGGGACAGGAATTTGCACAGTGGAGCGAATGGAGCGAGAAGGGTTCGCTTGACTGGAACCTGCGCCAATACCCGATGCACGAGGGCATGCGCCGCCTCGTGCGAGACCTGAATTTCACCTATCGCTCCAAACCGGCATTGCATGCGCGCGACTGCGAACCAGACGGGTTCCAGTGGCTGGTCGTCGAGGACCACGACAACTCCGTCTTCGCATGGTTGCGCAAGGCACCCGGCGAGAAGCCAGTCGCGGTGATCAGCAATCTGACGCCGGTTTATCGGGAAAGCTATTATGTGCCGCTACCTTCTGCCGGACGTTGGCGGGAAATTCTCAACACCGATGCCGAAATCTACGGCGGCAGCGGCAAAGGAAATGGCGGACGCGTCCAGGCTGTGGATGCCGGCGGGCAAATCGGAGCGATGATCGTGCTGCCACCGCTGGCAACCATCATGCTCGAGCCGGAAAACTGACGGGAACAACAAACGGGAGGACAAGACATGTCAGAAAAGAGAGTTCAGCCCTTGGCGCGTGATGCAATGGCCTATGTCCTCGCAGGCGGAAGAGGAAGCCGCCTGAAAGAACTGACGGACCGGCGAGCAAAACCAGCGGTCTACTTCGGTGGCAAGGCCCGCATCATCGACTTCGCGCTGTCAAACGCGCTCAACTCCGGTATCCGTCGTATCGGCGTTGCCACGCAATACAAGGCACATTCGCTGATCCGCCATTTGCAGCGCGGCTGGGACTTCTTCCGTCCCGAACGAAACGAAAGCTTTGATATTCTGCCCGCCTCCCAACGCGTTTCCGAAACGCAATGGTATGAAGGCACGGCCGATGCAGTCTATCAAAACATCGATATCATCGAGCCCTATGGCCCCGAATATATGGTCATCCTGGCCGGCGACCACATCTACAAGATGGACTACGAATACATGCTACAGCAGCATGTCGATTCGGGTGCAGACGTGACGATCGGCTGCCTCGAGGTACCACGCAAGGAAGCCTCAGGCTTCGGCGTCATGCACGTGAACGAAAAAGACGAGATCATCAATTTCATCGAAAAACCTGCTGATCCACCGGGCATTCCAGGCAATGAAAACTTCGCGCTGGCCTCGATGGGTATCTATGTCTTCCACACGAAGTTTCTGATGGACGCGCTTCGCCGCGATGCTGCCGATCCAACATCGAGCCGCGATTTTGGCAAGGATATTATTCCCTACATCGTTGCCCACGGCAAAGCCGTCGCGCACCGTTTCGCCTCCTCCTGCGTTCGCTCCGATTTCGAGCATGGCCCCTACTGGCGCGACGTCGGTACCATCGATGCCTATTGGCAGGCCAATGTCGACCTGACAGACGTGGTGCCGGATCTCGATATCTACGATAAATCCTGGCCGATCTGGACCTATGCGGAAATTACGCCGCCGGCCAAGTTCGTGCATGACGATGAAGATCGTCGTGGCTCGGCGGTATCTTCCGTCGTATCGGGCGACTGCATCATCTCTGGCGCAGCGCTTCAGCGCAGCCTGTTATTCACAGGTGTTCGCGCCAATTCATACTCCCGCCTTGAGAATGCCGTAGTACTGCCGAGTGTGAAAATCGGGCGACATGCCCAGCTTAAGAATGTTGTCATCGACCATGGCGTGGTCATTCCGGAAGGATTGATTGTTGGAGAAGACCCCGAACTCGATGCGAAACGTTTCCGCCGCACCGAAAACGGCATTTGCCTTATTACCCAATCGATGATCGACAAGCTGGATTTGTAGCACCCATGAATATTCTTTCGGTTTCATCCGAAATTTACCCCCTGATCAAAACCGGGGGGCTCGCCGATGTTGCCGGCGCGCTTCCCATTGCTCTCGACGCCTTCGGCATTAAAACCCGGACGCTGATACCCGGATATCCGGCCGTCAAAAGCACGGTTAAAGATCCGGTCAAATGTTATGAATTCACCGATCTTCTGGGTGAAAAGGCCGATGTGCTGGAAGTTCATCACGAAGGCCTCGACCTGCTGATCCTCGATGCCCCGGCCTATTATGAACGCTCCGGCGGCCCCTATCTCGACCAGACCGGCAAGGACTACCCGGACAACTGGAAGCGCTTTGCTGCATTGTCGCTCGCCGCTGCCCGGATCGGCGCCGGAGAGCTTCCCGGCTGGCGTCCTGACCTTCTGCATGCTCACGACTGGCAGGCCGCGATGGCGCCGGTCTATATGCGCTACGCCGAAACGCCTGAAATTCCGAGCCTGCTGACCATCCACAACATCGCATTTCAAGGTCAGTTCGGCGCCAACATCTTCAGCCAGCTCGGTCTGCCTGTGCATGCCTTCGGCGTCGACGGCATCGAATATTATAACGACGTCAGCTTCCTGAAAGGCGGTTTGCAGGCGGCCACCGCCCTCAGCACCGTAAGCCCGTCCTATGCGGAAGAAATACTGACGCCGCAATTCGGAATGGGGCTGGAAGGCGTTATCGCCAGTCGCTCCCACGCGCTGCACGGCATCGTCAACGGCATCGATGCAGACGTCTGGAATCCGGCAACGGATCATCTGATCCACGATAATTACTCCGCCGCCAACCTTAAAAACCGTCAGCTCAACAAGCAGGCGGTGGCTGAACATTTCCGGATCGATCACGATGACAGCCCTCTCTTCTGCATCATCTCGCGCCTGACCTGGCAAAAGGGTCTGGACCTGATGGCGGAAGCTGTTGACGACATCGTGTCGCTTGGCGGGCGCCTCGTCGTGCTTGGTGCCGGCGATGTCGCCCTCGAAGGCGCGCTCCTTGCTGCGGCATCGCGCCATCGGGGCCGCGTTGGAGTTGCGATCGGCTATAACGAGCCCTTGTCCCATCTGATGCAGGCCGGCTGCGATGCGATCATCATTCCCTCACGCTTCGAGCCATGCGGACTGACCCAGCTTTACGCCCTTCGTTACGGCTGCATTCCGGTCGTGGCACGAACCGGTGGACTCGCCGACACAGTCATCGATGCCAACCATGCGGCTCTTGCCCAGAAGGCGGCGACGGGCGTGCAATTTTCTCCCATCACCCTGGACGGTCTGAGGCAGGCGATCCGCCGAACCGTCCGTTATTACCAAGATCCGAAACTGTGGATGCAGATGCAGAAGCAGGGAATGAAATCCGATGTTTCCTGGGAAAAAAGCGCCGGCCTTTATGCCGCGCTTTACAACCAGCTTATCTCGAAAGGCCATTGAAACATGCTAAAAACCGTCCAGACGACACCTTATCAGGACCAGAAGCCGGGGACATCCGGCCTGCGCAAGAAGGTGCCGGTCTTCGCTCAGGAAAATTACGCGGAAAACTTTATCCAGTCGATTTTCGATTCACTCGAAGGCTTTGAAGGCCAGGCGCTAGTGATCGGCGGCGACGGTCGCTACTACAACCGCGAAGTGATCCAGAAGGCGATCAAGATGGCCGCCGCCGCCGGCTTCGGCAAGGTTCTGGTTGGTCAGGGCGGCATTCTCTCGACGCCTGCGGCCTCCAACATCATTCGTAAATACAAGGCCTTCGGTGGTATCGTGCTTTCCGCCAGCCACAATCCGGGCGGACCAAACGAAGATTTCGGCATCAAGTACAACATTGGCAACGGTGGCCCGGCGCCAGAAAAGATCACCGATGCGATCTTTGCCCGTTCAAAAGTCATCAACAGCTACAAGATTTCCGATGCTGCGGATGTCGACCTCGACAAGATCGGCAGCTTCAAGGTCGAGGGCATGACCGTTGAGGTGATGGATTCCGTCGCCGACTACGCGCTCCTGATGGAAGAGCTGTTCGACTTCGCCGCCATCCGCCAGCTTATCGCGGGCGGTTTCAAGGTGGTCGTCGATTCCATGAGCGCGGTCACCGGTCCTTATGCCGTCGAGATCATCGAGAAGCGCCTCGGTGCACCGAAAGGTTCCGTCCGTAATGAAATCCCGCTGCCGGATTTCGGTGGCCATCATCCAGATCCCAACCTCGTGCATGCCAAGGAGCTTTACGACGACGTCATGAGCCCGCAAGGCCCTGATTTCGGCGCGGCTTCCGATGGTGACGGCGACCGCAACATGGTCGTCGGCAAAGGCATGTTCGTCACGCCATCAGACTCGCTTGCCATCATCGCGGCCAATGCCAAACTTGCGCCCGGTTATGCAGCGGGCATTTCCGGCATCGCGCGTTCAATGCCGACCAGCGCTGCAGCCGACCGGGTTGCCGAGAAGCTTGGATTGGGCATGTACGAGACCCCGACCGGCTGGAAGTTCTTCGGCAACCTTCTCGATGCGGGTAAAGTGACGGTTTGCGGTGAAGAAAGCTTCGGAACCGGCTCCAACCATGTTCGCGAAAAGGATGGTCTCTGGGCTGTGCTTTTCTGGCTGAACATCGTTGCCGCGCGCAAAGAAAGCGTGAAGGACATCGTCACGAAGCATTGGGCAGAATACGGCCGGAACTACTATTCCCGTCACGACTATGAAGAAGTCGATTCCGACGCGGCCAACACGCTGGTTGCGACGCTGCGCGAAAAACTCGCAACGCTTCCGGGCACCAGCTACGGAAATCTGAAGGTCAAGGCGGCCGACGACTTCGCCTATCATGATCCAGTCGATCAGTCGGTCAGCAAGAACCAAGGCATCCGCATCCTGTTCGAAGGTGGCTCTCGCATCGTGTTGCGCCTCTCTGGCACGGGCACGGCGGGTGCAACCTTGCGTCTCTATGTCGAACGTTACGAACCGGACGCGGCGCGCCATGGCATCGAAACGCAGGAGGCATTGGCTGACCTGATTGCTGTCGCCGATACGATTGCTGGCATCAAGGCGCATACCGGTCGCGACGCCCCGAGCGTGATTACCTGAAAACGACCTGAGCGTCCTCAATTTCCTCCCTCCTTTCGGGGGGGGGGAGGAGACATCCATCGCCCGGAGAATATGACCATGCAGAAATCGGCCGTTTTCCATCAAGGCACTCATCTGACGGAAGACGGAGCGGAATTCACGGTCTATTCCCGGCATGCCTCACAGATCGAGCTTTGTCTGTTCGATGAGACCGGCAACACGGAGACGGGCCGGCTGCCGATGAGGCGGGGCGAAAACGATCTACACCAGCTTTTTGTGGCCGATGTCCAACCCGGGTTGCGTTACGGCTACCGCGCTCACGGCGTTTACGCACCCGACCACGGTTTGTGGTTCGATCCGTCGAAACTGCTGCTCGATCCGTCCGCCACGGAGATTGATCGCCCTTTCCGTCATGACCCCGCCCTTTATGCGTTTGGACAAGACACGGCGCCGGTGATGCCCAAGGCAATTCTTGGCCGTCATGAACCGGTTAAACGCAAAGCGGTGCATTTTTCACCTGGCGGACTGATCTACGAACTGTCCGTCAAAGCCTTTACAGCGCTCCATCCAGATGTGCCCAAGGCAAAACGCGGCACGATTGCGGCCCTCGCCCACCCCGCCATCATTGCCCATTTGAAGAGGATTAGTGTCGACGCCATCGAGTTGATGCCGATCACCGCCTGGATTGACGAGCGGCATCTGCCCCCACTCGGCCTTGCAAACGCCTGGGGTTATAACCCTATCGGGTTCATGGCAATCGACCCTCGCCTTTGCCCCGGCGGTGTGCAGGAGTTGCGGGATACGGTCGCTGTACTGCATGGCGAAGGGATCGGCGTTATCCTCGATCTCGTCTTTAATCATACCGGCGAGAGTGACCGCCTTGGCGCGACACTCTCGTTGCGCGGCCTAGACAATCTCACGGCCTTTCGCCACCAGCCTGACGACCCTGGCACACTGGTGAACGATACCGGCACAGGTAACACGGTCGCCTGCGACGATCCCTACATCCGTCAACTCATCGTGGACACGTTGAGGCATTTCGTCCTGAATGCCGGCATAGATGGTTTCCGGTTTGACCTGGCGCCAGTTCTTGGGAGAACGGCCAAGGGCTTTGATATGGCAAGCGCAACGCTCGCAGCCATGCATTCGGACGCGGCGCTTCATGACCGGCTGCTGATTGCCGAACCTTGGGACATCGGGCCCGGTGGCTATCAGCTTGGCAACTTCCCGGAGAGTTTTCTGGAATGGAACGACAGGGCGCGTGACGATATGCGCCGTTATTGGCGCGGCGATCTTTCCACAACCGGCGCAGTAGCCGATGCACTGTCTGGTTCTTCCCACATTTTTTCCCGCCATAACCGGACAAAAACCCGCAGCGTCAATTTCCTTGCAGCCCACGATGGTTTCACGCTGTTCGATCTCGTCAGCCACGAAAACAAGCACAATGAGGCCAACGGCGAAGGCAATCGCGATGGCCATAACGAAAACTATTCCTGGAACAATGGTTTCGAAGGACTAAGCAACGATCCGCAGGTTCGGGATGCGCGCATCCGAGATGTAAAGGCTCTCCTCTCCACACTCTTTGTCAGCCGTGGCGCAATCATGCTCACCGCCGGTGATGAGGGTGGACGCAGTCAGCACGGCAACAACAATGCCTATTGTCAGGACAACAATATCACCTGGGTCGATTGGGCGTCGCTTGACCCTGAGCTGATCGATCACACGGCGTTTATTTCAGCTCTTCGCAAACGGTTTTCCGTATTCGCCGACACGGATTTCTTTAGCGGCTATGGCGATGTTTCGTGGTTGGCCGCAACTGGGGAGACCATGTCCGTTGCGGATTGGGAAAATCCGCAGGGCCCAGCCTTTGCCATGGTGCTCTCCTCGATCGATCGCGAAACAGACGCGGAGTGCGAACTCGCCGTGCTGATCAATCGCAGCCGGGAGATCGTGCCGTTCACGTTGCAAGGTGACGATTGGCGCGCCATCGGCACGGATTTTGGCAATCCTGCCTTCCTGCCCGCTCGTTCGGTTGTGTTTTATCTGCGCAGTTGATCGGCAACCCCGCCAACCTCTATAAACGTGACAACGAACCGGCGTAAAAGAGGAAACATGGCCAAGGACATAGCGCTTGCGGAGATGAAGAATTTTGTCGGCACCGAAATTGGTGTTTCCGACTGGATCACCGTCGATCAGAGGATGATCGATGCCTTCGGAAAAGCGACGCTCGATGAGCAGTTCATCCATACGGACCCGGAACGGGCAAAAGCAGAGAGCCCCTTCGGTGGCACGATTGCGCATGGTTTTCTCACACTCTCGCTGCTTTCAGCGATGAACTACGATGCGTTGCCGCGCATCCGCGAGCAGACAATGGGCATCAACTACGGGTTCGACAAGATCAGTTTTGTCTCGCCAGTCAAAAGCGGGGCACGCATCCGCGGCCGTTTCACCCTTGCTGAAGCCCGCTTTCGCGGCGCTGCCATGCTGATGACTACTTATGACGTTACTGTGGAAATCGAAAACGAGAAGAAACCAGCGCTGACTGCCCGATGGACGACGATCACTCAGTTTGATCCAAAAGACCGGCCGGACGACGCCTGACGCAGGCGAGATGAACAAGGAACCAACGGAGGTCGCTATGCGATTTGCCTATCTGATAGAGCCTCCGTTCAACTACCTGTCTCACAATGGGGACGTTAGCGGCTGTGATGTGGAACTGATCCGCACAGTTCTGAACACGCTCGGGATAGACACTATCGAGTTCATCGAAACCGAATTTTCTCAACTCCTGCCAGGGTTGGCGGCGCATCGCTGGGACATCACAACTGGCCTCTTCGACACGGCAGAACGGCGAAAGATCGCTACTTTCAGTCGCCCCATATGGGCCCTGCCGGATGGGCTCCTCATCAAAAAGGGCAATCCTGCGAAGCTGACGGGCTACAGATCTGTCGCGCAGGACGCCTCCCGCAAAATGGTCGTTATCCGTGATCAGCTCCAGCATCGGGCAACCATCGATGCGTGCGTCCCTGCGAATAGAACCATCGTTTGCGAAACCTACGACGAGGCGATGCAGGCCGTACGTGATGGCCGTGCGGACGCTTATGCCAGTGTTGCAATGGCGCATACCGGTTTCCTCGAACAACATCCGCAACTCAGGTCCGAATTGGAAACGATCTCAATTCCGTCGGCCGAGAAAACCGCGGCACGGGGAGCATTCGGTTTCCGGTTATCCGACACCATGCTTCGCAACACGATAGATGCAGCGCTCACCGACTATCTCGGATCACCTGAACATCGCAGGATGATGCGGAGGTTCGGTTTCGAAGACGAGCAGGTCGACCCGATCGTCAGCGGCAACGCTTGAGAGAAGATGTCCGTGTACTCAAAGGAGACGGATGCATGCATGATGAGGCAGTGAGACGAGCTTTCCTTCGACAGGCCAAGGCCTGCGACAGTCTTGGCTCCCCTTTCACGGCAAGGCTGTGCAATCTGATCGCTGCGCGGCTGGATCGTCAAACGGAGGTCGGAGCCACAGTTCTGTCATGGGTGAGCGACCCTGACTCAACAGGGGATTCGCTTCCGTTGCGCCTTGCTGGTGCTTTGCATGCACTTGTCCTGCTCGAGAAGATCGAACCTCTCACCGCCATCGCGATGGATGACGAGGATGCCCTCTGGGATACATGTGAAAGCGCTCTACGGTTTCACGCCCCCTTTATTCTCGATCGCCTGAAATCTCCACCACAAACGAACGAAGTGCGCAGGTCAGCTGCGTTGCTTCCGGGCTTTTTCGAGATTGCGCGATTGACTGTCAAATCGTTGGTACTTTCCGAGGTCGGTGCCAGTGCGGGACTGAACCTGCAGTTCGACCGCTACCGTTACCGTCTCGGCGGGCTTGAATGGGGTGAAAACTCGGAGGTTGTTCTGATTCCGGAATGGCGAGGTCCATCGCCACGCATTGCCCCGATCACTATTCTCGAACGTGCGGGCTGTGACATCAGTCCGCTTGATCCCTCTTCCCATGAAGATCGGTTGCAACTGATGTCCTATATCTGGGCCGACCAGCCCGATCGGCTTGAACGCACCGCAAGTGCCTTGCGGATCGCCGTTAAAACCAGTGGAGGGATCGAAAAAGCCGACGCTTTGGATTGGCTCGAGCAACGACTTTCCAAATCGTTTCATGACGCAGCTCACGTGGTTTTCCATTCAATCGCCTGGCAATATCTGCCGGAAGAGCGAAAGCAGATCGGCGAAGACATGTTTGCGGCAGCCGGCGAACGCGCAACAGATGATACGCCGCTGGCCCGTTTGCAGATGGAGGCCGACACCAGACGCGGCGGCGCCTCCTTGACACTGCAACTCTGGCCTTCGGGCGAAAAGCGTGAAATCGGTCGCGCCGATTTTCATGGGCGATGGATCGATTGGCGTGGTTGGGGTGCCTGACGTGGCGGCTTTAAACCACCACGTCCCCTGCCGCTTCCTGCAGCAAACCGCCAACATATTCTGCGAAGGAACGCCAGCACTCAAGCCGGAACGTATCGTCCGCAACACGCAGCAAGACGATTTCAGCCTTGCCAAAAATGGTGCGTGAACAGGCGCCGACTGGGAAGACGTTCAATGACAGATCCTGCGGGCAACCGGCGTTGAGCGCCGCCTCGGCGCCTGGACCGGACACGATAATCGCAACATTGCGGTGAGAAATGTCCGTCGTCGAAAACAGGCCGGAAACTCCAGACAACACCGCTGTCAGATCGCTTTCAGCCTGATCGATCACCAGCCACTCATCTGGCCCAAGCCAGAGTGCCGAACGCAGGCCCGAAGTGGACGACGTCTTGGATGTTTCCGGCAACGCAAGTCCCAACGCCCCCGACAGAGCCGCAACCGTTTCACTCTTCGCCCGAAGCGATATGCGGGACGCGGGAGCAGCCGGCTTCAGCGAAACGACAGGCGAACCACCGTGAAGATCCTCAAGCACGAGCTTGCGTTTTGCGTGATGCGTCTCAGCCATTGAGGCGGGCTCCTTCCTTGTCGAAGAACACCATATCGGTGACTTCTGCGGCAATCGTTTTATCGACCAACGGAATGTAGAGGGTCTCGCCTACACGCGCCCGTCCGTCTGCCACAAGCGCAAAGGCAATTGAGCGGCCGAGGTTTTCCGACCAGTAGGCGGAGGTCACATGTCCGAGCATAGTCATCGGCTTGGGCTGGTTCGGGTCAGCAACGATCTGTCCGCCTTCCTCCGGCACAATCTGCGGATCCTTTGTCAGAAGACCAACCAGTTGCTTGCGTCCGGAACGCATAAGGTCGGGGCGTTTCAGGCCGCGTATACCGACGAAATCAGTCTTCTTCTTGGAAACCGCCCAACCGAGACCGGCATCGTCAGGTGTAACCGTGCCATCCGTATCCTGACCGACAATGATGTAGCCCTTCTCGGCACGCAGGATATGCATGGTTTCAGTACCGTAGAGGCAACCACCCACCGCTTCCGCACGTTCCCGGATCGTTTGCCACACTGCCGCACCATAATCGGCAGGCACGTTGATTTCGAACCCGAGTTCGCCAGTGAAGGAAACCCTGAAAAGCCGCGTTGGGACGCCACAAAATTTGCCTTCTGCCACCGCCATATGTGGGAAGGCCTCCGACGATAGATCGATCCCCTCAACGAAGGGCGCAATAACATCGCGGGCTTTCGGGCCCTGCACGGCAATCACCGCCCACTGTTCGGTCGCAGACGTCAGCCACACATTCAGTCCCGGGAATTCCGTCTGCAGATAGTCTTCCATGTGTTGCAACACGCGCGGTGCACCACCTGTTGTCGTTGTTACATGGAAGCGGTCTTCGGCCAGACGCCCGACAACACCATCATCATAAACAAAGCCATCCTCACGGGTCATGATGCCATAACGGCAGCGGCCTGGCTTCAGCGTGTCCCAGGCGTTGGTATAGATGAGATTGAGAAACTTTGCCGCATCAGGCCCAACCACCTCGATCTTGCCCAGTGTTGAAGCATCAAAGACGCCAACAGTCTCGCGCACTGTCCTGCACTCGCGATTGATTGCCTCATGGAGGTCTTCGCCCGCACGAGGGAAAAACCATGCACGCTTCCAGTTGCCAACGTCCTCAAAGACGGCACCCGCCGCAGCCTCCTCATCATGCATCGGTGTCTTGCGGGTCGGATCGAACAGCGCGCCACGTGAATGATTGATGAGAGTACCAAAGGTTACCGGCGTGTATGGCTGACGAAACGTGGTGAGGCCCACCTTTGGCAAGTCTTTGCCCAGCGCTTCGGAGGCGATGGCAAGGCCGTGCATGTTGGAAAGCTTGCCCTGATCGGACGCCATGCCGTTTGTGGTGAACCGCTTGATGTGCTCGATGGAGTGCATGCCTTCGCGCACCGCAAGACGGATATCCTTGGCGCAAACGTCATGTTGGAAATCGATGAATGCCTTGACGCCCGTATCTTCACCAGCGCCCTCCGCAGCACCGATCATGCCGCCCGCCCAGCTTCGTGCATTCTGGCCGGAAAATTCCGCAGCGCTGCCGCCTGCGGCAGAGGCTTCGGCAATCAACTCGTCCAGCTCGTCGGTCCCGGCACAGGCACCAATCGAAACGGATTGTGGAGCGTGGATATCCGGCAGGAACCGCTGGTTCTCAACATCGAATTTCAGTTTTCCGCGCGATTGTGAGAAGAGATGGACAGATGGCGTCCACCCGGCAGAAACCGCAAGCGCATCAATTGCAATCTTGCGTTTGTTCGATCCACCGTTGCGACCGACCGTCATGGACGACACGCGCAAGCGCCCTGCCGTGTCATAGACGCTGTGCCCCGCCAGCACCTCGATGCCCAATGCCCTCGCTTCATCCAGAAGCTTCGGATCGGGGGCCTCACGGCAGTCAACGATAGCGGCAATCTTCACTCCCGCCTTTTTCAGATCGAATGCCGTCTCATAAGCGGAATCATGCGCGGTATAAACGCCAACGTTCTCGCCGATCGCCACACCGTAGTGATTGAGGTAGGTGCGTGCCGCCGACGCCAGCATGATACCAGGGCGGTCATTATTGGCGAACACCATGTGGCGTTCGATCGCGCCTGCGGCCAGTATGACCTTCTTGGCGCGGACCTGCCACAAACGCTCGCGCGGCTGGTGCCTCGCCGGAACGGCCAGATGATCCGTGACGCGTTCCGCCAGAGCCAGAAAATTGTGGTTGTAATAACCGAACGCCGTGGTGCGGGTCAGAACACGCACATTCGGCATGGACCGGAGTTCGCCAAAAACCTTCTGCGCCCAGTCAAAGCCAGGCAAACCATCAATGACCGTTCCCGTATCGAAACGCAGCGCCCCGCCAACTTCCGCATTTTCATCCGCGAGGATGACGCTCGCACCCGTCTTTGCAGCAGCAAGCGCCGCTGTCAGGCCCGCGACACCGCCACCGGCAACCAGCACGTCGCAATGAGCATAACGGGATGAATAGTGATCCGCATCCGGCTCCGTCGGCGCATTGCCAAGACCGGCAGCACGACGGATCAGAGGTTCGTAAATCTTGTGCCAGGCAGCCTTCGGCCACATGAAGGTCTTGTAATAGAAGCCCGCTGCAAACATCGGTGAAAAGAAATCATTGATCGCCCCGACATCAAACGACAAGGACGGGAAGCGGTTCTGCGACGCGATGATGGCGCCATCGAAAACTTCCTGCACGGTCGCACGCACATTGGGCTGTTTGCGCAGGCTGTCGCGGGAAACATCGATCAGTGCATTCGGCTCTTCCGGACCTGCAGACAAAAAGCCGCGCGGACGATGATATTTGAACGAACGGCCAATCAGGTGCACACCATTCGCCAGCAGCGCAGACGCAACCGTGTCGCCTTCCAACGCCTGATAGATCTTCCCGTCGAAGGTGAAGCGCGCAGTTCTGGCCGGCGTGAGACGACCTGCTCCCTTGATACGATAAGCGCCGCTCATTCGTGACTTCCCTTTTGCGCATTCAAAACCGTTTCCCGGTCCGGTTTCGGTTCGCCTGCCTTGTACGTCATGTAAAATCTGTCGCTGACCGTGTCTCGCGCAGCATTGAAGAAGCGACCGCAGCCATGAATGTGGCGCCAGCGCTCGAAAACCAGGCCCTTGTCATTGTCACGCATGAAGAAAAATTCCGCGAAAGCCTCGTCGGAAATATCGGCGATGTTTTCAGGTCGGGCGACATGGGCTTCACCCGCCCATCGGAACTCCAACTCGGAGCGGTCTTCCCTGCAATAGGGGCAACGAATAAGAAGCATCTTGTTTTCCCCTTTGCTTCAATGCGCCACGGCAGCAGCCGCTGCCTCGTCGATGAGCCGACCGGTCCGGAAACGGTCGAGCGTCAACCCGGCCGCGAGCCTGTGTGGCTCACCACGTGCGATTAGATGCGCAAACAGGTGCGCTGAGCCAGGTGTTGCCTTGAAGCCACCCGTCCCCCAGCCGCAATTGACGAAAAGATTGGGCACCGGCGTCACGCTCTGGATCGCCGATCGATCAGGTGTGTTGTCGGTGATACCGCCCCATTGACGCATCATTTTCACGCGCCGGAAGATGGGGAACAACTCGCAGATGGCATCGAGCGTGTGCGTGATGATCTGCAAGCCGCCTGTCTGGGAATAGGAGTTGTACTGGTCGGTGCCAGCGCCGATGACCAGTTCGCCCTTGTCCGACTGCGAGATATAGGCATGCACCGTATTTGACATGACGACACAGGGAAAAATCGGCTTCAAAGGCTCAGAAACCAGCGCCTGCAGCGGATTGGAGTGCAACGGCACCCGCACGTCCGCCATGGCCATAACGACAGAAGAGTGACCTGCAGCCGATACCCCGATCTTCTTTGCACCGATGAAGCCGCGATTGGTATCAACACCCGTTACGGCGCCATCCGGCCCACGGCGGATCGCAGTCACCTCACAGTTTTGAATGATGTGGACTCCGCGATCGGAGGCCGCACGGGCATAACCCCAGTTGACGGCGTCATGACGTGCTGTCCCGCCGCGCCTCTGCAATGCTGCACCATTGATTGGATATCTAGCATTGCCGGAGATATCGAGTGGGGGGCAATATGCCTTGGCCTGCTCCGGTGTCAGCCATTCATTATCTATTCCATAGAGCCGGTTGGCATTGATATGGCGTTTGAACGACTGCTGGTCGTGAATATTGTGCGACAGCATCATCACGCCGCGCGCCGAATACATCACATTGTAATTGAGATCCTGGCTCAGGCCTTCCCAAAGTTTCAGGGAATGCTCGTAGATGTCCATGCTCTCTTCATAAAGATAATTGGAGCGGATGATGGTGGTGTTGCGTCCACTGTTGCCGCCACCAAGCCAGCCTTTTTCAAGCACGGCGACATTGGTGATGCCATGCTCCTTGGCAAGGTAGTAGGCGGCACCAAGACCGTGACCGCCACCACCGATGATGATGACATCATATTCCTTGCGAGGTTCCGGCGACGCCCATTGCGCGTCCCAGCCCTTGTGGCCGCGCAGGGCCTCACGGGCCACGGCAAAAACGGAATATTTGCGCATTCGCAGACTGCTCCCAGACAAAACGATCGAAGGTCGGACACACCGGCCCGGCGATATCATACACATGACAAATCGAAATCGCAGGCAATATTCATTTTGCGACGCGACCATGCTTTTGTTTTGACATGCCTCGCTGAAGTGCCAAAAAGCCGCGTTTTCCGGCGCTTTTGGACTTATAGCTGGACTTAAGGTGAACTATCTGTTATACGCCCGCTCAATCGTACGGCCTTCGTGGCCAAACCAAACTTTTCTTGTTTGCGTGCGAATGTCCCAGATTCCCACAGCAACATAGCCAAAACCAAAGGAATGTGTTTCACGTGCAGGTACTAGTCCGCGATAATAACGTTGATCAGGCGCTCCGCGTTCTGAAGAAAAAGTTGCAGCGCGAAGGCGTTTTCCGTGAAATGAAGATGCGTGATCACTTTGAAAAGCCTTCAGAAAAGCGCGTTCGTGAAAAGGCTGAAGCGGTTCGCCGCGTTCGCAAGCTGGCACGCAAGCGTGCACAGCGCGAAGGTCTGGTTGCTGGCCGCTGATAGGCCGTCTTTTAGACGTTTTTGAGTGCTTGTTGGGCGGAGGCGATATTGTCGCCGCCGCTTTTTCTGTTTGAAGCCGGGGACGTCCAAAGAGACCGGCGTGCGAGGGAACCCATATCGAATGACCGCTGTTGATGCTTGTGTTGTGAAAAACTCCGATGTCTCCACGCACCGGGTGTCGATAAAGAACAACAAACGGTTCCGTTCCCCAGTCATTCTATGCGCCATGCTTGCAACCCTTGCAGGCTGCGCCACGTCCAAGCAGACGGAAGACGTATTCCGGATCGACCGCGCCCAGGGTTCGCAGGAAAACATCGCCTCGCTGACATCGGTCATCAACGCCAATCCGCAAGATCCGGAAGGCTACAACGTTCGTGGCTCCGCTTACGGCCGCTCCGGCGATTCGCGCCGCGCGATCGAGGACTTCAACAAGGCCCTCCAGCTCAACCCGCGCTTCTATCAGGCATATGCGAACCGCGCCCTTGTCTATCGTAACTCGGGACAGCAGCAGCAGGCCCTGCAGGATTACAATTCGGCGCTGCAGATCAATCCAAGCTATGACGTTGCCCTGATCGGACGCGGTAATCTCTATCGCCAGTCGGGACGTGTAAACGAGGCTTTCAACGATTTCTCGCGTGCAATCGAACTGGAAACGACCGACGGACGCGCCTGGCACAACCGCGGCTTGATCTATCAGCTTCGCAATCAGCACGCGCAGGCAATCGAGGACTTTTCCAAGGCCATCTCGTTGTCGTCGACGTCGCCGGAGCCTTACAACGGCCGTGGCCTTTCCTACGTTGCACTCAATGACGACGAAAATGCTTTCGCCGATTTCAACCACGCCATTTCTCTGGACGACAAGATAGCCGAATCCTGGGCTAACCAGGCACTGGTCTACGAACGCCGCGGCGAGACTGCCAAGGCTGCCAAGTCTTATTCCCATGCCGCACGTCTTGACCCGAAGTACAAACCGGCTCTCGACGGCATTGCGCGTACGCGCGGCGCGTCCTGATATCTACGAAAACCAACAAAAAAGCCCGGAACGATATTCCGGGCTTTTTTGTTTGAATACTGTCGAATATCCGCCGATGGGCTCGAGGCGCGGATTGGAGCTCAGTTGCTGTCGCGACGCGCTTCCGGTGCCAGTACATTGGCCCAAAGCTCAGCCTGAACGGCCTCCTGGAATTCCATGATTTCCTGACGCATCGCGGCATCCTCATAGCCGATCCGGGTCAGGTGCGCGGCGAGTTCCCGGCACTCGTTTCGCCAGAAATCATTGGCTTCCGCCCCGTGCAGACGATCGAGCATAACAGCACAGCGTTTTACATCAGCAATGCGATTTTTGGCCGGGAAGGCGATTATTTCCGAATTCGTCGTCACGCGGGCACCTACTCTTCGAGGAATCAATCCCGACTTTTTAAAGGCGATATGGTTAACGAAGTCTGGAGGCAGGCGCGAAAGGTTGAAATGCGTGGCTTCTGCAGGTGCAGCTTCGCCTAAACGTTTCATTTTCGACCGGATTTTTACATTTTGAGGTTCCGGCGTCGGCGCGAAATTAACGGCCGGACAAAGCACATCGCCGACCGTTACGTTTGAATTTACCAATTCACATTACCAAAATTTCATGCCCCCGAAGATAGAAGAAGTATAAGTGTGTTGAAACAGCACCTGTCTCATCGTATATTTCAGTCAAGAAAAGCCATGAAATCTCGCAGCCAAAAACGGAGCAATCGTTCTCGGGAGGAGAGCACCATGTATGCACCGCGTGTTTTCGTCAGCATGATCGGTGCCTTGCTCGTCTTTGCGGTTGCGACCTACTTCATTCATGGCTCGTTTTATACGGCGTTTATTCAAACCCTGATTGCTGCCGTTGTTCTTCAAGTCGGCTACTTCATCGGTATTCTTGTTCTTGTAGCGCGTGAAAAAAAGCAGCTCCGAGACGCCTCTCCTTTTCAGAGAGAACGAAGTGCTGAAAATGCGTCTTCAGACAGCATCAAGGGTGTTCCGCATTCCGGCGCCAAATTGACGGACATGTAGCGCCGCTCTGAACCATTCAGCCCCCTCTCTAAACTCACCCCTAATTTTTTATCGGTTGCATCCACACCCCTGACACTTTCTGCTGGCCAAATCCTCACCACAACGCAGAAGCAGAAGGGTATGAAATGGCCAACGGTTCCCAGTCCATTTGCGTCATTATCGCTGCGAAGAACGCGGCCGACACGATTGCCATTGCTATCCGCTCAGCTCTTGCCGAGCCGGAAGTGGCTGAGGTTGTGGTGATAGACGATGGATCTTCCGATAAAACCAGTGATGTGGCCCATGCCACGGACGATGGCACCGGCCGCCTGAAGGTTTCGCGATTCGACACCAATCGTGGCCCGTCGGCTGCGCGCAACCATGCAATCTCCATTTCCTCTGCACCGCTTATCAGCATTCTCGATGCCGACGATTTCTTCTTCAAGGGCCGGTTTGCCGCCATGCTGGCAGAAGATGACTGGGACATGGTTGCTGACAACATCGCCTTCATTCAGCAGACAGTCGCCGGTGCATCCTCGATGGTTCCAGAAAGCTTCGAGCCGCAGTCGCATTTTTTGTCGCTGAAGGAGTTCGTCGAAGGCAACATATCCAGGCCCGGTGTCGAACGCGGCGAAACCGGCTTCCTGAAACCGGTCATCCGCAGGTCGTTTCTCGACAGGAATGCGTTGCGTTACGATGAAGCCATGCGTCTCGGCGAAGATTATGAGCTCTATGTCAGAGCCCTTGCCGCCGGCGCCCGTTACAAGGTGATCCGTCACTGCGGTTATGGCGCAATCGTACGCGGCAACTCCCTGAGTGGCCGACATCGCACGGAGGATTTGCGTCTGCTATACGAGGCCGACAGGGCTATCCTTGCCGCCGCCAATCTTTCTGCCGCAGAAAAAGCTGTTCTGCGCGAGCATGAGAGGCATATTCGCAGCAAGTTTGAGCTGCGCCATTTCCTCGATACGAAAAAGCAGAAGGGCATGGGTGGGGCGCTTGGCCATGCGCTCAGCCGTTTGCCTGCCGTCCCCGCCATCACAAGCGGCATCTGGAAGGACAAGACGGCGCGGTTCCGCCGATCCCCGCAACAGATCAGCGACATTCGGTACCTGCTGACCGGAACCCCCATATCCTGACGCAATAAAGCCGGTGGTTACCCCACCGGCTTTTTCTTTGATTCCTACAGACGAATTTAAAGATAATCGCGCTTGATCGTTTCGAGCACCGCTGCAAAACGCTCCTTGCGTTCCTCCAGCCTGCCATCGGGACTAAGACGAGGTTCCGCCCGGCTGGCCTGCCAGAGCGCCAGCGTCGAGGGTGCGGCAAGCACCTGCTTGGCTAGCTTGCGGAGCGGTTTCTGCACCGGCTGCTCGCGCACCAGCACATCACCCTCATCCCTAACCGCAACCTCGTGTTCAACGACGGCGACCGGTGCTGGTGGTGGGAAATTCATGCCCCAGAAACGTGACCCCTTCTTGGCTGCCTCGGCACGTGTCGACACCGGCACATAACGCGGCTCGTATTTGACGTCGACGGTGCCTGCCCAATCGCTCCACTTGAAGCTGTTGATCGAAGTCGATGTCGTGACGGCGACCCACGGCACACGGAAGGCATCGGCAAGGATCGCGCCATGCATCGATTCGGCGACGATGAATTCAGACTGTGCGATGGCGCGGATGACCGACTTCGCCTCGCCACGCGGATCGAGATAGGTAAGGCCAGCAGGTTCGCATACCGTTTCCCACATGCCGAACTCCGCCGATTCCCAGTGAGGAACGAAGGTTTTCTTGTGCACCTTGGGCAGACCTTTGAAGTCAGGCATCTCGGTGACCATGACAGCCGGATCTACAATGCCCATTTCAGGAGCGAGACCGAGCTTTGCAGCAGTTTTTTCGCCGCGCACGCAACGAATGTCCCACAGCCCCGTACTGACATCCGGCACCGCGCCGTACCCATATCCGCTGCCAATAACGAGCTTGCGCTGTCTGGTCGGTAGCAGGACATCGTTTAGCACGGTGCCGACACCGACAAGCAGAACGTCGTCATGAACGTCGCGCAGGCCCGGAAGCAGGAAATCCCAGAGCCAGAGATTGAGATCGTCACCGAAATTGCCGTGATGCGATTCCCAGTGGTAAGGTTTCATGAGGTTACTCCTCGATAAAAAACATATAAATTCTTACGGGCGAAAATTCACTCAGCGAGAACCGACAATTTTGCCTGCTCCAAGCTGAAACGCGGCCCGAAGAATTGCCGGATCGCGAATCGCCCACTTCAGAAGCAACCCGAATTCGGGAACTTTGCGCTGTTTCAGTTTGCCTGCCTGGCTCCAGAGCGCCTGTTTGCGTGCCGTGTTTTTATAGGAAGCGATCGAGGCAACGTCATCAGGGCGTCGGGAAAAACGACCCTCCAGCGTGTCGAGCGCAACCCATGTATTGAACTGCTGCCGCAGAAATTCCGGCGAGGTGTTGTCGATGCTGTGGAAGATATTGACGCCCATACCACGCATTGCGCCGGCATCGTCACACAACAGTGTGCGTTGCGATGCCAGGATGCAATCGCAAAAAAACAGCACGTCTTCAGCCGCCAGCCTGAGCGCCGGATCGAAACGGATGTTTTCGAAAAGCCGCCGACCGATGACCATGCAGGAAAGATGCAGGAAGCTCCAGTTCCGCAGCATGACACTCGCAAGATCGGGTAGCTCGATCAGCAATGGCCGCTCCGAAAGGCGCGCCGCACCTTCATTTTTTTCCAGCTCAGAAATGGCGAAATGGTAATAAAATTCGTCACTTGCCTGCATGGAAGCCCAATAGCATTCGCCCTCATATGTATCGAGCGCGTGGGCTGCATTCTTCAGATGATCTGGTATCCAGATGTCGTCGGAATCAAGAAATGCAACATAGGCACTTGCCGCCGGAACATTATCCAGGCCAGTGTTGCGCGCACCGCCAGGGCCGGCATTCGCCTGCTTGATGACGGTGATCCGGTCCTGCTCGGCTGTCGTGAGATCAGCGAGTTCGTTTTCTATCGGGTATGGCGACTCGTCATCGACGATGACAAGATCGAAGTCCTGATAGGTCTGCGCAAACACCGATGCCAGGGCGCGACCCAGGACTCCATGCTGCTTTTGATAATAGGGAATAACGACTGTAAATCTTGCCATTGTTTCGCCCCTTGCGTTGATCAAGAAGTTTCGGGTCCGATTGTTCAGCGGACCCGATGGTATCGGCAACTCCCAACCGGCTTTCCTCCCTCGCCGGCCTCCAGAAACAGGATGCACGTATGCCCCCAGCTCCAAATATAAAATCTATCACCACGAATGTCGGATGGAGCGTCCTGTCAAAAACAGGGACATTCGGGCTTAAATTTGTCACGGTTCCCATTCTGGCGCGATTGCTGTCGCCCGAAGAATTCGGCGTTGTTGCTGTCGGCTTAACCGTCGTACAATTTCTGACCATGATAGCCGGAGCGGGGCTGACCTCCGCTCTGATCGTCGAAAAAGAAGAGGATATGGACACGATCCATACTGTCTTCTGGGCCAATCTCGCCATTTCCTGCACCATGGCTGCCATCCTATACACCTGGGCAGAGTTCTTCGGCGGACTGCTCGGCGCCGTGGAAAGTGCTTATCTGCTGCGCATCATGGCCTTTCTCATTCCGCTGCAATTGGCGGGCGATGTCGCTTATTCGCTTCTTGCCCGGCGCATGAATTTCAGCAAGGACGCCGTCTGGAGCATGCTTTCGGAAAGCATTGCTGCGGTGGTTGCTGTGGCTCTCGCTTTCATGGGTTTCGGCGTCTGGGCGCTGATCATCCAGCTTTTTGCCGCGGCCCTGATACGACTGATCGGCCTTTATGCCGTGTCTCATTATTGCCCACGCTTTGTCATGAAACCACGTCGACTGGTGCCGCTTCTTGGTTTCAGCTCTGGTCTGATGGGCTCCGAAATCGCCAATTTCGTCACCTTTCAGTCGCCGATGGTCATCATTGCCAGACATCTCGGGCTTGCCGACGCGGGCGCATATTCTGCTTCCAACCGGTTCGCCAGCATACCCAACCAGGTCGTGTTGTCTGCCGTCATGGGCGTGCTTTTTCCGGCTTTCAGTCGAATGATGGACGACCCGCAGCGGCGGCGCGATGCGCTGATGTTCAGCACGCAGGTGCTGACCGTGCTGCTCGCCCCCATGATGTTCGGTCTTTGGGCTGTCGCCGAACCCGCCATGCTGGTGATCTTCGGCCCGAACTGGGCTTATGCCTGGCCCGTCCTTGGACTGCTGGCCCTTTCGAAGGCGATCCTGACGCCCTGCAGCACTTTCATTCCCTATCTGAAAGGCGCCGGGTACGGACGTGTCCTGTTCTGGTCGGCGACGATTCGCGCCGTTGTCACCACGGCGGCGGTCTGGATCGCAGCACTTTACGGCACCCTGATCGACGCTATGGTCTGGCTTTGCATTGTCAACGCCGTCACCCTCGTCGCCTATTCCTGGGCGGTCTTCAAGGCCAGCGACACCCCGTTTTTCAGCGGTCTTTATGTCAGCAGCAGGCCTATGATCTCGGCGCTGGTGATGGCGATTTGTGTGCGTTATCTGCTTGAGTTTATGGGTGATCGCATTCAGGGAGCAACCCTGCAGGTTCTCGTCGGCGCGGCCGCAGGCGGGCTGATCTACGGTGTCCTCGTTATCCTGACAGAACGAGCCTTGCTGCAAAAAATTCTCGGCATGGTCAAAGCGCGACGTACGCGAGAACCCGCAACCCAGAGTTAAAAACAGCATCTTGCCTGCGCCCCATTTTCGCCGCGAACACCCCCTGTTCGCGGCGCACGCCTTCACAGAAGCGTGACGAAACAGGTGTGTTTTTTGCATTGCAACATTATGACGGATGATAATTCATTGCGCGACAGCAATTTTCGACCTGCAATAAAAATAAAAACAAAACGTTTTAATTCAGATACTTAATATAATTTTTCCTATAAAAATCGGAAAAAGACAGACAATTACCCACAAAATCTTAGCTTGTCTTTTTCCTGCGTCGCCACATTTTACCCTCAAGTCGAAAACAGACTTTGCCAGGCGGACTTAGGTTCGCTCTGGTTGCAACGCGGCGTGGGTGGACGCCGCATAAATAGGGGTGACTGATGTGACGGTCGATCAGAACCTATCCTCCCGTATCAACCTGATGCGTATATTGCTGATATCCGGAATCGTGTTTGTCCATGTGCCGCACGATCCCGACACGAGCCCGTTTCTGGGTCTCTATGGCTTCTTCGACTGGCTTCGCGTTTTTCTCGGCGACGCCCTGTTTCGGATCGGTGTGCCGTGCCTGAGCGCGATCTCCGGCTATTTGCTGTTCCGTCGCGGAATGAGTGAATTCGACTATCCTGCTACGATACGGTCCAAGTCGAAAACGGTGCTGCTGCCGTTTCTGCTGTGGAACGGAGCGCTGTTTCTGGCGATCATGCTGCTCCAGCATTTTGACCTCAGCGTCGGCTATTTTCCGGATATCTGGAACGCCACTCCGCGCGAAATCGTCAGTCACGGCATGGCCATCGAAACGCTGCCCGTGAATGTACCGCTCTATTTTTTACGCGATCTTTTCGCCTGCATTCTGTTGTCTCCTATCTTGGCATTCCTGATGCGGCGTTTTGCGCTACCGACACTTGCCGTGTTGCTGCTCATCACCGCCGTTCCGGACGTGACGATCTTCATCGTCCAGAAAAAATCGATTCTGTTCAGTTTCTCGCTCGGTATCGCGCTCGCCCTGCATCGGGTTGATGTCAAAGCGCTTGATCCTTTTGCTTTGCCGATCATGCTTCTGACACTCGTTGCTTCTGCGGCCCTTGCCACCGGCCTATATTTCACCGGACCGGAATTTACCTTCTGGCTGAGCCTGTCACGCAACCTGCTGGCCGTTTTCGGTGCCATCGGCTTCTGGGCATCTTCCGCCCTGTTGATCCGCAGCAGGCTTGGGCAGCGTCTTGCGCAGACGGGAAGCCTGAGCTTCTGGATTTTCTGCGCCCACTATCCGCTTCTCGTTTTGATGTGGATGGTCTGGAACAAGGCAGGGCCTGATTTCTATCCTGCCTTCTATGTCGGCGCGACACTGGTGGCTTTTGTCATCCTCGTCGTCAGCAACACGCAGGTCCGCAAACACCTGCCAGCTCTCTACGCCCTTTTGACCGGGAGCCGCAGCGGCAAGCGCAAGATCACTGGCGATTCCGCGACAAAGCCGGCATCTCCGCCAATGCCCACCCGGTCAGAAACACTTTACTCGCAACGCCAGAGGTGAACCGATGACACAATTTGCGACGCGCGTTCGACCGCACCTTCTTCTTTCCGCATTGCTGCTTGCTATGCCACTTGCAACACCAGGCCAGGCTCAGGAAGGCAACGGTGCCTCCTTCGTCGAGAACTTCGACGCCATGGACCGTAGCTTCTGGTACGTCTCGGACGGCTGGTCAAATGGTGCGCACCAGAACTGTACCTGGTCGAAAAAGCTTGCCCGCGTGGAAAATGGCCAACTTCAGCTCGGTTTTCAGCAGGGAAAAGTCGGCGACCGCGAGTATTCCTGCGGCGAAATCCAGACCAAGGGACGATACCGCTACGGAACCTATGAGGCGCGTGTGAAGGCTGCGACCGGCTCCGGCCTCAACTCGGCATTCTTCACCTATATCGGCCCGACCGATAAAAAGCCGCACGACGAAATCGACTTCGAAGTGCTGGGCAAGAACTCGGCGAAGGTGCAGCTCAACCAGTATATTTCCGGTAAGGGCGGCAATGAAAAGCTCGTTCCCGTGGCCGGTGGCGCAGATGCCGGCTTCAATGACTTCGCTTTTGTCTGGGAGCCGGAACGCCTGCGTTATTACGTCAACGGCACGCTCGTGCATGAAGTGACCGACCCGAAAAAAATTCCGCAAAATGCGCAGAAGATTTTCTTCAGCCTGTGGGGCACCGATACGCTCAAGGACTGGATGGGCGCCTTTTCATATTCGGGCGCCACACAAATGACGGTTGACCGCGTCGCCTTCACCGCGCTCGGCGACAAATGCCAATTCTCCGAGTCGATCGCTTGCGCGTTGAATTGAGCGCAAGCGACTTTTGGTGCCCAAGCATGAGCCTCGACGTCTTTCAGGTCCAGATCCCAGCCAGGACGATTTTATGACCCATGTTCTTTATCTCGCGCACGATCTGTCTGATCCCGCCATTCGACGGCGGGTTCTGACACTGATTGCAGGCGGCGCGCAGGTTACGCTGGCGGGTTTCCGCCGCGGAGAAAACCAGCTCACGGATATCGAAGGGGTTCGCCCAATCGCACTCGGCGAGACCGCAGACGGAAAATTTCCGCAGCGTGTGAAGGCCGTGGTGCTTGCTAGCCTTTCGCTCGGCGGGAAACTGCAAGGGATTGCACGCCCTGACGTCGTCATCGCGCGCAATCTGGAAATGCTGGCACTGGCAAAACGCGCGCTCGCGCTCTACGGAGGCGACGTACCGCTTGTTTACGAATGCCTCGACATTCACCGCCTGCTTTTAAACCAAGGCAAGGTGGGCAAGGCCCTCAACGCCGCACAGCTTTATTTCGCACGCGACGCAAAACTTCTGATGACCAGTTCTCCGGCTTTTGTGGAGCATTATTTCAAGCCGATTTCCGGCCTCGATTTGCCCGTTCTGCTGCAGGAAAACAAGGTTCTGGCACTCGATACCGTCACACGGGAAAAACCCCGCCCTCGTCTTCCTGAAGCCGGCCAACCATGGAAAATCGGCTGGTTCGGTGCACTGCGCTGCCGCAAATCGCTGGAAATACTTGCCGCATTCGCCAGGGAAATGGATGGAAAGGTCGAGGTCATTCTGCGTGGCCGCCCCGCCTATTCCGAATTTTCGGATTTTGATGGTTGTGTAAAAAACACACCGCACCTTCATTTCCACGGTCCTTACAAAAACCCCGAGCAACTGGCTTCGATCTACAATGAAGTGCAGTTCACCTGGGCTATCGATTTCTTCGAAGAGGGCCAGAACTCGAGCTGGCTGTTGCCCAACCGGCTTTATGAGGGCTGCCTTCATGGCGCGCTTCCCATTGCCGTAACAGGCACAGAAACCGCCCGTTTCATCCAGAAACGCAATATCGGCTTCACCCTGCCGGACGCGACACCTACAAACCTTGCCGCGCTTTTCAGTGCGATGACGCCGGAAACCTACTCTGCCGCGTTCGAGACACTTGCTGCGCAGGACGAAAAACAGTGGCTGACGGACCGAGACGATTGCCGTCTCCTGGTCCACAAACTTTCCAACCTGACCAAATCCGCTTCGGGCCATGCCAGTGAAGCGGCCTTTTCAACTGTGTAATGCGTGGGGGCAAGTCATGGAAAGTCGCGTAAATTCCAAGATCCGGACATTGATCGTTATTCCTTGCCTCAACGAGGCAAAGACGATCGAGGCGCTGCTGCATAAGTTTACTGGCATGATGGACGGAAAAAATTTCCGGGTCGTGGTGGCCGATGGTGGCAGCACGGATGGGACCCGCGACATCGTGGATGCATTTGTCAAAAACGATGAGCGCGTGACGCTGCTTCCCAATCCCAAACGTATCCAGAGTGCGGGTATCAACCTTGCCGTTTCGACGTTCGGCCAGGATTACGACTACCTCATCCGTATCGATGCACATGGCGATTATCCTGACGATTACTGCCTGCGTCTCATCGAGGACGCGGAACGCACCGGTGCCGATTCCGTTGTGGTTGCGATGGACACCGTGGGCCATGGTCTTTTCCAGAAGGCCACGGCCATGGCGCAGAACTCCAAGCTCGGTAATGGCGGCTCCAAACACCGGGAAGGTGCCAAAGGTCACTGGATCGACCATGGTCACCACGCGCTGATGCGGATCGCCGCTTTCGATGCCGTGGGCGGTTACGATGAAACATTCAGCCACAATGAAGACGCGGAACTGGATTTCCGTCTGCGCAAGTCAGGCTTCCGCATCTGGATGACCGACAAGACACGCATGACCTATTATCCACGCTCCAGTGTCCTGCCGCTCTTCAAACAATATCTGGCTTATGGCCGTGGCCGCGCAAAGAACCTGTTGAAGCACCGCTCCATTCCGAAAATCCGCCAGATGATCCCGCTGGCCGTGCTGCCGGTTTTCGTCTTTGCCCTGCTGTCCCTCTATCATTGGGTCGCTCTTATTCCGCTTGGCCTCTGGATTGCCGCATGTCTCGGTTATGGCTTGTGGATGGCTATAGGTCAGAAAAACCCATACGGCCCACTCGCGGCCTTCTCAGCCATGGTGATGCACTTCGCCTGGTCCACCGGCTTCTGGCTGGAACTCCTGAAATTCCGGGGAAAAAAGGCTGCCTGATGAACGACACAACCGTCATCCAACCGAATTCTGTGACCACCGTTGACATTGGCATCTGCACGTATAGACGCCCCGCACTGGTCGCCACACTTCTGTCATTGTTCGAACTGGACGTTCCTCAGGATGTGAAAATTCGCCTGATCGTCGCGGACAATGACGCGGAACCGAGTGCGCAAGCCAGTGTCGAACGGCTGCGCAAGACAGCGCCTTTCGAAATCACCTACGTGCATTGCCCCAAGTCGAACATTTCGATTGCCCGCAATGCCTGCCTTTCCGAATGCAAGGCCGACTACCTGGCATTTATCGATGACGATGAAACAGCACCGCCTCATTGGCTTTCAGCTCTTCTGCAAAAAGCGCATGAAACGGGCGCCGAAGCGGTTCTCGGGCCGGTTACCGCCGTCTATCGCGACAATGCTCCTGGCTGGATGAAACGCGGCGATTTTCACTCCACTGTGCCCGTCTGGGTCAATGGCAACATCATCACTGGCTACACCTGCAACACACTTCTGAAAATGGATGCACCGCCGGTAAAGGGCCGACGATTTGCCCTCGCGCTTGGCCAGAGCGGTGGCGAGGACACACATTTCTTCTCCTACATGCATGCAGCAGGCGGGCAGATCGCCTTCGCTGAAAATGCCATGCTGTCAGAACCCGTTCCGGAAAGCCGGGCCAGCTTCATGTGGCTCGCCAAACGCCGCTTCCGCTCGGGACAGACCCATGGCCGCGTGCTTGCGGAAAAGAAACCGGGCATCCGGCGTGTCATGCAGATGCTGACGGCTGGCTCCAAGGTGCTTTATTGTGCGACATTTGCTGCACTCAGCAGCTTCGATGCGGTTCGTCGCAATCGGTATGCGTTGCGCGGCGCATTACATCTGGGCTCAGCCAGCGGCGCGTTCGGCGTACGCGAAATCCGCCAATACGGAACGGTGGAGGCGATCTGATGGACAACCAGATTTCGCAGCCGGACGTCAGCTTCGTGATTGCCGCTTACAATGCCGCCGACACCATTACCGCGGCCATTCAGAGCGCGCTTGAGCAAAAGGATGTCGACCTGGAGATCCTCGTTGTGGACGATTGTTCCAGCGATGAAACGCGATCCATCGTCGCTGAAATCGGTGGCCGCGATCCGCGCGTAAAGCTCATTGCACTTGAACGAAACGGTGGTCCGGGCGGCGCCCGTAACGCAGGCATCGATGCTGCGACAGGGCGCTGGATTGCAGTGCTCGATGCTGATGACGTCATCCGCCCGGAGCGCACCGCCTGCATGGTATCTCGGGCAGAAGCTGCCAATGCCGCTATCGCCGTCGACAATCTCGACGTCGTCTATCTGGACGACCGCCCGATGGATACGATGTTTCCGGAAGACATGCTCGAAAACATGCCGGTTCTGACGCTTGAGCAGTTTATCGGATCAAACGTTCTTTTCCGGACGACCTTCAATTTCGGCTACATGAAACCGATGTTCCGCCGGGATTTTCTCAACGACAACGCACTGCGTTTCCGTGAGGAAATTCGCATTGGCGAAGACTACATCCTGCTTGCTTCGGCACTGGCCGCTGGCGGCCTCTGCGTTATCGAGCCGAAGCCTGGTTATATCTACAACATCCGCGAGGGCTCGATTTCGCGCGTGCTGGAAATCAGTCACGTCGAAGCGATGATGAAGGCCGACCGAGATTTTCTCAGCCACTACACATTGCTGCCCGCCGCCATGGATGCGCAAAAGGCCAGAAGTCGCAGCCTGAGCCTTGCCTTCAACTTTCTGACATTGGTCGAGGACATCAAGCGCCGGTCTATTCTTGGCGTCCTGAAAACGACCATCAAAGATCCTGCGGTCATCGGTCATTTGAGAATGCCGGTCGCCGTACGGTTACGACGCTTGCGGGAGGCACTTTTTTCGCCCGCAGCAAACACAGGGGTGAAAAGACAGATTTCATAAAGTTTGCAAGGGACTGGGGACAGATCAAAACCTTGATGAAGGAGAACGCGATGGACATGAAGAAAACTGTCAGAAAAGCCGTTATTCCCGTTGCCGGAAACGGCACGCGCTTTTTGCCCGCAACGAAGGCAATGCCGAAGGAAATGCTGACGATCGTCGATCGGCCCGTCGTGCAATATGCCGTTGACGAGGCCATGCAGGCAGGTATCGAGCACATCATCTTTGTCACGAGCCGCAACAAGACCGCGATCGAAGACTATTTCGACAGCGCACCGGAACTGATCAACACGCTGACCCGCTCCGGCAAGACGGTGCAGGTGCTCCAGCTTGAGAAGATGCTGCCGGTAGCAGGCACGGTCAGCTATACCCGCCAGCAGGTGCCGCTCGGTCTCGGCCACGCCGTCTGGTGTGCTCGCGAACTGGTTGGCCACGAACCTTTTGCCCTTCTTCTGCCTGACATGGTTTCTTACGGCGCACGCGGCTGCATAGCCGGCCTGATGGAGCTTTATGACGAAGTCGGCGGCAACATCCTCGGCGTCGAGGAATGCCTTCCGGCGGAAACCTCCTCCTACGGCATTGTTGGCGTGGGCGCGAAGGTCAGCCACGGCTTTTCCGTCACCGAAATGATCGAAAAGCCGGAACCGTCCAAGGCACCGTCGAATTACTATCTCAATGGCCGCTACATTCTGCAGCCAGAGATTTTCGACATTCTCGCGAGGCAGGAGCGCGGTGCAGGCAACGAGATCCAGTTGACCGACGGCATGAAACGACTGGCTGAAAAGCAGGCGTTCCACGCTCAGAAATATACTGGTCGTACCTTCGACTGCGGCAGCAAGCAGGGCTTTATTGCCGCCAACGTCGCATTTTCGCTGCTCCGTGCGGATATGGAAGAACAGGTTCTGGCTTCGATCAAGGAATTGGTCGCCAACCATGAAAGCCGCGTTCAGGCGGCCTGACATCACCACGCGCGGTGGGATTTCTGATCCCTGACCGCGCCGAGACAACGGGAGGCGGGAAGGCGAGCAAGGCTTGGCTTCCCGCGCCATTTTTTAGTTCACAAGGTAGGTCCATGCACCACAAGACCTTTAAATCCAACATCAATTTTGCCGATCAGGGCAAGGATGCCGACACCTTCATTGACCTCGATCGCCTCTGGGCGGCCGTGATGCGTCGCGCCAACGTGATTGCCGCCTGTGTGGTCGCCAGCATGGTGTTGGCTGGCCTTTATCTGGTGCTTGCAACCCCTGTTTATACCGCGATGACGCAGGTCCTTCTGGATGAAAGCCTGTCTCGTTATGCGGAAGAGGAATCACCGGTCCCGGCAGCCCAGATCGTCGACAACCGTATTGCCAGCGCCGTGGAAATTTTGAAATCCAAGGAAATGGCGCTGACCGTCGTCGACAAGGCGAAGTTCGATGAGAACGACACAATCGTCAATCCGCCGATGTCGCCGGCCGAACTGGTGAAATCGTCCGTGCGTGGCATTGTAAATCTGCTTACGCCGGGCGAGCCGCCAGTCTCCGAAGCCGCACTCCGTGCTGGACGCCGTGAAAAGGCCGCCGCCGTTCTCCAGCAATCGCTGACCGTCGAACGCGTTGGACGCAGTTCCGTGATCGCAATCTCGACGCGGTCCACCGACCGTCAGCTCGCCGCACAGATTGCCAAGACCTATGCACAGGCCTATCTGACGGAGCAGCTCAACGCCAACTTCGATGCCAGTGAGCGCGCCTCTGTCTGGTTGCAGGAACGCCTCAGCGACCTCAATCAGCGTGCCCAGGCCGCCGAACTTGCCGTTGAAAAATTCAAGGCAGACAACAACATCATCTCCTCGCGCGGCGAACTGATTTCGGAAGGCCAGCTTGCCGATCTCAACGGCCAGCTTATTGCCGCACAGGCCGATGCCGCTACCGCTTCCGCACGCTACAACCAATATAGGTCGATCATCGACCGCGGCCCAGATGCCGCCGTGGACAACGCGGTCGTTTCGGCCCGTGACACTGACAACACCGTCATTCAGGATCTTCGCAAGCGTTACATCACCATCTCCGACCGTCAGAAGGGGATCGTCGAGCAGTTCGGCGCCGATCACCCGCAGGCGGTCGCGCTTGACGGTGAGAAGAAAGAAGTTGCGCGTCAGATCTTCCAGGAACTGCAGCAGCTTACCGGCAGCTTCAAGAATGAATATGACGTGGCCAACTCCCGCGTGGAGTCGCTTCGCGAAAACATCGATCGCGTCGCAGGACGTAACTCGCAGACCAACATGACGATGGTCCAACTGCGTGAACTGGATCAGCGTGCCACGGCGTTGCGCACGCTTTACCAGTCCTATCTCGGACGCTTCGAAGAAGCCGCGCAAAAGCAGTCGTTCCCGATTGCCAAGGCCCGCGTCATCTCAGAAGCCGGACTTCCGACCTCGCCTTCCAGCCCGAAGAAAACCATGACGATGGCGCTTTCGGTCATTCTTGGCTTGATGCTGGGTGGCGGGGTCGCAGCACTGCTCGAGTTCCGCGACCGCTTCTTCCACACTGGCAACGATGTGCGCGACAATCTGCGTATGCGTTTCCTGGGCTACCTGCCATTCATCGGTGAGCGTGGTGTCGAGGCTGCCAAGCCAGGAAACAGCGCCGCGACCCCCGGTGGTGAAAATGCAACCATCGACGCCAACGGGCAGGTCTCGTTCCAGAAGATGCTCCGTCTTGCCGTCGATAGCCCGCGCTCGAGCTTTGCCGAAACGCTTCGCAATGTGAAGCTGACGGCGGACGTTGTCATTCAGGAGCGCCAATGCCGGGTCATTGGCGTGATTTCCTGCCTGCCGAACGAAGGTAAATCTGTCGTCGCGCTCAACCTCGCGGGGCTGATCGCATCAACTGGCAAACGCACACTGGTGGTGGACGCCGACATCCGCAACCCGGGTCTCAGCCGCATGCTCACCACGCGTCAATCTGCTGGTCTTGTGGAAGTGGTCCTCGACGAGGTTCCCTGGACGCAGGCGGTCAAGGTCGATAGCCGTACGAAAATGGGCATTCTTCCTGTTTCAACCAGCAACCAGTTCGCCCATTCCAGTGAACTTCTGTCGTCATCTGGCATGCGCAAGTTCATCGATGCCGCACGCGAAGCGTGTGACTACATCATCGTCGACCTGGCACCGGTCGTTCCAGTGATCGATGCAAAGGCTTTCGCATCGCAGGTGGATGGTTTCGTGTTCGTGACCGAATGGGGCAAGACGCCGATCCAGATGGTACAGAACGTGATGGCCAACGAACCGCAAATCGCCAATAAGACGCTCGGTATCGTGTTGAACAAGACCGACATGACCGAGTTGCAACGCTACGCTGGACCGGGCGGTTCGGAGCACTATCACGAGAAATTTGCGGCGTATTACGGCGACGCCAAACAGCCCGCCAAGGAACCAGCATAAAGACCAGAACGGCCCGGCACCTGACCGGGCCGTTTCTTTGTCGGATTTCATTTTTGCGTGTGGATTTGGCGCGCAAATTGCGCATTGATGGTGCCCAATCAAATCGCATCAATGAGCAGGACAGAATTTCTCATGCCGACACCCATTGCCTTTGTTTCCCGATCGGATTCGGAATCCGAAACCATCTGGAAAACCGCCCTTCGCGCGGCCATGCCGGAGGAAACCATTCTTTCCTTTTCCGAACTGAGTGAAGAACAGAAACAGGCGGTGGAACTGGCAATCGTCGCAAATCCTGACCCAGCCGATATCGCAGCTTTACCGGGGCTTAAATGGATTCACAGTCTGTGGGCAGGCGTTGAGCGGCTGGTCCTCGAACTCGGGCAAAAGGCACCACCGATCGTTCGGCTGAAAGATCCTGAATTGTCACGCGTGATGGCGGAAGCAGTGCTGGCATGGACCTATTATCTGCAGCGCGATATGCCCGCCTATCGCAACAATCAGCAGAATGCCATCTGGAAGGACCTGGATTACCGCCATCCGCAAGATGTCACCGTCGGTTTGCTGGGACTTGGTGCTCTCGGTGCTGTTGCCGCCGAACGACTTCTGGACGCCGGCTTCAATGTCGCAGGATGGAGCCGATCGCCAAAATCAATTGCCAATGTGGAAACGCTGACTGGCGAAACCGGATTGAACAGCCTGCTTGCAAAAAGCGATATTCTTGTCTGCCTGGTACCGCTTACAGACGATACACGTGGCCTTATTAACGCCGACCGCATCGGCGTGATGAAGGACGGTGCAGAGATCATCAATTTCGGGCGTGGCCCTGTCATCGTAACCGATGATCTCACCGCAGCACTCGATACCGGCAAGCTGTCGCATGCTGTGCTCGATGTCTTCGATCAGGAACCATTACCGCAGTCGTCTGCGCTCTGGCGAAACCCGAAAGTGACCGTTTTGCCGCATATTTCCGCGCCCACCAGCCGCGAAAGTTCGGCAAGGATCGTTGCTGCCAATATCGGCAAGTGGCGGACCACAGGTGTCTTGCCTGAGACAGTGGATATGGCGCGCGGTTACTGATCCGCGCGGTCTGAGAGACCCTGCCTGCACCATGTCGCAATGCCGTTGGCGGCGGCTTTTCCGGTCGCAAAGCAGGCGGTCAACAAGTAGCCACCAGTCGGTGCTTCCCAGTCAAGCATTTCCCCGGCGACGAAGACGCCGGGGAGCGTCTCCAGCATGTAATCGTCTCTGACGCCCTGCCACGCGACCCCGCCGGCAGAAGAAATAGCCTCGTCAATCGGCCTTGTCCGCGCCAGTGGGATCTCGGCATGCTTGATCCGCACGGCCACAAGGTCTGCCGGTAGAGAGGAAATGTCAGGAAAGAGCTCTCGTAGCAGTGCAGCCTTTACCCCTGAAAGCCCGGCTCCCTTACGCAACCGGTTGGAAAAGCTTTCCTTGCGACCAAGCCTGGACAGATCGCGTCCAAGCCGCTCCACCGTTCGGCCGGGCGCCAGATCGACGATGAGGGAAGCTTTTCCGGTCTTGTCCAATTGATCGCGAAGTGCGGCCGAATGTGCATAAACGAGACTGCCCTCAAGACCATGTCTGGTGACGACGAACTCGCCCGGAAACGCACCAGCACTGGAAATGGCGACAACCGATTTCAAAGCGTCACCGGCGAAACGCTCGCGAAATGTCTCGCTCCAGTCGACGTCGAAACCGCAGTTGGCCGGGCGGAAGGGAGAGACGACAACACCCTTCTCGGCGAGCCACGGAGCCCAGGCAGCATCCGAGCCAAGGCGTGGCCAACTGGCTCCACCGAGCGCCAGCAAAATGGCATCGAACGTGGCGTTCATCGGTCCAGCCGGTGTTTCGAACCGAAGACTGTCGCCCGAAAATCCTGTCCAACGGTGGCGCGTCTTGATGACAACGCCCTGCATTTCCAACCGTGACAACCACGCTCGCAACAGTGGCGACGCTTTCATCACCGTTGGGAAGACACGGCCCGATGTTCCTGTAAAGGTTTCCTGCCCCAAACCCAGCGCCCAGTCACGCAGCATGGCAGGCGTAAAAGCATCGAGTGCGGTACGCAGACGCGGTTCGGCCGTACCAAATCGGTGAACGAAGTTTTCGTAGTCCTCGGAATGGGTGATGTTAAGGCCGGATTTCCCCGCCATCAGCAATTTTCTTGCGACCGTCGGCATCGCTTCAAAGACCGTGACAGCATGGCCCGCAGCCGACAGCATCTCGGCTGCCATCAGACCTGCCGGTCCACCGCCGACGATTGCGATCTGCCTTACGCCAGTCACGTGCTTATCTCCGTCACCATCCATCATCGCTGCCTTATACCGATTTGCGCGCCGGAATATATGCGATATTGCATGGGCATGTTCACACTCGACCAGCCCGTCACCTTTTCGCAGGATATCAAAAAAAGCCGTTTCATTGCGTTTGCCGCGCCGATCACCGGCGAGGAGGATGCAAAGACCTTTCTGGCTGAGAATTCCGATTTTGCTGCGAACCACAATTGCTGGGCCTGGCGAACAGGACAGATCTACAGATTTAGCGATGATGGCGAACCCTCCGGAACGGCGGGTAAACCGATCCTCCAGGCCATTGATGGACAGGAACTCGACAATGTCGCGGTGCTTGTCGTGCGCTGGTTCGGGGGCATTCTTCTTGGCAGTGGCGGCCTGATCCGGGCCTATGGCGGCACAGCAGCCGCGTGTTTGAGGCTCGGTGAAAAATCGCCGGTGATAGCCTATCTCACCGCGACCCTCAGTTGCCCGTTTTCCGATCTGGCTCTGGTTAAATCGAGGCTTTCAGCAATCCGTGATCTCAAAGTCGACACCGAGGATTTCACTGCCACCGGGGCTGATATGCGGCTTTCCGTGCCAAACGAAGAGGCTGAAAAGCTTGGACGATTGTTAAGCGACCTTACGAGCGGGCGGGTCAATTTGCATATTCCGGACTGACCACTCTGGCCGGTTGGTGGTTTCGTGATAAAGAACGAAAATGTCGTCCATGCTTTCGAACCCAATCTATAATCCACCGCTCGAACCCTACCTGACGATCGTTTACCGCGACGACGATCTTCTTGTGCTGGACAAGCCAAGCGGACTTCTGTCGGTACCGGGACGCGACCCTCTCCTGTCCGACAGCTTGCTCACGCGGGTGCAGAAGAAATTTCCCAGGGCCTTGATGATAAATCGGCTGGATAAGGACACATCCGGCATCGTGCTGATGTCGCTCAACCGACAGGCCCATGCTGCGATCGCCTCACAATTTGAAAATCGGCAAACGCAGAAATCCTATATCGCTGTGGTCTGGGGAGACGTTCAGGGCGAGAACGGCGAAGTGGATCTGCCACTTGCGATCGATCCCGACAACAAGCCTCGTCACCGGGTCGACTACGAGCACGGTAAAACCGCGCAAAGCCAATGGCACGTGCTGGAACGGCTGCCCCTGCCCGCCACACGGCTTCGGCTTCACCCTCTGACAGGCCGTACTCATCAATTGCGCGTTCACATGAAGGCGATCGGCCATCCCATCCTTGGCGATGAGTTTTATGCCGATGGCGAAGCCTTGGCGGGCGCTTCCCGACTGATGTTGCATGCCGAGGAGGTGGCCTTCCGGCACCCGGATGGCCGAGACGTTCGCTATGTTGTGCCCTGCCCCTTCTGAGAGCGACGGATGAAAGAAGAAGACGAAAGCTTCGTGGTGGATTTTGTCGGTGGCGCGGTCGGTCATCGGTTGCGCTCTGGTGAAGGGCGCGGACAAGCATTGGCAAAAGCTGCAGGTTTCACCAAAGGGCGTACGCCGAGGATTGTCGATGCGACAGCCGGCCTTGGGCGAGATGCATTCCTGCTCGCTTCACTTGGCGCCGATGTCACGCTCATCGAGCGCTCGGCGGGCATGCACGCCCACCTTGAGGATGGCATAAGACGCGCGCTTGAAGCTGGCGGTGCCTATGCCGAAACCGCGGCCCGCATGACGTTGCTGCATGGTGATTCCAGGGAATTGTTGAAAGAGCTTTCACCGGAGGTGGTGATTGTCGATCCGATGCACCCGCCCAGACACAATACGGCACTCGTCAAGAAAGAGATGCGCGTGCTTCGCGAACTCGTCGGCGCTGATCCGGACCAGGTACAGCTGATGGAAGTGGCTCTGGCTCACGCTACAAAAAGGGTTGTACTGAAGTGGCCGCTGCGGGCCGATCCTATGCCAGGCATACGAAAACCCTCGCATCAGATACTTGGTAAAAACACCCGATACGATGTGTTCATGATCTTCGGAAAAACGACCGACATAGAAGACTGATCAACGCGAAACCGGTTTACGCTGGGCATTCATGAGAAGCTCATGGCGCGTGGCGAAATCGCCGAACAGCTTGCGAAGGCGCGTTTCTTCCGTCTTGTCGAGACGGTAACGTCGGCAGAATTCGGCAACGTTGAGGATCGGTTTTATCCCGCTACCGTCTAGGTTTTTGTTATCGATGACCTGCATGGTTCCCTCCATCGTATCAGAGCAGAAACGCACGTGAACCCATTGCAGTTCCCTGCAATTTCGAATGGATGAGAAGTAGCGCCATTACGCGTAAAACCCCTCCTTTTCCGAACACGATGCCATCAAGTTTTCTTGAATGCATCGACTGAAACGAAATGCCTCCCATATGGTTCTTTGCTGACGGTAATGACGGAAGGGAGATCCATGTTCCACAACAAACGATTTTTGACCTCGACCATGCTCTGGGCAGTCGTGGGAGCCTCGCTCTCTAGCGCAGCCTATGCGCAATCTGCTTCGCCCGTTGAGACCGGACGGGCCAACGCACCAGATCAAAAACCGGCTTTTGAAGGTCAAACTCGAGCACCTCAGGCAACCGCACAGCCAGACGTCGAAACATCCGTTGTCGCAGACGGCTTGCCGCATCTGTGGTCGATGGAATTTCTACCAGATGGCCGCATTATAGTCGCCGCCAAGGAGGGCGCGATGCATATTGTCGCCGATGGCAAGGCCGGTGCCGCGATTGACGGCGTGCCGGACGTTGCGTCCGACGGACAGGGTGGCCTTCTGGACATTGCGCTTGCACCCGACTTTGAAACCTCGCGCACGATCTTCTTTTCTTTCTCTGAGCCCCGTGACGGCGGCAACGGAACCTCTGTCGCATCCGCAAAGCTGAGTGAGGACGGCGGAACAGCAAAACTCGAAAACGTCAATGTCATCTTCCGCCAGATGCCAACCTATGACGGCGACAAGCATTTTGGCTCCAGGCTCGTCTTTGGGCCAGACAATGCGCTCTATGTAACAGTCGGCGAACGCTCCGATGCAACACCGCGCGTTCAGGCGCAGGACCTGTCGAGCGGCCTCGGAAAAGTCTTCCGGATCGATACCGAGGGCAAGGCATTCGAGGGCAATCCGTTCGCCAGCCAGAAGAACGCCCTCCCGGAAATCTGGAGTTATGGCCACCGCAATCTGCAGGCGGCCGCGCTGGACGGACAGGGCAGGCTTTGGACCGTTGAACACGGCCCCAAGGGTGGCGATGAACTCAACATGCCCAAAGCGGGGCTGAACTACGGTTGGCCCGTCATCACTTACGGTGTCGAATATAGCGGACGCGCCGTCGGCGAGGGTGCGACCTCCAAGGACGGCATGGAACAGCCTGCCTATTATTGGGACCCTGTTATCGGCCCATCTGGCATGGTCTATTACGACGCAGAGCAAATTCCGGAATGGAAGGGTGCGTTCATTGTCGGCGGACTGGTAAGCCAGGGACTGGTGATCCTGAAAATCGACGGCGATAAGGTTGCGACCGAGAACAGGCTGCCACTGGATGCACGCATTCGCGATGTGAAGGTCGGCCCCGATGGTGCTGTTTATGCCGTGACCGAGCAGCGCGGCGGCGGTAATTCGCAGATCCTGCGGATCGCCAAGTCCAGCTAACCAACTTTCCTTCATGAGAACGGGCCGCTTGCCAATAGCGGCCCGTATCTCTTTCGCGTATCAAGCGCTGACATGCGATCGCCCTTCCCGTATATCGTCAGATGAAGTGAACCAAACGATTCCGGCCCCGCCTTGATTGCCGACACCGATGACACGCCAGAACCAGAAAACTTGGAGCCGACAAGCCGCATGCTGTCGTGGGCGCGCAATTCCGCGATTTATCGCCTGGAACGACGGATGATGACTGAGCGGCAATTGCGCGACGCGATTACCCGCAAGGCAAAGGAAAAGTTCGAAGATATCAGTGTCCAGCAGACGAAGGCTCTCGGCGATTTTGCCGTCAAATTCGCTTACGAAATCAAGGCTCTTGACGATACCGCCTTCGCTGAGATCACGGTTCGCAGTGGTCTGCGCAGTGGCAAATCCAAACGCGGCCTTGCACAGAAACTAACGATCAAAGGCGTCGACCGGCAGACTGCGGAAGCTGCTCTCGACGAAACCAATGACCTTGTCGCGGCAGTGGTTTTTGCCCGCAAACGGGCATTCGGTCCCTACCGTCGTATTGAACTGGATGAAAAACGAAAGAACAAGGAACTGTCAGCTTTTGCGCGCAACGGTTTTTCTTTTGAGATCGGTGCCCGGGTTTTCGCCATGACGCATGAAGAAGCGGAAGATATTCTCTACGACGCGCCGCTTTGACGTCGGACTATTGCGCTGGCAAAGGGTGCGCTTTTAAAAAAGCGATCAGGTCGGCGATTTCCGTTTCGCTCCAGAGGCCGAAGAAGCGCATTGACGTCCCTGGCACAGCTTTTTTGGGGCTGGCAATGAATTTGGCCAATTCCTCCTCTGACCAGACCCGTCCCGCGTTACCCGCATCCTTCATCGCCTGCGAGTAGTTATTATAATCGGCAACAGATGCCATTGGCCTGCCGACCACACCCATCAAATGTGGCCCCATCCGGGTGCGGGGAGCGTCGACACTGTGACAGGTGGAACAGCGGCTGAATACGCGCTCCCCTTTGCTGACATCACCTTCTGAAAAAGCAGGCACAGCCGCGCTCAGAAGAAAGGCGATTGACGCAGAGACGACAGATGAGGCAGTAAATTTCATATCCTCATAATACAAACGCCCTCTTCATCTCGCAATGAAAAGGGCGTTGTGCATGCTGCGACAGAATGCCCGAAGCCTTGCTTCGAGCGCCCGCGCAAATTAGTTGATGGCCGTCAGCGTTACCGACGTACCGGTCGCGGCAAGGTTCAGGCCGACCTGGCCCGTCACGCTGACAGTCTGAAGCTGGATGGAACCGGAGGTACCGCCAACGAGGACGTTAGCGCCAACGCCAAGACCGACAGTCGCTTCAGCCGTTGCACCCTGATAGAGGCCACCGAGCGAACCACGGTGATAGCCTGCTGTCGGAGCAAAAACCGCCCAGACCAGACGACCCTGTGTGGTAAAGCCTAGGTCAACACCCATCTTGCGGATAGCGCCGGTGTAGTGATCGGTACGGCGCGCGCCCATGGTGGACTGGAACGTGCAGTCCAGTTCCTTTGCGGAACCGATCACGTAACCCACACCGCCACCGATATCGCAGCTCAGGTAACCGATCTTGACACCATTGCGATCGTCCTGCTCCTGAGGAGCTTGCTCGTATCTCGCAAGGTCCGCAGCCAGCGCAGATGCGGCACCGCCAAGACCCATCGTCAATGCGGCAAAGGTTACGGCAACAGCTTTTTTCATCTGGTTTTCTCCTTGTTTTATTCCTACCCGCAGCAGCCCTTCTTGCCCACTCCGGATACTGAATTCCGCACTGTTAACGTTTGTTCCTCAAAATCGATCCAAAACAACCGAATTGGGGACAAGGAGACCCAAACAGTTAACAATGTCTTTAAGGCGGTAGGGGGCCATTAAGGCAGTGTTAGGGCAGACATTGATGCCGAGGTGTCTATCCCCGGATTGCCATGCCCAGTTGCAAATCAGAGCGGAAGGGCGACGGGAAAACCGGTGGCGGGATGCGTCATCACATCCATCTTCACCCCATAGATTTTCTCCAATGTCTCGGGGTTCATGATCTCCTGCGGTGTGCCACGCGCGATCAATCTGCCCGAGTGCAGAGCGACGATTTCATCGCAAAAACGAGCGGCCATGTTCACGTCATGCAGAACCACGACAACGCCAAGACCTTTCTCCCGTGACAGACGCTGAACAAGAGACAGCACCTCAATCTGGTGGGCCATATCGAGCGCCGAAATCGGCTCATCCAAGAGAAGGCTTTCAGCATTTTGCGCAACCAGCATCGCCAGCCATACCCGCTGACGTTCACCGCCGGAAAGAGTGTCGACCAGCCTGTCGCGGAAGGCAACCGTGTCGGTGAGTTCTATCGCCTCGTCGACCTTCTCCTGATCTGCCTTTGTGAATTGTCCTAGCGCGCCGTGCCACGGGTAACGGCCGAGTGCCACCAACTCCTTGGCCAGCATACCTGACGCCGCAGGCGTGTATTGCGGCAGATAGGCAAGTTTCCGCGCGAACTCGCGGTTGCCCCAATCGCCGAGCGCCTTGCCCTCGAAGGCAATTTTACCCGATGAGGGCTCATGCATTCGGGCGAGAAGCTTCAGCAGCGTGGATTTACCAGAGCCGTTGTGACCAATGAGGCCAATCGTCTTGCCACTGTCGAATTGCGTTGTCAGGGGATGCAAAAGCACCCGACCCGGCACCTCCATCGAAACCGCATCCAACGAAAAAAGCGGCGTCTCATCATACTGTATGGCAAGTGCAGCCTGAGCCATGGGTCTTATCTCCGGATGTGAACGTGAATATCATTGTCGCCGACCTGCCAGCCAGATCAGGTAGGGTGCCCCTGCCAGCGTTGCGAAGAGGCCGAGCGGCAGCTCGTAGGGAAACGTAATCGTCCTCGCCCCCAGGTCGGATAACACCATCAAGGTCGCGCCAAACAGGAACGATGCAAGCATGTGATGTCGTGGGGTGACGAAACCGGCACGAAGGGCGATGTGTGGCGCCATCAAGCCGACGAAACTCAAAGGGCCGACAAGCAGTGAAGCAGCTGCTGTCGCAATGCCCGCGACGGCAACGACACCGGCGCGCGCACCAATAAGCGGCAACCCCAGAGATTGCGGCACGGCTTGGCCCAGCGGCAGGATTGCCAGCCATCTCGTCACCGAGAACGCAGCAGTGAGCAAAACGGCGGACAGAACGAACAGGAAGATCGACGAGGCAGGTGTCGCCGTCGATCCAGAGCCACTGAGCCATGACAGAATCTGCCAGGCACGCTGATCGCCGATGGACAGCAGTGCCGATAACACCGCCGAGCACAAGGAACTGATGGCAATGCCGGCGAGCAGGATTTTCTCGGGTGTCAGATATCGGTGCGCAGCAAAGAACATGACCAGGATCATGACGGCGGCAGAACCGACACCTGCGCCTACAAACAATTCGAAAATGCCACCTGCTGGAAACAGCGTGATGGCTGCAGCAAAGCCAAGGCCAGCACCGCCGCTGACGCCCAGAACTTCAGGGCTTGCCATCGGGTTACCTGTCAGCCTTTGCAAGAGAGCCCCGGCCATGGCCAGAAGGCCGCCTGCGGAAAAAGCAGCCACCAGTCTCGGCCAACGGAACGGCAACAGATCTGGCAGATCGGACGACGCCAGAAGTGCCCAGCCTTCAGGCCCTTTGGTGACGACAAGCGCCGCAAAGACAAGAACGGCCAGCACTGCGAGCACTGGCAGCAATGCGGCAGGTCCGCGCCTCTTCGTCGGCTCGTCATTGCCGCCGCGATGAACCTCGGTGGCGCGGATTTTCGGGAGCAACCATAATAGCAGCGGGCCACCAATCAACGCCGTCACGGCGCCAGTCGGGAATACCTCGGATGTGGACGTCGCAACAAATTGTACAACCCCATCGCAAAGCCACAGGAGCAATCCGCCGACAAGAGGCGAAACCAGCAAGACCGCCGACGAACGCCGTATACCGAGCGCCCGCGTGATGGCCGGCGCCGCAAGCCCGATAAAACTGACAAGACCGACAGCGGAAGAAACGAATGCCGCCATAACGACCGCCAGCGCCCCAACCGCCAGACGCACGGAGAAAAGCGACACGCCGAGGGATTGTGCACCGGAATCGCCGAGCCCGAGAAGGGTCAACGGCCGCATCAGCAGGAATGTCACGGCAAGCCCTGCAAGAAGCTGCCACGACAGCGCAACTGCCGCCGACCAGTCCTGCTGGCTGAGTGCGCCGCCATTCCAGACGACAAGCGACATCAGATATTCGCCTTGCGCCAGTGTCAAAGCAGCCGAAACCGACGCGGCGGTAATGCCAACCAGCAGCCCGGCGATCACCATGGTGACCGGCTCGAAGGAACGGCGCCAACCAAGCAGAAAGACGACTGACGCTGCCGAAGCAGCCCCGAGCAATGCCACCAGTGAGCGGTTTCCGTCCAAGGCTTCGGGAAAAAACAGGGTTGCGATAACGATGGCGAGTTGCGCTCCGGCGGAGATACCGAGCGTGGAGGGATCTGCAATCGGATTGCGGAGCAATAGTTGAAACAGTGCACCGGAAAGGCCAAGCATGGCTCCGGCAAGGATGGACACCACGACGCGCGGCATAAGACTGAACGCAACAATGATCTGATCGAGCGACATCGACGACGGATCGAACGGCAAGGATGGCCAAAGACCGAAGGGCAAACGCAAGACCATGGCGTGCAGGGAAAGCGCACATGCCAGCGCAACAGCGAGACCGCAGAAAAGCTGGATGGAACGCGCCGTCACAATGCCCCCTGCCGCGTCGTCAGTGCTTCTGTCAGAAGGCGCGCAAAACGCATGCCGGCTGTGATACCGCCATATGGATTGATATTTGCGAGCATCGTCACTCGGTTTTCTCGAACTGGCGTTAGCGACTGCCAGATGACGCTGTTGCGAAGGCTCTGACGCGCTTCAACAGGGACATCGGAAACGATGACAATGCGCGCCTCAGGTGTTTCTGCGAGGTTCTCAAGCGGCACCGGAGCGGCAAAGGTGAATTGCGAGCGGTCTTTCCATGCGTTGGGAAGACCCAGCCTGTCGAGAATGTCACCGAACATGCTGTCTGCGCCGAAAGCCCGGAAATGTCGTGCGTCACCGATGTTGATAATGTAGGTCGGGCGCGCAGCGAATGCGGCAAGGCGTTCCCGCATAGTCTCAAGGGAACGTGCCGTCTCATCCAGAACCTCTTGGGCCTCGTTGATTTTTCCGAGTTTCTCACCAAGCGCAGAGACGGCCGATAGCGCGTTTGCGAAAGGCGGCTCGCCCTTCACATAGAACGGCAGCGAGAACACGGGGGCGATCGCTTCCAGCCGCCCGGTATAGCGAGTGTAGAAAGGCGAGATCAGAATGAGGTCGGGCCTGGAAAGGTGCAAAAGCTCGAAATTCGGCGCGCCACGCAGGCCGAGGTCAGTCACTTCAGCCGGAACAGGCGGCTCGACGGCATCTTTTCTGAACTGGATCAGTTCTGTCGCCGCCACAGGCGTGACGCCGAGGGCTACGACGGTTTCCAGCATGGCCCAGTCGATCGCCGCGATACGCAGCGCTGTTTGGGCTTGAAGCGGCCGTACGAAAGCCGAAGCAGCGAGCAATCCGAGAAATTCCCGCCGCCCCCACAACGAGGACATGTATCGATACCTGACTGTCATGCCCCTAGTTGCTTCGCGTGTTGCGGCAGCCTTACCAACGATAGGTCAGCTTGCCCATGACGGTTCTTCCGTCACCGTAATAGCATCCGAAAGTGGAGCAACTAGAAATATATTCTTTATCAGTCAAGTTTTGCACGACAAGCGAGGCACGATAACCGTTTTTCTCGTAGTGAACCCCGATATCGAGCAGTGCGAGTGCCTTCATATCGAAGGCATTGGCGGCGTCACCGTAACGCTGACCGATATAACGCACGCCACCGCCGATGCCGAAACCCTCAAGAGCGGTGTCTTCCGGGAACGTATAATCGAGCCAGAGGCTCGCGGCATGGCGCGGCGCATTATCGAGTTCCTTACCGTTGTTGACGCGGCCTGCAACCTCCGTGTCCATGTAGGTGTAAGCTGCCCTGAGATCGAGGCCGTCAGCAAGTGTTGCCACGCCTTCGAGTTCGATGCCTTTAACGCGCGCCTGGTCCATCTGCTGTGTCACGCCGCCAACGGTCGTCGTTACGTTTTTCTGTTTCAGGTCATAAGCCGCGACGGAGAAGAAACCGTCCCAGCCTTCAGGCTGATACTTGATGCCAGCTTCCCATTGTTCGCCGGTCGTCGGCTTGGGTGCGTCACCGACGGCGGGTTGCGGCACGGGTTCGAACGACGTGGCATAGCTCACATAAGGCGCAATGCCATTGTCGAAGAGATAGCTCACGCCGGCACGCCCTGTCAGCTTGTGGTCATCCTTGTCGAGCGATCGATACGTGGTGCCATTGAATGTCGTACCGCTGGTGCTTGCCCAGTCCTGCCGCAGACCAGCAGTGACGCGCCAGTTCTCAAAGGCCATCTCATCCTGCACATAAAGGCCGACCTGGGAGATATCGGTTTTCACGTCGGCATAAAGCGTGCGTGACGTCAGGCTGATCGGACCGCCATAAACGGGATTATCGGGGTTGAGCGACGTTGCCGCCCAGAATTCGGTTTTCACATTGTTGTCGAAGTAGCGATAATCGACCCCGGCCAGTACGGTATGATCGACCGGCCCGGTCGAAAAATCGACCTGCAGGCTGTTGTCGATGTTAAAGGTGTTCAGCAACTCGTCCTGGAACGTCGCATTGCGACGAATGAGGTTGCCGATCATCCCGCTATTGGTCGAAGACATCCCAAGTGCCCGATAGGACCAATCGAAATTGGAGTAACGGGCATTCTGTCTGAACGTAAAGGTGTCATCGAAGCGGTGTTCGAACTCATAGCCGATATTCGTGAACTTGCGGCTGGACGTATCGAACGACGGATCACCGACATAGAAACTACGGTCAAGCATATTACCGGGGCGCAGATAGGTCAGCGCTGGAGGCAGACCGGATGGCGAGCTTGGGTTATCGTGCTGATAGGCGCCAAGGACCGTCAGTTTCGTATCTTCGTCGGGTTGCCAGGTGACTGCGGGCGCGATGAAATAGCGGTCGTTCTGCAGGTTGTCGGTTTGCGTGTGCGCGTTGCGCGCCACGCCGGTTAGTCGATAGGCAAAAGTGTCGCTGTCAGCGATCGGGCCACCAATGTCGAACATCGACTGGTAATAGTCGTAACTGCCGACTTGTGCGCCGACTTCTCCAAAGCGCTCGAAGGTGGGACGTTTGCTGATGAGATTGATGAGACCGCCGGGGTTACCCTGTCCATAAAGAACCGATGCAGGCCCACGAATAACCTCGACACGCTCCAGACCATACACCTCGTAAGAAGGTGCACCTGCAGTACGCATGAGACGAAGGCCGTTGAGGAACTGCAACTGGTTTCCTGCAAAACCGCGAATTCGAGGCGCATCGAACCGCGGGTCGGAACCGGAGGGCTGAGAGACAACACCTGGAACGTAATTCAATGCTTCGCTGAGATTGCGGACACTTTGATTGTCCATCTGGTCTCTGGTGATGACAGAGATGGACTGCGGCGTCTCGATCAAGGAGCGGCCCGTCTTCGTCGCGCTTGCGCTCGTCTTTGCCACATATCCCTTGACTGGCGCTTTGGGGTCCTGCGTTTTGCCACTACCATCAACAGTAATCGTCTGGAGCGTCGTCGAACCGGCGTCCTGAGCGACGGCAGGCAGAGCTGCGCAGAGAGCGATCAGAGCGCAATTGCCCGCCAGGACAGAACTGTATTTCGACTTCGCCTTCACCCCGAGACCCTTTTCACCTGCGCACCCAAAAAACGGGCGCTTTTCTGGACTAATTCAGTCATCTTATTAAGCAAGTGGTCGATTATGATCCAATAAGCCAAAACCGGTTTTTTCATCACCGTTGATTATGATAAATGGTTTCGATAATAGCTTGAAATTATTCTAATCTGAAAACCGCACAACCATGACCAAACGGCAAAGACCTCGGGCCGAGACCTTCGAACTCCGACACTTACGGTATTTCACCGCACTGGTGGACGAGCGCAACTTCGAGCGTGCTGCCATAAAGCTTGGCATCGCGCAGCCGGGGTTAAGCCAGCAGATCATGAACCTCGAGGATATCGTCGGAATGCCATTGCTGGACCGGACACGCCGATCCGTGCAACTGACGGCCCCGGGCCAGCTTCTCTACGAAGATGCGAAAAAGATTCTGGCAGATGCCGATGCCACACTGGCAGCCCTCAAACGCGTCGATCGCGGGGAAACGGGCCGCATTACCATCGGTTATGTTGCTTCCGCCGCTTACTCCGGCCTGCTCATTCAGTCTATCGCCAGCTTTCGCGCATCTCATCCCGATGTGGAACTGCAACTCATCGAGATGGAAATGCGGCTGCAGCTATCCAAGATTGCCGACGGTAATCTCGATATCGCCTTCATACGTCCGCCGGCGCCGATACCGGAGGGTGTAGCGACCAACGTCATTCTGCGTGAGCCTCTGATGGCGGCACTGCCGCAAACCCATCCTTTCGCGTTCGCTCGCCAGGTCGATCTGAAGAACCTGTCACAGGAAACCTTCATCACACCCCGTCAACCTCCCGATGTTGGCTTCCATTACAACACCATCGAAGCCTGCAACGAGGCCGGCTTCCAGCCGTCCATCAGCCCTGAAGGGCGCGATTACACCACCATCGCCTGCATGGTCTCTATCGGCCTTGGAATTGCACTCGTACCGCGTTCGCTCGATTGCCTGAGGTTGCCGGGTGTCCACTACGTGCCCCTTTCATCCAGCACAACAACGTCTGATCTGGCAATTGCCTATCGCAAAACCGAAGCCTCTCCTGCCGTTCGGGCCTTCATCCTGCACAACAGGCAATGATGTCAGACGGCATCTTTTGAACCAAACCGTCAGGCGCACCGCCAGGATATGACGCCTCCATGACAAGGCTTTCAGGTTCATGTCAGCTAAATCCCGCATCCGCCATACAAGGCCGATGCGGTGCTGCACTTGCACGTGTTTTTTCACGCTCTTCGCTGTCGTCGGTTCATGTGAAATCTGGTGGACCTGACAGTGGCTCTATTTACGGCGAAAGCAACAGGAACTGAATCGTATCGTCCCGAAATCGGCAGCGTGCCGCTTAGCTTGCTAACGGGCGTGTATTTGCTGTTTTGCACGAACCAGACATTCTGGTCGAAAATACACACCTATCTGTCGGCCTATCCGGTTGCCATCGCGGCGCTTTATATTGCCATGGCGGCTCTTCTCGGCGCTCTGATAACGATTTTTTCCGCCAAATATCTCATCAAGCCGTTTCTGATCTTTCTGGTGATCGCAGCGGCCGCTGCGTCCTGGTTCATGGATCGTTATGGTATCGTCATTGACAGCGACATGATCCGCAACGCTATGGAAACAACGCCAGCCGAGGCCGGCAACCTGATGACGCCTGGCTTTATCCTGCATCTTGCGATCTACGGACTTGTGCCGTCCATCGTCATCATAGCTGTCAGGGTCGGGCATCGACCGATCCTCGACAAATTGCTCTGGAACACGGTCAGCATTTTGCTCTGCCTCCTTCTCGTCGGCATTATCAGCTTCGCCAATTCCAAGAACTTCACCACTGCCATCCGTCAGCACAAGGATATCGTAAAGAGCGTCAATCCGCTGTCTCCGATCCTGTCGACAATCCATTATTTCACACAGGCCGGCAAAGAGGCTGAGATCACGGTGAGCCCAATCGGCCAGGATGCGAAAATTCTTCCTGCGCTGGGCGGCATCCATAAACCGCGTGTCACCGTTATCGTCGCAGGAGAGACGGCGCGCGCGGCCAACTTCTCGCTCAACGGATATGAGCGCGACACCAATCCCGAACTGGAAAAGCGCGACGTGGTCTATTTTCCGAACACGACGAGCTGTGGCACCGCGACCGCCATTTCCATCCCCTGCATGTTCTCGAAATTCCCCCGTTCGAGCTATAGCCATAGCAAGGCGCTCGCCAACGAAAACGTCATGGATGTTCTCGTCCATGCGGGTGTGGATGCAAGCTGGCTGGACAACAATACAGGCAGCAAAAATGTCGCCGACCGTATCGCCTATTTCGACTTGCCATCGACCAATGATCCCCGCTTCTGCACAGGCGGTGAATGCCGCGACGACATCTTCTTTGACAAACTGGACAGTTGGCTCAACAACATTCGAAAGGACAGCGTCATCGTCCTTCACCAGATGGGTAGCCACGGACCGACCTATCACCTGCGCTACACCGACGAGTTCCGGAAGTTCACGCCGGATTGCCGTACCGCAGAGCTTGGCAATTGCACCGATAGCGAGATCGTCAATTCCTACGACAATACCCTTCTCTATACCGATCATTTTCTGTCGACAGTAATCGACAAGCTGAAAGGACGATCCGACAAGCTGGCGACCGGCATGATCTATGCCTCGGATCACGGTGAATCGCTTGGTGAGAACGGTGTCTACCTGCACGGCGCGCCCTATCTGCTGGCACCGGATCAGCAGACCCACGTTCCATTCCTCGTCTGGTTCGATGATGACTTCGCCAGGTCAATGGGTCTGGACAGAGCCTGCCTTGCCAAGGATGCAGCAAAGGGTGGCCGTTCCCATGACGACTACTTCCACAGCATCCTGGGCATGATGAACATCTCCACCTCCGTCTACGATCCGTCACTCGATATTTTCAGCGGGTGCACGACACGTCAGAGCAGTTGATCAGACAGAACTTGACGCTTGTCCTGCGAAAGCGATACGCAGGACAGCGCTATAAAGGGAGCTGTCTTGCGAGTTCTGCTTGTTGAAGACGATCACGTCTTGGGAGAGGCGTTGCGGGACCATGTTGCGGCAGCGGGACACGCAGTCGACTGGTTCAAGACGTTGAACGACGCCATGGCGGCAACATTGACCATGGCCTATGGGCTCGTTCTGCTCGACATGAGATTGCCTGATGGCGACGGCATCACCCTGTTGAAGGCCTTGCGCAATCGTAACGACGCCACACCCGTTATCATTTTGACTGCCCATGACCAGGTCTCCGACCGCATTGCAGGCTTGAACGCGGGTGCCGACGATTACCTCGTCAAACCGTTTGATCTCTACGAGCTTTCGGCCCGCATGCTGGCGGTTTCGCGGCGTTACGAAGGGCGTTCCGCGCCAGTCATTCGGTTGCCAGGTATCGAAATCGATCAGGTCGGGCGGAACATCGTGGTTGACGGAACGGCGCAGACGCTGAGTGCCAGAGAATGGGCCGTTCTTGAAAAACTTGTCGAGCGCCCGGGCGCGGTCATTTCGAAAACGCAATTGCACGACGCGCTTTACGCGTTTGGTGCAGAAATCGAAAGCAATACGGTCGAGGTCTATATCAGCCGTCTGCGCAAAAAAATCGGCCATGACCGCGTCGAGACCGTTCGCGGCGTGGGTTACACCATTAGGTAGGCAAGCATGTCCAAACCCGTCAGCATGACCCGAAAAATCGTCGTCGCCGTCACAAGCGTCGTTGCGGCGTCGTGGCTTCTCGCCAGTGGCCTCGGGATCATGGTGATGCAGGATGAATTCGCGGAAATCTTCGATTCCGGTGTGCAGGAAACGGCAGAGAGGCTGCTGCCTCTTCTGGTCGACGACCTCAGACAGAACAACACGGCACCCGCCCTGCAAAAACTTCGCTCCTCGGAGGGATCGGAATATCTAACCTATCAGGTACGGGACCGCGAAGGACAGGTCGTCTTGCATTCGCATGACAGCTCGACCGAGCCCTTCGAGGTTTCGCTCGACCCCGGTTTTTCCGAAACCTCGACTCAACGCATCTATTCAGTGGCAACCCCGGACGGAAACTATGTCCTGCAGGTTGCCGATGCTTTTGCCAATCGCCGCGAAGCCATACAGGAGGCAGGAACCGCACTGCTCTTGCCCGTCCTCATTCTTATTCCCGCAAGTATCATCGCCGTGATCGTTGTCGTCAGACGAACACTCTATCCGATACGCACCCTGCGCGACGAGATCGGCAAGAAGGATGGCGGCAACCTTGCGCCGCTTGAAACCGAACCTTTTCCCGCAGAACTTCATCCTATCGCTCGCTCGGTCAACCTGCTGCTGGAGCGGCTGCGCGCAGCCATCGAGGCTGAGCGAGAGTTTACGGCAAACAGCGCCCACGAATTGCGCACGCCGATTGCCGGCGCCCTGGCGCAAACGCAGCGACTGCGTGCAGATATTCCTGCTGAACTGTCTCCCCGTGTGGAGAATATCGAAAAGTCGCTGAGCCATCTCGGTCATCTGGCGGAAAAACTGCTGCAGATGTCCCGTGCGGAGGCGAAGATCGGCGTCACCGATACCAGCAGCGATATCATGCCGGTCGTGGAACTGGTTGTCGACGATATCAGCAGATCGGCACTTGGCGCACGCCGTATCAGGTTCATCAACGATTGCGACACGGGTCTCGAATGTCGGATTGGTGCCGACGCATTGGGGATTGTCGTCAGAAATCTGCTCGAAAACGCACTGATCCACAGCACGGCGGGAAGTCCGGTGACGGTCCAGACGAAGCCCGACGGAACGATTACCGTCGTCAATTCCGCACCGGTGATCGACGAAGCACTGTTGCCCAAACTGACAACGCGCTTCACCAGAGGCCAGACCGGTGCCGAAGGCTCGGGCCTCGGCCTTGCCATCGTGAAAAAGCTGGTCGAAGAAAGCGGCGGAAAGCTGTTTCTGTCATCGCCGGCACCTGGACGAAAAGACGGGTTTGAAGCGCGCGTTGTCTTTCCCGTAAAAGCGGCCTGACGAAAAAAGCCCCGCCGAGGTCGACGGGGCTTGGATATTTATGGGCGTATTCGCCAGTTCAGTCTTCGTGGATGTGGCTGTGATCGCGTGTATCGCGCATCTTTACATAGACGATGAGCGACAGGGCAATCATGATCGTCACGTACCAGAAGAACCAGCCCTCGTGGCCGATCTGCTTGAACTTGAGGGCGACGAACTCAGCCGTTCCACCGAAGATGGTGTTGGCAAGCGCGTAAGGCAGCGCAACCCCAAGAGCACGGATATGTGCCGGGAACATTTCCGCCTTCACTACCGCGTTGATGGACGTGTAGCCCGTCACGATCAACAGTCCTGCAAGCACCAATGCGAAAGCCGTGAACGGGCTGGTCGTGGTCGCAAGGGTGCTGAAGATGAGATAGGTGAACAACGTTCCGAGGATACCGAAGCCGACCATCAGCGGTTTGCGACCAATTTTGTCAGACAGCGCGCCGGCAATCGGCTGGCACAGCATGAAGACAAAGAGGGCCGCCGTGGTGATTTCGGTCGCGCTCTCCTTGCTGAAGCCCGAAGTATTGACGAGGAATTTCTGCAGGTAGGTGGTGTAGGCGTAGAAGGCCAGGGTACCGCCCGACGTCAGGGCCATAACCATGAAGGCCTCCTTCGGGTAGTGCCGGAAAAGCGCCCAGCCGCTGGACTTCGGCTTGCTGTCGTCATTTTCCTTGACGTTCTTGAACGACTGCGTTTCGACCAGTCCACGGCGAATGTAAAACACCGCAATCGCCAGAACACCACCGATGAAGAACGGAATGCGCCAGCCCCATGCGCTGAGCTGTTCGGGCGTCAACAGGCGCTGCAGGATGAGCAACACAGCAAGTGCCAGAAGCTGACCGGATATCAGGGTGACATACTGGAAGCTGGAGAAGAAGCCACGGCGGCTCTTACCGGCCATTTCGCTGAGATAGGTCGCGCTGGCGCCATATTCGCCGCCGACGCTGATCCCTTGCAGCAAACGGGCAAAAACCAGAATTGCCGGTGCAGCTATACCAATCGTTTCATGGCCAGGGGTGATGGCAATCAGGAGCGACCCAAGACACATCAGCGTCACGGAAAGGGTCAGGCCTGCCTTGCGACCCTTGCGGTCGGCATAGGTGCCCATGAACCACGCACCGATCGGGCGCATCAGAAACCCGACAGCGAAAACCGCGGCGGCACTCAGGAGTTCGGCGGTCTGGTTCCCAGACGGGAAGAAGATCGGCGCAAAATAGAGGGTAAAGGCCGAGTAGACGTACCAGTCATACCATTCAACGAGGTTACCCGCCGATCCACCGATGATGGATTTCAGCCGGGTTTTCTGATCCGGCGCAGCCGCCGGCTCATTTGTCATAATATTCACGCTAGACTCCGATTCAGTCTGATCTGGAGATTGGAGCGAGCAAGGAAGGTGTGATAATTTGTCGCTCCCTGCGGACGGTATATACCTCTGATGCTGCAATGCGCAAGCTTATGCTGCAATGCGGCATAATCCTTGCTTTCACCCGGTCGCATCTGCGTTTTCATATGCCGCCGTCGAGACGGCAAAAACACCAATCCCGCCGTTGCCAGTGGCTGCGGGGTAAAATAAAAAATATCAATGCTTTACAATATCGCACATTTGCAACTCGAGAAGCTCCTCGTGCCGGCATCACGGGCGGGCGAGGCGTTGGCGCGGCTGGACGAACGAATTTTACGCTCACCGCTGCGATTGGGCTTCATTGAGCGACAGGATTTCGGCGATGCGATCTCATCCATGTGGGTCGATGGCGAACTCGTGCACATGGAAGACCTCGTTTTGCATGAGGCGCGAATGGACGTACGTGCGCCCACGCACGAGATGATTTCCGCCTACAGGATTTTGCGAACCCGACGCACGATCTTCGCGAATGTCAGAGGATGGGCCTTCTCGGCGAGCGGCTTGTCCCGCCTGCGTGGCAAGATATCGGATACTGATGAAAGTACAGGCCTCCAAAGTTTCTCTCCCGCTACACCGGATGTCGATGAAACGTCTGTCGAAGATGCGCCACTACAGGATGCTTTTTCCGAGCTGGATGCCCTTCTGGCACGCAGCACGGCAACATTGCAGGCCGTCACCGGAGGGCGTGATCTTCCGCCAAGCCTGCCCGCAAACGACAGCCACGCTCTGATCCGTGACGCAGACTGGGATGAGGAAGAAAGGCTTGAGGAGTGGCGGCAGGTTCATGACGCAAGCCAGGCACTCCCGCCGATCCTGCGCGCCGCGATCATGCTGGACGCGTGGAACAAGCTTGAAGTTCTGCAACGAAGCCCCTGGCTTGGCAGGCTGCTGACAGCGGCTTTTCTACGCGATTCGGGGGTTTCTCCTGACCATCTGCCGGCGCTCAGCCCAGGCCTGCGCGCTGTTGCACGCGACCGCAGACATGCCGCCGACCAGACGGAGCGCACCGTAGCGCTTCTCGACAGTTTTTACGAAGCCGCTGTTGGCGGACTGAAAGAGCATGACAGGCTCCTGCACGCCCGTGAAAGAATGCTGCGGAAACTGGTCGGCCGGCGTTCCAGTTCGCGATTGCCGGCACTGATCGACCTTGTTGTCGCCCGGCCCGTCGTCTCGGCCTCCGTCATCGTCAAGGAACTTGGAACAACGCCGCAAGGCGCTGTGGGACTAGCCAACCAGCTTGAACTTCGCGAAGTCACGGGGCGCGGGCGATTTCGTGCCTGGGGAATGCTTTGAGGCTGACTGATACTGGCTTTCTCGGCATGACAGCAGCTATGCTCACTGGATAAGCAACTGAAACAATTTCAGAATTTTCCGATCACGATTCTTAACAAAATTTAACTATTGCGGAGCGGGTCGAAATGTCTATCTTCCTCGCAGCGTTGCAGCCCAATTTATTCTCCGGCAACGCAGTCGCATTCAACACCGGCAATATTTTCAGACCGGCGACATCCAGTGTCCATCACGAGGGAGATGCAAGTCATGACCATTTCCATTTCACAGCCAGATTCCGATCAGGAAACCAGCGCACCATTTGCCAGAAAGATACTGGCAGCCAGAAACCACGCCGGCTACACGGTCGACCAACTGGCAATAACCTGTGGCCTTACGACCACCGAAATCCGAGCCCTGGAAGAGGGCACTGACAGCGATCCGCTACGCATCAAGCGCGTTGCGGCTGCTTTGAACATCCCCGTTGAAGCTGTCATCTGATCTTCTGCGCTCCGACTTGACCGCCGCCCACGGAATGTTCTTGATGGAGCATTCCGGCGGCGTTTGAATGTTCGCCGTCAGAAATGGCGAAACTATTTCCGAAGCTTCTCTTAAAATTTCGCTTTTCAGCACCACATGAGCGTGGTCACCGGCATCCGCCGGGCGCTGCCTGCACGACCGAGAGCCGGCCACATTTCGGGAATCCGCTCATGACACTTCGCGATAACACCGAGGATCTCATTTCGGCGTCGACGCTCAATCTTTGGCCGACGGAAAAAACCGGCATCCTCGACTGGCTCGTGACCGATACCAAGGGTCAGCGTTTCATTGACGAGATATTCGTGGAAATGTGCGAGCGGTTGCGTGCTGAAGGCGTTTCCATCGCACGTGCCGTCCTTGCCTTCCAGGTTCGCCACCCGCAATGGCTTGGTGCGCGCATACTCTGGAAGCCGGGCATCGAAACCGCCGACATCGATACATTCGGGTACGGATCGGAAAGTTCTCCGGAATATATCAACAGTCCAATCAGCGAGATCCATCGTGGTGCTCAGGAGGTTCGCCAGCGGCTGCAAAGCGGCGCAACGAACGGGGCCGGATATGCGATCTATGACGATCTTCTCGCCGAGGGAATGACAGATTATTGTGCCTGGCCAATAGAACACACGTTCGAAAAACGGCATGTGGCGAGTTTCGCCAGCGATCGCCCAGGCGGGTTTTCTGATACTGAAATCGCGACCTTGAAAAACCTTATACCCGCGCTCGCGCTCGTCAGCGAGATAAGGGTCAAAAATCGCATGGCGCGGACATTGCTGGAAACCTATGTCGGGCCACATGCTGGGGCGAAGATTCTGGATGGCGCAACGACGCGCGGAAGCGGCGCCACGGTCGGAGCGGCGATCCTGATCTGCGATCTGCGCAATTTCACACATATTTCCGACCTTTGGCCGAGAGACGATGTGATCGAACTGCTCAACGGCTATTTCGACGCCATGTGCGACCCGATCGAGGAATTTGGCGGCGAGATCCTGAAGTTTATGGGCGACGGGTTGCTGGCGGTTTTCCCACTCAGCAATCCCGATGCCTGCCACAATCTTCTCAAGGCGATTGGCAAGGCGCAGGAAGGGCTTGCCGCGCTCAATGAAGTCAACAGGCAGAAAGGCCACGAACATCTGGGGTACGGCATCGGCGTTCATATTGGCGATGTCATGTATGGCAACATCGGTTCGAAAACCCGCCTGGATTTCACCGTCATCGGCCCAGCCGTGAACATCGCGTCCCGCCTTGAAACCCTGACGAAAGACACCGGGCGCCCGGTTCTCTTTTCCAAGGAGTTTGTCAACGCGGCAGGATGTAGCGACAAGCTGGAAAACCTCGGACCCTGGCTGCTTCGTGGACTTGAAACCCCTGTGGAAGTCTATGCTCTCCCCGCGCAAAGCCACGCATAAGCGACTTATATAAAAACACATTTGTCATGCGGCTACGCCATCATCGATGACTGCGGCGCGCTTTTTCGTCTTAAACAAACGTCAGGTGCATTGTGACCGGAAACGTCAGACCAGCGCCCGAAAGGGATGCATCTGCTCGTTTAAATCGCTTGACATGATGCACCTGTCGATCTAGCAAAATAGAACATATATTCCATATTTTCACGTAGAGAATTCTACGTTCTGCCTTCCAGGGAGTGGAGGGCAGTTATGAGCAACGGGAGGAATAATGGTTACGAAACTGGCACTGCTTGGCGCTGGCCGCATCGGCAAGGTTCACGCCAAGGCAATCGCGACGGACAGTCGCGCGAAGCTGGTCGCCGTGGTCGATGCAATGGAAAACGCAGCGAAGGCAATCGCAGAGGAAACAGGATGTGCCGTCAGCACAATTGACGACGTCCTGGCGAACAAGGACATCGACGCTGTCATCATCTGCACGCCGACCAATACACATTCCGACCTGATCGAGCGCTTTTCGCGCGCCGGCAAAGCGATCTTCTGTGAAAAACCCGTCGACCTCGACGTTGCACGTGCAGAAGCCTGCGCAAAGGTGGTTCAGGAAACCGGCGCGAAGGTCATGCTTGGCTTCAATCGCCGTTTCGACCCTCATTTTCAGGCCGTTCACAAGGCGATCGAAGATGGCCGCATCGGCAAGGTGGAAATGGTGACGATCACCAGCCGTGATCCCGGCCCGCCGCCTGGAGACTATATCAAGGTGTCCGGCGGCATTTTCCGTGACATGACCATCCACGATTTCGATATGGCGCGTTTCCTGCTCGGCGAAGAGGTAAGCGACGTCTTCGCAAGCGGTTCCGTTCTCGTAAATCCCGAGATCGGTGCGCTTGGCGATTTCGACAGTGCCAGTGTCATTCTCACCACCAAGAGCGGAAAACAGGCCATCATTTCGAACTCACGCCGCGCCACATATGGTTACGACCAGCGCATTGAAGTACACGGTTCTCTTGGCTCGGCGGCTGCCGAAAACCAGCGTCCGGTTTCCATAGAGATCGCCAATGCGGACGGCTATACACGCCCGCCTCTGCATGATTTTTTCATGACGCGTTATACCGCCGCTTATGCTGCGGAAATCACGGCGTTCATCGATTGCATCCAGAACAATAAGGCGCCGTCGCCATCCATTACCGACGGGCTCGTTGCCCTCAAGCTGGCGGATGCCGCCCTTAAATCCGCACAAACGAAAACAGCTGTTTCGATCGCTTGAAACGGCGAAAGGCAAAAAAGGCCGGGCGACAACGCCCGGCCTTTTTTCATTACAAGCCTGTTTTGTTCGTCAGAACATCGTGTTCTGGTTTGCTGACGCTTCAGGCACGTTCTGGATCACGTCCCAATGTTCGACAATTTTGCCATCCGCGACCCGGAAGATGTCGACAACAGCCTGGCCATTATCCTTCTCACCATTGGTGGAGTGGATGTGTAGCCAGACCAGATCTCCATCCGTAGAGCTACGAACAATGCGCGCTTTGGAGTTGGGGTTGTCCTTAAAGAAACCAGTGAAAAACGACAGGAAAGGCGCCTTGCCATCCGGTACCTCCGGATTGTGCTGCCTGTAGTCGTCGGCCACCACCCTGGCCGCTTCTTCAGTTTCATGCCTATTGAAGAAACGATCGTAAAATTCGATCACAAGTTTGCGGTTTGCTTCTTCCTGCACAAGATTGCGAGAGGCCGTTTGAGCGAGAACGGGCATTGTTGCGGCAACCAGAATGACAGTGGCGCCCACAAGCAGCTTCAGAGATCCGACCATGGTGTCTCCCTTACATTGTTTTGAGAACGACTTAGTATCCGACCGTGAAACGCTGGCGCACATGCGCTGGCTTCTCAATTTCGTCTACGAGCGCGATGGCGTAATCCTCGAAGGAAATGCTGGAGCCCTGATCGTTGGCAAGCAGGGTATCCTTGCCGAGGCGGAACTTTCCGGTGCGTTCACCAGGGACAAACATCGCCGAAGGCGAAAGGAACGTCCAGTCGAGGTCTTCAACCGTCTTCAGCAAGTCGAGGAATTCGGCCCCCTTCGATGCTTCCGCTCTGTACAGGGCCGGAAAATCGGGTTGATCGACCAGACGCGCACCCGGCGCCACTTCCAGGCTGCCTGCACCGCCAACAACGAGATAACGCGTCACGCCGGATGCACGCACCGCCGCGATCAGGGTAGCTGCATCGCTCGCGGTGAAGTGAACTGACGAGATCACGGCGTCATGCCCCTTCAACAGAGCAGCCAATCCTTGCCCATCGTACACGTCACCTTTAAGAGGCGTCACGTTGGCCAATGTTGCAATCTTTTCAGGGTTTCGGGCAATGGCGGTGACCTGGTGGCCGCGGTCCGAGAGTTCCTTGAGAATACGCGATCCGGCATTACCGGATGCTCCGATCAGTGCGACTTTTGTCATGACGACAGCTCCTTGGCGTAACTGTTAATACGGTCTAAAATATAGACCTATAAGGTTGCTATGACAGATAAATGGCCTGCGCAAGAAGTCATCTTTCGTTGATCTGGTCACACGACAATGACCTTTGGCGGAGAGGAAGGAATGAAATTGACGACCCCATCGAACCGGGACGAGCCCCTCGTTTTCGATCAGCCCTGCCCGATAAGAGATGTGCTGGATCGTATTGGTGACCAGTGGAGCCTGCTGGTGCTGGAGGCGCTGGAAAATGGCGTCCGGCGCTTCAACGAGCTCATGCGCGATATCGGCGACATCTCCAAACAGATGCTCTCAAGGACATTGCGCCGGCTTGAGCAGGACGGCTTCATAGCACGCAAGGTCTATCCCGAAGTCCCGCCACGCGTTGAATATACGTTGACCGATCTTGGCCGGTCCTTTCTGCAGCCTATGAAGTTGCTGGTTGGCTGGGCCGACGACAACCATCGGGAAATCGTCAAGGCGCGTACGCGCTACGCCACACCAAACGAACCAGTCTGATTTTCTCCACTGCACTTGGTGCGCATCCAATCAGCGGGAACGAAACGACCCGTCATCAAGCGGATTTAATTGTTTGCATTTTCTCTAACTAGAAAATTTTTGTTGCATCAGAAAATGCAATGCCTATAGCGTAGGCAAACATACGATATGCCTCCCTATTATTCAAATCCCAACGGAGCCCGTCACATGCGCCTTGCATCCACCCTGATTTCCCTGGCTGCCGCTCTTGCGGCAAGTGCGCCGGCGGCGCTCGCCCAGGAAAAGACCCTGGTCGTTTCGGAATGGGGCTACACGCCCGAGCAATCGAACGAATTTCTCTACAAGCCTTTCGAGGCTATCTGCGGCTGCAAGGTCGTCATCGATACCGGCAACAATGCAGACCGCCTCAACAAGATGCGCGTCCGTGGCGGCGTAGACGTGATGTTCATCACCGATGCCTTCACCCAGCAGGGCATCGACGCGGGCGTCTTCGCCAAGGTCGACCGGTCGAAACTGCCAAATCTTGACGAAGTCTATGACATCGCAAAAGCTCCCCAGGGCGAAGAGTATGGTCCGGCCTACGTCGCCGGTCACTACGGCATCATGTACGATGCTTCCAAGGTAAAGGAGCCGATCACCTCCTGGAAGGACCTGTGGCGTCCGGAGTTCAAGGGACTTGTCGCCATCCCCGGTTTCAACACCACAACGGGCCCGCTGACAGCAGTCATCGCCGGTGAACGCGCAGGCGTGGATGCCTTCAAGGACCCGGAAGGTGCCTTCAAGAGCCTGGGCGAACTCAAGGAAAACGTCCGCAAGACCTACAACACCGGCTCAGAACTGGTGAACCTTTTCTCCACCGGGGAAGTGGTGATCGCTGCGGTTCAGGACTTTGCTGCGCCGGCGATTCACAAAGCTGTTCCAAATGCCAAGTGGGCGCCGTTGTCTGAAGGCGATTATGCCATCTTCAACACGCTGAACATCGGTAAAAAGGCCAACAATCCTGAACTTGCCTATCAGTTCATCAACTACAAACTCTCCAAGGACGTTCAGGAAAAGTTCGTGGCCGTTGGCGATAGCCCTGTCAACAAGAACGTCGTGATCAGCCCTGACAAGGTCGGCGACATGGCTTACGGCGCCGACGCAATCGCAAAGCTGCGCAAACCTGACTTCAAGGCCATTCTGGCACAGAAGCCTGATTGGGAACGCCGCTGGAACGATATTTTCGCGAAATAAGCCGAAACGGTGGATATCGACCAATGAACATCCGGCCCGGTCAGGCTTTACCTTACCTTCTGGTGTTGCCGGGGACGCTTATCGTCCTCGGCCTTCTCGTATTGCCAGTTGCAGATACATTTACTGGAACAATTGGCCCGGAGGGCGATCGTCTCGCTCTCTACCGCCAGTTCTTCAGCTACGACTACAACATCACCGTCATCGTGCGCTCCGTCCGCGTCGCGCTTGTCACGTCGGTGCTGTCTCTCTTTCTCGGCTATTTTGCCGCAAGCGTCATTGCACGCGCCAGCGGCCTCTGGCGGCAAATCCTGCTTGTCTGCGCGGTATTCCCGCTGCTGACAGGCGCGATCGTGCGCAGCTTCGCCTGGATGATCGTGCTCGGTCGCAACGGCCTGCTGAATTCCACACTGCTGTCACTTGGAATTATCAACGAGCCGATTCCGCTGCTTTTTACCGAGGTGTCATTGATCCTCGGCCTTGTTTACCTGTTCACCCCGCTTGCCGTCCTTTCCCTGATTGGCGTTATCGAGGCGATCGACCGAAGCATCATCGATGCTGCTACGTCGCTTGGCGCATCGCCGCGAGCTGTCTTTCGACAAGTTACGCTACCGCTGATCGCGCCTGGCCTTCTGGTCGGCGGCGTTCTGGTCTTCACCGGAAGCCTTGCGGCATTTGCGACGGGCCGTCTGCTCGGCGGTGAAGCGGAGACCATCCTTCCGACACTGCTCAACGAAAAGGCGATGATCAGCTTCGACTGGGACGCCGCTGGCGTTATCGCCGTCGTGATGGTCGCGATCACTTTTGCTGTCGTCCTTGTCGGCCAGTTCGCCGCACGACGTCTCAACCCCTCTGCAGGATAATCGGGCGATGACTGACACCACCTCCCTTTTCACCCGCTTGATGGCCGTCCTGGTGTTCATTTTCCTGCTGGCGCCGCTGTTCATCATCTTCGGCGCATCGCTGACACCCGGAACGTTTCTCTCCTTCCCGCCACAAGGCCTGTCGCTTCGCTGGTACGCCTTCGTTCTGCAGAACGAGAGCTTCATGGAGAGCTTCAAGACCAGCCTGATCGTCGCAACGCTTGGCACCGGCATTGCCATGCTGGTCGGCATTCCAGTGGCCTATGCGTTGGTTCGCCATCGCTCCGTCATTCCTGGCTGGTTCGGTTCGATTTTCTTCCTTCCCGTGCTGGTACCCGAAATCGTGTTCGGTTTTTCGCTTCTGAAAACCGTGATCGTGACGCTGGAGCTTCCCGTCATGACCGCGCTCTTGATCGGCCACACGATCATTGCCATCCCTTATGCAGTGCGCGTCATCGGAGCGAGCCTTTCAAGCTTCGATTTCAGCGCAGAGGAAGCCGCGATCTCGCTTGGTTGCTCGCCACTCAAAACTTTCTTCACGGTGGTCTTGCCCAACATCCGCTCGGGCATCGTCGCAGCCTTCATCCTCGCCTTCATTTCCTCCATGAACGACGTGTCCGTATCGCTCTTCCTGACCGGACCCGGCGTCAGCACGCTCCCAATCAACCTGTTTACCTATGTCGAGCAGCATTTCGATCCATCAGTTGCCGCTGTTTCCGTGCTCCTGATGCTTCTGACGGCGATTGTTATCGTGATCGTCGAACGCACGCTCGGCCTGTCGAAAGTCATGAGATAGACCGATGACCAGTCCTACCCTTTCGCTCACCGGCGTCTCCGCCCATTATGGCTCCACCCGCATTCTCGATGATCTGAACCTGACCGTCAAAAGCGGCGAACTGATTTCGCTGCTTGGCGCATCCGGCTGCGGCAAGACGACAACGCTTCGACTGATCGCAGGTTTTATCAAGCCTTCTACTGGCTCCATCAGGCTTGGTGACAAGGAGCTGACCAGTTTGCCGCCGCACCGGCGCGACATCGGCCTAGTATTCCAGAACTACGCACTGCTGCCGCATCTAACCGTCATCGACAATGTCAGTTTCGGACTGAAACAACGCGGCATCGCTGCTGCAGAGCGCCAGAAGCGTTCGATTGAGATGCTTGAAATCGTCGGCATGGCGCATCTGGCCAATCGCCTGCCATCTGCGCTTTCCGGCGGCCAGAAGCAACGTGTCGCACTGGCACGCGCGCTTGTCATCGATCCACCACTGATGATGTTCGATGAGCCGCTTTCCAACCTCGATGCAAAACTGCGTGTCGATATGCGGGTGCAGATCCGCCGCCTGCAGATGGCCGGTCAGCGGACAGCCGTCTACGTGACCCATGATCAGGAAGAGGCGTTTTCAATCTCTGACAAGGTTGCCATCATGGATGCTGGACGTGTTGTCCAGCTCGATACCCCGGAGGTTCTTTACCGCCGACCGGCGAACGCCTTCGTCGCCCGTTTCGTCGGATTCGAGAACATCCTGCCCTTCCGTGTCGTCGACCGTCTGGCAAATGGCAAGGTGAGCGTTGAATTCGAGGGCGGAAGCCGCGTTATACTCTCCAGTGCCGACTTCGGTGAAATTCCTGATCGGGGCCTGATCGCTACACGTCCCGAGGGCCTTACGCCCGACATCGCCGGCGAAGGCATCACGACAAACATCGGCCTGCGAACCTTTCTGGGCCGCAGTTATCAGTATCACTGCGAAAGCTCGGCGGGCACGCTGGTGGCTTTGGGATCGATCGAGACCCCATTCGAGGCCGGCACGGCCGTGGGCCTGACCATCAATCCGCTGCACAGTGCGATCCTGCCGTTCGAAGCCATTTCCAGCAAAAAGGACACGTGACGATGGCCCGCTTCATCAACATTGCCTGCGCACAGATGGGCCCGATTGCCCGTATAGATAGTCGTCCGCAGATCGTGAAGCGGCAGATCGAACTGCTGCGCGAGGCAAAATCGCGCGGTGCAGAATTTGTGGTTTTCCCCGAACTTGCATTCACCACCTTTTTCCCGCGCTGGGTTTTAAACGATCAGGCCGAGATCGACAGCTATTTCGAACGGGAGATGCCGGGGGCGGAGACCCAACCACTCTTCGACGCGGCCAGAGAACTCGGCATCGGCTTCTACATCGGTTATGCTGAACTGGCCGAAGAAGATGGCCGTACTCGGCATTTCAACACCTCGATCATCGTCGACTCAAACGGCGAGATTGTCGGCAAATATCGCAAGGTTCACCTCCCCGGCCACGCTGAGCCGGTGCCCGGCCGTGATGCCCAGCATCTGGAAAAGCGCTATTTCGAGCCCGGCAATCTGGGCTTTCCGGTCTGGCGCACGATGGACGGCATCGTCGGCATGTGCATCTGCAACGATCGACGCTGGCCGGAAACCTATCGCATCATGGCCTTGCAGGGAGCAGAGATGGTGTTTGTTGGCTACAACACACCTGACAATCACACCGGCGTCTTCGATTTCGACCAGTTGACCGGCTTCCATCACCAGCTGTCATTACAGGCAGGCGCCTATCAGAACGCCACCTGGGTCGCCGCTGCGGCCAAGGCCGGCTGTGAAGAAGGCACGAACATGATCGGCTTGTCGATGATCGTCGCACCATCCGGCCAGATCGTCGCGATGGCATCCACGACTGGTGATGAGATCATCAGCGCCAGGTGCGACCTCGACATGGGCGTCCTGTACAAGCGCACGATTTTCGATTTCGCTCGACACCGCGAGCCATCGCAATACGGTCTGATCGTGGAGCGCAAGGGACCAATTGTCGAGGTTTGAGAACTATCGGCAGGATGGAGAGGCATTATATGGCGGAACATGAGGCAACGCCGAACAGGCCGATAGCAATTGACGGGCGAAGCGCGGAAAAACCCGTCGGTATGCCCGTTGGTGCAATCCTGTCGCGGCTCCGCTTCGAAAACCGTTGGACGCTTGCCGAGGTTTCACGTCGCACGGGCGTTTCCATATCTGCGTTGTCAAAAATCGAAAACAACCAGTCGACACCGGCCTACAGCGTTCTGGTGCGCCTGGCGGATGGACTTGGCATCGACTTTGCTGACCTGATCGGCAGCTCGACCCAGAAATTTGCCTCCGCAGCCCGGGTTATCACGCGCGCCGGTGAAGGCACGACCTATGTGAACAAGATGGGCGCCTATGAAGCGCTCGCCTCTGGCCTGGCTGCAAAATCCATGCAGCCCATGGTCATCGATATTCCCAAGCGTACCGGCAACGCCAAGACCGTTCGCAGCGCCCATCGAGCCGAAGAATTCGTCTACGTACTGGACGGCGAAGTGACCTTCTTCATGGAGCCGTACACGCCCGTCGTGCTCAAGACCGGCGATAGCGTCTATTTCGACGGCGCCAGTGAGCACGGCTTTTCTTCCAACAGCGACAAGATCGCCCGCATTCTCTCAATCTGCCTGGAACGTCCCGCAAGCGCGGCACATTCCGGCGAGGACACAGCATGACCAACGATACGACGATCCAGGATATTTCCATTGATGCCGCCAGCGAGATCAAGATCCGCCAGCGGTTGACGCTTGTTGCCTTGGGCAAGGAGAAGGCCGATGTGGCGCTGCGGGTCGGGCGGCTGCTTGATGTCGCAACCCGCACATGGTCGGACGACCAGGAAATCATCATCAAGGATCGTCGCATTGCCTATGTCGGCAAGGCAGGCAGCTATCCGGGTGAAGTCTCAATCCGCGTGCACGAACCCAATCTTGCTGCGGTTCCCGGCCTTGGCGAAGTCCACAAGCACATCGAAAGCTCGCATCTGACACCGGAATGGGAAGCCGCGCTGGTTCTGCCGCGTGGCAACACCTGGACCTGTGAGGCAAGCCATGAATTCTCCAACGTCAACGGCGCGAAAACGCTGGAGTTCTGGTTAAAGGCACGTGAGGCTGGCTCACCACTCAAGATTTTCCCTCTGCCCGGCTCGGCAGTACCGCCCACTGCCTATGAACACGGCGGCGGTTACTTCGGCTACGATGAACAGAAGGCTTTCCTTCAGGACAGCCTGATGACGGCAGGGCTTGATGAGGTGATGGACTGGCCAGCCGTCTGGAACCCGGAAAACCCTTCTTACGACCGTTTGTGGGGCATGATCCGCGCAACTTTCGAAAAGCGCGCCGTGGTTGAGGGGCATGCTGCGGGCATCCGCGACCTGCCGACAATCAATGCTTTCGCCGCCGCCGGACTGTCCTCCGATCACGAGGCGTGGACCGTCGAGGAATTCTGGGACAAGCTCACACATGGCCTTTTCATGGAGCTACGTCCGCACAGTCTGCCGGAGGTCATCAAGGGCCTTCTGGAGCGCGGCCTCTCCGACTGGTCGCAGATCGCGTTGACGACGGACGACCGTTCTGCCTCCGACACGCTGAAACTTGGTGCGACAGACTATAATGTTCGACTTGCAATTCAAGCTGGCCTTGCGCCGGAAATCGCCATTCAGTGTGTGACAATCAACCCGGCCCGCCACATGCGGCTGACACCCTGGGTCGGCTCGATCGCTCCTGGCCTGTATGCCGACATCGTGCTGCTTTCCGATGTGGAGACATTCGAAATCGCCAAGGTCTGGGCGGACGGACGGCAGGTCTCTGAAGGTAAGACCTTCCTGCCGGAGGTGCCCCAGATAGACTGGCCGGAATGGGCCCGAAAGACCGTCAACATCGGTCGGCATCTGGCGGCAGACGATTTCGCCATCAAGGCTGCGTCTGGCCGAGAAACCATGACCGCCGCGGTCCTGCGCCCCTTCCACTGGACAGACGACTTCCTCACTTACGATCTGCCGGTGAAAGACGGCCTGGTGCAGCGAGACGAGAGCCGCAACATCACCAAATTCTCCGTCATTGACCGCTTTTCCGGCAAGGCCGGCGTGTCGAAAATGTTCTGGCTCGGCTGTGGTCCGGCAACACCAGACACAGCACTTGCCTGCTCGATGGCGCATGACAAACATAATATCTGGTGCGTCGGCTCGTCCGACGACGCGATGGCAAAAGCCGTCAATGCGGTCGCAGACAATGACGGCGGCTGGGCGCTGGTCCACGCGGGTGAGGTCGTTGCCCGCGTTCGTTACGAGGTGGCTGGCCTGATGAGCTGCCGCTCGGCAGAAGCATTGCACGAGGAAATGCAGGCGCTTTATGCAGCCGGCGAAAAGATAGAATGGATGTACGAGCCGACCTTCATGCCGCGCTGGTTCCCGGGCTTCCCTGAACGGCTGGCGTTTGCCACTCTGACCTGCGCGCCCTGGCGCTGGGTTCTGGTTGCACCGAGCGACCATGCACCGCAGGGTCTGGTCAACGTCCAGACCGGAGCGACCCATCCGGTTGTCTTCTAAACCGGACTTTCCCCTCCCCGTTTCTTTTGAAAGTGCAAGCATGACCGCCATCACCACCGTTACACCTGAGCTCGAAAACCGCTTTTCTGGTTTCGACGCGCTTGTTGAACCACGCGTGGTCATCGATCTTCCGACGCTTGACCGCAATCTCAGGGCGATGGCGAACTTGGTTGCCGGACAGGCGGAACTGCATCCGCATGTGAAAACACACAAGAGCCTAGCCATTGCCGGAATGCAGTCTGATCACGGTGCGAAGGGCTTTACGGTGGCGCGCGCGCATGAAGCGAAGATGCTGCTTCAAGCCGGGCACGATCCGGTCACCATTGCCTACCCGCTGATATCAGAAGAAACGATCATTGCTCTTTTGAAATTGGCGGGTGAACCGCAGCGGTTGCGTTTCATCGCTGAAAGCGATGCGGGTGTCATCGCCCTTTCCTCCGCCGGTCGCAAGCTCGGCATGTCCGTTCAGGTCTTTCTCAAGGTCGATGTTGGCCTGCATCGCTGTGGCGTCGATCCGAAAGGAGATGCGGGTCTGCAGCTTGCAGCGACTATCGATCGTGATCCACACCTGAGCCTCCTCGGGCTGCTCTCTCACGCAGGCCATGCTTACGGCGCGCCCGATCCTGATGCGATCAGACTAGTGGCAACCGAAGAACTCTCTCTTTTGTCAGAGTTTCGCCTCCGCCTGCAAAAGAACGGCGTCGCGGTTCACCGCATCTCCATTGGCAGCACACCCACTCTCCTGTCCAATGCAGGATTTGAGGGCGTGGATGAGGTCCGACCGGGAAACTATGCTTTCCTCGATCTGACGGCAGTCCGTCTCGGCATCGCAAAGCGTACGGATGTTGCCCTTGGCATCGCTGCCCGCATCGTTTCCGGCAATGACCATTACGCCATTGCCAATCTCGGATCTAAAACGCTGTCGTCGGATCTCGGCGCTCATGGAACCTCGGCCACAAGCAGCTTTGGCGAGGCATGGATCGCCGGTGCCGACGAACCACTCTGCGTGCTGAAGCTATCAGAGGAACATGCGTTTCTCTCCTACAGCGGAAAGCGGCCAGCCAATGGCACCCCCATCCTCATCCTGCCGAACCATAGCTGCCCCGTTGCCAATCTGAGCGGGGGCATGCTGGGTCTCGGCAATGATACGGGCGCAACGCGTGAAATTCACGTTGAAGGCACACGCTCTACGTTTCCATGACCTTGAAATCTCGGGTTTGGCGAAAAGACAGGGGCCGGAAAGCGTTCAAACTCTCCGACCCGATCCTAGCTTCTAGGCAGACGTTTTTCGCCGGTCCGTATCAGAACTCTTCCCAGCTATCCGCAGATGTGTTGAGCGCAGCATTGCCAGCGAATGCAGCCCTGATCTTTCCACCCAATGCGCGCGCGGGTGACACTGCAGGCCTGTCAGCCGGCGAGGCTGTGCGGAGCGGTGTTGACGCTTCACTGTAACCGCCTTCTGACAGCTTGAACTGGGACAGGATCTGGTTGAGCGAGGACGCCTCGCGGGCAAGGCCGTGGCTTGCCGCCGTGCTTTCTTCGACCATGGCAGCGTTCTTCTGCGTATCCTGATCCATCTGGTTCACAGCGGTGTTGATCTGCTGCAGGCCGGACGATTGCTCCTGTGCCGATTCCGCAATCGCTGCGACGTGCCGGTTGATTTCCTTTACTTCGGTCACGATCTGCTCCAGCGCCTTGCCGGTCTCGCCGACCAGTTGCACGCCCTGCTGAACCTGACCGTTGGACGTGGTGATGAGATTCTTGATCTCCTTGGCCGCACCTGCCGAACGCTGCGCCAGTTCACGAACCTCCTGCGCGACAACCGCAAAACCCTTGCCCGCTTCGCCGGCACGGGCCGCCTCGACACCCGCATTCAGCGCCAGCAGGTTGGTCTGGAAGGCGATCTCGTCGATCACGCCGATAATGTTGGAAATCTCATTGGCGGAGGATGCGATCTGCTCCATTGCAGACACAGCCCGCTGAACGACCTCGCCCGACTGTTCTGCGCCCACCTTTGCACGACCAACAAGCTGCCCTGCGTCTTGGGCGCGTTTGCTCGCGTCCTTCACGGTCGTCGTAATTTCCTCGAGTGCCGCGGCAGTCTGCTCGACAGCAGCAGCCTGCTGTTCCGTGCGCTTGGCAAGATCATCTGCGGCCGACCTGATTTCGTTCGCACCAGCATCGATGCCACGGGCATTCTGCGCCACCTGGTTCAGTGTCAACTGCAGTTGCTCCGCAGCCCTGTTGAAATCTCCACGGATACCGTCGAGGCTGGCCACAAAAGGCTGCACGATACGGTAGGTCACATCACCCTGGGCAATCTTCGAAAGCGCCGTGGCGAGATTATCGACCGCAAACTGCACATCGACAGCTTCCTTCGCCTTCTGTTTCTCACGCTCGATGCGATCCTTTTCCGACAACGAGCGATTGGCTTCCGTCTCTTTTTCAAGGCGAATGCGCTCGATTGCACTTTCCCGGAAGGCCTGAACGGCGGCGGCCATCTGACCGACTTCATCCTTGCGGTCCATGCCGTCGATTTCCGACACCGTATCCCCGGCCGCCAGCGATCCCATGCGTTCACGCAGGCGAGCAATCGGCGCGGTGATGCCGCGGGAAGAAATCAGAAGACCAAGCGCGATCAACATCATGGAGACGATTGCGATGCCAGCAAGGCCCGTCCAGATCGTTGTACTGGTGCTGGCTGTCAGACGCTGTCGCCCCTCATTCATGACCTGAATGAGTTGCTCGTTGCCGGCGCTGATTTTCGGGGAAACTTCGGTCATCTTCTGAAGTACGGCGAGCGCCATTTGCTGGGCTTCGGCCTGTTTGCCGGCCTGTGCCAACGCGATTGCCTTGTTGCCAAGGTCTTCCACTTCAACGACGCCCTTCAGGATCTCGCGGGCTGCATCCGTGCGGGCCGGAACCAGTTCCATGATCTTGTTCTGGCGCTCTTCGAGCTGCTTGCGGTCGGCCCTGAAGGTTTTGACCGCGGCTTCAAAATCGCTGCTCTTTGGATCATTGAGCGTAGCGCGAAGCGTCTGCATGCCCAATGCGTTGAGGTTTCCACTGGTCCGGGCATTCAGTACGGCAGCGAGCGCCTCATTGGCAATGAAATCGCTGTAGACGCTGTCTGTGCTCTTATATTGCCAACTCACATAGCTGATCCCGGAAAGCGACATCAGACTCATCAGCGATATGACAAAAACGACCTTCGTTTTTATCTTGGTATTTTTCAGGAACGACATGAATAGCCTCAAGGCAAGCGCTTCCCCGGCTCCCCTCCAGGACGCCTGAGAAACGAAATATAGAATGAAACATCGCGGGTAGCTGTGCCCCTCCTCATAGGGCGACAAGCGGGCCTCCGGTGAAAGCGGCCAAAGCTCGCTCGAGGATGGTGTCCACTCGTTCTACCGGCTCCTCCGATGAAACATTGGAACCTGCACGGCGTAGATTTCACCAAATCACTGAATGAATTGTTACTTCAGGCACCCAATCAATCGCAATTCGCATCGATTGCTGCCGAATTATTCATGTCTTGGAAACGGGGCAATTGACGCTGTCGCCGCAGGCCGAAAACCGGACAAAAACCGCTTCGGTCTGGCGCGGAATTTTTAAAGAATAACGACGAGATGAGCCTGAAGGCTAAAAGAGGAAAAGGGCTCCTGATTTCTCAGAAGCCCTTTTCAATCAACGAATTAGGATGGTGGGCGTGACAGGGATTGAACCTGTGACCCCTACGATGTCAACGTAGTGCTCTCCCGCTGAGCTACACGCCCTCCGTTGCGGCGGATAGACCACAAAACCCGATCGCACGTCAACTGCTTTTTTTCGGTTTTGTGAAGGTTTTTTGAGAACCCTTATGCCACAAGGAGTTTGTTGACCTCATCAACGAGGTCGCGAAGGTGAAATGGCTTGGAAAGAACCTTCGCGTCCTTCGGAGCCTTCGAATCGGCATTCAAAGCGACCGCCGCAAAGCCGGTGATGAACATAACTTTCAGGTCTGGGTCGAGTTCGGTGGCGCGGCGCGCCAGTTCGATGCCGTCCATCTCTGGCATGACGATGTCGGTCAGAAGCAGCGAAAAAGGCTCTTCGCGGAGACGGTCATAAGCGCTGGCACCGTTGTCGAAGGAAGAGACCTGGTAGCCAGCCTTTTCCAGCGCCTTGACGAGAAAGCGCCGCATATCATTGTCGTCTTCAGCAAGAAGGATTTTCTGATTCATTTAAGTGACCGTAACTGCTCGATGTTTGGAATAACCTAGTCCGATTGTAAGGTTTTCAGGGTAAATATCCTGTGAACGCGGGAATCGGTATAGCGCTGTTTGGGCGATAGTATGGACTTGCCTGCCAGTAACTGGCAACATAAGCATTCTGATAGTTTTACGACATGGTAAATGGGCTGAATGGACTGGATAACCGGCGAATACGAGCTGTTCGAAGTAACGGAACCTGCCGTCCAAACCCTGCCATTTGTCTATAACTCCCCCCACAGCGGTCGCTGTTATCCGGTTTCCTTTCTCGAATCATCGCGGCTGGGCCCGCATGAAATTCGCCGTTCCGAGGATCATTTCGTCGATGAACTCTTTGGAGCGGCACCGGAAATCGGCGCGCCCATCCTGAAAGCAAATTTTCCGCGCGCCTATCTCGACGTCAATCGTGAGCCCTACGAACTCGATCCGCGCATGTTTGACGGCACGCTGCCACCCTACGCCAATATCGGCTCCATGCGTGTTGCCGGCGGACTGGGCACAGTGCCGCGCATTGTTGCCGAGAACATGGATATCTACGCGCATCGTCTGCCGGTCGAAGAGGCGCTAACGCGTGTGGAGACAATATACAAACCCTATCATGCCTGCCTGCGAAGGCTTGTGTCACGCACACACGCGCAGTTTGGCATGGCGGTTCTGATCGACTGCCACTCGATGCCGGGCAATATACGTGTTGCAGGCTCGAACATCCGGCCCGACATCATCATCGGCGACCGCTACGGCACCAGTGCGTCCCAGGAGGTTTCACGGGCTGCGCTGCATTTTCTCGAAGAACTGGGCTTCATTGCCGTCTGCAATAAACCCTACGCTGGCGGCTTTATTACGGAGCACTATGGGCGCCCCATCCGCTCCCTGCATGCCTTGCAGATCGAAGTAAACCGCGCGCTCTATGTCGACGAGAAAACCCTCGTCAAGAATGCCGATTTCCATGCCATTCAGGCATCGCTGGAAATCTTCATGAGACAGCTTGGCGCCTTTGTCTCCGAATACGTCATCGAGACGTCGCTCGCGGCTGAATAAATCTTTCCATCCAGGCGAATAAGAAATGCGTATCAAGACCTGCGCAAAAAAAACCGCGCCTGCGCGCGGTCAAGTCTAGGGAGGAAACACCCAAGGAGGGTATTTACAGTCAAGGACTGTGAGATAAACCTAGTCAATAAGTGCTCATTTGTCAATCAATTTTATTATTGCACATATTTTGTGCTTATGCTGAAAATATGGAAATGGTTCCTCTCTAGACATGAGTGGACGACCAGCACCGTTCCAGTCTATTGATTTGCCCAGATTGTTCAGGGAATGAGGTTCTCATGCTGCCCGACCGGGATTTCTTCTTCAAACTTGCCGATGTTGCCAGCGCTGAGACGCTGCCTCGCTTCCGCACCGGCATTGCCGTCACCAACAAGCAAGATGGCGGTTATGATCCGGTCACCGAGGGCGATCAGGCTGCGGAAACAGCAATCCGGGCGTTGATCGAGGACACCTATCCGCAGCATGGCATTCTGGGTGAGGAGCACGGTAATGTCGGACTGGATCGCGACCATATCTGGGTTATCGATCCGATCGACGGAACCCGAGCGTTCATTTCCGGCGTTCCGGTCTGGGGTACACTGATCGGGTTTCAATCCGCCGGTCGCGCGACGATGGGAATGATGGACCAGCCTTTCACCCGGGAGCGTTATTTCGCAGACGGAAAGGACGCATGGTACTTCGGGCCGGACGGTGAGCGAAAGATCAAGACACGCGAGTGCGCCTCACTGTCGGATGCCGTGCTTTTCACCACGTCACCGCACATCTTCACGGCAGAGGAAGCGCCGGTTTACGCAGCCGTTCAGGATAAGGTTCGCCTGTTCCGTTATGGCGTGGATTGCTACGCTTATTGCCTGCTTGCCGCTGGGCACGTCGATCTGGTGATCGAATCAGGCTTGAAACCCTACGATGTCGGCGCACTCATTCCCGTCATCGAACAGGCAGGTGGCATCATGACCACCTGGGATGGCGGCAGACCGGAAAATGGTGGGCGCATCATCGCGGCCGGTTCAAAGGCCGTCCACGAGGAAGCTCTCGCTGTCCTCTCCAGGCTGTAGGCTAAAATTCACTCCGGCGCGAGAAACGCATCGATCGCCGCAAGCGCCTGCTTGCGGTAGACATCCCGCTCATGCAGCAATTCGTGACGGGCACCGGTAACGGGAAGAAGTTGTGCCGCTCGAAAATTACGCGAGAGCTCTTCCTGCGCCTTATAGGGCGTGATTGTGTCGAGCATCGGCGCCAGCACGAGCGTTGGAATGGTCACCTTGGTCAGGTGGTCCTGGCGCATGACACGATCCATGGTTTTCAGCGCTTCATGGAGCCAACGTGCCGTCGGCGCACCGACGAAAAGATCCGCATTCTGCCTGTGGAGCGCAAGATTGCGGGCAAAACGCGTCGCATCCGACGTCAGCGGATTACCGTCAAAGTCACGCTCTCGCTGGTCTTTTCCCAACTGAACCGCGCCGAGCCCTACAAAACTGAGAGCCGTGGCCACAAGCCGGATGATCGACGGCGGAACCGATTGCTGCTCGCCTAAAGCCACAAAGGGTGAGGTCAGGACCAGCCGTTCAATGCGGTTTGAAAGTTTTGGAGCCGACGCGAGCGCCGAGAGCGCGCCAGTCGAATGCGCCACCATGAAAAACGGCAGCCGGGTATCCGGCAAGACAATCTGCTCCAGAAAGAGGTTGATGTCGCGCTGATAGTCGGAAAATCGGCGAACATGCCCCGCATCGGTGTTTTTAAGCAGCCGTTCCGAACCACCCTGGCCGCGCAGATCGAACGTCGCGACCCAAAAGCCCATGGCGGTCAGGTCGGCAATCGTTTCGAAGTATTTTTCGATACATTCGTTTCGGCCATGCAGCAGCACGATCGTTCCACGGGCAAGCTGGCGACTGGCGCGAAAAATCGCATATCGAAGCTTTTTGCCACCATAGCCGGTGAAATAACCAACGGTGTTGTTCTCAGGAACCGGGTTGTTTTCGCTGGCGCGCAATAGGGCTTCGGTCATCAATCTTTTCCGGCTGTCGTGCCTATATCGGATAGGTCGGGGAAACGGACACGTCAAAGAAAAAATTGCCGGAACCGACGGTTAAAGCAGTCGCGGTTCCGGCCAGAAAGACAGAAGAAGAAGGGACGTTATTGCTTCTGTCTTCGAAGCATCGCTCCGATAGGCCCAGTTCTAGACACCTCAAACTGAACACTTCTGTAACCGGACATTCATTGGAAATTCAGCTTCCGTGATGGCCGCTCTGGAATGCCCCTGTCTTTTAACGGGAAAATGACTTGCGGGCGGTGACGAAAAGGCGGATCGTCAATTGCTGTGCGGCGGGAGGTTGTCGCATGAAGAAAGCATTCAGAAACAGCTACGGACTTTCTGCGATCATTCTGCATTGGCTCATCGCCGTGTTGATCTGTTGTCTGCTTTCACTTGGTTACATCATGACACAACCGGATATCGATCCAGGCCTGCAATTTTCGCTTTTCCAATGGCACAAATCATTCGGCATCCTGGTTCTGGCGCTGGCAATCATTCGTGGCGTGCATTGGTGCTTCGCGTCGCCCGTTACACCAATTGCAGAGTTGAGCCCTGTCGAGCGCATTGCCTCAAGCGTTGTTCATCGATGTCTGCTCGTGCTGACACTGGCCGTGCCGCTCGCAGGGTGGGCCATCGCGTCTGTTTCCCCTCTTAATATCCCGACGTTTTTGTTCAACCTCTACGTCATCCCCGATCTTCCACTCACACGTTCCGACCGTGCTGAAGAAATCTGGTCGTATGTCCACGCGACCCTTGCCTATACGGTTCTTTGTCTCGTCGTTCTGCACATCGGAGCAGCGCTCTACCATCATCTCTGGAAACGGGATCCCGTACTGCTTCGGATGCTTGGCAAAAACGGACAACGCCCCCTGGAGAAACGCCCATGAAAACCATCTTGTCTTTCCGGTTGGCATATACGACTGCCGTTCTCATTTGCCTCTGCGGACAGGCGATTGCGGCAGCGCTACCGAGTTTCGACGAAGCGGCAGGGCGCTACACGATCCAGCCATCCTCACGCATTGGCTTCACAGTCGAGCAGGTTGGTGGGGGTTCCGGCATAAAAGGCACATTCGGAAAATTTTCGGGTACCTTCAATCTCCAGGCGGGCGATGTAAGCCGCTCAACGGTGACGTTCACCTTGATACCGGATAGTGTCGAAACCGGCCAACAACGTATCGATACCTTCCTTAAATCAACTGCCGTCTTCGACACGGGCAGCTACGCGACCATCTCCTTCCGCTCTACCGGCATTGCCCAAACAGCGTCCGACACCGCAATCGTCACAGGAGAACTGACGGCCAAAGGTCATAAACGCACGGAGACATTCAACGTCAAACTGACCCGCTGGGACGGCGCTCGCATCGCGTTCCAGGTGACGGGTGGCGTGTTCCGCTCAAGATACGCGATGGATGTCGGTACCCCTATCTACTCCAATGTTGTGCAGTTCAACATGTCGATTGAAGGCGCGCGCCGGTAACAACACACCCAGCCAACATCGTGGCCTTGACGAGACGCAAAGCGATACCCACCTCTTTGTCACGGTTGCCAGAACGGGGCCGTGCCATAGACCGGCCGTCGCCAGAAAGGGATGTCCGGCTTAACCGCAAACAGTCGCTCACAAGGAGGACACTATGCGTCACGTTGATTTTTCTCCCCTCTATCGTTCCACCGTCGGTTTCGACCGCCTGTTTTCGATGCTCGATGGTATCGGGCAGCCTGAAGCCGCCCAGTCCTATCCGCCTTACAACATCGAACGGACGGGTGAGAACACTTACCGCATCACGATGGCAGTTGCAGGCTTCGATGAAACCGAACTCAGCATCGAATCCCGCGCCAATGCCTTGACGGTCAAGGCGGAGAAGTCCCAGGAAGACAAGGCTGCTGAAGGGGAATTCCTCTATCGCGGCATCGCCACACGCGCCTTCGAGCGCCGCTTCCAGCTTGCCGATCACGTTGAAGTCCAGTCCGCCTCTCTCAAGAACGGCCTGCTTCATATCGATCTGGTCCGCAACATTCCCGAAGCGATGAAACCGCGCCGCATCGCGATTTCCTCTGACATCGCCGAAGCAGCGAAGACGATCGAAGCGCAGGTTACGCCCGCTCAGGTCAACTAAGCCTGATAATCAGCTCCCAAACGAACGGCCTCCTTGGGGAGGCCGTTTTTGTTTGCCGATCCGGCAATTCTTACCGTGATGGAGCCACAGCCGGTTCCGCAGTGACAGCCGCGGCCTTCTCATGCGCCTTGCGGGCATAACGCTGGGCAAGGACGGCGCACACCATCAACTGGATCTGGTGGAACAGCATGATCGGCAGAACAATTGCGCCGATGCTTTGACCGGCAAAAATAGCGCCTGCCATCGGCACACCGCTGGCAAGGCTCTTTTTCGAGCCGCAGAAGGTGATGGTGATTTCGTCGGCCTTGTTGAAGCCCAGCAGACGGCTGCCAAACATGGTGACGCACAGGACAATAGCGAGCAGGACGATATCGATGCCGATCACGACACCGATGTCACGCAGCGAGAATGTGTGCCAGATGCCTTCGATCACGGCGTCCGAGAAAGCAAGGTAAACAACCATGAGGATGGAACCGCGATCAACAGGCGCGAGCAGTTTCTTGCGTGCCCTGATCCAGTCGCCAATCCAGGGCTGCAAGACCTGACCGACAATAAACGGCAGCAGCAATTGCAGGAAAATCTGCAAGAATGCGTCAAACGAAAAACCACCGCCATGGCCGCCAACGGTAAACAGCAGTCCAACGAGAAGCGGAGTGAGAAACATGCCGAAAATGTTCGAGGCAGAAGCCGAGCAGATCGCCGCCGGAACATTTCCGCCTGCCATCGACGTAAAGGCGATCGATGATTGAACGGTGGAGGGCAGAACGCAAAGAAAAAGGATGCCCATATAGAGCGGCGCAGGCAGGATGTCGCCTGGAATGAAGCCGATTGCCAAGCCAAGCAGCGGGAACAGGCCGAAGGTCACCAGAAGAATGGCAAGATGCAAGCGCCAGTGCAGGAGGCCGGCGATAACGACATCTCGCGAAAGACGTGCGCCATGCAGGAAAAACAGCAGTGCTATCGCAAGTTTCGTGGCCACGCCGAAGTAATCGGCGGCCTGACCGCTGACAGGCAGCACGGAGGCGAGAAGCACGGTCGCAACCAGCATCATGGTAAAGCGATCGGGAAGAAAGCGGCTCATCGGAATTCTTTCTCAGCGTATTCTACTTGAAGTGGCCAGAAGTATCGCTCATCATGAAATCAGATGCAAAGATTAACAGTTATCGTGATTTGCAATAAATGCTGAACCTCCAACATCTTGCAAGTTTTGTCATGCTCGAGCGCACCGGCAGCTTCACCCTGGCTGCGGAACGGCTAGGCATCGGACAATCCACCGTCAGCCAGCATATTCAAAGGCTTGAGGCTACGCTCGGACGCACGCTGATTGCCCGTAACACCCACCACGTGAAGCTGACCGGCGAAGGCGAGGCCCTGCTCGGTTATGCGCACAGCATGCTGGATATCGACAGCAAGGTGGCATCGTTATTTGGTGAAAGCCGTCTTCGGGGGCGATTCCGCCTTGGTGTATCCGAAGATTTCGTGGCAAGCCGGCTGACGGTCATCCTCGAGGAGTTCATCCGTCTTTATCCGCTGGTGGATCTCGAACTGACGGTTTCTTTGAGCGGCGTGCTCTACCAGATGCAGGATAATGGCGAACTCGATGTTGTCCTGGCCAAACGGCGGGTCGGCGACAGGCTCGGGCATTTTCTCTATCGCGAACCGCTGGTGTGGCTGGCACGCGACCCTGAGCGGGTGGTGAGCCGGCCCGACGCCCTGCCCCTGATTGCCTTTCCACCCCCCAGCATCACCCGAAAAGCCGCGCAGGAAGCGCTGGATGGTGCAGGTGTGGTGTGGCGTATTGTCTGCACCTGCGGAAGCTTGAGTGGTTTGACGGCGGCAGCCAGAGCCGGCATGGGCGTTCTCGTCCAACCGCGCAGCATGGCGCCCGCAGGTTTGAGAGAAATCCCCGCAGGGGTGTTGCCACCGCTCGAGGACGTGGAGTTCGTGCTGCAACCAAGCAAAGGCGCCGATGGCAAGCTGGTTCAGGCGCTGTCCGACCTCGTGTCCAGCAAAAGCATCGCACCCGGCAGCTTCGTCTGAAGCGTAACCGTAATGACCGCACTCTTGCGAATGCGGTCACACTTTCCAAGGGTAACGTGTTCCGCCGGGACGAAAGGTGTCAGGCCGTCGGCTGTTTCGTCTTGCGCAGGTAGGGAAGAACGGTATCGAACGAACCGAAACGGGTCGTCGCATCTTCGTTCGACACTGCGGCGGTGATGATGACATCTTCACCTTGTTGCCAGTTGGCCGGGGTTGCGACCTGGTGCTTGGCCGTAAGCTGGATGGAATCGATGGCACGCAGGATTTCGTGGAAGTTGCGGCCCGTGGTCATCGGGTAAGTGAGGATCAACTTGATCTTCTTGTCCGGGCCGATGACGTAGACGGACCGAACGGTCGCATTATCGGCAGGCGTGCGCCCCTCCGAAGACTCGCCCGCACCGGCAGGCAGCATGTCATAGAGCTTCGCAACGTTGAGATCACGGTCGCCGATCAGCGGATATTCGACGTCGAAACCCGTCGCGGTCTTGATGTCGAGCTTCCACTTTGCATGGCTGTCGACCGGATCGACAGAAATTCCGATAATTTTGACACCGCGTTTTTTGAACTCGTCTTCAAGCCCGGCCACCGCACCAAGCTCTGTGGTGCACACAGGGGTGAAGTTCTTCGGATGGGAAAACAGAACGGCCCAACCGCCACCGATCCAGTCATGGAAATGGATGGTCCCCTGGGTGGTCTCAGCCGTAAAATCCGGTGCTACATCGTTAATACGCAGGCTCACTGGTCTCTCTCCTCTTTGATTTAACATGCTGTTGGCAACAGCCTGCTTCAGCCCCAATCTTGGACGTCACCTGGCTTTCTTCAAGCAAGTTTATTCCAACATTCCAGCACTTCACGACGTTAATTTTACGAGCACGCATAAATTGTGGTCAAGCTTCTGGCATACCAGCGATTTTTTTGCTGGCTGGCGCCCCAGAACGGGGATGTGCAACACCTTTGGCCTCGACACATCATCCGAAGGTATGAGCAATCCTTATGTTTTCCTTATGTCGCCCATATGGATTCCCAATCGAACCTTGACGCAGATCAGGCCTAGATTTCGCTCCTGAATTCACAGGAGAAACGGAAATGTCCGACTTCATCTTCACTCTGGCAGGCGTGGGAATACTCATCCTGTTCGCGCTTTATGCCCGCGCGCTCAACCGGCTGTGAGGCAATCCATGATCGAACCCTTGATCGGCCTCGCCGTCGCTGCGGCACTCGCCATTTATCTCGTCGTGACGCTGTTGCGTCCCGAACGCTTCTGACCCTTCGGGAGAACCCCCATGACTATTATCGGGTGGCTACAGATCAGCCTCCTTTTTCTTGCCGTGCTCGTTATCGTCAAACCGCTTGGCCTTTACATGGCGAAAGTATTTTCCGGTGACAGAACATTTCTTTCTCCTCTTTTCACGCCCGTTGAACGCGGCCTTTATCTGCTCGCTGGCGTAAGCCCGAAGAAGGAGCAGAACTGGCTGGGCTATACACTTTCAATGCTTGCCTTTTCGATCGCAGGTTTTGTCGTGCTTTACGCCATTCTGCGCCTTCAGGCGTTTTTGCCGCTCAATCCGCAGGGCTTTGCCAACGTCCCCTCTGATCTCGCCTTCAACACCGCCGTCAGCTTCGTGACCAATACAAACTGGCAGAACTATGCGGGCGAAACGACGATGAGCCATTTCAGCCAGATGGCAGGCCTGACCGTCCAGAACTTCCTGTCTGCGGCTGTTGGCATGGCAATGGCAATTGCCCTGACGCGCGCTTTCGCACGTTCTCAGTCGGCAACGCTCGGCAATTTCTGGGTCGATATGACCCGTGCCACGCTCTACATCCTTTTGCCTCTCGCCTTCATCGTTGGCATCGCTTTTGTTGCCATGGGCCTGCCGCAGACCCTCGATGCAAGCGTCACCGCAACCACGCTGGAAGGCGCTCAGCAGGTCATTTCGCTTGGGCCGGTCGCAAGCCAGGAAGCCATCAAGCAGCTCGGCACCAACGGCGGTGGATTCTTCAACGTCAACGCCGCCCATCCATTTGAGAATCCAACGGCTTTCGCCAACTACCTGAACATTTTCGCGATGTTGTCGATTTCGGCAGCATTGGTTTACACCTTCGGCCAGATGGTCGGTAACCGCAAGCAGGGTTGGGTGCTGTTGTCTGCCATGGCGATCCTGCTCGTCGCAGGCGTGGCCGTCGTCTACTGGGCGGAATCCTCCGGCAACTCCATTCTCACCGCTCTTGGTGTCGATGCGGCGCAGGGGAACATGGAAGGCAAGGAAATCCGCTTTGGTCAGGCCATGACGGCGCTCTATGCCGCTGTTACGACCGGTCTTTCGGATGGTGGCGTCAACGGCATGCACGGCTCCTTCACCGGTCTTGGCGGTCTGGTGCCGATGTTCCTGATCCAGCTGGGTGAAATCCTGCCGGGCGGTGTCGGCTCCGGTCTTTACGGTATGCTGGTCTTTGCGCTGCTTTCGGTTTTCGTTGCAGGCCTCATGGTCGGCCGTACACCCGAGTTTCTCGGCAAGAAAATCGAAAGCCGGGAAATGAAATATGCCATGCTGGCAGTCCTCATTCTACCGGTTGCAATCCTCGGCTTCACGGCTGTCTCTGCCGTGCTGCCGTCGGCTGTCGCCAGTATCGGCACCGCTGGTCCGCACGGCCTGTCGGAAATCCTCTACGCCTTCACCTCCGCAACCGGCAACAACGGCTCGGCTTTCGGTGGTCTGAGCGGCAACACGCCCTGGTATAACACGACGCTTGGCATCGCCATGCTGCTCGGTCGCTTTGCCTATGCCGTCCCGGTCATGGCCATCGCCGGCTCTCTTGCAGCAAAGGTCCGCGTTCCCGCTTCCAGTGGCACGTTCCCGACCGATGGCCCACTTTTCGTCGGCCTTCTCATCGGCATCATTCTTATCCTCGGCGGGCTGCAATTCTTCCCGGCGCTCGCACTCGGCCCCATTGTCGAACATTTCGCGATGCTGGCCGGCCAGACTTTCTAAAGGACAGTCAACATGTCTCACAAACCCGCAAAACCGGGCCTTTTCGATCCGGCCATTTTGGTGCCGGCCACAAAAAATGCGTTCGTGAAACTCGATCCGCGCCAACTCGTGCGCAACCCCGTCATCTTCGTCACCGAAGCCGTAGCCGCCATGGTAACCGTCTTCTTCCTTCGGGATCTTGTGGCGAACACCGGCAATGCCGGCTTCTCGGGCCAGATCGCCGCATGGCTTTGGTTCACGGTTCTTTTCGCCACCTTTGCTGAGGCGGTGGCGGAAGGTCGTGGCCGCGCCCAGGCTGACAGCCTGAAACGGACCCGTTCCGACCTCACCGCCCGACGCGTCGCCGCGAACGGCAAGGAAGAGACCATTGCAGCAACGATGCTCAAGGTCGGCGATCTCGTTGTCGTCGACGCCGGTGAACTTATCCCCGGTGACGGCGAGGTCATCGAGGGTGTCGCTTCTGTCAACGAAAGCGCCATTACCGGTGAATCCGCTCCTGTGATCCGCGAATCCGGCGGTGATCGGTCGGCTGTAACTGGCGGTACGCAGGTTCTCTCCGACCAGCTCACCATCCGTATCACCACCCCGCCCGGCGCAAGCTTCGTGGATCGCATGATTGCGTTGATCGAAGGCGCGGAGCGCCAGAAAACCCCGAACGAGATCGCCTTGTCGATCCTGCTGTCGGGCCTGACGCTGATCTTCCTGATCGTCGTCGTAACCATCTGGGGTCTTGCCGGTTACTCCGGTACCCTACTCTCGGTGACAGTCTTGGCGGCTCTCCTCGTTACCCTTATCCCGACAACCATCGGCGGACTTCTGTCTGCCATCGGTATCGCCGGGATGGATCGACTGGTGCGTTTCAACGTGATCGCCACATCCGGTCGTGCCGTCGAAGCTGCTGGCGACGTCGACACGCTGCTGCTCGACAAGACCGGCACGATCACCTTCGGCAACCGCATGGCGGCAGACTTCATTCCTGCCCCTGGCGTTACCCAGCAACAGGTCGCCGAAGCCGCCTTGCTTGCCAGCCTCTCGGATGAAACGCCGGAAGGCCGCTCCATCGCCGCTCTCGCGACGGGTGAGTTTGGCCTGGCCGCGCCAAAAGTGACGGTCGATGCGACAATCCCCTTTACCGCGCAGACACGCCTTTCCGGTATCGACATGGGCTCGCATCGACTGCGCAAGGGTGCGATCGATGCCATCCTGAAGTTCGCAGGCGTCTCGGACAAGAACGTGCCTGCCGAATTCAGCCAGGCTGTCGAAAAGATCGCACGGACTGGCGGCACGCCGCTTGGCGTCGCTGATGGAAACCGTCTGATCGGTGTCATTCATCTCAAGGACGTCGTAAAGCCAGGCATCAAGGAGCGCTTCGCAGCACTGCGTGCCATGGGCATTCGAACCGTGATGGTCACCGGTGACAACCCGGTCACGGCAGCCGCCATCGCATCCGAAGCCGGTGTCGATGACTACCTTGCCGAGGCAACGCCGGAAGACAAGCTCGCTTACATCCGTCGTGAGCAGCAGGGCGGCCGACTGATCGCCATGTGCGGTGACGGCACCAACGACGCACCCGCACTGGCGCAAGCCGATGTCGGCGTCGCGATGCAGACAGGAACACAGGCAGCGCGCGAAGCCGCCAACATGGTGGACCTCGATTCCAGCCCGACAAAGCTGATCGAGATCGTTGAAATCGGCAAGCAATTGCTGATGACGCGCGGCTCGCTGACGACCTTCTCGATCGCCAATGACGTCGCCAAGTATTTCGCGATCATTCCGGCCCTGTTCGTTGCGACCTACCCGGCCCTCAGCGCCCTGAACATCATGGGGCTTGCCTCGCCGCAATCGGCAATCCTGTCTGCGGTCATCTTCAACGCGTTGATCATCATCGCGCTGATCCCGCTGGCACTCAAAGGCGTGGCCTATCGCCCTGCCGGCGCCGCGTCTCTCCTGCGCCGCAATCTCTTCATCTACGGACTTGGCGGCCTCGTCCTGCCATTTGCCGGAATCAAGATCATCGATATCGCCGTTTCGGCGCTGCATCTGGTGTAATCATGCTGAACCAACTTCGCCCCGCATTCGTTCTTATTGTCATCCTGACAGCTCTGACCGGCCTTGGCTTTCCGCTTGCCGTAACGGGTATTGCACAGGCACTTCTGCCTGGGCAGGCCAATGGCACGTTGATCTACCGCGGCGACACGCTCGTCGGCTCCGCCTTGATCGGTCAGAATTTTTCATCCGACCGTTATTTCTGGCCGCGCCCTTCCGCAACCGGGCCGGATGCCTACAATGCATCCGCTTCATCCGGCTCCAACCTCGGAACGACCTCGGTCAAGCTGCGTGATCGCGTCGCCGCCGATGTCGAACGCCTGAAGACCGCTGGTATGGAAACCATACCTGCCGATGCGGTCACCACATCCGGTTCCGGCCTCGACCCGCACATCTCACCGGAGTTTGCCGACGCCCAGATCATTCGTGTTGCAACGGCACGGAACATCACGCCCGAAACCCTTCGCACCATGGTTCAAGATCATACGGAAAACCGGACGTTTGGAATTGTCGGCGAACCACGTGTGAATGTGCTAGAGCTCAATCTCGCGCTGGATGCGCTCAAGAGCTGATACGGATGCCATCGAACGAACGAGACGACACAAATCGCCCCGATCCGGATGCGTTGCTTGCCCTGGCGGAGAAAGACCGCCGGGGCAAGCTCACGATTTTTCTGGGAGCCGCACCCGGCGTCGGCAAGACCTATGCGATGCTCAACCGTGCCCAGCGCCTGAAGCGTGAGGGTACGGATATCGTTGCCGGCTTGGTGGAAACACATGAGCGCAACGAAACATCTGCTCTGCTGGACGGCCTGGAAATCTTGCCACGTATCACCGTTTCCTACCGCGGCAAATCGCTTGAAGAGTTCGACCTCGACGCCGCGCTGGCACGTCGACCAAGCATCATCATCGTCGATGAACTGGCTCACTCCAACCCGGAGGGCTTTCGTCATCCGAAACGCTACCAGGATATAGAGGAGCTGATTGCCGCCGGGATAGACGTCTGGACGGCGCTTAATATCCAGCATCTGGAAAGCCTGTCTGATCTCGTCGCGCAGATCACCGGCGTCAACGTGCGAGAGCGCGTTCCCGACACGGTATTGAAACGCGCTGATGATGTATTGCTGGTGGACCTGCCGCCAGCCGAACTCATTACCCGGCTACAGGAAGGCAAGGTCTACTTGCCCGCGAGCGCGCGGCGTGCCGCCGACCGCTTTTTCCGCCTTGGAAATCTCACCGCGCTCCGTGAACTGGCCCTGCGGCGCACCGCCGACCGCGTCGACGACCAGATGATCGACTATCTGCGCCAGAACGCCATTGAAGGTCCCTGGGCGACCGGCGAGCGTCTTCTCGTGTGTATCGGCCCCGACGCCCTGTCCGAAAAGGTGGTGCGTGTTGCAAGCCGTCTCGCCTCCGGCCTTAACGCACCATGGGTAGTCGTCAGTATTTCACGCGACGACCGAGAAACCATGGACGAGGAGGGTTTGCGCCGGATCGACGAAACCTTTCGTCTGGCCGAAAAGCTTGGCGCCGAGACAAAGCGCATCACAGGCAACGATTTCGTTACGGAAATTCTCAAACTCGCACGGCGTGAACATGCGACGCAGATCGTCATCGGATCACAAAAGCGCGGCTGGTTGCGCCTTCCCTTCCGCACGCGCCTGGCCGATGCCCTGACACGCGAAGCAAGCGGTATTGGCCTTCATCTCGTGACGGCAGATGAAAAAGCGGTTGCGAAAACGCCGCCGAAACGGGTCCGGCTGCGGATTTCCTCGCTTGCCAGACCATTCGGCATTGCCGCACTGTCTGTCCTGCCGGCAATTGCAGTCGGCACGATCATGGATCGCCTCGTTTATCTGCCGAATGTCTCGCTGCTCTTCCTGCTCGCCGTTCTTTGTGCTGCGACCTATGCCGGCTTCACTGCGGCCATATTTGCCGCACTGTTGTCAGCGCTCGGCTACAATTTCTTCTTCATCACGCCGCGCTACAACTTTACCATCGCCGCACCGCACGAGGTCTTTGCCCTTTTCGTGTTCATCGCAGCCGCGATTTTGGCTGGCAGTCTCGCTTCGCGTATTCGCGAGCAGGCCAACATGGCCCGTTCGCGTGCCACGGCCATGCAGGCACTCTACGACTTTGCCCGCAAACTGTCCGGAACTGCCGATGTGGACGAAGTGCTCTGGGCGTCCGTGACGCAATTGCAGGCGGGCATCCGCCGCAACGTCGTTCTGCTGCTGCCACAGAACGACACACTGGACACCGCCGCCGCGTGGCCACCGGACACCGAACTCGGCGTCACGGAAATTGCCGCTGCGCGATGGGCCAACGAGCGCAGGGAACCGGCAGGTTCAGGCACCGGCACCTTGCCCAATTGTAGATTCCAGTTCAGGCCACTGACAAGCCCACATGGCGTGGTCGGCGTTTGCGGTTATGAAGTCGGTGACGAACCGCTCGACTCCAATGCTGAAAGGATGCTGTCCGCCATCATCGACCAGACCGCGACGGCCATTGACCGCGCCCGCCTCTCCTCAGAAAGTGCCGAGCAGGCTGCCAGGCTGGAAAACGAACGCTACCGGGAGGCCCTGTTGTCTTCCATTTCGCATGACCTGCGTACACCCCTGGCAACAATCACCGGTGCCGTCACAAGCCTACGCGAACTGGGTGACCGAATGCCGCCGGAAAGCCGCGACGATCTGCTCCAGTCCATTGAAGAAGAAGGCGCGAGGCTGACACGCTTCGTCGCCAATCTTCTCGACATGACCAGAATAACCGCAGGCACCCTCAAGGCCAAACGCGAATGGGTCGATGTAGGCGATGTCGTGCGTCTGGCAACCGAACGGGCGCGTAAATATTTCCCTGCACAGGCATTTGAAACCGGCATTGCAACGGACCTGCCGTTGCTGCTCGGTGATAGCGTTCTGCTCGAGCAGGTCCTTTTCAATCTGCTGGACAATGCCGCCAAATATGGAGGCGGAGAACCCGTCAACATTTACGCGCGCAAGGACGGCAGGGAGCTGATAATTTCTGTTACGGACCTTGGCAAAGGGATTCCGACGGCCGATCTGGACCGTATCTTTGAAAAGTTCTATCGACGTTCCAAATCGGATGGTCGCGCACCTGGCACGGGCCTTGGTCTCTCCATCGCGCGTGGCTTTATCGAAGCGATGGGTGGGCGTATCCATGCTGAAAGCCCGGCCGTTCGCAAGCGGGGCACACGTATCGTCATGCGTTTCCCGATCGAGGAAAAGCCGGCGGACAAGGGAACATCATGACGTTAGGACGGATTCTTGTTGTCGATGACGAGCCTCAGATCAGGCGCTTTCTGCGTCCAGCCCTTGCTGCGGCTGGGTACGAGGTGATCGAAGCCGAAAATGGCACCGATGCCCTGAAGGCTGTTGCGACTGCTGCACCGGAGATCGTCATTCTCGATCTTGGATTGCCCGATATGGATGGCAAGGATGTCATTGCCAGCCTGCGTGGCTGGTCGAGCATTCCGATCATCATCCTGTCGGCCCGTGATCGCGAAACAGAAAAGATCGCCGCACTCGATCTTGGTGCCGACGATTACATCGAAAAGCCTTTCGGGATCGGCGAATTGACCGCACGCATCCGCACGGCGATGCGTCATCGCGGCAATACAAGTGCGGCGCTCACCGTCGTCCACGCAGACGGGCTGAAGATCGATGTGGTGCAGCGGATCGTTTCTCGCGACGGCAATCCGATACGCCTGACACCGAAAGAATACGACCTTCTGGTTCTCCTTGCGCACCATGCCGGGCGCGTGGTCACCCATCGCATCCTGCTGACCTCCGTATGGGGACCAGCTCATGGCGAAGACTTGCACTATCTGCGCGTTTTCATTGGTCAGTTACGGCAGAAGATAGAACGCGACCCGACCCAGCCGAAAATTGTGCAGACTGAACCCGGTGTCGGCTACCGGCTCATCGTTGATACGGATGGCGCGTAGACGAGGTTATCTTCCGCTACGGCAGAGACGTATTCTGACGCAAGTGTCGGCCAAGGGTCTTCGCAAGCAGCGATCGTCGCACCGAACGCATCACCAACGCCTATCAGAATGGGCTCGTTCACACCCAGCGTTTCAACGGCCGTGGCCAGTTGAGCCAAAGTCCCTCTCCAACGCTTTTCATTGACACGGCTGACCGATGTCATGATGGCGACTGGTGTCGACGCTGGCATGCCGTGCAGCAAAAGTGCACTCTTGATATCTCCAGCCGTGCGGCCACCCATGTAAAAAACAGTCGTGACAGAAGGATCGGAAAGCGACTTCCAGTCCAGACTACCGGGCAACTTGCCCTGTCTGGAATGGCCCGTTACGAACCGGACAGACTGCGCGTGATCGCGGTGCGTCAGAGACACGCCGAGACGTGAAGCCATAGCGCTGGCCGCCGTAATGCCGGGTACAATCTCAACCGGTATGTTTTCTGCCCGTAACGCAGCGATCTCTTCGCCCGCACGTCCGAAGATCATCGGGTCGCCGGATTTCAGTCGCACCACCCGTTTTCCAGCCTTTGCAAGCCGGATCATCGTTGCGTTGATGTCTTCCTGCTTGCAGCTTTCGCGGCCGCCACGCTTGCCCACCAGCATGCGCTTCGCCTCCCGGCGTGCCAATTCCAGAACATCGTCGGACACAAGATCATCAAAAAGAATGACGTCAGCAGCCTGCAGGGCGCGCACCGCTTTCAAGGTAAGAAGTTCGGCATCTCCCGGTCCGGCGCCCACCAGCGTCACATGCCCACAGGATGGTCTGATAGCACGCATCTTGCTTTCGATCTCATTCAGCAGCCGCTCTTCGGCGACCGAACCTGGCTTTTCGGTAAAAGCCAGATCGATAAATTTCTCCCAGAAAGTCCGCCGCGCGCCACCCGGAGCAAATCGCAGATTGACGCGGTCGCGGATCGTATGAGCAAGTCTACCCCATTCCTTGAGCGTTCCGGGTAACAGAGTTTCGATACGTCGACGGATCGCCTGTGCCAGAATAGGTGCGGCGCCATCTGTCGAGATCGACACCACCACCGGGGAACGGTTGACGATAGAGCCGAACTGGAACTGACAGAACTGTGGCTTGTCGATAACGTTGACCGGTACACCTGCCTTGCGCGCGGCAATGTAGAAGGATTTGGCCTCCGCGTCCGTTTCGCAATCAGCCAGTGCCAGTTCAGCACCGTCGAATACACTTTCATCCCAGTGGTGAGCGTGCAACGTCATGGTCGGTGTTCCGGCGATCAACGCCGCGAAAGTCTCAGACAACTCGGACTGCTCGCAATGAACATGAACCTCTGCACCGCAGGCGCTAAGAAGCTCCGCCTTCCATGCCGCCCCATCCGAGCCACCCGCCAGGACAACGCGCTTGCCTTCCAACCCCCAAAATACTGGAAGCTTGGCAAGTTTCTCCATGCGAGCCGGCTCATTCCGCTGCAGTTTTAAGGCATCCATCGATGATCCCCCTGATCTCGGCGCGGCATGAGCCGCAATTTGTTCCTGCGCTCAACGTCTTGCCGATGGCCTCGACCGTGTGGCAGCCGTCCCGGATGGCCGCGGTAATCTGATTGACGCCAACGCTGAAACAGGAGCACACGGTGGCACCCGGGTCCGGCCTGCCAGCACCTGGACGTCCGGCAATCAGGGCAAAACGCATACGCAGATCTTCATGGCGCGTGGTGAGCTGCGAGATTGCCCAATTGCGGGCAACGGCGACCGGGCTCTTTGCTATGAAAAGCGCTGCGAGCAGCGTCTCCCCATCAAAAAAAGCGAGCCTGATATCGCCGGTCTGACGGTCGTTGTAACCGAGCGGTTCAATTCTGGCGTCGATACCAAAAGCTGAGCGCGCCCAGGCGGTCCAGTCTTCCGGCAGACCTTCAAAAGCCAGCTCCATGCGATGCCCGCCGTCCGCTTTGGCGACGGCCCAATAACGACAATCCAATGTCTTTGGATGCGCGCGGGAAATCGCAAAGCCGTAAGCGGCAGGCTCGAAACGAGAAGCCTTCACCGCCACGTTTTTCGAAGCGGGCTGACCGGAGTGCGGATCGGTGACCGCTGGAACGAGCGTATCGATACGTGCCAGAGAGGCAAACTGATCGTTCCAGTGCATGGGGGCGAAGACAGAGCCGCGCGCCTGGCGATCGCTGACCAACGCACGCAACAGCACCGTACCGTTCGGGCTTTCCAGCATGACCAGATCGGCACTCGCAATGCCAAGCGATTGCGCGTCGCGGGGATGCATCTCAACGAAGGGTTCTGCAATATGCGCCGTCAACCGTGCGCTTTTGCCGGTTCGTGTCATTGTGTGCCACTGGTCTCTGATACGACCAGTGTTCAAAGTCAGAGGATAATCTGCGCAAGCAGTTCGCCGCTCCGGCAGGACCGTTGGAATAAAGCGTGCCTTGCCGTCGGCGTGGAAAAACCGGCCCTCCGCAAAAAATCGTGTTTCGACGGCATCCGATCCCTTTGCTTTTGGCCATTGGAAGGGAAGCATTCGGTCGTAGGAAACCGGATCGATGCCGTCGCACGACCCGATATCGAAATCGCGTTGGCCGTCGTTTTCAAATGTGGAAAGTGCGGCGTGCTCACTGAAAACCGCCGCCGGATGCGAGAAAGAAAAGGCCTGCTCATAGCCCATACGGCGGCCGACTTCGGCTAGTTGCCACCAGTCGGCTCTTGCCTCCCCGGCAGGTTCGAGAAAGGGACGCTGGCGGGAAATACGCCGTTCGGAGTTTGTGACCGTGCCATCCTTTTCGCCCCAGCCGAGAGAAGGCAACAGCACGTGGGCATGCCGCGCCGTGTCCGTCGTCTCCATGATCTCGGAAACGACGACGAACGGACATTGGGCGATTGCCGCCTCGACAACAGAGGCATCCGGCATGGAGACGACCGGATTGGTAGCCATGATCCAGAGTGCTTTCACACGTCCGTCCCTCACGGCCTGAAACAGATCGACCGCCTTCAACCCAGGCTTTTCTGCAATGACGGGAGAGCTCCAGAAGCGCTGCACACGATCGCGATCCTGCGGATTTTCGATGGCCATGTGCGCAGCGAGCATATTGGCGAGGCCGCCGACCTCGCGGCCACCCATGGCATTCGGCTGACCGGTCAGTGAGAACGGTCCCATGCCGGGTCGGCCGATCCGACCCGTCGCCAGGTGGCAGTTGATGATGGCGTTGACCTTGTCGGTGCCAGAGGCCGATTGGTTGACGCCCTGGCTGTAGCACGTCACGACCTTTTCGGTTGCCTCGAACAATTCATAGAAATGGAGGAGTTCGGGTAGCATCAACCCGGTCGCTTCCGCGATCTCAGCGAGATCATATGCCTTTGCTGTGTGGACAGCGGTAGCAAAGCCCGTCGTATGGCGATCGACATAAACGTCATCGACCGAAGACCCCGCAGCGAGATATGCCAACAGACCGGCAAAAAGCGCCACATCGCCATCGGGGCGAACAGCAAGGTGCATATCGGCAATATCCACCGTCATCGTCCGACGCGGATCAATCACCACGACCTTCATGTCCGGTCGCGCGGCTTTTGCGGCTGCAAGCCTCTGGTACAGAACAGGATGACACCATGCCAGATTGGAGCCGGTGAGGATGACCAGATCTGCCAGCTCCAGATCTTCATAGGTGCCGGGAACCGTATCCGACCCGAAGGCACGGCGATGTCCGGCGACCGATGAAGACATGCAGAGCCGCGAATTGGTGTCGATGTTCGCGGAACCGATGAAACCCTTCATCAGCTTGTTGGCAAGGTAATAATCCTCCGTCAGCAATTGGCCGGAGACGTAAAAGGCAACCGCCTCAGGTCCATGTTCCGAGATGATTTGCGAAAAGCGGGAAGCAACGAGGTCAAGCGCTTCATGCCATCCTGTTCTGCGACCGGCCACCGACGGATAGAGCAGCCGCCCTTCCAGATCGAGGGTCTCGGCAAGAGCGGAACCCTTGGAGCAGAGCCGGCCGAAATTGGCCGGGTGCTCGGGATCTCCCTTGACTGAAACAGCACCGCCGTCCGAAACGGTCGCGACAACGCCGCAACCGACACCACAATAGGGACAGGTGGTCTTGACCTCTTTTGCCATGTTCACTCCGCCGCCATCATCAAAGCCTCGATCGCGATCGAAAGTTGGCCGTCGAGATTGCGGACCGGAACCGTTTTCACCTCGCCCTCATCAGCCCCCAGCGCCTTTCCGGTTTCCAGCGAGATGACCCAGTTGTGCAGCGGGCAGGTTACAGAAGCGCCGTGCACGATCCCCTGAGACAGTGGCCCGCCCTTGTGCGGGCAATGGTCTTCAATGGCGAAGACCTGATCGTCTGCCGTACGGAATACGGCGATCTTGCCCATGGGTGTTTTCACACATCGCGCGCCGCGGAGCGGAATGTCTGAGATGTGGCCGATATCGATCCAGTTTCTGTCCATCTGTTTCACTCCGCTGCCTGATTGAAACCGAGCGTGGCCATCGGCTTGAATTCGTGCTTGTCGTGACCCGACACGCGCTCGGACCATGGATCGACCTGTGCGAATTTCTGACTGAAGACGAAGCGTTGGTAATACGCCTGCCGCTTGTCGGCATCGTCCATGATCTGGCGGCGGATCTCGTCGTAACCGATGCGTTTGGCCCACTTGTAAATCCGCTCCAGATAACGTGCCTGCTCGCGGTACATCTGGGTCAGCGCGACGATATGCTCGAGTGCGGCGTCCTCGGTCGGAACCAGCCCAAGAACTTCCGTGCCCTTGATGTCCAAACCAGCGGCACCGGCAAAGTGAATTTCAAAACCTGAATCGACACAGACCACGCCGATATCTTTGCAGGTGGCCTCGGCGCAGTTGCGCGGACAGCCGGAAACCGCAAGCTTCAGCTTGGCCGGTGTCCACGAACCCCACATGAATTTTTCGATGCGGATGCCAAGGCCGGTCGAATCCTGCGTGCCGAAACGGCACCATTGCTGACCCACACAGGTTTTGACCGTGCGAAGTCCCTTGGCATAGGCCTGGCCGGAGATGAAACCGGCCTTGCCGAGATCAGCCCACACAGCCGGCAAGTCTTCCTTTTCGATGCCGAGAAGGTCGATGCGCTGGCCACCCGTCACCTTCACCAAAGGGATATCGAACTTGTCGACGACATCGGCGATCGCACGAAGCTCGTTGGCATTGGTGACGCCGCCCCACATACGCGGAACGACGGAATAGGTCCCATCCTTTTGAATATTGGCATGGACACGCTCATTGATGAAGCGCGACTGGTAGTCGTCGGCATATTCGTCGGGCCAATCACAGACGAGATAGTAGTTGAGCGCCGGGCGGCATTTTGCGCAGCCGCACGAGGTTTTCCATTCCAGTTCCTGCATGACAGCAGGAATGGTCTTCAGGCCCTTTGCTTTGATGAGGCGACGCACATCGTCATGGCCAAGATCGGTGCATTTGCACATCGGCTGCACTGCGGCCGGATTGTAGCTGTCGCCAAGCGTCAGCGTCATCAATTGTTCAACGAGGCCCGTGCAGTTGCCGCAGGACGCCGATGCCTTGGTATGGGCGCGAACATCATCGAGAGAAGTCAATCCCTTCGCCGTAATGGTCGAGGTGATCTTGCCCTTGCAAACGCCGTTGCAGCCGCAGATTTCCGCATCATCCGGCAAGGCTGCAACGGCCGCCATAGGGTCCAGAGGGGACCCTCCCTGATAGGCCTGGCCGAAGATCAGGGTTTCGCGCATGGCGGAAACGTCGGTGGCCTTCTTCATGAGGTCGAAGAACCACGAACCATCCGCTGTTTCACCATAGAGAACCGCACCGATAATGCGGTTTTCCTTGAGGATCAGGCGCTTATAGACACCCGCAGTAGCATCGCGCAGCACGATCTCCTCACGATCGTCGCCTTCGGCAAAATCGCCGGCGGAGAACAGATTGACGCCGGTGACCTTGAGTTTCGTATTGGTGACGGAACCATGATATTCGGCATGACCGCCTGTCAGACGATCGGCAAGGACCTTGGCGCTTTCGTAGAGTGGGGCGACAAGGCCGTAACAGATACCTCGATGTTCGGCACATTCGCCGAGCGCATAAATCGATGCGTCTGACGTCATCATGCCATCATCCACGACAATTCCGCGATTGACAGCGATACCGGCATCCTTCGCAAGGCCGGACGCCGGACGGATACCAACTGCCATGACGACCATATCGCCTTCAATGATACGGCCGTCTTCCAGTTCGATACCCTCAACCTTGTCTTCACCAAGGATGCGCTTGGTGTTGGCCTTGGTGATAATGTCGATGCCCCGTTCGTTCAGCGCCTTTTCCAGAAGATAGGCGGCTGCCGGGTCAAGCTGGCGCTCCATGATGGTAGGCATCAGATGGATAACAGTGACATCCATGCCCTGACGTTTCAGGCCATATGCGGCTTCGAGACCGAGAAGACCGGCTCCGATGACGATGGCGCGTCCCTTGCCCTTGGCGATCTCCAGCATTTTCGTAACATCATCGAGATCACGATATGGCAGCACACCCGCCAGTTGATGCCCAGGAACGGGAATGATGAAAGGCAAGGAACCGGTGGCAATCACCAACTTGTCGTAGGCAACGGTTATTCCGTTTGCACTTGTGACGGTTTTCCTGTCACGATCGATTTCCGTTACCTTTGCCCCCTTATGCAGGGTGACCTGGTTGGCGGCGTACCAGTCGTCGTTATGAATGACGATATCATCATATGATTTCTCACCTGAAAGCACCGGCGAGAGCATGATACGGTCGTAATTGACGCGAGGTTCTGCATTGAAGATCGTGACGTCGTAGAGGCCGGGAGCCGTTTCGAAAAGGTTTTCCAGCATGCGCCCCGGTGCCATGCCATTACCGATGATGACGAGTTTTTGCGCCATTGGTTTACTCCGCGGCTTCGACGAAGCGGTGACGTTCGTAGAGGAACTTCAACACGGCTTCGCGGCATTTGAGATAGGTCTTGTCGGATGCAAGCTCGATGCGGTTGCGTGGTCGGGCCAGCGGTACCTCCAGCACCTCACCGATGTGGGCAGCAGGTCCATTTGTCATCATGACGATGCGGTCGGAAAGCAGCACGGCCTCGTCAACATCGTGAGTAATCATCACCATCGTGTTGCCGAGACGGGCGTGGATTTCCATGACCGCGTCCTGAAGATGCGCACGTGTTAACGCATCGAGTGCGCCGAACGGCTCGTCGAGCAGCAGGATTTTCGGCTCCATTGCCAGCGCACGGGCAATACCGACACGCTGCTTCATGCCGCCGGAGATTTCAGACGGTTTCTTGTCCTTGGCATGCGCCATCTGCACGAGGTCGAGATTGCGCATGACCCAATCGTGACGCTCGGCTTTCGTCTTGCTTCTGCTGAAGACCTTTTCGACCGCCAGATTGACGTTCTCGTAAACCGAAAGCCAGGGTAGAAGGCTGTGGTTCTGGAACACGACGGCGCGCTCCGGCCCCGGTTCATTGACCTCGCGATTTTCCAGCAGCACTGCACCTGCTGAAACCTTGGTCAGACCTGCAATGAGGTTTAGCATCGTGGATTTGCCGCAACCCGAATGGCCGATGACAGAAACGAACTCGCCCTTGTCGATGGTGAGGTTGATGCCCTTCAGCACGTCGGCACGGGAGCCGCCCTTGTCAAAATATTTGTCGATATGATCGAGTTTGAGATAAGCGTTCATTTGAAATCTCCTGTGAGGCAATTCCATGTGGAAACCGGATTCCCGTTTTCCTGGAATGCTGGCTCCTCAATGTGCCGACGCGCCGCGAGTGATGATCTTGCCAAGCGCGGCAACCAGCTTGTCGAGCAGGAAGCCGACAACACCGATGTAGGCGAGAGCCACGATGATGTCGGGCAGGCGCGACGAATTCCACGCATCCCAGATAAAGAAACCGATGCCGACACCACCCGTCAGCATTTCAGCCGCAACGATGGCGAGCCAGGAAAGGCCGACACCGATCCGCAGGCCGGTGAAGATGTAGGGTGCCGCCGAAGGCAGCATGATCTTGTAGAAAAATTCCAGCTGGTTGAGACGCAGAACCTGCGCAACGTTGCGATAGTCCTGCGGAATATTGCGAACACCAACGGCGGTATTGATGATCACCGGCCAGATCGACGTGATGAAGATAACGAAGATCGCAGACGGATTGCTGTCCTGAAACGCAGCCAGCGAAAGCGGCAACCAGGCCAAGGGCGGCACCGTGCGCAGCACCTGAAAAATCGGATCGAGACCGCGCATGGCCCAGATCGATTGACCAATGACCGCACCGACGACGACACCGACCACGGCTGCAAGACCGAACCCATAAGCAACACGCTGAAGTGATACGAGCACACGCCAGCCGAGACCGATATCCTGCGAACCAAAATTGAAGAACGGCGATACGATCAGGTCGTAGCTTTCCTCGAAAACCTGGCTGGGAGGTGGCAAAGACGCGCCGGGGGCGGAACAGAGCAACTGCCAGATGCCAAGCAACAGAGCGAGCACGACAAGCGGCGGCACAACGTTTCGCGTTGCTGCAGCGCCCCATTTTTGCAGATGAATCCTTTGCGCCGGCTTCGCCGACAAAGTCACGACATTTGCTTTCTGCGCAGTCGATTGCTGCGGCTCTTCCTTGAATTTACGGGCCAATGCGGACATGGCAATTCCTCTGGATTTCAGTTGTGACTGGGACCTCGCCCCTCACCTTGCCATCGGCGAGTGAGGGGCGAGGCCACGACTCCTCCTCAGGAGGCTGCCTTGATGGAAAGACTGTCGAGATAGGCGGACGGGTTGTCTGGATCGAAAACCTTGCCGTCGAAGAAGGTTTCCTTGCCGCGTGACGCGGACTGCGGAAGATCGGACACGCCAAGTACCTTGGCGGCCTCCATCCACAGATCCTCGCGGTTGACCTGGTCGACCAGAGCCTTGATGTCCGTGTCGGGCGCGAATTTTCCCCAGCGAACGTTTTCGGCAATGAACCAGCTATCATGGCTCTTGAACGGATAAGAGGCATGGTCCTGCCAGAACTTCATCTGCAGGCCGGTGTTTTCGAGACTACGGCCGTTGCCGTAATTGATGTTGCCTTTCAAGCGACCAAGCACGTCCTTGGGCGGAACATTGAACCATTGGCGCTTGCCAAGGATAGTCGACATCTCCTCCTTGTTGTCCATGCTGTCGCACCATTGCTGGGCTTCCAGAACGGCCATGAGCAACGCCTTGGTGGCGTTCGGGTTCTTCTCGACCCAGTCTGCGCGCATGCCCAAAGCTTTTTCGGGATGTCCTTTCCAAAGCTCGCCGGTGGTACAGGCTGTGAAGCCGATGCCCTGATTGACGAGTTGTTCGTTCCAGGGTTCGCCCACACAGAAAACGTCCATGTTGCCAACCTTCATGTTGGCAACCATCTGCGGTGGAGGAACGACGATCGTGGAAACGTCCTTGTCCGGATTGATGCCGCCAGCGGCCAGCCAGTAGCGAATCCACAAGTCATGAGTACCGCCGGGGAACGTCATGGCGGCCTTGATTTCCTTGCCCTCGGCCTTCTTTTTCTCAAAAGCAGCCTTCAGCTTCGAGGCGTCGAGCTGCACACCTGTCTCTGCATATTCTTTCGCAACAGAGATCCCCTGACTGTCGAGGTTCAGCCGCGCCAGGATCGTCATCGGCACCGGCACGTTGTTTTGCGTTACCTTGCCGGTATGCATGAGGTACGGCATCGGCGTGAGGATATGTGCACCGTCAATGCCGTTGGCGGCACCACCGAGAACCAGGTTATCACGCGTTGCCCCCCAGGATGCCTGTTTCAGAACTTCAACATCCGGCATGCCGTGCTTGGCGAACAACCCTTTTTCCGAAGCAACGATCAGTGCCGCGGCATCGGTCAGAGCGATGAAGCCAAGCTTTGCGCCCGTGACTTCGGGCGTTGAGGTGGCCGCGAAGGCGCCCGAGGGAAATGCCGCACGTGCCGCAGTCACGAGTGCCGCAGTGGCTGTCGTCTTCAGGATGGTGCGGCGGCTGATGGAGCCCGAGAGTATTGTTTTCATCGCATGTTCCCCTTGTCTGGCCACGCTTGGGACGTGACATTGTCGTTTGCGAAAAAAGCCTGAAAATAAAAAACGCCGCTCGGTCCTTGCGCCTGCGGAACGATGCTCCGGGCAGCAAAACCTTGCGACGTCGATGTCTTTGGAAAACGCTTATCGTGCGCTTCTTTTACCCCGGTCGCCGTTGACCGGTGCGATCTTAGAGAAGCAAAGGGCGTGCCAGTTTTTTCACATTGACATAAGCAATTGACAATTATGGGCTATTTATCGGAATCGAAACAACGCCTGTTTTTTAATCGCAGAAATAACCGCCTGCAATTTGTGCTCCCCATGGAATAGGGCGCTTCAATTTTGCGCAGATCGCAGCTTGTGACGGCAATCAGGCCTCGCTGCCAGCCCCTGATGTTCCGGCGCTACGAACGGCGAAACCGTCCACATAGCGCTCGATCTGGGCAGGATCGAAAACGAAACCGTCGAGAAAACGGTCTCCTTCTTCTGCACCCTCAATCCTGATATCAGCGCCTGCAGGCGCGGCATCATCGCCGAGCGCCAGGCGATAAATGTCCGGCCGATATGCGGATGTCGCCGCCTTTACGCCAGCTTCAGAAAAACTGGCCTGCCCCCAGCGGATCATCTGGCTATAAATCCAGAGCGCCTGGCTCTGGCGGGGGTAATTTGCGTGACCTTCGTGAAACACGAAATACTTGTCAATCACCCGCTGATTGCCCAGGCTGTCGATACTGAACTCTCCGGCGAGGACGCGACGAATGATGTTCTCAGGTGCATCGATATACCGTTTATCCGCTAAAGCTCTGCTAAGATCGTCATGGTTTTCCGGCTTGTCGCACCATTTGGCAGCCGCATCGAGAGCAAGCAGAAGACGGGACACCGTTTCCTGCTGACTATCCGCCCATTCCGGCCGCATACCGATGACTTTTTCCGGCGCCGACGGCCACAGATCCTGCTTGGCAGCGACGATGCGGCCAACACCGCGTTCGGCAGCAACGATATTCCATGGTGCGCCGACACAAAATCCATCGATCGCACCTGCAGCCAAGGCGTCCGAGGTCAAGGGTGGCGGGACGACCACAAGCTTCACATCGTGATCGGGATGGATGCCTCCAGCAGCAAGCCAATAGCGAAACTCATAGTTATGCGACGAAAATGGATAGGTCATGCCGAGCGTCGGCTGAGGCTCACCCCGCGCCCGCATGTCATCGAGAACACGTTTCAAGGCAAGCGCGTTGTCGAGCGCTCCTGCTGTTTCTGAAATTCCAGTCAATGCCTTCATGCGCGCAAACAGGCGCGTCGATAGCGTAATGGCATTGCCGCCTTTGCCCAATGAAAAGGGCGTAACAGTTGGTGACGGGTTCGAACCGAGCTCAAGCATCGAAGCGACAGGCATTGGCGAGAGCATATGGGCGATGTCGAACTGGCGGAACGCTAGGCGATCGCGCACATTTGCCCAGGAAACATCCTTGACGAGATCGAGAACAAGCCCTTCGCGCTCTGCAAAACCGAATTCAGCAGCAGCGATCAGAACGGAAGCGTCGACAAGCGGAATGAACCCGGCGCGCAAGGTTCTTTGCCAGTCGTAGCCGATGATCGCCGGAGAGGCGACGTTCGCTGTTTCGCCGCTCGTACCGGGTTCCGTTCCATGCCCAGTCATACCGTTCACTCCACATTGTCGCCGGTCCGGCCGTTACATCAGCAGACCCGCAGCCGTGACCACGCTTTGCGCAATCTCGGAGATTTTTTTCTTTTCATTCATTGCCGTCTGGCGCAGAAGCGCAAACGCCTCCTCCTCGGAAAGGCCACGCATCTTCATCAGAATGCCCTTGGCACGTTCGATGAGCTTGCGGTCCTCCAGTGCCGATTTGGCATCGGCCAGTTCTCGCTGCAGACGGCTGAACGCGTTGAAGCGGCTAACCGCCATATCAAGGATGGGCTTCACCCGCTCCTTTTTCAGACCATCGACGATGTAAGCCGACACGCCTGCTTCGACCGCAGCCTCAATAGACGCCGTATCCGACCGGTCGACAAACATCGCGATCGGCCGCCCAACCGTGCGGGTCAGTTGAAAAAGGTGCTCCATCATATCGCGATTGGGATTTTCGAGATCGATAACGATCACATCCGGCTGCAGCGTCTCGATGGTTCTCGCCACGCCATGCACCTCGTGAATGACGGTGACACGGTGATGCCCGGCTTCGCGAAGGCCCTCCTCGATAATGGAGGCGCGGATCGCATTTTCATCTATGACAAGAATGGTAAGGTCGCGAAGCGTCATAACCGAATAGATGACGCACCGCAGCAAACTTGGCAATCACGTCGAACGCAAAATCCGGCAAACGGACAGCGCCGTTTCAGGAAATCGTCAGGACGCGTATTCCACGGCACGTTCCAACGCCTTCAGAACCGTACGCTCGGAAAGATTGAGGTAGATGTCCATTTCATCACCAGCCTCACCCGTCCGCCCCTCTTCTACGAGGGAAAGGATCTTGTTGTTCATGTCCACAAAAGGGGAGTGAAGCATCTCGGGATCTTTCAAAAGCCCGAAACAAAGGCGCAGTTCCGCAGCGATCCGCTCGTAAAAATCGCTCAACCTTCCGCTATCGAGAAGATCAACAACGGCGGCATGGAATTTCATATTGGCGCTGCCAACTCCGTGCCAATCGGCCTGGTCGCGCTTGACCTTGGCTTCCTCGACCGCCTTGCGCATGATCTTCACCGCGTGGTGTTTATGCCATGCCTGGCGCAGCGCACCGGATTCGATCATGCGGCGCACGCGGTAGATGTCTATGACCGATGCCATCGAAGGAACGGCGACAAAAACGCCACGGTTGGCCTCGTGACGCAAAAGGCCGTCCTTCGTCAGCAGACGAAAGGCTTCGCGCAAAGAGTTGCGTGACACGTCAAAACGCTCACTGAAGGCTGCCTCAGAAAGACGCTGGCCAGGCTTCAGTTCACCGGAGATCAGCAGAATGCGAATATCCTTGGCCAGTCGATCGGCAAGCGGCAGACCTTCCACAGTTTCCGTCATGACGCTCCTTTCCAGATAACAAGGCAGTGCGGGAGACCGTGGCGGCGGTTGCGGACACGGTTACGATTGCCATTAGCACAAACACCGGGCAAAGCACGCAAAATTGTGATGAAACACTCAGCACAACGTCCAACAAACAAGCATATTAAAAGAACAATATGATATGATTGTTGAACAATATTGACAATTTTGCAGAACGCGACAAGATTGTCCTCCATAAAGCATCCGCGAGGGGCGGATCGCAGCACAGGATGGGAGAAAATCCATGCAGCAAACGAAGCTCGCACAGAGCGTCGACACCATACGATCCCGGCGTTCATCCTTGATGGCAGCCATCTTCCTGATGGCAACATCGGCCATTGGCCCTGGCTTCATCACGCAAACCGCGACATTCACCACGCAATTGGGTGCCGCTTTTGCATTCGGTATTCTTGCGTCCATCCTGATCGATTTTGTCGTACAATTGAATATCTGGCGGATCGTGACGCTGACGCGCATGCGTGCTTCCGATATTGCCAATGCTGCAATTCCCGGCTCCGGTTATCTGCTTGCAATTCTCGTCATCGTTGGCGGCCTGTTCTTCAACATTGGCAACATCGGCGGCACTGGCCTTGGCCTCAATGCCATCTTCGGCCTTGATCCAAAGATCGGCGGCGCGATCAGCGCCTTGTTCTCCATTGCCATCTTTGTTTCCAAACGCGCCGGAATGGCGGTCGATCGGTTCATCATCTTCGCAGGCATCCTGATGATCGCGCTCACCCTCTATGTCGCTTTTGTTTCTCAGCCTCCAGTCGGTGATGCCTTCCGGCAGACGTTCCTGCCAGACACCATCAACTTCGCAACCATCACCACCATTGTCGGCGGCACGGTCGGCGGCTACATCACCTATTCCGGCGCACATCGTCTGCTGGATCGCGGCATGGTCGGCATTGAAAACCTGCCGGCCGTCAATCGCGCCGCTCTGACGGGCATCGCCGTCACCGGCGTCATGCGTTATGTCCTGTTCCTTGCCATCCTCGGCGTCGTTGCCAGTGGCATTATCATTGACACCTCCAGCCAGGCGGCAAACCCGGCGGCACAGGCCTTCCAGCACGCTGCTGGCGATCTCGGTTACAGACTGTTCGGCGTCATCTTCTGGGCCGCAGCCATTACAAGCGTCATCGGCGCGGCATACACGTCGGTGTCCTTCATCACCATTTTCAAGCAGGACATCACCGAACGCGCCCGCAACCTGGCGACCGTTGTTTTCATCGCCATCTCGCTTGTCTGCTATCTGCTCATCACCACGCCTCCCGCAGCAATGCTGGTCTTTGTCGGCGGCCTCAACGGCCTCATCCTTCCAATCGGCCTCAGCATCTTCCTGTTCGCCGCCTGGAAACGTGAAGACCTGATGGGCGGCTATCGCTACCCGCGCATCTTGCTGATCCTCGGCGTTCTGACCTGCGCCTTGACATGGTACATGGGCTACAAGTCCGCCGGCACGATCTTCGGCCTGCTTGGCCTGTAATACGACAAAAGGGAGAAACGACATGGCCGCCATCGACCTCAACAGCGACCTCGGAGAAAGCTACGGCGCATGGAAAATGGGAGATGACGCAGCAATGCTCGCCGTCGTTTCCAGCGCCAACATTGCCTGCGGTTTTCATGCCGGCGATCCAGCCGGTATTTACCGCACCGTCAAGGCTGCTGCCGAGAAAGGCGTCGTGGTCGGCGCGCATGTCTCCTACCCGGATCGCGTCGGCTTCGGTCGCCGCGATCTCGATACCACCTCTGAAGAACTGATTGCCGATGTCATCTATCAGATCGGCGCGCTCAAGGGCGTTGCCGCCGCCGCCGGCACCACCGTTCGATATGTCAAACCCCACGGCGCACTCTACAATCGCATCGCCAATGATGCGAAACAGGGGCAGGCTGTCATTGATGGCATCAAGGCAGTCGATCCGTCCCTCATATTGATGGGGCTTGCGGGCGCCCCCATTCTCGATCTCGCCCGCAGGGCTGGGCTGGCCGTCGTCGCGGAAGCCTTTGCCGACCGCGCCTACACACCGCAGGGCCAGTTGGTCTCGCGCCGCGAAGCAGGCGCCGTTCTGCACGACACCACAAAGATCGCGGACCGTATGTTGCAACTCGCCCGTGAGGGTACCCTCGAAGCCATCGATGGCAGCATCATCAAGATCGAAGCACAGTCTATCTGCGTTCATGGCGACAGCCCAGGCGCGGTTGCGATCGCGCAGGAAATCCGCCGCCGCTTCGAAGCGGAGGGCGTTGAAATCCGCTCGTTCGTTTCAGACGTCTGAGGAGCAGCACATGACCATTCCCACCTCCTTCCTCAAACACACGAACGCGCAGTCCGCGCGGGACGCGCGTGCTACCTATCGCGGCGGCCTCGTTCAGCCGACATCTGGCATCGCCCCCGGTTTCACGCAGGCAAACATGATTGTCTTGCCACGTGACTGGGCATTCGATTTCCTTCTTTACGCGCAGCGTAATCCGAAGCCATGCCCGGTGCTCGATGTGTCCGATCCCGGCTCGCCGACAACCCTGCTTGCGCCGGGTGCGGATCTCCGAACCGATCTGCCGCTTTATCGCATCTGGCGTGACGGGAAACTCGTCGAAGAAACAGCAGATGCCACTGCAGCCTGGGCCGAACGCGACGATCTCGTCGCCTTTCTGATCGGCTGCAGCTTTACCTTCGAGACACCCATGGTCGAGGCCGGCATCGAAATCCGTCACATGACCGACAAGACCAACGTACCGATGTACCTCACCAATCAGCCTTGCCGTCCCGCCGGACGCCTTAAAGGCAATATGGTTGTCTCCATGCGGCCGATCCCGGCATCCCGTGTTGCCGATGCTGTGACCATTTCCGGTCGTTTTCCGGCCGTTCATGGTGCGCCCGTGCATATTGGCGCGCCGGAAGAAATCGGTATTGCCGATCTCTCCAAACCGGAATTTGGCGATGCGGTGCGTATCGAACCCGGCGAGGTTCCCGTCTTCTGGGCGTGCGGCGTCACCCCGCAGGCAGCCGTCATGGCGTCCGGCGTTCCCTTCGCCATCACTCATGCACCGGGCCATATGTTCATCACTGACATTCCCGATTCTGCCTATCATGCGTGAGGACAGCATGCGTTTTCTTCCCGTCAGCCTCACCACCCTGCTTGTCGAACTGGCCGACCTTGACCAGACGCTTGCCTTGTTCGCCTCTCTCCAGGCAGACCCGATCGAAGGGATCGACGAAACGGTTCCGGCAGCGCGGACGCTGATGATCCGTTTCCGTCCGGATAAAATCAGCGCCGAGACACTGGCAGCCCGGATCGCGACCCGCGACCTCTCGGCCAAGATTGCTCCTTCCGAAAATCTCGTCGAGATCCCCGTCCATTACGACGGTGAAGATCTTGGCGATGTTGCCGAACTAACGGGTCTGAGCGTGGAAGAAGTGATCCGCCGGCACACTGAAAGCGAGTTCACTGTCGCCTTTTGTGGTTTTGCCCCCGGTTTCGGTTATCTCGTAGGCGGCGATCCCTCACTTCACGTCCCGCGTCGCCAAAGCCCACGCACCCGTATTCCCGCAGGTTCCGTCGCGCTCGCCGGCGCCTTCAGTGGCGTATATCCGCAAAACAGCCCGGGTGGCTGGCAGATCATTGGCACAACGCCGTCTAAGATGTGGGATATCGACCGTGATCCCGGCGCACTTTTCCAGCCCGGTTATCGCGTCCGCTTCTTCGATCTGAACAAGGCAGGCAAGACGGTATCCGTTGCTGCGCCAGCGTCGCGTAAAAATGAGACGGAAACAGACAGAACAGCACCGCACTTTGAAGTGCTCGCCGCACCGATGCCGGCGCTCTTTCAGGATCTCGGCCGCTTTGGCCAGACCGGACAGGGCGTTTCGGCGTCCGGCGCACTCGACCAGAGCGCTTTCAATGCCGCGAACCGTATTGTCGGCAATCCCGCCAATACACCCTGCCTCGAACTGACGCTCGGCGGTTTTTCATTCAAAAGCTCAAGCCGGACCGTCATCGCCACTGCCGGAGCGCTTTGCCCGATCACCATCAAGACTGCAGCCGGGCACACAATCTCTGCCGAACCCTACGCCCCTGTATCGGTAGATCCCGGCGATCTCGTGAGCTTCGGCCAGCCGCCCAAAGGCATGCGCTGCTATCTTGCCGTGCGCGGCGGTTTCAAGGTCGATTCGGTCCTTGGCAGCGTTGCCACCGATACGCTGGCCGTTGTCGGTCCGCAGCCCGTCACGGCCGGTTCAATTCTCTTCCTCAATGTAGAGACGTCTGGCCTCGCCAGTCTTTCAATCGACGAAATCCCGGCTTTCAACCCACCTCAGCCCGGCGATGTGGTGACGCTCGATGTGGTCCTGGGACCGCGCACCGACTGGTTCACACAAAAAGGTCTCGACACACTGACAGGCCAGCTATGGCAGGTAACGCCACAGTCGAACCGTGTCGGCATCCGCCTTTCCGGCGAAATCCCGGTTGAGCGGAAAGATAGTGCGGAATTGCCAAGCGAAGGCACGGCAACAGGCGCCATTCAGATACCGCACAGCGGCCAGCCGGTCCTGTTCCTCGCCGACCATCCATTGACCGGTGGTTATCCGGTCATCGGCGCGGTCGCCGAATATCACCTTGACCTTGCCGGCCAGATCCCGGTCAACGCAAAAATCAAATTCCGGCCCATTGGCCCCTTCGCCGAAATTTCGGCGAGCGTGAACACAGAATTCCGAGGAGAACAGCGATGAAGAAAGTCCTGATTGCCAATCGTGGCGAGATCGCGGTGCGCATTATCCGCGCCTGCCGCGACTACGGCATCCAGTCGGTCGCCGTTTACGCCGACCCGGATCTGGACGCACTTTTCGTGCGCCTTGCAGATGAGGCTTATGCGCTGGAAGGTGTACGCCCCGCGGAAACCTATCTCGACATTTCCAAGCTGATCGCCATTGCAAAACGCGCTGGCGCCGATGCTGTACACCCCGGTTATGGTTTTCTTTCCGAGCGTGCCGAATTCGCGCAGGCAGTGCTGGATGCGGGTCTGACCTGGATCGGCCCCGCCCCCAAGGTCATCGAGGCACTGGGCGACAAGGTGGAAGCACGCCGCATTGCCACCAGTGTCGGTGCGCCGTTGGTTGCAGGCAGCGACGGTCCGGTCTCCTCCTCGGCAGAAGTTATCGCTTTTGCCGAAGAATACGGCCTTCCGGTCGCCATCAAGGCAGCACATGGCGGCGGCGGTCGCGGCCTCAAGGTTGCCTGGAAGATGGAAGAAATCGCCGATCTCTATGAATCTGCCGTCCGCGAGGCAACGGCCGCTTTCGGCCGCGGCGAATGTTTCCTCGAACGTTTTCTCGATCGGCCACGCCACATCGAAGCGCAGGTCATTGCCGACAAGCACGGCAATGTCCTGGTTCTTGGAACGCGCGATTGCTCGCTGCAACGCCGCAACCAAAAATTGATCGAGGAGGCGCCAGCACCGTTCTTGTCTAAAGAGCAGCGTCAGAAGATCCACGAGGCCGCTAAATCGATCTGTGCCGCGGCAGGCTATTCGGGTGCCGGCACTGTCGAGTTCCTGCTTGGCATCGATGGCACGATTTCCTTCCTTGAGGTCAATACCCGGCTTCAGGTGGAGCACCCTGTCACCGAAGAGACCACAGGCATCGATCTGGTTATCGAGCAGTTCCGCATCGCCGAAGGCGAGACCTTGCGCGTGCTGGAAACGCCCGAACCACGTGGCCACTCCATGGAATTCCGCATCAACGCCGAAGATCCTGGCCGTGGCTTCCTTCCGACCCCAGGCGAAATCACTCTCTTCGATCCGCCATCCGGCCCCGGCATTCGTATGGACAGCGGGGTCGTCAGCGGCTCCTCCATTCCAGGCGTGTTCGATTCACTGATGGCAAAGCTGATCGTTACTGGTGCCAACCGCGATGAGGTTCTGCGTCGCGCCCGGCGCGCGCTGAAGGAATTCCGCATAGAGGGCGTGGCGACCGTGCTGCCGTTCCACCGCGCAGCCATCGACACCGAAGACTTTATTGGTTCTGACGGCTTCAAGGTGCACACGCGCTGGATCGAGACGGACTTTGCCGCCATGCCAGACGCGATGGAGCGTCCCGAACCGGCAGTTGATCCGTCCATGACCCGCACTTGGCTGGAGATTGACGGCAAGCGCATATCCGTTGGTTTGCCGAACATATTGCTATCAGCTCTCGGCACGGCCGGACGTATAGACACTGCCTCAGCCGAAACGAATGGCCAGAAAAACGACGACGGCGTCGTCGCACCCGTTTCCGGAACTCTTCAATCCTTCAAGGTCGAGGATGGCGCCACGGTTGCCGAAGGCGATCTTCTGGCCGTGATGGAAGCCATGAAGATGGAGACGCAGATCACGGCACCCCAGGCAGGCAAGGTCCGCCTTCTCGCCAAAGAAGGAGATTATCTGCAGGCAGGTGCAACGCTGCTTCAGGTTCTCAACTGATCATCGCATCTGCCTAGCCGGTCAGCCAGTCTCCGGCAGCGCAAGATAAAATTGCAAGAACATGGCGTGTTGCCCGCAAATGGCGGGTGACACGCTTGCATGGCTGCCATTCACAAAATAATGTTGTCTGACAAGCGATTTCAGGGAAAACATCGATCCTGAATTTTGCTGCCTCCACTGCATGTCACATTTATAAGCGGCGATAGCCGGACAACGAGTTATTTAATGCCGTCACAAAAAACCGGTTATCTTTACGCGCTTACCGCCTTCACCATTTTCGCGGCACAGGACGGCATCTCCAAACATCTCGGTAGCGCCTATCCGCCCGTGTTTGTTGCGATGTTGCGATACTGGGCGTTTGCCGTTTTCGTGTTGTTGATGGCGGCAAGATCACCAGGCGGCATTCGCGGCGCTGCCATGGCAAACCGGCCTTGGCTCCAGATCAGCCGGGGTGTTCTGCTGGCAGTGCAGATTGTGTTTTCGATCTTTTCCTTCGCGCTTATCGGGCTGGCACACACTCATGCCATTGTCGCTTCCGCACCGTTGATCGTTGCAGCCCTCTCCGTGCCGTTGCTTGGTGAGCAGGTCGGCTGGCGGCGCTGGTGTGCGATTTTTGTCGGTTTTATCGGCGTTCTCATCATCTTGAAGCCCGATGAGAGCGGTTTTGACAGCACCCTCCTGATCACTTTCATGGCCGCTTTCATGCTGGCTCTCTATGGCGTTCTGACGCGCCTCGGCAGCAAAAGCGATACATCCATGACCAGTTTCTTCTACACCGGTGTCGCCGGTGCTGCCGCGTTGACCTTCGTTGGCCCATTTTACTGGGTCGAACTTGCGCCCTATGACTGGGGATGGATGCTGGCGCTCTGCATAACCGGCATGAGCGGACATTATTGTCTGATCAAGGCGTTCGAGCTGGCAGATGCGGCCTCCGTCCAACCATTCTCCTACTATCAACTCGTGCTGGTTTCCATTCTCGGCGTCACGATGTTTGGTGAGGTTTTGAGCGCGAACATGGTCATCGGCGCCGCAATCGTTATCGCTGCCGGCCTGTTCACCATATGGCGCGAGCATGTTCTCACCCGTAAAAATCGACGCGGCGCCTAAACCGCCGCGCCCTTCGCTCTCATCAGGGATAGCTTTCAAGCCATCGCGGCTTCACAGCGCAACAGCATGCCAAACAGATCCCGTGGCTCATCCGGGTCCGCCAGAAGGTCCAGTTCGGCGTAGAGGCCGGTGGACGGCAGTTTTGAGCGCACGTAACGCAGTGCTGAAAAATCCTCGGTCGCGAAACCGACGCTATCGAAAAGCGTGATCTGCCCTTCGGAGCCTCGGCCTTCCTTCAACCCGGCAATCACTTGCCATAGTTCGATAACCGGGTAATCCTGCGGTAGTTGCTGAATTTCGCCCTCGATACGGGTCTGTGGCGGATACTCGACAAAAATATCGGATCGCAACAGAATATCCTTGTGCAGTTCCGTTTTACCGGGGCAATCACCACCAACTGCGTTGATATGGACGCCAGGCCCAACCATGTTATCGGTCAGGATCGTCGCATATTGTTTGTCTGCGGTGACCGTCGTTATGATATCGGCGCCTTCGACGGCATCCTCAGCGCTCTCGCAAATCTTGATCGAAAAGCCCTGTCCCTGAAGGTTGCGGGCGCATTTTTCACTCGCCGTGCGGTCTATGTCGAAAAGACGCAACTGATCGACGCCGAGGATCGCCTTGAAGGCCCGCGCCTGGAACTCGCTTTGCGCACCATTGCCGATGATGGCCATGGAACGGGCATTCTTGCGAGCAAGATGCTTTGCCGCAACCGCCGAGGTCGCCGCCGTTCGCAATGCAGTCAACAGGGTCATTTCCGTCAGCAGCAGCGGATAACCATTACCGACATCGGAAAGCACGCCAAAAGCAGTCACGGTCTGCCGACCTTCCCGCATGTTTTTCGGGTGACCATTGACATATTTGAAGCCATAGAGCGTTCCGTCACTCGTCGGCATCAACTCGATCACACCTTCCTTGGAATGAGATGCGATACGCGGCGTTTTATCAAAGCTCTCCCAGCGGATGAAGTCTTCCTCGACCACATCGGCGAGTTCACGCAAAAACGTATCGATGCCGACACGCAGCACCAGCTTCATCATGTGGTCGACACTGACGAAGGGCACGATGTTCAGGTTTGGTATTACGGTCATCTCAAGTCCTCCTGTCAGCCGGCGCGTGTGGGGCGATCCATGACGCGCTTGCCCAGAAGGCTCGCGGCGAGATCCACCATGAGGGTTGCCGTCCGGCCGCGCTCATCCAGAAACGGGTTCAGTTCCACGAGATCGAGGCTCCCCACCAATCCGCTGTCGTGCAGCATTTCCATGACGAGGTGCGCCTCGCGGAACGTCGCTCCACCCGGCACGGTGGTGCCGACGGCTGGCGCAATGGCTGGATCGAGAAAATCGACATCGAGACTGACATGCAGCACGCCGTTCGCATCGCGAACCCGCGCCAGAAATTTGCGCAGCAGCACGGCAACGCCATGCTCATCGATAGCGCGCATGTCATTGATCGTAATGCGGCTCTGCTCAAGTGCGGCGTTTTCAGCCGGATCGACACTTCGAATGCCGATCATGCAAATGTTTTCTTCCAGAACCTTGTTCGGCAGAGGCGGGAAATAGCCATCAAAGCCATCTCGACCGCTGAAATAGGCAACAGGCGTGCCATGCAGATTGCCACTGCGTGTCGTCTCAAGCGTATGATAGTCGGTATGCGCATCCAGCCAGAGAACAAAGAAAGGCCGTCCGCTCTCGGCAACACGACGCGCCATACCCGCGACAGTACCGGCCGAAATCGCATGGTCACCACCGAGAAATATCGGCATGGCATCTGCGCTCTCGCGATAGGCTGCGTCCATCAGCGCTTCCGTCCAGGCAACAGTTTCGCTCAGATGGTGGACCGCAGGATTGGAATGGTCGAACGTCTTCATGGGCGCTGGTGCGATGTTGCCCACATCGGCGACCTGATGCCCAAGATCCTCCAGAGCACGGACAAGACCGGCAATGCGGAACGCGCTCGGTCCCATTTCGCATCCCAGTTGTCCCGCCCCGATTTGCAACGGTGCGCCGATAAGCTTGATATTCATGTGGCGTTTTTCCCAGTGACGACTGTTACAAGTGAACCATAAAACTGCTGGCAAATTGAATAGGTAATATTGGCAAACATATTTAATGCGCATATCATTTTGGAAAATAAACTTATCAAAATGAGCATCATGGACACGTTGGACGAAAAGCTCGTTACCCTTCTCAGACACAATGGCAGGCGCAGTATTTCCGATCTGGCGATTGAAGCAGGCGCATCGCGTGCAACTGTCAGATCACGGATCGAGAAGATGGAGGCCGAAGGGACGATCATAGGTTACACCGTGATCTTGCGGGCTGATGCCGTGGAAGCGGCTGTGCGTGGCATCATGATGGTGGAAATCGAAGGACATGTCACCGACCGCGTGATTCGGACGTTAGGCGGCTTCCCTGAAATATCCGAGATCCATACGACCAACGGGCGCTGGGACCTGATCGTTGAACTCCACGCCGCCACCCTGAGCGATCTGGATGCAGTCCTGCGACGTATTCGCCTCGTTCCAGGGATCACAGGAAGCGAAACCAGCCTGCTGCTTTCAACCCCGCGCTCCACTCGAGCAAGGCTCTAGGCAAAAGATTGTCCCAAATCTCATTTTTCGACTTGCGCCCTGAAATAAATCATCTATATGACGACCCACCAAACGCAAACGCGCTTCGCGTCTCGGGCTTTTGGGGAATAGTTCAATGGTAGAACAGCGGACTCTGACTCCGTCGATCTTGGTTCGAATCCAGGTTCCCCAGCCAATCACTGAAAATCACCAAATCCTTTGAATTTTAGTCTTGCGAAGGCCAAACGACGCCGGCTTTCGTCTTGGCCCTGCGGAAACCTCCGCGCGGAAGAGCACGAAAAGCAAAGCGGGCAGTCACGTTCAACGGAAGAGTTGTATCACGTTCTCTGTGCTTGCGTTTGCGATAGAGAGTGACTGGATCGCAAGCTGCTCTTGTGTTTGCAAGGCCTTGAGCCTCGTCGAGGCTTCATTCATGTCTGCATCCACGAGCCGACCGACGCCCCTGTCCGTGGCTGCCATCAACTTGGCCGTGAACTCTGTCTGCATATCAATACGCATCGAGAGCGATCCTAGGATTGAAGCCCCGGCGACCACACGCTGAGAGGCAACCTCGATGTAGTCGATATATAGATCGACCGCGCCGGGGTTTTGCTCGATGTCGATGTTGAGAAAGTTCATTGCCGGGATAGGCTCGATACTGACAACGATATTTGAGAATCCGATACTCGTACTAGGTCCCCATTTTCTGTCGACTGATGGGTCAGATTTCACGATTATGTAGTTCGGGTCGGAAGCGGACACTTCGATGATCGTATTCGGCCAGTCAGGGTCGATTAGAGACTTAAGCAGAGTGACCATTTCCTCTGCTGTTTCTACGGTACCTGTATCTTTGCCAAGCAGGTCGTTAATGTAGGTGCGATTGAAGTTATGCGTTGTGGCAGGCGCACCATTGACCGAAAAGCGGAAATCAACCTCAACCCCATCAGCATTATCGCCGTCTATGTGAAGCGTAAACTGTTCGAACCGCAGTGCAATGCCGGATCCCCGATCTCCGTAGTCGTATCGGTTCAAAAGACCACCTGTGCTGACACCAACACTGCTGAGATTGGCGATCTCAACATAGTTGCCGTTGCCGTGAATCTGGCGTGTTGAAATAAGCATCGTAACAGGATCGCGCACGAATTTGTTGGACCCAGGCGGATCCTCCTTTGTGAACCGACCAGAGACAGATGCACCGTGCGGAGAAAGTAAAGAGTTCAACAAGTCTGCGAATTGCTCATTTGTCGAAACAATGCCCCCCCAGCTGGCATTGTAGGCATCCACCGTCGCTTTTGTGATGGTCAAACTCGCCGCCGAATATCCGGGATCGTAAGGTCCAGGCAAATCGTAGAGTTCGCCATAAGCGCCGGTAAGTGCCGATGGATCGTATTCCTTATCCAGGATGAGATCGAATTTGATCTCCGCGCCAGGCGTATTAAAGTCCAGGGGTGCTCCATCCGGGAACGACATATTGAAAGACGCATTATCCCCGCTGTCACCGCGCGGATGCATCCATTCGGTCGATGTTTCGGTATGATAGACGGTCGGTGAACCACTCCAGGTGGAAGAACTGCCGAGAGACCTCATCCCACCAAGCGTTTTCACATCACGCGGGTCAGCTTGCAGCAAGCCGCCGCCGGTGGAGTTGAAGAGGCTGATCTTGTCGAGGTGAACGTCCATCGTGCCTGTGGACACACCGCTTGGCGACCTGACGAACGAGGAAATAACCGATGCCCTGTTCGTCTCGATATCGTAAATCTGTTCAATATTCGTGTTTAGCCAGTTCTGGCCATTGAAGCTTGACGACGTCGAGATGCCCTGCACCTGTGCTTTGAGCTGTTCCAGTTCCGCCTGAACTTTAGCTTTGTCGACACCATCCTCCTTGGCAGCAACGAGCTTAGCTTTGAACTCCGCCAGTACATCGATGACGGCGTTCATTCCAGAATATGCGGTATCAGTCTTCGCAGCACCCAAGCCAAGCGCGTCAGCGACGGCGGACACTGCCATCCGGTCCGCACGCATCGTTGTCGAGATTGACCAGTATGCAGCGTTATCCGCGGCAACATCCACGCGCAAGCCTGACGAAACCATCCGTTGGGTTTCACCTAAATCAGCGGAAATTGCACGCAGAGTTTGGAGCGCAGATATTGCAGCCCCATTCGTTAGAATGGAGGACATGGTACTCAGCCTTGGTGGGATAAACTCATCATGAGCAGAAAATCACGATGGGATACAACCATTTAGAGCGTTAATGCGTAGTTAATGATAAGCGCGATATCTCTGCATAACACAACCATTAATAGTTGATATTGTTCTTGGGTAAACGCGGATCTAGAGCTCAATTGTCTCGATGTGCACGCACGCGAACGTTCAAGGTCAAGAAGAACAAACGCTCTCCCAAGTTACGTTTTTTGCCCGCTTGGAAACTACTCTGGCAAGCGTGGCGCGCGTTGGGTCTAAATCAACCGAAACGGCAAGCCGGAAATCAGCGCTTTCACATAGCGCTTTTTCTGAAAGTGGCCATTCAGTGAAACACGCGGCAACGCCGTGGGCTGGCGCAGGGATTGAGGTGTCAAGACACCCGGTCGCGTGGTGACAGCTACCGGGAACCCGGCGGCGAGGGTGGCCTTCATCTCGCGGTCGGCTGCAGCGGTCGCCCATCCGTAGGGATAGGAAAACGACCGGGGACGTTGACCAACATAACCTTCAATCCGCGATGTCGACTGGCTGATCTCCTGGTGTAGGCGTTCGTTGCTGACCCGACGCATGTTGACATGTGTCATCGTATGCGCACCGAGATGGGCGAGCGGATCAGAGGAAAGCGCCGCCAATTCCCCCTTGTTCATCACGAGCCGGTCGACGATTGCCATTGGGTCGATACCGTGGTGGCGTGCAGCACGATCAATGCGGGCAACAGCCTCATCTTCATCCGTGGATGAGACGAACTGCTCAAAACGGATAAAGGCTGCGATCTTCTGTGCGGGAGTCGTGGCCGCAACCGTTTCTTCGCCCTGACCAAAATCAAACCGGAAAGACATGTTGTTCTTCGCCAGCGCCTCCGCCGTCTCCCACCATATGCTGCGGGTACGCTCGACAAAGCCCGGCGTGATGAAAATCGTATAGGGAACAGCAAATTTGCGGAACACCGGTGCGGCATATTCGGCATTGTTGCGGTAGCCATCGTCCAGCGTGAAAGCGAAGAATTTTCGACCGTCATGCGGCTGCGCAGTCAGCTGTGGCAGATCATGCAGGTGCGCCGGCAAGAGGCCGCATTCGAGTGCGGCCTCGATGGCAACGTCCAGAAATTCCGGAGTGATGGACAAGTGAGCGTTGGGTGCAAAGCCGGAGGTTTTCTCTGGCGGACGAACATGATGCAATGTGAAGATCACGCCTCTTCCGCCAAGAGAGGGCTGAAGGGATCGCACGCCGGGCAGCGCCGACACTTCAAGTCCCGCGCGAATGGCAAGGTACTTCAACGAGCGCTTCATTGTCTTTGATAACAACATGCAGCTTACCGATGCTCTGACCGTATGGAGGGCAAAACCCTCTTTTTCATCACCCGCCACGCAGTCAGCGGCAAGTCGATCAGACCGGGAAGAGGATCCTGGGTCGCAAATGCCGCCCAGCAACGGACTTTACCAAGAGATGGAAACACGGCTGCGACACCGGACTGGCCGCGTCGCTTCAGTGTGAGGGCAGCGACAACATCACGGATGAAATAGGACCACGCGACGCCCTGCCGGGCGCTGGATAGGTGTTTGCGGTTATCGCCATTGGCAAGCTGCCACAACATGCTTCCGAGATCGACGCCCGCGGCAGAGCACAAGGCAAACCACGACCAGGGACGCGGGTTTACGTCGAGAAGCTTCAGCGTGTCTGTGCGGCGATCAAGTTTGAACTCAGCTTCCACTAGCCCGCTATGTCCAACCGAGCTTAGAATCTTTCTTGCGGCTTCCACGGCACGCGGTTCGTCCACCACTTCGACATAAGTGCTCGTATAACCAAAATCGACAGGATACTGACGAGTGCGGCGCGCCGTGAATTCGGCAACCGGTTCACCGTCTTTCCAGAGAGCTGCGTAGGAAAACTGGCTTTCCCCGCCACCAGGTATCAGCTCCTGCACCACCACGTTCTCCGCACCGATCTGCGCGCTTGCATCCGCATAGGCTTGCATCAACTCTGCAGGGGTCTCGGCTCTGATGACCTTGGCCTTGGCAATTGGCGTACCGCCACCGCCCATATTTGGCTTCAGGACCACCGGGAAAACGACATCCGCTTTCTCCAGATGTGCTATCGAAGCCGATTCGTAGGTTTTCGGAATTGCCACTCCAAGGTCCGTGGCACGCTTGTAAAGCAGCGGCTTTTCACACAGCCACTGCAGCGCCGTCCAGTCAGGCAGAACGATCGTATAAAGGGAAGACAAAATCTCGCGGTTTTCCGCAACGAACTTGACCTCACCGTCGCCGGCAGGAACGAGAAGAGAGCCGCGCATATGCGGCCGCTCCGCCAAATCTGACAGGAATTGAAGCGCACCAGCGTCTTCCGCACCTGACCAACGGATGGTTTCGTGCACGAAACGCGACCAGCCAGCCAGAGGAGAATCATGCGTGACGTAAGTGACGCGAACATTCAGGGCACCCAGGCTTCGCGCGAGCGCCAAAGTCCCGTGAGCGCCCCCAACAATAACAACGCCTGGAATAGTCACAGCCTGATCCCCGTCTTATCCAATTCCTTAATGGCAAAAATTGATAAACAAATTGGATAACACCGACAGGCAACATTCACCCCTTTGAGGTTCAGGCCACGCTCTTTACCGGGCGAGGATCGCCATTGTCATCGACCGCGACCATGATGAACACGGCTTCCGTCACCTTCTCGCGGGAGTCCTGATAGTGCCGGCGGGTCCACGCCTCGATCTTGAGTGTGATGGAGGTTCGGCCGACCTTCTCGATGCGCGTGTAAACGCAAAGGGTATCGCCGATCTTTACGGGCTTCTTGAAGACAATTTCATTGACGGCAACCGTAACGGTGCGTCCGCCCGCAACATCATTAGCGCGGACAAATGCCGCAAGGTCCATCTGGGACATGACCCAGCCGCCAAAAATATCGCCTGCGGGATTGGCGTCTGCGGGCATTGCAAGAGTGCGAAGCGTTAGCTCCATATCGGCGGGTGGCTGCTGATCCATCTGAAAAATCCTTCCGGCTAACCTCCCGGCAAAGCCATTAAAGGACCCGAGAGGATGAGCCAATAGCCGTTTTTTCGTAGCAGCCCTTCCGAAACAGCAAGGAATACCAAGGTCATGGTAAGCTTGGATTAACCATGATCCGTCAGGATTCGATGAAAAGGCACGGGGGCATACGCATGGCCTATGACTGGACTGGGAACCAAACGACGCAGCAGCGTTATGACCGGATCGTCCTGACGATTGCTGGCGCGCTGCTTTTTACCCTCGCGACAGGGACATTTGCTCTGCGCACGCAGATTGAGCCCAAAAGCCCTGTTGCATTTGCAACCGTAGAGCCACTGAATTCGGAAGGGTGGCATCTAAGGCTTTGACGCCACAAGCCACGGCTTCCGATCAATCGGACTGTACTGACGGATCTGCGCCTGCTTCCGATGGCGCAATCAGATCGAGATGCGCGATTGCCGGCGAAAGTACGGCAAGAAATATCTCCGACCGGCCGATATAGATGATCGCGGTCCCCGCCATTTCGTTCAGAACACGGGCAAGTGTGTCCTGTGTCGATTTCTCAAGCCCTTCAAGCAGATCGTCGACAACAAGGAACGAGGGCTTGAGTAAAAGCGCGTTGGCAACGCGGACACTGGCCTGTTCATCCGAATCAAGCCTCTTGTCCCACCGGATGCTTTCGTCGAGACGTGGCACAAGACCCGACAATCCGCAGGCTGTCAGGGCAGCCACGTAGTCTTCATCCGTAAACCGCTGCGGCGCACGTGGATAAGCAAGAATCTCCCGCAACGAGCCGGCCGGCAAGTAACCGTGCTGGGCGATGAAAAGCGTGTCCGATTGCTCCGGCATTTCAATTCTGCCCTGCCCCCACGGCCACAGACCCGCCATAGCCGCAAACAGCAAACGTCGATTCACGCCCTGCTCACCGTTGATCATCAAACGTTGCCCGGAGCCGATTTCCACATCGGGTTCACGCATCCGGAACCCGCGTTCCAGGCTATCGCCACCTGCATCACGGCAAATTTCCACGGATTGCAGACGTATGCCTTCGTTTGGCGTGCCGCGTGCAAGGTCGATTGTCAGGCCGTGCTGCTCGACCTTATCCATCTGGATCAGAGCATTGCGGAATACGGAGACGCGCTGCAGGGTCGCTTTCCAGCTTGCGATGGGGCCGAAGTTGTCGATGTACCACCGCAGCGCAGTATTGACCTGATTGAAGGCCCCCACCGCCATCATCAAACCACCGAACGTTAGATTTCCGGAGAAATAAACCGGCGCAGCAATCAGGATTGGTGCGACGATGGCAAGCCAGCCATAACCTGATGACACCCAGGTAAGATGCGTCAGCGCCATCGCCAGCCCGCGAATAACACCCAGCACTGCGTCGATATCAATGCCGATCCGCCGGCGTTCGTTTTTCTCGCCACGCGCCAGCGCAATGGCCGTCAGGTTTTCGCTGGCGCGCATCAACGAAAAGCGCAGTTCTGCCTCTTTCGAATAACGCTCCGCATTGAGGCCAACCAGTCGATGACCGACAAGATTGCTCAGCAACGAGGCCGACCCGGCATAAAGGATCGCCGCCCACACCATGTATCCGGGAATAGCGACAAGATTACCGTTAATGTTGATCGCGAAACCGGCCGACAATGTCCAGAGCACGCCAATAAAGCTGACGAGAAGGATCGTGGCATTCACCAGACCGATGGAAAGTGCCGTGCTGCTTTCGGCGAGATTCCGAACATCGTCATGTAGTCGCTGATCCGGATTGATGGCAATGGCACCAAAACCCGCTAGCCGCGCCGCCCGTCCCGGCTTCAACCATTGATCGACCATGTCCTTGGCAAGCCCCTCGCGCATTTTCAGCGCGGTCATCTGATTGAGCCAGGTCTGGACGACGTTTAACAAAAGAAGGCAGCCGGCGATAACCGCGAAGACTTCCAGTTGATGGATGAAAGCGGAGAGGTCACGTCTTTCCAGAGCATTGTAAAACGGCGCATTCCATTCATTGAGACGGATTTGCCCATAGGCCGTCAGCAAAATGATCGACAGCAGGGCGAAGGCGAGAAGAATGAGCCGGTTGCGCACCGGTGATGTCCAGAACGCATTCCCCATGATCCGCAACTGTGCAGGGAAATCGAGGTCGAAGCCGGACATGCTGGCCATGTCCTTGCGCTGGGCGTCGGTTACCTTGGATACCATTCGATCGATTCCGAAACTTCACAGTTGCAAAGGAGGCAGGTCACAATCCCGACCTTGCGAGGCCAAGCAATAACACGCTGTTCAACCTTGTCCACATCTGCGACAAAAACCTCAAAAAGCCAAAGCAGTTCCTTGCGTCCGGCCACTCGCATCCGTCAGCAACAACTCGGGATTGCCCGTCAAAACGTCCTTGCATTCTTTTCCTGCATTGCACAAAATCCCTGTAATTTCAGAGGGGCGGACAAACCGCATAAGCCGGAAAAACCGGGCAAGGTAGACGATGGCGATCAAAGCAAGCATTTATCATCTGACGCATTACAAGTACGACAATCCGGTCCGGCTCGGCCCCCAAATCATAAGACTGAAACCTGCCTCTCACTCCAGAACCCGCGTCATCAGCCATTCGCTTCGGGTTTCCCCTTCCAACCACTTCGTCAATCTTCAACAGGACCCTTACGGCAACTATCTCGCCCGCTTCGTGTTTCCCGACCCGGTCACGGAACTGAAGATCGAGGTTGATCTTGTCGCCGATATGACCGTTTACAACCCGTTCGACTTCTTTGTGGAAGAAACGGCAACCAAATGGCCATTTGACTACCCAGAGACGCTGCAGGACGATCTATCCATCTATACGAAACCCGAACCGACGGGACCGTTGCTGACCGCCCTTCTGAAAACCATCGACCGGTCGCCCGACCAGCCAGCAGTGGATATGGTTGTGGGTCTCAACGCCCGCCTCCAGCAGGAAATCGGTTACGTCATCCGTATGGAACCCGGTGTTCAGGAACCGGAAGAAACACTGGCATCCGGCAAGGGATCGTGCCGTGACACAAGCTGGCTGCTTGTACAAATTCTAAGGCACCTCGGTTTTGCAGCCCGTTTCGTCTCCGGCTATCTCATCCAGTTGACGCCTGACCTCAAAGCCCTGGACGGTCCCTCTGGAACCGAGGTGGACTTCACGGACCTGCACGCGTGGGCGGAAGTCTACCTGCCGGGCGCCGGTTGGGTTGGGCTTGACCCTACTTCGGGGCTGCTGACCGGCGAAAGCCATATCCCTCTTGCGGCGACACCCCATTACCGCAACGCTGCTCCCATTTCGGGCGGTTATTTTGGCCAGGCCAACACCGAATTCGCCTTCGATATGCAGGTTCGGCGTATCGCCGAAACACCTCGCATCACCAAGCCTTTTTCCGACGAGAGCTGGGACGAACTCAACGCGCTGGGCGAAGAGGTTGACCGGGTTCTGACGGCGCATGATGTCCGTCTGACCATGGGCGGTGAGCCCACCTTCGTTTCGATCGATGATTTCGAATCAGACGAGTGGAATACAGGTGCTGTCGGACCAACCAAGCGCGATAAGGCTGATACCCTCATTCGCCGCCTGCGCGAGCGTTTCGCGCCGGGCGGCTTTCTGCATTACGGGCAAGGGAAATGGTATCCAGGTGAAAGCCTGCCACGTTGGACATTCTCGCTTTACTGGAGAAAGGACGGATTGCCTGTTTGGCAAAACCCCTCCCTGATAGCGCAGGAGGGTGTGCAGACCGACGTAACAGAGAAAGACGCCAACCGACTGCTCAGCGCTATTGCCACGGAACTCAACATCGAGCCGGATATGGTAATGCCCGCCTTTGAAGACCCTGGCGAATGGATTTTAAAGGAAGCCAACCTTCCCGAAAACGTCGATCCCGCCAATTCCAAGCTGAAGGACCCTGAAGAGCGAAGCCGTCTGGCCAAGGTATTCGAACGCGGTTTGACGCAACCGACGGGGTATATCTTGCCGGTGCAGGTATGGAACAGCCGTGCCCACGGACACCGCTGGGTAAGCGAAAAATGGCGCACGCGGCGCGGACGTATTTTCCTGGTGCCGGGTGACAGCCCGGTCGGTTACCGCCTGCCACTCAATTCCCTGCCGTGGATCACACCCTCGCAATATCCCTATATAAACCCGCTCGATCCGAGTGTGGAACGCCAGCCGCTGCCGGATTTTCGAGGCGAAAAGGGACATGCACAACAAACCGCGCATTTTCAGCCGTTTGAGACAAGCAGCCAGCCAACCCAACGCTCTCAGGAAGCCGAAATTGCAGGACATATCCGTACTGCCATCTCCGTCGAACCCAAGGACGGACGACTTTGCGTGTTCATGCCTCCAACAGTCACGCTCGAGGAATATCTGGACCTGATCGCCTCGACAGAACGCGCGGCCGCAAGCCTTGGACTTCAGGTCCATATCGAAGGTTACGCTCCACCGCATGACGAGCGACTGAATGTCATCCGGGTTGCCCCCGATCCGGGCGTTATCGAGGTCAACATTCATCCGGCCTCAAGCTGGAAAGACTGCGTCGATATCACCACGACAATTTACGATGAGGCACGACAATCCCGGCTTGGTGCTGACAAATTCATGATCGATGGTCGTCACACCGGAACCGGCGGCGGCAACCACGTCGTTGTTGGCGGCGCCAATCCGAATGACAGCCCGTTCCTGCGCCGCCCCGATCTCTTGAAGAGCCTTGTCCTGCATTGGCAACGCCACCCGTCTCTTTCCTATCTGTTCTCGGGCCTGTTCATCGGTCCGACGAGTCAGGCGCCGCGCATTGACGAGGCCCGTCACGACAGCCTGTACGAGCTGGAAATCGCCCTGGCTCAGGTTCCGTCACTTGGAGAAGGCATTGCGCCTTTGCCGTGGCTGGTCGACCGCCTGTTCCGCAACCTTCTCGTTGATGTCACCGGCAACACGCATCGCGCTGAAATCTGCATCGACAAGATGTTCTCGCCGGATGGACCGACCGGGCGCCTTGGCCTGGTGGAATTCCGTGGTTTTGAAATGCCACCGAATGCGCGCATGTCTCTGGCGCAACAATTGTTGGTCCGCTCACTGATCGCGCGTTTCTGGAAAAACCCGGCCAGCGGCAAGTTCGTGCGCTGGGGCACGTCGCTCGCGGATCGCTTCATGCTGCCGCATTACATCTGGGCAGACTTTCTCGACGTTCTGACAGATCTGCGGACCAATGGCTTCGATCTGAAACCGGAATGGTTCGTTGCCCAGCAGGAGTTCCGTTTTCCGTTTTTCGGTGAGGTGGAATACGAAGGAGCAAAGCTGGAGTTGCGACAGGCCCTGGAACCCTGGCACGTCATGGGTGAGCAGGGCGCAATCGGCGGAACGGTCCGATATGTCGATTCCTCCGTTGAGCGTTTGCAGGTTCGTCTGGAGACCTCCAATCCTTCCCGTTACACCGTTGCCTGCAACGGTCGCGCCGTTCCATTGACGCAAACGGAAAACTCAGGCGTTGCGGTGGCCGGCGTCAGGTTCAAGGCATGGCAGCCTGCGTCCGGTTTGCATCCCGTCCTCCCCGTGAATTCACCCTTGACCTTTGACATTTATGATACATGGTCAAGACGATCGATCGGTGGATGTATCTATCATGTTGCTCATCCGGGCGGGCGCAACTATGAGACATTTCCCGTCAACGGTAATGAAGCCGAAGCGCGGCGTCTCGCCCGCTTCGAACCTTGGGGACACACGGCCGGCCAGTATCCCCTGATGCCGGAAACCGTGTCTCCGGAGTTTCCGCTGACACTCGATCTGCGCCGCCCTTACGGAGTATAAAGTGGCCAAAGCCCCGGCAACGGCAACGGAAAGCAAGACGGAAGCGGACTCGCGGCCACGCGGGTTCGACTATGCCGCCCTGCCCGGCATTGCCGATGAAATGCTGGGAACGGACGGCAACGTCCGACCGGTCTGGCGGCATCTTCTGGGTGCCATTTCACGCATGTCGGAACGGGAACTGCACGAGCGCTTTGCCCGCACCGACCGATATCTGCGTGACGCAGGCGTGTTTTACCGCGATTACGGCAAAGGCAGCAGCGAGAGAAACTGGCCGATTTCCCACATTCCGGTTCTGATCGACGAGAAGGAATGGGCAACCCTGTCTGAGGGACTGACGCAGCGCGCCAATCTCCTCGAAGAAATCGTTGCAGACTTTTATGGCGCCAACCGGCTCGTCAAGGAAGGACACATTCCACCGGCGCTGGTCGCATCCAATCCGGAATATCTGCGACCGATGGTCGGCATCAAACCGGCAAGCGGCCATTATCTACATTTTTGTTCCTTCGAGATTGGCCGCGGCCCCGATGGAAACTGGTGGGTGCTGGCCGATCGCACACAGGCGCCTTCCGGCGCTGGATTTGCGCTGGAAAATCGTGTCGCGACGACGCGTGCGTTCTCCGATATCTACGCGGAAACCCACGTTCATCGTCTCGCATCCTTCTTCGGTGCATTTCGCGATACTTTACAGTCGCATCGGCAGCATCCCGATGACCGGATCGCGGTTCTGACACCCGGCCCGGCAAACGAAACTTATTTCGAACACGCCTATATTGCCCGTTATCTCGGCTTCATGCTCTTGGAAGGCGAAGATCTTACCGTCGTCAACGGGCGGGTGATGGTCAGGACTGTTGCCGGGTTGAAACCCGTTGGTGTGTTGTGGCGTCGTCTCGACGCATCCTATGCGGACCCACTGGAACTGAACCAGCAATCGCATATCGGCACGCCGGGCATGGTCCAGGCCCTTCGAAATGAAGCGCTGACCATCGTTAATGCGCTGGGCACCGGTATTCTGGAAACACGTGCACTCCTCGCCTTCATGCCAGGGGTTTGCCGCCATCTTCTGGGCGAAGACCTGAAGCTGCCTTCGATCGCGACGTGGTGGTGCGGACAGGGATCCGAACGCCAGCACGTTGCAGGCAACATCGAACGAATGGTGATTGGCCCTGCCTATTCCCGTCTCCCGTTCTTTGATGATAACGGGCAATCCGTGCTTGGCTCGTCTTTGCGCGAAACTGCAAAGGAATCGATCAGCGACTGGCTCGCCGCCGATGGTCACAGGCTCGTCGGTCAGGAGGTGGTAACGCTTTCGACCACTCCGGCCTATGTCGATAACCAGCTTGTGCCGCGGCCGATGAGCCTTCGCGTTTTTGCCGCCCGCACGCAAGACGGCTGGCAGATCATGCCGGGCGGTTTTGCGCGGATCGGCAGCAGCAACGATGTCTCGGCCATCGCCATGCAATCAGGGGGCAGCGCCGCAGACGTCTGGATCGTCAGCGAAAAGCCTGTTGAGCGAACCACGCTTCTTCCGGCGGAGGAAAGTTTCACGCGCAACATGCCTGGCAGCCTGCCAAGCAGGGCGGCAGACAACCTTTTCTGGCTTGGCCGGTACATCGAGCGCTCAGAAGGAGCACTGCGAATCCTGCGTGCCTGGCACGGACGTTATGCCGAGTCCGCCGATCCAAAACAGCCACTTCTTGCGCATGTCGTCCGGTACCTCGAAACGCTCGATATCGAGATGAGCGACGCCGTTCCCGCAAGCCTCCTGAACAACATCAACAGCGCGCTTTATTCAGCCAGCAATATCCGCGACCGATTTTCCCCTGATGGCTGGCTCGCCCTGAACGATCTTGCCAAAACGGCTCGCCGCTTCCATGCCAAGGTCGCGCCTGGTGACGACGCCACGCATGCAATGACTATTCTGTTGCGCAAGCTCGCTGGCTTTGCAGGTCTTGTACATGAAAACATGTACCGGTTCACCGGATGGCGCTTCCTGTCGATCGGTCGCTATCTGGAACGTGGGCTGCACATGACGCGGCTTCTCGGTCACATGACCGGCCCCGATGCCCCGGATGGCGCCTACGACATGCTGCTCGAAATCGGCGACAGCGTCATGACCCATCGCCGCCGCTACAATGTCAGCACGGCGGGATTGACGGTCACCGATCTTCTGGCGCTCGATCCGCTCAATCCGCGTTCGATCCTCTTCCAGTTGAATGAGATCCGCACCGAGGTCGAACAGTTGCCGAATGCCTTCGTTAACGGCCAGATGTCAGCGTTCTATCGCGAGGCGATGCGGCTTCATTCCGGCCTCGCCGTCATGACGCCGGAGGGCATGAACACCGCGATCTACCGTCAGCTCGAAAAAGATCTGGAGCATCTCTCCGATGTTCTGGCGCGCACCTATCTCGGATAAGCCGATGCTCTACGATCTTTCCTTGCACATGGGCTACTCCTACGACGCGATGGCGCACGGCGGACGCCATGTCATTCGCGTGCTGCCGCTTTCTATCCCAGGCCGGCAGCGGTTGGTCGCAGGATCGATTACGATTTCGCCGACACCGGACGAGCGGACGGTTTTTGAGGATTTTTTCCGCCAACCAGCAACATCCGTGCATGTCAGAGCCCCGCATGAAAAGCTGGATATCCGCATGCAGGCTCGCGTTATGGTCGAGTCGCCTGCGATGACCGCGGATTTCTCTCCACAGCTCTCGCGGCTGCCGCATGAGCTTGCCAATGTCTGGTCGGTGGACTTCCAGTCCCCGCACCACTTCGTTGGCACAAGCCCTCGGATCGGGGTCGATGCCGCAATCACTGCCTACGCCAAGGAATTGGTCAAACCCGGCATGACGATCCGGGAAATTGCCTTTGCCATGTGCAAACGCATTCACAAGGACTTCACCTACGATGGTGAGGCAACGACTGTCGACACCACGCCGTCAGAAGCCTTCAAGCTCAAGCGCGGTGTGTGTCAGGATTTTTCCCATATCATGATCCTGGCGCTTCGCAGCCTTGGCATACCGGCAGGTTACGTCAGTGGTTTCCTGCGCACCATACCGCCGCCGGGCAAGGAACGGCTGGAGGGTGCGGACGCCATGCATGCCTGGGTTCGCATTTGGTGCGGAGATGCGACAGGTTACATCGAGCTTGACCCGACCAATGACATTGTCGCCGGAAGCGACCATATCGTCGTTGGTTACGGACGCGACTATTCCGACGTTGCTCCTGTTATTGGCGTACTCAAAGGTTACGGAAACCAGCAGGCAAAACAGGCCGTCGACGTGATCCCCGTTCAGAATTGAGACGGCTGGATTTACTGGTGTAATACAGAGAGAATTCCTGCCGAATACTTCTAAAACTGACCCGATTTGATCACTCTGTAAAATTGCATGTTTTCGATTAGCGGTTTCTACATCGCTTGGGAGTTAGCTGCGCTCAATAGACCACTCAACTTGTGAGCGCGCCATGCCCCTGCCGTCAGTGACATCCCTGAAGCGCCGTTTTCTTGCCGACACGGCGGGCAACTTCGGCATCATGACGGCAATCTTGCTGCCTGTGCTTCTTGGTGTTGCAGGCGCAGGCATGGAACTGGCGAACGTCATGCAGGTGAAGGCAGATATTCAGAATACCGCCGATGCCGGAGCGCTGGCCGCCGTGACACAAGCGCGCCTGCGCGAAGGTGATATGGCCGATGAAGACATCAAGAAATTGGCCAAAGATTTCATCGTAGGCCAAATGGAAAATGATCTCACAGACGCGGAGAAAAAAGAGCTCGATAAAAACACGGTTGCGACCGTTTCCACAACTGACGGCACTCGCGGAAAAACCTATACCGTAACCACCACCATCACCCGTCAGATAAAGCTCAATCCGCTCCTCGGTTTTCTGGGTGCCAGCACGCTGAATGTTTCCGCCACAGGGACAGCGCAGGCGAGTGTGAACAAAGGCGCACCGATCTCCATGTATCTGGTTCTCGACCGTTCCGGCTCGATGTCGTTCAAGACCGATACGATCAATACCGCCAAAAAGTCATGCGCAAACTATACCGCGAGCAACTGGGGCCAGTCAGAAGCAAAGGCCACGTCCAGCCCGTGCTACGTCAACAAAATGGAATCCTTGAAAACGGCCGTGTCGTTCCTGGTGAGCGTCCTTAACAAGGCGGACCCCACATACACGGCCAACGGTTCCGAACTCGTAAGGACAGGTGCGATCGCCTACGAAGCCAGCCCATTTGCGGCCCAGTCAATGTCTTGGGGAACAAGCAGTGTCAACACCTATGTCGGCAAGATCCCTCAGTATCCAACAGGCGGTACCGACGCGACAAAGGCACTGACAACCGCCTATGATGCACTGAAAAAGTCCAATACCGCCGAGGCAAAACAGCATCAAGACAAGGGTAATGAGTCCTTCGAGCGCTACATCGTTCTTATGACGGACGGAGAGATGACGGGGAGCAGCGCAAGCTGGAACTACAGCATCGACCAGTCAGTTCGCAACACGTGCGACACAGCCAAGAAAGACGGGATCAAGATCTTCACCGTCGCCTTCATGGCACCTGACAAGGGCAAGTCACTCCTGCAATATTGCGCATCCAGCGCAGACAATTATTATGCCCCCGAAGACATGGACGGGATCGTGACGGCATTCGGCGAGATCGCTCGTAAGGCAGCCGGAAATATCGCAACGCTGACAAACTGATCAGCCGGCAAAGGCACACAGCAACCACGGAAACCCGTTCGTTTCCGTGGTTTTTCTTTGCCTTCTCCCTGTTTGGTCGGGTGACAGCCGGGGCGGCCCGTGGCATAGGGTTGCGCAAAGTTTATAGGCCAAGTCATGATCCGTATCGAAAACATCAGCAAGTCGAATAGCCACCGCATCCTCTATATCGAGGCGTCCGCCGCTCTCAACAAGGGTGAAAAGACCGGCCTCGTCGGACCGAATGGTGCCGGCAAAACCACCCTGTTCCGAATGATCACGGGCGAGGAACAGCCGGATGAAGGCCAGGTGGTTGTCGAAAAGGGCATGACCGTCGGTTACTTCAATCAGGACGTCGGTGAGATGTCTGGCCGCTCTGCGGTGGCCGAGGTGATGGAGGGTGCTGGCCCCATCAGCGAGGTTGCCGCCGAGTTACGGGAACTGGAAGCGGCCATGTCCGATCCTGACCGGATGGATGAAATGGACGCGATCATCGAGCGTTACGGCGAAGTACAGGCCCGCTACGAGGAACTCGACGGTTACGCCCTTGAGGGCCGTGCCCGTGAAGTTCTGGACGGATTGAGCTTCAGCCAGGAAATGATGGACGGCGACGTCGCCAAGCTCTCTGGTGGCTGGAAGATGCGTGTCGCCCTGGCGCGCATTCTTCTGATGCGCCCCGACGTCATGCTGCTTGACGAACCATCCAACCATCTGGATCTCGAAAGCCTGATCTGGCTGGAAAATTTCCTGCGCAACTACGACGGCGCTTTGCTGATGACCTCCCATGACCGGGAGTTCATGAACCGCATCGTCAACAAGATCATCGAAATCGACGCTGGCTCGCTGACGAGCTATTCGGGTGACTACGGCTTCTACGAACAGCAGCGTGCTCAGAACGAAAAGCAGCAACAGGCCCAGTTCGAGCGTCAGCAGGCAATGCTTGCCAAGGAAATCAAGTTCATCGAGCGCTTCAAGGCCCGGGCGTCCCATGCGGCGCAGGTGCAGAGCCGTGTCAAGAAACTCGAGAAAATTGACCGTGTCGAACCACCGAAGCGACGCCAGACCGTGGCGTTCGAATTCGCCCCCGCACCGCGTTCGGGTGAAGATGTCGTGGCATTGAAAAAGGTTAACAAGGCTTACGGCAGCCGAACCATCTACGACGGACTGGACTTCATGGTCCGGCGCAAGGAGCGCTGGTGCATCATGGGCGTCAACGGAGCCGGCAAATCCACATTGCTCAAACTTGTCACCGGCACGGCAACACCGGATACGGGTGTCGTGACACTCGGCGCAAGCGTGAAGCTTGGTTATTTCGCACAGCACGCTATGGACGTTCTGGAAGGCGACGCGACCATTCTCGAATGGCTGGAAGAACGCTTCCCGAAAGCCGGTCAGGCACCGTTGCGTGCTCTTGCCGGTTGTTTCGGCTTTTCCGGCGATGACGTGGAGAAACGCTGCCGGGTGCTATCGGGTGGTGAAAAAGCGCGGCTCGTCATGGCGGCCATGCTGTTCGACCCACCCAACTTCCTGGTCCTCGACGAACCAACGAACCACCTTGATCTCGACACCAAGGAAATGCTGATCAAGGCGCTTTCGGAATACGAGGGCACGATGCTGTTCGTCTCGCACGACCGTCATTTCCTCGCAGCCCTTTCCAATCGCGTACTGGAACTGACGCCTGACGGTATCCATCAATACGGTGGAGGCTATACGGAATATGTTGAACGCAGCGGCCATGAAGCGCCTGGCTTGAGAAGCTGATAGCGATCAGGCCGTAGGCTCTTTCTCTACGCGTGGTCCACAACCACAGGGCCTATGAATTTGCCTGGGTTCATGATGTTTTTCGGGTCGAGGGATTGCTTTGTCATCAGCATCAGATCGTGATCGACCGCATCGCGATAGTGAAGGATTGCTTCGCGTTTGACGCGGCCAAGCCCATGCTCCGCGGAAATCGTGCCGTCGAAACGATGGACGATATCGTGGATGAGCCCGGTAATTTCTTCTTCACGGGCATGGAATGCATCACCATCAGCACCTTGCGGCTGGACGATGCCGAAGTGGATGTTGCCATCTCCCATATGTCCGAAGGCAACCACGCGAACGCCTTCACACACCTGTTCGGCCACCGCGATCGACTCCTGCAGGAAGGCGGGGATCGCCGATAGTGGGACTGCGATGTCACAATGGATCGACGCTCCTTCGAGCACGTCGGCTTCCGCCAGGCCTTCGCGGATCGCCCAGAACGCCCGGCTTTGTTCCACCGAGGCCGCGAGCACGGCATCTGTTACAAGATCGGCCTCAAACGCTTGCTGCAGCGTATCTTCCATCGTTTCGCGCAAAGCAGAACCGCTGTCGCCGGATGACAGCTCGATCAGAACCTGCCAGTCGTGGATTTCGGCAAGCGGAAAGCGTGTCGCAGGAAAATGTTTCAATACGAGTTCAACGCCGGTTCGCGGCATCAGTTCGAAAGCCGTGACCTGATTGCCGGTTCTTTCCTTGTAACGCACAAGCAGTTCAAGGGCCGCTTCGACCGAGGAAACAGCACAGATTGCCGTCTCGATGGAAGCCGGGCGTGGAAACAGTTTCAAGACCGCCGCAGTAATGATGCCGAGCGTTCCCTCGCTGCCGATGAAAAGCTGTTTCAGATCGTAACCGGTATTATCCTTGCGTAGCCCGCGCAGGCCGTTCCAGATGCGACCGTCCGGCAAAACGACCTCGAGGCCAAGCACGAGATCGCGCGTATTGCCATATCGCAGCACGTTCGTTCCGCCCGCATTGGAGGCAATGTTGCCACCGATCTGGCAACTGCTTTCCGCTGCGAGCCGCAATGGGAACAGTCGGTCGACCTCTTCTGCCGCAGCCTGAACCGTGGCGAGTATGCAGCCCGCTTCGACCGTGATCGTGTCATTCAGTCGATCGACGGAGCGTATCTTGTTCATGCGCGACAGGTTGAGAACGATCTCGTTGCCGGTGGCGAACGGAACAGAGCCCCCGACCAGCGAGGTGTTGCCGCCTTGCGGCACGATGCCGATGCCGCTCTCGGCGCAAACCGAGACGATGGCTGACACCTCTTGCGTGCTGGCAGGTTTCAAAACGAGTGGCGTCACACCGCGATATAGCCGCAACCAGTCAACCGAGTGAGCCTCCAGCACATCGGGATCGGTGCTCCAGCCAGCAGGACCGACAATTGCCTTCAGACGCTCCATGACCTCATCCGAAAGGATGGCCTGTCCCATCTGATCTCCTGCCTGTTTCATCTCTCTAATCCCCGACAACCGATCACGCTTTTTCTCGAAGTGAATGCAAATCTAACAGGAAATGGGTGATGCAAAAATATGCAAGATTGGAAGTTTTTTTGCATTATTATGCAACAAACAATTTTACCGGTATCATCCATGAGCGCGTACCCTTTGTCTCCTGACGGTTCTTTCTGGTTTGTGAGCCTTTGTCTGCCGGATGTCGCATTCGCTATCCCCACCGACAAAGATTTCAGGCACATTTGTTGCATCCACGTCGAACGAAGGAATGAGGTGGTTCATGCAGCCGAAACTTAACAAACGCCGGAAATTGCTCGGGCGTGTCAGCGACACTGACATGCACCTCTTCCGTGTCTTCTGCACGGTTGCCGATTGCGGTGGTTTTTCTGCCGCGCAGGGACAGCTTGGTGTCGGACGATCGACAATCTCACGACAGATCTCCCATCTGGAAACACGGCTCGGATACATGCTCTGTTATCGCGGGCGCAGCGGTTTCGTATTGACCCAGCACGGCGAACAGGCGCTGGCGCTGATCCGTGCGTTTTTATCGACCACCGAGCAGTTCATGGCCGACATGGCCGCGATCAACGACGACTTTTCGGGCCGGATCAATCTGGCGATCATGGACTATAGTTTTTCGGATATCCGCAGCCCCGTATTGCCGGCCATTCGCGAATTCCGCACACTTGCGCCACGGGTCGAAATCAATCTGACGGTGGAATCTCCCGGAACGATCGAACGCGGCATTCTCGACGGCAGTTTTCACCTTGGTATCTTCCCGGCCTACCGGCATCTCGATGAACTGGTTTATTTTGATCTTTATGACGAGAAAGTTGCCCTTTACGCGGGGGTATCCCACCCGTTATTGGAAGCTTTGGACAAAGACCCGGATCTGTCGGTAGAGAAGATCACACGGCACGAGTTGGTATTTCGCGGTTATCTCGAGGGAGAAAAGCTTCTAAAGATCAAGCAGCAGTTTCGGCGCGGCCCGACGGTTTTTCAGACCGAGGCTGTAGCGGCACTGATCCAGGCAGGCGCTTATCTCGGTTTTCTGCCCAAACATGCTGCTAGCGAGGAGCTTGTCAGCATCAGGCCTGATATCTTCGAGTACTCGGCGCCGATCTGTGTGGCGGTCAGTCGCAGCCGGCGCGGTTCGGTGGTGACGAACGCCTTCCTAGAACGGCTGACGAACACTGTCACGGCACAGGCAAAGAAACGTTCTGTTGCACGCAAACGCACCGAACAATTCGATAACAGCGATTTATCGTGAGGCAAAATTTTGTTTCTCATAGCAGACCGGCGGAGACGAAGGAGATGACGACATTGAAGCAAGTCCCTCCCCTTGAGGTTCTCAACATTCGCAAATCCTTTGGCGATCTTGAGGTTCTTCGGGGCATCTCGCTGGCTGCACACAAGGGCGATATCATTTCCATCCTCGGTTCATCGGGGTCTGGAAAAAGCACGTTTCTCCGTTGCATCAATTTTCTGGAACATCCCTCCGAAGGCCAGATCATGGTCAACGACAGTGAAATCGCCCTGCGACGCAACCGCGAGGGGCAGCTTGAGCCAAGCGACACCAAGGAACTGACGGATCTGCGGACCCGCCTCGCCATGGTCTTTCAGAGCTTCAATCTTTGGCGCCATTTGACGGTGCTCGAAAATGTCACCATTGCCCAGATCCATGTGAAGGGCGCATCCAAGGCCGAAGCCGAGACCAAGGCAAAACATTTTCTCGATCGCGTCGGCATGTCCGCGCGTCTGAACTTCTATCCATCGCAGTTGTCTGGCGGGCAGAAACAGCGTGTCGCCATTGCCCGTGCGCTGGCGATGGACCCGGAAATCCTGCTTTTTGACGAACCAACGTCGGCACTTGACCCGGAGATGGTCGGAGACGTGCTGAAAGTGATGCGCGATCTGGCCGAGGAAGGCCGTACGATGCTGGTTGTTACACACGAGATGGCATTTGCCCGTGATGTGAGCACCCGTGTCATGTTCATGAATCAAGGGATGGCCGAAGCCGTCGCGCCGCCCAACGAAATGTTCCGCAACCCTGCGGACGTATCGGCCCGCTGGGCCGAGTTCATTGCCAGAATGTAAAAACAACACAGAGAGGAACGACTATGCACAAGGTATTTAAAGTTCTGGCCGCTTCGGCCGTTGCCGCCCTGCTTGCAGGTGGCGCAAGCGCCGAAGATCTGACAATCCGCTGGGGAACCGAGGCAGGCTACAAGCCTTTCATGTACAAGACCGAGGCCGGTGAACTGGCTGGCTTCGACTACGATATCGGCAACGCGATCTGCGAAGTCCTGAAAGCAAAGTGCACCTGGACCGAGCAGGACTGGGACGGTCTTATCCCCGCTTTGCAGTCCGGCAAATATGACGCGATCCTCGCGTCGATGTCGATCACCGAAGAGCGCAAGCGTGCCGTCGACTTCACCGGCAAATACTACAAGATCCCCTACCGCTTCGTTGCTCCGGCAAAGGCCGGCCTGACGCCTGAAACGCTCGACGGTAAAACCGTTGGCGTACAGAGCGGCACGGTAACGCAGGTATTCCTGGAAAAGACCATGCCTGGTGTCACCGTCAAAACCTATCCGACACAGGACGAAGTCTGGCTTGATCTGGCCGCCGGCCGTATCGATGCCGGCATGGCCAACATGGTGGTGGTACAGGATAGCTTCCTTGCAACGCCGCAGGGCAAGGACTTTGCCTTCTTTGGTCCGGAATACACCGAAGACAAGTATTTCGGCGAAGGCACGGGGATTGCGCTTCGCAAGAAGGACAGCAAGCTGCGCGACACCATCACCGGCGCGATCAAGACGATCCGCGAGAATGGCACTTACGCGAAGATCAACGCCAAGTATTTCCCGTTCGACGTCTACGGTAAATAATCCGCAGTGGCGCCGCCTTTGAAAAGGCGGCGCCTTCAGCCAAGGGGATGAAGTCGCGTGGATACCCTGTTCGCATATGGTCCGATGGTGCTTTCAGGTATCGGCCTGACAATCACGTTGTCGCTTGCTTCGCTGGTTCTGGCGGTTTTCTTCGGCCTGCTCGGCGCCTGGGCCAAGTTGTCGCGACATCGCTTGCCGAACATTCTCGGCAATGGTTACACGACACTCGTCCGCGGTATTCCCGACCTCGTTTTAATGCTGATCGTTTATTTCGGTGGTCAGACCCTCGTCAATTCGATCGGCGAAATGACCGGCTTGTGGGATTACATCGAGATCAGCCCTTTCATCGCCGGCACCGCGACCATCGGCTTCATTTTTGGCGCCTACATGACGGAAACGTTTCGAGGCAGCTATGCCGCACTGGACAAGGGTGAAATTGAAGCAGCACTTGCCTGCGGCATGCGACCGCTGACGTGGCTACGCCTGATTGTCTGGCCGCAATTCGTGCCCTTGGCTCTGCCCAGTTTCACCAACAACTGGCTGGTGCTTCTCAAGACAACGGCGCTGGTGTCGATCATCGGCCTACAGGATGTGATGTATAACGCCAATCAGGCTGGGCGCTCGTCCCACCAGCCATTCCTGTTCCTTCTCCTGGCCTTTGCCGTCTATCTCGGGCTGACATTCCTTTCCGATCTTGCCCTGCGGCAGCTTCGAAACCGCTACAAGCTTCAATAGGTGCTGCATGGACTTCGCGCTGATCTTCGAGAACTGGCCGCTTTTCGCCCATGGTTTGTGGGTCACCGTGTCTATGGTTGGGATTGCGCTCGCCCTTGGCGCAATTCTGGCGATCCCGCTCGCTCTCGCGCAAGCCTATAACGTTCCCTTCCTCGGGAAAGCCGCGGCAACCTATTCATACGTGTTTCGTGGAACGCCGCTTCTGGTGCAGCTCTATATTCTCTATTACGGCCTTGCCCAGTTTCAGGGCGTTCGTGAGTCAGCACTTTGGCTGTTGCTCGGCAACGCCTATACCTGCGCCATCGTCGGCTTCACGCTCAACAGTGCAGCCTATGTTGCAGAGATCTACCGAGGCGCACTCGTCAGTCTGGACAAAGGCGAACTGGAAGCGGCCGCTGCCTACGGTATGACGCGCGCTCAGGTGATCCGGCTGATCGCTCTCCCACAGGCATTTCGCCTGTCATTGCCAGCCTATTCCAATGAGGTGATTTTCCTCTTGCACGCAAGCGTAGTTGCTTCGACGATCACCATCGTCGACATTCTTGGGGCCGGACGCAAACTGAATTCGACCTATTACGTGGTCTACGAAGGCTTTCTCACGGCTGCTGCGCTTTACATGGTCGTCGTGCTGTTTATCACCATGGTTTTCAGGAAGAGCGAACGCAAATTTCTGGCGTTTCGTTGATACACTTGTGCCCCCTGCCTGTACGGCACCGGGACGCTGAAGGCGGCTGAGGAATTGGTATGGCCTTGGTCCAAGAACCGGACATATCTTACCGGCTTGGTGTGGCAGGCGCTGGTCCGCAGGTTTGCCGAACGACCAGATCGGCGGGAAGGATCTGGCTGTTTGCCGGCAGCGACGGTTCTTTTAGTCGTGCAATCATACGGCTTGCCGCCGCCCTGCCGATAAGCTCGGGGTGAGTTGCAACCGATGTCAGTTTCGGACGCCGGGCCTCACCATTCAGCACGTCATCGAAGCCGATCAGCGAATGGTCACGGCCGAGCGCGACCCCAAGATCGTAAAATCCGGCGGACAGGCCAAACGCGGTGATGTCATTGAAACAAAGCGTTGCTGTGGATGCCGGATAACACTTCATGAGCTCACTGGCGCATCCGGGAATCTCCGCAATCGATCCGGGGATACGGAAAATTGCCTCACCATCGAGCCCGTGCGAAGACATCGCGCTTTTGTAGGATGCGACACGCTCACGATAGGCCGAATGCTCGGCCCCCTGAACCGCCAGATTGATCGCGCGGTGTCCGAGTTTCACAAGATGATCGACGGCGAGCCGTACACCTTGCTGATAATCCACTCCGACATAATCGAGATTCCGGGTGACGTGTCGCAAGGTCTGGACGGCCGGCATTGATCCGAAACTACGACCTTCGTCCCAATCATTTGGCGTTTCGGCCGCCGGGCAGATGATCACACCGTCCACGCCATGTTCACGCATCCGCCGCATCAAGTCTGTCTGCCGGCCGCAATCATCCTGGCTGTTTGCCATCAGCACGGCGAGATGATGCTGGTCGAGGACCGCTTCAACACCCGCCAGAAATTCTGCGAAGAACGGGTTCGAAAGATTTGGCACGATGAGGCCGATAAGCCTGCTCTGTACGGAGCGTAGGCGCGCTGCTGTCAGATTGCGGACATAACCCAGTTTTTCGATGGCCGCTTCGACGCTTTCGCGCGTGGACTTCGAGACAAGCGGGCTCTGCCGAATAACCAGCGAGGCCGTTGCGCGCGAGACCCCGGCCTCCCTCGCCACATCAATCAAGGTCACCTGACGGTTCGAGCCATGGTCTTTCATGCGATCCAGCGTGTCTTGGACAACTTTAAGGTCAGTGCAGAACCGATCCTTACAGGACCACAAGCCGCACCGTCCAGACAGGTTTGGAGCAGTTCGGGATAGCCACCCGGAATCAAAAATGCTGCACTGCAAAATTTCTGAATTGACTTAGATCGATCTAAATAGCAAAAACAGTGCGTCATTTCGACCCTGGCGATCGTTGTCAACGCACCACGAGCCGAAATCAAAGTCCTGTTTTAAATTTCACTGCCCATGACGTGGCGGATCGAACCCGCACGTCCCTATGGAACTTGATATGGAAATTTTGTCCGACCCCACACCATCCACACAGGGAATTGGTGACCAGCCTGTCATCACCCGGCGTGCGCTGATGACCGCGACTGCCGCGCTTGTTCTGGCCATGACCACTGATCGGCAGAGCTTTGCTGACGATGCCAAAGCCAGCGTTTTTGCAAACTTCTATGCGGTCTCAAAAACGATTACCGGCAAGTCCGACCTGTCTTCCATCACTTCTGCGCGCATCTACGATGCTCTGCTGATTGATCATCCCGATCTGCCTTCCGCCATCGCTACACTGGGCATCTTGTCCGACCGCCATGTGACGGCGCTACAGTTGAAGGAGACGGCGACCGAGGCAGGTCAAGGCGATCTCCTTAGCACGATCCTGACTGCCTGGTACACAGGCACAATCGAAACGTCGAAAGGGCCGGTCGTCGTCGCTTACAAGGAAGCGCTGATGTACCGCCCCGTCGCGGATGGTCTGATCGTTCCAACCTACTGCAATAAGGGCCCGATGTGGTGGACAGGTCTGCCGCCACAGATCGCCCGCATGCCTATCAACAATCCGAAAGTTCTCTGACATGAAATCACCAGTGTTTTCCAATGGCGATGCCACGGCTGACGTGGTCATTGTCGGTTCGGGCGTTGTCGGCGCAATGATGGCCGATCAATTGGCGGGTGAGGGCAAATCGGTTCTGGTTCTCGACGCGGGATTGCGTATCCAGCGGGCTCAAGCGGTGGAGAACTGGCGCAACATGCCGTTCAAGAACCGCACCGGCTCTGATTTCCAGGGTCTCTATCCCCAGTCCAAGTGGGCGCCAGCCCCGCTCTACTGGCCGGAAAACAATTTCGTGGAATTGTCCGGCCCCGATGGCAAGGGGTTCAAACAGGGCTACCTGAAAACCGTCGGCGGCACGACCTGGCACTGGGCGGCATCGTCCTGGCGGCATCTGCCTGTCGATCTGAAAATGTATTCAGCCTACGGCGTGGGACGCGACTGGCCGATTTCCTACGACGAACTCGAGCCCTATTACTGTCGGGCGGAAGACACCATGGGGGTCGCGGGACCAAACGATCCAGCTTTGCAATCTCCCGCCGAGCGCAGCCGTCCCTATCCGATGGACATGGTGCCCTGGAGCTATGGCGACAAGCGGTTTGCCGAAGTCGTCAATCCGCACGGCTTCCGCTCGGTTCCTATCCCACAGGGACGCAGCACAAGACCCTGGAACGGTCGGCCGACCTGCTGCGGAAACAACAATTGCCAGCCCATCTGTCCCATCGGCGCGATGTATAACGGTATCCACTCGGTTGTTTCGGCCGAAGCCAAGGGTGCTGTCGTGCTGGCCGAATCCGTCGTCTACAAAATCGATACGGACGAGAACAATCGTATCACCGCCATCCACTGGTACGATAACGAGCATGTCTCCCACAAGGCCACCGGGCAAGCCTTCGTCATTGCCTGCAACTCGCTGGAGTCCCCACGTCTTCTCCTGGCGGCAGCCAACGACCGCAATCCCGCAGGCATCGCCAACTCTTCCGATCAGGTCGGTCGTAACATGATGGACCACTCGGGTTTCCACTGTTTCTTCCAGGCAGATGAACCCTTGTGGATCGGCCGTGGACCTGCGCAGAGTAGCTGTCTCGTCGGCCCGCGTGATGGTGAATTCCGGTCGGAATACTCCGCGAACAAGATGATCCTGAACAACATCACCCAGGTCACATCTGCGGCAACCGCCGCCTTGAAACAGGGATTGGTCGGCGATGAGCTAGACGCCGAGATCAGAAAGCGCGCAATCCACGGCGTCGATCTTTCGATCAGCCTCGAGCCTCTTCCAGAAGCGCATAACCGGGTCACTCTGAGCAAGACGCGCATGGACCCTCACGGCATACCCTGCCCCGATGTCTATTACGATGTCGGCGGTTATGTGCGTAAAGGCTATGACGCCGCCGTGACGCAACTCGAACAGATCGCCAGGCTTTTCAACGCCACCGACCTGCACATCACCACGTCACTCAACGCCAACAACCACATCATGGGCGGCTGTATCATGGGGGCAAACCCCAGGGATTCGGTCGTGGATGGCAACTGTCTTTCGCACGATCACAGCAACCTGTGGATCGCTGGCGGTTCCGCCATGCCGTCCGCCAGCGTGGTGAACAGCACACTGACCATGGCCGCGCTTGGCTTGAGGGCAGCCGACGACATTTCCCGCCGGATGGGAGCATGACCATGCGTGACGTCACCAAACGCACAATGCTCGTTTCCTCACTGCTCGGTATTGGGCTGGCGTTTTCTGCTCCCGCACAGGCGCAGGAACCGTCGGGCGACATGAAAGCTCTTATCGAGCAGGGCAAGATGGTCGCTATAGGCGCCGACTGCATGGCTTGCCACACGGTGCCAAACAAGGGCGCCCCCTTTGCCGGGGGATACGGCATCGTTTCGCCACTTGGAACCATCTTCTCCACCAACATTACGCCTTCGAAGACGGCGGGTATCGGAACCTATACGGAAAAAGACTTCGAACAGGCTGTCCGCAAGGGCATTCGTAAAGATGGCCAGCATCTCTATCCGGCCATGCCTTACGATGCCTATGCGGAAATGACCGACAAGGACATCCACGCCCTCTACACCTACTTCATGCAGGGTGTGGCGCCCGTCGACGGCAAGCCGAAAGATTACACTGCGCTGCCATTTCCCTTTAACCTGCGTTTTTCGATGGCATTCTGGAACCTGCTTTATGCCACGAAGACGCCATTCAGCGCCGATCCAGCCAGATCAGACGAACTCAATCGTGGCGCATATCTCGCCGGAGCGCTTGGCCATTGCAGTTCCTGCCACACTCCACGCGGACCGTTGATGGGCGAGAATGGTGGCGCGTTCCTGGCAGGTGGTTTCGTTGGGCCGTGGTATGCCCCTAACATAACCTCAGACCCGGTCAGCGGGATCGGTGGCTGGAGCAACGATGAACTCGTCGCATATTTCCGCACCGGCCACGCAGAAGGCAAGAACCAGGCAGCCGGTGGCATGGCGGAAGCGGTTCAAAACAGCTTGCAGCACCTGCCCGACAGCGATCTCAAAGCTTTGGCTGCCTATCTCAAGACGGTTCCCGCCATCCGCGATCCGCTCGAAACACAGCCTGCTCATGCGTTTTCGGGGACGGGCAGCGACGAGGACAAGATCCGCGGTCTCTATGCCCAAAACGAACACGACAGCCTGCGCAACGGCGAACAGATGTACAGCGGATATTGCGCAAGCTGCCACCAGCCGAATGGAGCAGGCAGCGAAAACCAGGCTTATCCCTCGTTGTTTCACAACACGGCAACCGGATCGATCGAGCCCGCCAACCTTGTTGCCACAATCCTTTATGGGGTCGAGCGGACAACGGGCCATCATGAGGTGTTGATGCCAGGGTTTGGCAAGCAGTCCTACGTCGATCCGTTGAGCGATCAGGACATTGCCGACGTCTCGAACTATGTTCTGACCAAATTCGGCAACCCGGGTGCACATGTCTCGCCGGCGGATGTTGCAACCGCACGTGCCGGTGGCCCTGTCCCGCTTCTGGCAAAAGCGCAGCCGTTCATGTTGCCTGCAGCGCTCCTCGGTCTTGTCGCGGCAATGATTGTTGCCGGTTACGTCGTCACCAGATCAAGGTCACGGCAGACGCATTAATTCTGACGTGACCCGGCTTTTTGTCGGGTCACGCAACCGCTTGCAGCAATTCAGACGCCGCAGGATTTAAGGCTCCGCTCTCTCAACCGGCAAGCGCGTCAGCACCACGAGATTATTTGTCTTGAAAACGGTGGCCGCTTCGGCCTCGAAAACCTGCTGTGTCAAACGCCCAGGCAGATCTTTCATGCGCGTGAGATAACCGGCGTTGTCGTACCGGCGATAACTCAGCGCCAGCCGTCGCAGCCATGTATTGGGATCATCAAGCCGGCTGCCTTCGGCAAAGTCGATGTCGGCACGGATACGATCAATATCGACGCCCCGAACAATCTCTGGCATGCGATCCAGTACCCCGATGGCAGCATCTTTAAGCTCCTGCGCCCTCTCAGGCGCGCAGTAGAATGACAGCGTACCGATAGCCCGATTGCTTCCCGCATCCAGTTCAAGCTCGAACTGCAGGGTATAGATGCCACCCAGCTTGTAGCGCAGTTCGTTTTTCAGCGCCTGCTGAGCAACGGGGTTAAGCGCCGAAATGAGGAAACTTGTTTCCGGCGTCCAGTTCATGGGCGTGAAGAACGACAATTGCACGCGAGCACGGTCGCCGTCGCCATCCTCCACGGTCGCCGCGTGAAGTCCCTCACGCTGCAATGCAGGCGCCGTTTTGAGAACTGCCTGGCGGGACACGGCGCCAATGGTTTTGGCAAAGCCGTCGCGAATATTGTCATCGGGAGCAGTCCCTACGGCAAACCATGTGACAGGCTGGGCGAAGAGTTTTGAAGCGGACGCTTGCAGCTCACCAACGGTCAGTGACGCCGGCGTACGCTCGGGTTGCCCGAGGCCATAAAGAAGTTGCGCATAGTCATCGCCCTGATCAGCACTTGCGGCACTAAGACGATGAAACTCCGCGACAGCTTCCGGACGGACGGTCCCGAAAGCAATGTCCTGGGCATAACGTTCGAGAAGAGCGGGAAGACGTTCCGGTGTAGCGGCAACTGCCGCATCAAGCACATTGGCCTTCAGAGCATAACTCCAGCGGCTGCCGCCGGGCTGCGCTTCTGTCCAGCGATCGAATTCCTCCTGCGTCCAGAAGCGAAAACCGCTCTGCGCCCACAGTTGCACCGCCACCTGCGAAAGTGTGCTACCGAGCTCCACGTTGCGAAAACCCGGTGACGACTGACCGGAAAGATAAATCTTGCCATCCGGTGTATCACGTACCAGCCAGACGACCCGATCACCATTTGAAAGTGTCCACTCCCGGATGTCTGGGTTTTCGAGGTTGCGTAATTCTGCCAGCGAGCCCGTTTGTGGAACAGTCGCATCGGCGGGCCACGAAGGGACAGGGATCTCGGCAACCTGTTTCGGATTGGAGAGCGGCGGCAGATCTGGCAGCTTCGGCAAAGCCGCAAGGTGGTCACGGATCGCCATCACGTCGGCAACGGACGGCAGAGAAACACTGACGCCGCCCGGAGCCTGATAAAAAAGCACCTGATCCGGAGACGACAACATCTCCTGCATACGGGCCTCAAGGTCTTCAAGCGTTATGCGGTCGAGAAGAACACGGGTGCGCTCTGCTCTTTTGGCGGGATCGTCGACCACCGAGCCTGTCAGTACCGCTGAAGCAATACGATCTTCCCATTCGGCAAAAGTGCGGCCTTCGGCAGCTTTGATATTGGTGTCATTGATGCGCCGCGCAGAGGCCATCAGCCGGTCGAAGGCTGGCTTGGCAATTCCCTCACGCCTGACACGCTCAATAGCCTCAAGCAGAACAGGCAGAGCAGCAGCGTGATTGATGCCAGACGCGTTGAAGGCAAGGATCAGCCGGTGTTCCGTGGTCTCCTGGGCCACGAAACCAAGCCTGTCGACCGAGTTTTCATAGTGCGGTGCCTGCGCCTGGATGGCATCTCGGATCAGACGCGTGAGAAAATACTTCTGCAGATAGGCAAGCTGTCCCGCTTCACTCGTCCGATCAGGCATGGCCAGGCGAAACGCATAGGTCGTCTGGGATGACGTGCCTGCCGGGTCCTGCACAAGCCCGGTGCTGAGACCCGCCTTTAACGGCAGGTCGAGATAGGACCGGTCCGGTCTTGCACGCTTGGGAGCGGAACCGAATGCCGCCTTGATCGCAGCTTCCGCACTGGCCTTGTCGATGCGGCCAGAGACGACAAGGGTCATGTTCGAGGCCCTGTAAAAGCGATCGTAGAAAGCGCGGATATCCTCGATCGAGGCATTTTCGATGGTTTCACGCGTACCGATTGTCGAGCGATCGACATAACGGGAACCGACGCGCAAGGCCGCCTTTTTCTGGCGACTGATACGATCGGCCGTTTTGTTGCCCTGCCGCAACTCCTCAAGGATCACGAACCGTTCCTTCGCCCAGTCCTCCTGTCGCAACTGCGCGCCGAAGACCGTATCGGAAGCGAGCTTCAATGCGCCTGAGAGATCGAGAGCATCATTGGGGCGCGTACGGATCATATATTGCGTTTCGCTTTCACGCGTCACGGCATTGATCTGCAAACCCTGTCGCCAGCCGATCTGCTGGATGTAACGATGAATGCCTTCAGGATAGGTTTCGTTCGACTGGAACACCATGTGCTCCAGAATGTGGGCGATACCGCTCGGCTCTTCTTCATCCACCGATCCGGCGTGAACAATCAGCCGGATATTGAACGGATCTGTCGCCTTGCCACTATCATAGAGGACATAGGCAAGACCGTTATCGAGCGTTCCACGGGTAAGGCGCGGGTCCCACTCCGCCTCGCCAGCATGGGCCAGCGAAGCCACGAGCATAACGATAGCAGCGACAAATCGCGAAAGCACAACCATCATCAGAACGTCGCCTTGGCGCCAACCCAGACGGTTCTGCCGACCAGCCAGGGCCGGGTCGCAGATGCAGTCGCGTTACCGGTCTCGTCGAAAACATTGTCGACACGGACATTTAGGGTCAGGCCAGCCTCATCCTTTTTATAAATCTGGTAGCTGGCGGACAAATCCACGGTCAGGAGTGGATCAAAGTCGAAATCCTCATAAATTTCATGGCTTCTTCCGTCGATGACAATATTTTCGTCGGTATACTTTGCTCCGGTATATCCAACATTGTAGTTGGCGTTCACATCAAGCTTCAAAGTGTCATCGAACCAACTGCTGGATAACCCTGCCTGAAATCGCAGAGGGATGTCCATATTTCCGGTTACAACGTTGAATCCGGATTTGGTATATGACTGGCCATGATAGTAGATGTACTCATCCTCTAGGGAGTCTTCATAGTAACTGTTATTGGAGACTTCCCGACGAGACCAAGTGACCGAGGCATTTAAGAGCAGTTGATCAAGGCCACTCACAGCCGTCACGTCAAGTTCCTTCGAATATTCAGCAGTGACTGATTGATAGGCGCCGTGGGCGTCATTCGTCAGCACGTAGTTACTGCCAGTCTTCTCCGAAGCGTATTGATCTTTCGAGCGACGATCCAAGAAACGCAAGCGCCACTGGCCGTCAAACAATGGTTCGATTCCAGATATTCCTAGTGACAATTCGTCCGTGTAGGGGGTTTTGAGATCGGATGCGCTATTGAGGAAGTAACCTGTGGAACGACCAGCTGCGAAATCGCTTACAACACCTGTACTAGTAGCTGTACGACTAAAGTTCTCTGGTCTGGGTACTCCATCGCGAATTGCGAAAGCCAAACTCTGGGCGCTGTGATAACGGTTAGCGCCAAGTGAAATGGTAAAGTCTTCCCATGGTGTGATGTTAGTAACCACACGCGGCGCAACATTCAGGTTCTGCATGTAGTCATCATAGGTCGCCCGCACTCCGGCTCGGACGTTGAACCAATCCCAAGTCTGCTCCAACTCCGCGTAGGTGTCGAATTGATTGAGATGAGCGTGAATATCAAAGGCCTTGTAGATCGATTTGCTCTTCGCGAACATTTCCGAATTGCACTCGTCAGCCGTGTTGCACGTGTATTCGCTGAAGCTCGTGATACCGGCTATCGTCGTATAGGATGTATAGTAAGTTACATCCTCCGGTCTGCGCCGGTAGGCATCAGTGTAGGTATATTCCGCCCCGAGCCGGAACGAGCCCTGCCATATGTCACCGGTCACGTCCTGCGACCAGCTTATTTGCTCCTGCCCAAGCTCTCTGTCACCATTGGCACCATCATAGCAAAGCGTGGCAATCGTCTGCGTCGGATCGGTGCGGCACCAATCAGAAAGCGAAGTGGCATTCCAATAGACGGCTCTGCTCTTGACTGCCGACTGCGTGAAAGCTCTGGCGACGTTGCCATTCACGTCATTGATTGTGCTGGATTGACCATAGGTCAGCTTCGAATCCAGCTTGACGTTTGAAAGCGTTACGCCCCCGAGTGAGAAATCAGCAAACTCGTAATTGTGCTCAAGTTTGCTATTCAGGCCACGTGCAGCTTGATTGATCTGCATATTGCGCCAACGCGCATTCTCCCAGATCTGATCGTAATGGGTATAAACTCCTTCCAGAGTAAAATCGCCGAAATCGGTGTCCGCCTTGACCTGGCCCCGATAGAAATCGTTTTTCGACTCCTCTGTAACGCGACGTTTTTCGGTGTAGCGATAATCCTTGTCTTTTGATGTAACCGCGCTCTGGGTACTGTATTGTCCGAGGATCGAGATATTGTCGGTAACTGGCCCCGACAGAGAGACCGAGGACCTTCGCTTTATATATTCAGGTTCTACAACACCGTTGGGATTAAGACCATTTTCCGTGCCCACGTGATAACCGGTCCAGCGACTTGTGGAAAAATCGGTACTGGCGTTTCCTTTCCATCGATCCTTCGCGGCCTCCTGCATTTTGTAAGAAACAACACCGCCCTGAAAATTACCGTAACGCGCCGACGCATTGCTATCGATCACAGTGGTGCTTTCAAGAAAATCAGTCGGCACGTAAATGGACTGCGAGTGAAGACCATAAACGCGGTTGACGTCAGCAGGCGTCAAACTGTCTTCAACATCAGTGTCATCATCACTGTCTGCCGTCCCAGTCACCGTATTGATCGGCATTCCCTCGAGAATGAAGTTGTTCTCGTAGACACGCGCACCGGAGATCGAGACTTCGCGTGGTCTCAGATCGATCAAGTCCTGATCGGAAACGCCTGCGTCGTCATCGATATCGTTCTGGTACTGCACGTTCGGCAGATTGCGCAAAATGTCGTTGGCGTCGTTTCCTGCCGAGCGCGCGACGATCTGGCCTCCGGAAATTGTCGTTGTGCCGGTATCGGAAAGGCTGCTGGTGCCAAGAGAGACGCCTCTGTTACCGCCAGCAACCGAGATCGTATCGAGAACGGTGGTGTCGCCACCTTCGGCGGCGGCAGCGGCTTTTGCATCCACCAACGTCACCGTCTGCGGGCCGGTGATGCGAACGGCAATACCGGTCCCCGCCAGCATTGCTTGCAGAGCGGCTTGCGGCGCAAGGCGTCCTGATACCGGCCTGGACTGCAGATTGCCGACGAGTGCTGCAGGGTAACCAACCTGCCAGCCGGTCGTGCGAATGAATGCCTTAATAGCACCGGCAAGCGGCTGCGCCGGAATGGAGAAGGAAACGCTCTGCGCCGTCGCTTCAGCGGGCACCGTCGTCTGCGCCAGGGAGGGCGAAGCCAGAACCAGCATCAATGCCGAGGATGCCAACCAGACCGCAAACTTTACGACCGGTTTTTTTCCGCCAGCGCCACGATGACCGCCGGCGACCTGCCCCGCATACAATGCCATTTCCATCTCCTGAACGCCTCTCATCCTCCATCATGGAAGACGAGCCACTAATCGATTCCGCTGAGCCCCCTCGGCTCGGCGACGGCCTGCTGCACTGCAACAGGCCCTCAGTAGCGTTCGACGTTCGACGCGAACAAATCTCACAAAAAAAGTTGAGTTTTTATCGAATGATTATGTAACCGCCGGGAACAACAGTGATTTTTCCACCGGCAGCGGTGGTTAAACTGTCGATTGCGGCCTCGGCGGAATCGATCCTGTAGTCGCCGCTGACGGCAACGTTCAGAAGTGCGCGGTTCAGAACGAAGATACGGCCATCGAAATAACGGCCGACTTCTTCGAGCGCCTTGGAGAGCGGCTGCGCCTCGATGACGACACGCCCGTTCAGCCAACCGAAATTTTCATCGGAGTTGAACGGAGCGACTGAAGAGAGGGATTTTTCCGACGCAACGACCATTTCGCCTGGCGACAGATGCGCAACAGGGATGTCTTTGCGCTCATGCACGGCATCAACCGCACCACGTTGCAAAGAGACCGTATCGGTATCGTCTTCTGTGCGAACACCGAACGCGGTGCCTTTGACACGCACTTCGCTATAGGCTGCAGCAACATGGAAGGGGTGCTCGGCATCATGCACAACATCGAACCAGGCCTCCCCCTGCAGAAGCCGCACACCGCGCTGCCCCTCGGTAAAATCCAGAGCCACGGCGCTGTGTGTATTGAGGATCATCCGCGAGCCATCCGGCAAAGCAATTTCGCGGCGCTCACCCGTAGACGTGGTGTAGTCCGCCAGCATCCGCGGCAGATAGTTCGATATCACATGAGACGCGCCAGCAACGAGGACGAGCGACGCAGCAGCAGCCATGGCAAAAGATCGGAACGACCACCGGCGGCGCTTCTTCTCTCTCATTTCGTCGAATGAAACGGGTTGCTGGCTGAGGTGAACTTCCAGTTCCTGTGCGGCGACCAGCGTTTCAGGCGAAGCCCACAAGCCATGGATCTCATTCCAGGCCTTCTGATGGGAGGGCGCGGCGGCGAGCCAGACATCAAATTCGCTGCGTGTGGTCTTATCCACATGGCCAGCCGCTTCCAGCCGCACCAGCCAGTCCAGCGCCGCATCGACTGCCGGATCGGGATGCAGGAAAGTTTCCGATCCGCTCTGCTCTCCTGTGCCTTCACGCATCAAAACCGTCCGCTTTTCCCGTTTTCGCGCGACCATATGAACAGTGACGTTCGAGCAGGGCATATCTCACAAAAAAACTTCGCAGACATTGCTCAGAAAAATTTTTCTCGAGAAAAAGCTGATGAAATCTCATGGGGCATCCATTTTGGTGCGCAAGTCGTAAAGCAATGCCATTACCATCTTGATATCGTTGAAAACCGTATTTGGCGAAACGCCGAGATGTGCGGCGATACGGGGATAGGGCCATCCTTCGACACGGCTGAGTACCCAGACCTTCTGAGCGCGTGGCGGCAATTTTTGCAAGGCTTCGCCGACAATGCGCAGGTTGTCTTTCTGGATTGCCTGCTCTTCTGCCGAAGGCGCGGTGTCGGCCACCTCACTCCCCTGGCTTTCGACCGCATCGAGTGTCTCGGTGCCAGCCCGAACTTTTTTCCAACGGATATAATCGAAAGCGAGATTGCGCGCGGTCTGCCAAAGAAAGGCTTCCATGCGCTGCGGCTTTGCCGTTTCCACCGCCCGGCGGGCACGCACATAGGCCTCCTGCGTCAACTCTTCGGCAGTGGCAGGGTCGCGTACAATCCGCAGAACCGCCTGAAAAAGGGATGAGCGCATAGCCGGAAAAGCCGCATCAAGGCGCGCAATATCGCTGTCCATGATCAGAGAATGCTTTCGGAAGCGGTCACAAGGTATCCGGCAAGAATAGTTGAGTTAAAAAGTCTTGTTTCGTTAGCGTGTCATTTGGAGGTTTGCAATCGCCGAAACGGCGACTTGAAGAATCGCTCGCAACCGGTGCTAGAAGCAATTCGTCTTTATCGCAATATTCAAGGTTTGAATGAGGCTGCTCCTCCGCTAGTCCCAGCGCACTGCCTTTATAAGATCGATAAAGCTGCGCAGTTTCGCCGGTATATTGCGACGCCCGGGATAATACAGGCAGAGGCCTGGATAAGGCGGCGTCCATTCCGCCAGAACCTGTTCAAGGCGACCACTGGCGACATCGTCGGCAACCTGCCATTCGTTGAGATAGGCAAGCCCGGCCCCTTCTCTCGCCGCGCGCAGCATCAGGTCACTTTCATCGAGCGTCAATTTTCCAGGCACATCCATGGTGAAGCTCTCTCCCCGGCGCTCAAACTCCCAGCCATAGATTGCACCGCTGGCCATGCGCGCACGAATACATTGATGGCTCTGCAGATCGGCTGGCATTTTGGGCTTGCCGAAATGCCGAAAATACTCGGGCGAGCCAACGATTGCCGGCCGCACACTCCCGCTGATCGGGACAACAATCATATCCGGCGGCACCGCCTCACGAATACGAATGCCGGCATCGAAACCCTGGGCGTTGATGTCGACCAGCGCACCTTCCGTGACGATCTCTACCGCCATCTGCGGATGAAGACGCATGTACTCCAGTACCACTGGCGCCAGAACCATACGGATCGCTCCAATGGAACTGTTGATCCGCAAGGTGCCTGTCGGCTCAGCCCTGTGCTCGTCGACATGCTCGACAGCGTTGCGGATGGCCGCCAGCGCCGGCACGATCTCCGCGACGAACTGCTCGCCAGCGGCTGAAAGCACGACACTGCGCGTCGAACGGTTGAACAGCCGCACGCCCATCCTTGTTTCCAGTGTCGCGATCTGCTGGCTGAGCGCCGAGGACGAAATGCCAAGTTCTCGTGCTGCAGATCGGAAACCACCTTGGGCCGCCACCGCCACAACGGCTTGCAGTTCGGCCAGAGAGCCTCGCATCATTGTCCACATTTCCTTATCACACCGCGCATCTTTGGATAGCTTATCAGGACATCATCGAAATGCCAGATATGACGCATCACCTCAAAGGAGACAGACATGCGCCACATCGACAAAGTCTACATAGACGGCCAGTTCGTCACGCCCCACGGCACGCAAACCGCAGACCTTCATAACCCATCGACTGAAGAGAAAATCGGCACTGTTCGCCTCGGCGATATCGAGGACGCGCAGGCGGCAATCGCCGCTGCCAAGCGTGCGTTCCCTGCCTTTTCAAGAACGACAAAGGCAGAGCGTATCGAGATGCTGAAGACGCTGAGTTCGGTTGTGTCGGCGCGAATTCCGGAGCTGACCGAGGCCATGGCGACCGAATACGGCGCGCCGCAAACGTTTACCCGCTTTGCCATTCCGCATGCGGCAACGACCTTTCTCGATATGGCGAAGGCGCTTCAAAGCTACGATTTCGATCGCCAGTCTGGCCAGACGAGGGTTCGGATGCAGCCAATCGGTGTCGTTGCAGCAATCACGCCCTGGAACAGCAACATCGGTTTCATTGCCTCAAAGCTCGCCACATCGATTGCCGCCGGCACGACCATCGTCATCAAACCCAGCGAGATGAGCGCCATCCAGACACAGGCACTGCTTGAATGTCTTCACGAAGCCGGGTTGCCGAAGGGTGTATTCAACGTCGTCAACGGCCTTGGCGATGTAGTCGGCGCCGAATTCTCGCGCCATCCGGATGTTGCCAAGGTGACGTTCACGGGCTCGACCAGGGTCGGAAAGGAAATCCTGCGTGCTGGTGCGGAAAGCCTCAAGCGCGTCACCCTGGAACTCGGCGGCAAAGGCCCGAACATCATTCTGGATGATGCCGATCTCGACACGGTCATCCCGACCGTTTTGCGCATGGGCTTCATGAACAGCGGACAGGCCTGCGTAGCCGGCACCCGAATCCTTGCCCCCGCACAACGTATGGAAGACATTCTGATGCGGCTGAAGATGAGCGCTGCGCAGTTCAAGGCGGGAGATCCTGCCGACCCGCAGGTGATGGTCGGACCAATGGTCAGCCAGAAACAATACGACCGGGTACAGTCCTATATTGATGTCGGACTTCAGGAAGGTGCCGCGTTACTGACCGGCGGCCTTGGCCGGCCGCAGGGTCTGAACAAAGGCTGGTTCACACAACCGACGATCTTCTTCAACGTCAACAATGAGATGCGTATTGCGCGCGAGGAAATCTTCGGGCCTGTTCTCTCGGTCATCGCCTATCACGACGAGGAAGAGGCGATCGCCATCGCCAACGATACCCCCTATGGACTGCAATCTTATCTTCACGGCACAGACATGGCGCACATGCAGTCGTTGGCCGAACGGCTCGATACCGGTCGCGTGGTGATAAACGGCGCACCGCACGACCCGGCGGCACCATTCGGCGGGTTCAAGCAATCGGGTATTGGTCGGGAGTACGGGGTGTTTGGACTTGAGGCTTACCTGGAAGCCAAAGCCATTCTGGCGTGAACAGCAAAAAGAAATGGCTCTTGCGGCAAAGCAAGAGCCATCTTTCGTTCGGGGTTAGTAGGCCATTGCCAGGCTATAGAGGCCGGCGAATGGAGACGGTTCTGCCGAGGCGGTGTCGTAGATGCATGGAACTGCAAAGATCGACGCGATCAAGACGAGGATGACTGGCATCCGCATGGAAGCCTCCTGTTCAGACCAGATTGAGTTCAACGTTGATGTTGCCGCGTGTCGCCTTGGAATAGGGGCAATTCTGATGGGCTTCCTCGACGAGTGTGCGGGCAAGTTCCGGCTCCAAACCCGGCAGGCTGACATTCAAACGCGCCTGCAGGAAGTAGGCGCCCTCAGTTGTCCCGAGATCGACTTCGGCATCCACCGCTGTCCCTTCAGGCAAACGCAGCTTGCGCTTGCCTGCAGCAAGCCCCATTGCGCCAATGAAGCAAGCCGACCAGCCGGCCGCGAACAACTGCTCAGGATTGGTACCCGGCTGCGCAGACCCCGGAGGTGACAACTTGACCTCAAGCTGCGCATCGTCGCTGCGGGCAAGGCCATCGCGTCCACCCGTGGTGTGGGTCTTGCCGGTGTAGAGAACCTTTTCGATCTTGGTCATGGAACACTCCTTTGTAACTGACGAGGGTGTTCTGACGGATCGGCGTATCGCGCATGTTTCAGGAAACAACTGAAGTGTAACAGACTGTAGGAAACTGCCGCCAAGCGGCGGCAATCTTACAAAAAGGATGTTCAGCGCAGCGTGAGTTCCGCGGCCAGACCGCCGCCGTCGCGATTGTAGAGCCGGACCGAACCGCCCAGCGCACCCGCAAGCTGCTGGGCTATGGCAAGACCGAGACCTGCGCCACCCGTTTCGCGATTTCGCGATTGCTCCAGCCTGAAGAACGGCTGCATGGCCGCTTCGAGCATGTCCTGAGGGATACCCGGCCCACGGTCCAGCACGGTGATGACGACCTCGCCACCGTCTCTCCGTTCAATGCCGATTTCAGCCGCACCGGAGAACTTGATCGCATTGTCGATGAAGTTGGTGAGAATGCGTCGAAGCGCATGCGGCTTGGTTGCAACTGTACCCTGAACCAGATCGATCACACGGACCGACTTGCCCGTATCCTGATAATCGTAAGCGATGCTTTCAATGAAGGAGGAAAGATCGATCCGGGACGCCTTTTCCGCATTCCCATGCGCACTTCGTGCGTAAGCAATCCCGTCCTGCACGAGCCGTTCGATCTCGCGCAAGTCGCTAACCAGCTTTTCCTTTTCGGGCGTGTCATCCGCCATATCGGCCCGCAGGCGCATGCGCGTGATCGGCGTCTGCAGATCGTGCGAGATCGCTGCCAGAATTTGCACGCGCTCTTCCAGATGATGGGCGATACGGTCGCGCATGGCGTTGAAGGCGCGCCCCGCCCGCGCTACTTCGGCGGGACCCGTCTCGCGCATCGGCTCACCCTTCTTGCTCGGATCGACCGCATCGGCAGCGGCGGCCAGATCTCCGAGAGGACGGATCGCCTGGCGCACCGCAAACCAGGTACAAAGGAGCAATAGCGCCATCTGCACAGCAAAAACATAGGGAAGCCAGCTCGCAATCGGCATGACACCGCGCGGCGTAACATCAATGGTCAGTTCAGAACCATCCGACAGTGTGACATGCCCCTGCAGCCGCTTGCCGTCTTCCGGGATGGCCTCGACTCTCAGGGGAAATCTGTGGCCTGCGGCCTCTTCGATCCGCTCGGCAATCTCCGCGCCCCTTCCAGACATGTCAGGAACGCCCGGAAGACCCGGCCCCAGCAGAAGGCGGTAGTTGCCACGGCTGAGCCGGTCAAGCCACAGCGGCCGCTCGGTTGGCGGCAGCCGGTCGATAACGGCAATCGATGTCGCAAGATCGCTCTCGAGCGTGCCCAGCATCACAGCCTTGGCCGACATGTAACGTTCGATGAAAAGTATGCTGAAGGACAGGCTGTAGGCTATCGCCAACCCGATGAAGAGGATGATGAAAAGCCGCGAACGCAGGGTACTGGGCCACCAGCCGCGTCTGGCTGTGGCGGCGGTTGTTCCGTCGTTTCCAGCCCCGCCGCTCATACCCTTGGTTCCGATATCTCGACCGGCACAGAGAAGACATAGCCTTCGGCCCGGACGGTCTTGATGTAGGTCGGTTCACGAGCATCGTCACCCAGACGCTGACGCAGGCGGCTCACAAGAAGGTCGATCGAGCGGTCAAACAATTCTGCGTCCCGACCCTGCGTGAGATTCAGCAACTGATCCCGGTTCAGCACACGTTGAGGATGGTCGATAAAAACGCGCAACAGACGATATTCCGCACCGCTCAATGCGATTTCCGTTCCCTCCCTATCGAGGAGGTGGCGTCCGACCGTATCAAGACGCCAGTCGCCGAAAGTCAGCAGATTTCCCGCCTCACTGATCTGCAGATTGGGCGGCAACATCCGTGTGCGGCGAAGAATGGCCTTGATACGGGCAAGAAGCTCACGCGCTGCAAAGGGTTTGGACAGATAGTCATCGGCCCCCATTTCGAGGCCGATGATACGATCCATCTCGTCATCACGGGCAGTCAGCATCAGGACCGGCGTCGCCTTGTGTTTGCCAGCCCGAAGCTCACGGCACAGAACCAATCCGTCATCACCCGGCATCATGACATCGAGCACGATCAGGTCGACCGCATTCTGCTCGAGAAATGTCCGCATCTGCCGGCCATCCGCCGCCACTGTTGCGCGCAATCCGTTCTTCTTCAGATAGCTCGAAACCAGCTCGCGGATTTCACGGTCGTCATCGACGACGAGGATATGGTCTATGTGTTCCATGAATGTCTTCAACGCCTTGACGCTAGCAAACAGCCCGATACCGAATGCCTAGTTGAGTTGAGAAAGAAAAGATATCGGTTTGCCGACGCGGGCAAGCCTAAAACTTCGCAACGTCGAGGACTGCCTGGGCAAATGCCTCAGGTGCTTCCTGCGGCAGGTTGTGACCGATGCCGCCGGTGACGTTGCGATGCTCATACTTTCCAGAGAATCTGGCGGCATAGGCAGACGGGTCAGGATGCGGGGCACCGTTGGCATCGCCTTCCATGGTGATGGTCGGAACGGTGATGACAGGCAGTTTTGCAAGCTTCTGCTCATAGGCGTCGTACTTGGCCTCACCCTCCGCCAGCCCAAGCCGCCAGCGGTAGTTATGGATGGTGATGTCGACATGATCCGGATTGTCGAAAGCCGGGCTTGATCGATCAAACGTCGCGTCATCGAAATTCCATGTCGGCGAGGCGGTCTGCCAGATCAGCCGCACGAAGTCGCGGGTGTTGGCGGCGTAACCGGCCCGGCCGCGCTCGGTGGCAAAATAGAACTGATACCACCAGGACAGTTCCGCCTTGGGAGGAAGCGGCTTCTTGTTGATCTCCTGGCTGCCGATCAGATAACCGCTGACGGATACCAGTGCCTTGCAGCGTTCCGGCCAGAGCGCAGCCATGATGTCGGCGGTGCGGGCACCCCAGTCGTAGCCGGCAACAATCGCCTTCTCGATACCGAGCGCATCCAGAAGCGCAATCATGTCCGCAGCAAGGGCTGCCTGCTGGCCGTTACGGGGGGTGTCCTTGGAAAGGAAGAGCGTTGTGCCGTAGCCACGCAGATAGGGCACGATCACACGATACCCGGCAGAAGCAAGGATCGGAGCGACATCGACATAGCTGTAGATGTCATACGGCCAGCCGTGCAGCAGCAGCACCGCCGGACCGTCTGCGGGACCCGCCTCGGCGTAACCAACATTGAGCACGCCGGCATCAATCTGCTTCAGCGCATCAAACGAGGTATGGCCACTGCCCTTGGCTGCAGCTTGACTGGCGGCAGGCAATGTTGCGGTGGCGGACTTTGCGTTGGCCAAAGTCGTAGCGCCAAGTTCGACAGCGGCAACCGTCATGGCGGCAATGCCAAAAAAACGCCGGCGCTGAACATTGATTTCGTTGATCATGATCTTTTCTCCAATCTCCATAATGACGATCGGAAGAAAGCCGGCAGCATGTATCTGAGGTATGTCGCTGAGCGTCGGCAATTGCATGCGGGTGTAACTTTTCGGCCAGCAGATACACTCTGATACAATTCAGCAGACGTTGCGCTCGTGACGGAAGACACGAATTGTCCCGTCTCCCGCAATCCCGGCCGTTTCTACACTTCGATACATTTTGCGTGGTGAACGGACACATCCGGGATACGTCGTATTGACCAAACTGGCGTCATCGCTGGTTCCACGGTCTCACGTTGTACCAGCTCCCGCTTTCGAGGAGACGGACACATGACGCTTCTTATCATTGCCTATCTGGGTGGAGCGCTGACGATACTCAGCCCTTGTATATTACCCATTCTTCCCTTCGTGTTCGCCCGTGCAGGACAACCCTTCCTGCGCAGCACGCTGCCCATGCTTGCCGGCATGGCGGTAACATTTGCACTTGTTGCAACGCTTGCCGCAGTCGGCGGCAGTTGGGCGATCCATGCCAACGAATATGGGCGCCTTGCTGCAATCGCATTGCTGGCTGTCTTCGGCCTGAGCCTCCTGTCACCGAAAATCGCCGCTGCGATCACCCAACCGGTTGTCGATCTGGGCAACCGGCTGGTGAATGCTCACGGCAGACCTGGCTCGGCATCGTCTGTCACCGGATCACTGATCCTCGGCGTGGCGACAGGTCTGCTCTGGGCTCCCTGCGCCGGCCCGATCCTTGGCCTCGTATTGACGGGGGCCGCGTTGCAAGGCGCGAACATCGAGACCACGCTGTTGCTGGCGGCCTATGCCTCTGGCGCCGCCACATCGCTCGCCATTGCTCTTCTCGTCGGAGGTCGCGTTTTTGCTGCAATGAAGCGGTCGCTTGGCGTCAGCGAACGCATTCGACAAATCCTCGGAGCTGCCGTTCTTGCAGGGGTTGCCGTGATCGCGCTTGGCCTCGATACCGGTCTTCTGTCTCGCCTCTCCTATGCCAGTACATCATCGTTTGAACAGGCCATTCTGGACCGCCTGCATGGGAATCCGGACACCTCTTTCGCTCGTGAGGTCGCCAGCAACGGCACTGTGCCGCTCAATGGGGCCAACCCGCCCTTCCGTGCCGATCTTCCCATCGAGGGGCGTGCACCTTCGCTCGATGGCGCCGTCGAGTGGCTGAACTCACCGCCGCTGACTGCGGAACAGCTTCGCGGCAAGGTCGTTCTCGTCGATTTCTGGACCTACTCCTGCATCAACTGCATTCGCACTGTCCCATTCGTTCGTGCCTGGGCAGAAAAATACAAGGATCAGGGTCTGGTGGTGATCGGTGTGCATTCACCGGAATTCGCCTTCGAGAAAAAGATCGACAACGTCAAACAGGCCATCAGCGATTTCAAGATCGGCTATCCGGTCGCAGTCGACAACGATTACAAGATCTGGCGCGCCTTCGAGAACAATTATTGGCCGGCTCACTATCTGATCGATGCCAAGGGTCAGATCCGCTACCACCACTTTGGTGAAGGCAATTACCGCCAGACCGAGCAGGCTATTCAAGACCTCTTGCATGAGGCTGGCAGCGAGATGGCGGCAAGTGCGCCCGTCGACCCGCAGGCCAAAGGTGCCGAAGCCAGTCCTGATCTGAAGAACATCCGTTCAGGTGAAACCTATCTCGGTTACGAACGCGCCACCGGGTTTGCATCGAAAGAACCCCTGCGTGCCGGTGTTGCCAGCGACTATACGAGCAGGGACCTCGATCTCAACGAATGGGGTCTTGCCGGAACGTGGACGATCAACCCTGAACAGGCTGTGCTCGACCGTGCGGGTGGAGAGATCACCTCCCGCTTCAGCGCCCGCGACCTGCATCTCGTTCTTGGCCCGGGCAAGGCAGGCAAGCCGGTCAGGTTCCAGGTCACGATCGATGGCAAGGCCCCAGGCACAAATCACGGCGCAGACATCGATGCCGATGGCAACGGCACCGTAACGTCGACCCGACTTTACCAGCTCGTACGCCAATCCGGTGAGGTGGAGGCGCGGAACTTCGAGATCCGTTTCCTCGATCCCGGCGTCGAAGCCTACGCTTTCACATTCGGCTAATTTCCCATCACCCCCTGAAAAATCCAAGAAGGAGACTGACCATGCAGCGTCTTATTTCAACTTTCGCAATTGCACTTGCAGCCAGCTTCGCTGCCTTCGCCGCCCATGCGGCAGAGGTGAAAAACATCGTGGTCGTGCACGGTGCACTGGCCGATGGTTCCGGCTGGAAAAAGGCAACCGAAATCCTCGAAAAGCGCGGGTTCAACGTCACGGTCGTCCAGCAACCGATCACGTCGCTTGCCGACGATATCGCCGCGACGAACCGCGTTCTTTCGATGCAGGATGGCCCGACATTGCTCGTCGGCCACAGCTACGGCGGTATCGTCATCACAGAAGCCGGGAACAACGAAAAGGTGGCGGGCCTTGTCTATGTCGCCGCCTTCCAGCCGGATAAAGGTGAAAGCCTCCTGTCGCTGGCGACATCCAAACCCTCCTCCGGCATGAATATTCGCGAGACCCCCGACGGTCAGTATCTCTATCTGGACCCCGCCGCCTTCGCCAATGATTTCGCCGCCGATCTGCCGAAGGACGAAACCGCTTTCATGGCCAGATCGCAGGTCTTCGCCGCAAAGCAGACCTTCTCTGCCAAGGTCGGCGATCCCGCCTGGAAAGCAAAGAAGAGCTGGTCGATCGTCGCCACACAAGACCGCTCGATCAACCCTGACCTCGAGCGTGACATGGCCAAACGTGCCGGCAGCCAGGTCACCGAAATTGCCGCAAGCCACGCCGTTTTCGCATCGCAGCCCGAAAAAGTTGCCGATGTGATTGAGGCCGCAGCCCGCCAGTCTGGCCAGTAAGCCCTCCAAAAAAGCCATGCGCCCCAGCCGTTCAAAAAAGGACGGCTGGGGCGAAGACAGAACTCTTGGCCGTGACTGGAGGTATTGTCAGAGGTCGATGGCCGGCTCCACGATCGCCATTGTGGACTCGACGTGATGGCGGGCTGCGCGTTCGGCATCATCTTCGTTGCGGTTGACCAGTGCATCAAAGATTTTGCGATGCTGAATGTTGGTTTCTTTCACTTCCGATTCCGAGAACAGGATCGGCACCCGCAGCATCCAGTAGTGGAACTGCGTCCGCTCATGGAACTGCGCGAGCAGGATATTTTTCGATGCCGTGACGATTAGCTTGTGGAACTGTGTGTTCAGACTGTTCAGGTCTGCACGGGTCAAGGTTTCAGCCGGCTCCATCGCTTCAATCAGATTTGCAAGCGTGTCGAGTTCAGCCTGTTCGGCATGCCGCGCAGCAAGCCTGGCAGTCGCCGCCTCGATTGCAGCGCGACTTTCGAAAATTGCGTGCACCTGGCTTCGATCGATCGTTTCGACAACCCAGCCTCGCTGCCGGCTCAGAAAGCCTTCACCCTGTAGCAACAAAAGCGCTTCCCGCACGGGCGTGCGCCCGACATTCAGGCGTTCGCACAGATCGTCTTCCACCAGTCTTTGCCCGGGCTTGAGCTCGGCACCGAGGATCATGCTGCGCAAGCGGTTTCTGACGTCGGATGCGAGGAATTCACCTGCCGCGGCTTTTCTTGATGCCATTACTCTTTTTCCTTTTCCGGCCCTTCAGTAAGCCTTACCGCCAAACTATCGATTTTGGTATATTCTCTCGTGTATAAGCAAGGTCTTCCCACACCCAAGAATCCGAAACCCGGCTGTGTGTGATACCGGCAAGCTGTCACGTCAGCCTCCCCAGTTCCTCAGAACGCGACCGGGCAGCCTCGACGGCGTACCGCATGAGCGGTGCGAGCCCCTTGTCTGCATCCAAAAGCACCGAAAGAGCGGCGGCTGTCGTGCCGTTCGGGCTCGTGACTTCTTTGCGCAGGGCAGAAGGATCGGCCGATGGGTCCAACGCCATCTTGGCCGCACCATAGAGGGTCTGTTTGGCGAGCTGCATAGCGAGATCAGACGATAGCCCGACAGAAACACCCGCTGCACTGAATGCCTCAAGGAAGGAGAACAGATAAGCAGGACCTGAACCTGAAACGGCCGTCACCGCATCCATCATCCCCTCGTCCTCAACGAAGACGACGCGACCGATAGCAGCAAGCAGGGTTTCCGTATGCTGTCGATTCGCCGCACACGCGTTACCACTGGCACAGCAGACAATCATGCCCTCCCCGATAGCGGCCGGCGTGTTCGGCATAGCGCGGATGATGACTGCATTCTCCCCGGCCTTATTGCGCATGCCGTCGATGGTCACGCCAGCCGCGATAGAAATGACCAGACCACCCGATATCAGGTGGTCACGACCTGCGGCAATTGCACCTGCAACCCCTTGTGGCTTGGTTGCAATCACCATGATATCGGCGTGGTAGTCGGGGGGCAGATCGGAAAGGTCCGCATAACTACTCGCCCCAACCACTTGCGCACGCTTTCGCAGAGCGTCGTTAACTTCCACGACCGCGAACTGGTGACCTGCCATCCCGATCCAGCTTCGCAACATGGCAAATCCCATATTGCCGGCCCCGATCAGCAGAACATTTTTCATGGCATCACTCCTTCAATCTGCAGTGTCTCACCGCTGTACGTCATCATTTGCGGGCCAGCAGTCCGGACGAAACAATCAAAACCGCCCCCACAATCGTCATGCCATCAGGGATCGTGCCGAAAACCACATACCCAAAGCCGGTCGCCCAGATGAGGTGTGTGTATGAGATCGGTGCAAGGCGGGAGACCTGCGCCTCGGGTCGCCGGTAAGCATAGGCAATGGCAACATGTGCCGCGAGCCACAACACGGCTGTTGCAACAGACAGGACCACGTCAATTCCCGTCAACTGCCGAAAGAAAAAGGGCATCGTTGCGCTCAAAAGCACAAATCCCGTGAGCGACGAATAAGCGAGTGTCGTCACGAGACTATCAGCCAGGACAGCCCGGCGCGTCATCACAAGAGCCGTAGCCCAGCAGGCTGCGGACGCGATCGAAAACAATGCTGCAGGATTGTAGTCGGCAAACCCCGGACGCAGGATCACCAGGACGCCGATCAAACCACCGAAGACCCCAACCCACCGCAGGCGAGGCACGCTCTCCTTGAGGATCAGCACGCACAGAAGGGTTACAATGCATGGCGAGATGAAGACCAGCGCTGTCGCCTCGGCAAGCGGTTGCAGGCTCAGCGCCGCGATCAAAAGGATCGTCGCCCCCGCCATTCCAATGCCGCGAATGATCTGGTCGGCAGCCGCCACGCTCCGCGCCGGCCTGCCACATCGCAGGCAAACGACGGCCAGCAGGGTGGATGCGGTCAGATAACGAAACCAGGCAATCTGGAATGGATGGTAGGTCGCTGACAGATGTTTGGCGATGACGTCAGACGCAGCAAACAGAACCATCGCGGCAAGGCAGAGCAGAACACTCTCTTGCCCACGCAAGGCGGCACCCAGATCGACGCCCGCACCTGTACGAGAGAAAATCCTCGACATCACGCGGGCTCAGGACTTGCGGATTTCAAGGACGATCCCGGCATTGTCCCGGGTGTCGAAATAGCAGAAGCCGGAGCCGTCCATCCTTTTGCCGCGAGCGATCACACCGAGGTTGAGCGCCCGCCCCTGTGCTTCCGCCGCATCGCGATCCGCCACCTCGAAACCGAGATGATAGACACCCTCACCACGTTCATCGAGGAAGCGTTTCTGCGGAGAGTCCAGGTCGCCCGGATCGCAGAGCTGAATCTGGACGTTTTCAAGATCACAGCACCTGTAGCGCATCGCGTCCGAGGCCGCCTTGTTGGGCACCTCAAATTCGAGATAGGTGCCCTTTTTCGGGTAATCGAACCACGGCCCAACCCCCAGACTTTCATAGTAGGCGACCGTTTTCGCAAGATCGCGAACGACGATGCAGACGTGGTGAAGATGCTGGAAGATTTGGGACATGACACGTTCCTTGTGAGCAAGACGCAAAGGCCTTCCCCCGCGCGGGGGGAAGGCGCGCGTTGTCTGTTTCGAATCTGGTAAATGGCGTAGTTACGCTGGCAACAGGCGGGCGAGGAATTGCCGGGCGCGATCGCTTTTCGGCGCAGTAAAGAATTGCTTCGAGCGGGCATCTTCTGCGAGACGCCCCCCTTCCATGAAGATCACCCGGTCAGCGACATCGCGGGCGATACCCATGTCGTGCGTGGCGATCATCATGGTCTGCCCTTCCTCGGCAAGCTTGCGGATCGTCTCGACCACCTCCTGCGCAAGTTCTGGGTCGAGTGCCGAGGTCGGTTCATCCAGCAAAAGGACTCTTGGCTGCATGGCCAATGCGCGCGCAATTGCCACACGTTGTTGTTGGCCACCGGAAAGTTCGGAAGGATAAGCATCCTGCTTTGCCTTGAGCCCGACCTTGTCGAGCAATTCCAGAGCAAGTTTCATGGATTCTGCCTTCGGACGACGCAGGACCTGCACCGGACCACACATGACATTCTGCAGGGCCGTCATGTGTTTGAACAGGTTGAAATGCTGGAACACCATACCGATTTTCTGACGTTGACGGCTTATCTCGGCATCGGAGAGTTCATGCAGCGCACGATCCCCGATGCGGTAGCCAATCAGTTCGCCATGGACGTAGATCCGGCCTGCGGAAATCGTCTCCAGATGGTTCACGCAACGCAGCAGCGTCGATTTTCCGGCACCGGACGGGCCGAGCAACGCGACAACTTCGCCCTGCGGGACATCGAAACTGACATCGGAAAATGCGGAGACCATGCCCCACTTCTTGGAAACGCCGACCACGGAGACGGCGTGTTTCTGAATGTTCAGGTCGCTCATCTTTGGGGGAATACCTTTTCGAGAATCGTCTGAATGGCGGTGGCGAAAGCGGTCATCACCAGGTACCAGAATGCCGCAACGGCAAGCAGTTCCACGACATGGAAATTGGAAGAATAGATGTCGGTCGCAACACGCAGCAATTCGAGGTACCCGATTGCGGAGGCGAGTGACGATGACTTCAGCAGCATGATGTATTGATTGCCTGCAGCCGGGATAATGATCCGTCCCGCTTGGGGGATGACCACCTGAACCAGCACCTGGCGCTGGGTCATGCCAAGCGCGGTTGCAGCCGCTCTCTGCCCCTTGTCCACGGCAAGAATGCCGGCACGGATAATCTCGCTCATATAAGCGCCTTCCGCCAGACTGAGACCCGCCAGCGCCGCAAGGAATGGCGTGACGATGGTTGTTGTCGGCGCGCTCACCAGAGGTTCGGCCATGAACGGCAGGCTGATGGTGATCAAGGGGAACATGATCGGCACAGCGTTGAACCAGAAGATGAGCTGGATCAGCATCGGAGTGCCACGAAACAGATACACATAGGTCGCGGAAATCGCCACAAGGATGGGATTGCCGCTGACCCGCATCAATGCCGCCACGAAGCCAATGACACTTGCGATGAACAGCGCGAGCGTTCCGAGGATCAGCGCGTTGACTGCTCCCATGACGATCAGCGGACTGAAGATGTAATTGGCGAAGACCCCGACATTGATGATGCGTGACTGAAAAGCAGCCTGGACAATCGTCACAACGATGAGCAGGGCAATGGCTCCGAAAATCCATGCGCCCCAACGGCGTCGATGTACGATCGGAAGTTCGGAAGAGTGAAGATGATCTGTAACGGCCATTGCCCTGTCCGACTTCGTTAGCGCTTGCTGGCGGGAAGATTGACGGTGATTTCCGAAAGCAGCGCGCCGCCGACACCCCACTTGTCCATGATCGACTTGTAGGTACCGTCAGCCAGCATTTCTGTCAGGGTAACCTTCACCGCGTCACGCAGACCGCTATTGTCCTTCCCGAACCCCCACGACGTGATGTACGGCGTGAGCATGTAGTTGCCGCCGACAATGGCGTATTTTCCGGGGAACTGAGCACCCATGTAGACCAGTGCCGGGAAGTCGCCGAGATAGGCATCAACACGCTTCAGGTCGAGCTGCATTCTGGCATCGGGCGCGGAGGGAAGCTGTTCTGCGCGGATTTCAACTGCGCCCTTGGCCTTGCAGGCAGCAGACGCTTCCTCGACCTTGGCCATAATGACCCGGCTACCGAGCAAGGTGGCGACAGACTTTCCGCAGAAATCGGCAATGGTGTTGTATTGGCTGATATCTTCCGCGCGTACCATCGCGGAGCCACCCGAAAGCATGTAGTTGACGAAGTCGAGCTTCTGCTCACGCTCTTCGGTATCGCTGATTCCGCCCGAGGCCATGTTGAAGCGCTTGGCCTCAATACCGGGGATAAGGGCGGCATATTCTGCCTGCACATATTCCAGCTTGAGGTCGAGGCGTTTGGCAATTTCGCGAAGCAGATCGGCACTGGCGCCCGTCACTTCGGTTGCTCCCGGCTCACGGAATTCAATCGGCGGAAATGTCTGCTGCGATCCCACGGTGATCTTGCCCGCAGCGCGTATCGGCTGCGGAACGAGCTTCGACCCCTCCCCTGCGAAAGCCGCACAACTGAACAAGACAGCCGCAAAGCCCGCCATGACGGCGGCACCACTCTTCCCAATTTTCATGTCGTTACCCCAGTTTCATCTTTGATTGATGTTTTGCTTTTCTTTCACTCTATAGCGGCGGTGACGACCACATAGAAGCCACCGCCGGATAGCTTTGTTATCGGGTCTCCGCCCCGCGACCCGGTATCTTCGAAGGGTTGGGACGATCAGCGCGTGGGCACTCGGCAGCCTTGTCGAAAACCGATTGTACCTTGGCGATATAGTCCTCCGAGAAGCCCCACTGTTTCAATCCGGCCGGAATGTGCTCGAAATAGAAATTCGGCGGACGCATAGCGATGCCGGGGGTGATCAGACGATAGGTCCAGCAATCATATTGCTTGCCGTCATCGCCATAAACCGTGACGCAGCAGCGTTCGAAATCGTCGTAGTCTTCTTCGAAATGCGTCTCGTCATGCTCGAAGACGACGCCGAACGCCTTTTCACCCCAGGCGTCAGCCGTGTTGAGAAAATGGCACCAGCCCCGATCCGTCCGGTCACCAGCAGCGTGAAAACGGAGGGCGTGATTGGCTGCGAATCCCTTCGTCACCGCTTTCGCTTCCGGCATGAACCGGGCGATCTCGATGTCGTGCAGCCAAGTGCAATAAGCGAAGTAGTACATGAAACCTCTTCCATGGGAGGGCAAAACCGCACCCGTTATTGTTGCGATAGGCTGAAGATTGCGGCCGGCCCGATCTTCATATATTATTTCGTATACGAAGATGCATATGACGTCAACTTGACTTTTGAACCTGATTTCTGAGGAATGAAACGATGATCACCATGATGGACAGCCACGCATATCCAGGCTGCCTGGCTTCGACGGATGGAGAAGTGATGGCGGGGCCAACCCACGTGCAATTCAGCGACGGTATCGTGGCTGAGGCCCGTATCACGAGCATCAGCACCGATCAGATCATTCTGGCGATCAGTGGCCACACAACATCGAAGGGCAGTGCGATTGCACAAAAATCTTGGGTGCTGGTCAGCCTCGGCGCTGATCGATGGCGCATTAAAAAGCGATATGATCTGGAAAAATAGAATGCGGTTGCGAGCTCGCCGCGCTGCTTCGCTCTCGTGACGATCAGAGCTGACCAAAGCCGAGGATTCAGCGGAAGAATACAAATTCTCCCGCGATCTCTACGTATATCGCTCGATATATCTTCTATAGCTACGGCGCCGCTGCCCCTAGAGTTTTCCTGTCCCGTTAAAGAACGGAAAGAGGGGTAAAAATGAAAAAGATCGCAATCAGCGCAACTGTCGCAACCTTGCTCGCAGCACTGTCGAACATGGCTCCCGCAAAGGCTGAAGATGTCACAATCGGTGCAGTCATTCCGCTCTCAGGCGCCAGCGCCACCACCGGCAAGGACCAGAGCCGCGGTATCGAGCTTGCCGTTAAGCAGATCAACGCCAATGGCGGTGTACTCGGCAAACAATTGAAGGTCATCGTCGAAGATTCCGGCGGCAAACCGCAGACCGCCATCGACGCCGCCAAGAAACTTGTCTCCGTGGACAAGGTGCCGATCGTCATCGGCGAGTATTCTTCCGGCAATACCATTCCACTTGGTCAGTACCTGGTTCAGGAAGGCATGCCCCATATCAATCCGGCCTCCACCAGCGGCCTGGTTCGCGGCATCGGCGCAACTTCCTACAGCGTCGTCGGCCTCGACAACGTGTCGACCGAGTTCGCCGCACAGGATGTCATCAATCATGGCTGGAAAAAGGTTGCTGTCCTGGCAATGAACAACGCCTTCGGTCAGGGTGTTGCCGAAGAGTTCAAGAAGCATTTCACGGCGAAGGGCGGTGAAATCTCCACCACGGTCATGTATACCATCGGCCAGTCCACCTATCGCCGCGAATTGCAGCAGGTGGAAGCCGCCGCCCCCGACGCCTATGTCTTCACCGCATATGGCACCGAAGGCGCTCTCATCATGCAGGAAGCCTTCGAACTTGGTCTTCAGGAAGGCAAACCCTGGTATTCGATCCTCATCACCATGATGAACAAGGATACACCGGCCGACTTCAAGGCAGGGCTCATCGGCATGGACGTCGGCTATATCGGCGATGGCGGTGACACCTACAAAACCGAATACGAAAAGACCTACGGTGAAGGCTTCCTCTCCGCCTATGGTGGTTATGCGCATGATGCCGTTCTGTTCGCGGCGGCCGCGCTTAACAAAGCCGGAGGCACCGATAAAGCTGCCGTTCTCAAGGCGATCGAGGATCTGGGCAAGGAAGGCGTCAAAGGCGCAACCGGTGAGATCAAGCTGGATGCGGACGGCCAGCGGACGCATCAGCCCTACCTCAAGTTCAAGGTCGATGGCGAAAAACTCGTCGCATACGACTGATGTCAGCAATGCCCGTTGCGATTGCGACGGGCATTTTCATCCAAGCCGACAGACTGCCCTAAGGCAGGAGTAACGACCAGTCGCCTTCCCTTTCACACAATTCCGGACTGACGACTGCAGCCTCGTCCGGAGTTGCCCAGACGGACGTGTCTATGTTTCAATTCCTTTTCGACCTCCTGATCAGGTCCGTCGATCTGGCTCTCATCGCCGTTGCCTTGAGTGCCGTTTACTCCCTGATCAAATTCCCCAATGTCGCACTTGTGCAATATGCCGTGGTGGGTGCTTTCGTGGCGATGTCACTGCATGCCGTTGGCCTGCCGCTGTTTCTGGCTGGTCTTGCCTCGGCGTTCTTCGTCGGGCTTCTCGCCGTCATCTTCAATATTCTGATCTTCGAACGCTTGCTGAAGTCTGATTCCGCCATTGCGCTGATCGGTTCGCTGGCACTCAGCATGATCCTCTCGGCTGTCTTTCTGCTGACTTATGGCCCAACGGCCTACCGCTTCAAATTGCAGGTTTCGCCGGCAATGCGCATTCTCGGGGCTCGCATCACCGATCACCAGATCACCACGCTGGTGGTAACGGCGGTCGCACTTGGCCTTTTCGCGCTTATTCTTTTCAGGACTGGTCTCGGTCGGGAAATGCGCGCTACGGCGACAAACGGCGTTCTCGCCGCCGCCACAGGGATCGACACGCGCCGCGTCACCAACATCGTCGTTTTTCTCTCCGGAATTCTTGCAGCCCTTGGCGGCATCACCCTTGCCATGCGCGGCAGTGTCAGCATCGATCTCGGCACCAACATGATGCTTCCGGTCTTTGCCGCCGCCATTCTCGGTGGGCTCGGCAACGCGCTCGGTGCGATCGTGGGTGCAATCGTCATCGCCGCCGCCGAAACCGCCATCACCAACACCAACATCGGCCCCTTCGTCGGTGAGGATTTCTACTTCCTTCCGGCAAGCTACGCGCCTGTGGCGTCCTTTGCCATCCTCGTCGTCTTCCTGCTGTTTCGCCCGCGCGGGCTGTTTACCAGCGAGGTGAACCGTGTTTGATTTCTTTATCCATGTCGCTTCGATCGCCTGCCTTTACGGGACACTGGCACTCAGCCTCAACTTGCAGGCGGGTTTTACGGGGCTCGTCAATTTTGGTCTTATCGCGCTTTTCGGTTGCGGCACATATGGGGCGGCCCTTGCAAAAGGCATGGGTTGGCATCCGCTCGTCGGCCTGCCTGCCGGCCTTCTTTTTGCGGCCCTTCTTGCCCTCTTTTACGCTCGCCTCGGGCGAAAGCTTTCAAGCGACTATTGGGGCATCGCCACGCTGTCGATCGCCGAAATCCTGCGAATCTCGATCACCAACGAGCAGGCACTGACAGGTGGCGCACAGGGCGTATCCGGCTTGCCGCTCCTTTTCGCCGAGTTCAAACCCTTTGATGGAACGGCTCGACTGGCGCTTTATGTCATCGTTCTGGCGCTTGTCTGGTTCATCTGCCAGAGGATCGTCAAAAGTTCATTCGGCCTGGCCATGAAGCTGATGCGTGAAGAGCCACAACTCGCCCGCTCGCTTGGGTATGACCTCGATGCAATCCGCCGTGTGGTCATGCTCATCAGCGCTGCCATCGCCGCATTTTCCGGGTTTCTTTATGCGCACTACCTGACGTTCGTCGGCCCGGATCAATTGTTCTCGCCCGAAACCTTCCTGATCTGGTCGATGGTGATCATTGGCGGAATCGGCAACAACTGGGGTGTAGTCGCCGGCGCCTTCGTCATGCAATTTGCAATGGCCTACGTCCCCTTCGTCAAGGACGTGCTGGATCTGCCGACCGACTTCGTTGCAGCCGCCCGACTTGTCATCGTCGGCGGTGGCCTGCTTGCCTTTCTCCTCTGGCGTCCGAAAGGACTTTTCCCTGAAAGAGTGGGAGGAAATCATGGCCGTTAAACTTCTGGAACTCGTAGACGTTTCAAAGGCATTCGGTGCTCACCGTGTCCTGGAAGCCGTCAATTTCAATGTCGCAGAGGGAGAGATTGTCGGTTTGCTCGGGCCCAACGGTTCTGGCAAAAGCACGGCACTCAACGTTATCTCCGGTTTTTTACCGTCCGACAGCGGCAGCATCCGCCTCGCCAATACGGAGATCGCCAATGTGTCACCGCAACGCGTGACGATGCAGGGTCTGGTGCGAACGTTCCAGCTTCCTGCAATGCCGCACAAGATGACGGTGCGCGAAGTGCTGCAGACCGGCGCAAGTCGCAAGGTGGGCCTTCGCTCCATCTTCAGCCGTTTCAGCTTCGACGATGAGTTGGAAACGCTGCTGGAGGCATTCCGGCTGACGCACGTGGCCGATCTTCCGGCCAGCGCGCTGTCTGGCGGACAGAAAAAACTCCTGTCCGTGGCAACCGCTTTGCGCAGCAAACCACGCCTTCTGTGCCTTGATGAACCGACCGCGGGTGTCCACCCCAATCTGAGGGCAGATATGGTGGCGATCCTCAAGCGCTACCGGGATGCCGGCGTCGCCATTCTGGTGGTGGAACACGATATGCTGTTCATTCGTGACCTTTGTTCGCGCTGCGTTGTTCTCGATCGCGGCGAAATCATCGCTGACTGCACCCCAAGAGAACTTGAAGATAATCCACGTGTGGTCGAGGCCTATCTCGGCAAAGCCGTTGAAAAGGGAAAGACGACGCTATGATCGAAGCCAAGGACATTCGCGCCGGTTATGGCGATGGCGCCGACATTCTCACAGGTATCTCGCTGACAGCAAATCGTCGGGAGATCGTCACCATTCTAGGCCCAAACGGCTGTGGCAAGTCGACCCTTCTGAAGACCATTGCCGGCTACGTCCGACCACGCGCCGGCAGTATCACCTTCGAGGGTCAGGAGGTCAGCAACATTCCGATCCATGAAAAGGTCCGTTATCACAAGGTCGGTTACGTACCGCAGACGGACAACGTGTTCGGCACCTTGACGGTCGTTGAAAACATCATGCTGGGGGCTCGTCTGCTTGAAAAGCAAGAGAAAGAAAAGCGTTTCGACGGGCTGATGCGGCAATATCCGGCACTCGCGACGAAGAAGAACCGGAAGGCCTCGGCCCTTTCCGGCGGTGAAAGGCAAATTCTCTCCCTGGCACGGGCTTTGATTTCAGGGCCGGAAATTCTGCTTCTCGATGAGCCTTCTGCGGGTCTGTCACCCCTGATGATGCATGACGTCTTCGACGCCATCGCCTCGATCCGCGACAGCGAGGACATGTGCATCTTGATGGTCGAGCAGAACGCCTTTGAGGCGCTTGGCATTGCAGACCGCGCTTATGTGCTGTCATTGGGACATGTCGCCCTGACGGCCAATGCATCCGACTTGCTGGAAGACCCCGCTATGCGCAAACTCTATCTCGGCGCTGAGATCGAGACGGCCTAGACATCGAGAACCGGGTATCGCAAGGCGGCTTAACGCGCCTTGCGACAGTCCGCTTAAAGGAAAAGCGGCAGGGCTCCGTCGTTCTTGATCTCTTCCATCACTGCATAGGTGCGGGTTTCGCAAACACCTGGCCAACTAAGCACAATCTCACCGAGGAAACGCCTGTAAGCATTCATGTTCGTCAACCGGGTTTTCACCAGGTAGTCAAAACCGCCGGCAACCATATGGCATTCCAGCACTTCCGGCGCCCGCCTTACGGCAAGCGCAAACTTCTCGAAAACATCCGGTGTCGTTTTGTCCAGCAGAACCTCGATGAAGACCAGCAGATCGTAACCGATGAGGCCCGGATTGAGGCGGCAACCAAAGCCGGTGATAAAACCATCCCGCTGGAGGCGCCGAAACCGGTCACTCATGGATGTCTGCGGAATACCGAGCCTTTGCGCCAGTTCACTATTGGTGATCCGGCCTTCGGACTGCAGGATCATCAGAATCCGCCGGTCAGTTTTATCGAGCTCCAGCACCCGTCATTCCCCATCTTTTTCTTATATACATAGACATATATTGATACATATACGCCCATGCTTTGCAAGCGGGAAAGCCCGTCCTTTCCACCTGGAAAAGTGCCTAAAGATGACGGTTCGCGAGGTGTCGTCTATCGTCCAGACTTGAGCAGAGAACCGCGAGAACGATGCCGATTGCTGCGCCAAGCAATGTGTCGAGAACGCGCTCCGGCACCATGGTGTGGCTAGCGGCATAGGGCGCGGCAAGATAGCTCATCAGCAGCGCCATTGGCGTGACGAGAATCTGGCCGAGGCCGTAATTCGAACCGATAATCACCTCCGTCGCGAACTGCAAACCGGCCAGAATGGCGATGATGAGCCAGACGGACGGTTCCTGCTGCAAGATCCACCAGACCAGGATCGCACCGGCAACGGTCCCCAGCGTTCTCTGCAAGGCGCGGTTCATGCTGATATGAAGATGTGAGCCCTGCATGACAGCCATGGCGCCAAGCACGGCCCAGGCAGGGTGCGCCGCACCGAGAACATGGGCCGCAAGACCCGCAATCGCCGAGCCGAGGGCGATGCGCAGTGCAGCGACGACGCGATGGTTCCAAGGTCGAAGCGGTTCTACGGGGAAGGGAAGATCGCCGTTTGCCTTGTGCCGGAACGCTTCCGTCAGGCTGCAGATCAGCCAGGCAAGAAGGGCGACGATCGCCGTGGCAAGGCCACGCTCGATAATCTCGCTCGCCGACGTGACGTGCCCCATCGAGGCACCTGCGGCAAAGACGAAGATAAGAGCCCCCGGAGGCCCAAATCGCCCTGTCGTGACGACAAAAAAGAACGTGCCCGAGAGCAGCGCGAGAAGCAGGAGCAGCATGATGGAAGGCGCTCCGAGCCATGCCGCAAGTGACATCACGAGAACGCCAACCGTTTGCCAGAATGCGCATTGCAGCACGATCCCGCCACGCTTGCCCCGTTCAGCGAAACGGCCAAAAAGGGCGACCAGCGCACCCAGTGAGGCAAACCCGATCAGATGAGACCATGACGAAAGATGGACAAGCGGAAGGGCAATCAGCACCGTCAATGCCGCCTGCAATCCGGCGAGTGCGGAATTGCGGAGGAACGGCTGACCCGATACCGTCATGCTTTCACGAAACTGCCTGGGATGCAGCAGGTGACGGGCTGCATCGATACGGCGAGGACGTGTCACTGCAGGCAGGGCAATCTCGGAAGACGTCTGATTGCTCATCTGGATTTCTCCTCGCGACGCCGCGCCTGGATCGCCGATAACCTCTCATCGATCCGGTCGAAGTGCTGAAGCATGATCGCGAGATCGTCATCGGAAATGTTGGCCAGCATCTCCTCCTCACCCTTCACCAGTTCGCGTCGGATGGCAGCAACACGCTCTTCGCCGCTCTCTGTCAGATAGATCAGCCGCGCTCGGCTATCGTTCTCGTCAACCCGGCGTTCAACCAGGCCCTGGCGACACAGAATATCCAGCAGGCGCACAAGGCTGGAGCCATCGATACCCACGAGGGCCGCAAGCTCTTTCTGCGTAATACCGCCACCGGTTTCCTGAAGATGAACGAGCGGTGCCCAGGTCGCATCGGAAAGGCCCGATTCAGCCAGGCGTTCGTCGAGAGCCCGGCGCCAACGGCGGGCGAGCAAAGAGAAGCGGACGCCGAAACGCGCGCGTGGAGAGGAATGTTTGGAGGTCATGGTCGGAATAAATCACAATATAGTTTGATTTGCAATTCAAATTATATTGGTGAGATTTTCTGAAGACTGAAAGCGTGTCTTTCGCCATGCGAACGCCGTTAGCAACCTGCACGATTGCCCGACGCGATCGGGCACGCGATCGTTGACACTCAAGCTTCCGTTAACCATGATTGAGCGCGATTCGTTAATCAGCCGCCGATCCGATTCGGCATCCCTTTTTGCATCGGTCGCGCAATGACACAGCAACTGCTTCCGGTGTTTTCCCGACGCCTGACCTTATTCAGCGCACTTGCTTCACTCACTTTCAGCACGCCATCATTTGCCCAGTCCGTGTGGACAGGCAGCACCAACAATGAATTCAGCGAGGGAACGAACTGGGCTCCCGGCCTTCCTGGAGAGACTGATGCAGCCACGCTGAACAGCGGTTCGCCGCAGGTCACAAATGACGTCACGATCGATCAGCTTGGCGTCGATGGCGGAAACGTTACGATCTCCAACACCGGCGCGCTGACTGTAAGTAACGGAACGACGATCACATCGGGCACGGTTGGCATCAATGCAGGCGGCGTCCTGAATTCAGACGTCAACCTCGATGGCGGCGGCCTTGCTGTCGACGGCACCCTCAACGGCAATCTGATGCTGAACACCGGCAATGTGACGGTGAATGGCGCACTCGGCGGCGCGACCGTCGGAACCGGCACGGCGCTGTCCAACAACGGAACGGTGGGCGATGTCTCCGTGTTGTCGGGCGGAACATTTGATAACAACAGTGGAGCTTCGGCAGCCACATTGACAAACGCCGGCACGGCATCCAATGCCGGCACTATCAGCTCGCTGAACAACACGGCAGGAACCTTCACAAACAATACCGGCGGCACGATCACCGGCACAGCAACGATTGCCGGCGGGACGGTGGTCAACAACTTCGTCATCACCGATGCCGATGTCGCGGCCGTCGCCACGTTCGTCAACAACAGCGACGGGACGGTCGGCACGCTCGTCAATGCCGGAACATCGTCCAATGCCGGTACGATTGGTACGCTGACGAACACGTCGGGCAACTTCACCAACAATAACGGCGGCACAGTAACGGGGAAAACGACCGTTTCAGGCGGAACGGTCACCAACAATTTCGTCGTAACCGATGTGGACGTTGCAGCCGTCGCAACGTTCGTCAACAACAGTGGCGCAACGGCTGGAAACGTCCAGAACGCCGGTACCGTCTCCAATGCGGGTACCATTGCCTCACTTCAAAACGATGCGGGAAGTTTTACCAACAACTTCGGGGGTGTCGTGACAGGCGGGACGAATGTCTCCGGGGGCAGTGTCACGAACAACGCAACCCTGAACGACGTCAACATCGGTTCGAGCGGAACGTTCACCAACACAACAGGCGCCGTCGCCGGTGCGGTTACCAATGCCGGCAACAGTTCGAATGCGGGCACAATTGCGTCCCTGAGCAATACAGCAGGAAGCTTCACCAACAATTCCGGCGGGACGATCACCGGAACCACCACGGTTTCCGGCGGCACCGTCACCAACAATTTCGTCGTGACCGATGTGGATGTTGCGGCAGTCGCTACCTTCGTCAACAACAGTGGCGCATCCGCCGGCGCCGTTACCAATTCGGGCACCACGACCAACGCGGGTACGATCGCCTCTCTCCAGAACGATAGCGGGCTATTCACCAACAATAGTGGCGGCACCGTTTCGGGAACCACAACAGTCGACGGCGGCACTGTCGTCAACAATGCAGCCCTTGCGGATGTCGATGTCGGCGCACTGGGCACATTCACCAACAACAGTGCGGCCACGGCCGGCGCAATATCCAATTCAGGCACCAGTACGAATGCGGGCACAATCGCGTCCCTCGTTAACAGCAGCGGCTCCTTCTCCAATACAGGCACCATCAGCGGCACCGCGACGGTTACAGGCGGCGAACTTGTCAACAACGGAACGGTAACAGGCACCATCGATATCTTCGACGGTGGCCTCCTTTCCGGTAGCGGGGTGTCTGGAGGACTTGTCGTCAATACCGGCGGCGTGCTCTCGCCCGGCCCCGGCATTCAGACACTGGCTGTGAATGGCGACCTGACATTCCAGGCGGGATCGATTTACGCGGTCGACATCAATTCGGCAGGTGCCTCCGACCAGGTCAATGCATCGGGTGCGGTTACCATCAACGGCGGCACCCTAACGTTGCGTGCGGAAAGCGGCACCTATGGACTTTCGACCGATTACACAATCCTGACGGCCAGCAGCATCAGCGGTACATTCTCAACCATTGACAGTGACTTCGCTTTCCTTTCTCCGTCGCTGTCCTACAGCAGCACGGCTGTCGACCTCAGCCTTGACCGCAACGATGTGCGCTTTGCCGATGTTGCACTGACGGCAAACGACCGTGCCACGGCAAATGCAGTGGAAGGACTGGGAACTGCAAATACGCTCTACTCGGCTGTCCTGCCGCTGAATGTCGAGACTGCCGCCAGTGCATTCACGCAGCTCAACGGTGAAATCCACCCGTCACTGAAAAGCACATTCCTGTGGCAGAGCCAGTTTCTGCGCGAGGCAGTCATTGCTGAAACTTCGCAGTCTTCGGCACGGCGGTCGACGAAAAACGGCGATGTTTCGCTCTGGGCATCGGGCGTACTGGCGCAGAACCATATCGGCAGTAATGGCAATGCACGCGGCATAGACAACACCGTGACCGGAGCACTGGTTGGCGCCGACATCGCGCTTCTTGACCAATGGCACCTTGGCGGCGTTCTGGGCGACAGCGACCTGTCCACGAATCCGCAAGCGGCTGCCGATTCCTACCATGCCGGCCTTTATGCGGTTGGCGACTTTGGCCCGTTGAACCTTATCGGCGGCGCCCTCTACAGCCGAAACGACATCACAACCCGCCGGGACATCGCGTTCAGCACATTCACCGATCAGCTTTCTGCCGACTACGCCAGTACCGCAGCTCAGGTCTTTGGAGACATTTCCTGGACGCTGAAGATGGATGGCATCGATCTCCAGCCCTTTGCCAATCTGGCCTACGTCAATCTCGAGACTGATGACTTCAAGGAAAGAGGCGGCGCTGCGGCTTTGTCGGTCGCCGGCGGTTCCGACAGTCTCGCCGTATCGACATTGGGTCTGCGCATGTCGTCCAACCTGGAGTTCGGCGGCTTGCCTGTCGTTGCATCCGGTATGATCGGCTGGCGACACGCGGCTGGCGACACGACACCCGTCTCGCTTTCCGCCTTTGAAGGTGGCTCACCCTTCATCCTTGAAGGTGTTACCATGCCGCGCGATACGCTCCTGGTCAGGGCTGGCATTGCTGCGCGACTGTCCAGGTCAGCACGCCTCACGCTCACCTATTCCGGCGAGTTTGCACGCGGTTTCCAATCAAATGCAGCACACGCCAACCTGTCGGTCAATTTCTGAAGCAAGCGCCTTCTCAGCCCATTTCGCCTGACGTCAATCAATCACCCACGGTGGCGACTGAACCCATCCCCCGAACGACCTCAACATAGTCAAGCAGGTGCGTCAGCAACGCTTTTCCATAGGGCGGCAACTGATCGCGGTTTCGGACACAAAGATAGATCTCTCGCTCCGACCACGCTTCGCCAATCGGCAAGATTCGAAAATCCATGCTGCGGCGATAGCGCAGAGCCGCCGTTTCAGGGACAATACCAACGCCCGTACCGCACTCGACAACACGGCACAGTGCCTCAAAACTTTCCACACGCATGCGAATGGTAGGACGCCTGCCGAGCTCATTCGCAAGACGTCGCAGGAATTGCGACAACGCCACTTTTTCGTCGAGCGCGACGAGTGGATGATCGAGAATGCTTGAATAGGCAAGCGGCCCATCCAGAGGAAAGTCACGCGGAACAATCACAACGAGCCGATCAGGAACAAACCGCCACTTTTCCAGACCCGTCATGTCGGCCGAGGATGCCACGATGCCCATATCGGCTTCACCTGCCCGCAGAAGATTGACCACTTCCAGGCTTGGCCTGTCTTTCACCGAAACGAACACATCAGGATGATCACGCAGAAATGTCCCGATAAGCTGCGGCATATGCTCGGAAAGCATGTTCGTATTCGAAAGGAAGCGAATTGTGCCGCCGCGCCCTTGCGAAAACGCATCGAGTTCAACTTCCAGCTTCCTTGCGTCATCCAGCAGCTTGCGCGCATGTCGGCACAACAGGTCTCCTGCAAGAGTCGGCTTGATGCCGCGACCGGTGCGCTCAAACAGCAGAAGGCCGAAATTTTCCTCGAGCTTTCTCAGCCGTGCGCTCACCGCCGCAACAACGATGTTGTTCTTTGCCGCTGCCGCCGTGAGGCTTCCGCCTTCGACTGCAGACAGGAAAATCTTGAGGTCGGTAAAGTCGAAGTTCAACGAAGAAACCTTTCACTTTTGATGAAATCTGTTTGTACAACAAACTGACTACCCAAGTCATCCGTGGCGACGCTATGAGGAACATCAAGTTGCGCCCGCGACACATCGACACGCCTCAATCCTTTCGTAATAAATGACAAAATGCGTCATTTTTATTCAAGATCACCTTGGATGCAGCAGGATTTTTCAGGCTTGGCTGTGTGGGCTGCGGCGATACGTATCAGGCCAGTGCGTGGGAGGCGTTCTGGATCTGCAATTTTGCATTCATTATTTATGAAAGCGCCGCTCATGTTTAGGCTTCCTCCCATCCTCAAAACCGCGCGTGGTCCCTTGGGTTCTTTCGCGCTCTGTCTTGGCGCACTGGTCGCAACAAGCTGTCCCACCTTCGCAGATGACGCTGCCGATCTCATTGCTCGGGGGCGTTATCTTGCCACTGCGGCCGACTGTGCTGCCTGTCATACCGCGCCGCACGGCGGCACACTCTTCGCAGGCGGATATGGCATCGACACTCCGCTCGGGAAAATTTTCTCGACGAACATTACGCCTTCCAAGGAAGCCGGCATCGGCAATTACAGCGAAGAGGAATTCGCGCGTGCGGTGCGCGATGGCATCGCAAAGGACGGCAGCCATCTCTATCCGGCCATGCCCTACACGGCCTATGCAAAGATCACCGATGAGGACATGAAGGCGCTCTACGCCTACTTCATGCAGGGCGTCAAAGCGGATGACCACAGGCCTCAGAAAACGGAACTGCCGTTTCCTTTCTCCATCCGTGCGTCGATGGCCGGCTGGAATCTGCTTTTCCTGGACAAGGATCGCTTCCAGCCCAACCCTGCCAAGTCGGCGGAATGGAACCGTGGCGCTTATCTCGCCGAGGCGCTGGAGCATTGCAGCACCTGTCACACGCCGCGCAACATGTTCATGGCGGAAGACGCCAGCAAGGCGCTATCCGGTGGCTCCATCGGGCCGTGGTACGCACCCGACATTACCGCATCGACGGTATCGGGTATTGGCGGCTGGTCTGAAGCAGAACTGACGCAGTATCTCAAAACCGGTCTCGTCGCAGGCAAGGCTCAGGCTGCTGGGCCAATGGCGGAAGCCATTGAAAACAGCCTTCAGCACCTTCCCGACGAAGACATCAAAGCCATTGTCACCTATTTGCGCGACGTTCCGGGCGTGACGACAACGACCGGCACCGCTCGCGACGCCTTCGGCGCGCCATCCACCGCAGTCGAAGCCTCGCTTCGCGGTCTGCCGGGTCAGGCTCCGGATGAAAACGGCTACCATGTCTTCAGCGGTAGCTGTGCTGCGTGTCATCAGGCCGAAGGCCAGGGTAACGACCATTATCCGTCCCTGTTTCACAACACGGCGACCGGTGGTGACCGCCCCGACAATCTCGTTGCCACGATCCTGTTTGGTCTGCGCCGCACGGTGGGTGAAACTGTTGCTTTCATGCCTGCCTTTGGTGCGGACGCGTCCTATACGGATCGTCTCTCCGACAAGGACATTGCCGATGTCAGCAACTACGTGCTGGCCAACTACGGCAATCCGGCGGTCAAGGTGATGCCGGAAGACGTCGCACGTATTCGTGACGGCGGTGAAAAGCCTCTCATCGTCAAGCTGGCGCCTTTTGCACTGCCTGTCGGCATTGCGATTGCAGCGATCGTCGTCGCCCTGATCGGCTGGCTGGTCCTGCGTCGTCGCCCGCGTCCGATGCTTGGCTGAGCCTCCAGCGCCCGGCCACCTCTTCACCTTTTCGCATATCATGCTCCATCGGAGATCCTGATGCCTTTTGATCCATCCTCCCCGGCCATTTTCGGCCAAATCCTCTCCCGCCGCAGTTTGCTGCGAGGAACCGCAGCCCTCGGCGGACTGGCGCTCGCTGCCAGCCTCAGCGTGCCTCTGTCTGCTGCGGCAGCGGACGACGCCGTGGCCTCATTCACGCAACTGTCGGAGTTCCTGACCGGTTACACGCTCGATCCGGTTCTCGGCGCACGGTTCCTGAAAGCTCTGAAAAAGCGCGATGCCGAGCTCGACGCCAGCCTTGATGCCCTGACACAGCTTATCAAGCAGTCCGGCGTTGCCAATATGGACGGCTTTCTGGCGCTGACCGGCACGGATCCAGCCCTCACCAAAACAGCCACCAAGATTGTTTCGGCCTGGTATCTCGGCGTCGTCGGCGAGCCGGAAGATGCCGAGCTGATCACCTACGCGGAATCGCTGATGTATCGCCCGACCAAGGGCCTCCTTACCGTTCCGTCCTACGGTCCCGGCCCGAATGCCTGGGGACCGAAGCCCGGCAGCAAGATCTGACAGGAATAGAGATATGGCTAACACATCCTACGATGCGGACCTGATCGTTATCGGCTCAGGCGTCATGGGCGGCATCGTCGCCGCAAATCTGGCAAAGGCCGGCAAGAAGGTTATCGTGCTGGAGGCCGGGCCCCGTGTCGACCGCCGCGAGATCGTCGAAACCTACCGCAACGCTCCGGTAAAACTGTCGCTGGCAAACGCCAAGCTGCAGGGCGCCGGCTCGCCATTTCCGAGCATGCCCTGGGCGCCATCCACCTATGGCGATTATCTGCAGTATGAAGGCCCGGTGAAATACAACACCTCCTATCTCAGGGTCGTCGGCGGAACGACCTGGCACTTCGGCTCGGCGCTGTGGCGCATGATCCCTAACGACTTCAAGATTCAGACGCTTTACGGCCGCGGCCGTGACTGGCCGATCGGCTACGACGATCTCGAGGACTACTACAACAAGGCCGAGCTTGAACTGGGCGTGACAGGAACCGACGGCCAGGACGAAAGCGGTCAGGGCGGCGGTCCGATGCCGCCACGGTCGATGCCGTTCCCGATGAAGCAGTTGAACAGCACCTATATGTTCGACACGTTGTCGCAGAAGCTTCTTGTCGGTGGCTTCAACCCGGTTCTCGAGCCGCATGGACGTGCTTCGCGTCCCTATGGCAATCGCCCGGTCTGTGCGGGCAACAACAATTGCAACCCGGTCTGTCCGATCGGCGCCAAATACGACGGATCGATGCATATCGACGAGGCCGAACGTCATGGCGCCAAGCTTCTCGACAACTCGCCCGCCTATAAAATCGAAGCTGGCGACGACGGCAAGATCACTGCTGTCTGGTACAAGAAACCCGATGGCTCCGAACATCGCCTCACGGCGAAGTATTTCGTGCTTGCCGCTTACGGCATCGAATCCGCCAAGCTTCTGCTGATCTCGACATCCGAAAAATACCCGAACGGCATCGCGAATTCTTCGGATCAGGTCGGCCGCAACCTCATGGACCACACCGGTATCAGCATGAACATGCTGACCAAGGATGACATGTGGCCGGGCCAGGGTCCGACCGAACTTCTCGTCTACCTCAACCAGCGTGACGGCGAGTTCCGCAAGGATTATCCAAGCTACAAGATCAAGGTGCGCAACACGGTTCCGACGGCGCAGATGACCGAAGGCTTTATCAAGAAGGGCATTCTTGGATCGAAGCTGGACGAAGAAATCCGCAAATATTCGGCTCGTTCGCTGAACTGGGCAATCGACTTCGAACCGCTGCCGTTGCCGGAAAACCGCGTCACACCTTCGAAAACCAAGTTCGATGCGCTCGGTATCCCGGTCCCCGTTCTCTATTACAGCGTGACCGATTACTGGAACGCTGGTCGCGACCGCGGCCTCCAGGATCTGCACAAGATCGCGGATTTGCTGGAAGCCGAAGTGCTGTCTACCGATGTCAAATGGCAAAACCGCCAGCACGTGATGGGTACCACCCGCATGGGCAACGACCCGAAAGACTCTGTTGTCGACCGCGACTGCCGCACGCACGATCACCCGAACATGTTCATTGCCGGCACCAGCGTCATGCCATCGGCGTCCTGCATGAACCCGACCCTGACGGGTGCCGCACTCAGCGTTCGCATCGCGGAACAATTGATCAAGGAAATCTGATCTCGAACACCGGAGTGCCCTCCCCGTTTTCCGGGGGGCCTCCATTCAAACATGACTCATGGACGGTCCGGTCATCTTAAACACGCATGAGTAGCTGATTTTTATCATGTTGAATTGACTTGCCGATCTCTGCCGGGCAAAAGATGATTGTATTTGTCATCAATAGATCGACGGGAGGCGATCGCACGAAGGACGAGCGATCGTTTTCATGAGTGCCAGCCCTATCGAACAAACCGCATATGCGCGGGATCGCGTCGCGACCTCCGGCAAAAGCGGGAAACGACTTGGCCTTTTTACCGCCGCCATTCTCCTTGTCGTGGTCTTTTGTCTCAGCCTTGCCATCGGTGCCCGCACCATTGCCGTTGGTGACGTTTTATCGGCACTCTTCTCCGGTGAAACCACGATCGACAGCGAAACCATCTGGTCTTTGCGCCTGCCTCGCACGCTTCTGGGATTGATGGCCGGCATCGCCTTTGCGCTCTCGGGTGCACTAATGCAGGCGTTGACGCGGAACCCCCTCGCTGATCCTGGTATCCTCGGCATCAATGCGGGAGCCGCCTTTGCCATGGTCGCCGCCATCGGCCTCCTCGGCATTTCTCATCCGCTATCATTGATCTGGTTCGCCTTTGCCGGCACAGGACTTGCTGCGGTTGCCGTTTACGCGGCAGCGATGGGCGGCCGTGCCGGTGCAACACCATTGCGTCTGACACTGGCGGGCGTTGCCATCGGAGCGGTTCTTCGCGGCCTCACGTCGACGCTGATCTTTCTCGACCCCAACACCTTCGATCACATGCTGAACTGGGAAGTCGGATCGCTTGCCATCACCGGCTACGACAGCCTCATTTATACCGCACCCTTCGTCGCCATCGGCATCGTTCTCGCCCTGATCTCGGCCCCGGTTCTCAACGTTGTGGCGCTAGGTGACGATCAGGCACGCTCACTTGGCGCTGGCCTTGGTCGTGCCCGGATCATGACCGTCATTTCGGTCATGCTTCTGACGGGTGCCGCCACTGCAGCCGCCGGCCCACTCGGTTTTCTGGGTCTGATGGTGCCCTACGTCGCCCGCAGTCTTGTTGGCAGTGATCAACGCTGGATTTTTGCCTACACGCTGGTGCTCGCGCCGATCGTTCTTCTTAGCGCCGACATTATCGGCCGCCTCAGTATGCGCCCTGCGGAGATCCAGGTTGGCATCGTCACTGCCTTCATCGGTGCGCCGGTTCTGATCTGGCTCGTGCGTGCGCGCAAGGTGACCGCACTATGAGCCTGCATCCTTCCTTCACGCGCCGCCAGCTTACAATCCGAGCCTTGGGCGAGCGCATTGGCATCAGCATCGACAAGCGACTTCTGCTGGCCTGCGCAATTCTCATCGGGCTTGGCGTCGTCGTTCTCATAGCAGCGCTCGTCAGCGGGCAGGTCCATATTCCTGTCATGGATGTCATCGATGTGCTGACCGGCAATGGCCAGCGCCGTACCCGGCTCGTTGTTCTCGAATGGCGCATGCCCCGTGCAGCCGCTGCAGCGTTGTTCGGAGCACTGCTCGGTCTCGGTGGTGGGGTCTTCCAGTCCATCACCCGCAATCCGCTAGGCAGCCCTGACGTCGTCGGCTTCGATGCGGGCGCCTATACAGGCGCCATTCTGGCGATCACCTTTGCCGGTGGCGGCTGGCTGGTCCTGGCCGGCAGCGCCATTGCCGGCGGCTTGCTGACCGCACTCGTTGTCTATCTCCTGACCTGGCACAAAGGTATCCAGGGCTTTCAGTTGATCGTTATCGGCATCGGCGTCAGTGCCATGCTCACCTCGGCCAATCACTGGATTTTGCTGAAGTCCACTCTCTCAACCGCCATGGCCGCCAACACCTGGGGCATGGGTTCACTTGCCCGCGTCAATAGCCAGCAATTGCTGCCGTCGCTATGGATCGCCTTGCCGGTCATCATTGCGGCCCTTGTTCTGTCGCGCCCGCTCAAAATGATGGAGATGGGCGATGCGCGTGCACGCGCTCTCGGTATCCGGATTGAGGCGGTGCGACTGTCGCTGATGGCACTTGCCATTGTTGCCACGGCTTTGGTCACAGCAATCGCAGGCCCTATCCCCTTTGTGGCCTTGGCTGCCCCGCCGATTGCCCACGCAATCACCCGCACGGCCGGCACCTCTTTGGCCGCATCGATGGCCACCGGAGCTGTCCTTCTCTCTGCCGCCGATTATGCCGCACAGCATAGCTTCGCGCCGATCCAGTTGCCGGTCGGCGTGGTAACGCTCTGCATCGGCGGCATCTATTTCCTTTGGTTGATCGTCAAGGAGGCACGCCGCACGTGAGCCAGCAACCCGCTCCCCGCCTCGAAGCACAATCCGTTGAACTCGCCTATGGCAAGTCGATCATCGCGCAGGATCTCTCGGTCAGCGTACCCTCCGGTTCCTTTACCGCAATTGTCGGCCCCAATGCCTGCGGCAAGTCTACGCTTTTGCAGGCTCTTTCACGCCTGCTTGCCCCCGGTCGCGGCTCGGTTCTTCTGGATGGACGCGCAATTTCCGCCATTCCGGCCAAGGAATTTGCCCGCCGTGTCGGTCTCATGCCGCAAAGCTCGATTGCCCCTGATGGCATCACCGTAACGGAGCTGGTCGCCTGCGGCCGTTATCCGCATCAGAACTTTCTGCGCCAATGGAGCAGAGCCGACGAGCAGGCGGTTGCCGCCGCCATCGACGCCACCGGCATGAACGACCTTGCCGGACGTCGCGTCAGCGAACTGTCAGGCGGTCAGCGTCAGCGTGCCTGGATCGCCATGGTTCTTGCCCAGGAAACCCCGCTTCTTCTGCTTGATGAACCGACAACCTTTCTCGATATCGCCCATCAGATGGAATTGATGCTGCTTCTGGAAAAGCTCAACCGTGAGAAGGGTTACACGATTGCTGCGGTCCTGCACGACCTCAACCAGGCATGCCGACATGCCACGCACATGATCGCCATGCGCGGCGGCCACGCGGTTGCCGAGGGACGGCCCGCCGACATCGTTACCGAAGCGCTTGTTCGTGACGTTTTCGGCCTCGACAGCCTCATCATTGCCGATCCCATCTTCGGCACACCCTTGGTCGTGCCGCGCGGTCTGCACGACAATTCCACCGCCTCGATTTCAACGGAATGACGAAAGGATAATTGCCCTTGTCGCTTAATCTGACACGCCGCGAGATGATCGCCGCATCGCTTCTACTCGCCGCCAGCCCCGTTCTCGCCCAGGAGACAATCACCGTCACCGACGTCATCGGCTCCGTCGAAATCCCCAAGGTTGCCAAGCGCATCGTCGTGACCGATGGCGACGACGTGCTGCAGCCGACGGTCGCGCTCGGCATCAAGCCGGTCGGTGCATCCCGCCCTAATTTCACGGGTGGTTTCGCAAAGGGTGTCGCGGAACGCCTGCCAGCCGACATCGGCTATATCGGTTCGTCCGGGGAGCCGAATTACGAGGCGGTGCTCAACATGGAGCCCGACCTCATCTTGATGAGCAACGACGATCTGCCGGATCAGCAAGGCATGTATGAACGCTACAGCCAGATCGCACCGACCGTACTGATCGACGTCGACCAGAAGAAATGGCGCCACACACTTGAGACCATCGCTGAGGTAACCGGGCGTCAGGCCGAGGCCAAGGAATTGCTTGCCCGTTACGATGCCCGCGCCAGGCAGGTCCGCGACATCATTGGTGACAAGGCCGGCACGGCAACCGTTGCGCGCGTGCGTACCAATCTCGTTCGTTACATGCTGCAGGACACGTCGTTCACATGGGCCGTTCTGAAGGATGTTGGCTTCAAGGCACCACCACAGCAGGAAGTGGGTGGTGACGATGCCTTCATCAATATCAGCCTGGAGCGACTCGATCTACTGGAAGCAGACATGATCCTGCTTCTGGAAGACGAAGGTGCCAAGGGTGCTGGTGCGATGAGCGAGAAGCTGAAAGACCTGCCGACGTTTGCAAGCCTGCGCGGCGAGAAGATCGAGCTGCCATCGGCCGACTTCCTGTTCGGCAATATCCTGACGGCGTTCAATCTGCTCGATCTTTTGGAAGAAAAGTTCAAGGCTTGACGAGGGCAGGATCGCGAGATGCTGGCCACACCGGGCAGCATCTCGGCTTTAATGCTCAGGCCCGGTCGAGATCGAGGGCTGGCGCGGAAAACTGTCGCGAGGCCAATCGAACGAACGGCCGCGACAACATGATCGGCAAGATCCACGCCTGAAGCCGCATGCCGAAATTGCTCTGCGGGATATAGTGGCCGCCGATCTTTCGGGAGACCGCCTGCATTTTCGTGACCAGTGGGCGTAACCGTGCCTCGTAGGCATCGAAGGCTGCTTCGTGCGGTTTGCGCGCCAGTTCCGCTGCCAGAATATAGGCGCCAGCCATGGCTGTCGATGTGCCCTGCCCGGCAAGAAATGTCAGGCACCAGGCGGCATCCCCCAGGAGAACGACGCGCCCCTTCGACCATTTTGGCACGTCGATCTGCGAGACCGTGTCGAAAAATGCATTGTCCCAATCGATCGACGCCTCCAGGGCTGAGCGGACCGGCTCTGGCCAATGGCCAAAGTGCTCTCTCAGCACCTTCTGGCGTGCGTCCGCGTCCAGCCGGTCTGTCCTGTCGTCGCGCCAGCAAAACAACGTGGCCGCATGACCGTCTCCGATATCGTAAAGCCCGCCCTGATGATCGACATCCATCATGCCGACAAAACTCGCCCCCAGCGGCTGGCCGACAGGCATGCGCCATGCGCTGGCACGATATCCGAGAGGGCGCAGAAAGTCTTCGTGCGGCCCGAAGACCAGGGCACGCAGGGCGCTACGATAACCATCGGCGGCCACCACCAGATCAAAGCGTTCCCTGTCGCCACTGGAAAACGTGACATCGACACCATCGCCGTCATCGCTGAGTGCACTGATCGTCGTCTCGTATCGGATATCCACATTCGCTTCGATGTGGCGGGTAACGATGTCCTGGAAGGACTGACGCATGATTGCCAGCATACGGCCACCCGATGCTTGTGCAAGTGTCCGATAATCGTAGGAGAACAGCGTCTTTCCGGCGGTATCGCGGTGCAATGCCGGACCAAGCGGCATGGCTTTCTCTTTGAAGTGCTCGACAAGCCCCAGGCGTTCGGCGACGTTCCAGCCGTTGACGTGCAGTCCGATCGAATAACCCGCAGCGCGGCCTTTTGCTGCTTTTTCAACAATGGTGCAATCGATGCCATGCTGCCTGAGGCAGGCGGCGAAGGTCAGGCCGGCGGGGCCGCCGCCGGCAATGAGAATACGCATCCGTTGCCCCTCAAAATGTCATGCTGAGGCGACCACCGAACGTCCGCCCGTCGCCAAGCTGGTAAACGTTGCCGTAGGGGGCGACGTTGAAGCCGTAGGTCGTATAGGTCTTGTCGAACACATTGGTGACAAAGGCTTCGGCTGCGATGTTCTTGTCCAGCTCCCACTTGATGCCAAGATCGACAAGGCCATAGCCTTTCTGGCCAATCGTGTTGGTCTCGTCGAAATAGGTCTTGCTGACATAGCTGAGCGCCACGTAGGGAATGAGCGCACCGGCATCATTGTCGAGGTCGAACCGGTAATCCAGCATGACATTGGCGGTGAATTCCGGCGCATAAGGCACGCGGTTGCCCGTCAGGTCGGTGCCCGGCGTAACGGGATTGCTGTAGTCCGTGAACTTGGAGTTGTTGTAGGCAGCGCCGAGCGTGATACCGAGTTCATCGGTGGGTCTTGCGCGCAGTTTGAGATCGACACCCTTGGCCGTGACTTCACCCACGTTCTGCAGATATTGCAGCGGCTGCACGCCGACGAACATCTGATAGTCCTTCGTGACGTTGTAATAGGCCGAAAGCTGGCCTTCGAGAGTGCCTTCGTCGTTGCGATACTTAAGGCCGATCTCACTATTGTAGGTGTTCTGCGGATCATAGGTATAGGCGATATTCGCGGTCGTCAGCGTGCGTGTGAAGCCCCCTGCCTTGAAGCCGGTGCTGAACAGGCCGTAGAGCCGCCACTCATCGGTCAGCCCGTAGCTCGCACCCAGCTTTGGCGAGATAGCGCTGAAATTGTCGCTGTCGTTGAGTGACAAGGTACCGGTCGCCTTTGCGGCAACCCGTTCATGGTCAAAGCGTAGGCCGGGCGTAATGTCGAGACGATCAGTGGCATGCCATGTCACATCTGCGAACACGGCGTAGGAATCGATCTTTTGCTGCGCGATCTGGCCGTAGCTCGGAATGGCGCGGGTAAAATCAAGATGTTGGTAATAGAGACCGGCGACATAGTCGACAGCATTGCCCTCATCGGGATTGGAGGCGATGCGAAGCTCCTGGCTCAATGTCCATTGCTTCTCCGGCGTGTAGGTGCCGAACACGGTGCGATCGAAATCGCTGTTCTGGTAGCCGGTCAGCGCCGTGACGGTTGCAGCGCCAAGATCGTAGCTGGCGTTGATGCCGAAATTCCAGGTATCGAGCGTATATTTCGATGGAACCGGCAAGGCGATCCTGTCTTCCAGCATCGATTCCATGACGAAATACTCTTCGGTGGAGGTGACGCGACCACGACCTGCTGAGACCATAACGTCGAGCGGGCTGCCCTCCGGCGCGTAACGCAACCGAACTTGACCGTTGAGATCGTTGCTTCCTCCGACCTCTTCTCCCGTCAGCATGGCGGTATACTGGTCCTTATGGTGGAGGCCGGTCAAAGTGATATCGCTGAACAGGACGCCGTCAACAAGCGGCAGGTTGCCATAGAAGGTACCACCGGCGCCCTCCGAATTGATGTCGCCATCAAAACCGAACCGCATGTCATTATCCGGCTTCCGCGTGGTGATGTTGATGACGCCACCGATGGCGCCGCGACCGTACAGCGTGCCTTGCGGACCATAGAGCAGTTCGACGCTTTCGAGATTGCCAGGCAGACTGCGCGAAAGGTTGAAACTGTCCTGTGGCAGGCCATCGACATAAACCTGCGTGCTTGGATTATAGAAATCGAGCGAGGCCTGCCCACGGATTGTGAAGTTGGAATAGGCGCGGCTGGACCGTGTGCGGATGTTCACGTCCGGGAACACCCTGTCGAGATCGGCAACGCTGTCGATGTTGCGGACGGACAGTTCATTGGCGCTGGCAAAATCGACCGTCGATGGCAGCAGGAAGTAATCCTCGCTGCGCTTGGTGGCTGTGATCACGATTGGGGCCAGCACCGTATCGCTGGAAACCTCTTGTGCCACGGCCCCATTGGGTTGCGTGCTGGCGATGATGGCGAGGGCGGAGACGCCAAGGAGGCGATGACGCATCATGAGTGCGATACCTTTTCTGCGGATGGAAAGTGAGAAGACTTGCGGGCGGAGACCGGCAAAACCCAAGGGGCGATCAGGATCGCAGTCAGAATGAACAGGGCCGATGCCCCGAACAGCGTCCCATAACCAAGCGATTTGCCGAGCAGGCCGGCGATCGACGATGCGGCAATGGCGATGATCGCATCGAGGCTTTGCAAAACGGCAAAATCAGTTGCGGTCCGTTCCGCGTCGCACCAATTCATCATCGCCGCATAAAGCGCGACGAAGGACATGGCGACGGCAGCCACCTGCGCCACCATGAGACCGGCGGCAACGCTCTGCGATACGGCGCTCCAGAATTCGAGTGAGGCGAGCGCGAAAAGAAGCAGGGCATTAAGGCCCGCGGCCACAAGGATCGCCCGTCGAATGCCGATCACCTGGACGACGAGTGCGGCAAGCGTCGATGCGACAAAACCTGCGATGGCGCCGCCGGCTCCGCGCAGCGTACCAATCATTTCCAGCGACAGGCCCTTATCCACGAGATAGGGGCCAGTCATCGCCGAACCCATGCGCAATCCGACCTGATAGACGGCAAGAAAGATCAGACCGGTCATCAGCCGGCGATTGGCAAAGGTTCCGCGCAGCAGCATGTGCCGGGCTTTATCCACCGGCCTTTGCCGTGGTGCCGCGAGCCGTCTGGCCAACAGCACCGGAATGCTTAGCAGAGCCACAAAAACTGCCATGGCGGCCATAGAAACGGCCCAGCCGGCATGGCTGTAGACGATCAGCCACAAACCGCCGCCGAGCAGGAAGCCGATATAGGCACCGGCTGTCGAGGCGCCGCTCGCCGCCCCGCGGCTCTCTTCGGTGGTGGCTCGGACGGCAAGCGAATCCGTTGCGATGTCCTGTGTGGCTGCAAGTGTCGCCATGACCAGCAAGACCGCCGCAAGCGGCATCAGATGCGTTTGGGGTGGAAACGCCGTGGCGATGAGGAAGCAGACGATGATGCCTGCCTGGCTAAACAATATCCACGCACGCTCACTGAAAAAGCGATCGACCAGCGGTGCCCAGAGAAACTTGAGCGCCCACGGAAGAAAGAGAACGGCGAGAAATCCGATCTGGTCAAGCGGCATGCCTGTGTCACGCAGCACCACAGGCAACGCTGACTGCACCATGCTGCCGGTGACCGACTGGGCGGCATAAAGACCTGCCAGCAGGCCGAGAACGAGCCAGGCGCTGGATCGGGCGCTGGTTTGAAGGAAAGTCATGGACATTGCCCCTCGCAATGAAGTTCCCGACCTCCATAGATTGACGGCGTAAACTTGACTATTGTAATCAGGTTCAAGACTGTCGTGATCCGGTCACTTTTTTGATCGGCAGCAAAAGTGGGGGCCGATCATGAACTTGCGCGTTGAGCAGAGGGCTTTGGTCCAGTCAGATCAGAACGATGTCGTTGTTTTAGGACCGAACCCTACGGAAACGAGTTTTGCGACCACCTCGACGGACGGCGCCTACAAGATCCTCGGCGTCCGTCCCGGCTTGACGATTTCCGTGTTCGATATGGTGATCGGTGCTGATTTCGTCGGCCGTTTCGCAACGGAACCCTGCGTGGCCATCGATTTCCTGTTCGAGGCCGCAGGTCAGGGCTGGCTTCTGGATGCCGATGGCGAACGTATCTCGAGCCTGCCATACCGGCCCGGTCGCATCTACATCATGGCAGCCCCGGAAGGCGCCGTCGGGTTCTACGACGTTCCGGTGGGAACGCGTTTCAAGGGTATGGACATTCGTATTGATACCGCCCTTTGGCAGAAGCTTGGTGCGGCAGATGTCCTATCCTCGCTCGATGAGCAGCATGCTTTGCATGTCGCATCCGGTAACGGGACATGGGTTGGTGTCTTGCCGGTTCCGCCGCAACTGCTGTCTGTTGCCCGTGCGCTTTTCGATAGCGCCATGGTGGAAAATGACGACCTTGCCTTCGAGGCACGCGCACTCGATATCATCAACGCCTCGATCAGTGCCATGCGCCATGCGCAGGTTGCGATAAAGACGCCGCCACGTGATCGTCGGGCGTTACAACGTGTCCGGGATTTGATGATCGCTGATCTTTCGCATCCCTGGTCGCTCGAGGACCTCGCCCGTGAAGTGGGGCTGACGCAAAAAAGGCTGAAAGCCGGTTTCAAGGTACTCTACGGCTTTTCCGTTTACGCATTTCTGCAGGAACAGCGTCTGCTGGAGGCGCGTCGCATGATTGAAACAGGTGCGATGTCGATCACCCAGGCGGCACTTGCTGTCGGCTACGGCAACCCCAGCCATTTCTCGCAGCTTTTTCTCCGACGTTTCGGCGTCCAGCCATCTCGCCTGCGCACGACCGGCGCGCAGCAAGACCTCTGAATTCACGATCGATGCTGCCTTTTCAGGCAAAACGGCGAGGTTGCCCACACCTCGCCGTATCAGAGCTATGACTGGTCCGGATTTATCTTAAGCGTAAAATTCCGGAGCCTTCTTGAAGTTCGCCCATGCGTCCGGATCGTGGCCCGTGACAACGGTCGCATCATGCTTTTCAGCGTAGGTGCGGAGTTTTTGAACCGAGCGGACCGTATCAACGGTCGAGGCAAGGAAGCCCGGCAGGGCCTTTTCTTCCCAGTGATCCAGCGTGTAGGCGGCATCGATCGTCAGAAGCAGCGGTTTGCTGTCGGGCAGACGAACCAGGAATGACTGATGACCTGGTGCGTGACCGGGCGTGAAGATTGTGGTCAGCGTGCCGTCGCCATAGACGTCGTAATAGTCGTCCTGCGTACCGTTGAGAAACTGCCACTTCAGGCCCGGCTTGTCGAAGTCCTTGCGGATGTAACCGCCGCCAGCAAACCAGTCCGGTGTGAAGGCATATTCGTATTCGGAGCGCTGCACGATGTGGGTTGCATTGGGGAAGCGACCGATCGCGCCGGTATGGTCGAGATGCAGGTGGGACTGCACGACGTATTTCACATCGGCCGGATCGAAACCGAGCGCTTTGATCTGGTCAACGCAGCCCATGTTCTTATCCAGAACCGGCCAATAGACATCGCAGATACCGCCCCAGTGACCGCGCGGGTCGGTCGCGACTTCGATCGCGTTGCCACCGTCGATGACGGTGTGCCCATCGGGATGAGTAATCAGGAAAAATGGGACGGGAATCTCATAGTCCGCACCATTACCCTGGTTCATCTTGATGTTGTGTACCTTGCATTTCAGGGTACCTGACTGAAGCATGTAAAGTCTGATATCGGTCACTCGTTTTCCTCCCTTGGGACTGAAGATGTTGGTGTAAGAAATGGATCAGAAAGCTTCGCGATAGAGCGCGAGCGCATCCTCTTCGCGGACTTCGACCGGATTGTTGACCAGCAGGCGGCTCTGCTTCATGGCGTCGGAAGCAAGCATTGCCAGGGTGTTGTCCGTCACGCCGACATCACGAAGGCGCCGCGGCGCACCGCTTTCATTCATCAGTTTTTCCATATGCTGGACAAAGGCGTCCGAACGGGTCGCCGTATCACCCTCGCCCGGCACGCCGAGCACATCGGCAAGCTCGGCATAAAGCGACGCCGCAGCCTTGGCGTTGAAACGCAGCACTGGCCCCAACATCAGGGCGTTGGAAAGGCCATGCGGCACGTGATAGTGGCCACCCAGCGGATAAGCGAGCGCGTGAACGGCAGCCACCGGCGAATTGGCGAAAGCCTGGCCTGCCAATGTTGCCCCCAACAGCATGCCTTCACGGGCTTTGCGATCGGTCCCATCCTTGCAGGCGGCGATCAGGTTTGCGCCAAGCAGGCGTAACGCCTCACGCGCCAGAGCATCTGATAGCGGGTTCTTCTTGTGTTTGCTGGTGTAAGCCTCAATCGCGTGCACCATGGCGTCGATACCGGTAGCCGCGGTATGAACCTGCGGCAGACCCACAGTCAGTTCCGCATCGAGAAGAACGAAATCGGCGTAAAGCTGCGGAGAAACGACACCCATCTTGGTGGTTTCACCTGTAGTGATGATCGAGATGTTGGTCACTTCCGAACCGGTTCCAGCCGTGGTCGGCACCAACACCAGCGGCAGACGCGACCCCTTGACGTTACCGATGCCGTACATGTCTGCAAGCGTCTGGTCGGACACCAGAAGAACCGCTACCAGCTTGGCGATATCGAGCGAGGAGCCCCCACCAAGACCGATGACGATATCGACCCCGATCTGCTTGGCGGATTCGACGCAATCTGCAACGATATGCTCCGGCGGATCGGCCACGACCTTGTCGAAGATCGTGACGCTGAAGCCGCTAGCGGTTAGAGCGTCGGCAATCGGTTTGATGAGGCCGGCCTTGATAAGACCTGCATCGGTAATGAGAAGTGCCTTGCGCGCCTGGAACCTGCCGGAAAGAATCTCTCCGAGGCGCTGGGCACCCCCCCAGGCAACCTGCATGGAGGGAACAGTGCGGAATTCGAAAGGGTTGATGGTCATTTGATCCTCCCAGCGTGATCTCAGCCGATGGCCGAGCACAGGTATTTGATTTCAAGATATTCATCGATGCCGTAGTGCGAGCCTTCGCGGCCCAGACCGGACTGCTTTACACCACCGAACGGTGCGACTTCATTGGAGATGAGGCCGGTATTGTGGCCCACCATGCCGTATTCGAGCGCTTCTGCGACACGCCATGTCCGGCGAACATTCTCGGTGTAGAAATAGGCCGCCAGACCAAACTCGGTGTCGTTCGCCATGGCAACGGCTTCTTCTTCCGTTTCAAACCGGAAAAGCGGGGCGACCGGTCCAAAGGTTTCCTCACGGGCAACCTTCATTGCCTGCGTTGCACCTGTCAGCACCGTGGGTTCGTAGAATGTCCCGCCAAGCGCATGGCGCTTTCCGCCGGTAACGACCTTCGCCCCTTTTCCAAGGGCGTCAGCAACATGATCCTCGACCTTCGCCACGGCGTCCTGATCGATCAGGGGCCCGATCAAAATACCGGGTTCGGTGCCTTCGCCAACGGACAGGCTCTCGACCCTCTTGGCCAGCTTTCCCGCAAAGGCATCGTACACGCCGGCCTGGACATAGATTCGGTTGGAGCACACACAGGTCTGTCCGGCATTGCGATACTTCGATACGATCGCGCCCTCGACAGCAGCATCCAGATCGGCGTCATCGAAAACGATGAAGGGCGCGTTTCCGCCAAGTTCCAGTGACAGCTTCTTGATCGTCGGGGCCGATTGCGCCATCAGCAGACGGCCGACTTCAGTCGATCCGGTAAAGGAGATCTTGCGCACCGTGTCGCTTTCGGTGAAGACCTTGCCGATATCGCGTGCTGAACCCGTGACCACTTGGAACACACCGGGGGGAATGCCTGCCTCTTCCGCCAGAACACCCAGAGCAAGTGCGGTCAGCGGCGTCTGCTCAGCCGGTTTGACGATCATCGTGCAGCCGGCGGCCAGTGCCGGGGCAGACTTGCGCGTAATCATCGCAGCCGGAAAATTCCACGGCGTGATCGCGGCGCAAACTCCGATCGGTTGCTTCAGAATGGTAATGCGCTTGTCGGTGGTCGGCGCTGGAATAGTGTCGCCATAAACGCGCTTGGCTTCCTCCGCGAACCATTCCACGAAAGATGCTGCATAAAGCGCCTCGCCCTTAGCCTCCGCAAGCGGCTTCCCCTGCTCTGCGGTCATCAATGCACCGAGATCGTCAGCGTTTGCCACCATCAGATCAAACCAGCGGCGCAAGATTGCTGCGCGATCCTTGGCAGCGCGCCGGCTCCACTCGGAAAATGCATTTCCGGCAGCATCGACTGCGGCTTGCGTCTCTGCTGCCGAAAGCGATGGGACATGCCCGATGATTTCCAGATTGGCGGGATTTTCAACGGCAATCGTTTTGCCATCGGCAGCTTTCAACCAGCGGCCGTCCACAAAACACGCATCACGCAACAGAGCAGCGTTTTTAAGCTTGATCATCTGTCTTTCCCACAGTAAAGTTCAACTAATTGAACTTGAATCAATATAATGAACTATGGGCCGAAGCACGCTGATGTGTCAAGGAGGTTGCATGACCGCAGATCAACAATCGTCGCAAATATCAGACACTGTGCCGGCCCTCAGACGTGCAGTGCGCATTCTTGACGTGGTTGCCGGCTCCCCCCAGCACCTGACAGCCGCAGAACTGACCCGCCTTATGGATATGCCCAAAAGCACGGCGCATGGCCTCTTGGCAGTCATGGTGGAGCTTGATCTTCTTGCCAAATCGGCGGACGGAACCTTGCGTGCCGGTCCTCATCCTTTGCGATGGGCAAACGGCTTTCTGTCGCAGCTCGATATCGTCTCGACATTTCACGAACAGCTTGCCGAACGGCACGATCTCGACCCGTACACGGTCACGCTGACCGTTCGCGAAGGCGGCGAAGTCGTCTATATCGGCTGTCGGAACTCGGCCCAACCGCTCGGGCATACGTTTCGTATCGGCATGCGTTTGCCGGCACCGTTTACAGCGACCGGCAAGATGCTGCTCTCCGACCTCAGCACCGATGAGCTGAAAGCCTTGTTCGAAAGCTTTCCGCCTCCCCTGACACCAAGAAGCGTGAACTCCATATCGAAACTGGAGCACGAACTGGCATCGACGCGCAGCCGTGGCTACTCCATCGACGACGGCCAGATCCGCGAGGGAATGCTCTGCATTGGTGCCGCCATACGCGACTACTCAGGGGCCGCGTCGGCGGGTATCGCACTAAGCCTGATACGAAGCGAAGCAAGCGACGAAAAGATCGCCCGTCTGGGAGAGGAATTACGCGATACGGCCAACGCACTTTCCGAGAAGCTGGGCTACCGGATAGCGCAGTAACTGCCGCGTCTAGGAGCCAAGTTTCAGTCGTCGATCGATGCCGATATTGTCGAGGAAGGTTTCGTCATGGCTGACGACCAATATTGCGCCGTCATAGGCTCTCAGTCCGGCCTCCACGGCCACAATGGACTCGATATCGAGGTGATTTGTCGGCTCATCCAGTATCAGCAACTGTGGCGGTTCAGTGCCACCAAGCACACAGGCCAGCCCTGCCCGCAACATCTGCCCGCCTGACAATGTTTCGACCTTCTGCAGCGCTGCATCCGCCCGGAAAAGGAAACGTGCGAGCGACGCCCGGCAGGCATTTTCCCCCGCCTTCGGGTTCAGGCGCAGAAAATTGTCACGGATCGACGAGGCCGGATCGAGCAGGCTGACCTGCTGATCGAGAAAGGCCGAGCGCACATCGACCTGCAGCGTTCCAGACGCTACCGGCAGGACGCCCGTGATCACCGAGAGAAGGGTCGTCTTGCCCGATCCATTGGCGCCAGTAACAGCAACCCGTTCCGGTCCCGTGATGTGGAAGGAGAGATCGCGCAATATGGGCCGGTCCGGTTCATACCCCGCTACCAGGCCCTCCATACGCAGCACGGTCTTTGCCGGGGGCAGATGACAGGATGGCAAGGTGACCGAAAGCGGTTGCAAGATCTCGATACGCTCGCGCGCCGTCTTCACGTCATCCAGCGCCTCAGTCTCCAGCCGATTGGCGAGCAGAGCGTTGGCACCACCCGTCTGTTCGGCGCGCATCTTCAATCCGCCTGCGACGATCTTCGGCATATCACCCCGCGCCGCTTTCTTCTTTCCGGCGCTGTCGCGGCGCGCTTTGCGTTCGACCGTATCCTGCGCCTTGCGCGCAGTATCCGCCAAACGCTTTTGCGCATCAGCGAGGTCATGCTGCGCCGAGGCGATTTCCAGCGCTTTGCGCTCCCTGTAATGGCTCCAGTTTCCGCCATAACGACTGACACCCAATGACGTCATTTCGACGATGGAATCCACCGTCTCCAGTAGTTCACGATCATGGCTGACAATGATTGCGCCACCACGCCACTTTGCCAGAAAGTCGATGACGGCCAACCGGCCTTCCCGGTCGAGATTGTTGGTCGGCTCATCGAGGATGAGAAAATCAGGAGCGGCGTGGATTTGCGCCGCAAGTGCTGCGCGTGTGCGCTGTCCGCCGGAGAGATGCGCGAGCGGCGTCGTGGACGGCGCATCAAGGCCAACGTCCGACAGGGCGCTGGCAATATTCGCCTCCAGCATCCAGTCAATATCGGCCAGCTCATCTACCGTCGCCTCGCCCAGTTGAGCACGGCCGAGAACCGCGAGAGCATCACCCGCACCGAACAGATCCGCAACCGTACTATCTGCTGAAACCTGAACGCTTTGGCGAAGCACGTGAACAGTACCGGAAACAGAAATCGATCCGGAAGACGGAGATATATCTCCGGCCATCAGGTTCAGGAGTGTCGTCTTCCCGACGCCGTTGCGGCCAATCAGGCCAGCGCGTTCAGGACCAAGCGTGAGATTGAGCCCGGAGAAGAGCTGGCGACCGTCAGGCGTCGACCAGGAAACATTCGAAAGGGTGATAAAGTGCGGCATGGATATGGTTTTCCCGTATGGCAAGGCGATGTGACTTTGCGATCGGGTTGAAATCCATATGAAACCGTCCTGTTGGTGCTGCGTGGACTTTCTATTTATGCGCGAAAGGCGGCACGTTCAAGGCACGTTGTCTTTTCGGGCGACATGACTACACCCGAACAGAGCTCGGTCTGAGATCGTCTTCCTCCAGGCAATCTCTAGTGCAGAATCTGGCTGAGGAAGAGCTTGGTGCGCTCGTGCTGCGGATTGTCGAAGAACTCCTGCGGGGAGTTCTGTTCGACGATCTGGCCCTGATCCATGAAGATCACCCGGTTTGCCACCTGACGGGCAAAACCCATTTCGTGGGTCACGCACAGCATGGTCATGCCGTCTTCGGCAAGGCTCACCATCGTATCCAGCACTTCCTTGACCATTTCCGGGTCAAGTGCCGAGGTTGGTTCGTCGAACAGCATGATCTTCGGCTTCATGCACAGCGAGCGGGCGATTGCCACACGCTGCTGCTGACCACCGGAAAGCTGCCCGGGATATTTGTTGGCCTGCTCGGGGATCTTGACGCGCTTGAGGTAGTGCATCGCCACTTCCTCGGCCTCCTTCTTCGGCATCTTGCGAACCCAGATCGGTGCCAGTGTGCAGTTTTCCAGGATCGTCAGATGCGGGAAGAGGTTGAAGTGCTGGAACACCATGCCGACTTCGCGACGCACTTCATCGATCTTCTTCAGGTCGTTGGTGAGTTCGATACCGTCAACGAAGATGTTGCCCGACTGGTGTTCTTCCAGACGGTTGATGCAGCGGATCATGGTCGACTTGCCGGAACCGGACGGGCCGGCAATGACGATGCGCTCGCCGCGCATGACCTTGAGGTTGATGTCGCGCAGCACGTGGAAATCGCCGTACCACTTGTTCATGCCGACGATTTCAACGGCAACCTCGGCAGAAGAGATGACCAGATTCTTCAGTGCCGCGCTCATGTCAGACCCCAATTCCCTTCCGCTTGCCGGTAAGTCAGATGCCGACAATTAGACCCTTTGCCTTCAGCACCGGTTCGAGATTGCTGACCTCGACCACCGTCTTGCCGGCTTTGTAGGCGGCGATGTAACCGGCTTCGGCATCTTCGCGCGCCTGCGAAAGCTTGGCGACTTCGGCAACTTCATCACGACGAACCACGACCAGACCGTCGGCATCGCCAACGATTACATCGCCCGGATGAATGATCTCGCCGCCGACGATGATCGTGTCGTTGGTGGTGCCGATCGTTTCCTTGACGGTACCCTTGATGCAGGTGCTCAGCGAAAACACCGGAAAACCGAGTTCGCGAAGCTGCAGCGTATCGCGCACGCCCGTATCGGTCACAAGACCGCCGATACCCTTGGCAAGGCAGGCATTGGCCAGAACATCGCCGAACGAACCGGCTTCTTCATATTCACCGGCGGAGACGACGATGATATCGCCCGGCTTGGCGTAATTGATCGCAAGCTGCAGCATGATGTTGTCGCGCGGCGAGGACTTCACCGTGAAGGCAGGGCCACAGAGTTTCATGCGGTAGTCGACCGGCTTCAGACGCGACGACAGCGCACCACGACGGCCCTGAGCCTCATGGATCGTTGCCGGAGAGAACTTCGAAAGAGCCTCCAGATCCTCCTTGGACGGACGTGCGGGAATATCTTTGATGTGGGTCATGAGGCCCTCCTCGAGGCCATAGTGAACCGCACGGCGGCAAGATTGCCGCCGTCGGCAATAGTCAGTTTTTCAGGTTTTTAAGGACCGGACGCCTGGTGCGTCAGATCAGGGAATCGGATCGAACTTCAGCTCGGAGAGCGGCACGACCTTGTCGGTACGGGTCATTTTGTATTCGGTGCCCTGACCGAGCCACTTGTCCCAGATCTTGTTGATCTCACCATCGGCGTCGAGCTTGCGCAGGATCTCGTTGACCTTGGCGGTCAGCGCCGGCTGATCTTTCTGCATGCCAATACCGATCGGCTGGTAGAGCATGGGCTCCTCGATCATGCGCATTTCCTTGCCGCGGGTCTTCGATTCATTGACAAGCTTCGTCGTCGTCATCGTGTTTGCGACCATGCCGCGCGCCTTGCCCTGCTGAACGGCAAGATAGGCAGAACCAGTGTCCTGGAATGTCAAAGGTTCGGACTTGTTGAGCTTGATCGACATTTCAGACGTCGAGCCCTTCGTAGAGGCGATACGCTGACCGACGTAGTCTGCCTTGGCCTTACCTTCGTCCGTGGTCGGAACGATCAGCATTTCCTTGGCGAGATAATAGGGGTCGCTGAACTGGATCTGCTCGGCGCGGCTCTGGGTGTAGGCGAGGTTGGCAACGGTGATGTCGACGCGACCGAGTTTCACTTCCGGGACACGTGCTTCAACCGATACCGGCTTGATTTCAGCCTTTACGCCCATTTCCTTGGCGATGGCGTTGCAGAGATCAACGTCGAAGCCGACCATTTCGCGGGTCTTCGGGTCCGGCGCGGCAAAAGGCGTCACATCGGCGAAGGTTGCACAACGCAGCGTCTTCGCTGCCTGAATATCGGCAAGCTGGTCGGCTTTGGCTGGCGCGACGACAGCGGTGCTGGCGACGAGCGATGTCAGAATTGCGAATTTCCAGTTCATTTGCTGTTCTCCATTGTTATTTTTTAAAGAAGGCAGTCAGTGCCGCAGATCAGCGAGAAAACGCTGAGCGCGCGGATGTCGTGGATTTTTGAAAAACTCCTCAGGCGGAGCCGTTTCGAGGATTTCGCCCGCGTCGATGAACCAGATCCGGTCCGCAACATCGCGTGCAAAGCCCATTTCGTGGGTGACGCAAAGCATGGTCATGCCTTCGGCGGCGAGGCTCTTCATCACACTCAGGACTTCGCCAACCATTTCCGGATCGAGAGCGCTGGTCGGCTCGTCGAAGAGCATGACCGGCGGCTCCATAGCCAGCGCACGGGCAATCGCGACGCGCTGCTGCTGACCACCGGAAAGCTGGCCGGGATAAGAATTGGCCTTGTCGGCAAGGCCAACCCGATCGAGCAGCTTGAGAGCCTTTTCATGGGCAACGTTGGCGGGAACACCTTTCACCCGGATCGGCGACATCGAAACGTTGTCGACCACTGATAGGTGCGGGAACAGGTTGAAACTCTGGAATACGAAGCCGATGCGGCTGCGCAGCTTGTTCAGTTCATTGCTGCGCATCGGCGCGTGAATGTCCTGCCCTTCGAAGCTGATACCGCCGCTGTTGATCTCTTCGAGACGGTTGACCGTGCGGATGAGCGTCGATTTGCCGGAACCGGATGGGCCACAGATCACCACGACCTCGCCGCGCGCCACCTCGGCGTTGACGTTCTTCAGAACCTGATAATCGCCGTAACTTTTGCAGACATCGGAAATGCGGATCGCCTGATCGGCCTTCGGCCCGGAAACTGGGGTGCTCATAGCTGCTCCGTAATGGTTTTAAGTGGGGCTGCCTCTGCAGGAAGGCGGACATTGCACGGGCCGGCCCGGCGGCGCGCGATCCGCCGCTCGACGCTGTTGGCAACATAGGTCAGGCTCCAGCACAGGATGTAGTAGACCACTGCGAGAATGAGGAAGACCTGGAAAGGCTGCGTCAGAAGCTGGTTGTTGACCTGGCTCGCCGCAAATGTCAGGTCCGGCACATTGATGACGTAACCAAGCGTGGTGTCCTTGATCGTCGAAACGAACGTGGAGATCATGCTCGGGATCATGTTGTAGAGCGCCTGCGGCAGGATGACGTAACGCATGGCACCGAGATGGCTGTGCCCCAGGGCACGGGCGGCATCCATCTGTCCCTGGCCGAGCGATACGATACCCGCCCGCACCACTTCGCTCAAAAATGCGCCCTGATAGATGACCAGCGTGACCAGCATGATCAGGAAGCTTGGCACGTCTGCGCCAGTCCACAGCGGGATGACGAAGTAGCACCACAGAATGAGCATCAGGAGCGGCACGCCGCGCGTGACATAGACGAGACCGGTAATCGGCCAGCTCAGGAGCCGCCACTTGGACAGGCGGGCAAGAGCCATCAAGATGCTGACCGGGAAAGCCAGTGCGATCGCCAGTGCCGAAAGGATGAGTGTGTTGGCAAGCCCGCCGAGCGGCCCGTTCGGATACTGCCCGATCAGAAGCAGCAGCCAGTAATCCTGAATGATATTGATGAAATCCTGGATCATGCGCGCGCCCTCCGCGCCGGATCGCCACGCATCGAGAGATAAGCTCCGATGCCCATGATGATGAGTGAGAAGAACAGATAGGTGACGGTGCCGATCGTATAGATTTCGAAAGTGCGGAAGCTGAGGTTCTCGACTTCCTTGACGGCGTGCGTCAATTCAGGTGCACCGATAACGATGGCAATGCTGCTGTTCTTGAACAGGGATACGCTGTGATTGATGAGGGGCGGCAAGGCATTGCGAATGCCCTGCGGCATGATCACAAAGCGCATGGCGGAGACATAACCGTGGCCGAGCGCCTGAGCAGCTTCCATCTGGCCCTTGCTGACAGAACGCAGGCCGGATCGCAAATCCTCGCTGAAATAGGCTGCCTGGCAGAGACCAAGGCCAATCACCGCGAAGATCGCCTCCGCATTGTGGCTGGCAAGCCAGTCCGACAAACCTTGCGGCATGAGCGTGAAAATGCCGAAGTACCACAACATCAACTGAACGAGTGTCGGCACATTGCGGTGATAGGAGACGTAAGCGGCAACGATCGGCTCCCCGAAGCGAAACGGCGAAACCCGAAGCGCCAACAGCAGAATTGCCAGCGTCATCGCAAGCGTCCAGGAACCGAAGAAGATGACAAATGTCATCTGGATGCCGTGCAGAAGCATCCCGACATATTCAGGATTTGAGAAAATCGCTGATAGATCGAAGCCGCTCACCGCTCTGCCCCTTTGGCACTGCCGACAACAGCGGGCGTTTGTGGTTTCGCCGTCTGCAGACCGCCCATGACCTGCAGCGTCGGGGTGATTTCCATGTGACCGATGTTCATCGATACGGGTGCTGCAACCGCAAAGGCAATTGCATCGGCAATATCGGAAGCCTGCGGCAATTCGAAACCATCGATGAAGCGCTCGCGGATCGACGGGTCGTTACCGTGAACGTGATTGAAGATATCAGTGGCAACGCGACCGGGGCAGATTTCAGTGACGCGAACCCGCTTGCCGAACGTATCGATGCGCAGCTGGTTGGACAGCATGGCAACGCCGGCTTTCGTGGCGTGATAGGTGGAGTTGCCGCCAAAATTGTAGTTGCCGGCAATGGAGGAGATGTTGATGACGTGGCCGCGATCGCGTTCTGCCATGCCAGGAACGATCAGCCGGCACAGATGCAGTACGGCGCGCAGGTTCACATCGATCAGCAGGTCGATATCGCCATCTTCCGCTTCAAGGAACTTCTTCGGCCGGTCGACACCGGCGTTGTTGACGAGAATGTCGAAGTCGATTTCCGAGGCAAGCTTCGCCAGCGCCGCGCGGTCGGTCACGTCGATGGCATGCGGGATGCAACCAGTACGCTCTGCCAGTTCCTGAAGCGCGTCAGCACTTCTTGCCACGGCATGCACCTCAATGTTCTCACGCCGGAAACGCTCAACGATCGCCGCGCCAATCCCTCCGGAAGCGCCGGTTACAAGAGCCGTTTTATAGTCGGAAAAAGACATTCGTATTTATCCCCTTGTCGTTGAATTTGAGATTAGCGGAGCTTTGGCGTTCTGCCTAAGACGGATTGAATCTGGATGGATAAGGATGCGTTATGGCGCCAATTCGCTCCAAATCATCAAGCGCAGACAGACACTTAGAAGTTCACCTTTTCCAGAGATTGAAAAAGAACGTCTTCTTTTTTGCCGCTGGCGGCTGTTGGTCGCGTTGCAATCCTCCGCGCGGCCTGCGAAAATCGCGCCACAGATAAAGAGGGAACTTTCATGGACATAAGGCGACTGAGGTCGTTCATCGTGATCGTCGACACCGGCAGCATTACCCGCGCCGCCGACGTTTTGCATATTGCGCAGCCCGCCTTGAGCCAGCAGCTTGCCGGATTGGAAGATCATTTCCAGCAGAAGCTTCTGATTCGCAGCCAGCAGGGTGTGTCCATGACCGAGGCGGGCCGTGCCGTCTATCGGCACGCGCAGATCATCCTTCGCCAGATGGATCTCGCTCAATCAGACGTCAAAGCAACAGGCGCTTCACTGGTCGGCCGTGTGTCCGTCGGCCTTGTGCCATTCAGCAGTGCGGCGACGCTCTCCGCCGATCTGTTGATCGAGACCCGCAAACGTCACCCCGGAATCCTGCTTCATCTGACAGAAAGCGTCGGTCAGACCTACAGCCAGATGATCATGAACGGGCGTCTGGAAATGGCGCTCATTCACGGCTCGGGGCCAATCAAGGGCGTGCGTTTTGAGCCTTTGCTCAACGAGGATTTCTATTTCGTCGGTCACAGCCGAATGGGGATCGAAGCGAGCGATCAGCCTCTGCCAATTTCGGCGCTGGAGGATGTCCCCATTCTCATGCCGCCGCCTTACAATTTTGTGCGTCGTGCGGTTGATCTCGCCTTCACCCGCGCACGCGTCTCACTGAACGTCGTGGCAGAAATCGAAATCGTCCGGACGCTATCGCGCGCCGTAACCGATGGCATGGGTGCAACGATCATGCCGAAGGCGATCAGCGAGCGCCTTCTGGCCGAAACGAGCGAACCTCTTATTGTGCGCCCCATCACGCCAAGGATCGAGGAAACCCTGTCGTTCTGTGTTTCCGACCAAAGCGAGTTGTCGGAGCCGGCGCTGGCGGTGAAATCCATTCTGATGGAGCTCACCGCCCGCCTGAAATCCTAGGCGGTCAACGCAGCCCGTTGCAGAATTCTGCGATGCGGTTACAGCCCTCTTCCAGCATTTCCATGCTCGTCGCATAGGAGATGCGGAAATACGGGCTCATGCCGTATGCCGCACCCTGCACCGTTGCAACGTGGTGTTCTTCGACCAGACCCATGACGAAATCGACGTCGGTCGCAATCTTGCGACCGCCCTTGCTGGTTTTGCCGATCAGCTCGGAAATGTTCGGGAAAATGTAAAACGCACCTTCCGGCTTGTGCGCCCGTAGGCCGTCGATCTCCGCAAGCCTACCCAGCACGTAATCGCGACGGGTCTTGTAGATGGACGAACGTTCCTTGAGAAGATCCTGCGGCCCATCGAGCGCGGCCACGGATGCAGCCTGGGTCAAGGTCGAGGTACCGCCGCTGTTTTGTCCGTTGACGTTGCTGATTGCCGCAATCAGATCCTTCGGACCGCCGCAGTAACCGAGGCGCCAGCCGGTCATCGCATAGGCCTTCGACACGCCATTCATGGTCAATACGCGATCGTAAAGACGTGGCTCGACCTCGGCGATCGTGCAGAATTCGAAATCATCGTAGACGAGATGCTCGTAGATATCGTCCGTCAGAATCCAGACATGCGGATGGCGCAGCATAACTTCGGCGATCGCCGCCATTTCAGCACGCGAGCAGGCGGCGCCGGTCGGATTGTTCGGGAAGTTCAGGAAAAGCCACTTGGTGCGTGGAGTGATCGCTGCCTCGAGGTCTTCGGGCCGCAGCTTGAAACCTGCATTTTCCGGGCACGGTACCGAAACCGGAACGCCACCAGCGAACTTGACGATATCTGCATAGCTGACCCAGGACGGCGCAGGAATGACAACTTCATCGCCCGGATTGCAGGTTGCCAAGACAGCATTGAAGATGACCTGCTTGCCGCCGCCGGAAACAACGATCTGGTTCGGTTCGTAAACGAGGTTGTTGTCGCGCTTGAACTTGCGGATGATCGCCGCCTTCATCGCCGGCGTGCCATCCATGGTGGGATATTTGGTATCACCTGCAAGAGCGGCCGTATGAGCGGCTTCAACGGCGTGTGCAGGCGTCGGGAAATCTGGTTCTCCGGACGAAAGGCTCACCACCTTGATGCCTTGAGCGGCAAGTTCGCGCGCACGTTGCGTCATTGCGGCGGAAGCGGAAATCGAGACATTTTTCAATCGGTCGGCAATCGCGGGCATGGTCTGGTCTTCCAGTTTTGAACAGATGGTGAAAACGGATCGGCTGAAAACCTCAGCCGGCAACTTCGGATGCAGGCGCCAGCGAGCCGCCGGCGTTTTCGATTTCGCTACGGACAATGCGCGCCAGTTCGAGAGAACCCGGCGTATCGCTGTGGACGAGAATCGAGCGGGCCGCCATGGGGATGGTTGCGCCATCAATGGTCGTGACAGTGCCATCGATCAAGAACTGGCGAACGCGGGCGCGCACTGCAGATTCTTCTTTTACCAGTGCACCGGGCAGACCTCGGGTAACCAGACGGCCTTCGCGGTCATAGGCTCTGTCCGCCAGAAAAAGGGTGAGCGTCTTCAGCGAAGCACGCTTTGCAGCGCTTTCAATCTCACTGCCCGGCATTGCAAAAATGATAAGCCCCGGATCAACGGCGCGGATCGCATCCATCATCAGATCGGCAAGCTTCGGGTCCCTGTTGACCATATTGCCCATTGCCGCATGGAAGCTGAAATGGGCGACCTGCTGGCCTTCGCTTGCGGCAATCGCCCTGAGCGCACCGAGCTGATAGAGCATCTGCTGACGCAGCTCATCCGCCGAATAAGGAATTTCGCGGCGACCAAAACCGGCACGATCGGGCAGGCCAGGATGCGCACCGATACCCACACCGTTTGCTTTGGCCAACCGTACCATCCGGACCATCGTGTCGGGGTCACCGCCGTGAAAACCGCAGGCGATGTTGGCCGAGGAAACAACCTTCATCATCGCTTCATCATCACACAGTCGGTAAGGGCCAAAACCCTCACCCATGTCGGAATTCAGATCGATCTTCATTCGTCCCTCCTTCGCGTCAGTTGATCACGGCAAGCGCCTGGCAAACCATGCGCGAGGTTCTGCGGACATCGGCAATGAAGGCAGCGACCGACTTTTCGACCTCAGCCGCTTGCTGATGCGTCACGCGGACAAACCGCAACCGGCTGCCGATGCGCGCCTGGCCAAGTCGCCACAGGTCGGCCTCGATAACGCCGGCAATCTTGGGATAACCACCTGCCGTGTTGGCGTCGGCCATCTGGATGATCGGCTCACCGCTCGGCGGGACCTGCACAACGCCGGAAACAACACCATGCGAGCGCATTTCCACCGGTGTCGTCGGCTTGATGGCATCGCCCATCAGGCGATAACCGGTTCTGTCGCTCTGGGTTGAGATTTTCCAGGTCTGCGACCAGAAACGCTCGGCATCATCGCCGAAAAGCGCATGTTCACCGGCCGGAATGGCACGAACCGAAAGCACACCATCTTCCGCTGCCGGAAAAGCATCCGCCAGCGCATAGACCGGATCGACAAAGGCGACGCCCGCTGCCGGAAAATTCAGTGGCTCGGAAACCTCATCGACGCGCAATGTATCGCCGACCGCGAGGAAGCGACCGTCGTTACCGCCGAAGGCACCGCGCAGCGACGTACTGCGCGATCCCATGACAGTTGCGACATCAATGCCGCCGGCAACGCAGATATAGGCGCGGGTGCCGGTACGGGGTTGGCCCAGTTCCAGAACCTGTCCAGCTTGCACCGGCAAAGCGCAGCAGGATTGAATGGCTGCGCCATCAAGCGATGCGCCGCAGTCGGCACCGGTGACAACAAACGCGGTCGGCTTCGAAAACCGCAGCTTGAAGGGATAGGTTTGAATCTCGAGCACGGCAGCGCCTGCGTCATTGCCGATCAGACTGTTTCCGACCTTCAAGGCCAGCGTATCCATTGCGCCGCTGGTGGTAACACCGATATTTCGGAAACCGGGGCGGCCAAGGTCCTGCACCGTATTGAACGGTCCCGTGTGGATGATCTCTATCATAGCTCTATGCTCGCTGGCACGAAACGCACCGTATCACCCGGCGCCATGATGGCAGGCGTATCCGACATTGGATCGAACATCTGCAATTCGGCAAAACCGATTGAATTCCAGCCATTCGGGCCGGTCAGTACCGCAACACCGGTCTGCATGCCGCCTATGGTGAGGCAGCCTCTTGCCATGTTGAGCGAAGGAACGGTCTTTCGCGGCATGTAGATACGCGGATCAAGACCGTGCAGGTAACCAAACCCCGGCGCACTTCCGAGTGCAAACACCCGGTAGGTCCCTTCGTAATGAATGCGCACCACCTCGCAGTCTGATAATCCTGACCGGTCACAGAGCGCGGCAAGATCGGTTGCGTGATCACCGCCATAGGTCACGGCAATTTCGATCGTTCTTCCGGCGAGGTCGATACTCTCGGCCTGATCCCAGGCTTCCAGAAGACGCAGTGCCAGAGCCTCCGGATCATCGGGCGTGGCCTTGAGCACAACGAGGAGATTGGTCATGCCAGGAACGATTTCCTGGGTTTCGCTCCAGGTTTCCACGGCCTTGGACAAAGCCCAGATCCGCCGCTGCGAGGCGAGGTCGAAATCACCGGTGGCTTCAAGAAGGAAAGCGCGGGAGCCAATCGGCGACACACGCGCCCCATTGCGGTCCTGTGAAAAGACCTCCAAAGGGGCTAGGATTTTGGCAATCGAGGCGTTCATGCTTCTGGCTCGACTTCTGCAATCGGGTCGCCGAAGCCGACGACCGTTCCGGGTTCAACGAGATGGCGGCGAAGGCGCTTCGAGGTTCCGGCTTTCACCGGCAACAGAACTGGTCCGACACGGAGGAAACCCACCAGATTGTCATTCGCAGAACTGCCCTGCGTTGGCGCGCGCGAAAGATCTGATGGCCAGAACACGCCCGCCATCGGCGCCTTGAAGATCGCAGCAGACGCAGTCTCCGACTTGTTGGCGCTGATATCACGCGCGGATCTTCCCGCAGATCCGGCCACAACGATCCGCACGGTCTGGTCCCGGCGGGTGATCTCGATACCATCGACACCAACGGCTTCAAGAACGAGTGTCAGCCTTTCGATGATCGCGGGATCGGTGAAATCAACCTTGCTCATGCGCGCCCCCGCGTCTTCAGCCATTTTTCGAGATAATGGATGTCTGTTTGGCCCTCTTCAAAAGCCGGGTCTTCAAACAACTCCCGCAACAGCGGCAGATTGGTCGCGATGCCGTCCAGCTTGAAGGCGGCGAGCGCGGCGCGGGTGCGGGCCATGGCCTCGGCCCGATCACGCCCGTGCACGATAAGCTTGGCAATCAAGGAGTCGTAATAGGGAGAGACCCTGTAACCGGCTTCGACATGCGTATCGACACGAACGCCTTCGCCTGTCGGCAGTTCGAGCGCGGCAATGACACCGGCCGACGGCATGAAGGTGGCCGGGTCTTCGGCATTGATACGGCATTCGATGGCGTGCCCCTGGCAGGCCACGTCGTTCTGGTTCATCGGCAACTCTTCGCCCTGCGCAACACGGATCTGCTGCTGGACGATATCGACACCGCTGGTTTCCTCGGTCACGGGATGCTCGACCTGCAGACGCGTGTTCATTTCGATGAAATAGAACGCGCCATCTTCATAAAGGAACTCGAAGGTGCCAACACCGCGATAGCCGATCTGCTGGCAGGCTTTGACGCATGCTTCTCCGACGGGACCAATCAGCGCATCGGAAATTCCCGGCGCCGGAGCCTCTTCGACAACCTTCTGGTGGCGCCGTTGCATGGAGCAATCACGGTGGCCAAGCCAGACAGCATTTCCATGCGTGTCGCACAGCACCTGAATTTCAATATGGCGCGGATGCTGGAGGAATTTCTCCATGTAGAGCGCCGGCGTTCCAAAAGCCTTACGGGCTTCTTCGCGGGTCAATGTCACCGCTTCCAGCAGATCAGCCTCTTCAAGCACGACCCGCATGCCGCGCCCGCCGCCACCACCGGCAGCCTTGACGATGATCGGATAGCCGATCTCCGACGCGATGGCGCGGATCGCCTCCGGCTCTGCGGGAAGTTCACTGTCGGGACCTGGAACGCAGGGCACGCCGGCGGCAACCATGGCGCTCTTGGCGGCAATCTTGTCGCCCATCGTGGCGATCGCGGTAGCATCCGGCCCGATGAACGTCAGCCCCGCCTCGTCGACGGAAGCGGAGAACCGAGCGTTTTCCGAGAGGAAACCATAGCCTGGATGAACGGCACCGGCGCCAGAAAGACGTGCCGCGAGCAAAATGGCATTCTGGTTCAGGTAACTTTTCGGGGCAGACGCCGGACCAATGCAGATCGCTTCGTCGGCGCTTCGGGTATAGGCGGCATTCCGGTCAGCTTCTGAGCAGACAACGACCGTCTTCAAGCCCATGTCACGGCACGCGCGCACCACGCGCAGAGCAATCTCGCCGCGATTGGCGATCAGAACCTTGTCGAAACGTTGTTGCGGCTGCATCACGCGATCTCCGCAAGCATGTCACCAGCCTCGACCTCCGCACCGTTCACGTCCGTCAGACGCGTGATGCGGCCAGCGCGCGGCGCGGCGATCTTGTTGAAAACCTTCATCGCTTCGATGATAAAAAGTGTCTGGCCTTCGACAACCTCATCGCCGACGGCAACGAAAGGCGGATCATTCGGAGCCGGAGCAATATGCAGGACACCAAAGATGGGAGCGTTGACTGCAAACCCGCCCGTTGAAGGCTTGTCTTCAGGCACGGTGGCTTGCGCGGGTTGCTCGACAGCGGCGACACTCTCAGCCGTCGACGACAAAGCATTTGCCGACCTTTCTCGGAAAATCCGGACAGTGGTGTCCTTCTCGGTGACCGTCAGTTCGGTAATGCTGGACCGGCCGACGAATTCGATGAGTGTTTCTATCTTTGAAAGGTCCATTCCTCGGTCCACATTTGGGCTGCGTCGATGCTGTGCCCCATTTCGAGCAGCAGCCATCACAGGCCATTGTGGTAACATAGGCAGCGGGTTGATGGGGTCAGACGAAGTTTCAATGGACCGGCAGTCGCCTCTTGCTGCATCAACGGGCAGATTCTCTGAGGAAGGAAGCACAATGATTATCACCAAAAGTGGTTCGCAGCCGTCGGCAAAGGGTCCGTCGGACTGGTTTACGGGAAATGTTCGCGTCGACCCTTTGTTTTCGGCAAACGATGCGCGCCGTGCCGCTTCGGCTTCGGTGACCTTCGAACCCGGTGCAAGAACCGCGTGGCATACTCATCCTCTCGGCCAGACATTGCTGGTGACATCAGGGCGCGGGCGTGTGCAACGCGAGGGCGGCCCGATCATGGAGATCCATCCCGGCGATGTGGTCTGGTTCGAACCTGGTGAAAAACACTGGCACGGTGCCTCGCCGGAAACCGCCATGACACATATCGCCATCCAGGAGCATGTTGACGGAAAGGTCGTCGACTGGCTCGAGCATGTGACGGACGCCCAGTATCTCGGCTGAAACGTCAGCCCGCATCATCAGCGAAAGCCGCATGACGCGGGCGCTTTAAATATGACAGTTTTCCACTAGTTTTGAGGACGCGGTCAGGCTATAGCTTGCCAATCTTCCGCTGTGCTCGAACCTCGTTATGTATCCAGGCGCAATCTCAAAACCCGCATCGATTGAACCGCTCTGATGGCGTGGGATGTTCACGACCTGTTTGGCCGCCATGCAAAGGAGCTGAGGAGTTTTCTGCGCAATCGCGGCATGACGGATGATTCTGCCGCTGATCTGACACAGGACAGTTTTGTGCGGTTGATGACGGCAAAGCCGACGGGCCAGGAGCACAATCCCCGAGCCTATCTCTTCCGGATCGCCCGAAACCTTTTGATCGATCATGGCAGGCGTGAAAGCAGCTCCCCCTTCAGTCATGTGTCGGAGGTGACGGTTCAGGCCGTTGCCGATCCGAAGCCGTCCGCGGAAACGATCGTCTACGACAAACAGCGGCTGGCGCTTTCCGATCAGGCGCTTGCAGAGTTACCCGAGCGAACACGCCGGGCCTTTGAACTCTATCGGCTCGAAGAAATGACCATCGCCGAAGTCGCAGAGAAAATCGGCCTGTCGACGACCAGAACCTGGTCGCTCATTCGTGAAGCCTATCGCCACGTCCGCACACGACTGAAGGATGTGTGACGTTCGTCTCCAGACGGAGAAAATTCCGCCTTCCCGTTCGTTATCCCTCATGTAAAGAAGCGATCGTGTCAAAGCGCTGACCAAAGGAAAAACGTCGTTGAGTGATGATGCAACCGACGAAGATCGGCTGTTCGAAGAAGCGGTGGATATACTGATCCGTATCAAGAGCGATCCGGACAATCCGGTGGCGCTTGACGTTGCGACCCGTTGGCTGGGTCGCAGCGATTTGCATCGCCAGATTTTTGCAGAGGCGCTCGAAATCCACGGCATGACAGGCAAGCTTCTGACGGACAAACGTCGAGCGGAACGCAGTCATGCCTATTCGATGTCGCGTCGCACCCTTGTCGTCGGTGGTCTCCTCGGCGCTGGAGCACTGATCGCCGCTGGCTATTCCGCTCCCGGTCTGATCCTTCAGGCGCGCGCCGATGTCATCACTTCGACTGCGGAAATCAAACGCGTGGAGCTTGCCGATGGCAGCATTGCGACGCTTGGGCCAGACAGTGCCATAACCTCCCGCATCGACAGCACACGACGCGATGTCGAACTGATCCAGGGCATGGCATTTTTTGAAGTCGCCAAGGACAGCGCACGTCCATTTGCGGTTCAGATGGACACGATGATCGCCACGGCACTCGGCACCGCCTTCGATATCAGCGAAGACGGCGGCCAGCTCAATCTTTCGGTGAGCCACGGGATTGTTCGGGCCGACCTGCCGCCAGAGATCAAACGGCCAGCCATGACCTTGAATGCCGGAGACTGGCTTAGCCTTTCGACATCTGACGGAACGGTCTCCACCGGCACACGCGATGTCGGCCAGATTGGCAGTTGGCGTGACGGCATGATTGTTGTCGAAAAAGAAAAGATCGCTACCGTTGTGACAAGGATCGCCCGTTGGAAGCATGGCCAGGTTCTGATTGCGGACCCAGGCCTGGGAACCCAGCCGGTCAGCGGTGTCTATGACCTCAGAAACCCGCATCTGGCACTCGAAGCCGTGGTCCAGCCCTATGGCGGCAGGGTCAGGGAATTATCCCCTTATCTCACCATAATTTCGGCGCTCTAAAAAAACTTGAGAAAAAAGAGAAAAATTTGCGCCCCCTTCCGTTTTCTCTATCGGGGCGACGATGAGACGGATTCATCGCGCCCTGAAGCTGCGTATTTTGAAGGGGCACCTATGGGGCAAATTGGATGTCAATTGCAGGCATCAAGGTAGAGTTTCGGCAGTAACGCTGCTGTTGTCGTCGGTTGCGTCAATCGTGACGATGACAGCGGAAAAACCTGCCATCGCGCAGACCGCTGAAACGACCTACTCAATCGCACCCGGACCATTGAATCAGGCTCTGGCTGCCTTTGGTCGCCAGTCCGGCATTCAGGTCTCCTATGTCCCATCGAATGCAACAGCCAAACAGTCTCCCGGCGTCAGCGGACGCCTGTCGGCCGATACGGCGATCGCGCGTATCCTTTCAGGTTCCGGCCTGAGCTATCGCTTCACCAATTCCAGAACAATTGTCATTTCGCCAGCAGGTGCCGGCACAGCAGATGCAGGGGGCGCCTCCACGAACCTTGCACCGATCGTCGTATCCGGAGAGAGTGCCTTCGGCCCGGTCGACGGTTATGTGGCAAGAAACGCCTCCTCGGCAATGAAGGGTGACATCTCGATCCTCGAAACGCCACAGGCGGTGTCCGTTGTGACCGCCGACCGCATCGAAGATCAGGCGGCACAAAGCGTCAACGAGGCGCTTCGCTATACCGCAGGTGTCCGATCGGAAACGAGCGGCTCGCAAATGATGGACAATCCGCTCTATCTCCGCGGTTTCCAGCAGAGCAGCCTAGAAATGTATCAGGACGGTCTAAGGTCCGTCACCCCGGGCTATTTCGGCTTCTTCGCTGTCGAACCGTATGGTCTTGAACGTGTCGAGGTTCTCAAGGGGCCTTCTTCTGTTCTTTATGGTCAGCAGGCTCCGGGCGGATTGATCAATGTGGTCTCCAAACGACCGACAGAAAACCCGGTCAATGAAGTCGAAGCAACGGTCGGCAGCTTCGATCATTATCAAGGTGGTTTCGATGTTGGCGGCACGACGGAAGACAAAAACATCATGTATCGCATGGTCGGCATGGTGCGTGAGGCCGATACGCAGGTCGACTACGTTGAAAACAATCGCCGCTACTTTGCGCCGAGTATCACCTGGGCGCCAAATGAAGACACCAAGCTGACCGTTCTCGGCTCCTATCAGCGCAACGAGGGCGATTTCTACGCGCAGGTTCCGGCCGCCGCCGTTCTCTTGCCGAATCCGAACGGTCACATCCCGTTCAGCCGGTTTCTCGGTGAACCGGATTGGGAATATGAAACATCCGAACGAACAGCGGTCGGGTACGAGTTCGAACATCGCTTCAACGATACCGTGAAGTTCGAGCAGAATTTTCGCTACACGCATCTGTCCAACCATCGCCAGTACCTGCAGGCCAGCGGCGCGCTGGTGGGCAACCGGCTGCTCAACCGCACCTATAACCTGCGTGACATTGAAAACGACGGCATTGCCGTCGACAGTCGCTTCCGGTTCGATTTCGACACCGGTCCGATCGAACACAAGGCGATCGTCGGTCTGGATTATCTCTGGGGCACATCGCGCTGGCTGGAGCAGCGCGGCACTGCGAGCGCGATCGATATCTACAACCCTGTCTACGGGTCGCCGGTCAACACCAACGTCTATTCGACCAAGTCACTGTCGGACATCGACGCGTCCCAGGCAGGTCTGTACGTTCAGGATCAACTCAAACTCGACAATCTCATTCTGACGCTCGGTATGCGGCAGGACTGGGCGTGGCGCGATACGGAAAACCTCACCTCCGGAACCTTGACCAAGCAGAACGATCATGCCTTCACCAAAAAGGCCGGTCTGACGTATCTCTTTGACGGCGGCATTGCGCCCTATGCCAGCTATTCCGAGTCGTTCAACCCTGTCGTCGGCACCGACAGCGTCGGCAATGTGTTCGTTCCCGAAACGGCCCAGCAATGGGAAGTCGGCGTCAAATATCAGCCGGATGGCTTTGATGGCATGTTCACCTTGAGCGCCTTCGATCTCGCACGCCAGAACGTCCAGACCTACGACCCGGCTGATCCGCGCTATACCCTGCAGACAGGTGAAATCCGCGCCCGTGGTCTGGAATTCGAAGCCGTTTCCAATCTTGATAACGGCATCAGCCTCGCGGCTGCCTATACCTATACGGATGCCGAAATCACGGAAACAAAAACGGCAAGTCAGCTCGGAAATACACCTTATCGTATTCCCCGCCATGCGGCGTCGCTCTGGGTGAATTACGAGTTGCAGCAGGAAGCGCTGGAAGGTCTGAGTGTTGGTGCCGGTGTGCGCTATATCGGCGAGACCTGGGGCAATGACGACAACACCTTCAAGGTACCGGGATTCACGCTCGTTGATCTCGCACTCCGCTATGATTTCGGCAAGAAATTCCCGGAAGCCAAGGGGTTGAGCGCCTCGATCAACGTCAGCAACCTGTTTGACAAGTATTATGTGCCCGGATGCTTCACCTATAACGGCTGCAACTATGGTTCGCAGAGAACCATCTTCGGCAAGCTCAGCTACCAGTGGTAAGACCCCGATATCATCTGCAGAATCGTATTTGCCGCCGCACCGTCATTTTCGGTGCGGCGGCATTTGCCTTGCAGGCCAGATCGATAAAGGCGGCTTCGTTTCCCAAACCCCATGTCGCGTCAATCGACTGGGCAGCGGCCGAGACGCTGATTGCAATTGGGATAGAACCTGCAGCAATTGCAGATCTTTCGGGGTTTCGGGCAAGCTTCAGTCATCTGCCTGCAATGAACGATGTGATCGATCTGGGGTCAACCTGGGAACCGAACCTGGAGCTGCTTGATCGATTGAAACCCGACGCAATCTACCTGCCGTCATGGAGCGCAATCTCCCGCCCGCAGCTTGCGAAGATCGCACCGGTTCGTCTTTGCGACATCCATGGCAGCGGTGGCGACCCGATCGAAAGGGCGCGGATTTTTGCCACCGACGTCCTGAGGGATTTCCCTGATGCGCCGGGACAAGGCAATATTCAGCAACTCGAACAGCGTTTGACCGGGGTGGCTGGAGCAGCAAAATCGCGACGCGTTTTTCTCCTCAATCTGCGAAGCAACAACCGCTTCGTGAATGTCTACGCGGCCGGCAGTCTGCCTGGCAGCGCGCTGACACATGTTGGTCTGGAAAATGCCTGGCAGAGACCGGTCAACGGCTTTGGTTTCACATCGATCGGTGTCGAAAAACTGCTGCAGACACCGGAGGCATCGGTCGTGATCTTGAACCAGAACGACAGGACAACGGAAATGCTGTCGAGGCTGGACGATAATATTCTCTGGCGTTCGATCCCGGCCGTTCGCAGCGGAAAGGTCCATATTTCGCCACCCGTCTCGGTCTTCGGCGGCCTCGTGTCGGCGACAAACTTTGCAGAGTGGCTTGCCACGACATTCGACAGGGCCGCGTGACATGGCGAAAGCAAGAGGTCGCGGTATCAACCAATACGTCCTGGCTTTTTTCGTCCTGCTGGTCGGTCTATTGGGCGCGTTGCTGGCGGCAGACAATCTGCAGCGCGTTCTGCCCGTTTCCGATTGGCCCGCAGCCCTGACAACGCCGCTATCAGGATCAATCGAAGAACTGCTGTTCGTCTTTGCGGCGCTGCCGCGTCTCGCCGTTGCCTTCCTCTGCGGCGCAGCCCTTTCCCTTTCCGGCCTGCTGTTCCAGCAATCCCTTCGCAATGGGCTGGCGGAACCGACGACGCTTGGAACATCGGCGGGCGCGCAGGCCAGCCTGCTCCTGGCGTTGGTCTTTGCACCGGGTCTGCTGGATGTCGGCCAGGCGCCGATTGCCATTGGCGGCGCCGCCATCGCGACTGCTGCCGTATTCGCTATCTCAGCGGGCGCTGGACGCTCGCCAATCTCCATCATTCTCGCCGGGCTCGTCGTCAATCTGACGCTTGGAACGATCTGCGCTATCATCGTGCTGCTCTACCCGGAGCGCAGCGAAGATCTCGCACAATGGCAGACCGGCAGGCTGGAGCAGACAAGCTGGGGACCAGCATTCGGCCTGATGTTTTGTCTGCTGCTAGCATGGGCGATTGCAGCATTGCTTTGTCGCGCCCTTCGCCTCCTAGAGATGGATGACACCGTCGTCACTTCGCTTGGCATGAAACCGGCGTGGCTGCGTGGCCTGTCCCTTGCCATTGCCATCGTCGTCGCGGGATCGGTGGTCGCCACTGTCGGTACAATCGGTTTCGTCGGCCTTGCTGTCCCGGCCCTTGCCCGTGCGCTGGGTGCACGCGATCTGCGATCGCTTATCATCTGGGCACCGCTGCTTGGCGGTCTGCTCGTCGTTTTGGCGGACCAGATCGTGCAACTGCCTGCCATTGCGAATGGCCAGCTTCCGACCGGTACCTTCGTTTCTCTTCTCGGAGCACCCGTCCTGCTTGTGCTTCTGTCGCGAGCCAGATCCGGCGCCATCCGGTCGCAAACCCAGCAGATGACATCTCACCGTATCCGGCTTATGCCGAAGCATCTGGCTGGTTGCGCCGTCGTCCTATCTGCCTTCGTTATCATCACGCTTGCCGTCGGCCATGGTCCGGCGGGCTGGGAGTGGAGTACCGACGTCAACCTGATTGCGCGTTGGCGGCTCATGCGGGTCGTCGGCGCCGTCTCCGCAGGTGTTCTCTTGGGCATCAGCGGCGTGCTTGTTCAACGTGTCACGGCTAATCCCATGGCAAGTCCCGAGGTCATGGGCATATCGGCCGGCGCAACGCTTGGCGCTATCGCACTGCTCTTCGTTTCGACGTCCTACACATCCGGCGACCTGCTCATCGCCTGTGCCACCGGCTCGCTGCTGGTGACAGCGGCGATGGTGATCCTGGGCAGGCGCGCGAATTTCGCACCTGACAGGATCATTCTGATCGGCATCGCTCTGTCGGCGATTGTCGGAGCCGTCGGCGCATTTGTCGTGGCCGTCGGGGGGCCCGCGCGAGGGCTTCTTCTCACATGGTTTTCCGGCTCCACTTACCGTGTCACCAGCGATCAGGCGATAACAGTGGCAGTCTTGGCCGCCATAGCCCTGCTCGTTGTACCGCTGCTTAATCGTCCGCTCGAACTGCTCGGACTTGGTGAAGACAGCGCCCGATCACTCGGACTGCGGATTTCACACACACGTGGTGCGATCATTCTCTACAGTGCGATTGCCACCGCCGGCGCAACCATCATTGTTGGACCTGCAAGTTTCGTTGGACTGCTGGCGCCGCATATGGTGCGCCAGTTTGGCATTACCCGCACGCTGCCGCAGATTTTTGCCGCCGCGCTTGCCGGCGGTGTTCTGATGCTGACAGCCGATTGGCTCGGGAGAACCCTGATCTTCCCTTGGCAAATGCCGGCCGGTCTTCTGACCGCGCTGATCGGCGGTCCCGTGTTTCTCTATACGATGCGCCAACGCGGCTGAACGTCCCGGATCAGACCAGTCAGTTCAACAGAGGCATGATGTTTTCCGCCGCCTCTTTGAGCAGGGGCAGAACATCATCCGTCATCTCCTCCAGCGAGATATGTGCAGCCGGAGCACCAACGTTCAGGGCCGCAATCGTTTCACCGCGCCTGTTCTTCAAAGGCACTGCGATCGACCTCAGGCCCAGTTCGAGTTCCTGATCGATCAAGGCATATCCAAGCTCCCTGACACGACCGAGCTCGCTCATGATCGCGTCGGGGTCGACAAGCGTGCGGTCGGTGTTGGCCCGCAGATCGGATCTCGCCAGCACGTCGCGCGCATTGCTGTCGCTGAGGGCGGCAAGCAGTACCCGACCCATCGAAGAACAGTAAGCCGGAAGACGGCTGCCGGGATTGAGGTTGATCGACATGACGCGCCGTTGCGATGCACGGGCGATGTAAAGGATCTGCGTATCATCGAGCACGGATGCAGATGAACTCTGGCCGGTCTTTTCCGCCAGCACGTCAAGATGAGGTTGCAACAGCGTCGGCAAGGGCGTGGCGGACAGATAGGAGTGTCCAAGCCGCAGGATGCGAGGCGTCAGCGTGAAGAACTTGCCGTCATAGTCAGCATATTGCAGCTCGAAGAGGGTCAGCAGCGAGCGTCGCACCGTGGCGCGATCAAGCCCCGTTTTCTTGGCAACATCGGCAATCGACAGGCGCCGGTCGCTCTCGCCGAATGCCTCGATTACACGCAAACCCTTGGCAAAGCTGCTGACGAAATCCGTTTCTTTCACGGCTTAGCCCTCTCATTTGTGCGATATATGAACAAATATCAATTAACGCACAAACTTCATTGCCGCAAGCCTTGATGAGTCGTATCTACTGGCGAGAACACAGACAGTTGGTCGACGTAAGATCTAGGGAGGTCGAATGGACAAGAGATCGAAAAGTGCCGCAGAAGCAGTTTCCGCTATCGGCGACGGCGCCGTGGTGATGATCGGCGGCTTCGGCGGTTCCGGCGCACCGATTGAACTCATTCATGCGCTGATCGACAAGCGTCCCAGAAATCTCACCGTCATCAACAACAATGCCGGAAACGGCAGGATCGGCATTGCCGCGATGATCGACGCGGGCATGGTCGCGAAAATGATCTGCTCATTCCCGAAATCGTCCGACCCGCGCGCCTTCACCGACAAGTATCTCGCCGGCGAAATCGAGCTTGAACTGGTACCGCAGGGAACACTGGCTGAGCGCATCAGAGCCGGCGGCGCGGGAATTCCGGCCTTTTATACGCCGACTGCCTACGGAACCGAGCTTGCCAACGGCAAGCCGATCGCTGAATTCGATGGTCGCCATTATGTTCAGGAACGCTGGCTGAAGGCCGATTTTGCGATCGTAAAGGCGCATGTCGGCGATACGCACGGCAACCTCACCTACAACAAGGCCGCCCGCAACTTCAATCCGCTGATGTGCATGGCCGCAGCCAGGACGATCGTTCAGGTTTCCAAGATTGTCGAGGCCGGCGGCATCGACCCGGAACAGGTCGTGACACCTGGAATTTTCGTCGACCGCGTCGTGGAAGTGGCGAACCCGCAGCAGGAAGAGGCAATGATCCGCGCCGGGATGCAGTATGAGGGAGGAATTTACGCATGAGCGCCGATACGCTGACAGTCGATGTCCGTGACGACATCAAGCTTTCCAACGCCCAGATCGCCTGGCGCGCCGCCCAGGATATTGAAGACGGAGCCTATGTGAACCTCGGCATCGGTTTTCCGGAAATGGTGGCGCGTTATCAGCCGCCGGGACGTCAGGCCGTGTTTCACACCGAAAACGGCATCCTGAATTTCGGGGAAGCGCCGAAGCCCGGTGAGGAAGACTGGGATCTGATCAATGCCGGCAAAAAGGCCGTGACCCTGAAACCGGGTGCCGCGTTCTTTCACCATGCAGACAGCTTCGCGATGGTGCGCGGCGGTCATCTCGACGTTGCCATTCTGGGCGCGCTTCAGGTTGCCGAAAACGGCGACCTCGCCAACTGGCGGGTTGGCTCAAAGGGTGTGCCGGCCGTCGGCGGCGCCATGGATCTGGTTCACGGCGCCAAGCAGGTGTTCGTCATCACCGAACACATCACCAAAAATGGCGAACCAAAACTCGTTGAAAAATGCACCTTCCCGCTGACCGGCGTTGCCTGCATCACCCGCATCTACACCAGCCACGCCGTCATCGACATCGTGGACGGGCATTTTGTCCTGCGTGAAAAGCTGCCGGGCATGAGTGTCGAAGAACTGCAGGCCATGACGGGTGCCAAGCTCCACATCGATGGCACGGTAGCCGATCTGACCGTTCCGACACTGTGAATTCGTGAAGCGTTCCGGTGTTTGGAAGTCGCATCCGTTTCACACCGGTCCGCTTGAGGAGGATTTTATGACTGACGCATTCATTTGCGATTATATCCGCACTCCGATCGGCCGTTTCGGCGGCTCGCTGTCATCCGTTCGCGCCGACGATCTGGGCGCGATACCGCTCAAGGCCTTGATGGAGCGCAACACGTCTGTCGACTGGGAAGCGGTGGGTGATGTCGTCTATGGCTGCGCCAACCAGGCCGGCGAGGATAACCGGAACGTTGCCCGCATGTCGTTGCTTCTGGCAGGTCTTCCTGTTTCCTTGACTGGCACGACCATCAATCGCCTCTGCGGTTCCGGCATGGACGCCGTCATCACGGCGGCGCGTGCGATCAAGGCAGGCGAAGCCGACTTGATGATAGCAGGCGGTGTGGAAAGCATGAGCCGTGCGCCCTTCGTTATGCCCAAGGCGGAGACCGCATTTTCCCGCAATGCCGAAATCTACGATACGACGATTGGCTGGCGTTTCGTCAACCCCGCCATGAAGAAGCAATACGGTGTCGATTCCATGCCGGAAACCGGCGACAACGTGGCCATCGACTACCACGTATCACGCGAAGACCAGGACGCCTTTGCCTTGCTTTCACAGGCAAAGGCTGCTGCCGCACAGGCAAATGGCCGGCTGGCCAAGGAAATCACGCCTGTCTCGGTCGCGCAGAGAAAAGGCGACCCAATCGTCGTGTCTGCGGACGAACATCCGCGTTCTACCAGCCTCGAGGCCCTTGCAAAGCTGAAGCCCGTCAACCGCCTGGAAGGCGCCACCGTGACTGCCGGCAATGCCTCTGGTGTCAACGATGGGGCTGCAGCCCTCATCATCGCATCGGAAGCCGCCGCACGCAAATACGGTCTGACACCGATTGCGCGTATCATGGGTGGGGCCACAGCCGGTGTTGCACCGCGCGTTATGGGATTTGGGCCAGCGCCAGCCACGCACAAACTTTGCGCACGACTTGGCCTCACCCCTTCGCAGTTCGATGTCATCGAACTGAACGAAGCCTTCGCGTCGCAGGGCATTGCTGTGCTCAGAGACCTAGGTCTCTCGGATGAGGCGGAGAACGTCAATCCGAACGGAGGCGCGATCGCACTCGGCCATCCACTGGGGATGTCGGGCGCCCGCATCAGTGGTACTGCCGCCATGGAGCTTTCGCTCGGACACGGCCAATATGCTCTTGCCACCATGTGCATTGGCGTCGGCCAGGGCATCGCCGTCGCACTGCAGCGCGTCTAATCTGGGAGCAAGGCGAGGATCAGCTTAGTGGTCTTCGCCCTTTTCAGCGTCTATCCCGATCGTAGTCAGGGACCGTGAACTCGTCGGCGTCGGGCGTGAAGAATTTTGTCACGATCTTTTTGACGCCGGGGCTCGCGGCCACTCTCAGCACCGCATGCTGGAGAGCAACACCGAAGCGGGTTTGCGGCTGCAGCATTTTGGGTGCAATTTTTGGCACCCCCTGCCCCTTCTCGACATAGGGCCTCATCAGCTCGTCATAGCGATGCAGCGCCGTATCAAGATCTTTGGCGGTCGCCAGTTCTCCGGCAAGAACATAGGCTCCAACAATGGCAAGCGTGGTGCCAATCCCTGAAATCGGGGTTGCACACCATGCGGCATCGCCAGTCAAAACAACGTGGCCGCTCGACCAGCGCTCCATCTTCACCTGGCGAAGAACGTCGAAATATAGATCATCGGTGGTGTTGAGCCCCTGCAGCACGCGAGGTGCCTCCCAGCCGGCATCGTGGAAATGCTGTCTCAGAAATTCCTTCTGCTCTTCAGGCGATAACGCGTCTTCTTCATCTGGCTTTTTCTGCACAACGAGGATAACGCGCGTTGTCCCTTTGTTGTCGGGCCGCAACCATATGCTCCGGCCTTCGCCGGCTGTGTAAATGCGGCAATGATCAACGTCGCTCTCGCTTTTGGGGATGGTGAAGTAACCCATGATGACATCGAGCCATCGCGGATCATTCTCCCCCATGAAGAACATTTCCCGAGTTGATGATCCGACGCCTTCGGCAACAATCACCAGATCGTAGTTTTCCTGATTGCCAGATTTGAATGTTACGACAGCACCATCTTTCTGGTCATCGATATCCTCGATACAATCGCCGAAGCGAAACCGGGTATCGTGCCCGCAAGCCTCGAAGAGGATTCTTGCGAGATCGCCGCGCAGAATTTCCAGCTCCGCCGTCGGCCCATCGGGGCCAATTTCATCAACGTCGAATTCGGCAATCGTCTCGTTGTTTTCGTCGACGAAGCGGATGCCCTCTTCGCCAGTTCCATTCCTGGCTACCACGTCTTCGAGCCGCATCTTATGGAGCACGTCCCGCCCTGCACCCCGGACATCGATATTCTGGCCGCCGTCGCGAAACTGGGAATGGCGCTCCACGACCGTGACGTCAAATCCCCAATGATTAAGCCACCAGGCCAATGTCGTACCAGCAACACTGGCGCCCGTAATCAGAACCCGGCGCTTCTGCTGATCCATATCACGCATGCTCACACACTCGCACTGAACTGATAAAAGAAGAAGATCCCTGCGCCTATCGGGCCGGGGCTCGGTCGCCATCAAGCAATGAGGAAAAGGGATGTTTGGTTCCGCCTCACGCAGTCAGTCCCAAAACCATTGCACTTGGAACGATTTGCAGTCGCCGCAATTAATGAAACGCGCTTCACGCGATCGGCGGGCACGCATCCGGGTGCAGAAGAGAGAAACGGCAATGGCAGGCGCTTCAATCAGAACGGCGGAACCACCAGAGCTGACAGAATTTGCGATTGGCATCGCTCGCGGTGCCGCCGGCGCCCTGCTTTTCGGCATTCCCATGCTGATGACCATGGAGTTGTGGCAGCTTGGATTTTACATCGAGCGTTACAGGTTGTTCGTTCTGCTGCTTCTCAACATTCCGCTCCTGATCTTGCTCGCAAGGATGATCGGCTTCGAACGGACGTCCACATGGCGTGAGGCGTATCGCGACGCCATGATCGCCTATGCACTTGGCGTTGTCATGAGTGCTGCAATCCTTGTCTTGCTTGGAGACATCAAGCCAGACATGCCATTTTCGGAAATGCTCGGAAAGATCGCGATCCAGGCTGTACCGGCAAGTATCGGCGCGTTGCTCGGTCGCTCACAGTTCGGAGACAAGGCGGATACGAGCGATGAAGAAGATAAGAACAGCGACGTGGATGAAAACGATCCTGTCGAAGGGCAGCTCTCAACTCGCTACAGTCGCGAGCTTTTCCTCATGGCGGTCGGCGCGCTTTTTCTCAACCTGAATGTCGCTCCGACTGAAGAAGTAATCCTCATTTCCTACAGGATGACACCTTGGCATGCTTTTGTCGCCATTCTGCTATCGATCGCCATCATGCACGGGTTCGTTTATGCCGTTTCGTTCAGAGGCACCCACGAGATACCGGATGATACACCGCGGTGGCATGTCTTTTTCCGCTTCACCCTTCCCGGTTACGTCGTTGCACTGATCGTCAGCCTCTATGTGCTCTGGATATTCGGGCGGCTCGATCACACGGTACCGACGCAGATGCTGATGTCGACTATCGTTCTGTCGTTTCCAGGCGCAATCGGCGCTGCAGCCGCACGTCTCATTCTTTAGCGAGGGCGCATGGCCAGCAAGTCAAAACACCCCGAAGCACAGGAACCTCATTGGATCGAGTGGGCCACCGGTGTACTTTCAGGCCTGTTGGTCGCTAGTATTCTGGCGTGGGTCGGCTACGAGGCACTGACCCAAAATAGCAACCCTCCGGATCTTGCCATACAGGTCGGACAGGACAGCGTCATTGAATCCGGCCATCGCGTCGAGTTTCAGGTGCTGAACCGTTCTGACCGAACTGCCGCCGCAGTGACTGTCAGGGGCGAAGTCATCGACGCTGGAAACGTATTGGAAAGCGTTGAGGTCATCCTCGACTATGTCCCTGCCCATTCAACAGCGGGCGGCGCTTTCATCTTCGTAAACGACACGACCAATCGTGAAATCCGCATCAAGCCGCGCGGTTATGCCGACCCGTGAACACCACTGCGTGAATGAAGATCTGTTGAGCTGATCGGGCCGCAGCGGCGGAACGAATCACCAGCCGCTTCGTTTAGCGTTATTGTCCGTATTGGGAGTCACGGAGATGGCGGCACCGCGCGCCAACTGGAAGGGCTATATCAAGTTCGGGGAGGTCACCTGTCCGGTGGCACTTTACACTGCAGCATCCTCCTCCGAACGGATCAGCTTCAACATTCTCAACCGAAAGACCGGAAATCGCGTCCGTCGCGAGTTCATCGACAGCGAGACGGGAGATGTCGTCGAACACGACGACCAGGTGAAGGGTTATGAAACCGGCAATGGCCGATATGTCATGCTGGAGCCGGAGGAGATCGCCGCAGCCATTCCCAACAGCGACAAGACACTTGCCATAGACGCGTTCATAGCCTGCACGGAAATCGACGACGTCTATTTCGACAAACCCTATTATCTGGCTCCGCAGAAAATGGGCGAGGAAGCGTTTGCGTTGCTGCGCGACGGCATGAGGGAGGCCAAAGTTGCCGCCATTTCCAGTACCGTACTTTTTCGCCGTCTTCGCACCCTGTTGATCCGTCCCAGTGGCGATGGCCTGATCGGCACCACACTGAACTTCGATTACGAGGTTCGCCCGGCCGAGGACGCTTTCCAAGAAATGACCGACATCAAAATTGACGCCGAGATGCTCGATCTTGCTGCTCATATCATTGGAACGAAACGCGGCAGCTTTGACGTCTCGAAATTCGACGACCGCTACGAGGATGCACTGGCCGAACTGGTGAAGGCGAAGATCGAGGGCAAGCCGTTCAAGAAGATTGCTGCTCCAAAAGCCTCGAAACCCAGCGACCTTCTGCAGGCGTTGCGAGAGAGCGCGCAGGCCATGAAGGCGTCTACAGCGAAGCGTGAATCTGCCAACACCAATCCAGCGCGGAAGAAGGCTTCCAGCAACAAGATCGCCTCGTCGTCATCGCCGCGCCGGAAGGCCGGATGAAACGGAGATTGCCATCATGCCACTTCGTCCCCATTGGAAAGGTTATCTGAAACTATCCCTCGTCACCTGTTCGGTGGAGATGACGCCGGCAACGTCCGACAGCGAAAAGGTGAAATTCCATACTCTCAATCGCGAGACGGGCAACCGCGTTCAAAGCCACTACGTCGATGCCGTTACCGGTAAGGGGGTCCGCGAACAGGACGAGGTGAAAGGGTATCAGCGCGGCGATGATGATTATGTCATGCTTGAGGATGAAGACCTCGAGCACGTCGCACTGGAAAGCACGAAAACGATCGACATTTCGACCTTCACCCCACGTGACGAGATTGATTGGATCTGGTTGGACAAGCCGTATTATCTCACACCCAACGACAAGGTCAGTGAAGAGGCCTTTGCCGTCATTCGCGCCGCCATGGAACAGCAGAAAATGGTCGGTATTTCCAGGCTGGTGCTTGGACGCCGTGAACGGGCGGTCATGCTCGAGCCACGCGGCAAGGGAATTGTACTTTGGACGTTGAGATATGGCGACGAAGTGCGAGAGGCAGGCGATTATTTCGTCGGCTTGACCGAAACAAAAACCGAAAGAGAAGCGCTTCCTTTAATTCGCAAACTCATCAAGACGCAGACCCGGCATTGGGACGGCAAGATGGTCTCCGATCCGGTCCAGGAAAACCTCCTTGATCTCATCAAGTCCAAGAAAAAGCAGCGTAAGCCGACCGCAGCCAAAAAGCCCAACGAAACGGAGACAGAGAAACCGAGCAACGTGATCAACATCATGGATGCGCTACGCAAATCGGTCGAGGCAGACAATCGTCGATCGAAAAAGACGAAATAGCCGAAGGCCTCTCAAATGCTGCGCCTCAGCTCAATTTTTTTAGACGTTTAATGGCTTCCGCCAGCGAGCGGCCCGATTGATCGTAATCCTTCCACGCCTCGCTCTTGCCGAGCAATGATGGGACCGTCCGTATCGTAAACCGCTTGGGATCAAGATCCGATTTCACCTGCGTCCATGTCAGCGGCATCGAGACCGTAGCACCGGGCCGCGCACGCGGTGACAGAGGAGCAACCGCGGTCGCCATGCGGTCATTGCGCAGATAATCGAGAAAGATACGCCCGTCCCGAAGCTTTTTTGCCATTTTGGTCAGATAGAGGTCGGGTTTCTCCTCGACCATCAACTCACAAACCCGCCGAGCAAAATCCTTTGCCTCATCCCAGTCGGGCGACGCACCTTTTGCGGCCTTCAATGGCGTAACCACATGCAACCCCTTGCCACCGGTCGTCTTGCAGAAACTGACAAGACCAAGCTCATCCAGACGGTCGCGGAAATCGCGCGCCGTCTCGACCACAATGGAAAAGGCAACGTCGGGGCCTGGATCGAGATCAAAGACCAGACGGCCAGGCAATTCCGGCTCACCCGGATGGCAATTCCAGGGATGAAGTTCGAGTGACGCAACCTGTGCCAGTGCTGCCAGCCCCTCAATCCGGTCGACCTGCAGATAGGGCTTCTTGTCACCGGAGACTTTGACGAGCTCCAGCAGGTTCGACATGCCAGGCATGGCATGGCGCTGGAAGAATTGCTCGCCGCCGATCCCATCAGGCGCCCGGATGACCGAGCAGGGTCTGCCCCTGACGTGACCGATCATCCAATCCCCCACAGCCTCGAAATAGTGAGCCAGATCCTCCTTGGTCACGGGATCGTCTTTATCCGGCCAGAGCACCTTGTCAGGGTTGGAAATGAGGACACCCATGATCTCCACTTTTGCACCCTTTCGGCCTGTGGCCCTTGAAGCAGATTTCTGCACCGGCGCTTCACCGGGTTTCACCGGATCGACCGATGCCGCGACCTCCGTCGTCACCTCACCGGCCGGTTTGTCTTCCCTCAACCCCTTGAATGCAGCCTGACGCACCTGCCCATCCGCCGTCCATCCCGCGAATTCGATTTCGGCAACGCATTCCGGTTTCACCCAATGGATGTCGGTCGTCTTTTTCGGTGCGCCCATCCCGGTAAAGGGCGAACGGGAGACCTGCAGCGGCACCAACATTTCCATCAGCATATCGGCTCTGCCAGCGCCGAAACCGGTACCGACACGGCCGACATGGACGAAGTGCTTGTCGCGATGGACACCGACCAGAAGAGACCGAAACCGTCCGTTGGTTGTGGCGTAACCGCCGATGACCACTTCATGACCTGCCCGGCACTTGGATTTTATCCAGCTATCACTTCGACCGGACTGATAAGGCGCATCCGCCTTCTTTGATACAATCCCCTCCAGAGACAGCCGGCATGCCGAGCGAAGGACGGCATCGCCGCCCGTATCGAAATGATCGGCATAACGTATGCGCTCACCGGCCTTTGCTTCCGCGAGAAGTGCCTTAAGCCGTGATTTCCGCTCCTGAAGCGGCAGATCGCGTAGATCAGCGTCGCCATCAAACAAGAGATCGAAAGCGAAAAAGACCAGATGCTCGGTTTGCCCCTCCGACAAGGCCGCCTGAAGTGCTGAAAAATCCGGTGCGCCGCTGCGATCCAGCGCACAGATTTCGCCATCGACGATAACATCGGGAAGATCGGCGGCATCGCCGGCGATGTGGCTGAAACGTTTTGTCCAGTCGAGCCCCTTGCGCGTTTTGAGCTGAACCTCGCCTGCCTCCACACGCATCTGGATACGGTAACCGTCGAACTTGATTTCATGCAGCCATCCTGTCGAAGATGGTGGCCTCTCCTGAGACTTGCAAAGCTGCGGCGGGACGAAGGCGGGCATCGAGCTTGCCGCAGGTCTTTTTTTTCTGGCCTCGCGCTGTCGCTGCTTTTGCCTCTCTTCCGCCGCACGCCCTTCGCTGCTGTCCCATACGGCGTCGGCACCGATAACGGCTTCACTCAACATGAATGGCTTTGGCTTTCGCCCTGTGCCGGCAGCGATCGCCGCCATCTCCCGGCCCGACGCCACCGACGTTTTTTCCCGATTGAGAATTGCGCCACCGTTCCGGCTGACGGATTTATCGTCGCGATGCTTTATCAGCAGCCAGTTGGTCCGCTTGCCGCCGTTTCGGTCGTGTTTCATGCGAACAAGCACGAAGCTGCCTTGCAGGCGATCCCCGCTGAGGACGAATTTGAGGTCGCCTTTTTTGAGCGCATCTTCCGGCGACATGTCACCCTCCGGCTCCCAATAACCACGGTCCCACAGCATGACCGTGCCACCGCCATATTCACCTTTCGGGATCGTGCCTTCGAAATCGCCGTAATCGAGCGGATGGTCTTCAACTTCGACTGCCAGGCGTTTGTCTGCCGGATCGAGTGAAGGACCGCGCGTCACGGCCCATGACTTGAACACCCCATCAAGCTCAAGGCGAAGATCGTAATGGAGGCGGGTCGCATCGTGTTTCTGCATGACAAAGCGAAGACGCCGCGATGGCTTTATCTCGACCGTTCCGGCGGGCTCTGTCGTCTTCTTGAAATCGCGTTTGCTTTGATAGGTCGAGAGTTTTCCGGACATGACTTCACCGGCCCGGCCCGATCTTCGTTCCCGAAGAACGGGACTTCATCTTCGAGAATTGATGCAGGAGCTTGCGGACCGTTTCCTGTTGTCCGAATTCATCGATCACGGGAACAGGGTCTGACGCAATCGCCTCAATCACTTCCGGTGCGGCACCCGACCTTGCAGCGTCAATAATCGCTTCGCGCGTCTCGCGTTCGGCAACGAGTTTCAGATAGAGGACGTGGATGATCGCATCCCGAATGTCGAGATCATCTTGCAGCCGGTCGGTTTTCTTCAGTGGCGCGCCCATGCGGTAAAAAGACGCCAGACGGTGCAGAAGTTCCAATCAGGCCGCCAAGAATCGTCATTCAAGGCGGAGAGGATGCCGTTTCGCTCTGACTCTCCGACGCACCTGGGAAATTTCAGGAGGCAACAGGGATCAGAAGATGACCCTGTCCGTCTCGTCTCGCTGAGGAAGACTGCTCTGGCTTCCAGGCCGCGAGCACGCCAAACCCGCTGCAATCGAGGCGCGCTGCATGGCCTCTTTCAGAGAAAGGCCGCGATCAAGCGCCGAGGCAAGGACACCAACGAAACAATCACCTGCCGCCGTCGTGTCTTTCACCTCAATCGACATGGCCGCGACCCGCACCTTGTCGCCAAATGCGACGGCTTCGGCGCCGTCACCGCCAAGTGTACGCAGGACACCGGTACCAAGGCGCGCGGACAGGTCCTCCGCCGATACACCGCAGCCGAGCCAACCCGCCAAAGCCTCGGCTTCGTCTTCATTGACGACGATCAGATCGCACAAAGAGAGAACCTCTTCCGACAAGGGAAATGCCGGTGCGAGGTTGAGGATTGAGGTGGCACTGGAGGCATGCGTGCGGCGGATGAGCTTTTCCACCTCCGCCACATCGTTTTCCATTTGCATGAGCACGACATTCGCCCGTTGCAACAGGTCCTCCTCCACGCTATCGGAAGAAACCGCCAGGTTGGCACCGGCTGCGACCACAATCATATTCCGCCCCTTGGCGTCGATATGGATCGAGGCATTGCCAGTCGGTTCGCGAAGAATGGCCACACGGCTGATATCCGTTGCCGTCTTGAGGTTCTGCAGTCCGGTCTCTGCCAGACCATCCTGGCCGACAGCACCCACCATCACCACCTCCGCCCCATCGCGGGCTGCAGCAAGCCCCTGATTGGCCCCTTTGCCACCGGCTTCCGTGCGGAAGCGTCTCGCAAGCAGCGTCTGGCCCGGCTGCGGCATGTCCTCGACCTCGTACACGAAGTCGACATTGATTGAGCCGAAGGTGATGATCATGGCATGGTTTCCTTACGCGATCTGAACGAAGTGGCCTTCGCCGGCTTCTTCGTAAGTCCGCTTCGGCGGCACATAATCGGCAGCGCGGAACGGGCTTTTGATCTCGTCATTGGAGATGCGGCGTGTCTGCCGACGCGATGGATCTGCAATCGGAACCGCGGCCATCAGACGTTTGGTATATTCGTGCTGCGGGTTTTCGAAAACGGCCTGACGCGGACCGATCTCGACGATTTCGCCGAGATACATGACGGCGACACGGTGGCTGATGCGCTCGACAACCGCCATGTCATGGCTGATGAACAGGTAGCCGAGACCGTATTTCTCCTGCAGGTCGAGCATCAGATTGATGACCTGAGCCTTGACCGACACGTCGAGCGCGGACACGGATTCGTCGGCAATCAGAAGCTTTGGTTCCAGCGCGAGGGCGCGGGCGATACACACACGCTGACGCTGGCCACCGGAAAACTCGTGCGGGAAACGATCCGCCATCGACGCGGACAGACCGACACGTTCGAGAAGTTCGCCAACGCGCTGACGCGCCTGCGAGGCTGGCGCCAGACCATGGGTGATGATCGGTTCGGCAATCGCCTGACCGACACGAATGCGCGGATTGAGACTTTCGAACGGGTCCTGAAAGATCATCTGCGCTTCACGACGGATATTGGCGAGATCGGTCTTTCCAGCTTTCAAGACGTTCTTGCCGTCAATCTGGACTTCGCCTGAAACCGCATCGGTCAGACGGATGATCGATCGACCGGTCGTCGACTTCCCGCAACCGGATTCGCCGACCAGAGACAGCGTTTCTCCCTGACGCAGTTCCAGCGAAACGCCCTCGACCGCGTGAATGCGACCGATGGTCTTGCGCAGGAACCCCTTCTTGATCGGAAAGCGCGTGACGAGGTTATCGACCTTGAGGATCGGCGGCTGGTCGCGCTTGACCGTATCTTCAGTGGGCTTGACCGGCTGGATTTCGCCGGTTGCCATGTCTACCTGCGGGAACCGCAACGGACGGTCCTTCCCGGTCATTGAGCCGAGCTGCGGCACGGCCGACAAAAGGGCGCGGGTGTAGGGATGCTTGGCACCCGCGAAGAGATCGTGCGTCGTGCCGGTCTCGACCTGCTCGCCACGATACATCACCACCGTCCGGTCGGAGATTTCCGCAACAACACCCATGTCGTGAGTGATGAAGAGAACAGACATGCCCTCTTCTTCCTGCAACGTCTTGATCAGCTCGAGAATCTGCGCCTGGATGGTCACGTCGAGCGCGGTCGTCGGTTCGTCGGCGATCAGCAACTTGGGATCGCAGGCAAGTGCAATGGCGATGACGACGCGTTGACGCATGCCGCCCGAAAAGTTCATCGGGTATTCGTTGAGGCGCGACTTGGCCGAGGGAATGCGGACTTTTTCGAGAAGCCGCACGGCTTCCGCCTGCGCCTGCGCTTCCGACATGCCGCGATGCTGACGCAGCACCTCGGTGATCTGCTCACCGATCTTCAGCACCGGATTGAGCGACGTCATCGGCTCCTGGAAGATCATGCCGATGCGGTTGCCGCGGATTTTCTGCATGTCGTCGAGCGGGATCGACAGAAGATCCTTGCCCTCGAATTCGATCTTGCCGGTGACGCGCGAGTTGCCTGGCGACAGGAGCCGCATGATAGACATGGCGGTCACGCTCTTGCCGGAGCCGGATTCGCCGACGACCGCAACGGTTTCCTTCGGCGCGATATCGAAGCTGACATCATGCACGACGTTGCGCCACTCACCGCCAACACGGAATGCCGTGTTGAGGTTGGAAATCGAAAGAATAGGTTTGGTCATGATCTTAGCCCTCACGACGCGGATTGAGGATGTCGCGCAGGGAATCGCCGATCAGGTTGATCGCGACGATGAGCAACAGAAGGGCAATGCCCGGGAAGAAGCTGATCCAGTAGTCGCCGGACAGCAGGTATTCGAAGCCATTCGAAATCAGCAGGCCAAGCGAGGGTTCAGTGACCGGCAAGCCTATGCCCAGGAAGGAGAGCGTTGCCTCCAGCATGATGGCATAGGCGACGCGCATGGTTGCGACGACGATCAGCGGCGGCAGGCAGTTGGGCAGAATATGCCGGAAAAGGATGCTGCGGTCTGGCAACGCCATCGAACGGGCTGCATCGACGTAAGCCCGCTTGCGCTCAACCAGGGCGGAGCCGCGGATCGTACGGGCATAATAGGCCCACTGCGTGACCACCAGCGCCAGAATGATCTTGTCGACGCCCTGGCCGAGAATGGCGAGGAAGATGAGCGCAATCAGAATGGCCGGGAAACTGAGCTGAATGTCGACGATACGCATCAGGACCGAGTCCAGCCGGCCGCCGACATAGGCGCTGGTCAGACCGATCGACGCACCGATGACAAGTGCGATCGCCGCACTGGAAAGACCCACGAGAATACTGGTTCGCAAGCCGTAGAGAATGGCACTGAACAGGTCACGGCCCTGCGTGTCGGTACCGATCAGGTAGGTCATACCCGACATGCTTTCCGAACCGGGCGGCAGGCGACCATCGAGAATATCGAGCTGCGCCAGATCATAAGGGTTCTGCGGCGCAATCATCGGAGCAAAGATGGCGGCGAGAATGAACACCGTCACCAGAACGAGACCAAGCAGCGCCAGCTTGTCACGCATCAGCGCGAAAAGAACTTCACGCGATGGCGAACGCGAGGCGGATTTTGCGCCGCTGTTTGCTGCGGCATGGACCGAAACGGTCGAGCTGTTGTTGTCGGTCATCACGAGTTCCCCTCAAGACGGACGCGGGGATCGACGATCGAATAGAGGATGTCGACCAGAAGATTGATGACGCTGAACATCACGACGGTGATCATCAGATAAGCAAGGATGACGGGACGATCGAGAACACCGATGGCGTCGATGATCAGCTTGCCCATTCCCGGCCATGCAAAGATGGTTTCGGTGACAACCGCAAAGGCGATCAGCGAGCCGAGTTCGAGGCCGATAACCGTGATCAGCGGGATCAGGGTGTTTTTAAGCACATGCACGGTAACGATGCGGCGTTCCGGCAGGCCCTTGGCGCGGGCAAAACGGACGAAATCGAGCTGCATCGTTTCCATCACGCCCGCGCGGGTCAGACGAATAACCAGCGAAATCTTGAAGAGCGCCAGATTGAACGCCGGCAGCAGAAGATGCGACAGGCCATCCCAGGTGAACATCGACAGCGGGACGCCAAGCACATTGACGGTGTCCCCGCGACCGGAGGACGGAAGCCAGCCATAATACACGCTGAACAGCATAATCATCACAAGACCAATCCAGAAGGTCGGCAAGCTGAAACCGAGGATCGAGAAGGTCATGATCGATTTGGAGATGAAGCCTTTCGGCTTCAGGCCGGCGTAAACACCCAGCGGAATACCGATCACCAGCGCCATGGCGAGCGCCACAAAAGCGAGCTCGAGTGTCGCGGGCATGCGGTTCATGATGAGTGTCAGCGCTGGCTGATTGAACACGAAGGAGTTGCCGAGATCGCCCGAAAGGGCGTTGCTGAGGAAGATCCAGTATTGTTCCCAGACAGATTTATCGAGACCAAAGGACTGGATAACCTGCAGGCGCTCGGCCGGTGTCGCGGTCGGGCTCAACAGCACGTCGACAGGGTTGCCGACGAGATAGAGGCCGGCAAAAACCAGGACCGACATGACAAACAGTGTGAGTATGGTCTGGAGCGACCGGCTTAAGAGATATCCGCTCATGCGTGTGAGCCTCCCAGGGTTCGTCTGTCGAGCGCGTCGTCGCCATGGCGGGCGATGCGCTCGATCAGCAATTCGATGAACCCGGCTTCGTCGACATCGGTGACGACAGTGGCATTGGCCGGCCGGTCCATCTTCTTGTAGAAATCGGCATAGGTATAACCCATCGTCAGGCCCGTGACCTGAACGCCGACAAAAGCCTCGCGGCTGGTGAACAGTTCGGGCCGGATCAACCAGGCGATCGTTGTCGCATCATGGATCGGTCCGCCCGGACGACCAAAGCGTTTTTCATCGCTGCGGTCGAAGGTGGAGAAGAGATTGTAAAGCGCAGCACCCGCTTCGCCACCCGCGCGAAAGCGCTGGAAATGGTCGGCGGTGAAAAGCGCCTGAAATGTCATGTCGAGCGGCATCAGCACGATGGGTACGCCGGACTGGAAGACGATTTCCGCCGCATGCGGGTCGGCGTAGATGTTGAATTCTGCCCAGGGCGTGCGGTGCCCGAGAGCCGTGAACGCACCACCCATTGAAACGATCTGGCGAATGCCACGGGCAACATCCGTATGCTGGATCAACGCCAGCGCCACATTGGTCATAGGTCCGATGGCACAGATGGTGATCTGTTCGCCTGCAGCTGCAGCAGCACGCGCCAATCGCACGATGAACTGAACAGCACCTTCTTGCGACGGCACGATATCGCCAGCCTTAACCAGCGTATCGTCAAAGGAGCCGATCCGGGCATATTTGCCGTAAACCTGCTCACGTACCAGAGGGCCACTCGCACCGGCATGAACCGGTACGTCGCGGCGACCACTGAGCCCAACAAGCTTGCAGGCATTCGTGACGGTATCGCCGAGCGGCACGTTGCCAGCCACGATCGACAGGCCGAGAACCTCGATTTCAGGCGAGGCAAGCGCCATCAGGATGGCGGCGGCATCGTCCACGCCCGGGTCCGCATCAATGATGACCTTGTGGATACTCATGCCATGGCCTTTTCGGCATAACGCGACAGGCGCTCAAGGAAGAAGGCAATAACGCCTTCCGCATCGACCTTCGTAACGATGTCGGCATTCGGTTCGAGGCCGCTCTTACCGTACCAGTCGGCAATCGTCTGACCCATGCAGAGTTCGCTTTCATATTCGACGAAAACGCGGGCTTTCTCGGTTTCGAACAGATGTGGCGCAAGGATATAGGCCATGACCAGGGGATCATGCAGCGGACCCCCGCGCGAACCATAACGACGCACATCGTTACGATCCCAAAATGCCATCAACTCGGCCAGTGTTTCGGAGATGCGACCGCTGACACGCGAAAACTCGGCGACATGTTCCGGCTTCAGCATGACCTGATGCGTGGCATCAAGCGACAAGGCAACCAGTGGAATGCCAGTCGAAAACACGACATGAGCGGCATGCGGATCGGCCAGAACGTTGAATTCCGAGGTCATTGTGCGGTTACCCGGCTCGCGATAGGCACCACCCATCATCACGATGCGTTCGATGCCTTCGGCGATCTGCGGTTTCATGCGCAGGGCGACCGCGACGTTGGTCAGCGGCCCCAGGCAGCAGAGCGTGATACGCTCGCCCTGCTCTGCGGCCTTGGACAGCGCATCAATCAGGAAATCGACGGCAGACGTTTCTTCGGCCTTTTTCACCGGTTCCGGCAACACGGTGTTGCCAAGTCCGGTCTTGCCATGAAACTGCCCATGGATCGGCTCACGCAGCATCGGCCGGAAGCAACCGGCATAAACCGGAATATCGATACGGTTGCCAAGTTCGCAAACCTGCAACGCATTGCGCACCGTGCGCTCGAGCGGCTGGTTGCCACAGACCGGTGTGATGCCCAGAATCTTGAGTTCCGGCGACACGAATGCGGTCAACAGGGCAATCGTGTCATCGATACCGGGATCACAATCGACGATGATCGAAATCGGCTTCATTCTCAATGCCTTCAATGTGTGGGATCAGAAAATTCAGAGCGCGCCAATATCGCGCAGCACGCTGGCGATTTCCGCTCGCGCGGCCTCACCGAGCGGCATTTGCGGATGCATTGGCGCACCGACGGCAAAACCCTGCAGATCGAGCGCCGTCTTGATGCAGGCGGCGATCGAATATTTCGCGAAAATCTCGTTGACCTTCCACATCGGCCGTTGAAGGTCCATCGCACGCGTCCAGTCGCCGGCCTTGGCCGCCTCGTAGAGTGCAATGCTCTGCTTGGGCACGATGCAGGCTGGACCGGCCATCCAGCCGACCCCGCCAATCATCATCACGCAGACCGGAATATGCGCGGAGGCTGCAAATACCTCCATGCGGCCACGGGTCCGCTCAATGATCGAGAGCAGCCGCCCCGTGTTGGTCGAGGCGTCCTTGATGTAGCGGATGTTATCGATCCTGCTCAGTCGTTCGATGACCGGCAAAGACAGATCGGACCGCTGGAACTGCGGATTGGTGTAGAGCACCACCGGACGACCTTTGGCCGCCTTGGCGATGGCGGTGAAATAGGCTTCGACGCCCTCGTCACTGACCGGGAAATACGCTTCGAGGATCGCCAGAATGCCATCTGCGCCGGCCTCTACCATGTATTCCGTCTGGGCAACGGCATCGGCAGTGGATGTCGACGCCACGCCGGCGACAACGGGAACCCGGCCCCGATTGGCCGAGATCACGGTGTCGACGACGCGGCGTCTTTGCTCTTGGGAGAGATAGGAAAATTCACCCGTGCTGCCGAGCGGCGCCAGACCATGGACGCCAGCGTCGATCAGATGATCCACCAGATCCGTCAGCACACCTTGCATCACCTGACCGGCGCTATCAACCGGTGAGACGAGATAGGGAAATACACCGCTGAAAGACATGGTGGACCGCTCCTTGTTCTTCGATCAGTTCGGCTTCACGTAGTAGGGAAGCGTGTAACCGTCGGAGCGACCGGCGTAGTTGATGTCGCTCTTCACCGCCCAGGTGTTGGCGAGATAGAAAACCGGAATGACACCGAGATCCGTCATTGCGATTTCAGTGGCCTTCTTCAGAAGTTCCTCACGCTTTGCGTCGTCGAGCGTTGATCGGGCTTCGTTCAGAGCCTTGTCGAACTCCGGGTTGGAGTAACGACCGCGATTGCCCTGGCCGGCCTTTTCGCCGTAGGTTTCGAGGATCGGTCCGAGAACGCCGGAAGCCTCACCCGTTTCAACGGCAGCACCGCCCATGATGAACGAAAATTCGAGATTCGAGGCGCGTGTGAAATAGACGCTGCCCGGCAGCGTCGCGACTTCCGTTTTCACGCCAACACGGCTGAAGAACTGGCCAATGGCCTGCGCAACCTTGCTGTCATTAGGATAACGGTCGTTCGATGCATGGAAGGTCAGCTGGAAACCGTCGGGATAACCCGCTTTCGCCAGCAGTTCCTTGGCCTTGTTCGGGTCATAGGCATCAACCTTGATGGCTGGATCGTACCCGAAATACCCTTCCGGAACGACCTGACCGGCCGGCACGCCCTGGCCGTCCATGATACGGTCGACAAGCGCTTCACGGTTGATGGATAGCGACAGCGCGCGACGGACTTCCGGTTTCAGCAGCGGGTTCTTGCCATTAGCCCCCTTTGCGAAAGGCGATTCTTCACGGCCCTGATCCATATGCAGGTACATGATGCGGTTGCCGGCAATGTTAATGACCTTCATCTTGTCCGAAGCTTCCAGGCGGCGGGTATCGGCCGTCGGGATGTTTTCGATCATGTCCACATCGCCCGAAAGCATGGCGGCCACGCGGGCGCTCGGGTTCTTGAAGACGCGGAAGGTAACCTTGTCCCAGGCAGCCTTTTCACCCCAATAGGTATCGTTGCGCGCAACAACGACATTGTCGTCCGGCGACCAGGAAACGAATTTGAACGGGCCGGTGCCAACAACACCCTTACCGGTGTTCATCTCGCCGGTCGTAACCTTTTCCATTTCGGCCGGAAGCATGGCGATACGGCTGAGGTTGTTGAGCAGCAGCGGCGTCGGGCCTGATGTCTTGATGCGGACCGTCAGAGGATCGACAGCTTCGACCTCGGTAATGGCCTTCACATAAGCGGCAAACGAGCTTGGGCTGTTGGTCGAGGCAAGCGGAATGCGCTTGATGCTGGCGACCACGTCTTCAGCGGTAAAATCGCTGCCGTCGTGGAACTTCACGCCTTCTCGAAGCTTGAATTCCCAGGTCGTGTCATCAACGATTGTCCAGGAAACAGCCAGAGCCGGCTGGATCTGCTGCTTGTCGTCCTGGTTGACGAGACCATCGAAAATGTTGCGCGCCATCGCGCTGTTCGGGCCGACGACATAGAATTGCGGGTCCATGGACGTCGTAGAGGCGGACAGGCCAACGGTCAGATCCCGGGCCTCGCTCGCGAGCGGCATGGCAAAAACGGACGCTGCCATTGCGGCTGCGAAAACAGAAAATTTCATAACGGGGACTCCTCCGGGTTGTCCGACCCGCGCTCCCTGCGGGTAAAAGACGAATTAACGTTTTACCTGGCAAAAGAAAAATTGCATTTTGTACTTAAGCCATGCCGTAATGTTATGTGAGGGACTGCAAGTTGAGGCTGAAACCAAGACAGGTCGAAGCATTTCGCGCCGTAATGATGACCGGTGGCATCACTGCTGCCGCCGAGGCCATGAACGTCACGCAGCCTGCTGTCAGCCGCCTTATCCGCGATCTCGAAGATATCGTCCAAATGCGACTGTTTGAACGCGTGGGAGCGCGATTGGTGCCAACCGCTGAAGCGACAGAGTTCTACCGGGAAGTCGAGCGACTCTACCTCGGCCTCGACCAGATCGCCCAGGCGGCAGACGACATAAGGGCACACAAGAACACCGTCTTGCGGATTGGCAGCGTCACATCTCTGGTAAGGCCTTATCTTCACAAGGCAATTGTCGAAGTGATCGGTGACCGGCTGGATATTCCGCTGGTCATCGACGTCGAAAACAGCCGCTACATCTGGGATATGGTCGACCAGAACCGGTATGATCTCGGGCTGGTATTCGCCTCACCCAGAATGGCGGACAAGAACGCCACGCCTCTGCACAGTTCCTACGCGGTTGCAGCAATGACGGCGGATCACAGATTGGCATCCCGTCAGGTCGTCACGCCTGGCGACCTGCTCGATGAACGTGTTCTTATCCCCGGCAGAAATTCGCCTTTGCGACTGGCGCTCGACCGCGCCTTTTCGACGGAAGACCATCAGCCGATCAGCACGATGGAAACCTCTATGCTCAACTGTTGTTATTTCGCCGCCGCGGGCATGGGGGTCGGCATTGTCGACCACACCAGTCTCCGTTCCGCCGATGCGAAGGTGGTGGCAATACCGTTCGAACCGAAGATTGAGGTTTCCTATTACGCCATACGCCCTGTCGGAGCGCAGAGAATAGCCGTTCTCGATCGGTTGATCGAACGGATGCAGCAGATGATGAGTGCAGCGGGCTCGCAGTAGCGATAAACAGCGAGCCCTAAATCTCAGGCAACGGCCTGAGCACCCGTGATTTCGACCAGGGAACCGCACATGAAGGCCGCCTCCTCAGACGCCAGGAATGCCACCAGTGCTGCAACCTCTTCCGGTTTGCCAATGCGGCCGAAGGGTACGAGCTTGTCAAGGTCGGCAATGGTGCGTCCCGAACGCTTGACCCCCGCTTCCAGCATTGGCGTGTGAATTTCACCGGGGCAGACCGCGTTGACGCGCACCTTGCTGGGCGCATAGTCACGGGCGAGGTTCTGAGTGAAGCTTGCAACCGCCGCCTTTGTGACGTTGTAGGCAATGTGGTTCGGTGCCGGGTAAAGCCCCCATTGCGACGCGGTGTTGACGATAGCGCCGCCACCGGCTTCGATCATATGCGGAAGCACTGCCTGGCAAAGATGGAACATCGCATCGATATTGACGGCAAAGCTCAAACGCCAGTCCTCCGGCGTCAACGACAGCAGATTGCCACGCCTGTTGATACCGGCATTGTTGCAAAGGACGTCAATCCGGCCCTCGTGAGCAATCACATCGTCGATGATGGCGCGGCAGCCCTCGGCGTTCGAGATATCACTTGCCACGGCCCGGGCAGAGCCACCCTCTCCCCTGATCTGGCTTGCCGTTGCCTCGGCTCCCTCGCCATTCATATCCGTGACGATGACGTGGGCGCCCTCTGCCGCAAAACGGCTGCTGATGGCGCCGCCGATACCACCTGCGGCACCGGTAACGATAACAACTTTGTTCTGGAAGCGCATGTCTGATTACCTCATATAGCTGCCACCATTCACGTCCAGCACAGCACCGTTAAGGGAGGCCTGGGAAGGACGGAAGGCAAATGCGGTGATTTCGCCGATCTCTTGCGGGTCGGCCATTCTGGCGATGGGAATGCCGGCGAGCGCTGCCGCCTCACCATGTTCGGCAATATAGGCTTTGGCCATCTCTGTGCGCACCCACCCCGGCGCCAGCGCGACGGAGGTAATGCCCTCGTGCCCATAGCTTTGTGCAATTGACTTGGTGAGATTGATAAGTGCAGCCTTTGATGCGCCATAGGCCATGGCGCTCGATGTGTAGCCACGCTGACCTGCGCGGCTCGCCATGTTGACGATGCGACCACCGCCGTTATGGCGGAAATGCTGGATGGCGAGCTTCGACAGATCGACGGCAGACAGGAAATTGACCTGCATCTCACGCGCCCAGACCCGTTGCCATTCGTCCATCGGGGCGTCGATTGCCACCTCCGAGCGGATACCGGCGTTGTTGACCAGCCCGGTAAGCTTGCCTGCCACAGCAATCGACTGATCCCACAAAAGCTGCGCACCCTCGGGACTGGAGAGGTCCGCGGTGACGGCCGAATGGCCTTCCCCCAGGGTTCTCACCAGCGTTTCGGCAACGTCGTGATTGCGGCCATAATGAACAACGACACGCGCACCCTCGGTAGCAAGAGCCTGACATATGGCCTGCCCAATGGCGCCCGTCGCGCCGGTCACGAGGATGGATTGTCCGGAAAGTTTCATAGTTCCCCCACTTGCGGTCCCCAGGTATCCGACATGGCAAAACCATGGGCGAAGGGATCTTCTGGATCAAGCCGCAGTTGCTGCCGCCCGAAGACATAAGCCTGACCCGTGATACGCGGCAAAACGGCGGGACGACCGGCAATATCGGTCTCGCTGAGGATCTCGGCCGTGAAGGTTCCACCGATGATGCTGCGTGAAACCCTTATGTCTCCGACCGCAGCCATATGCTTCGCACGAAGGATGGCAAGATTAGCCGACGAACCAGTTCCGCATGGAGAGCGATCAACCCGTCCCGGCTTCAGTGTTGTGCAGGTGATGACGGAGCCATCCGGTTGATAATCGCGGAACATCACATAGGCGATCTCATCCAGACTTGGAATTTCCGGATGGCTGACCTTGATCTGACTGGACAGAAGCGCCTTGATTTCGGTACCGGCTTCCGCCAGGGCACGTGCGGCTTCGGGCTCAATCCGCATCCCAATCTGCGCAACATCGATCTGCGCGTAAAAGACACCTCCAAAGGCAATGTCCGCCGTGATCAGCCCCCATTTGGGTGTGTCGATGGCCACGTCGAGTTGATGCACGAAAGCGGGCACATTATCGAGACTGACCGACAGACAGCGGCCGCCTTCGCATCTGGCTCGAGCGACAATCAACCCGGCTGCCGTATCCAGGCGAACGACCGTTTCCGGCTCGACCATCTGCAAACGACCGCTTTCGAGAAGCGCCGTCACGACGCAGATACAGTTGGAGCCGGACATCGGGTGCGCCCGGTCAGGCTGCAACACGATAAATGCCGCGTCGGCGTCCGGTCGGGTCGGCGCCAGAAGCAGATTGGTGGTGTGCACCACCTGGGCACGCGGTTCGCGCGTCAAGAACAGACGCAACGAGGGATCCACATCATTCAGATGGTTCATCTTGTCGAGAATGGTCTCACCGGGGATGTCCGGAGCACCCCCAACAAGCACATTGCCGCTTTCGCCCTGGCAGTGGACAAGCAGGATATCGAGCACCTTGTCGAAGGTCATTTCAGATACCATCCCCATGGCTCATCGCTGACCAGCCGGGTGATCTGCTTGGTCTCCAGATAATTGTCGAGCCCCCACCGGCCCAGTTCACGACCAATGCCTGACTGCTTGTAGCCGCCCCAGGGTGCTTCGGTGAATGTCGGCTGCGAGCAATTGATCCAGACGATGCCGGCCCGGAACGCTGCGGCAACCCGTTCGCAACGGGCATCGTCTGCGGACATGACAGCCGCCGCAAGCCCGAAGCGGGACCCATTGGCAAGGCTGATCGCCTCTTCCTCGGTTTCGAACGGACGTATGCAGACAACGGGGCCGAAAATCTCCTCGATCCAGGCATCACTGTCGAGCGCCACATCCGTCAGGATTGTCGGCGAAACCCAGAACCCTTTTTCAAACCCGTCATACCGACCGCCACAGGCAAGGTTCGCGCCTTGCTCGACGGCCCGGTCGATATGGCGCAGCACATCATCGTACTGTCCTTCGTTGACGAGAGGCCCAAGCAGCGTTCCAGCGTCTAGCCCATTGCCGATCCTGATCTTGCCGGCTTCCTCGACGAGCCGGTCCAGCAGTCTCGGATAAAGACCAGCCTCGACCAGTACACGCGATGTCGCAGAGCAGACCTGCCCCTGGTTCCAGAAAATGCCGAACATGATCCATTCAACGGCCTTTTCGATGTCGGCGTCGGCGAAGACCACGAAGGGAGATTTGCCGCCAAGCTCGAGGCTGATGCGTTTGATGTCCTTCGCGCCGGCCGCCATGATACGCGCGCCGACCGGACCCGAACCGGTGAAGGCAACCTTGTCAACATCGGGGTGATCAACCAGAGCTTGCCCGACCACCGACCCCTTTCCGGAGAGGATATTGAGGACGCCTTTCGGCAACCCCGCAGCTTCCGCAATAACACCGAGTTCGAGCGCCGTAAGCGATGTCGTCTCCGCTGGTTTGAGGATCATGGTGCAGCCGGCGGCAAGGGCCGGGGCAACCTTCCACGACGCCATCAGCAACGGGTAGTTCCACGGCACGATCGCGACGGCAACACCAAGCGGCTCACGCACGGCTTTCGAGATAAAGCGGTTGTCGGCAAGCTTGATGTCCTCGACCTCGCCATCCAGCTCCTCGGCAAGATCGGCGTAAAAGTCGAAGCAGCCGGCAGCGTCGGCAAGATCCCATTCGGATTCCGGCAGGGGCTTGCCGTTGTCACGGGTCTCCATCTGCGCCAGATCGGGCAGACGGTCTCGAATACCCTGTGCAATGGCACGCAGATAGGAGGCACGCTCCTTGCCAGACAGTCTTGGCCACGGCCCATGGTCAAACGCTTCACGCGCAGCTTTTACTGCAGCATCCGCCTCCGTCCGACCGGCAGCCGCAATGTGATGAATGACCTCTTCCGTCGCCGGGTCGATCACCGGAAGAATGGCACCGTCTGCAGGGGCGATCCATTGGCCGTCGATGAAAAGTCTGTTCTGCATGGTGTCCTCACACGGTTATGTCTGACCGACCGTCCATCAGAAACGGTCGATACGATAGGGGTGCATGTCGATAGGTGGCGGGGCGCCTGTGATGAGATCAGCCATCAGCCGCGCAGTTGTGGCGGCGTAAGTTACCCCGAGATGGCCGTGACCGGTGGCGTAGAAAATCCCTGACGTCTTTGCCGAGGCGGACAGAACCGGCACCGTGTCAGGAAGGGCGGGACGATGCCCCATCCACTCGGAAAAATTCTCGCATTTGAGGTTGGGCAGAGCGGTCTGCGCCCGTCGCACCGTCACTTTTGAGCGCCGATAATCGGGGGCCGCATCGAGACCCGCCATTTCGACCGTACCACCAACCCTGATGCCACCCGCCGTGGGCGTGACCATGAAGGCGCGGGCCGGCCAGATAATTGAATGACGCATGGAGATGCCGGGCGTCATGATCTGGGTATGATATCCCCGCTCGGTCTCCAGCGGGATGGGCTCACCAAGAATTTTCGAGAGGCGGCCACTATGGGCACCGCCGCAGATCACGACTTTGTCGGCGGAGATCGAGCCGCCATCTGCGAGTTTTACGGCCGTGATGCGATCGTTCCTATCGAACCCCACCACTTCGCCGCGTGCAACGGAACCGCCAAGAGCCGTGAACTTGTCCGCCAGACGGCTCACCAGGCGGAAAGGATCGCGCAGGCTGCGGTTTTGTGGGAACAGAACCGCCATGCCAATGTTTTTTGCCAGCGCCGGCTCCAGTTCACGCGCCTCGTCGCCACTCAGGCGCTGATGTGGAAAATCAAACCGCTCGAGGAGCTCGATGTGTTCACGGTCGGCACGAAACTCCTTCTCATCGAGATAAAGCGACAGGCAACCTTCATCGGTCAACTCGCCTTCCAATCCGGTTTCCCGAAGCAGAGGAAGGAGATCGTCAAAGACGCGTTTGCAAAGTGCTGCCCCCTGCGCTTCAAGCTGGCGCAATTTTCCCGGACGTGAGGCGGCGACAAAGCGGGCGAACCAAGGGAGAAGCTTTGGCATATAACCGGGGCGAACGCGCACCGGCCCTTCAGGGTCGAGCATCCAGCCGGGGATCTGTTTCCAGATGGATGGGCGCGAGGCGGGCATGAATTCAGTCACGGCAATGGATGCCATGTTGCCATACGACGCCCCGCGTCCGATCTCACCCTTGTCGACAAGAACCACCTGGTGCCCGCGCTTCTGCAGCTCGTAAGCGATGGCTGTACCGATGATCCCTGCGCCGACAATCACGGTTGTCATGCTCGCATTCTCCATTGATGTCATGGCGGTGGGCGCCAGAACGCCCGCCGATTTTTTTCACCAGTTCAGGATGGGCTGCATGGCGGCCTTGAATTCGGCCTTCTCTTCGGCGGTCAGTTCGCCGAGCGGTGCACGGCAGTTGCCGACGGACAGACCCTGCAACTCGCAACCATATTTGACCTTTTGAACGAACTTTCCGCTCTCGAGAATGTTCATAGCCTTGTAGAGCACGATCATCTTGTCGCGGGCCGCCTTGAGATCCCCGGAGCGGAATGTCCGATCGAGGTCGACGCAGGCCTTGGCCATGCAGTTGGCAGGGCCGCAAATCCAGGAATCCGCCCCCCAGAACATGAAATCGAGAGCAATATCGTCAGAGCCCGAGACCAGTCCGATACGGCCGTCGTAACGGGAATGGATATCGACGGCGCGCTGAAGCGAGCCCGAGCTTTCCTTGATGCCGATGACGCGTGGGTCATCAGCCAGCGCATCGAGAATGTCAAAACCAATCTCGACACCGTCCTTGTAGGGATAGCTGTAGAGCACGAGATTGATATCCGTTTCATCGAGCACCCTCTGGAAATGCGCCAGCAATTCGTCCTGCGTCGGGCGTGTGTAGAACGGGGTCGCAAGCAGAACCGTGTCGTAGCCGATCTCCTTGGCCTTCAAAGTATTTTCGATGACCTCCCGGGTTGCCGGGGCGTTGGTACCGGCGATCAGGGCCTCGCCTTCACTGGCGAAATCCTTCACGAACTTCAAAACCTCCAGCCGTTCGTCATTCGACATGGCGGAATATTCTCCGGTCGAGCCCATCGGCACCCAGCCCGTGACACCGGCGGCACGCAGTGCCGTCAGGTGCTTTTCATAGGCCTTGAAATCGACCTTTCCATTGGCATCGAACGGGGTGATGAGAGCGGGCATTACGCCAGACAATTTCATGGATGCATTCTCCTGTGGCAGATGCGCTAAAGGGCAAGTTTCTTGAGGATTCGCCCTTCAACAAGCGTGACGGCGCGGGTGATTGGAAAAGCGATGACGAAATAGATCAGCGCGACCACTGTCAGAACCTCGACGGGTCGCGCCGTGTTGTTGGAGATGTTCTGGCCGACAAACATCAGGTCAGCCATGCCGACGGCTGACACCAGCGCGCTCTCCTTGAACAGGCTGACGCAGTTGGAGAGGAGCGTCGGGATTGCCCGAAGAACCGCCTGCGGCAGCACGACACTTGTGACCTGGATACGTGGGGGAAGACCAAGCGCGACGCAGGCATCCCGCTGTTCCGGTCCGACAGACCTGAGGCTGGCGCGGAATGTCTCACTGGTGATCGCGCCCATATAGAGCGTCAGGGCAATGACACCGGACATGAAGTTCGACAGTTCGACGCCGAGGATCAGCGGCAGGCAGAAGAAGATCCAGAAAAGCTGGATCAGTACCGGCGTACCGCGAAAGAACTCCACGTAGAGCCCGGAAACAAAGCGAAGGATGGTGCTTCGCGATGTTCTGGCAAGGCCGACGATAAAGCCCAGTGAGCATCCAAGCAAAATGCAGACTACCGTCAGCTTCAGCGTGGTAAAAAGCCCAAGCAACAATGCGTTTTCGAAACGCGCCAGGACCGAGAAATCAAGTGACATCACATCCTCCTAGCTTGCCAGCAACTGGCGTCGACGCTCCAGAAACCCGACGATCTGGGTGACGGGAAACGAGACAGCGAAATAGATCAGGGCAACGACCGTGAAGGTTTCAATCGGGCGATAGGTTTCGGTCGCCAGCGACTTGCCCTCGTACATGAGGTCGGCAATCGCGACGATCGCGACCAGAGCGCTCTGTTGGAAGATGACGATGCCGTTTGTCAGCAGCACTGGCACGGAAGCGCGAAAGGCAGTCGGAAACACGATGTATAGAATGCGCTGCCAGGGATTGAGGCCGAGCGCAATTCCCGCGTCGATCTGCTCCTTCGGCACCGCCTGGATCGAGGCGCGATAGGCCTCGGCATTGAACGCGGTCAGGTTCAGCCCCAGCGCCATGATGCCCATCGTGATCGGATCGAGAAACACGTCGAACAACATTGGCACGCAATAAAAGATCCAGACAATCTGGACGATTGCCGGTGTGCAGCGAAAGAATTCGACAAACAGCATGAACGGCACTCTGACCAACCGGTAGGGGCTCATCAGCAGCAGCGCCAGACCGAAACCGGCGACGATACCCATGATGTTTGCGGCGACAGTCAGCTCAAGCGAAACCCATAGCCCTCGAAGGAGCGGCGCGAAGGAAACGGCATTGAAGTCGAACGCGTAGTTCACGGCCCCCTCCTATTGCTTGATATGGAAAACGCGGTCGATGAACTCCTTGGTGCGCTCTTCCTTCGGCGAACCGAGCACCTGTTCCGGCGGCCCGTCTTCCACCACCACGCCGCCCGCACAGAAGATCACCCGCGAGGCGATGTTCTTGGCAAACCACATGTCGTGCGTGACGATCATCATCGGCATGTTCTGCGCCGCCAGTTGCATGATCACCTGCTCCACCTCGCTGACAAGTTCCGGATCAAGCGCCGAGGTCACCTCATCGAAAAGCATCAGCTTCGGGTCCAGCATCAACGCACGGGCAATGGCAACACGCTGCTTCTGTCCACCTGACAGTTGCGCCGGATAGGCCTTTGCCTTGGCGCCAAGTCCGAACCGTTCTAGCAGGGCCTGCGCCCGGGCTTCCGCTTTCGCTCTTGCTTCACCGCGCACCTTGCAGGGTGCGAGTACGAGGTTCTGGATGACGTTGAGGTGCGGAAACAAAGTGTAGTGCTGAAACACCATGCCGATCGAACGGCGAACATCGGTGTCGATGACGGTTTTTTTGCCCGTCCCCTCAGAGGAAATATAGGGTTTTCCATCAAAACTGACGGCGCCGCTGTCGATCTGCTCCAGCCCCATCATGACGCGAAGCAGAGTGCTCTTGCCGCCGCCACTTGGTCCGATGACAACGACCCGGTCGCCAGGCTTCATTTCAATATCGATGCCCTTGAGCACCTGAACTGCGCCATTGCCATAGCTCTTGTGCAACGACTGCATTTTCACGAGGGGAAGACTGAATGACATGGTCATGGCCGATCTCGGTTTATCGTGGCGTCGATAGGAGGCAGCCGGCAGAGACCGCCGGCTGCCGGCGGAGTCAGTTCGAGCCCTTGAGAACCTGATCAATTGCCTTCTTGATCAGTTCGTCGACGTGACCGGTTGCAACCCGTTCTTCTAGGAAGATGTTCACGACCTCGACGTCAGAGGCCGTCATTCCATGCGGTAGGCCGAAGGACACACCCTGTTTGGCAAGCGCCGGCTTGGGGTTGAGCGCCATTGCCCACTCGGGATTTGCCTGGGTCAGCAACAGATTGGTGTCCGAAGCATCGACGAGAATATCGGCGCGTTTGGAGGTCAAGGCCAGGCGCGTCTCGTCATTGCCGGGCAACCGCATGATGGTGGCGTTCTTCACGGCAGCGGAGATTGCCTTGTCCTGTGCGGTACCGGACATCACGGCGATGGTGACACCTGCCTTGTCGACTTCAGCAACGGACGAGGCGCCTTGAGGTATTTTCGGGTTGTTCTTGTTGTAGGCGAGAGAGATCTGATACTCCATCGCCGGAATGGAAAACTGGACGGCCATGGCACGAGCAGGCGTCCTGTTCAGCGCCAGTGACACGTCCCATTTTCCAGCCTGAAGGCCAGCCACGATGTTGTCCCAGGTGGTGTCGACAAACTCCGGCTTCACCTTCAGAACGTCAGCGAATTCACGGCATAGATCAGCATAGAAACCGGAGTAATCACCGGTGGCGGGATCGCGCATGATGTAGGGTGGTGCGACGGCGGCACCGCATTTCAGCACTCCCGCCTTCTGCACGCCCTGCCAGTAGCCTTCAGCGGTCTGGGCGTGGGCGGATGTGACGGCGAGACCTCCCAAAAGGGCGAGCGCAGGCAGCGCCCGCAGTGCGGACGTAATCATCTTCGAAAGCATCGGCATTCCTCTTTGCTGTGCGCGAAGCGCGTTTGTTCCACTCGTCGGCTAGAGCCGTTTCTATTGCTTATCTCTGTCGGCTTCGTGTCGACTGAGTATTATCAGTCAACATGGTGTCGACAAAGTCAAGCGGAAATTTTACATTGCTGTGACGATGGATTTCTGGCCCAATGCGGGCTCTGAAAGTGAAAGGGACTTAAGTGTCTGAAGAAGTTGAAGTGAAGCGGGTGCGGGGAACAGGCTCGAGAAGTGTCTATGAAACGCTGCGCAACGAGATTCTGTCGCTGGCGTTGCCACCTGGACAGCTTCTTGATGAGACGACTTTGGCGGAGCGTTTCAATATGTCGCGCGCGCCGGTGCGCGAAGCGCTGATCCGGTTGGGGTCCGACGAACTTGTCGTGACACTTTCAAACCGCAGCACCATCGTTGCCCCGATCGAGGTCGCGACGTTTCCGAAATACGTCGAAGCGCTCGACATCGCCCAGCGCATGAACACCAGGCTTGCTGCTGCACTGCGCACGGAAACCGACCTGAAGATCATCGCCAAATGCGACAAGGCTTTTGCCGCAGCGGTAAAGACGGGCAATCACCTTGCGATGTCCGAGGCCAACAAGGAATTCCATATGGCGATTGCCCATGCCGGCAAGAACCAGTACCTAGCCTCCTTCTATGAGAAACTGCTCTCGCAGGGGCAACGCATGCTCCATCTGCACTTCGAATATCTCGAACGCACGCATGAGGGCTATCTCCTAACCGACGAACACAGCCTGATGCTCAACGCCATCCGCGACAAGAATGTCGACCTCGCCGACGAACTGGCGCACGCCCACACCCGGCAGTTCCAGGACAACTTCATCAATTTCATGCGCGAAAACTATGCGACGGACGTTACATTGGGCCCGTTGCGCGCTGCGGAGTAAAAACCATGACCATTGAATCGATTGGCTTTGTCGGCACTGGTGCCATCACCGAGGCCATGGTCCGAGGACTGCTGGCGACGCCTGCCTATGCTGGCAAGGTGCACCTTTCTCCACGCAGCGCCGATATATCTTCACGCCTTGCTGCCGACTTCGAGACCGCATCGGTTGCCAGGGACAATCAGGCGGTCGTTGACCAGAGCGACGTTGTCGTTCTCGCCGTCCGCCCGCAGATCGCCAAAGAGGTTATCGAGCCACTTTCATTTCGGGACGGTCAGTCGGTCGTCAGTGTCATCGCTGCAACCGAACGGCAGATCCTTTTGGAGTGGATCGGTGCTGACGTACATCTGGTTCAGGCGATCCCGCTGCCCTTCGTTGAAGACCGCATTGGTGTAACCGCAATTTTTCCGCCGGACGTTGAGACAGCGGCACTTTTCGATGCACTTGGCAGCGCCGTTCAGTGCGAAAGCAAAAAAGAATACGACCTGTTGGCTGCAGCCAGCGCACTGATGTCGACCTATTTCCACATTCTGGACGTGGCAACAGATTGGCTTGAAGACAATGGTCTCGACCGGGCGAAAGGACAGGCCTATTTGGCGCCGCTCTTTCATGGTCTCGCTGAAAGAGCCAAAAAGTCGCGTACCAGCTCCTTTGGCGAACTCAGCCGTGAATTTACTACGAAGGGTGGCCTGAACGAACAGGTACAGGTGGATTTCGACAAAGACGGCGGCACAACGGCTCTGAAACAGGCTCTGGATCGCGTTTTTGCGCGTATCACGGGGTGACAGCCAATTTTGTTGCGAGAAGTCCGCTTACTTCGGGAGTATCTGCAAACATGACACGTTACGTAATTATTGGCGCAGGTGCGATCGGGGCCAGCCTTGCCGCACAATTCGAACTGACGGGTATCAGCTATGCACTCGTCGGTCGCGGCGCTCAGATCAAGCATATCCAACAATACGGATTGAGTTTCCAGCGCCCATCCGGAACACGACAGATCAACTTGAACGCTTTTGATCTCAGCAATCCTCCGGAGCTCAACTCCGACGACATCCTGTTGCTGACAGTCAAATCGCAGGATGCAGCCACGGCATTATCCTTCTGGTCCTGGCGTCCGCTACAAGATCAAAACGACGGTGTGGCCGCCAGCCTGCCGATCGTCACGTTCCAGAATGGTCTCGCAACGGAGGCTGCGGCTCTCAGGACATTTTCCCATGTCTACGGCGCCAGCATTATGACGCCTGCCCGGTTTACGGAAACCGGCAAGGTGGCAGTGGGCGGTGACCCGCAACTTGGTATCGTTACAGTTGGGCGCTTTCCTTCACGGAATGATGCAACGAGCGAACTGATTGTCACCGACCTCATCCGGGCAGGCTATCTTGCCGAAACCAGCGCAGACATTCGCCGCTGGAAATCGGCAAAGCTGCTGCACAATGTCAGGAACGCCCTCGAACTCTTCGATGGCACGGATGACCAGGCCGGTTCAATCAGTGCAGCGCTCGGGCAGGAGGCTCGGGATGTTTTGCAGGCTGCGGGCTATTCGCCCGCATCACCGATTGAGAGAACCATCGATATATCAAACTGGAAAACAGCGGAAAACAGCGGCATCCAGTCCGGTCAGCAATCGACATGGCAAAGCTTCAAACGTGGAGCTTCGAGCGAGGTCGATTATCTCAACGGCGAGATCGTCCTCCTCGGCCGCCTACACGGTGTCCCGACACCCTATAATGCGGCAGTTCAGTTGCTAACGGGCAAGCTGGAGCAAAATGGCGGCTTTGACGGAACACTGTCCCTTGCAGCAATACAGGCGCTCGTCGACCACTGATATGTCGTCGGCCGGTGTGTATCGCCCCGCCTTAAATCAGTTTGGTTTGCCGCACCAAATGTTACTGAACAGCAGAGAGCTTACCCGCCAAATGCGGACAATCGGGAGAGCTACGCTTTGATACAGTTCCCGCAAATCTGAAAACATTCGGGATACGTCGGCTGCATAGCCTGACTTCGTCATGAACAACGACGAAGGAAACACCTATGCCCATGATGAAGAATAATGTCGCCGGGAGACAAGTCGAGGCTCGCCGCATCCTCGCAGCGCTTGCGGCAGCCATGCTCGTGTCAGCAGCCCACATCTCGAATGCAGCCGCCGCAGACGCCAAGGTGGCCACAGCCGACGAAAGCATTCGTCCATTCCAGGTTCATGTTCCTCAGTCCCAGCTTGATGACCTGCGCAGACGCATCGCCGACACCCGTTGGCCGGACAAGGAAACGGTTGGTGATATCTCGCAGGGCATTCAGCTTGCCAACGTGCAGGCCCTCGTTCGTTATTGGGGAACCGACTACGACTGGCGCAAGGCCGAGGCACAGCTCAATGCATTGCCTGAATTCATAACGAACATCGACGGCGTCGATATTCAGTTCATCCATGTCCGCTCTCGTCACCCGAATGCCCTGCCGGTCATCCTGACGCACGGCTGGCCCGGTTCCCCTTTCGAGTTCCTGAAGACGATCGGACCTCTGACCGATCCAACCGCCTATGGTGGCCGGGCGGAAGATGCCTTTGACGTGGTCATTCCATCGATCCCCGGTTATGGCTTCTCCGGCAAACCAACGGAGTTGGGCTGGGGTCCAGATCGGACGGCCCGTGCCTGGGATACATTGATGAAGCGGCTTGGATACAAGCATTATGTTTCTCAGGGCGGAGACCACGGCTCAGTTATATCGGATGCCTTGGCGCGGCAGGCTCCGGAGGGCCTTCTGGCTATTCACCTCAACATGCCGGCGACCGTGCCAGGAAACCTCATGAAGGCAATCAATAGCGGCGATCCCGCACCTGCTGAATTGACGTCGCCGGAACGTGATGCGTTTCAATCGTTGAGTACGTTCTTCGGCCGGAATGCAGCATATGGTGCCATGATGGTCACGCGACCGCAGACAATCGGCTACTCGCTCTCGGACTCGCCTGCGGGGCTTGCTTCTTTCATGTACGAGAAATTCGCGCAGTGGAGCGACAGTGACGGCGTACCGGAAAAGGTCCTGTCGCGCGACGAGATGCTCAATGACATCACCTTGTATTGGCTGACCAACACCGGGGCTTCGTCATCGCGCTTTTACTGGGAAAATAACAACAACAATTTCAGTTCAGAGACGCAGAAAACGCAGGACATCAAGATACCCGTTGGGATCACCGTTTTCCCGAAGGAAATCTACCAGGCGCCGGAAAGCTGGAGCCGGCAGGCCTATCCAAATCTGACCTACTATAACCAGGTAGCCAAAGGCGGACATTTCGCAGCCTGGGAACAGCCGCAGATCTTTGCGGAAGAACTCAGGGCAGCTTTTAAATCAGTCCGTTAACATCGCCACCGCGCGGCTCGGAGAAAGATCCGCGCGGTGTTCCGAGAGTAACTGGTCTGGCCATTGCCGATGGGCTTTGGGGCGCCAGACTTTTCAGGAAACGCTAATCTCGCCGTAAAAATAAAATCGCCCCGCTTTCTCAGAAGCGCGGGGCGAAATACTTTCTACGAGTATCGTGGGGGATATGGACGCCAGAATGCTTAAGGCGCGTAGCGCGTAAAGACGTAGTCATGATCCTTGACGTTGCCGACATGGCACGAAAGACAGGTCTCATGCTGCGCGATGTCTACCGGTTTGCCGTCAACAAACCGCCCAAAGCCCCATCCGTGGCTGTCGGGATATTTTTTCGAATCCTTGACCATCACCTGCACGGTTGTTGGTGCACCAGGAACAGTCGCTGGCTGAAATTCGGTCGACTGCTGGCGCTTGTACGCCAGCTTGACCAGAACCGAACCATCCGGGAACGGCAATGTCCCCTTCTTATAGGCTTCGATGGCAATGTCATTTCCAAGAACCGCCCGCAACTCATCCAGTGGCGGCGCCTCCTGCGCTGGTGCAATAAACTTCCAGTCCCGATAACCGGCCGGAATGGTCACACCATAAATAGGCGAGGCATTCTCCGATGGAACATCGGTCGCTCTGGAATAAGATGCCGCACCACCAAAAACTGCAACGGACACTGAACAGACACCCAGCACTGCGTATATCGGCTTCATCAATCTTCTCCTGCACCTTTAGATATCGCGGCACAGGTTGAGGCAGTCATGTATCTCCCGGATTTCATTGGCACCCGGAAATGTATCGTAATGTAGTCCGAAGGCACCCTCGTCCTCGATCTTCAAGTGCGTCAAAAGTGAAGTTGGAGCATTGCTCAGACGTTGGAGCGCCTGTCCGCCTCTCTTTCCAGACAGAATCGTATGGATCGTGGGCTCTAGCTACGTCCGGACGCTTTATGGGCCCGACGGAAGACTGTCCGCTGTTTGTCCATCCCCACACGAAAAGCGGGCAAAGCCTCGCCACCGCCATCAGACTGTGGCCCAAAAGTTTGGACAGGCGATCGTATATGAATTCTGGGGCGAATAGCGAAAGTCGCGATATGTATCGCCGAACCATTACGATACAGTCCATTGAAATCAATCTCCCAATTGAAGCATATTAACGCAGGGTTTGAACCGAACGGGATATCGCATGGCAAGGCAGGTATCTCATGACAGCATCCAAACGATGGTTTCCGGACCACGGAGCTTCGGGCCCGATGCCTGGAGGCACGTTTCGGCGATACGCCATGATGGGATCAGCTACGAGATCAAGTCTGTCTCGATGTGGACTCATCTCAGCGCCAAGGTCGTGGAAGCCTCCTGCCTTCGCCCTTCCTACAATTCGGACGAAGCTGATTGCTCACGGCTCGTTGTGATGCTGGCTCAGGACAATGCGCGCGTAACGATCGGTCCCCACAGGTCGCGCCGACCCACGCCGACCCACGACACACCGTTTCAGATGTCGGTCAGCGCGCCGGGAGCGCGGCAGTGGGGCTTTTTCGATCAGCCCTCCGGATACCTTCGGTGGCTCGTCCTGCAATTTGACGTCGGCAAGCTTGGGCAGCAACTAGGCGCGGGTTTCGAGGCCTGCGACTTTCGCCCCAGGCACATGTTCTACGATGAGACACTCTATCATGTGGCACGGCAGTTCGAGTTCGCTTGCAGCGAGGAGGATAGCGGTGAAACACTCCGCGATGATCTCCTCATGCTTTCGCTCCTCAACGCCATATCGCGACTGGAGAAGCCGGGAGAGGACCGCCCCTACGGCCTGTCCCCGACACAACGCCGCCTTCTGGTCGAATACATGCGCTCGCGGCTCGCCTCGAACATTCGGCTGAGCGAACTCTGCAATCTCGTTCAACTTTCGCCATTCCACTTCTGCCGCGCTTTCAAGACTTCTCTGGGTGTTTCTCCACATGCCTGGCACACGCGCGAGCGGGTCCGCGTCGCACAGGCCATGCTATGCGACCGCCGGATGAGGCCAGCCGACGTGGCGCATGCCGTCGGCTTCTTCGATCAGGCGCATTTAACAAAGAGCTTCAGCCGCATTGTCGGCATGCCTCCGGGAACGTGGCAAAGAGTTCGCTGCGGCTGACACCCACCATCTTGACCTCCTCGATGTTCTCGAACCGCCGACAACGGCCAGTCGCTCGGCCACGAACGATTTAGACGAAAGTCGGACGACCGCGCTCTGCCGAAAGCAAGAACTTACAAGACCCCCAATCAGGCTCGCAGTACTCTTGCCCGGCTGGCATGCAGCGCTTTCGTTCGCCTTCTTAAGGATGGAAAAATCGCATGGACGGGACTTCAGCAACACTTGCACCGACAGATTATCTTCCGTTAAACGACCGGACCCTGGCCTATCGATCAATCGGGTCTGGCACCCCGATCGTGCTGTGCAACCGCTTTCGCGGTGTTATGGATCTCTGGGATCCCGCATTTCTCGATGCGCTCGCAGCGAACGGGTTACGCGTCATCACCTTCGACTATTCCGGGCTAGGGCTTTCGACAGGGACCCCGACATATAACCCGATCGAGATGACGGCGGACCCGCGCGATATTGTTGCCGGATTGGAGTTGGAAGGGGTCGTCCTTGCAGGCTGGTCGCTCGGCGGGATGGTGGCGCAAGCAACGCTTGCCCTGCATCCAAACGGGATCAGCCATCTTGCCCTCCTCGGGACGACACCACCCGGCGATCTGGTCAAACTTGCCGAACAGCTTTTCTACGACCTCGCCGGCAAGGACGTTTACACGATAGAAGACATTACGGCGCTGTTCTTCGAACCGCGCTCCGCAGCCAGTCGGGAAGCGGCTGCCCGCTCCCAGGCAAGAATCGAGGCCCGCAAGCAAGACCTGTGCCCGCCAGTACCAGTGGGATTTGCACGCCCCCTGCTTGCGCATGGTCCCAGAAGCCCGGCCTTCCCCGCTCCCCCCGTACTGCAGATGCTGAAGCAGACGCACATTCCGATCATCCATATCGGCGGCGACCACGACATCATCTTTCCGATCGAAAACTGGTACGCCCTCAACGAGATGCTGCCCACCGTGACGTTGCTCACGTTCCCGCAGTCCGGTCATGGCCCGCATCACCAGCATCCGCAGGCGAGCGCAGACATCATCGCCAGCTTCGTGTGCAACGTGTGAGGAGAATGCCGATGCCAATCGGGCTCGATATCACACAAGCTGCCGAATAGCTCGAACCGTTGGGACCCGGCCCAGTCGCGATGTCCGCACCGGCCTCTAATGGAGAATGCATCATGTCTGACACAATCTATGAGACGGAAACTACCGGGCTCCTGATTGTCGACCCGTACAACGATTTCATCTCGGAAGGCGGCGTACTCTACGGCTACTGCGAAGCCACCATAAAGAGACTGAACACCGTCGAGAATATGAAAAGGGTACTGGCTGCCTGTCGCAAGGCAGGCATCCGGGTGTTCATTGCCCCACATCATCGTTGGCGTGAGGGCGATTTTCTCAGGTGGAAGCATCAGCCCCCGGCGCAGGCAGGCGCGAGCAGCCTCAAGGCTTTTGCGGAAGGCACATGGGGCGGCAGCTTCCATCCGGACTTCGAGCCGCGGCCGGGCGACGCGGTGGCGCAGCAGCACTGGTTGTCGAGCGGTTTCCAAAACACCGACCTCGATCTCCTGCTGAGGCAGAGCGGCGTCGAAAAGGTCATTATCATCGGTTTGCGCGCCAACACCTGCATCGATTCAACCATGCGGTACGCCGCCGAACTCGGATACCACGTCACGCTCGTTACCGATGCCATCGCAGCCTTCAACTCGCAGGAGGTCGCCACCACCGTCGAACTGAACGCACCAGCTTATGCCTCGGCCATTCTGTCAACCGAAGCGGTGATCGCAGCACTCGAAGGGACGCCAAAGTGAGTATGACGCGCTACGCTTCCAGACTTTCCTCCCCGATCGGCGCGCCGGAACCGCTCTCATTGCGAGCCATCCGCTTGATCCTCCTGGTCGCCGGCCTGGCCATGTTCCCGTTTGAGCCGGCCGTGGCGCACGTCAAGTGGTTTGCCCCCTACATCATCGATGCACCACCGCAGCCGGTCACCACGGTGATCGCCGATATTTGGTTCTGGATTGGCATTGCACTGGTGGTGATTTTTTTCGCCGGGACGCGGCTGATAGAAATCAGCACCTGGGGCGAGAAGATACACCGCGGACTGGATCGCGCGACCGCATTCTTGTGGAACAGGCTCGACGACTATGTCAGGGTTACCGTCGGAGCGTTCTTCGTCGCGATCTTCTCTGTCGGCGGGGTCTACCTCACACCGGACCTCAAGACGCCGAGCGAATGGGTGTCGTGGCTGCAACTGCTCATTGCCGGCTGCATTTTTTTCCGGCCCACAATGCCGCTGGCGGGCATCGGCATCATAGCGCTGTGGCTCCTGGCGCTGCGCGACTATGACCTGTTCCATCTCTTCGACTACTTGGCGCTCGGCGTCGGTGTCGCAGCCTACCTGATCATGGAACCATCGAAAAACGAGGCGTTGCGTTCCCATCGGTTCGAGGCATTGCGATGGGGTCTAGCCATCGCACTGATGTGGTCGAGCCTGGAAAAATTTGCCTATCCGGAATGGTTCTATCCGCTCGTTGAGGAAAAGCCTTTCCTCACCTTCGGCATGCCGCGCGATGTCTTCATTCCAATGGCAGGCGTGGCGGAATTCACCATGGGCTTCGGACTTCTGTGGACACCGCTCGTGCGGCGACTGTCGGCCATCGCCCTGCTCGTCATCTTCACCGCCGCGGTCTGGCCATTCGGCCGGATCGACCTCATCGGTCACGGCCTGATCATGGCAATCCTGGTGGCGGTCGCCTGCGACCAATGCCGAAAGACACGCATGCTGCCGTCGCTGAAAATCCATATCGCGGCGATCCCGGGTGGTGTCGCCACGGCCCTTCTTGTGTTTGCGACCGCCTATTGGGGCCTGCACTTGACCTTCTACGGCAGCGAATATTCTTTACAAGCGGCGCCCGATGAGCGCGCGACACACTCCTACAATCCCGATCATCCGCATGGACCACGGGCAGACGAAGGCATAGGTGCACCCCCGACCAAACAATAGGCATCATGGGAAATCTCGGGGTCCAGCTCGTGCCACTTGCATTTAAATAGGATTCCTATATATAAACACTATGGAAACGCCGACGAACCCGACAGCCATTCAACACCGTATCCGCGAGGGCCTTTCGCGGATCGCGATGGTCATGCGCGCCGACGACTGGAACAGGGCGAAACTCGCCGGAATCAATCCGACGCAGCTTTCGATCCTCGAACTGCTGGAGGGACGCAAGGGCGGACTGAGCGTCAAGGACATCGCCCTGCATCTGGCGGTTTCCCAGCCAACGGCTACGGACTCCATCGGCGCCCTTGAACGCAAGGGCTACGTCGAAAAGCGCCAGACAGCGAATGACAGGCGTGGCGTAAGCGTTGGCCTGACGTCCGAAGGTGTCGCCGCACTGCGGGCGGGCGGCACGGTCGAAGGCGATGCCGAGCAGGCGACCGGGGTGCTGGGCGGGCAGGAGCAGGAGGAACTCCTGCTCACGCTGGTCAAGATGATCCGTTCCCTGCAGGAACGCGAGGCGATACCGATCCAGCGGATGTGCGCAAGCTGTCGATACTTCGCGCCATTCGTTCATACCGATGCGGCAAGGCCGCATCATTGCAATTTCGTAGACGCGGCCTTCGGCCAGCGGGAACTCCGCATCGATTGCCGCGACCATGAAACCGCCGACCCAGCGATCCGGGCTGCCACCTGGAGCGCTTTCGTCGAAGGATAATCAACCCTCCAGGCAAACAGAAAAGGAAGGAGAACTTCAATGCTACTGAAATTCGCAACCGGTGCCCTTGTCGCCGGGACGGCAGTGCTATGGCTGATTTCAGCCGAAGCCCATTCCATTGAGGCAAAGCCGGTGGAAGCCGTGCAGGCCGCATTCGACATCATCGAGACCACCATCGTCACAAAAGGCGATAAAGCGGTGTTTACGACACGCGTGCGCGGCGAGGCCGGCAAGGACAAGCCGGACGCGACCGGCAAGTTCGAGGGTTCCAGTGTCTACGCCTATGTGTGGCCGACCAGCCTTAACAGCGCCGAGATCGGCTTCGAGAAGGATCAGGGCATCGTTGCGCTGGCCGTAACCTTCCATCCCGATTTCGACGATGCGGCTTATGGCGGCAAGAATCGCCACATCTGGCATCCGCACTGGGTCGTGTTGGCCCAGGACAAAGCCTGTGGCGGTGGACTCAAGGTCATCGACATTCCGGAAGGCGCCAAGCCCAAGGTTCCGGCGACATGGCCGGGTGTTCCGCTTCTGATCGATAGCCCAGAATATCCAACGAGTTTCAAAGGAGAGTCGGTTGATGTGGAAATCCCGCTGTCTCTGATTAGCGGTATCAAAGGTGCATCCTTCGATGGCGTCACCGCTGGCCTCAAGGTCAACGGTAATCTGCACGCACCGCTGCTGTGCGTCAGCAACGTCTTCAAAGTTGCATCCGGAAATCTCAGTCTGCCAGGTAAAGTGATTGCGGCTGACTGATAACGTCGGTCCGGCGACTGCCATCGCCAGACCGACAAATCTCCCCCTCCAGGCAAATGAAAGGAAAGAACGTGACAAGGATTACCCTCTTAGACCCGTCCAATGCAACAGGAACGACGGGTGAACAGCTTTCGCAGATCAAGACCGCTTTCGGCATGGTGCCCAATATGTTCAAGGCGGCGGCGAACTCGCCAGCAGCACTTTCCAGCATGTGGGGCTCGTTCGGGGCCCTGGGCAACGGCCGTCTCGGCGCCAAGCTCGGCGAGCAGATAGCCGTCTCCATCGCTGATCGCAACAATTGCAATTATTGCCTCGCTGCGCACACCGGTCTTGACCGAAAGGCTGGCGCAACCGCGCAGGAAATGGTTGAGGCTCAAGCGGGCCGTTCGACCGATGCACGCACGGCTGCAGCGCTCCGGTTCGCGATCAAGGTGGTGAACGAGCGAGCGGATGTTCAGATCGCCGATGTGGCTGCTCTCAGAGCAGCAGGGTTTGATGACGAGGAAATCGTCGAGATTATCGCTCACATCGCGCTCAATCTCTTCACCAACTACCTGAATGTCGCGCTCGATGTTCCGGTCGATTTTCCGGGAGTGAAGCTCACGCGTGCCGCCGCCGCGTAAGCCCCTGGAGGGCGGATCGTTTCCTCTCCGGCCCGCCACAATCTAAGGATCAAGAATTATGTTAAGCTCTTCAACAACACTTGCGCCTGAATTGGCGGTGAGTGAATGGTTCAATACACCAACCCCGTTGACCCTCGCAGGGCTTCGTGGTCGTCCGGTATTCCTTCATACATTTCAGGTTCTCTGCCCGGGCTGTGTGGCGGAAGCCATTCCGCAGGTGCAACGCATCGAGCGCATCTTCGCCAGAACCGACCTTCAGATCATCGGGATCCATACGGTATTCGAGCATCATGCGGCCATGTCGCCAGTAACACTTCGGGCATTTCTGCACGAATACCGTCTGCGATCGCCGGTCGGCGTCGACCTGGCAGAAGCGGGATCCGACATCCCAGCAACGATGCGGCGGTTCGGCCTGCGCGGCACACCCTCGTCCGTCCTGATCGGGCGCGACGGATCCATCCTTAACCACGCGTTCGGGGTCGAGGATGACATCGCGGTCGGCGCAAGGATCGCCACAGCACTGTCAGCACGCGTCCCCGAGATTGAACCCGCTACCGTGAGCGAGCAGGACCGCGAGTGCGCCAACGGACTATGCGAGATCCCCTCATCGTCGAAACACGTTTCGTGAGGTCAAGATGAAGAAATCCGCGCTCGTATTGCGGCACATCCACGTCGAGGATCTCGGCTCCTTCTAGTGAAGTCGGGCGTATTGCTCAGACGCTGAAGCGCCTGCCTGCCTCTCCTTCAATATAAAATCATGCGTATCCTGGGGCTTTAGCGACGTTAATCGGTTTATTCGAGCTAGAAGACTGCCGTGACAGGAGCGGCGAAGGCCACTCTTTTCACGCACAGACCAGCGCCATAAAACCTATATTTCGATATTAATCACCAACCGAGCCCGTATTATTCGAGGCCGCTTGCGGTTGATTTGGTGTTTTGTTTACGTCTTTTGACTTGGGGATTTGTGCTTTGTGGGGATATTGGTTGCGGGGGCAGGATTTGAACCTGCGGCCTTCAGGTTATGAGCCTGACGAGCTACCGGGCTGCTCCACCCCGCGGCACCATGACTTTGCC
>NZ_JBIVYN010000003.1:0-576775 GCF_044772305.1 Agrobacterium sp. NPDC090273
GGCAAAGTCATGGTGCCGCGGGGTGGAGCAGCCCGGTAGCTCGTCAGGCTCATAACCTGAAGGCCGCAGGTTCAAATCCTGCCCCCGCAACCAATCTAATTCCCCACATACAAAAAATACCCTCCCAGAATAACCACAAACACATCATCCCCAAATCACCCGCCGGGGTCCTTGAACAACGGGGCTCGGATGGTGACTACAGCGACCTGTACGGTATCTCCGACAGGCTTAAGCTGATTTCGCTGAACTCCCGGACAGCAATGGTGGCAGCCTGGAGAATACGCTGCTGTCGATCCCAATGTTGCGACCGTCGCAATTGGGGACCGAGATCAAGTGGCGCCTAAAAGAGGGAGGGCATCGCGCAGGTTCACAGATGGATGACCGAGGGGGAAAAATTAGAGGGCCAGACGTCTTTGTTTTGCCCTGAGTCTTTGAAGATCCAAGCGAGTTGTTGATAGCGGTGGCCGTTTCCGACCTTTCCGTCGCGCAGATTGTGGTCGACCATGTCGAAAATTTTTGGTCAACACGCGCATCACCTCTGGGAGATTAAGCAAACTGTGTGGCCGATGAGAGCGGAGTGCGCCACACAGATCGCCGTTAGCCACGCGTCATGTTCTCAGTGGCTGGTGAGCCAGCGCATTTCGATTGGCGATACGATAAACGTGCTGCCGTGGTCGTCGTCCTTCCAGACGAGATAGGCGCACATGCGGGCGTTGCCGGGGAGAAAGCCTATGTGTGGATCGACGAGGAAGTTTCCTTCCGAACCGACGCGTCGGGCAGCTTCAAGTGCCGATTTGAAAAATGACTCAAACTTTACCAAAGCGGAAAGACGCTCTTCTCGCGTCGGGCGGTCTTCCTCTGCAGAATAGGCAATTGCCAGCTTCTTACGATAGTCGTCGCACGACGTCAGGTTATCCCAAGTAATTTCAATCGTCTCGACCCGATAGGCATAAAGGTCTGCAGCGGTCATTTCGTTCTCAATCAGCTTTCTTACACGACGTATTCCCGCCTAAGCTTCGTCTTGGTGCAACGTTCACGTTTAACTCGGATGCATCTAAGGCAGATGCGGATAGATTGATGGTGCGACGGTGAGTGAGATGGCTCCGATCGTTATGAGGAACAGCATCGATAGCTCAAAAAATGCGCGCATCCGCACCACGCGTGCGGCTTTGGATCTTTGTTCGCGGTTCATTTTCGTTTGTGTTCCTGCAAAAACCGCCCTGTCGACTTGCGGGTGAATGAAAAGCGACAGGGCGGTCTGGAAGCCTGTTATGACACCCGCCGCATATGTGGTTTGATGCTGCGGGGCAGGCTCCCGAACGAAAAGCGCTGGGAATTTCTGCCGCGGAAAACGTCTTTCAGCTCCAGGCCCTGGCGTTCCGGCAGGCAGCCGACCTGTTCTGGATGGCCGTCGCTTTCGTCTTTCGCAAAACGCACGGCCGATGCTCTATCGATAAACAGTCCTCCGACGAGGCCTAACCTGTCGCAGACCAGCCACCAGCCATTTTCATTTTGGCCGATGGTGAACCTGGCATTGGTCGAAGGGGGTGGTTCGATGAGCTTCTCGTGCATCCTTTTTACTCCGGTTATTGGTGTTTTTCAGGATTTTCGGTTGTCTGAGGTTATTGGATGGCGTTCATGACGACCGAGACGGCAAGCAACAGGCCGCCTACGACAGCCATGAGCCTGACCAGCATGAAGAAATCCGATGGTGCAGGTTGCTTCTTCATTGGCTCGCGTTTTTTGGCCAAGGTTTCTGTGGCCTCCCGTCTGCGCAATTCGCTCTGCATCCGATAATACAATCCAAAACGTCCATGCATCTGTGAACACTCCTTGAAACAGGCAGCCATTTGGCTTCCCTGCGCCAATGAACGATATGGATCGGCGCATAAGTTTTCGATTGGGGAGAGAAGTGCGCCAGATAATCTTTTCATAAAGACAACTTGCCACTGGCGATTTGGCGTGCGGTTTTTGCCTCGATAACCAAGTCCGATCTTCCGCAGTTATCGCATTCGCTTCGCAGTGTCTTCAGCGCCTGAAAGATCGACTGCGCCGTCTCGTCCGAAATGTTTGTCAGCGGAAGTCGGACTGAGGCATCAATACCGCGCAAGCGGGACAGAGCCTGTTTCAATCCGGCCGGAGTATTTTCCTGCGAGACCGCTTTTATCAAGGGACGCAATTTTTCATCGATCTCGCATGCCTGCTGCAGGTCACCGTCGCGGATCGCGCGATGCAGGTCCAAAACCAGCGATGGGCAGAGGTTTGCGACGCTCGATATCGATCCGTGGGTTTGGGCCAGAAGACTGACCGTTGCGGCGTCGTTGCTGCAAAAACTCAGGACTTCGGGATCGATGCAGCTGCGGTGTGCGATGATGCGGCCAAAGTCGGCGGTGTCGTCAACGACGCCAATCACACTCGGTATTTGCGACAGGCGATGAATGGTATCCAAACTCATGTCCACTGCCGCATGACCTGGATCGTTCTGAACGAGGATCGGCATCGCGGTTCGTTTCGCCACTTCTTCGAAGTGGTGAATGATGCCTTTCTGGGCCGGGCGATTATAATATGGCTGGACTATTAGAACGGCGTCGGCGCCGAGATGTTCGGCCTCGCGGGTTCTGTCACAGGTGGTGGCTGTGCTGTTCGTCCCGGTTGCGACCACAATGGGAATCTTGCCTTTGCTGATATGCACGCAACGGCTTATCAAACTGCGGCGTTCCGTTTCCGTCAAAGTCGGTGCTTCTGCTGTCAGGCTATTGAGGACGAGGCCTTCGATGCCCTGATCAATCTGCCACTCCACCAGGTGGTCAAAGGCTGCGTAATCGACACTATGTCCACGAAACGGTGTTACCAGCGCGGTCATCGTAACAGCTAACCGACGTCTGTAATGGGAACTTTCCCGCACGCTATTCATCCTTGTCTTCGTTTGCGATTAGTCTTCTCTTGCGCTTGGACTGGCCACCATTTCGGCGTTCGAAAATATCCAGGAGGGCAATGAACATGGCAGCCGCCATATCCCTGTGCTTCCCGGTTGCTTTTGCCGCGTGGCCCTCGACATCGGTCGATGCCGAACAAAACCAGTCGCTTCCCGTTCGTCGCATATGGTCGAGACATATGGGCGGAGAGAGCGTCGAGATGGCCAGAACCATCGCATCGAGAAGCGCGTTTGCACGGAGGAACGATTGAAAGCGCACGGCTGCTACGGTTTTGTCTGAACAGAGCGCAGGAAAAGCCTGTTTTGCCAGGCACCACACATGCTCCTCACGGAGCTGCGATCCATTCAGCAGGCGGTGGCGAAGTGTGGCGGTGTCGAACAAGTCGTTGTGCATTCAATGCGGCTGCAGGTTGTTTGCAGCTTGAGTAGCGCCGATCCGCATAGAGTTTCGATTGCGGATCGGGGCTCCCGGAGTAAAAAAAATATAAGGAATAAATGTCGGTGTAACGTCTTTGTCAGCCCAGCCGATTTCTGAACAGCCATGCTGCGAGCGGCAACGTCACGACGGCGATTGCCAGCAACGGGACGAAGTTGAAGGCGATATCGCCAAGCCCGGCACCTTCCAGATAAACGCGCCGGACCAGATCTATGCCGAAACGGAGCGGGTTGGCATATGTGGCTATCTGCAGGATGATCGGCATGTTGCGGATGGGTGTGAGCAGACCGGAGAGCAGGGTCAGCGGCATGACCAACATGAACGTGTAGAGCATGGCCTGTTGCATGGTCAGCGATACCGCAGAGATGGATAAGCCTATGCCAACCGACGCCGTCGTAAAACCGACCAGCCCCAGATAAAGCAGCCAGACCGACCCATTCATCGGTATCTGGAACCATAAGAGAATGATCAGGAAGATGATCGTCGACTGCATGAGACCGACGAGAATAGATGGCAGTGCCTTACCGATCAGGATTTGCAGTGGGGTCAACGGGGTGACCAGCAACTGGTCAAATGTGCCCTGTTCCCTTTCGCGAGCGACGGACAGTGCCGCCAGCATGAGCGTTTGCAGCATACTCAGAGAGGCGATCAGCGCCGGCATCAGGTTCCAGCGAGATTCCAGGTTGGGGTTGAACCAGGCGCGCCGCAGAATAGTGATGGACGGCGTTTGGCCAAGCGACTGGTTGTAGGATGCGACGATTGACGAGACGTAGCCGGCGGCAAGGCTTGCTGTGGACGAGTTTCGACCGTCGAGAATGACCTGAAGGGGAGCCTGTCGGTTTGCCGCCAGCCGTGTCTCGAAATCGGAGGGAATGGCAATCACCAGCAGAGCGTCACCTCGGTCGATGACATCCGCAATCTCACTGGAAGATGTCAGCGTTGCAACGCGCTCGAACACGCCTGTCCCGTCCAGCCGGCTCAACAGTTCCGTTGAAGCCTTTCCTCGGCTCTGGTCCAGAACGGCATAGGGAACATGGGTGAGATCGTAGGTTGCGCCATAACCAAACAGCAGTGCCTGCATCAGCGCCGGCGCGACCAGCAGTGCCCGGCTGGATGGGTCCTTGAGAAGGGCCATCAGTTCCTTGCGGAACAGAAAAACGATTTTCGCGATATAGCCGATCACCGCCTCCATCGTCTCACTCCAGTGTTTTCTTGAGAGTGCGATGTGTCAGTGCGATCAAGACCACCGCGTAGACAGCGAGGATCGTGCAGTCTCGCACGATGTCCGGCCAATAGTCACCAGCCATGAAAAGCGTTTTGATGAGACCCATGAAGTGGGTGGCCGGGAGAAGCTTGCTGATGATCTGGATCACCACGGGTACGTTGCGCAGGTCGAAAACGAACCCTGACAGCATCATGGCCGGCATGAAGCTGGTGAGCAGCGCCATCTGGCTGGCGGCGAACTGGTTGCGTGTTGTGCCGGAGATGAGAAGACCAAGGCTGAGCGATACCAGCAGATAGAGCATCGATGCTCCGATAATGATCCAGAGAGAGCCGCGCATCGGCACTTCGAAAAGGTATTTGGCCGCCAGAAGGCACAGGACGAGGTCGATACCTCCAATGACGAGATAAGGCGCCAGTTTGGAAAGAACCAGTTCAAGTGGTCGGACTGGAGTGACGAAGAGGGATTCGAGCGTGCCGCGCTCCCATTCCCTTGCGATCAGCAGTGAAGTCAAAAATGCGCCGATCAACGTCATGACCAGCACGATCAATCCCGGCACCAGATACCAGGTGCTCTCGCCCACCTCATTGAACCACATGCGCTGTGTGATGACGACGCTTGCCGTTCCAGCGGGTTTGTTGCCGGCGCGGTCGGTTTGTTGCTGTATCGGAATGGCGATAGCGGCTGTGACATAGGTCTCTATTGCCGAGGCCGTGTTGGAATCGACACCATTGAGCAAAAGCTGGAGCTCAGCGTTGCCGGCGGCGAGGCGGCGTGAGAACTCGCCAGGCACACGCAAAATTGCGTCGGTCTCACCAGCGCGGATCATGCGCTCGGCCTCGGCCATCGAATTGCTCCAACGGGGGGCGAGATAAGGCGAGCCTTGCAGCCCGGCGACCGCCTGACGGGCCGTTGGAGAACTATCCTCGAGGACAATGGCTACGCGCGCATCTTTTACGTCGAAAGAAAGGCCGTAACCGAACAGCAGGATCAGGATTGCCGGCAACAGCAGCCCAACGATCAGATTGCTCCGATCGCGCAGCATCTGGCGAATTTCCTTGCGGGTCAGGGCGATCAGACGTCTCGTAAAACCGGAGGCGCTCATGCGGCAGCCTCTTTTGCGTCTCGTTCGGCGCGTCCTTGCTCGACGATGGCAATGAAGGCGCTGTTCATATCCGTGGCGCCGGCCTCACCGGCCTGTTCGCGCACCGCCTTAGGTGTTCCGAGCGCAAGGAGATGGCCGGCATCCTGAATGGCGATGCGATCGCAATATTCGGCCTCTTCCATGAAATGGGTGGTGACGATGATCGTCACACCCCGTCTCGCCAGCGTTGTGATGGTGCGCCAGAAGGCGCGCCTAGCCAACGGGTCGATGCCGCTCGTGGGTTCATCCAGAAACAGGATGTCCGGTTGGTGCAGGAGGCTGGTCGCCATGGCCAGACGCTGCTTGTAACCGGTGGGAAGAAGACCGCTTTGCGCGGAAGGGCTGAGCGTGAATTGTTCCAGAGCCGCATCGACACGTTCGCGCAGTTTTTTGCCTCGCAAACCGTAAGCACCGCCAAAGAATTCCAAGTTTTCCTGAACCGTCAGGTTGCCGTAAAGCGCAAATTTCTGGGAAACGTAGCCAATGCGTCCCCGTGCCTCTGCGCGCGCAGTTCGTAAGTTGTGTCCTGCGACTTCCAGATGGCCGCTGGTGGCGGGGAGCAGACCGCACAGCATACGGAAGGTTGTCGTCTTGCCTGCGCCGTTTGGCCCTAACAGGCCGAATATTTCTCCGCGAGCCACATCGAAGGAGGTGCTGGCCACAGCCGTAAAATCACCGAACTTCCGGACCAGATCACGAACAACGATGACCGGCTTCTCGTCGTTTTCTGCCCGTAACGGCGATCGAGCCGCGTGCTGGTCGGAAGCCTCCGTAGCGGGCGTTGCGCCATGCGCTTCCTGCTGCAAAAGCATCATGAAGGCATCTTCCAGTTCTTCGGGGCACGGCGCGACATCCAGGTCTTTCAGAAGTCGATCGGTCAGGGCTTGATCGGCTTGTGGCTGAAGAATGAAACGGACATTGCCACCCTTCGGGACTGCATCGACGATGACGTCCTTGGCATCGATCAGATGTGCCTGAAGCTCGCGAGCTGGTTCGCCCGCAGGCGGCGTTGCGATGAAGGTCAGCCCTTCCGCGCGCTGTTTAAGTTGCTCAGGTGTTCCGTTGGCCAAAAGCCGCCCATTGTTCATGACAAACACCTGAGCGCAGCGCTCTGCCTCGTCCATGTAGGCCGTGCTGACAATGACGCTGAGTTGTTGGTCATCGACAAGTTGCTGGACGATTTCCCAGAGATCGCGGCGTGATAACGGATCGACGCCGACACTCGGTTCGTCAAGCAGCAGAAGATCCGGTGCGCGCACGAGGGTGCAAGCGAGCCCCAACTTCTGTTTCATCCCCCCGGACAGCTTGCCAGCCGGCCGATCGGTAAACCGCGCCATATCCGTCATCGCGAGCATGCGGGCAAAGCGGTCCCGACGTTCCTGCTGCGGCACGCCATGCAGGTCGGCGTAGAGATCAAGATTTTCCTGGACGCTCAGGTCTTCATAGAGGCCGAACCGCTGTGGCATGTAGCTGATGCGATCCTGCACAGCCTGCGGCGTGGCGACGACATCCATGCCCAAAACAGCGAGTGACCCTGAATCTGGTTGGAGCAGACCGGCAATCATCCGCATCAGGGTCGTCTTTCCGGCTCCATCTGGGCCGACGAGTGCTGTGAGTTCGCCTGGGCGCATTGTCATCGATATACCGTCGACGGCGACGACCGGTCCGCCGTCTGAACCCTTGAAGGTCTTGCGGAGGTTCTCGATCGCGACGGTTGTATCGGCTTTGGTCACGATGGCGCCCCGATTTGCAGGCGAACCGTTGCCGGTTGGCCAAGACGCAACACGTTTTCGGTGTCCGTAACGATCACACGCACTTCATAGACGAGGCTGGTGCGGAGCTCCTCTGTCTGCACTGATTTCGGTGTAAACTCAGCTACGGAGGAAATGTAGCCCACCTTGCCTTCGATGGCTTTATCCGAGTGACTGTCTGTCATGATCCGCGCCTGCATCCCCGGCTTGATCTTGCCGATATCAGCTTCGTCGACATAGACGCGAATCCATTTGGGATCGGTCAGGGCAAGAGAGAATACGGGGGAGGCGGATGTAACCATGTCGCCTGGTTCATGCAGGCGTGATCGGATAACGGCGTCCATGGGAACTCGGAGTTGGCCCTGGTCGATCTGGTGCCGCAAAAGCGCAAGGCTCGCTTCCGATGCCTTGAGTTGTGCCTCTGCGGCAGCAATGTCTTCCTTTCGCGTACCGGCTTCCGCCAGTTGCAGGGCTGCACGCAGTTCATTGACCTTTGCGGTTGCGGCGCGGGCGTCTGCCTGTGCCTGATCGTAGCTTTGCTCGCTGATCGCGCCACCGGAGGGCGAGCGCAATCGGCTGGCACGGGCGAAATCCTGTTCGGCACGTGCTGCCGATGCTTCTGCCGAAGCGAGCTGGGCACGTGCCTGGGCGATTTCTTCAGGTCTTGAGCCGTTGCGAAGCTTGATAAGGGTTTGTCGCTGCACGTCGACATTCGCTTCCTGCTCATTTGCCTGAAGCTCGAGTGTCCTGTTATCAAGCAGGCCGACGACCTGTCCGGCAGTGACGCGGTCACCTTCTTCAGCATTGAGCTCTGCAATTCTGCCGCTGCCGTCAAAGGCGAGTGAGACCTGCCGAATATCCACATTACCAAACAGAGCGAGAACACCGGTTTCCTCGTCTTTCCGCTGGTCTTGCCAATACCAGGCTGCAGCGGCAGCAACGATGAGCAGGAGAGCAAACAGTGCTTTTTTCATGAGAAGGGCCTTTGAGCAGCAGGCTGGCAAACACCGGCATGTGCGATATTAAATTTAAATTGAATTTAGACTATTGCACTGTTATTGTCGAGTCTCTTGAAATTGAGGGTAATTTCGCTATCCGGTGGCGTGTCTGATCGAGGAATATACGCCCGACAGATATGGCTTCGAAGAAGATGGGTTCTGTACCTGGGGTGAGTTGATGAGGAAGAAGACGGTCCGAACGCAGCGCGCTGATGGGGAGGTGACCTACAATCGCATCCTGGTGGCGGCGGGCGAACTCTTTGCCTCAGTCGGCTTTGCCGAAACGACAAGCAAGATGATAGCCGCAAAGGCCGAGGTAGACCTTGCCTCGATCAATTACCATTTCGGCAGCCGAAACGGTCTTTATCAGGCTGCCCTAACGGAAGCGCACCGCCGTCTGATCAATGTCGGAGATCTGGAACGGCTTGCCGCCAGCACTGTTCCGGCGACGACCAAGCTCAAAAAACTGATAGAGTTCCTTGTTGACGGTGCGACAGGAACAGAACGATGGCCGGTCAGGATTCTCGGACGGGAGATTCTCGCACCGTCCTCACATTTCCTGTCGATGCAGCAGACCGAGGTCATGCCGAAATTCCGGATCATTCTGCCGATCCTCAGCGAGATCACGGCGATCCCTTCCGATGATCCCGCATTGGTCAGATGTCTCGTCAGTGTCGCGGCGCCCTGCGCGATGCTGCTGGTGGTCGGGCGCGGCCCCAACATCTTTGCCAACCAGATTCTGGAGATGCCGCGCGAGGCGCTTGTCGAGCACCTCTATAGTTTCGCCATTGGCGGTCTTGGTGCGATTAGCCAGCAACATCAAAGTGACTGAGCCTGAGAGCGATCGCTTCTCTGTTTACGAAGACATAGGTAATGCCACCGTTATCAGCGCGTTTCGTTCTCGAAAGACGCTGGCGTAATGTTTGTCATCTGCAGCAACGTTCGCTCGGTAATGCGTTTCGCCCGTGCCTCGGCGTCTGCGCGATCTTCCGGCAGCGTATAGGTCATATAGGAGAGCGACGTTTCGAGGTCGTTGTTATTGTGCCCGAGAATGGCAGCGAAATAGCTGTTTTTCGTCACGTGCGGCGGTGCAAAGAAGTGATAGGACACTTCCGCATAGAGATGACGCAGTCCGTAGGGCTTGGGAAGTTCTTCCTCCGGCCAGACGTTCTCGAAAATGTTGAAAACGGCCTCTCGTAACGGCAGGCGCGTTGCAGCAGCAAAATCGTCAATCGACATCTTGTGCCAGAGGATGCCCTGGCTGCTCTTTCGCAGCCGTTCATAGGCCGCAAGGATGACAGTGGAGCGCGTCAGAACCGGAATTTCATAGGTGACACCAAACTTCGTGCCTTCGCCCTGTTTTGTCTTGGCCTGACCACTGAACAGAAGGCTCCACTTGGAAACGCCCTTGCCATAAGGAGCAGGGGAGAACTCTGCCTGTGTGAAAACCTCGTACGGCCGCCGTCCCGTCAGACCAATCAGCCCGATTCCGATCATCAAGGGATCGCTCGACTGGAGGCAATCGGCACAAATCTTCAAGACCTGCTTGTAGTTCTGGAACGTAATCAGCGCGCCATGTTTGGTGGCGATCTTTTCCATCTTGGCGCGGCGTTGGTCGTCATACATCGCCGCATCGCCTGTCGCGATCTTGAGCATCGGGTGTTCGTCACCAAATGCCTCCTTGATCGCATTGCGGTACTTGGTGATGTAGGAAATGATCGTAGTACGGGCTCTGCCGTCCATGCTCTGAAGTTCATTTTCCCACAGAGCCACCATGTCTTCCTTGGAGGACATGCCGTTCATGGACGAAATGAAATCTGAAATGCGCAACAGCACCGTCGGCTTGCGTCCGGCGGTATTGAATTCGGCGCGTTCGATCTTCTCGACGATTGAGGTTGCCACGCCGGTTCTTTGGTAGTCCGTGGATGTAATGTAGGTTTTCAGCCGCTCTCGCAGCTTTTTCATGTTGCAGATGGCAAGCGGCGTGCTCTTGGGGCCAAACTTCGCTTTCAGCGCATACCGATACTTCATGATATAGAGTTCGAGCGTCTTTTCTGTACGGCCATTGTCGAAATGGAAACGGACTTCCTCGTCCCACAGATCGCGAATCTGTTTGTTGCGAGTTTCCTCGTTCCTCTCCATCGTCCGGTTGATTTTTTCCACGAATTCTTCGATGCGCTCAACGAGTACAGGTGTTTTGGTTTTTCTTTTCAATACGGACATCGGCGGCTCCCTGAACCGTTCCGGACATATAAAATCTGTTGTCTGCAAGCAATAGAAAATATGGCTGGTGCGACAGAAGGTTGTGTCTCAAAAAGAGTTACTCCCTCTAGCGGCCAAAGCTGAAAGACATGCACATGTCATTTTAACGCGCCGCACACCGTCTCCTCTGTGTGCTCGCAGATGTCGCATATGGTAAAATCATCCGGATATCGCCGTTCCTGAGGGCGAAATTATTCCCTGTCGTCGCGGCGTTCAGTTCATGTTGATGAACCGTATTTCCCAATTAATGCTAAAAAATCAAAAAATAATTCTAACTTCAGTCTTCTCGCAGTGTCTCAATTGCAGTTTCGCAATACTACGACGCCGTTTGAGAAATATATTGATAAATCCTAGTTTTCGTATTGCCTATGCTGCATGGCAAAAAAATTCTAAAATCTATTTTCCATAATTGTGGATCGAAAGTCAATTTGGCGCGCTTTTACAAGCGCCTTAATTTTTTATTAACAGTATTGTTGACTCTGGTATTAATTCATATTCTTATATCAGCATATTTAATTCGGCCTTCATGAAGAAAGTCGATAAAGATGGTTTTTTCATCCGTTTTATTCATATTTATGTTTTTGCCAATTGCGTTCGGTGTGTATTTCTCCGTTCCTTTTCGGTATAAATCCCTTGTTATACTTCTGTTCTCCTATCTATTCTATGGATGGTGGAGGATGGACTATCTTGCCCTGCTCTTCCTGGTCACTCTCTGGAGTTACATCTTCGGAAAGCTGATCTATGTAGAGCGGACGGCACAGTCGCGCAAAAGACTGCTGGTTGTTGCCATTACCGGGCCATTGCTTGTGCTCGGTTACTTCAAATATTGTAATTTCTTCATGGACAGTCTTGCCGACTTGTTCAATGGCGGCGCGCCGTTCACATCATGGCATGCGCGTATTCTGCTGCCGATCGGAATATCCTTTTATATATTTCAGGCGATTTCATATCTTATCGATATCTATCGAGAGGACGCACCGCCGGCGCAGAACTTCTTTGACTTCGCTGCATTCAAGGCTTTGTTTCCTCAGTTGGTCGCCGGTCCGGTGTTGCGATACAAGGATCTCGCCCATCAGTTCATGTATAGGCAGCATTCCCTGGAGCTTTTTGCCGAAGGCGGCATTCGTTTCTTTGCCGGGCTTGCAAAAAAAGTGCTGATTGCGGATTCCGTGGCACCCATTGCCGATGCCATCTTTGCCAAGGCCGATCCAACCCTTGCCGAAGCCTGGCTTGGAACGATCGCATATTCAATCCAACTCTATTTCGACTTCTCCGGCTATTCCAGCATGGCTGTGGGATTGGGCATGATGATGGGATTCCGTTTTATCGAGAATTTCGATTGTCCCTATGTATCGCGGTCAATTACGGAATTCTGGCGTCGCTGGCATCTCAGCCTCTCGGCCTGGCTGCGCGACTACCTATACATTCCACTCGGTGGCAACAGGCTCGGGACATTCAGGACTTACTTCAATCTGTTCATCACCATGGTTCTTGGCGGACTGTGGCATGGTGCAAACTGGACCTTCGTGCTGTGGGGTGTGTGGCATGGTGGCCTGCTGGCTTTGGAACGCCTGCTCGGTATCAAGCCGTCGGATAAACGTTCTGTCGTCGCCTTGGGTGGCACCCTGTTGCTGGTGATGCTTGGCTGGGTCATGTTTCGGTCACTCGACGTGCACAGTGCGCTCGATATGTATCGTGGCATGATCGGACTTAACGGTTTGGCCATGCAGCCGGATATCGCTTGGCAAATCAAGAACTTCGCCCTTGCATCCCTGGCTGTGGGTGTTGTGGTCGTGTTCGTCGAACCATGGTTTAATCGGACTTTTCCGGCTGAGCGACTGATCCATATGCAACTTTCCCCGTCGACTGGGGGTGTAGCCTTGGCGGCAACGGGCATCGTGTGCTTTCTCGGTATGGTGTCGATACTGAAGCTGACGGCCGACAACGACTCACCCTTCCTCTATTTTCAGTTTTAGGGAGTGCGACGCATGATCTCACCACGTTTGCTTTCAACCGCGTCGGTTCTTTTCCTTCTGCTGACCGGTGCAGGCATCACCGCCAACTATGTCGTCGATCTTCCGGAGGAGGATATAAGGGTGGACGCGCTTGCCGATGTGTGGACCGGCAAGATGACCAGCCGGTTTGAAGAAGGTTATGAGCGGGAACTGCCGTTCAGCGGTTTTGCTGTCGAACTCTTCAATGCAGTTTCTCTCGGTATTTTCGGAGAGGCGCGGAAGGGTGCTATCGTTGGTCGCAATGGCTGGCTTTTCACGGCGGAGGAGTTTGCCTGGGGCCGCACATCGGAGGCCAACCTGGATAGATCTTTCCAGACGATCACGGATATCCGTGCCACTCTGGTCGAAAAAGGCAGCACTCTGGTGATTGTGCCAGTCCCGCCCAAAGCGCAGGTCGTTGCCGGCGAACTGGGGGGTAACGTCCTGCCTGATAGCAACGCCGATCTTTACCCCAGGTTTCTGGCTTTTCTTAAAGAAAGAGGCATTCCGGCTGCGGATGTCGCAGCGACGTTCGGAGCTGCAAAGCCGGAAGAACTTTTCCTGCGGGCGGATACACACTGGACCGTCAAAGGCAGTGGCCTTGCCGCCAAGGCGGCCTGTTTGGCAATTCCCGGTCGGGACCAGCTGATGAAAACCGCTTTCGAAAGTGTGCCGCAAGATAATGTGCGCCACGTTGGCGACCTTGCGAAGTTTGTCGATGCAGGCTGGATGCTGTCCGGTTCTCAGGAAAGCGCTGATATTATCCAGCCAATATCGGCTGCGGCCAAGGTCGATGATGCCGATGCGCTGTTTGCCGGTAGTGACGGTGAAGCGCAAGTGATGGACCAGGTTGTGCTTGTTGGAACCAGCTACAGCGCAAACCCGCTGTGGTCTTTCGAGGACCAGCTGAAAACGATATGCGAGGTCGATGTTCTCAACTACGCCCGAGAGGGGAAGGGGCCGTTCGCGCCCATGCAGGAGTTTCTCAAGGCTTTGGATGCCCAGACCGTGCCGAAGGTCGTATTGTGGGAAATTCCAGTTCGTTACTTGGATGATGCTGCGTAGAATATAATAATTATTTGTATTTTTGAATTTATAGTTTGAATAATTCCAGATTTATCTTATAATAAAGAAATATATTGGATATATTCAGATTTATACTTAGAATTGCATGCTGGTGCAAAAAATATTTAATTGATGGATTATGCCATGAGACGCAATCTCGAAAAGAGAGTGCTCGGTCTCCCTGTTGAAGTATTGCCTGTCGATAGATTATCAACAGTCCCTGTTTCTCAGGCGGGAGAGCAATCCGCTATCGTTTATTGGAGTGAAAGCCTTCCAGCGCACGTGCTGTTTGTGCTGGCGCTCGCCAGTCTGATTGTTGTCGTTCCGGAAGGCGTTCTTTTTGGCGCGAACACCGGCCTCCTGTTTGGTCTGGGCGCTCTGGCCGTATGGCGATATTTCTGGGGTATTTTGCATTTCGTGCGGTCCAACATTTACCGCAGCGTCGTTTTCCCCAAAATGCGTCGCCGTGCGGATCGCCATCTTCTGCACAGTGCGGAAAATGGCCAGGCGCCACATGCCTATCTCATAGTAACGAGTTTTCGTATCGACGGCGACACAACGGCGGAAGTCTACCGTGCCGCATTCCGCGCCGCTCTTTCGTCTCGCGGTGGAGCGACTGTTGTCGCGTCGATCGTAGAAATGTCGGATCAGCGCCTGATCCGTTCCATGCACCGCCTTATCTGTGGCGAAAAAACCAGTGTCCGGTTGGTGATCACCCGCATCAATGGCAGCGGCAAGCGTGATGCACTGGCCTATGCTTTCCGGGCGGTCTCCAAGCTGGAGCCTCGTGCCGACGACGTGGTTGCCGTGATCGATGGCGATTCCATCGTGCCTGAAAATCTTGTCGACCGGTGTGCCGGTTTCTTCGCGGATGGTCGGGTTGGTGCGTTGACCACGGACGAGACGTCGCGGGTCCGTGGGAAATCATCATTTCACATCTGGTATTCGCTGCGTTTTGCACAACGCCACATTCTGATGTCGTCCAACGGCCTTTCCAGGCGTGTGCTGACGCTGACCGGCCGGATGTCGATGTTCCGCGCGTCCGTCATCACCAATCCCGAATTTATCTGTCAGGTGGAGTCGGACTATATCGAGCATTGGCGTCTTGGCAGGTTGAAGTTTCTCACCGGTGACGACAAGTCGAGCTGGTACTGGCTGCTGCGCAACAATTATCAGATGCTTTATCTGCCTGACGTTAGCGTCGCGACGGTTGAAGATCCGCCGACATCCGGATTTTTCCAGGCTGCAGCGCAATTGATGACGCGCTGGTTCGGCAACATGTTACGCACAAACAGCCGCGCATTGGCACTCGGTCCTTGGCGTATCGGTTATTTCACCTGGTGGACGATTTTCGATCAACGCATCTCGATGTGGACATCGCTTGCCGGTCTGGTGATGGTCATTCTGATCGGGCTGTTCGATAACCCGTTCATTTTTCCGGCCTATATCGCCTGGGTTCTGCTGACCCGCTACATCATGACATTGATGTTGTTCAATTCCCGTCCGCGGGTGTCGATCTTCTATCCATTTTTTATCTATTTCAATCAGGTCTTTGGCTCGATCATTAAAACCTATATTTTCTTTCACCTCGATCGTCAGAAGTGGACGCGGCAGAAAACAACGCTGTCCTCCAGTGGTGCGGGCCGTGCCGTCGCGTTGAAAAACGCCTCTTCCACATACATGCATGTTTTATCGATTACCCTGTTTGTAACCCTCATATCGTTGCTCGTCGGCCAATTGTCAGTCCCAGGCATTGGGGCGACGACCGCGATTTTCGGTATGCGTTGACCCGCGAAGGAGCCCAAAATGAATATGAGCGTCGTGAGTTTCGAAGCGGATGAACAACGTCAGCATGCGCGCTACAAGTTACCGCTAAAATGCGTCATTGATCAGCACAGATATTCGTCAATCGACTGGTCCTTGGGCGGCGTGGGTGTCGCAACGGGCAGCGCTACGTTCGAAGAAGGAAAAGTGCTGCCCCTGCAGTTGCAGATCCCGCTTGATGGCTTTGATGTCCTTCTGCCTGTAAAAGCGGAAGTTCGCCATTCCAGCGCCGAAACCGGGCGTACCGGTTTCAAATATGTCGATACGTCGGCGGCGGCACAACGCATGTTGCGTTACATTCACGATTCCTACATCAGCGGTGAAATCGTTGATGGCAACGATCTTCTCGATTTCGCCAAGCGTGCCTCGGGCGACGTGAAGCTGCGGCCGCGAAAATCAGCCGAGGCCGCTCCCGGCGCAAGCAAGGTTCGTCAGGCTGTTGGTATTGTTGCCACTTTGGCCCTTTCGCTGGCGCTCGCCGCTTTTCTGGCAAGCAGTCTTTATCAGCGACTTTGGGTCTTCGAGGCAGACAGTGCCGTGGTGACGGTTGACACAACACCAGTTCTGGCGCCAGCCAACGGCATTATCACCAATATTGTGACCGGACCTGTTAAGAGCGGCGAACGGATTTTGACCGTTCTGACCGAAAGCGGACAAAGCACGTCAGTGGTTGCTTCATGCGATTGCGTTGCCGAGTCGACGGGCCCGGCAGTCGACACACAGGTCAAGGTGGGTGCTCAGGTGTTGGGGCTTCGCAATGCGGATGCCAGGCCGCATGTCGTGGCAATGGTCGACCGCTCGCATCTGATGGCGCTTTACAACGCGCCGCATGTCAGTGTGGACTTGCCGCAAGGCACGGTTTTGCATGACGTAACTGTATCTCAACTGCCGAAGGTCAGCGAACAGTCCGCCGCGACGAGCGATCGGGTCGCGGTCAGGATCGATCTCGGTGGACATGATCTGTCGTCCGCGATCGGCACACCCGCTTCCGTTCGTTTCGACAACGGACCCTGGTTCGGCCTGAACCAGCGGTTTGCTGACCTGAAGAGCAAATTCTTGCCGAAATGACGGGATGCGGGAGGCCGCGCGCTTCCCGCCGCCGCAGGGCCACCATAGGCCGCCGCATCGCATGCCAATCGCAGGAAGTTCATGGGCAGGACAAGGTCGATGTCTCTGATGGGACTTCTGTTGCCTGCCTCAAATTCTCTGCACGCAAGTATCGAGCCGCTTTACGACATTGACCTGACGAAGGAAAAATGATGACACGCGACATCACCCGCTCATCACGTCCCCACTGCCAGTGGCTACCGAATGTGGCGGTAGTACAGGGATCATTGCGCGCATTGGCGTTGTCGGTCTGCCTCGTGTTTCCGGCCGGCGACTGGTCTGCTGTTTCGTCGGTTGCTTTTGCCCAACAGGCTGCGGCACCGCAGCCCCCGGCGGCAGGTAAAGTCGATACCGTCCTGTCTGACATTTCAGCAAACGTGCTGAAGGCCGATGGTGCGTCAGATGCCAGGCAGCGCCTGTCGTTTCTCGACGCGGCACGTGCTGGCCTGGCCCAGCTGAAATCCTGGGCGGCGGCAGACGCCGCTGAGGCGAAAACCGCGTTGAACACGCTTGCCTCCGGTGGCATCGATGCCGACAGCCTGGTTTCCGCCAGTATCTCCGCATTGCAGCAGCAGATGGCGGGCCGCATTGCCGATCCGCAACAGAGAACCGAGATGCGGGTCCGCATGATGGAGCTGATTGATGCTCTTTCCCTGCCCGAACTGCAGGTTGCCGCTCTCAGTGGATATGCGGCTATCGTTGCGGCGGGCGACAAATCCAGCGCCATCAGCCTGGTGGAAAAAGCGGCCGACCGTGTGGTGTCCATCAAGGACGAGACGGCGAAAAATGCGGCGTTGAATACCTTGGCGCAGACCGCGACGATCATTGATCCCAATCTGTCGTCCGCCATCGCCGACAAGGCTATCTCGCGCATGTGGCCGACGCGTATGCGCGGCTATGCCCGCTATGATCTGGCTTTGCGTCTCCTTGCAGGCAAGCAGATCGAAGGCAAGCCCGTCAGTGCGGCCGCCGCAGAGAGTATTCTGGCTCAGAGTGCCAACGCGCTGAAGAAAGGCGATCTGGAAACAGCATTGCTGTGGGCGCTTGCAATCAACCCTGAAGATTCCGAAGCGCGCAAGAAGGCTGTCGGTAACGTCGCTGATCTGGCGTTGAAGGAAGGCAAACTCGAATGGATGCCGGTGCTGGCGACCAGCCTTGCGGACAACAGCGATCAGGAAGATCTGATCGAGAAGATCGTCAAGCAGCGCATTGAGGCCGGGCGTGGGCTCGATGCGGCGAAACTGGCGGAATATCTGCCGGAAAGCGCGTTGCGTGCCGAGCTTGATTTTACGCTTGCAACCGTTTTCGCCAAAAACGATCTGACGAAGATGGCAGATGCTTCTTACGCCAATGGAAATTCCGTTCTTGCGCGCCTGTCTGGCGCCGAGCGGGGTGTTGCGGTTGTGGCAGCGGCAGAAAGCGCGATCAGTCTCGAACGACTGGATGATGCCGTGGCGTTGGTGCCGGAACTGCGGACAGTGCGCGATGGTGGCAATACGCTTGCCAATCTCGCCAAAAGCCTGGCGGACGCCGACAAGATCAAAGATGCGGAGAATTTGCTTCCCTATCTCCAGGGCGGCAATGACCGCGACAAGGCTGTTTCGGGTATTGCCCGCGTAAAGGTGCGTGAAGGCGACATCGAAGCTGGCAAGAATGCAATCGAAATCATCGTAAACAGTCGTGACAAGGGGCGCGTCCAGTCTGAGCTGGCCCGCACACTCGCCAAAAACGGCGAAATGGACGACGCCAAGTCAGTCGCCTTGTCCATTCAGGACACGGAATTCCGGATAGAGGCACTGTTACGGCTCGCTTCGGTCGCCAACGACAACAAAGCAAGCGATTTCGATGTACTGGTTGGCGAGGCGGTCAAGGTCGCTGCCGGTGAAGACAAAAAAGATAACCGCGACAAGGGTTATCTTAAAATTGTCGAGGCTTTGACCGACGCGCGAAAAACCGATGCTGCAAAGCAGTTGGTCGACCGCATTGACGATGAAAAAATCAAGGCACGGGCCGCCGGCATGATCGGCAAACGTGCAGCGCTGGAGGGGGCCGGTGACGGGGCTCTCACCTATCTTGCCTCATTCACCGGTGCAAATGGTGACGAGGCGCTCAAGGCTGAGGTTCTGGTCGCGGCTGCTGCCAATCCAGCGATGCTGAAGTTTGCGTCGGTCCAGGCCGCGACGATAAAGGATCACATGCTTCGCGTCCGTACGGCGCGGTCCATTGCTGAAGCCAATTTCCGCTCCCTGGACGTGCGAAACCTCGGCTGGGGCAAAGGATCCCCGGTTGACTACCGGGTCATGCAGCAGGCACCGAAACCAGAGGGATCGGCGCCAATCGCACCGGCTGCGGCCTTCAGCGACGGACGACTGACCCTTGCTCGACAAGATGGCAAGATGAGCCTTCCAGAAGGCTACACCTATCCCGACATTTCCGTCAGCGTAAAAACCGTGCGTGAGGGCATGCCCTTGCCGCAACCCGGCCACGCTGCTGTCACGCTTGCCAATCTCAGTCCCTATAGCGACAAGTTCATGGAAGATCTGGCTGCCGGCAATACCGGGCTGTCCTTTGCTGCCGAAGCGCAGGGAATTCCTTATCCACGCATCATTGTGATCCAGAGCGGTGTCTATACGCTTGGCAGCCTTGCCAGCGAACTTGATAAAAGTAGCGGCTTCCCGCTGGTGACCCGTGAAAATGACATCGTGACATTGCGCGCTCCTGTTCTGGTGGCAGAGGGCGCTACGCTGATCCTGTCCGGGCAGGAAGCAGCCACGTACCGTCTTTCGGCGACGGCCGGCAGTTTCATCTCCGTGGCTGGAACGCTTTATGTTCAGGACACGACCGTTACGTCATGGGACGAAGCGACCGGAACACCACGGTATTCTGACAAGGAAAAACGCCACGTCTTCCGACCCTACATCATCGGCTGGAGCAATTCACGGCTGATGATCGGTGGTTCCGTGCTCGATTCGCTCGGTTATGCTGCGCCCAAGTCGTTCGGGCTGGCCTTTTCCGCAGGCCCTAAAACGGTGGCACAGCAGATAAGCGAACCACGTGCGCCGACGGGTATCGTTGCGGACAACTTCTTCCACAATTTCGAGTATGGGTTCTATTCCTATGAGGCGGACGAAGTCAGCCTGGTGGGCAATGAATATCGCGATAACGTGCTTTACGCGATCGACCCGCACGACCGGTCGCACCGGCTTCTGATCGCCCTTAACACCACGTACGACACCAAAGCCAAACACGGCATCATCGTTTCGCGTGAGGTCAATTATTCCTGGATCGTTGGAAATATATCCCATACCAACACCGGCTCGGGTTTCATGGTCGACCGCGACAGCGTCGATAACTTCATCTATGCCAATGCCGCTTTCGACAACAAGCAGGATGGCCTGACTTTCTTCGAAAGCAGTTGCAATCTGGCCGTTGGCAACCGCTTCTTCGATAACAAGCGCGCTGGCATCAAAATCCGCAATAGCTGGGAAGTTGGCGTTCATGAAAACGTTCTGGAAAACAACGCGCAGGACGCCATCCACGGTTATATCAGCAACCTGCGCGCATCACCGGCAAATGCCTTGCGTGACTTTGAGTTCGATCCCTATCTGCCTCTGACGACATTTGCAGCCAGTGGTAACCGCATTCATGGCAATGGCGGTGGTATCAAAGTGGACGGTGTCTCCGGTTTCAGCCTTTCCGGCAATGATTACCTCAACCAGGTTGGTCGGCTGATCGATGGCGATGGCAGGGCCATGGAAGGACACATGTTGCGCTTCAACGAGCGTGAGAGTGTGTTGATAACCTCGACGGTGTGCCGCCCGAAACGACCTGAGGCCTATCATTGCCGGTTCCGCGATGCCGGCTTCTTCGATGGTGATGGCCAATCGGCAATCTTTGCCGAGGACGCGCTGACCGATACCTGCACCAATGTTTCAAACTCCGTTCAGTACGAAAACTTCAACGGGACGGGAGGGCGAAGCTGATGAGAGTCTTTTCCAGGCTTCCAGGCGCAAAGACGATGCTAAAAAGCGGTGCTGGGACTGCCCTTGCTGTTGTTCTCACCGTCACTTCGGCTGCCGCTGCTGCTCCGGCCTATGACGGTCTGTTCGACGTTGCGGCCCGCAAGGCAGCAATCGCCGCCGATGGTTCGGGCCGGTTGCGCAAACAATGCCTCGCTATCAAGGCAGATCCGAAGTGGCTCGATCTGGAAATCGTCGAAGGGTTTCGTCCCACGGCCGGTTATGGCAGCGATCGTGCCGGGTCCCAGTTCGCCTGGGCTCTGATGGTTTTGTCCGGACGTTCGCTTGGCGGGGATGCTGCGTCCACCAAGATGTTGCGCACGATTCTGAACAGCTGGGCTGACCGCGGTGCCTTTGAAAAAACGGAAGTCGGGCATGACGCCTATTATGCGCTGAAGCGTTCCCTGTTGCCGACCATTACCGCTTTTTCGATTATTCGCGATGATCTGCCGGAACTGGAGCGCACGAAAATTCAGACGTGGCTCGATCCGCTGGTTCGTCGCGTCGACCAGACATTCAATGGTGACGTGGACATCAACAACCATCGGTATCTGGCAGACAGCGTACTGATGACATGGGGTGGTATCATTCGGGACGAAGGTCTCTATGAGAAAGGCAAGTCTCGCTTTCTTTCCATTCTCGATGAGGCGCGCAGCAATGGCGGTCTGCCGCTTGAAACGCGCCGGGGTGCGCGGGCACTCTGGTATATGCGCCAGTCTCTGACGAGCATGGTGGTGATGGCGGAGGTTGCCCGCGGTCGTGGCGAAAACCTCTATGTGAAAACATCCAGCGATGCCAATCCCGTCAAACGGTCGATCTGGACGATCTTCGGTTACTGGCTCAACGGCATAAACGACCCGGTTCTCGTCAACGCTTATGCAGCGGAGAACTACATTCCCGGTCCAAGCCGCGATTATCTTCATCAGGATGTCGGTTTCCTCGAAAATCGCGGCAATGGCCGACACTACCTTGCATTCCTTGAGGCTCTGGCTGCCGTACCGGCTGAAAACATTTCCATGCAGCGCGCGGTTGCTCTCCTGCAGAAGGATGCCGCGCCAGAGCGTCCATTGATCGATGAATTTGTTGGCGGCAATGCCACATGTTTCTGGGGGAACTGATGAAGAATCGTCACTTTCTTACCCTCGCCCTTTTGGCCGGAACGGCTCTGTTCTCTGTTGTCCCAGCATCGGCTGCGGAGCCGGAAGCGCCGGGAAAACTCATTGAGATTGCCACCGCGCTGTCGCAGCGCAGCGACGGTCAGGGAATGCTGGATTATGCGCGTCTGCTCAGGGCCGGTGTGCCTGTTGATCCGCAGAACCCCCTGCTCGTTTCGGATTTTGGTAAAGCCCGGACGGTGCTCGAAGCCGCGTTGACGATTCCTGGTCCGCACCAGCCCGAAACCAAGCTGACCTTGGCAAAGATGCTGCTTGCAGGAGAGGGAGGATCGTTCGATATCAACAGGGCCCTGTCGCTCCTGGAACAAGCCGGGCGTTCCGGGGTGGCTGAGGCCGCCTACATTGCCGGGCGAACGATGGTGGAGCGCCAGATGAATGCGCCCGAGGCGAAGGCCCGGTTGCAAATGGCGCTGCGGCTCGGTTATGGCGCCGCTGCATTCGAACTTGCAGGCCTAGCTGGTACGCCTGAGACAGAGGCTCAATCCATGGCTCGTTTCGGTATCGGGCTGCTCGAACGGCGCGCAGCCTCCGGCGATGCGCGGGCCGCTTATGACCTTGCGACCTATTATCGCGAAACCGCGAGTTCCGATGCGGCATTGAGGGCGGCGCTCGACTGGTATCAAAAAGCAGCTGAGCTCGGTCACAAGCGATCGATCTTCTGGATTGCACGTCTGCAGATGGATTCCGTGGGCAGCCTCTTCAATCCCGCGGAGGCAGCACGTTATCTCGATCAGGCGGCTGAGACGGGCGATGTTGAAGCAGCGCAAGAACTGGTCAAGGACTTCACCGAAAGCGGCGATATCAATATTGACCAGGCCACATTCGACAAGTGGATGCGGCGTCTCGCCGGCATCAAGGATGCCAAGGCTGTCCTTTACTTCTCGGTTCAGCTCCAGAACACGTTGGAAAATCGCCAAAAGCTTTCTGATGATCTGTTCTCTCAGGTCATGGGTGGTGAGACGCGCGATGTCGACACGCTGATGCGCATCGGCACCATGTTTCGTGACGGGGACGGTGTGATTGCCGATGCACGCAAGGCGCTCGATGTTTTCGGACTGACGGTTGGGCGCCAATCCAAGGACGGAACGGTCCAGTTTGCGCAATTGCTTCTCGAAAAGCCGGAGCTGAGGACAGACGAGCGGCTGACGACGGCGCGCAACGGGCTTGCGGCAACCGCTGCCGCAGGCAGCATCAACGCAATCGTGTTGCGGGGTGATTTCAGCCTCCACGGTGTCGGGCAGGCAGTTGATGTCGATGATGCCATGGCATGGTACTCAAAGGCGCTTGCTGTTCGTCCTTCCGTTCGTGTGCTGAACCGATTGGCAGACGCGGCACTTCTTTCCCCCAACGCCGAGCAGAAAGCTCTCTCCTTGGGATGGCTGGAAAAGGCCGATGCCCTAGGAAGCGATGCGGCGATGCTAAAGCTCGGCAAGCTTTATGCGGAAGGGCAGATCGTTCCTGTTGATGTCAGCAAGGCGACGGAACTGTTGGAAAGAGCGGCAACGAAGGGCAGAACGGATGGGCTTATAGAGCTTGCAAATCTGCATATGCGCATCGGTGGCCCGGATGCCTTTGAAAAAGCCTACGCCATTTTTCAACGGGCGGTCGACAAAGGCAATGTCGAAGCTTCGGTTGAGATGGCGCGTTTTCTCAAGACCAATGGCCGTTTGGCAGAGGCCATTCCGCTTCTTGAAACTGCAGCACGCGCCGGAAACTTCTCTGCGGCAATCGATCTCCATGATGTTCTCTCCGTGCAAGACGGCGAGAGCGCCAAAGCCAAGGAGTTCCTGGAACTCGCCGCAAACGTACCAGACCTGCTACCTGCTGATCGCCTCCTGCTGGCTGCGGCCCTGTTGAAATCGCCGGACCCTCTCTTGAACCTGCGTGGTGTCAATCTTGCGAAGGAGATGGCGGGTGCGGGATATCCGGGAGCGGCATCCATGCTGGCCTCGACATATCTTGATGGTGAAAAAAGCGAGCGGAACATCGATGAAGCCCGGGGTGTGCTGGAAACAGGTATTGCTTATGGCGATATCGAAGCCACGATAATGATGGCTGATCTGCTGCTGGATGGCGTTCATACGCCTGCCGATCCGCAGCGCGCTTTGGGCTATTATGATCGTGTCCTTGCTTTGCAGCCGAAAAATCCGTCGATCAATCTGAAGCTCGCCCGCATGTTTGCGGAGGGCATGGGTGTCAAGATCGACAAGGCGCGGGCCGCCGCATACCTGCAAACGGCAAGCGATGCGGGCAGTCGTTCAGCTCAACGAGAACTCGGCCTTGCCTACCTCTGGGGAGCGGGCGTGCCGCAGGACAGAGAGCTGGCGAGAGCAAACCTGCAGGCGTCGGCCGATGCCGGGTTTGATCGGGCCTGGCATGACCTAGCCGCTCTGGAAAGCTCGGGGTTTGCGGCGCCGATCGATCCGGAGGCTGCCTTCGCCTTCAACTACAAGGGTGCAAAGCGCGGCGACGCTGCGGCGATGATTGACGTCGGACTGTCGCTTCTGTCCGGTTTTGGTGTGCCGCACGACGGCGAGGCGGGTATTGCCTGGCTGGAAAAGGCCGCAGCTACCCGTACCGAGGAAGGGCCGCTTGCCATGTATCGGCTCTACGAGGCGTACAAGTCGGGGCAGGGCGTGGATCGAGACGCTGAAAAGGCGAATGAATGGCTGGCGCGGGCGGCAGCCGCCAACAACCCTTCTGCGATGTTCCAGACGGCGCTTACGCTTCGTGCCGACAATTCCCCAGCACTTCAGGCGGAAGGTCTCATCTGGCTGAAGCGTGCGCAGGCACTCAAACACAATCAGGCGAATAAAATTCTGGTGAAGATGGCGGCAGCCGATCCCCATTTCGAAGTTCCAAAAATGGAGGTGGTCGATGAAAACGACGAGCCGTAAATTCCATGATCGTCACGACATGGGTGAGATGAGCCTGGCGATCCTGGGTTTTGCGAGTGCGCTATTTGTCGTCACCGCAACACCTGCCTTTGCTGGCATGGTTTGCCCTGACATCGGTAACAAGAAAACCGCGTTCAATCTGGCCGAAGGCCGCGATGGCGTATTTTTCCGCACCAATACGGATTTCGAGGAGTTCTTCGTCAGAACGTCGGAAACGATGGTCTCTCTGCGCGCCATTTCCGATGCCTTGCGCGTCAAGGGAACGGAACTCGTTTTCCTGCCGCTTCCATCCCGCGGTATCGTACAACAATCCAAACTTGATGACAGTGATGAGATCCAGTCCCGCTATAATGCCCCTGTTGCGGAGCAGGAGTTTCGGCATTATGTCGCGCAACTGCAAAAATACGGCATAACCACTGTCGACGTTCTCAAGGCAATCGACGATCATCAGGCCCGCGGTAATTTCTTTTTTGCGCGCGACCATCACTGGACGTCAACAGGTGCGCATCTGGCCGCTATCGCCGCTGCCGAAACGATAAAAAAGCTGCCGGAATATCCGTCGCTCTCGACATACAATTTCGAGACCAAAGCAATCGGCAGTCTCGATTATATCGCGCCGATGGGCCATGAGATTCAGGCCCTGTGTGGCAATGCTGTCGAGCCCGAGAAGGAAACAGTCTGGCAGACGACCCGATCCGCTGATGATGCCAGCGATCTCCTGGGCAATGCTGCTGAAACTTCCGAACCGGTGGCGCTTGTCGGCTCCTCCTTCAGCGCAACACCTGAATTCAATTTCGCGGGTTTTCTGGCGCAGGAAACGGGATTGGATTTCACCAACTACGCTGAAAACGGCGCGCAGTTCATTTCGTCTCTCGCGACGTTGCTGTTTTCTAAAAGCTTTCATGAAAAGCCCACGCCGCTGATCGTCTGGGAAGCTCCGTCCTACTACGCCGTGGATCAGACGATGTTTCAGGCATCACGGCAATTGCTGGCGGCAGTTTACGGTTCCTGCGAAGGCAAGGACACCATCGAGAGTTCGCGGCCGAAGAAGATCGCCGGCGAAACCGTGCTGCTTGGTGCGGAAGACCTGAAGGCAGACCACTACGGAGACGCCTATCTGGAGTTCGCTGCGTCGCAGGCCGGTTTGAACCAGATGACGGTGACGGTGCGGTATCGCGATGGCGATGAAGACACTCTCACACTTGGCGGTTTTCCCCGCTTTGTCGATGACGGCACGTTTTACCTGATGCTGAATGACGAGTTTCCGACACCCATTACCGGCGTTTCCGTCAACGGGAATTTCGGCGATGTCACGGTGACAGCCCGTCTTTGCCGCGTTCCCGACCAATTTGTCAAAAAGCAGGGCTGAAGAAGATGTTTTCGGTTGAGATTGTTTTCAACGCGGATCGCCGCCGTTTCATTCATCTAGTTGCTGCCGTTTCCGGCACGCTCGCAGTCAGCCCGTCTGCCTTTGCTGCCGGCGACGATGCCGGCATTTATGACGCGGATATTCCGAAAGACTGGAGCTTTGTGCGTATCGCTGCGTCCGATCCTGCTGCCGTCGCCACGGCAACAATCGGCGAGAAGCCTTTCAAAGTATCCGCAAGCGGCATCTCCGACTATGTCGCGCGCGCGCCTGGAGATTATACCCTGTTGGTCAAAGGGCAGTCCATGGCGCTTCCGGTCGGGCAAGGGCAATACCTGACCATCCTTTCTGGTGCTGGCGGAAAAGAGCCGGTGGTGGTTGCCGATGCCTTTACGGCCGATCCGGCGAAGTGCGCACTTGCGCTTTACAATCTGACTGACGCACCGGTTTCGCTGACCGCGCTCGCCAAACGCTCGCCCGTTATCAAGGCCGTGTCACCGATGAGCGGTATCTCGCTGGAGGTTAACGCCGTTGCCATCGATTTGAATGTCGAGATTGCCGGGGCGATTGCCAAAACGTTCGAAAAGACAACGCTGAAACGTCGTTCCGTTACGTCCATCTTTGTTCTGGGCAGCGGGCCGAACGATATCGTTCTCACATCCGTTGCGGCGAAAGCCTGAACGAAGGTCGGAAGATGAGAGGGGTCAGGTCCATGGCAACATTCAAAATCGGAAAAGCGTTCCTGTTCAGCCGGCACCGAAAGAAAGTGCTCAGCGCAGGGCTGTTGATTGCTGCGGCCGTTTTTGCCGTGCAGCCCGCGCAGGCGCAGGTGGCCTTGCCGTTGCAGGACGGGCTCATGCCAAGCCCCGATTTTGATTACGCGCCGATCTGCAAGGTCAGAGCGCAGCAGCGCAACCTTTCCTACGACTGGAGCAAATGGGACGGTGGGCCGGTAAAGAGCAATCTCGACGACATGTTGCTGGACGCACAGGCCTACATCGGTGGGACCGGTAACGCGCCGCGCGACAAGGTACTTGCACGCCGCATGCTCGAATATCTGAAAAACGCCAATTATGAACTGGCGGGCCGCGCTTCGCACACTTTGGGTCGTCTGATGTTCGATGCAACATCCGGGTCGCCTGATCTCGGCCGTGGCCTGGCGCTGCAGGACGAGGCGATAGCGCGTGGCTTTATGGAAGGCGCGACCTTCCTGGGACGGCTTTACGCCACGGGTGAAGTGGTGCCGCAGGACAAGCTGAAGGGTGAAAAATACCTCAAGATGGGCGCTCAGAACGGTGACCCGGATGCAGCCTTGCTGCTCGCCAGACTTTATCGAAACAATCCAGAATTGGCGCCCTCGGAAGAGGCGCCGCAACTGCTCTTCAATCAGGCGATCGACAAGCTTAGTCAGTCGCTTGGTGCCGGTGAGTGCGACGTTCTCACCCTGTTTTCCGGCATCTATGCCAATGAAGAATTCGGTCTCTTCAATCCGCAGCTTTCCGCAAAATGGTTGATGGCCGCAGCAAAAGCGGGGAATTTCGTCGCGGTTGAACGCCTGTCGCAACGCTACATGATTGGCGATGGTGTGCCTGTGGACCGCAACAAGGCGGTGGAATTGCTGGAAACGGCCGCTGCGAGGGGACACGCGGGTAGCCGTATTTCGCTCGCCCGTCTGCTGCTGGCGAATCTCGACCTCAAGGATGCACTGCCGAAGGCGACACAGGCGCTGAAACAGGAAGCCGAGCGCGGCAATGTCAGAGCCTTCGAGCTTCTCGCGCAGATTTCGCATGGGGATTTTGGTGGAAAACCGAACTACGCCGCCATGGTTGGCTACCTCGAACAGGCCGCGCGCAATCCCGTTGTCGATACCGATGTCCTGAAGCAATTGGGCAGTGCCTATGCCAGTGGTACGGGAACGGCACGCAACACCGAAAAGGCCGTGGATTATCTCACACGTGCCGTGGCTTTGGGGTCTGATACCGCCGCTCTTGAGCTCTACCAGTTGATGGTCGACAGCTCGCACAACATTTCAAAAAGCGTCAATCCGATCGCAATATTGAGGCGTGCCGCCAATAACGGCTTGAGCGAGGCTATGGCAACGCTGTCAGACGCCTATAGCTGCGGCATTGGTGTTGAGCGTAATGCTGACATTGGACGCCGTTGGCAGGAAAGAGCGGCCGCTGGGGGGAATCGTCCCAGCCTGATCGCTGTCGCCAAGCAGGCCCTCACGGAGCAAGCCGGTGATGACGGAAAACTGATGTACTTCCGCAATATTCGTCGTGCGGCCGCGCTCGGCGACCGGCGCGCGATGGTGCTTTTGTCACTGGCATACCGCGATGGCGTTGGTACCAATATCGATACGCGTGAAGCCGGCCAGTGGTACGAAAAAGCATTGGCAGCAGGCCAGGCTCGTGGTCAGGCGCTCGTTCTGTTGGCCAGACTTCAGCTTTCTTCTGAAAATGCTGACAAGACAAATGTGAAGGCAGCTGTTGATCTTCTGAAGGATGGCCTGTCGAGTGGCGACACCTCGGTTCGTTATGACCTCGCCAAGCTTTATCTGAAGGGTGCGGCAGGTCTTGCGCCTCAACCGGACGAAGGGATCAAACTTCTCGTTGAGGCTGCGCGTCTGGGGCATACTGCCTCCATGATCCAGCTCGCCGATCTCGGTGTCGATGCCAAAAAAGGCGGTGGCAGAACGGCGGATGTCTGGCTAGGGCAGGCGGTGGATGACGGTGACATCCGAGCTATACTGAAGACCGCCGAACGTGCGGGTGACCAGAAGTCTCGCCGCACCATGTTTGACCTCGCCTTGAAACAGCCGCTGTGCAGCGCGAAGGACGAAGTTGCTTTGGCCGATGCGATATCGCGCGATGCGAATTACGCCAGGCAGACGCGAGAACTGGTCGATCGGGCTCTCGCCTCAGAGACGGACGATGCGAGCACGCTTTATCAGCTCGCCAACCTTCTGAACGACAACAAACGCGGTGTTCTCAACCCGGAACTGGCGCTGACCACGATGGTCAAATCTGCCGAGGCCGGCAAGGTGGAGGCCATGCGTGAGTCCGGCCGGATGTTCCTTCTCTCGCCCCATGCCGACCCGGGTAAAGCGACACAATGGTTGCTCGCTGCGGTTCGTGCCGGAGACGATGGAGCCTTGAAGACCCTTGTGGAGCAATTGGTGGGAGACGAGGCGCCAGAAACATCCACCAATCCAATCGTCGTTGAAGCATTGCCAGCCCTTGAGGATGCCGCAAAGGGTGGTTCCGGCAATGCGATTCAGGCTCTGGCGCGTGTCCTTTCGATCATGGCGAAAGAGGACGGTGCTTATTCCGATAAAGCCAGAGTGTGGATGACGAAAGCTGCCGAAACCGGCGACGGTGCTGCCATGGTCATGGTTGCCGATGCCTTCGCAACCGGCACAAGCGGTTTTCCGCTCTCTGCGGCGGATAGCACTGGATGGCTCGCACGGGCGGCGATCTCAGGTTACCCCAAGGCTTTCGAACCTTACGCCATCGCATTGCAGATTGGTTATGGCGTCCCGCCTGATCCGCAGGAAGCGGAACGGTGGCTGGGCAAGGCCGCCACCATCACCCAATAGCACAACCTCCGCACGCACCCGGATGCCGGAGAAAGGATCGTTCGATGAAACCTTCTGTCATATTGGCCTTGATTACGGTTTTGCCGGTCGCGACGGTGGCCATGGCCGCGGGAAAAGCAAGCAACGTGCCTGTTCCAACCGCACGTGCTGCAGTGGTGGCTAATCCACAGCCTGCGCAGACGGTGCGGCTGCCTTCGCTTGAGGCTGCGAAAAAACTCCCGCTTGCGAAGCAACTGGAAATTGCCACGGCTGCTCTGAGTGATCCTCGTCGCGACCTTCGCAATGCTGATCTCGGGTTTTCCTTGCTGATGGCCGCGGCACCCAGAAATCGCGAGGCCGTACGCCTTCTGGCCAAAGGGATTGTCAACAACGATTATTCGTTTGGGCCGAATGCTGGAAAGGTCATGAACCTCTTGGCGAAGGAGGCGATGCGCGGCTCGTCCAGCTGTGTCGTGGCGTGGGCGCGCATGCAGCAACTCGGCACTGATATTCCTAAAAATGATGCACTTGCCTACAAGTGGTACAGGTGGGCTGCATTGGTCGGCAATCTGCGTGGCATTGAAGAAACCTCTCTCGCCTTGCTGGAAGGGCGCGGCGTGACGCGGGATGTGAACGAGGCAATTGCCATGTTGGACAGGTTGCAGCCGGAACGTCGTGCAGGGCGATATATCGAAACCGCATCTCTGCTGATGCAAAGCACAGATCCCGATGCGACGGCGCGCAGCGAACAGCTTCTGCTCTCGGCAATCGATCTTGCACCGAAAAGAAGCCTTTCGGCGGCCAACAAACTTTCCGACACGCGCTTCAGCCTGGCGGCACGGGAAAAGGCGCAGGCCATTATCGCCACTGCACCGCAGAGCAGTCCGGTGTCCGAGGAGGGCAAGATTGCCCGTACGCTTTGGAACAGCAACGACCCGGCGGATATCCAGAAAGGTGTCGACATGTTCGCGGAAGCCGCCAGGGCAGGTGACGAAAAGGCCGTTCCTTTTCTGGCCAAGGCACTGAACCGGTCAGGTGTACCTGTGACCATGCACGACGCTATCCTGAAAATCCTCGAGCCCTATGCCGACAGGGGTAACATGGATGCCATTCGCGCCGTTTCCGAGGCTTATTTTGTGGGGCGCGGCACCAGCCCTTCACTTGAAAAGGCTGCGGCCTATCGAAAACTGGCTGCCACACAAGGAGACAGCGAAGCACAATATCTGCTCGGCCTGATGTATGCCCAGGCAACCGGCGTCGTCAAAGATATCGGGCAGGCCAAATATTGGCTGACGAAGTCGGCGGATGGCGGATATCTGCTGGCCCGCTCCGCTCTCATCTCGCTTGACAGCATGACAAGGTAAACGACGATGATGGTGGTCGCGTCATCCTTCCCGCAGTTTGCGTGTCAGCGTTTCCAGCCGCAAATGGCTTGGATAGGTCTCCTCGCGTGGCGGCTCGGTTTGGTGTTTTGTCGTCGCAGCCTCAAACAACGCGGCATCATCGATACCATTCAACGTCGCATTTTCCAGTCTCTGCAGCGATCCGGAGCAGATGTCATCGAGCGGCTGGCCAATTTTTCGCAAGGCGACATATGTGCCGGCCAAGGGACGAAATGCGTAGAGATGGTAATTGCGGGCGAGAGCGCCCCGTTGCATTTCAAGTGGCAGGGTCCCGTCTTCCGTTACCTGGCAGACTCCGATGCGATAGGACTGGCGCGCCCACTCGATCTTGGCTTGGTCCCCACTCAGGCTGCCAATGGAGGCAAGAGCAAGCGCTGCCCAATAACGATGATTGTTGCGGGCACTCTTGGGCCCGGCCTCGTTGTCGAAAAACAGCATCGTGTCGTCCGCCATCCGGCTCAGCCATTGAACAACAACGTCTTGCTTTTCGCGATCAGCGGTAACATCCCAGGCTGCGATCAATCCGGATATCTCGGCGAGCACACGCCCGCGTGTCAGATTGGCATCAGCGGTCATGGCATCGGTCAGCGCTTGCGACGTGGCCCATTGAGACAGAACGCGCATCGCGCAGTCAGTTCCAAAGCGTGTTTCGATGCTTTCAAGCTCAAGAATGGAGCGCCAGATCGGCTTGAATACGGCGATGTGCGAGACGTTTTCACCTTCAGCGTCTCCGGTCAGCTCGGTCGTGCGATATTTCGATATCGTTGCAATTTTTCTGGGCGGCGTTTCAATTTGAGAAATGGCGACACCACAGCTCATTTCCCTGGCCTTTGCACCGCTCGCGATCGCAGTACCTCCGGATCTTTCCAGTTTCACCTGGACGGTGGGGAGCCTTTGAGGTGCCGCGCTGTCATTCAAGGTTTTGTCGACTGCAACGCTTCGAGCTGAATCATTGTCAACGCCCAGCATGGGCAAGCTGAACAGAAAGGATGCAGAAAAGGCAATCAACGCAAAACGCAACACGGCTCACTTCCCGACGACGGTAGGTGAACATTGAAGCAAATCGAAGGAAACGTCGGGTTAATGCTACCGACCGGGTGATGCCTGAAAGCAACGGCCCGTGAAATTGTTTGAAGTATTGTTTAAGTTTCGTAAAGTTTTTGTATTTCTTTTCAAATATTAATTGACTGTAATAATCGCTTCCTGTTTAATATATTTGTAATTAATTGGGCATCGATAAGAGTTTGCGTTTGTCGCCCGTGATTTTTGCTTTGCATGTATATTTTTTGAATTGGGCTATTGCCGGTTTTTAGGCAGATGCCGTGTTTCGTGCAGCTTAAGATACATTTTTACGCTCTTGCGCCTGTCGCCGTTTTCTCCCTGGAGTTCGGACAGGCGCCTCAGAAAATATAATTTCACATGCTGCGGCCTCATCGGGCCCGATCTTGCCATGCCTTTCGAGCTTTACCTCTTTCCATGCTGGAAGGGGTTTGCCTTTTGAATTCGCAGAATTTTTTTCAAGTTTTTGAGTGTCCTGCTTAGCCGCTTTCGGGGGTTCATATGACCAAAATTGATATTAACGTCAGTGCAATGGGTCTTAGGGTCAGTGTTTTCGGGGCCGGTTATGTGGGCTGTGTTTCAGCCGCATGTCTGAGCAACGACGGTTTCCGTGTTGTGGCGGTTGATCCCGATAGCTTCAAGGTTTCGTGCCTTGCCCGTGGCGAGGCGCCGATTATCGAGCCCGACCTTGCCGAGTTTCTGGAAAAAGCCAATCTGAACGGCATGCTGACGGCGACGACCTCGGCGGAAGACGCTGTCGAAAACACAAACGTGTCGCTCTGCTGCGTCGGCACACCCAGCCTTCTCGACGGCACGCTGAACACAGACTACGTTCGTCAGGTTTCGGTCGAGATCGGCCGTGCCTTGCGCCGCAAGACCGAATTCCACGTTGTTGTCATGCGTTCGACAATTCTCCCTGGAACGATGGAGGAAATTGTCATTCCGGCGCTTGAGGAAGCATCTGGAAAGATTGCCGGGGTGGATTTCGGCGTTGCCTATTATCCTGAATTCCTGCGTGAGAGCTCGGCGATCGCGGATTATTACAAGCCAGGCGCCATTGTTTTCGGTCAATACGGCGACGATACGCGCTCGATCGATGTTCTCAAGGCAATGGTCGCGCATATCAGCGTTGTCCCGCATGTCATTCCCATGCGCAGCGCCGAAATTGTCAAATACGTCAACAACTGCTGGCATGCGGTGAAAATCAGCTTCGCCAACGAGGTTGGTAATCTCTGCAAGGCAAAAGGCATCGACAGTCATGTCGTCATGGATGTTGTCTGTGCCGATACGCATCTGAATATTTCCAAGGCGTACATGAAGCCTGGATTTGCCTATGGCGGCTCATGCCTGCCGAAGGACTTGCGTGCGCTCTCAGCCTTCGGACGCCGGATGAATGTTGCTACGCCGATGCTCGATGCCGCAAAGGCGGCAAACCAGGTCCAGATTGATCGCGCCAAGCAGCTGATCAATGACGCGCGCAAGGATCGTATTGGCTTTATCGGTATCACCTTCAAGACCGATACCGATGATATGCGGGAGAGCCCGATGCTAAGCCTTGTCGAGAACTTCATTGGCAACGGCAAAGACGTCTCGATCTTTGATCCAAATGTTGTTCAAGATGAAAGTGAAGGCCGCAACTATCTTCGCCATATTGCCCCGCGTGTACGTCCATCAATCAATGATGTCATTGATAATGCTGATATCGTCGTGGTCGGTCACAAATATGCTGGTCTGACGGGCGCGATCGAAGCGGCGGGTAAACCGCTGGTGGTCGTGGATCTGGCACGCGTCGAAGTGCCCAACAGAAGTGGCCAGATCGTTTATCACGGCCTTTGCTGGTGAGGCCGTCAGGCCTCCCATTTTTATAAAATATATTTTATGAGTTATGAGGAAGCGACATGCGTCAGGTTTTGACCGCTGTTTCAGAGGAAAATATTCGGATCGTTCCTGCCATCATGATCGGCGGTTCCGGCACGCGGCTTTGGCCTCTGTCCCGCTCGAATAAACCGAAGCAGTTTCTCACGCTGGGTGGTGACGGGCAGGACAGCTTTTTCCAGCAGGCGCTGCGCCGTTTCGCTGTGCCTGGTTACAGTCTGCCGTGGCTGATGTGTGCACGTGACACATTGGTTCATGCGGAAGAGCAGGTCTCCAGCGGTGGATTTGCCGTTGATGGGCTTATCGTCGAACCGTCGATGCAGGGCACTGCGGCAGCGATCGCGGCGCTGACGGTCACCATTTCACGGATGGATGCGGCAGGAAGCAATGCCGTGCTGCTCGTGGCTCCTTCCGACCACATCATCGCGGAACCTGCATTGTTCAACAAGACAGTGGCAGCCGCCTTGCCTGTCGCACGTTTTGCCGACCGCATCGTGACTTTCGGTATCAAACCGGAGCATCCGGAGACGGGTTTTGGTTACATACGTCCTGGTGAGGCGCTCGAAATTGACGGTGAGGTCAGAGGGTACGCCATCAGCGCCGGAGATTTTCTGGAAAAACCTTCGCTCGAGAATGCAAAACGTTACGTCGAGGAAGGGTTCTGCTGGAACGCCGGGATCTTCATGTTCCGGGCTGGCGTCATGCTGGAAGAGTTGGCGCGGCATGCGCCCGAAACCCTGCAGGCGGCTGAGGAGGCGTTTGAAAAAGCCACCGTCGATATGTTCGCCGATGTACCGGCCGTGATGCTCGAAGAATTGGCGTTCCGTGCAGCCCCTGCGGATGTTCCGGTCGATACGGCGATCATGGAGAGGACTGCGCGTGGCGCGGTTGTGCGGTGCGAGGGTATCGGTTGGTCCGATATTGGTTCTCTTTCGGCCCTGCATGAAATCGATCGCAACAAGGACGAAAACGGCAATGCCTTGTCCGGACCGGTGGTGTCGATTGGCTCCAGCAACACGCTTGCCTATGCCCGCGGTGGCAGGAAGGTTGTGCTGATCGGGCTGGAAGACCTGATCGTAATCGACGATGACGATGCGGTACTGGTCGCCAGGATGTCGCAGGCCCAGAAGGTCAAGGATGCCGTCAATCTGCTGAAGCAGAACAAGATGCCGGAATCGCGTGCCACACGCGAACAGCTTTATGGCTGGGGCAAGGTGCGACTACTGAGTGATCAGGGTGATCTCTCGGTGTTCACAGTCACCTTGCGCAGCAACGCCATGATCGCGTTGCGCGTCCCTGAGGGATATTGGGAGAACTGGGCGATATCGTCAGGCAAAATCGATATCATACGCAACGGTTTCGTACGCCATTTGGTGCCGATGGCCAGCATTGCGCCGAGCGAAGGTGAGGTCTTGTCCCTTTACAACGGTGCTGCAAAAGAAAGCACGATTGTCGTCACCCGTCAGCGCAGTTCCGAGCGGAACTTGGCTGTCGTGCCGAAAGCCTTTACCGCAGACACGCTCCTCGACATCATTTCCGTCGAAGCGGACCTGCCAGTCTTCGATCTCAACATGGTCCCGGACAGCACTCTCGATGATGAGCCCCATCCCGCCAACTGAGAATGGCGTGGTGCTGACAATGGCATGAGCGCGCCTGGCTTTGGGCTGACGCTTTCATGCGGCTCTGCTTGCGACGCACCGGCCACTGTAGAATTTCGTGTAATAACAGAGCAGGCGAATGAGTATGCCCAAAGACGGCGCGTTTTATCGTCAGACGGGTGGGGGACATGCCCGCACCCCGCTCCTGCATCAGGCGTTTGCCCGGTGCAGGAGCGGGTTTGTGGTCGTTGCCATTGTCAGCGGTTTCATCAATCTGCTGTACCTGACGAGCCCGTTTTTCATGTTGCAGGTCTATGACCGCATCATCCCGAGCGGCAGCATCGAGTCGCTGATTGCACTGTCGCTGCTGGCCGGACTATTGTTCGTATGCCAGGGGGCGTTCGAAATCGTCAGAAGCCGAATGCTGTCGCGTCTCGGCGGTCTGTTTGAAGTCACGCTGGATCAGGTGCTTTACCGCCGATCGCTGCTTGTGTGTGGCAAGCCGGAACTGGTTTCGGCAAGCGACGATCTTGATACTGTGCGTGGTTTTCTCTCTGGGCCCGGTCCATCGGCGCTCTTTGATCTTCCGTGGCTACCTGTCTATCTCGCCATCTGCTTTCTGCTGCATCCGGTCATCGGTTATGTGGCGCTGGCAGGTGTGGTGGTGTTGATGGTGCTGACGGCACTTGCGCATGTCGGTCTGCAGCAATCGCAGCGTGACCTGGCAGCGCTGACAACGATGCGTCGGGCCTTTTCCGATTCTGTCCGTCTGAATTTCGGGGTGTTCAAGGCCATGGGCATGACGGCCGACGTCGCGGAGCGGTGGGCCATTTACAATGCGGCGTTTCGTCGGTCTGGGACACGCCATGCAGACGTTGCCAATGGCTACGCGACAATGACCAAAATCTTCCGTGTTGCCCTGCAGTCTGGGGTTCTGGCGACCGGGGCAGTTCTTGTCATCGGGGGTGATGCATCTGGTGGCATTATTCTTGCGTCATCGATCCTGACGTCACGAGCGCTGGCACCGGTTGAATCGGCCATTGTTCATTGGCGGAGTTTTGCTGCTGCAAGGCACAGTTGGCTTCGCCTCAAAATCGTCGTTGGGGATGTCGCGGACCAGTCGAACGCCACGGAGTTGCCGTTGCCATCACGCACCGTCGCGCTTGAAGCTGTCTCAGGCGCTCCACCAGGTGCCGAAAAGCCTGTCATATCCGATATCGGTTTTTCGTTGACTGCGGGGATGGTTCTCGGGGTTATCGGCCACAGCGGTTCCGGCAAAACCGTGCTTGCCCGTCTGCTGCTTGGTATCTGGCCAATCTGCGCTGGAACCCTGCGTTTTGACGGAGCAACGATCGATCAGTGGGACGTTGACCGGTTTGGTCGCCACATGGGTTATCTCCCGCAAGAGGTCGGGCTGTTCGGGGGGACCATAGCTCAGAATATTGCCCGCTTCCGCAAGGAGATTTCGTCTGCAGAGGTCATTGCAGCGGCACGCGCGGCGGGTGTGCACGATCTCATTCTGCAATTGCCTGACGGATACGACACGCAGATCGATCCGCTGTTTCCGGTGCTTTCTGCCGGTCAGCGCCAGCGCATCGCTCTTGCGCGCGCGCTGTTTGGCGAGCCATTCCTTGTCGTTCTCGATGAACCGAATGCCAATCTCGATGCCGAAGGGGAAGAGGCGCTGTCTCGTGCCATCAACGGCATCAAGGCGCGTGGGGGAATTGCCGTGGTGATCACCCACAGGCCCGGCATTCTCGCACAAGCGGACACGGTTCTGGTCATGAACGAGGGCAAGATGGCAGCCATTGGCCCGCGTGAAGCTATCATGGGGCAGGTTGTTCGTCGGGAACCGGCGGCCCACGCCGGAAAAATTCTGAAAGTTGTCGGGGCAACAGGCAAGCTGGAGATGCGGCGATGAGCGAAGAGCTTTCAGCCGCCTTCTGGCGGCGTTCCATCCGCCGTCACATCGCCATTGTCATCGGGCTCGGCCTTGCACTGTTCGGTGGCGTTGGTGGCTGGGCGGCAACGACGAAGCTGGCGGGAGCCGTCAACGGTCAGGGTTTCATCGTCATCGAGAATAACGTCAAAAAAGTGCAGCACCTGAGCGGCGGGACAGTTTCGGAACTACTGGTGCACGAAGGAAGTGAGGTTGCTGCTGGAGATGTGCTGTTGCGCCTCAGTCGTACGACTGTCGAGGCAAACCTGGCGATCATAGAAAATGCGCTGGTGCAGTTTCTGGTGCGTGCTGCCAGGCTCAAAGCAGAGCTTGCCGGCGGGGAGACCTTCGAGCCCGATTTTCTTGCACAGAAAGGGTTGGCCAGACCCGCCTATGGTCAGCTTGTCTTGCTGGAGCGCAATCTGCTTGAAACAAGGCGGGATGGCCTTGAAGGCATGAAGCGGCAACTCGGCGAACGCAAAGGACAGCTTGCCGACGAGATCAATGGTGAAAACGTGCAGATCGATGCCTTGAAGGCGTCGATTGCAGCGGTCGATGAGGAGTTTTCCTCTGTCGAAGGGCTGTATCGGCAACAGCTTGTCACATTGCAACGCCTGACATCACTCAAGCAACGCCGTGCCGAACTGCAGGGAAATCTTGGCGAAAGGCTGGCATCTAGAGCTCAGGCCGAGGGCCGCATCAGCGAAGTAGAGCTGCAAATTCTCCAGCTCGATGAGAACCGGCGCGGGGAAAACGCCAAGGATCTCGCCGAGACCGAGGCGAAGATCGCTGAGATGGAAGCGCGACGTATCGAGGTGATCGAACAGTTCGGACGGCTGGATATTCGTTCGCCGGTCAGTGGCCGCATCTTCGAGCTGGCGTTGCATACCGTTGGCGGTGTTGTCCAGCCGGGAGAAACCTTGATGCTCGTTGCACCACGCGACGATGGCCTGATGGTGGAAGCAAAGATTTCACCGCGCAACATCGACCAGGTGGAGCCGGGCCAGAAAGCCGAGCTGCATTTTACCGCATTTGACCGCACGACCACACCAAAGGTGAACGGCGAAATCGTGTCCGTTTCGCCGGATGTGCTGACTGATCAGAGAACGGGGCAGCCGTTTTATGCGGTTCGGATCAGGCCGGAGACAAAGAGCTTAGAGGGGCTGGGAGGCCTGAAGCTTTATCCGGGAATGCCGGCAGAGGTATTGATGCCAGCGGCGGAAAGGCGGGTGATTTCCTACCTCGTCAAGCCGCTGACGGATCAGCTCAATCATGTTTTCAGGGAGGACTGAGCCGGGACTGGAGACATCAGTTCCGACCGGTACCAGACAAGTCAGTCAGTTTAACGAAAAGGCGTTTGCCCGGAGGGGACCATGGCAGTCATTCAGTTTATCGCATTCATGGGTCAATCGAATGCCGACAACATGTTCAACCTTTATGGGGACAACGATTCCGGTGCTTCGGTCCTTGCTGCCGACCTGTCGTCCTATCTTGGTTCCGGTGGGGCTTCGGCATCGACACTGAAAACAGTGATCCAGGGTACGGGAACGTCGTCAAAATTTGCGACTGCCAATAACGTGGTCGTGCAGGATTTCGCCAAGGGGGCAAGTGGCGTCGATGGTAATGCCTCTGACGCACCTGGGTCAGACCTTCTTTGGTGGTATCCTGACACGAATACACCCGGATCGCTCGCTGTCGCCGCGATACAGGGGATCAATGCTTCGATCGCCGCGCTGGAGGCGCAAGGTTATACGGTAGAATTGAAAATCGTCTGGGCACAGGGAGAGGCTGATGCCAAGCGCATCATGGACGGTACGAGCGACGTCGAGACCTACAAGGATGCGACGGTTGAGGTGCTGGACTATATCCGCGCGCAGACCGATCCTTCGGCACCCGTGTTCATACAAGAAGTCGCCGACACCGCCTATACCGGCTCGGACGCCCGCTGGAACGGCGGGCAGGATATCGTGCGGGAGGCGCAGCGCGAAATCGCGGCCAGTCGCGACGACATCTATATCGGTTCGATTACCGAGGATCTGCCGCTGAAGGATCAGGTCCATACCGATAACGAATCCTACGAAGTGGTCGGCGGCCGCCTCGCAAATTACATCGCTTACACGGAGGGGCTCACTGGTACCATTTCCGGGCCACGTCCCTCACCAGACCCGGATGAGGTGATGGAGCCTGGCGATACAGCGCCGGTTGCTGTCGCCGACAGCCACATCACCGTTACGGAAAACCGGACAACGGTAAGCAGTACCTTCAATCTGCTCGCCAATGACAGCGATGTGGACGGAGATGCCCTGCAGGTAACGCAGGCGACTTACGGGTCCAAGGCAACGGCCATTCAGATGACGGAAACTGCCGTGGCCAGCAAATACGGCACGTTTTACATAAGCCCGAACGGCAGCTATTATTACAAGGTGGACCCGACATTGGCTGCCACCAATGCGATTGGCGCGGGGCAGACAGCCGAAGATACTCTGTCCTATCGCATTTCGGACGGACGCGGCGGCACAGCAAGCGCTGTCGTTACGGTGAAGATCACCGGTTTGAACGACGCTCCGACGGCAGTTGCCGACACGGCCTCGGTTGTCAAAACCGTTTCGGGCAACGGAAATCTGCTGACCAATGATCTTGATCCGGATGTGGGCGATGCCCTTTCGGTGCTATCCGCCAACGCGACGGGAGGCACGACGCAGAGTGTAACGGCCAGCGGAACAACCTTTGTCGGGAGCTATGGATCACTGATCCTGAAAAGCGATGGAAGCTGGGTCTACCAACCAAATCAGAGCAACCCCGCGGTTGCGGCACTTTCCGGCTCCGCTTCTTTGTCGGAGGTCTTCACTTATACCGTCCGTGATGCTGCTGGTCTCCAGTCTTCCGCATCGTTGACGGTTTCCATTCGCGCCTCGTCTACCGGCGGCGAACCCGAGCCGACGATCAGCGGAACGGCGGGAGCCGATACGCTACGTGGTACCGCGGGCGCTGACGTCATTGCAGGTCTTGGGGGGAACGACACGATCAAGGGGCTCACCGGAGACGATATTCTGATCGGTGGCGATGGGAATGACTATCTGGAGGGCAATGAGGGCAACGATCGGCTGATTGGCGGCGCCGGCGTCGATACGCTGAAAGGTGGCGCGGGTACGGATACCTTCGTCATCAACAGCATGAGCGAGATGGGCGACATCGTTTCCGACTTTCGATCCGACGACTTCTTCGATCTTTCCGGTATTCTGGCAATGCCTACGGGCACGACCGGCGCAAATGCCTTTGCGTCGGGCTACATTCGCGTCACGCAGTCGGGTGCCGACACGCTTGTCGAGGTTGATGTGGACGGTGCTGCTGGTCCCGGTGCCTTTGCGACGGTTGCGACCCTGAGCGCGGTTACGGCTTCGAGCGTGAAGGCAGCGCAATTCATTGTCACACCCTCGGCTCCGTCCGGGCCTGCCAATACCGCGCCAACTGCGACCGGTGACCTCAAAACGGTTGCGGAAGACGGCCCGGGCAACACGGCGTCGGGTAATCTCCTGACCAATGATCAGGACAGTGATGGGGATGTCCTGTCGGTTGCCTCGATCGTGGTCAAGGGCGTCACCTATTCCCTCGGCTCAGCGCAAACCATTCAGACCAATTATGGTGCGCTGACGATTGCGGCGAACGGTGCATATAGCTTTACGCCATCTGCGACCAACCCGGTCGTCAACGCACTCTATTTCGACAATCTGGTCGAGAGCTTCGAATATACCATCTCGGATGGTCGCGGTGGTACGGCCAAGGCGAGCCTGACGGTTACGATTGCTGGCAGCAACGATGCGCCAGTAGCCATCAATGACAGCGGCACGGTGGCCGCCAATGCCAGCGCCAGTGGCAACGTCGTTACCAACGATTCAGATCCTGATACCGGCGATTTCATGGCTGTGACACGGGTGGTGCATGGTTCGTCGAGTGTTATCGTCACCGAGAACGATACACAGTTGACAGGTACCTATGGCCTGTTGGTCATCGATCCCGACGGAAGCTATAGCTACGTCCCGAATGCATCCAATCCGGCGGTTTCAGGACTTTCGGGTAGCTCCACCCTGACCGAAACCTTCAGTTACACCATTCGTGATGAAACCGGGCTGCAATCGACGGCCAATCTGGTGTTCACGATCAAGGGAACCAACCATGCGCCCGTTGCCGCTGACGATGCGGCCATGGCCACCGCTGGTGCGACCAATGCGACTGGAACGGTACTTGGCAACGATAGTGACGTCGATACCGGCGATACATTGTCCGTTCTGTCTGCCAGCGGCACTGGCGCCGCCGTCAACGTCACGGTAGCAGGGACTACAATAACCGGCAGTTTTGGAACGCTTGTTCTCAAAGCGGATGGAAGCTGGAGTTACGATGTGGACGAAAGCAACCCTTCGGTTGCCGGCCTTTCTGAAAGCTCCAGTCTGACGGATAATTTCCAGTACACGATCCGTGACAGCCAGGGTGCGACGGCGACGGCAACTTTGGCCCTGACAGTCAAAGGGGCTCCGGCCAGCAGCGGGCCCGGATATGGTACGCCGACCATCGTGGGTACCGACGCAAACGAAACGATTTCCGGCCTGGCAGGCAACGATATCATCGAAGGACGAGGCGGTAACGACGTCATCAAGGGCAGGCTGGGTGATGACGTGCTTGTTGGTGGTGCTGGCAACGATACGATGGAGGGCAATGAAGGCAACGACGTGCTCTATGGCGGAACTGGCAACGACCGTATGAAAGGTGGGGCAGGGGCAGATGCCTTCTGGTTCAGCAGCGGCCACGGCGCCGATATCGTGGATCAGTTGCGCGCCGACGATACGCTTGTGTTCAGCAGCGACCTTTTTGCATCCAAGGCTGCTTTGCTGGCCGCAGTGACGGTGGTTTCGGCGAACGAACTCTTTGTCGCAACGCCGGACGGCGGCTCGATACAGTTCCTTGATACGACACTCAGCGATCTGCAGAAAAGCGGTTTCGTCGTGTCAGACGGCCTGTTCGCGTAGTCTTGCCGCCGACTGTCCACATCGTCACTTCGGCAACCGCGTCTTGAGCGCGGTGAGGATGCGCCTGGCAAGCGCCTCGTAATCCTCGTCGAAGTGATGTCCGCCCTCGATGCCGAGGGTTTCAACGCCCTGCGCTTTCAGGCGAGGGCAGGGGTCATCTTCCTCTTCTTCGGTTCCGTAGATGCATTGAACAAGTTTCGGGTCGATCTTGGCGATATCGTCGACGGTCTTGCCGCCTTTGCCCTCACCGGACATGCCAAGCCATCCCCCGACCGAAATCTCGAAATCGACTTCGTCGGAAAGGCCCATCAGGGTTAGCTGCACGACGTGCGACTTGTCGCGATCCGGTAGCAGATTAAAGGTTGCTGGCAGGATATCCGCGCCGAAAGAGTAACCGATCAGCAGCACATTCCGCACCTTCCATTCCTTGCGGTAGGTATCGATGATGCGGCCGAGATCGCTGGCGATCTCTTCCGGTTTCTTTTCCTTCCAGAAATAGCGCAGTGAATCGACGCCGATGACGGGAACGCCTTCCTTCTGCAATGCGCCGCCCACTTCCTCGTCCAGGTCGCGCCAGCCACCGTCGCCGGAATAGATGATCGCCATCGTATCCATCACGGGTTTGGTTTCCAGCACGGTGATCGGCAGGCCAAGCGGCGAGCCGGAATCGCCCGCGGCGTCGATCTCATCGGACAGGGATTGCGCCAACACGTCGGCGGCCTTGTCGGTTACATCCTCGACGTCGATATCAGGATGCGACTTCAACAGGCCGTTGACATGGTCGCGACCCTTCTGGTCCGCTTCTGGCGTAAAGGATACGCTGACAGGGGCAGGCAGAGCGCCATCGGTCAGGCCGTAAACGGTCTCATTGCCGACCTTGTCTTTGCTCGCCGGTGTGCAGAGGATTTTCTGGAGCGGCAGACCTGCTTTGGGATCGACGGCGATTGCTTCACGAACGGTCGAAGGCGGGCTTTGGGCAATCATTGCCAGCGCGAGCGTTCCGCCTTCGCCGATCCCCGTTACAATCGGAAGCTTGTAGCTGCTTGTGCCAGCCGTGCGCTGGATCTGCTGAGACAAGGATTCGATATCCGAGATCATGTAGATGCATTCGTCTTCGTCGGCTTCGAGCGCCTTGATATAGTCGCGAAAGTCGATACCGACCACGGCTGCGCCTTTTTCGACCAGCGCCTTGGCACGTGCCTCATCGGCGTCGGTCCAGCCATTGGCATCCGAGATCAGGAAGATGCTGGCAAGGATGTCGCCATCGGGCACCATGATGTGATCGGCCGGGATCATTCCGGTCTCATAAGCCGGTTTGTCCTGCGAAAAAGCCATGCTCGGGAAAAGAAGGGCAACGGCTGCAAGTGCCGATTTCAGCAGGATGGTTTTTCTCATTTGCCAATCACTCCTCTGACCCCTCCACTGATGAGAACGGTGACGTCCATCAGTGCCAGCGCGGCATCGGCGCCATTTTGCACAGCAAGATAGCGTGGTTCCCACTTCGGGTGAAACTTGGATTTGAAGGCGCGCAGACCCTTGAAGTTGTAAAAGCGCTCGCCGTGCTCAAACAGCGTTCCGCCGATGCGGTCCCAGACCGGTGCGATATCGCGCTTCGACATGCCTGACATGGGCGCCATGCCAAGGTTGAAGCTTTCGTAACCGGCTTCGCGCAGATGTTGCATGATACTGACGAACAGGAAATCCATCGAGCCGCGCGGCGCGTCGACCGAAAAACGCATGAGATCGATGGTGGCCTCTTTCTTCGTGTCCGTCACCATGATGTTGGCAAAGGCCGTAATCTTTCCATCTTTTCGCAACACGGCGACAGGTTGCGAGAGAATGTAGTCGGGTTCGAAAGCGCCAAGCGAGAAACGCTTTTCACGCGTATTGTGGTGCGTCAGCCATCCGTCGGAAACCTGTTTCAGTTCGTCGAGAATATCCGGCACCTGCGGCGGATCGATGACCTCGAAACTCAGCCCGTCGCGTGCGCCGCGGCTGAGCGACTGTCGTAGATTGGCGAGCTTCCCACCCTTCAACTCGAAGGTCGTCAGGTTGACCAGAGCAAGTTCCCCGAGCTTGAAGGCGCGCAAGCCCGCATCGGCGCAATGCGACAGAAGCGATGGGGAAATCTGATAAAAGGCGGCGCGTGCACCGGCTGAGCGAGCAGCTTCGACAAATTCCCAGACGAGATCGGGAAAGTCCTCTTCATCGCCGACCGGGTCGGTAAAGGCAATCCATGAACGGCCCTGAATGCCGTACATGATGAAAGCGTTTCCGGTCTCCGAAAACATCACGTGCTTGTCGCCCATGCGCACCAGATTGGCATCCGCTTCGTCCTGCTGCATGACGATACTGGTCGCCTTGACGATATCATCCGCCTGGATGGCATCCGGCTTGTAGCGGACCGGGCGCATGAGACTGAAGATCGCGATGGTGGAAGAGGCCAGAACCAGACCCAATACGGCACGCAATCCGCGCGGTGCTTCCTCTGAGAACTCGAACTGCCACCACAATGCGTGGCTGTAGTCAGTATCGCGATAAACAAAGAGCAGGATCGTGGCTGCGCCGGCGACGATCACGGTCATGGCGCCGAGCCAGCTTGGCCCCAGCGCCTGTTTGATGAGCGATGCGTGCCGGTTGAAGCTGCGCATGTTGGCGACGAGTGCCGCGATGAAGATGCCGAGGAAAGCCGCTTCGAAGACGGCGATGGCCTTGAGAAGTGAAAATACGAGGGCGGCAGAAGCCGCTACGAGTGCAATCCACCATGCTCCATCAAGGCGCTGACCCAGGCCGCGCGATGAAACGACCAGGATGAGGCCCATGATGCTTGTCAGGAAGTGGGCGGCTTCGATGATCGGCAGGGGGACGAAATTCGCAAGGAAATCAAGGTTGCTGTCCGGCGTGGGTGTAACACTCGAGAAGATCAGCATCGCGCCGAGGAGCATTGCATAGGCGGAAAGCAAGGGCGGAGCGAGCCTGACGGCAAGCTGGCCGATATCCGAGACGAGCGGCCTGGCTGCGAACTGCTTCATTTCGGAAGCGATCATCACCAGAATGGCGACGACAAGCGGCAGGACGTGGTAGATGACACGGTAGAGGACGAGACTGCCCAGCAGTTGATCAATACTGATGGCATTGCCGAGACCGGCAACCATCACGGTCTCGAAAACGCCAAGGCCCGCGGGAACGTGGCTGAGCACGCCGAGACCGACTGCGGTCGCGTAGATCGCAAAAAATGTCGGCCAACCGAGGTGGGTTTCCGGCAAAAGCACGTAGAGAACGGATGCCGACGCTGCAATATCCAGGGCCGAGACAAGGAACTGGCGTGAGGAGGTGCGGCTGTCTGGAAGGCGCAAGCGCCAGCTTCCCAAACGAATGGCTTTGCCGTTGCGGCCGAAATAGGCGCCAAGCACCAGAATGGCGATGATGGCAAGTGCCGCAGCGCGCAACACAGCAGCATCGACATTGATGATGGCGGCAATTCGCGGTGCGACGATGAATGTGGAAATGGCACTGACGGATAGCAGCCCAAGCCCGAAAGAGAGGGTGACGAAGGCAATGACACGGGCGATTTCACCTGGGGAAAGGCCCAGTCGCGAATAGGCGCGGAAGCGGATAGCCCCACCACTCAGGGGGCCGAAACCTGCCGTATTGCCAATGGCATAAGCGGCGAAGGCCGTTGCTGCCATGGAATGGAACGGAACTTTTCTGCCAATATATTCAATGGCATTGGCATCATACCAGATCAGTGCCAGGAAACTGAGCGCCGTAAAGAGGATTGCCAGCAGGATCGAGGTGATCGATGTCCCCATCAAGGCCGCGATCACGTCGTCATAGCGAACCTCAGATGTGAGCTGATAGATCGCGACGGTCATCATCACGAAGATCAGCGTAATTGCCGCTGCCGTGATGTAGGGGCGATGTCTGGCAAAAAAGCCTTCAGCTTCTGCTTCCGCTGTTTCGGTCTGCGCTACTTCGCTCTTGTCTGCCATGTTGCCCTGCTTGCCGGCGCCGATGTGATGACTGGCGAACCACAGGATTGTGTCGCCATTTCGGTGTCATTCGGGAAATGTGATTAGCAGAAACGCGTAAACTGTCGATGTGTACTTTGGGCTTGGTTTTTAAAGGATTTCGCCAGATTGAACGGTAAAAAGCAACCAGGAGATGCGCGTTTTTTACCATTGTCCCAAACTGTGCAAAATTAAACGTGATGGTTGCTTGGTGGTGTTGTTTGATGCGACTACACGCTCCTTTCAGTTGAAGGAGATGCTTATGAACATGCCCACAAGAATCGTGATTTCACTCGTTGTTGCCGTTGTCGCCGGCGGTGGTTTCATGACGTACGACAAGATGCGGGGAGCGGAATGGGTTGTTTCGCCACAGCAGATTGCCGATGCAAAGGCCAGCGGGCAGACCGGATATGAATCGAGCCCCGGCACTGTCACCGTCCTGCCGATCCGCAGCGAGACGGCGGATGCATTGCCGCTCAAGTGGGCGATGTTCGCTCTGGTTGGCGGCCTTCTCGCGTTTCGCGCAACGGGCAAAAAGAAAGCGGCAAAGGCCTGAGCCTTGCCGCCCTTGTCTCCGCCGCATCTGCGCCGGAGCAATTGAGATTAACCTCGGGCGTCTTATGCGCTCCAGGTTTTTTCCAGCACGCGAACCCAGTTGCCGTGGCAAATCTTGGCAAGGGCGTCATCGTCATAACCACTGTTGCGTAACGCCTTGACCAGCAGTTGCAGATCGCCAGCGTCCTTCATTGAGGCCGGGATTGTCGTGCCGTCGAAATCCGAACCAAGTGCAACGTGATCGATACCGATGCGGTTGGCGATATAATCGACATGGCGCACCAGTTCGCCAAGATCGGTATCCGGGTTTTTTACACCGTCCTGACGCAGGAAAAGAACGCCGAAGTTGATGCCGGCAAGTCCGCCCGTTTCGCGGATCGCGTCGAGTTGGCGGTCGGTGAGATTGCGGCTGTGATTGCACAGCGCATAGGCGTTCGAATGGGATGCCACGAGTGGTGCGTCGGTGATCTTTGCGATGTCCCAGAAGCCCTGCTCGTTCATGTGCGACAGGTCGACCATGATCTTCAGTTCATTGCAGGTCTTGATCAGCCGCTTGCCGGTCTCCGTCAGGCCAGGGCCAATATCCGGGGTGGAAGGGAAGCGGAACGGAACGCCGTAGGCGAAGATGTTCGGGCGGCTCCAGACCGGGCCAAGGGTACGCAGGCCAGCCTGGTGCAGAACGTAGAGCGCATCCAGATCACCGGCGATCGCTTCGGCGCCCTCGATATGGAAGACCGATGCGAATGCACCGGTTGCCATGGCGTCGCGAATATCTGCGGCAGTCCGGCAGACCTTCAGCGCGCCGTTGGACTTGTTCTCGGCACGGAACAGGAGGCTCGCCATGGAGAGTGTCGCGGCAAGCGCGTCGCCCTGCTCAGGTGCGAGAAAATCGCCATTTGCATCTTTTTCCATGCTGGGCGAGGGAACATAGATTGCGCAGAGGCCACCGGCCAGACCGCCCTTTTTGGCACGCGGAAGATCGATATGGCCAACGGTATCACCGTCCACCAGAAGCGTCTCCGGCGACGGATTGCCTGAGCGCCACAATCTCAGCAGCACATCGTTATGTCCGTCGAATACGGGAACGGCCGTTTCGCTTGTCATGTTCGCATCACCTTGGAAAATTTCGGAAGCAAAGGAAGTGGAGATGCCAGCGTTGTCTGCCTTCGCGGGCGAAATTTCAAGGTGCGGGCAGATGCAATCCCTGCATAGGGCCTGCCAAATTTGGAATTGGTGTGGCCTCAATCCGTCGTGGTAATCGCGAAAAAAAGAAAAATAACGACTGGATTGGGGCAAAGCTCCGATCTTTTTCTCGATAATAGGTCCGAAAGGGGATTTTCTGATGATTTCTAGACGCAACCTGCTGATCGCTGGCGCTGCAGTACCATTCCTGTCCTATGCCCGCCTGTCCTTCGCTGACACGCCAAAGGACATTCTCGTTGTCGCGCAGCAGCTGGACAACATGACGAGCCTCGATCCGCATGAAGGTTTCGAAGCCGTTGGTGGCGAAATCATCAGCAACATGTACCAGAAGCTGGTGCGCGCCAACCGTGAAGATTCCACCAAGGTCGATCCGGTGATCGCAAGCGCGTGGGAAGCCGATGCTGACAGCAAGGTCTTCACCTTCACGATCGGTGAAGAGGCAACCTTCTCCAGCGGTGCAAAGGTTACAGCTGAGGACGTCGCGTTCTCGCTGCAGCGCGCCATCAAGATGAACAAAAGCCCGGCCTTCATCATCAGCCAGTTTGGTTTCACGCCTGACAACGCCGAAACCACCATCGTTGCCACTGACGCCAAGACGGTGAAGCTGACGACTGCCCAGCCGACGGCAATCTCCTTCCTGCTGTACTGCCTGTCGGCCAATATCGGTGCGATCGTCGAAAAGAAGGCTGTGCTCGAGAACGCCAACGGCGAAGACCTCGGCAATGGCTGGCTGCAGAAGAACAGCGCCGGTTCTGGCGATTTCATGCTGCAGTCCTGGAAGCCGAGCGAGAGCGTGGCTTTGACGCTCAATCCAAATGGCCCGTACAAGGGCAACCTCAAGCGCATCATCCTGCGTCACGTGACGGACCCGTCCTCGCAGCTTCTGATGCTGCAGAAGGGTGATATCGATATTGCACGCGACCTGACGTCCGAGCAGCTTCGCACCGTTCAGAACGATGAAAACATCGTGCTTGAGCGCAAGAGCATCGCATCGCTGGTTCTGATTTCGCTGAACCAGGGCAATGAAAACCTTGCGAAGCCGCAGGTCTGGCAGGCCATCAAGTGGGCGCTGGACTACAAGGGCATGCAGGAAAACATCGTGCCGCTGACACATGAAGTTCACCAGAGCTTCGAGCCGAAGGGCTTCCCGGGCGCCGTCAACGACGTTCCGTACCAGCGCGATGTCGAGAAGGCCAAGGCTCTGATGGTGGAAGCCGGTCTTGCCGATGGTTTCGAGATCAGCATGGATCACTATTCCGCGCAGCCTTACCCGGATCTGGCGCAGGCCATCCAGGCAAACCTCGCCGATATCGGCATCAAGGTGCGTCTGCAGTCGGCTGAAAACCGTCAGGTTCTGACCAAGATGCGTGCGCGTGAGCACCAGATGGCTCTGTCTGCCTGGGGTACCGACTACTTCGATCCGCATTCCAATGCTGATGTTTTCAACATCAACAAGAACAATGCCGACGACGCCAAGTCGAAGCCGTTCCTGTGGCGTTCGCGCTTCAAGAACGACGATTTCGCCGCCAAGGCTGAAGCTGCCCGCGACGAGAAGGATCCGGCAAAGCGTGTCGAGCTTTACGAAGCCCTGCAGCGTGAGCACATGGAAAACAGCCCCTTCGTGTTCATCTTCCAGACAACGAAGACGGCAGCTTTCCGCAAGGGCGTTTCCGGTTTCGAACTCGGCGTTCTGTCCGAGGGCAATTCCTACCACGATGCGAAGAAAGCGTGACATTGAACAAGCGCGTTAAAAGCATATCGTCGACACTGAGCAGCGTCATTCTGACGCTGTTCGGTTTGATGGTCATCACCTTCATGATCGGGCGCGTCATGCCCGTCGATCCCGTGATTGCAGCGGTCGGCGACAACGCGCCCGAGGATGTCATTGTGCGGGTCCGGGCCGAAATGGGCCTCGATCAGCCGCTGGTCGTCCAATTCTTCCACTATGTTTCGCAGGTTCTGCACGGCGATTTCGGCAACTCCATTCTGACCCGCAACCCGGTCTGGGTGGATATCACCCGCGTGTTCCCCGCCACCTTCGAGCTCGCCACGGCTGCGCTTATCATTGCGGCGCTGATCGGCATTCCGCTCGGTGTCTGGGCCGCCGTCCGTCAGGGCAAGCTGACCGATCAGGTCATCCGCGTTGTCTGTCTGGCAGGTCACTCCGTGCCGGTCTTCATGCTGGCCCTGATCTCGCTGCTGGTGTTTTACGCAACGCTTGGCGTTGCGCCGGGACCTGGCCGGCAAGACATCATTTTCGACGGGATGATCGATCCGGTTACCGGGCTGCTCAGCGTCGATACGTTGCTGGCTGGCGATTGGGATGCTTTCTACGACGCCATCGCCCATATGGTGCAGCCGGTCTGCATTCTTGCCTATTTCAGCATGGCCTATATCACCCGCATGACGCGCGCCTTCATGATCGATGCGCTGAAGGGTGAATATGTCATCACCGCCCGCGCCAAGGGGCTTTCGGCTCTGACGGTCATCTGGGGACATGCTTTCCCGACGGTTGCCGTGCAGCTCATCACGGTTCTTGCGCTCACCTATGCCGGCCTTCTCGAAGGCGCTGTGGTGACCGAAACCGTGTTCAGCTGGCCTGGGCTTGGCCAATACCTCACCGTGTCGCTTATGAACGCAGACATGAACCCTGTCGTCGGGGCAACCCTGTTGATCGGCCTCATCTATGTCGCCCTCAACCTGCTCGCAGACGTACTTTACCGAGTAATGGACCCGCGCGTTCGATGATGCTTGCTACTTTCAGAAACTGGGCACTCGATGAGACGCCGCATTCCCGTCGCCAAGCGGCGTGGGGAAACCGCTATCGCATCTGGCTCAGCCTCAAATCCAATCCATTGGCGGTGATCGGACTGACGATCATTCTGCTGTTCATCGTGCTGTCGCTGCTTGCGCCGGTGCTCGCACCTTACGATCCGGCGACGCAGAGCCTCGGCAATCGCCTTGCGTTCCCAAGCGCCGAACACTGGTTCGGTACGGATGAGCTTGGGCGCGATATTCTCTCGCGTATCCTTTACGGCGGTCGCGTGACGCTCGGCATGGTTATCGCCGTTGTCGTTCTCGTGGCGCCGATCGGATTGGCGATCGGCTGTATCGCTGGGTATTTCGGCGGTGTCGTCGATACCGTGCTGATGCGCGTGACGGACGTCTTTCTGGCGTTCCCCCGTCTCATCCTGGCGCTGGCTTTCGTTGCCGCTCTGAAGCCCGGTGTCGAAAGCGCTATCCTGGCGATTGCACTGACCGCCTGGCCGCCCTATGCGCGTCTGGCGCGTGCCGAGACCATGACGGTTCGCGGCAGCGACTTCGTTGCGGCCTACCGCCTGACCGGTGCCTCGGCCTGGCGCATCATTGCCCGCCATATCGCGCCGCTCTGCGTTCCGAGCCTGATCGTGCGCATCACGCTCGACATGAGTTCGATCATCATCACGGCCGCCAGCCTTGGCTTCCTCGGCATGGGTGCGCAGCCACCGTCTCCGGAGTGGGGCGCGATGATTGCCACCGCCAAGCGCTTTATCTTTGAGCAATGGTGGGTCGCCACCATTCCGGGTGTTGCCATCTTCCTCGTTTCGCTTGCCTTCAACTTCCTTGGCGATGGCTTGCGCGACGTGCTCGACCCGAAGGGACAATGAGCCATGCTGGTCGAAATTGAAAACCTGAAAATCGCGTTTCAGACCCGCACCAGTCGCTTCGAGGCGGTGCGTGGTGTGTCGATGAAACTCGGCACGGAAAAGCTTGGTATCGTCGGTGAATCCGGTTCCGGCAAGAGTCTGACGGCACGGGCGCTGATGAAGCTTTTGCCACCAATTGCCGATATCAAGGCGGACAAGCTTTCCTTCGATGGTATCGACGTTTTGTCGGCCAGCGAAAAGCAGATGCGCCAGATCCGCGGCAAGCGCGCAGGCTTCATTCTGCAGGACCCGAAATATTCGCTCAATCCGGTCAAGACGATCGGCACGCAGGTTGCTGAATCCTGGCGGACCCATAAGGGTGGCAGCAAGCGTGCGGCGATGGAAGCGGCGATCGGGCTTCTGGATCAGGTGAAGATCCGCAATCCGCGTCAGGTCGCTGGTTCCTACGCGCATGAAGTCTCCGGTGGCATGGGCCAGCGCGTCATGATCGCCATGATGCTGGCGCCCGATCCGGAGCTTCTGATCGCCGACGAGCCGACCAGTGCGCTCGACGCCACGGTACAGGCGGAAATTCTGCGTCTGATCGAGGAACTGGTGTCGGAACGCGGCATGGGCCTCATCCTCATCAGCCATGACCTGCCGCTCGTCTCGCATTTTTGCGACCGTGTTGCGGTGATGTATTCCGGCCGCGTGATGGAAGAGTTGAAGGCTTCGGAACTTCTGAAGGCCGAACATCCCTACACAAAGGGTCTGTTGAACTGCATTCCCTCGCTGACGCATCCGCGCGAGCGTCTTCCCGTTCTCAACCGTGATGCAGCGTGGTCCAGCCAATGATTGATGTCGAAAATCTGCGTATCAAGTTCGGCGACCGCGAAGTGGTCAAGGGCGTTTCCTTTTCCGTGGAAAAGGGCGGCAGCTTTGGCATCGTCGGTGAGAGCGGTTCGGGCAAGTCCACGATCCTGCGTGCCATGGCGGGTCTGAATGAAAGCTGGGAAGGTCGTATCGCCTTCGGCGGCAAGGATGCACCGTTGAAGCGCACGCCGGAATTTTTCCGGCAGGTGCAGATGGTGTTCCAGGACCCCTATGGTTCGTTGCATCCACGCCAGACCATTGACCGTATCCTGAGCGAGCTTCCGCTGGTTCACGGCATGGACAATATCGAAAAGCGCATCCAGCAAGCCTTGTCGGACGTGGCTTTGCCGCAGGCCGTACGTTTCCGCTTTCCGCACCAGCTTTCCGGTGGCCAGCGTCAGCGTGTCGCGATTGCCCGTGCGCTGATCGCTGATCCCGAGGTCCTGCTGCTCGATGAACCAACATCGGCGCTCGACGTTTCGGTGCAGGCGGAAATCCTCAACCTGCTGTCGGATCTGCGTGCGGCGAGAAACCTCACCTATATCCTCGTCAGCCACAATCTCGCGGTTATCGCGCATCTTTGCCCGCAGGTGGGTGTGATGCTGAATGGCGAGATGGTGGAGCAGTTGAGCGCGGAAGATCTGCGTGAAGGCCGGACGAAACATGAGCATACGGCTGAATTGCGCAGCCTCAGCATAAGATTGGAAGAGCCGGCTTGATGCCGGCTTTCTTTTTTCGGAAATACGAGACGGAAACATGTCACAGCAATTCGACTGGAACGGCGCGTCAACAATCGCACAGGGTTTTGTATCGCAATGGGCAGGCAACGAGCCCGGCGGTGCGGTCATCGGCTTTGATCTGCAGGGTATCCGCTTTGCCCATTCGGGTGGTGTCGAGAGCCTTTCGACCTTCGCGCCCTTCACGCCGCAAAGCGTGGTGCGTTACGCATCCGTTACCAAGCACGTTTTCTGCGCCATGGTGCTGGCGCATTCCGATCTGATCGGCCTTGACGATCCTCTCGGAAAGCATCTGCCGGAACTGCAATCCCCGCTCAGCGATGTGACGGTGGGGCAAGCGCTGGACATGAGCGGCGGTCTGCCGGATACCCGTGAATGCCTCTCGCTTCTCGGCCTGTCCGTCTTTACCGAAACCAAGGCGGGTCCGCTTCTGGAATATCTGTCGCGCCTCACACGTCTTAACTTTGCGGCCGGCAGCGAGGTATCCTATTCCAACACCGGGTATCGCCTCGTTGAGGCAGCCCTGGAGCGAAATGGTTTCCGTTTCGATGATTTCGTACAGGAACAGATTGCTGCACCCTTCGACACCTTCCTGAAGGCGCCAGACGTCTGGAACGACCCCGTCAATGGTCTTGTGCCCGGTTACTGGAAGGGTGAGACCGGCTGGCAGCTTTCGGCCGCTGGCCTGCATATTTCCGCATCAGGCAGCCTCGCCGGAAGCGCGGACGCCCTGACCCGCTGGCTGCAGGGTTTGATGCGCGGTGAGGGTAGCTTTGACAATGTTCTGAACCAGCTTTCTGCGGAGCGTTCTTTGGCGGATGGCCGCATGAGCGAGTACGGTCTCGGCCTGCGCTGGTCGCATCTGGGTGAACGACGTTTCGTTGGTCACGGTGGATCGCATCCCGGCTACAAGACTTATTTCCTGCTCGATCCGGACAATGGAACAGGTTTTGTGGTTGTCTCCAATCGCGAGGATACCAACGGTTTCAAGATTGCGCTGGAGAGCATGGCGGCGTTGACAGGACTACCCTTGCCGGTTGCCTCCAGCACTTTGCCGGACGGTATGTATGTCACGGACAACGGTCCCTGGTGGCTTGAAGTCAAGGGAAGCACCTCAACCTTCATCGACGGCGACGATACACTCTATGACGATGGTGATGGCTGGGTCTCGTCCCGCTCCGCATCGTCCCCGATGCGGCTGAGACAGGAAGGCGATGCCATTGTTGGTGAGGCTGGCCACGCCCCACGGCGGTTTGTGCCGGTCGAAAACCATCCGGTGCCACAGGCGCTCTCCGGTCGCTGGACGTCGAGTGAAGGCGCGGAGTTTGAAATTTCCGGTGCGGTTTTGACGATGGGTGTCGGCCCGACCCGCCGGTCGATGCCGTTGATGGCGCTCGGCAATGGCCGTTTCCTCTTCACACTGGTTGACGGTCCGTGGACGAAGCGGATCTGCCTGAACCGGCTTGATGACAATCGCATTGAACTCGTTTCGAGCCGGGCGCGAATGATCGAATATTCGCGCATCTCCTAAAGGGGATTTCAAAGCGGCCCGAATGATCCTAATAAATGCCGGTCTTCGCATGGAGACCGGGCAGTTATCTTTGTTGGGAGAATAGGCCGTTGGAAGTCAAATGGCTTGAGGATTTCCTGGCGCTTGCCGGAACGTTGAACTTTTCGAAGGCGGCCGACGAGCGTCACGTAACGCAATCGGCTTTCAGCCGCCGCATCAAGCAGCTTGAGGCATGGGTTGGCGCGACGCTGGTCGATCGTGCGTCCTATCCGTCACGACTGACTGAAGCGGGTGTGAAATTTGTGCCCGTTGCGCAGGAGACGCTGAAGCAGCTCTACCATGCTCGCCGTACCTTGCTGCAGGAAGACGGGGCCGATGCCAAAACGGTGCGGTTGACTGCGCTGCACACACTTTCCTTTACGTTTTTCCCCGATTGGCTGAAGCGGGTGAACGATCAGGTCGGGCCGCTGTTTTCCGCATTGCGACCGGATTCCGGCAGCATGGAAGAAAACCTCAATTCACTGGTGGATGGTCACAGTGACTTCCTGCTGACCTATGCGCATCATGAAGTACCCGTCATGCTCGACGCGCAGATGTTCGAGTTTCGGGTGCTGGGCAATGAAAACATCATCCCGGTATCTGCGCCCGATGCGAAGGGGCTGCCGCTCCACCGTATCGATACTGCTGAAACGCAGCCTTTTGCCTACCTGGACTATGAAAAGGCATCGTTTTTCGGACCGCTGTTGCATGACCTGTTGAGCGCGCGCCTGCCGAAATTCGAGCGTGTGCATGAGGGCAGCATGTCGGTGGGTCTGAAAGCCATGGCAATGGCCGGCTGGGGCGTGACCTGGGTTCCGGAAAGTCTGATGCGGCAGGAATTGGAGAGTGGCGTTCTCGTGCGTGCTGCCGATGAAAGCTGGGATATTCGCGTTGATATCCGGCTTTATCGTTCCAGAGAAAATCGCCGTCCGATCGTCGAACGCATCTGGGCCGTTGCCGATTAGACGTGTCTCTAGTTTAGAGCGCGTGCTTACTGTCGAGATCAAACATCGGACCGAAACAGCTTCGAGCGTTTCGGTCCGATTTGCGTATATCAGATTGCCGTACGGCGGGCGTTCTCAAGATAGAGATCACGCAGGCGCTGAACCATCGGGCCGGGCTTGCCAGTGCCAACAGCCTTGCCATCGATTTTCGTTACGGAAACAACGAAGTTCGAGGCGCTGCTCAGGCATGCTTCATCGGCGTTGAGCGCTTCTTCCAGCGTGAAGGGGCGTTCCTCAAGGGTATAGCCTTCTTCCTGAGCCAGACGGAGTGCGGCAAGGCGTGTGCATCCCGGCAGGGTTTTGTTGCTGTTGCCGCGCGTAACGATCTTGCGGTCGCCGGTGATGATGTAAGCTGTCGAGGACGCGCCTTCGGTTACGAAACCGTCTTCGATCATCCAGGCTTCATCGCAGCCTTCCGCCTTGGCGATACGCTTTGCCATGACCTGCGGCAGGAGACAAACGGTCTTGATATCGCGACGTTCCCAACGCTGGTCAGGCACGGATTTGACCGCGATGCCCTTTTCCTCGGCGCCGGTGCCAAGCAGTTTCTTGGCCTGTGTGAACATGACCAGCGTCGGCTTGAGATCCGCTGAAAAGAGGAAGTTTCGGTCTTCTGCACCGCGCGTCAGTTGCAGGTAGATCAGACCTTCGGTGATGTTGTTTTCAGCAACCAGCCGCTTCTCGGCCTCAACGATTTCCTGCGTCGTGACCGGCAGGGCAACGTCGATCTCACGGGCGCTGCGTTCCAGTCGAGCCATGTGCAGATCGCTGTCGATCAGCTTGCCTTCGAGAACCGAGGTAACCTCGTAAATGCCGTCGCCGAACAGAAAGCCGCGGTCGAAGATGGACAGGTGCGCTTCCGCCTCAGGCAGAAATGCACCATTGAGGTAAACGATACGACCGGTGGGGGATGTCATGAAAACTCCGTCTGGAAAAGTCAGTCTGAAAGAAGGGTGGAAAGTGTTTCGATCGAAATGGCGTCGATTGTGGATGGCTTTCCGGTTGCGGCGTTGATCCCTGTCGTCGTGGTTGCCGAACACATCGAGTTGAGGATTGCTTCCTCCGTCGCCTCGATGGCGGCTTCAAAGAGCGGCGAAATCACGTCATTGGAAAGGTCCGGATAATCGGCCACAGACTTGCGGCGGGCTGGCGTGCGGCGAACAGCCTCGGCTGTCGAAAATGCCAGCGCGTAGTCGCCCGAGCCATTGCTGAGCGCTGCGCCGGTGCGCGCCAGTCCACCGAAACTTCTGGCCGCCAAACGCTTGAGATTACGCGACGAGAGGGGTGCATCGGTTGCCAGGACAATGACGATGGAGCCATCCTTGTCCTTGTGTTCGGGAGACAGATAAGGCTTGCCGCAGACAAGAAGGTGGCCGCCATAGTTGGACTGAACCAGCACACCCAGGCTGTAGTTTTTTCCTGCAATCGGCACGATGCGCGAAGCTGTGCCAATTCCGCCCTTCATGCCGAAGGCAACCGTGCCTGTACCTGCGCCGATGCTGCCTTCCACGACAGGTCCGGTGACGGCGTTTTCCAGTGCCTTGGTCACTTCCTCAGTGGTCGGACGGCCGGCACGAATGTCGTTCAGGCGGGAATCGTTGGTTTCACCGACGACGGCGTTGAGCGAAACGACCTTCTCGTTGCCTGGTTGGGCAAGCGTATATCGATTGATCGCCTCAATGGCTCTGCCGGTTGCGAGTGTATTGGTCAGGACAACGGGCGTTTCGAGCTCGCCCAGTTCCTCGATCTGTGTTGCGCCTGCGAACTTGCCGAATCCGTTGTAAACGGCAATTGCGGCAGGCACCTTGTCCTGGAACAGATTTCCGCCATGTGGGAGGATCGCAGTGGCACCCGTGCGGATGGTCTCGCCCTCAATGATCGTTACATGTCCGATGCGAACATCTGCGACATCCGTGATGGCATTCATTGGACCCGTGGCGAAATGGCCCGGCTTGAAACCGATATCGCGAAGTCTGGGGCGGTTGCTTTCAGGCATGTCGAGGCTCGTGATGTCGGCAGGAAGGGTGCGTGCAACACTTTCGAAAAAGCTTTGTACGACCGGACGTTAGCCTAGTTCACCACGAAACGGCATCGCAAAAATGGAATAGTTTTATGCTCACGGCGTATGCCGTTGCCGGGTTCGCCGAGCCGATCAGGAGGCGCGGAGATGAGCCTGTTCCGTGCTTGCCAGCCACTGTTCCAAAGCCGCTTCCGCCTCGCTCCGGCTGGGGGTTCCGGTTCGCCCTCCAAAAACCATGCATTTCAGTGCGGCAGCCACGGAGGAGAGTTGTATCGCCGCGCGGCTTTCGATCCCTTCGGCGATGGTAAGTGCGAAAGTGCCGTGAAAGACGTCTCCCGCTGCCAGCGTGTCGACCGCATCGATCGCCATGGTCGACTGAAAATGAACCGTCGGATCGTTGGCTTCTGTCCACCAGCAGCCGGCCGGACCGGCGGTGACGGCGATAAAGGTTTGCGGATAACGGGCATGCAGAAGCGGCAGCATAGCTTGTACGTCGTTCGTCCCGGTCAGGCTTGCGGCTGCCGGTTCCGAGAAAATGATGTGGGTCGCGGCCGGTGCCAGTCTTTCGAGTGTTTCCACGGGCGCGACATCTCCATCCAGAATGGCCGGTTTGCCGAGTGCGCGTGCCACGGTCAGCACGTCGAGCGCCAGTTCAGACCAACGCACATCGACGAGAACCGCATCGAATGGTGCGATGTCCTGAGGGGTACAGGAGCGTTTCGTCTCATGCAGTTTCTGATCGTAGAAAGGTACGATCAGCCGATCACCGCGATCATCGATGATGATGGTGGAAAGCGCCGAGCGTGCGCCGGTGGCAGTTGTCATTCCACTGGTGTCGATGCCGCTTTCGGAGAGATCGCGAAGAATGCGTTCGCCTGTCTCGTCATTGCCAACGGCCCCCCAAAGGCTGGCACGGCCACCCATGCGGTGCACGGTGTAAGCTGCGCTCGAAGCCATGCCTTCGGCAATCTGCAGCATGTCGTAGGGAAGCACTTTTCCTTCACCGCGTGGCATATCACGGACACGAAACAGCGTGTCGAGCACGGCGGCTCCAACGCACAACACGTGTTTGCTGGTGTTGTCTTCACTGCTCATGCCCGTCACCATTCTCGATTGCCTGGTTTCCGCATTGTCTGCACGGAAAACCTTTCCTGAAAAGGCCTGGCAAGCGCTCAGATGCGCTTGCCGCTTTCCCTGTCGAACAGATGGACCGTGGAAGGGTCGATGGCAATACGGATTGTGTCGCCGAACTTCACATCCAGTCGTTCACGGAACAGGCAGGCGATATCGTCGCCCTTGCAATCCAGTTTGGCGTAGATTTCCGAGCCGGTCCCTTCCACCAGTTCAACCTTGCCCTCGATGCTGCCGTCGGCCGAAGCCCGGATATGTTCGGGGCGCACGCCGTAAACGAGATCCCGACCACCAAGCGTGGCAAGGTTGGCGGTTGCCGGTAAGGGCAGGGTAAGACCCTTGGCCGTCCGGAACACACCTTCTTCGACGCGGCCACGAATGAAATTCATGGCCGGTGAACCGATGAAACCCGCAACGAAGAGATTGGCGGGGTTATCGTAGAGTTCCAGCGGCGCACCGATCTGCTCGATAACGCCATCATGCAGCACGACGATCTTGTCGGCCATGGTCATGGCTTCAACCTGGTCATGGGTAACGTAAATGGTGGTGGTGCCGATCCGCTGATGCATGGCCTTGATCTCACCACGCATCTGGACGCGCAGCTTGGCATCGAGGTTGGAAAGCGGTTCGTCAAACAGGAAGACCTGCGGATCGCGCACCAGAGCGCGGCCCATGGCGACACGCTGGCGCTGGCCACCGGAGAGCTGGCGAGGATAGCGGTCGAGCAGCTTGTCCAGCCCGAGAATCGCGGCGGCCTTGTTGACCTTGGCTTCTGTCTCCTTCTGATCGACCTTCTTGAGCTTGAGTGCGAAGCCCATGTTGTCCTTGACGGTCATGTGCGGATAGAGCGCATAGTTCTGGAACACCATTGCGATATCGCGGTCGCGGGCGGGCAAGTGGCTGACCTCGCGCGCGCCGATGTGGATTTCGCCATCACTCACCTCTTCAAGGCCGGCGATCATGCGCAGCAGGGTTGATTTGCCACAGCCGGAGGGGCCGACGAGCACGACGAACTCGCCGTCTCTGATATCGATGTCGATGCCGTGGATGACATTGACCGAGCCGAAGCGCTTCTGGACATTCTGGATATTGACCGGTGCCATCGTTTTGATCCCGTAACTTTAGCAATTCGAGCAAAAGCGTATCGCGGTTTGCGTTCGGAATTGCGTTAAAACAAAGGGTTAGAGCATCCGTGCTCTAACTGTGTTCTTAGCCGCCCTTGACGGCGCCGGCGGTGAGGCCTGCGACGATCTGCTTTTGTGCGAACATCGTCAGCAACAGCACCGGCAGCGTCACGATCAGCGCTGCAGCGGCAAGCGGACCCCAGCTCACCTGTTCGAAGGACAACATGTTGTAGACCGCAACCGGCAGGGTGCGTGTCTCACGGCTGGCCAGCACGATGCCAAACACGAAGTTGTTCCACGAAAAGATCACCGCGAGGATGAAGGACACCACGATGCCCGGTTTGGCGATCGGCAGTGCCACAAGGCGGAAGACCTGCCATGAGGACGCGCCATCGATGCTTGCGGCTTCTTCCAGTTCCTTCGGCGTGGTTTCGAAATAACCGATCATGATCCAGACGACGATCGGAACCGTCACCACCAGGTGGATGATGATCTGTGGCCAGAGCGTACCGAGCAGGTTCAGCCATTGAAACAGCAGGAACAGCGGAATGAGGAAGGAAAGGCCGGGCGTCATGCGGGCGATCATGATGACCACCGCCGATTTTTCCGCCTTCAGGCGGGCGATGCCATAGCCTGCGGGAACGCCGATGACGAGCGCGAGAATGGTGGCCGCCCCCGTTACCAGCACGGAATTCCAGAAGTAGAGGAAGAAATTGTTCTCCTCGAAGACCTTCACATAGTTGGACCATGCGAAGCGTTCCGGAATGAGGATCGGCGGATAGGCACCGTTGTCGATCTCGAATTTCAGCGACAAGGAAATCATCCAGAGGAAGAACAGGATGACCGGAGAGATCATCACCAGCGCGACGAAGAACAGCGCGATACGGTCGATTGTCTTGCGTTTCATCAACGATCCTCCATCTCGTTCCACTGGGTGCGCTGGCGGACCATGAGCAGTACGAAGGACAGCGCGATGATGACGATGAAGAAGACGACGGCCATGGCCGAGCCGTATCCGATGTCGTAATAGGCAAACGCCGTGTTGTAGAGATAGATGTTGATGGTTTCCGACGCCGTGCCGGGGCCGCCCTGGGTCATCGCATAAATGATGTCGAAGCTTTTGACGGCATCGATGGAGCGGATGATAACGGCGATCATCAGGAACGGCGCAATCATCGGCATGGTGAGATAGCGGAACTTCTGCCAGGCATTGGCGCCGTCGATTTCGGCACTTTCGTAGGGTTCACGCGGCACGGCGGCCAGTCCGCCGAGCACGATCAGCATGACCAGCGGCGTCCACTGCCAGGTCTCCACGAGCACCAGCGAGGGAATAACGGTCGACTGATTGTAGATCCACTCCAGCGGACCGATGCCGATGAATGACAACAGGTAGTTCAGCACGCCGAGTTGTGGGTGGAACATCATTGTCCAGACCAGTGCGATGGCGACCGGGGTCGCCATCATCGGCATGACGAAGACGCCGCGCAGAAATCCGCGCAACGGAAATTGCGCATCGAAAACCAGCGCTGCCAATGTTCCGAGGAACAGGGGAGCGACGACCGACAGCACGGTATAGACGAGCGTATGCCAAAGCGATTCCCAGAACCGGGCATCGCTGGCGAGCCGGATATAGTTCTCAAAACCGATAAAGCTCTGCTCCTGTCCCAGCGTCCAGCGATGGGCGCTCATCCAGAGGGTGAAAACCCACGGAAAAACGATCACCGCAGCGATGACGACAAGTGCCGGTATGACGAATGGCCAGTAGTTGGGAGCAAGCCTCGCGGGCTTGCTCCTTTTGTCCTGGCTGGTTCGCGTTGCTGTATTTTCGATGCTGACGGACACCATTATCCCTCGCTACGTGAAAGAACAGGTGCGAACTGTTCGGTCGCTTTCTTGAGTTCTGCTGCCGGATCGGCTCCGCCGATCATATTGGTGAGGCCGACGCCGTAGATGTCACGGAATTCCGTTACGGGAATGATGACCGGAAGCGCGAGCTGGGAAACCTTGCCCGAACCGACGACGGCATCGAGCCAGGCGGCAGGCATCTTCACACCTTCTCGGACCTTCTGGTCCTCGAGGATGGACTGGCGGAATGGAACGCCTGCGCCGGCCTGAAGCAGACGCGCGCCCATCTCATGCGAGATCGCCCACTGGCAGAAGAGATAGGCGGCTTCCTTCTTGCTACTTGCCTCCACAACACCGAGACCATCGCCGAACGTGCCGGCCGCCTGTGCCGCCGGGCCCTTTGGCATGACGCCGTAACCGACCTTGCCGACAACGCGGGATTTTTCCGGGTTTTCGATCGGCGGTGCGAAGCCGACGCCATCGAACCACATGCCGATCTTGCCCTGGAGGAAGGCGGACTGTGCTTCAGCCCAGTTGAAGCCGGAGACGCCGGGAGGTGCTGCCTTCGTCATCAGACGCTGGTAAAGCTTTGCCGCCTCAACCGCTTCCTTGGATTCGGTATTGATCTTGCCATCGACGATCGGCTTGGCGCCGTATCCCAGCATCAGCGAGGTCCAGACCGGCGTGTTGGCATTCTTCAGGCCGCGTGCAACGAAGCCATAGGTGTTGGTAGATGGGTCGGTGATCTTTTCGGCAGCGTCAACCAGCTCTTCGAAGGTCTCAGGATACTTCAAGCCCTTTGCTTCAAACAGGTCCTTGTTCCAGTAGACGATCCAGTAATCCACCGAGAAGGGAAGCGAGCGCAGTACGCCGTCGCTGTCCTTGGCGAACAGCATGCCGGCTTCGGCGAAGTCCTTTTCCGCAAGCGAAGGATCTGTCAGCGACGGATCTTTCAGGAAACCGCTGATGTCGGCCAGCCACTTGCCCTTTTCAAACTGCCGCTTCTGGACGTGGTAGCTCAGGTGCACGACGTCGAAGCTTGGCTTGCCAGAGGACAGCTCGATCACAACTTTCTGGCGCTGTTGCTGTTCGGGCGTTGCTTCGGCGTTGACCTTGATACCGGTCAGCTCCTCAAACTCGTTCAGATATTTGATCAGGGTTTCGCTGCGCGGGCTTTTAACCAGATTGACCTCCAGCGTCGTGCCGGCGTGTTTCTTCCAGTTGACGGCAGCCGATGCCGAACGAACGCCGAAAAGGGCGCTACCGCCAATCGCTGCGGTGCCGGCCAGGAACCCACGACGTGTGGGATTGAGCAATGAATGCGACATGTCTTTCCTCCTCTTGTGGCCGAAAATCTCCTCACCCCCGGCCGGTTTTCAATTTTATACGGTCAGCGCCCTGTCCCTTGCATTGCGGATATGGGCGGTCAGCCGATCAACGGCTTCATCGACGGATCGTCGTTCGACGGCTTCAAGAATGACGAGGTGCTCCTTCATTACCGACTTCACGTGACCGGCGATGCGAAAACGCTCCTGATTGATGAGGCGCATCTTGATCGAGTTGACCCGGTAGGCATTCGAGATGATCGAGTTGCCGAGCGAGTCGATGAAGGCATCATGCATGCCCCAGTCCACCGCCTGCGCGCGCTCGTCCAGTTCTGGTGAACTGCCCATTTCCGCTGCGTTGGCAATATCGCGGTGGTCTTTCAGCATGGCCGCGATGGCGTCGTCAGAGGCAGTTCGCGTGAAGTTGGCAACCGCTTCCTTTTCCAGCAGGATTCGGAACTGGAATGCCTCACGGATCAGGTTGATATCGATATGAGCGACCTGCAACCCGCGCTGGGGAACTGTCTTGATAAGGCCATCGGCCTCGAGCCTCGGGATAGCCTCGCGGATCGCTCCGAGCGGCAGGCCCGTCAGTTCGACAAGGCGGCGTTGCGAGATGAACTGGCCCGGGCGAACATCGCGCGCAAGAAGGTGATGCGTAAAACTCTCATACGCCTTTTCCCTCAAGGTTGTCTGTTCGCCGGTGTCTTCCATGCCAGATCCTTTTCAGGCCGCCTGCTTGCGGAACAGCGTATCGAACGCCGCACCAATCTGCCCTCTGTCCTCAGGCGAAACTGCCACGAGCGGGGCGCGCACCTCGAGCCAGACATTTTCCCCTGTCGTGTGTGATAGCAGCACCTTGACGGCGGGCGTTACCGGAAATTTGAGAAGTTCCACAACAAGATCTTCGATGCGCTTGTCGTCCTTGCCGTCAACGGCCATGGCCCGGACTTCCTGCGGCAGGAAGTTGGCGACACCAGAAATCGCGCCATGACCGCCGAGACGTACGCCTTTGGCGAGATCGCGTTCGTCACCGATCAGGATCGCCAGATCGCCATGTTCCTTGAGCAGCCGTTCCGTATGAGGCCAGTTTCCGGACGAGTCCTTCACGCCGGTCACGATGCCGGGGAAGGCTGTTTTCAGACGACCAACCAGGTCAACAGAGAGCGTTACCATGGTGACGGACGGGATGTTGTAAACGAGGATGTCGCGCGCATCTTTGCCAATCTTTTCGAAAACGGCAGAGAACCAGGCGAACAGCCCATCATCGCTGACATTCTTGAAATAAGAGGGTGGGGCGAGAAGAATATTGCGGGCGCCTGCCTTCAGTGCTTCCGCTGATTGTAGTGCGGCATCCTCGATGGAGTCGACCAGAACGCCTGTCACGAGTGAGGACGGCGCAATTCCCGCTTCGATAAAACGCGAGAGGATGGTTTGGCGTTCGACGCTGCCAATGGAGCTGCCTTCACCGGTGGTGCCAAACAGCGTTACGCTGTTGCAGCCGCTTGAAAGGCAGCGGCGGGCGTGCGCGATCATGGCGTCAATGTCGATCGATCCATCGGTTTTAAAGGGTGTAGTCAGCGCTGCCGAAAGGCCGAATTTCTGGGTCAATTGTATGCTCCTCCCAAGTGACTGCAAATTGATAACGCAGTGACATGTTAGTTGTAAAGCGCTAACTGCAGCTGTGTGGACCAGTGCTGGCAAGTCATTTGAATTTGTGAAGAAAAATAAGGTCGGCTAAACTCGAGAAGCCTGCGAATGCGCGAAAATAAAATTTGACTATGAGAGTAAAGATTTTTATTGCACGGTTCCAATAGCGGGCAACAGGGATGAATGTGATGAGTATTGCGGAGACGCCGACGGTGGCGGGAGATGCAGAGCAGAGCCGGGCAAAGCGCCTGAAGGCTGCAACGCGCGGCGCGCATGGCGGGCTGGACACTTTCATCATGGCGGCGAAGCCTTTTGAGAGCCGGGACAACTACGGAAAATTCGTAGAGACCCAGTATCTGTTTCACCGCGACCTGGATGTCTTCTTCTCCAACGACACGCTGGACGGCCTGCTGCCGGACCTCAAGGGCCGTCGTCGTCTGTCGATGATCGAGCAGGATCTTGCCGATCTGGAGCGCACCCTGCCCGAAACGAAAACCCCTCGTTTCACCAGCGAAACCGCGTTCGATCTGCCGGAAGCGATGGGTTGGCTCTATGTGGTTGAAGGCTCCAACCTTGGCGCCGCTTTCCTTCTCAAGGATGCCGCAAAGCTTGGCCTCAATGAAGAGTTCGGCGCCCGGCATCTGGCTGGGGCCCCGGAAGGGCGAGGCCTGCATTGGCGGACCTTTACGGCGGCACTCGATGAAATCGAACTGAGCGAGGAAGAAGAGGCGCGCGTGATTGCTGCTGCCGAAGCGGCGTTCCGTGCGGTTCACGCCTATGCCGAGCAACGTCTCGTCTAAAGCATTGACCTATTATTGGCATAAATAAAGGGCGGCCTCATCGGTCGCCCTTTTTCTGTTCAGGCCCCGATATTCGTGCTAAAGATTTGAGCAGATTTATTTACCGAATGATAAATTTTTTATCTTTCGGTAAAAATTATTTGAGGGCAAGCATCCATGCCATTGAATAGTATAGATTTTTTTGTTTGGCACGGAACCTGCTTCTCAATTGTCAAATCAGGACATGCCTGATGTGAAAAAGGGGAAGGACAAGCCAAATGGAAATTGGTGTTTTTATTCCGATCGGGAACAATGGGTGGCTGCTCTCGGAGAACTCGCCGCAATACAAGCCGAGTTTTGAACTGAACAAGGAAATCACGCTAAAGGCCGAAAAATACGGTTTCGATTTCGCGCTTTCGATGATCAAGCTGCGCGGCTTTGGCGGCAAGACGGAATTCTGGGACTACAATCTGGAGTCCTTTACGTTGATGGCGGGTCTTGCTGCCGTCACCTCCAAGATCAAGCTGTTCGGCACCGCCGCAACTCTGGTCATGCCCCCCGCCATCGTGGCGCGCATGGCGACCACGATCGACAGCATCTCCGGCGGCCGTTTCGGCATCAATCTCGTTACTGGCTGGCAGCGACCGGAATACAGCCAGATGGGCCTGTGGCCAGGTGACGAATATTTCGCCGATCGTTACGAATATCTCGATGAATATACGACTGTTTTGAAGGAACTGCTGACCACGGGGCAGTCGGACCTGAAGGGCAAGTATTTCACCATGGAAGACTGCCGGATGAAGCCCGTGCCGCAAGGCGACGTAAAACTTATCTGCGCCGGGTCCTCCAATGCCGGCATGGCCTTTTCGGCGAAGTTTGCCGATTACAGTTTTTGTTTCGGTGTAGGCGTCAATACGCCCAAGGCCTTCGCGCCGACCAATGAGCGGCTGCTGGCCGCCAACGAAAAGACGGGTCGCGACGTGCGTTCCTTCGTCCTCACCATGGTTCTTGCCGAGGAAAAATCCGAAGACGCCTGGGCGAAGTGGGAACACTACAAGGCCGGTGCCGATGAGGAGGCGATCAAGTGGCTCGGCTTGCAAAGTGCTGCCGATACCAAGTCGGGCTCCGACACCAACGTCCGGCACATGTCCAACCCAGTCTCGGCCGTCAACATCAACATGGGAACGATCATCGGTTCTTATGAGGAAGTCGCGGCGATGCTGGATGAAATGAGCGATGTGCCTGGCACCGGTGGCGTCATGCTGACCTTCGATGACTTTGTCGAAGGCATCGAGAAATTCGGCAAATATGTGCAGCCGCTGATGAAGAGCCGTCAGCATATCAAGCCCGCATTGGAGGCAGCAGAATGAGCGAGGCCATCGTGGCAGGATACCGGGCGCCGAAAAGCCGGTCGGAGAGCGTCACGCTTCCGGCCCGGCCGGAGCCGATCACGCTTAATCCAAGCGAAACCGCTGTGGTGGTGGTCGATATGCAAAACGCCTATTCGACCGAAGGCGGTTATGTCGATCTCGCCGGTTTTGACATTTCTGGCGCGAAAGGCACCGTCGCCAACATCAAGAAGACGCTGGATGCGGCGCGTGCAGCAGGCGTTCAGGTCATTTACTTCCAGAACGGCTGGGACAAGGAGTATGTCGAGGCGGGAGGCCCCGGTTCGCCAAACTGGCACAAGTCCAATGCCCTGAAGCATATGCGGGCCAACCCCGAACTGCAGGGTCAGCTTCTGGCCAAGGGAACCTGGGACTACGCAATCGTCGATGAGCTGCAGCCGCAGCCGGGCGACATCCTGGTGCCGAAGACGCGTTACAGCGGTTTCTTCAACACCAATATGGATAGTGTGCTGCGGGCACGTGGTATTCGCAATCTCGTTTTCGTTGGTATCGCGACCAATGTCTGCGTCGAGAGTTCGCTTCGTGATGCTTTCCATCTCGAATATTTCGGTGTCATGCTGGAAGATGCGACCCATCATCTTGGGCCGGACTACATCCAGCAGGCCACGGTCTACAACGTCGAAAAATTCTTCGGCTGGGTCGCGACCGTCAATGATTTCTGCGGCGTGATTTCTCAGGCCGCTCCCGTCCAAGACTGATCCCGAACGCTAAAAGAGGAGAATGTAATGCCGAAAAAGATCGTCGTGCCTGAAGGAACCTCCAAGCCCATCGCCCCTTACTCGCCGGGGACACTGGCGGACGGCGTCGTTTACGTCTCGGGTACGCTACCGTTCGACAAGGACAACAACGTGGTCCACGTGGGTGATGCGGGTGCGCAGACCCGGCATGTGCTGGAAACCATCAAGTCTGTCATCGAAACGGCTGGTGGCACCATGGAAGACGTGACGATGAACCACATCTTCATCACCGACTGGGCGAATTATCAGGCCGTCAACAAGGTCTATGCCGAGTATTTTCCCGGTGACAAACCGGCGCGTTATTGCATCCAGTGCGGTTTGGTGAAGCCTGACGCTCTGGTGGAAATCGCCACCGTTGCCCATATCGGCAAATAAGGGCGACACGCACTCATGATGCATTTCGAGGTTCATGGCGGGGCTTTCCCGCAGGCAGAAACGATTATCCTGTCTTCCGGGCTTGGCGGATCGGGTGCTTACTGGGCGCCGCAGATTGCGCTGCTTGCCGAACACTTCCGTGTCGTCACCTATGACCATCGTGGCACGGGTCGAACGGGCGGCGAGGCATCGGAGGGCGGTATATCGGCTATGGCCGATGATGTTCTGGAGATTGCCACTGCCCTGAACCTCGAGACATTTCATTTCATGGGCCATGCACTTGGTGGTCTGGTCGGTCTCGATCTTGCTCTTCGCAAACCCGAACTGATCGACAAGCTCGTTCTGATCAATGCATGGAGCAAAGCGGACCCGCATTCCGGCCGTTGCTTCGACGTTCGTATTGAACTTCTGGAAAAGTCCGGTGTCGAAGCCTTTGTGAAGGCGCAGCCGCTGTTCCTGTATCCGGCGGTGTGGATGTCGGAAAACGCCGAGCGTCTGGCAAAGGATGACGTGCATGGTGTGTCGCATTTTCAGGGAAAGACGAATGTGCTGCGGCGTATCGCGGCACTGAGAGGCTTTAATCTCGACGATCGTCTGGCTGACATCGGCAATCCCACCCTTGTGGTCGCGACCAGGGATGATCTTCTGGTTCCCTACACCCGGTCTGTTCGACTGGCGGAAGGGCTGCCGCAGGCCGAACTCTGCCTCATGGATTTTGGAGCGCATGCGGTAAACGTGACCGAGCCGGATTTTTTCAACAGACGCCTCATGCAGTTTCTGCTACCGGCATCGCAAACAAACTGACGGGACTTTCAATTCAATGACGACTGCACTGGACAATCAGGCACTTGCCGCGCTTTTCACCGAAGCCCGCACCCATAATGGCTGGAATGGCGAGCCTGTCAGCGATGAACTTCTGACGAAACTTTACGATCTGACGAAGATGGGCCCAACTTCGGCCAATTGCTCGCCAGCACGTTTTGTGTTCGTGCGTACTGCCGAAGGCAAGGAAAAGCTGCGACCGGCGCTTTCATCCGGCAATCTCGAAAAAACCATGAGCGCTCCGGTTACGGTGATTGCTGCGATCGACAGCGAGTTTTACGAAAAGCTGCCGGTGCTGTTCCCCCACGCCGATGCCCGCTCCTGGTTCACATCCAGCCCGGCCATGGCCGAGGAGACGGCGTTCCGTAATGCAACCTTGCAAGCTGGTTATCTCATCATGGCCGCGCGTGCGCTCGGTCTTGATACCGGTGCCATGTCGGGCTTCGATAAAAACAAGGTGGATGCAGCGTTCTTCGCTGGCACGACATGGAAATCCAACTTTCTCATCAATCTGGGCCACGGTGATCCGTCGAAGCTGTTCGGGCGCCTTCCGCGCTTTGCTTTCGAAGACGCCTGCGTCCTGGCTTGAGAGCCTGTTAAGGAAGGATAGGTTAGATGCAGATGGTGTCTCTGGAAAAGGAAATGCGCATGGAGGCGAAGACTGCACAAGAGCTTGGCCTTGAATATCGAAACGCCATGTCGCGACTGGCGGCAGCGGTGCATGTCGTGACAACGGATGGCGCGGCGGGTCGAGCCGGTTTTGCCGCAACGGCCGTTTGCAGCGTTTCTGACAATCCTCCGACCTTGCTCGTTTGCATCAACCGCAATTCCTCCGCTTACAACACCGTCAAGGCGAATGGCGTCGTCTGCGTCAATACGCTTGGCGCACAGCATCAGGAGTTGAGCAGTCTGTTCGGTGGAAAGACGCCGGTAGAGCAGCGTTTTGCGGCTGGACGCTGGCATGCGCTTCAGACTGGCGCACCGGTCCTTGAGGACGCACTCGTCTCGTTCGATTGCCGTATCCGCACCGCACATGACGGTGGAACGCACGACATCCTGATTTGCGAAGTGGTGGATATGGTGATCAGTGATCGTGAGCAGGCGCTGATGTATTTCAATCGCAGCTATCACGTTCTCTGACGCACGTTTCAGACAATCATTTCATGAAAAAGGGCGTTTCCGAAAACTGGAAACGCCCTTTTGTTTTACTTGATGAGGGGGAGAAGGTCGTTGATGGACTTTTTCGCGTCCCCGTAGAACATGCGGGTGTTGTCCTTGTAGAACAGCGGGTTTTCGATACCGGAATATCCTGTTCCCTGACCGCGCTTGGAGACGATCACCAGCTTGGATTTCCACACTTCCAGAACCGGCATGCCGGCGATGGGCGAGTTCGGATCATCCTGAGCGGCCGGGTTGACGATATCGTTCGAGCCGATGACGATGACGACGTCCGTATTCGGGAAGTCTTCGTTGATCTCGTCCATCTCAAGCACGATGTCGTATGGCACCTTCGCCTCGGCGAGCAACACGTTCATGTGGCCGGGCAGACGACCTGCCACCGGATGGATGGCAAAACGCACGGTCTTGCCGTCGGCACGCAGCTTGCGCGTCAGCTCTGAAACGGCTTGCTGAGCCTGCGCCACCGCCATGCCGTAACCCGGGACGATGATGACACTGTCGGCATCGTTCAGCGCCGCGGCAACACCTTCGGCGTCGATTGCGACCTGCTCGCCCTCGATTTCCATTGCCGGACCCGTCGTGCCGCCGAAGCCGCCGAGGATGACCGACACAAAGGAACGATTCATGGCCTTGCACATGATGTAGGACAGGATCGCACCCGAGGAGCCGACCAGAGCGCCCGTGACGATCAGGAGATCGTTGCCGAGGGTGAAGCCGATGGCCGCTGCCGCCCAGCCGGAATAGCTGTTCAGCATCGAAACCACGACCGGCATATCGGCGCCGCCGATACCCATGATCAGGTGGTAACCGATGAAGAAGGCAAGAAGCGTCATCAGGATCAGTGTCCAGATGCCGGCGCCATTGCAGTACATGACCAGCAGCAGCAGCGAAGCAATGGCCGCACCGGCATTGAGGAAGTGGCCGCCTGGCAGCTTCTTCGCCTTGCCGTCGACCTTGCCTGCCAGCTTGCCGAAAGCAATGACGGAGCCGGTGAACGTTACGGCACCAATAAAGACACCAAGGAAAACCTCGACCTTCATGATGGCCAGTTCAACGGGGGTCTTGTGCGCCAGGATGGCGGAGAAGCCGGTGAGCGCTGCGCGCGCAGCCTCATCGAGGCCAGCAACATGGGCTTCCTCGATATGGGCGTTGAAGCCGATGAAGACGGCAGCAAGACCGACAAAGGAGTGCAGTGCCGCTACGAGCTGCGGCATTTCGGTCATCTGCACGCGGCTTGCGACAAAGTAGCCGAGCACCGAACCGCCTGCCAGCATCAGAAGCACGATGAACCAATGCCCGACACCGGGCCCGAAAACCGTGGCGATGACGGCGAGCCCCATGCCGACGATGCCGTACCAGACGGCCCGCTTGGCGCTTTCCTGACCAGAAAGACCGCCAAGGGAGAGGATGAACAGAACGGCTGCGGCAACATAGGCCGCGGAAACAATACCAATGGTCATTTATGAGATCCCCGCACGGCTCAGGACTTCTGGAACATGGCGAGCATGCGCCGTGTCACGAGGAAACCGCCGACGATGTTGATCGTGGCGATCAGGACGGAAAGAGCGGCAAGGATGACCACCAACCAGTTGCTGGAGCCGATCTGCAAGAGTGCGCCGAGAATGACGATGCCAGAGATGGCGTTCGTCACGGCCATCAGCGGCGTGTGCAACGAGTGGCTGACATTCCAGATGACCTGGAAACCGATAAAGCAGGCGAGCACAAAAACGATGAAATGGCTCATGAAGCTTGCAGGGGCGTAAACGCCGACGAGAAGCAGGATGGCCGTGCCAACAGCCAAGAGACCAACCTGGCTCTTCGTCTGCGCCTTGAATTCCGCCAGTTCCTTGGCATGCTTTTCCGCCGGCGTCAGCTCCTTGGCTTTTTCCTTCGGTTTCTGTGCGGCAATGGCCTGAATCTTCGGTGGTGGTGGCGGGAAAGTGATATCGCCCTGATAGGTCACGGTTGCGCCGCGAATGACATCATCTTCCATATTATGAACAACCTGACCGTCCTTCGCAGGCGTCAGATCGGTCATCATGTGACGGATGTTGGTAGCGTAGAGCGTCGAAGCCTGCGTCGCCATGCGGCTCGGGAAATCCGTATAACCGATGACGATGACGCCGTTTTCGGACACGACACGCTGGTCGGCAACCGTCAGATCGCAGTTGCCACCACGTTCGGCGGCGAGATCGATGATGACCGAACCCGGCTTCATGGCGGCGACCATGTCCGCCAGCCACAGTTTCGGTGCGTCCCGTCCAGGGATCAGCGCCGTGGTGATGACGATGTCGATCTGCGGAGCAAGCTCGCGGAACTTCTCAAGCTGCTTTTGGCGGAACTCGGGCGAGGAGGGAGCGGCGTAACCGCCAGTAGTTGCACCATCCTGCTGTTCGGCGAAATCGAGATAGACGAACTCGGCGCCCATGGACTCGATCTGCTCGGCCACTTCCGGGCGCACGTCGAAAGCATAGGTGATTGCGCCAAGCGATGTTGCCGTACCGATGGCTGCGAGGCCAGCGACACCTGCGCCAATGACCAGGACCTTGGCCGGGGGAACCTTGCCGGCTGCCGTCACCTGACCGGTGAAGAAGCGACCGAAGTTGTTACCGGCCTCGATCACCGCACGATAACCGGCGATATTGGCCATGGAGGACAGGGCGTCCATCTTCTGGGCGCGGGAAATGCGCGGCACCATGTCCATGGCGATGACATTCGCGCCACTGGCCTTGGCCTGTTCCAGCAGATCCTTGTTCTGGGCGGGATAGAAGAAAGAGATCAGCGTCTTGTCAGCCGACAGCCGCGCAACTTCGCCATTTTCCGGCGGCCGCACTTTTGCGATCACGTCTGACTGTGCATAAAGCGCATCCGCGCTCTCGGCCACGGTCACGCCTGCGGCGCGGTAAGCATCGTCGGTGAAACCGGCGGCTTTGCCCGCACCACTCTCAATCACGCATTCGTAGCCAAGCTTTTGCAATGCCAGGGCGCTGTCGGGCGTCATGCCGACGCGGGCCTCGCCCTCATAAATTTCCTTGGGTGTCCCAATTTTCAAAATCGCTCTCCCTCTGCCGATCAATAGCGCCTCATACCCTATTCCGCGCGCAGTTGTCTCCAAATTGGTGGGCGTCTACCTGCGACGGAATGACCGACCGGGAAAGGTCACTTTCGGTACGGTTCGTACGGTGGCAACAAAAAACCCGGCAGTTTTGCCGGGTTTTTCGATTTTCTGTTCGAGCTCGATCAATCCATCGCGTGGATGTCGCGATCCTTGGTTTCCGGCAGGAACAGCAGGCCAATGACCAGCGTGATGCCTGCGAAGATGATCGGATACCAGAGGCCGTAGTAGATATCGCCCTTGGCCGCGCTCATGGCGAATGCGGTTGCCGGCAGAAGGCCACCGAACCAGCCGTTGCCGATGTGGTAGGGCAGCGACATGCCAGAGTAGCGGATACGGGTCGGGAACAATTCTACCAGCAATGCGGCAATCGGGCCGTAGACCATGGTCACATAGATCACGAGCACGGTCAGCACCGCGATAATGACCACCCAGTTGACGCTCGCCGGGTCGGCAACCATCGAGAAGGTCCCACCATTGGCAATCGTAAAGACCGCCATTTCGGCCGCACCACCAGTTTCGGCTGCAGTCAGCAGCTTGTCGGCTACCAGCTTGTCCGTGGCGACCATTTTCCTTTCGGTGGCGCGAACGGCGTCGGCGTTGAGGCCGAGTTCCGGATTGGCGGCAATGAAGGCGTCCAGCTTGGCTTCCGGCACCTGGGCAGCACCGCGGACCAGCGGATAACCACCGTCATGCAGGGCAATGTTCACCTGCTTCTGGAAGGCCCTGTCCTTGGCAGCGGCATCTGCACCGGCTGCGATTGCGTCAAAGCTGGTGATGGTGGCATCGCCGATCTTGACGGTTGCCGGCTGGCCCGCCGGTCCTGCAACGACGTCATAAGGGACGGAATTGCGTGTCAGGAACGATGTGGCGATATCGCAGGACGTGGTGAACTTTGCCGTTCCGGTCGGGTTGAACTGGAACCGGCAGTCTCCCGGTGCGGCCGTTACAGTGGCGCGAACGGTTGCCTGCGCTTCCGCCAGTGCCGGATTACCTGCCCAGGTCAGTGCCTTGAACAGCGGGAAGTAGGTCAGCATCGCCAGGATGAGGCCGGCCATGATGATCGGCTTGCGACCGATCTTGTCGGACAGCCAGCCGAAGATCACGAAGAAGCTGGTGCCGAGGATAAGGGCTGCTGCGACCATGATGTTGGCCGATTGCCCGTCCACCTTCAGGATGCTCTGCAGGAAGAACAGTGCGTAGAACTGGCCTGTGTACCAGACGACAGCCTGACCGACGACGGCGCCGAGCAGGGCGATGATGGCGATCTTGGCATTTTTCCACTGGCCGAAAGCTTCGCTAAGCGGCGCCTTGGAGGTTTTGCCTTCTTCTTTCATCTTCTTGAAGGCAGGGGATTCGTTCATTTTCAGACGAATCCAGACCGAGACGCCAAGCAGAATGACTGACAGCAGGAACGGGATGCGCCAGCCCCAGGCAGCAAAGGCTTCGCGGCCAAGTGCGAACTGTACGCCGAGAATGACCACCAGCGAGAGGAACAGGCCGAGTGTTGCTGTCGTCTGAATCCACGAGGTGTAATAGCCGCGGCGGCCGTTGGGGGCGTGTTCGGCCACGTAGGTCGCCGCACCGCCATATTCGCCGCCGAGCGCCAGGCCCTGCAGCATGCGCAGAATGATGAGGATGATGGGGGCTGCAATGCCGATCTGCGAGGCACCGGGCAGGATGCCGACCACAAAGGTCGAGAAGCCCATGATGAGAATGGTAATGAGGAAGGTGTATTTGCGGCCGACGATATCGCCCAGACGACCGAACACCAGTGCACCGAACGGGCGTACGAGGAAGCCGGCGGCAAAGGCAAGCAGCGCGAAGATGTTACGGGTTGTTTCCGGATACTGGCTGAAGAAGTTCGCGCCGATATAGATTGCGAGCGAACCGTACAGATAGAAATCATACCACTCGAAGACTGTTCCAAGAGAAGAGGCGAAGATCACCTTCTTCTCTTCACCCGTCATGGGACGGGCGGAGCCGCTGACGGCTGCAACGTTTGCCATTGTCTGTCCTCCACAGATGTCAAATGAGCGTACCGCCGGAACCCGTCTCTCTCCTCCGAGTCCCCCCTAGAAGGCGCAGTACGCAGACAGGTAGAGTGACAGAAAATTAACCCAAGATAGAGAGATGCTTTGGGATTATGACTTTAGTCTAATGTTTCCTTTGCGGAAATGTCGCGGCGAGCCGCGTTCGAGGTCTCGTGCGAACGCCTGGCACGTGCCTTTGCGCTTGACAGAAACAAGAAACCTTCTAATAGCTGTGCCCGAAGAAGGAGCACGACCTTGAGCAGACATGTCGCATACATGAATGTCATGGAAGGACCGGCACAATCAGCCGGCGATCAACCGCGCTTTTCTCATTCCATCCGAATTACGGCCAAAACGACGATTAAAACCGTCTGACGTCTCTGGCCACCGCTCTCTCCCCGGTTTGGCTGGGGATCAAGGAAGCCGCGGGTTTTGCGGGTTCCCCCTCACCAAAAAGAGGAGAGATAGAAAGAGAGCTTGATCATGGGTTTTAAAGTTGCAATCGCAGGCGCCACCGGCAATGTCGGTCGCGAAATGCTTAACATCCTCGCAGAACGTGGTTTCCCGGCCGATGAGGTCGTGGCGCTCGCTTCGGCCCGCTCGCAGGGTACGGAAGTGTCTTATGGCGATCGGACGTTGAAGGTTTCCAACATGGAAAACTACGACTTCTCCGATACCGATATCTGCCTGATGTCGGCTGGCGGCGACGTTTCGAAGAAGTGGTCCCCGAAGATCGGCCAGCAGGGTTGCGTCGTAATCGACAACTCCTCCGCATGGCGTTACGATTCCGAGGTTCCGTTGATCGTTCCGGAAGTCAACCCGGATGCGGTTGAAGGCTTCACGAAGAAGAACATCATCGCAAACCCGAATTGCTCCACAGCCCAGCTCGTTGTCGCGCTGAAGCCGTTGCACGACGTTGCCAAGATCAAGCGCGTTGTCGTCTCCACCTACCAGTCGGTTTCCGGCGCTGGCAAGGAAGGCATGGACGAACTGTTCCAGCAGACCCGTGCGGTTTTCGTAGCCGATCCGGTTGAAGCGAAGAAGTTCACCAAGCGTATCGCCTTCAACGTCATTCCGCACATCGACGTCTTCATGGAAGACGGATATACGAAGGAAGAGTGGAAGGTTCTCGCCGAAACGAAGAAGATGCTCGATCCGAAGATCAAGGTAACCTGCACGGCCGTGCGCGTACCTGTCTTCATCGGCCATTCTGAATCGGTCAACATCGAGTTCGAAAACGAGATCACTGCCGATCAGGCGCGTGATATCCTGCGCGAAGCGCCTGGTTGCCTTGTCATCGACAAGCACGAAAACGGTGGTTACATCACTCCGGTCGAATCCGCTGGTGAAGATGCGACCTACATCTCGCGTATCCGCGAAGACGCGACGGTTGAGAATGGCCTGAACCTGTGGGTTGTTTCCGACAACCTGCGCAAGGGTGCAGCTCTCAATGCTATCCAGATCGCCGAGCTGTTGGTAAACCGTGGTCTCATCAAGCCCCGCAAGGCGGCTGCCTGATACCATTTTGTAAGGTTTGTTAAGTATAACCCGCTTGTTCTGTGTGGAGGACGGGCGGGTTTTCTCAAATTTGGGTCATCACGGCCAGTTTATTTGCAGGCTCATTCGCCGAAAGGCAATTTGATGCCACAGTTCTCGATAACAGAGACGTTTTTTCTTGGGACTGTTTCCCAAAAGGATATCGAAGGCAGATTTTGATGCGGGTTATGAAGGCAATCCTGGCCGGTACGGCCATGGTTTCGGTTTTGGTCGCGACGCCGGTTCTGGCTGCGCAGTGTGGTAACACCTCGGCCGGGTTCGGGGCATGGGTTGGCGCGTTCAAGCAGGAAGCGGTGGGCCGTGGCGTCAGCGCCTCCGTGCTCGACCGTGCCTTTGCCGGTGTTTCCTACAATCAGGCGACTATTCGCGCGGACCGCGGACAGCATAGCTTCAAACTGTCTTTCGACCAGTTCATGCAGAAGCGTGGTGGCCAGGCGATCATTTCGCGCGGCAAGACGATGAAGAAGAACAATGCTGCATTGTTCGCATCGATCGAAAAAGCCTACGGCGTTCCTGCTGGTCCTCTCCTGGCAATCTGGGGCATGGAAACCGGTTTTGGCGGCTTCATGGGCAACCAGCACACACTGTCTGCCGTTGCGACGCTCTCCTACGACTGCCGTCGTTCTGACTACTTCACCGAGCAGCTCTATGCTGCCCTCAAGCTGGTGGGTAACGGCTCCCTGAATGTCAACGCCAAGGGCGCAGCTCACGGCGAGATCGGCCAGACGCAGTTCCTGCCGCTCAACGTCGTACGTTACGGTGTGGATTTTGACCGCGACGGCCGCGTCGATCTGGTTGGCTCGCGCGCCGATGCATTGGCGTCGACGGCAAACTTCCTGGTCGGTCACGGCTGGCAGCGCGGTGCGGGTTACCAGCAGGGCCAGACGAACTTCGCCGCCATTCAGGGCTGGAACGCTGCCAGCGTTTACCAGCAGGCAATTGCCTTCATCGGCAAGGCGATCGACGGCCAGTAATCCCGGCCGTCAACCTCTTTTCAATCAAAGTTCCGGGCGGCGAAAGTCGCCCGTTTTGTTATCCATCACCCACAATTCGCCGGTCGAAATGTCGAACCAGGCGCCGTGCAGCTTGACCTTGCCGGCTGTTTCCTGCGCTTTCACAAACGGGAACGCACGAAGGTTGGCGATGGAATTGCGGATGGAAACGCGCTCCAGTGCCGTCTGCCGCTCGGAAGGGGTCATGACGTCATTGCTCTGGATCTGTTCGGCGGCCGATTTGACCAAATTCATCCATTTGCCGATGAAGTCGCCGGGCGACAACGGTTCCAGATTGGGGTCTAAGGCTGCCTGAATGCCACCGCATCGGCCATGGCCCATGACCACGATGTCCTTCACCTTCAGCACCTGCACGGCATATTCGATTGCCGCAGACGTCGCGTGATACTGACCATCCGGCTCGAAGGGCGGCACCATGTTGGCGACGTTTCTGACGACAAAAAGCTCGCCCGGTCCGCAATCGAAAATCGTTTCCGGTGCAGAACGGGAGTCGCAACAGGCAATGAACAGGGTTTGCGGCTTCTGGCCTGTTTCCGCCAGAACGCGATATCGTTCGCGCTCGTCGGCGTAGCGACCGGCCATGAAGTTCTTGTAACCGTTCAGAAGGTTTTCTGGAAAATCTTTCATGATATCGCAGTACCGTTATGCTGGACCGGATCGCGAAACGAGCCCGGTGCGTTGAAGACCATCCTCCGGGCGCTATTTGCGCCTGCTGCGTGAAGGATGCAAGAGATGACGCGTTTGTACCATGGCCATTGGCGTGGAAAGGCTGGCGGAATCGGTTTCAAGCGTCAATTCGTTCATGTCGCGTTTTTTGGTTCTGGCGAGGACTTCAAAGACGCTAGCTGTCGCCAGTTGCAGCGCCTTTTCGTCATCCATGCCTTCCAATAGCCGGGCAAGGAAAAGGGCCGATATCAGATCGCCCAGGCCGTTCGGCGCATCCTCGATGGCACGGTGTTCGGCAAGGAGTGCGTGTTTGCCGCTGAGGTAGAGATTGCCGGTGCCGCTAGCCATCATCGGCACTGCCGAGGTCACGAGCATCTTCGACGGACCGAGTGCCAGTGCCGCATCCATGATCGCGTTGTTGGTCTCGAGTTCTGCGCCGCTCATCCAGGCGAGTTCGTACCGATTGGGGGTTGCGAGTGTTGCCAATGGGATGAGTTCGTCGCGGATGGCCGCGGCCGTCTCCTCGGGAATGTAGAGGCCGCCCTTGTCGCCCATCACCGGATCGCAGGCATAGACGAGTGCGGGGTTCTTTTCCTTGAGGTTGCGGATCATGCGGGCAACGGAACGGACCTGTGATGCACTTCCGAAGTAGCCGGTCAAGACGGCCTTGACCTCGCCAACCCACTTCGCGTTTTCGAGGTCGGTCATGGCCTTGTCGAAATCATCGTCCTGAAATCTCATCCGGGTGGAGGGGCCGTGGCCGGGATGCCAGGGCATGACAATGGTCGGGACAGCCCATACCGGAAAGCCCAGCGTTTCCAGAGCGAAGACGGCGGCACGGTTGCCGACCGATCCGCGCATCACATGGCTGGAAATAACGATGACAGCGCCCTGGGTATTTTCCTGCATCACGGCCTTGCTTTCAAACGCTGCTGGCATGCGCGACTGCTTTCGGCCGCGTTGCCCGAAGATCAAGATGCGCTCTCATGACATATCGCCTCTCCAGTTTCCACCGCTAATCCCGCAAGGGTTTATCCCGTAAAAGCATGGCAATGAAAGTCCGGCGCCAGTTTCGCCTGTCATGCACGCTGGCATTGCGGGATCGGCGAACTGCACTATAGTTCGATCATGCTCGATTTGATTGTCGCCTACTGGCCGCATATTCTCGCTGTTCTTTCAGTCCTGATGGGGACCGTGGCGGCCGTGCACGCCACCATGACCAAGGAAGAGGTTCGCTCGGCGCTCGGCTGGGTGGGTGTTATCGTGCTGTCGCCGATTGTCGGAGCCGTGATCTACGCAATTGCCGGCATCAACCGTATCCGCCGCTCGAACCTCACGCAGCAGCGTTCCTTCATGCAGGACGAGATCATGGATCGGGTGGCGCAGTTCGATGCCACCGGCCAGATGATTGCCGAACGTTTCGGGCGCCGTTTCGAGGCAATGAAGACGTTGGGCGACAGGGTGACGCGTCATGCTCTGACAACCGGAAACAGTATAGAAACACTTGTCACTGGCGACGAAGCCTATGCGCACATGCTCGACGCGATCGAGCAGGCGAGACGCTCGGTCATTCTGGAGACCTACATTTTCGACAATGACAGGATTGGTGCTCGCTTTGTCGAGGCTCTGGAAAGGGCAAAGTCGCGCGGGGTCGAGGTACGCGTTCTCGTCGACGCCGTCGGCGCCCGCTATTCGGTGCCCAGTATTCTGCCAACGCTACGGGACAAGGGCATCGCGGCGGATGTCTTCAATGGTAACGTCATCATGGGGCTTCGTTTGCCTTATGCCAATCTGCGTACGCACCGAAAGATCCTCGTGGTAGATGGCAGTATCGCGTTCAGCGGTGGAATGAACATTCGCGAGGGATTTACCTCCGAGTTCGCCGGGGAACATCAGGCGCAGGACAGGCACTTCAAAATCACCGGTCCAGTGGTTGCCGATTTCTTTTCGATTGCGGCAGAGGACTGGCGCTTCACCACTGGCGAGTTGCTGGACGTTCCCATGTGGGACCCGGCAATTCCCCTGAGCACGCCGGGCTCGCAGCTTGTCGCACGTGTTTCTTCGTCAGGTCCGGACAAGAGCATCGAGACGAACCACAAGATGCTGATGGGTGCCTTTTCTATCGCGCGATCGTCCATTCTCATCATGTCGCCCTATTTTCTCCCGGATCGAGAGCTTATTTCGGCGATCACGACTGCAGCGAGGCGTGGCGTTCTGGTGGATATCGTCGTCCCGAAAAGCAATAATCTCGTGCTGGTGGACCGTGCCATGACAGCGCAGTTCGACCAGATGCTGAAGAATTATTGCCGCATCTGGCGAGCGACAGGGGCGTTCAACCATTCCAAGCTCGTAGTGATCGACGAGTGCTGGGCTTACGTCGGTTCGTCCAATCTCGATCCACGCTCGTTGCGGCTGAACTTTGAAATCGATCTTGAAGTGATGGACAGGGACTTTGCGGGACAAACGGCTCAATACATCAGAAAGGTGCGGGATAATGCCGTTCCGGTGCGATTGGCCGAACTAATGGCGCGGCCATTCGTTGTCCGTTTGGGGGAGCGCGTCCTGTGGCTTGCCTCGCCTTACCTCTGACCGGAAAGACAGCATGAAACGAAAAGATGTGCCTGAAGATGCAGAGATGAAGGTGGCGAAGAACACAGGCTTGCCGGCCTTCGTGATCAAATCGCTGCGTGAACGCAAGAAACGGTTGGCGCCATCTCTTGTGACCAAAAATCATGCCTTTCCTGTCATCGCATCCTACAATGTTCACAAATGCGTCGGGCGGGATCGAAAGTTTGACCCTGAGAGAACGAGCCGCGTCATTCAGGAAATTGGCGCCGATATCATTGCGCTTCAGGAAGCAGATAGCCGGTTTGGCGAGCGTACCGGCCTTCTCGATCTCGCACGGCTGGAGCGCGAGAGTGGCCTTGTTCCGGTGCCGGTTCAGGCGGGTGTGAAAGCTCACGGTTGGCACGGCAATGTCGTGCTGTTTCGCGAAGGCGCAGTGCGTGACGTCCATACGCTGAAACTGCCGGGATTGGAGCCACGGGGAGCCTTGGTGGTGGAACTCGACCTGAAGCACGGCGGTACCCTGCGGGTTATCGCGGCGCATTTCGGCCTGTTGCGGCATTCACGTGCCCGGCAGGCACAAGCTCTTCTGGGGTTGCTTGAAGAGCGTGATGAATACCCGACTGTTTTGATGGGCGACCTTAACGAATGGCGGCTCGGCAACGGTTCGTCGCTGAACACGTTGCGGGACGCGTTCGGCGGAATGCCGCCGGCGGTCCCGAGTTTTCCGTCCAATCTGCCGGTTCTGGCGCTCGACAGGATCATTGCCAACCGAGCGGGACTGGTGGAGCAGGTAGAGGCGCATGACAGTGCCCTGGCAAGAATTGCCTCAGACCACCTGCCGCTAAAAGCCGCGATCAGGACCGATTTGCTGGCAGGCTGAACGCTGCTTTCCAGAGATCAGCGATCTATCGCAAGTCACACGCCCGGCACTGCCGCAGTGTGGCCGTGCAAGCGTGCTTCAAGCAATGACTGGCGTATAGCTTCCATCAACCGGTGCCGGTTGCTTCTGGTTTTTCCCTTGTCCAGATTTTGTGCGGAAAGGGCGAGATCCAGACCTTCATGCATTACGATCGAATAGGCGACGGACGTCGCCCAGCTTTCGTAGTCGTGCTCCATCATGCAGCTCCTGAACCAAATCATTCAGTTCGAATCATGGACGTGAGGCTAACATAAATTTCAAGTATAAACAAAGATGTACATCGAGAATTACATGGTGTCGTCTGGATCTATTCTGGTTATCTTGATTTTCCTCCCCGGTCTTTGTTCGTTGTTTTCGTCTAAGCAGTTGAAATAGATTCTATTTTAGAGAAACGGGTTGTTTTAATAGAAAAAATGCCACGCATGCTGAGATGCGTGGCATTTCGCAGACACAGCAACATGGCTGCGCCAGGCGGTGGCTCTTGGTCGGTGTCAGCCTGCCTTTTCGAGCTTGTAGTCCGAATTGGCTGCCTCTTCCTGCTTGTGCTGAACCAGCGGTCGGTTACCCGCAAGCTTGCGGATCAGCACATAGAACACCGGCGTCATGAAGATGCCGAAGAACGTTACCCCGATCATGCCGGAGAACACGGCGACACCCATGGCTGCACGCATTTCTGCGCCCGCGCCGGTCGAGACCACCAAGGGAACGACACCCATGATGAAGGCCAGCGAGGTCATCAGGATCGGGCGAAGGCGCAGACGGCTTGCCTCGATGGCGGCGGCAATCGGCTTCCTGCCTTCGAACTCCAGTTCTCGGGCGAACTCCACGATCAGGATCGCGTTTTTCGCCGAAAGTCCGACAAGGACAACGAGGCCTATCTGGGTGAAGATGTTGTTGTCTCCACCTGTCAGCCAGACGCCCGTCAGCGCCGCCAGAACACCCATTGGCACGATCATGATGATGGCGATCGGCAATGTCAGGCTTTCATATTGCGCTGCCAGCACAAGATAGACGAGGAGCAGGGCAAGCGGGAAAACGATGATGCTCGAATTGCCGGCGAGGATCTGCTGGTAGGTCAGGTCCGTCCACTCGAAGTCGATGCCGGGAGGCAGCGTTTCATTGAGGATTTTTTCCATTGCGGCCTGTGCCTGACCGGACGAGAAGCCGGGGGCAGGGCCACCATTGATGTCGGCCGCAAGGAAGCCGTTGTAGCGGTTCGTGCGTTCCGGACCTGTCGTTGCATCAACTTTCAGCAGCGTGGACAGAGGAATCATCTGACCCGTTGCCGAACGAACCTTCAGTCGTCCGATGTCTTCCGCATGGGCGCGGAATTGGGCGTCTGCCTGCACCCGCACGCTGTAGGTGCGGCCGAAGGCGTTGAAGTCGTTGACATAGAGTGACCCCAGATAGATCTGCAGCGTCTGGAAAACATCCGTCACCGAGACGCCAAGCTGTTCCGCCTTTGCGCGGTCGAGGTCGGCATAGAGCTGCGGGACATTGATCTGGTAACTGGAGAAGATGCCAGCCAGTTCCGGTGTCTGATAGGCCTTGGCAATAACCGCCTTGGTGGCTTCGTCAAGCGCCTGGTAGCCGTAACCGGCACGGTCCTCGATCTGCAGCTTGAAGCCGCCGGTCGTGCCGAGACCGTTGACCGGTGGCGGCGGGAACATGGCGATGAAGGCGTCCTGAATACCAGCGAATTTCTGGTTCAGTTGCAGGGCGATGGCGTTACCGGAAAGCTCCGGTGTCTTGCGCTTTTCGAAGTCGTCGAGAACCGCAAAGACGATGCCCGAGTTGGAGCCGATGGTGAAGCCGTTGATCGACAGGCCGGGGAAGGCGATGGCGTTGCTGACGCCGGGCGTTTCCATGGCGATATCGCTCATGCGCTTGATGACATCTTCCGTCCGGTCGAGTGTCGCGCCATCAGGGAGCTGGGCGAAACCGATCAGATACTGTTTGTCCTGACCGGGGACGAAGCCGCTCGGAACCGTCGAGAACATGCTGTAGGTCGCGCCAACCAGGGCGAGGTAAACCAGCATGACAAGGCTCTTGCGCGATACCAGTCCGCCGACAGTCCGGCCGTAACCGTTGGAGGCGGCGCCGAAGGCGCGGTTAAAGCCACGGAAGAACCAGCCGAAGATCTTGTCCATGCCGCGCGTCAGCCAGTCCTTGGGTGCGCCGTGCTCCTTGAGCAACAGTGCCGCAAGGGCGGGAGAAAGCGTCAGCGAGTTGATGGCCGAAATCACCGTCGAGATGGCGATGGTCAAGGCGAACTGCCGATAGAACTGGCCCGACAGACCCGAAATGAAGGCCAATGGCACGAACACGGCGACCAGCACCAGCGCAATGGCGATAATAGGCCCGGAAACTTCGCGCATCGCCTTATAGGTCGCGTCGCGCGGAGATAGACCATTCTCGATGTTTCGCTCGACGTTCTCCACCACCACGATCGCATCATCCACCACAATGCCGATCGCCAGCACAAGGCCGAACAATGTCAGCGCGTTGATCGAGAAACCGAACGCGTACATCACACCGAAAGTGCCGATGATCGATACCGGAACGGCGATCAATGGAATGATCGATGCGCGCCATGTCTGCAGGAAGATGATGACAACGAGTACAACGAGGCCAACGGCCTCGAGGAGTGTGTCGACAACCTTCTCGATGGAAGAACGTACGAATTTTGTCGTGTCGTAGACGATTTCGAACTTCACACCGTCCGGCATCGCCAGTTGCAGATTGTCCATGGTTGCACGGACATTGTCGGCGATTTCAATGGCGTTGGAACCGGGTGCCTGAAGGACGGCCACGGCCACGGCAGGCTTGCCATCGAGCAGAGAGCGCAGGGTATAATCAGCCGCACCTAGTTCGATGCGCGCGACGTCGCGCAGACGGGTGATTTCACCGTTGGCACCGCTCTTGACGATGATGTTGCCGAATTCTTCAGGCGTGGTCAGGCGGCCCTGCGCATTGACGTTCAATTGCAGATCGACGCCGTTAGGACTTGGCGAAGCGCCAATGATACCGGCTGCGGCCTGAACGTTCTGCTGACGGATCGCATCAGAGACGTCGCTGGCGGCGAGATCATGTTCGGCAACCTTTTGCGGATCGAGCCAGACGCGCATGGAATAGTCACCGGCGCCGAAGACCTGCACCTGGCCGACGCCTTCGATGCGGGCAAGACGGTCCTTGACGTTCAACGTCGCATAGTTGCGCAGATAGGTGATGTCGTAGGCGTCGGTTGTGGAGACGAGGTTGACGACCATGATGAAGTCTGGCGAACTTTTCACCGTGGTGATGCCGAGCGCGCGGACTTCCGAAGGCAGGCGTGGTTCTGCCTGCGAAACGCGGTTCTGCACCAGTTGCTGCGCCTTGTCCGGGTCGGTACCGAGCTTGAAGGTAACGGTCAGCGTCAAGACGCCATCCGACGTTGCCTGGCTCGACATGTAGAGCATGTCCTCGACGCCGTTGATCTGCTCTTCAAGCGGTGTCGCCACCGTTTCAGCAATGACTTTCGGGTTAGCGCCCGGATAGGTCGCGCGTACGACGACGGATGGAGGAACGACTTCCGGATACTCGGAAATCGGCAGGGCGCGCATGCCGAGCAGGCCCGCCACCACAATCAGCACCGACAGAACGGCGGCAAACACCGGTCGGTCGACAAAAAATCTGGAGATGTTCATTTCAAAGCCCTCTCCGGGGTGAAAATCTGGAATGCAAAGCCCTATTCCGGTAGCGCGGTGCTACCAGTTTCAGGGCATTTTCTGTTGGGAGGCGGCGGCTCGCGAATGCGAGCCGCCTTTATGACTTACTGGGTCGCCGCGACCTTTTCTTCCGACTGCGGTGCGACCGTCGCGCCGGGGCGAATGCGCTGCAGACCATTGACGACGATCGTGTCGCCGGCACTGAGGCCGCTTTCGACGATCCGCAGACCGTCGGCCGAAGCGCCGGGCTTGATCTGGCGGTAGCTGACCTTGTTCTCGCCATCGACGATGAACACGAACTTCTTGTCCTGGTCGGTGCCGATCGCCCGATCGCTGATAACGATGCGGTTTTCTGGTTTCGGTTCGCCCATTCTCACCCGAACGAACTGGCCGGGAATGAGCCTGCCGTCAGGGTTTTCGAAGACGGCCCGTACACCAATGGTGCCGCTTGCGGAATCGACCTGGTTGTCGATCAGATGCAGGGTGCCCTTGATCGGGGTGCCTTCATCCGAAAGCGTGCCGATCTCTACCGGGATCTGCTCGAGAGCGGGCAGGGCGCCATCTGTCTTCGGCAGTTCGGATAGTGCTCGTGCGACGGTTCCTTCGCTGGCGTTGAAGCTGGCGTAGATCGGGTTGACTGACACCAGTGTCGTCAGCGCTGCTGAGGTGGAGCCGGCAGCCACGAGATTGCCTGCGGTGATTTCGATCTTGCCGACGCGACCGGAGACCGGTGCACGAATTTCGGTGTAGCCAAGGTCGAGTTGGGCCGTGGTCAGGGCGGCGCGGGCAGCACGAAGCTGGGCTTCTGCGTCAGCGAACGAGCTTTGCCGTTGATCAAGGTCACTTTGCGAGATGGTGCGGTTGTCAGAAAGACGACGACCGCGATCCAGCTCTGTTCTTGCGAGGCTGACCTTGGCTTCTGCCGAGGCAACCTGTGCCTCTGCACCGGCGACGGCGGCTTCAAAAGGGGCCTGGTCGATGGTGAAAAGCGCATCGCCCTCCTTCACCAGCGCGCCTTCACGGAAGTGAACGGCCTTGATTTGACCGGCAACGCGAGAGCGGATCTGTACCCGGTCGACAGCTTCGAGGCGGCCGGAGAATTCCTCCCAGCGCATCACGTTGCGGCTTTCGACGGTCGCAACCGTCACCGGCACCGCAGGCGGTGCTTCGGGCGAAGACGCAGCCGTTGCATCGCGGCTGGTAGGCAGGTCGAATATGAGGGCTGCCGCAGCAACAGAGACAGCAAGTCCTATACCGGCGCCCGTCAGGGCGCGGCGCTTCGTGTTCAGCGTCATGGGTTTCTCCTTGGCTCGAACTCAGAGCCGATCGAATTTTGAATAAATACGCTTCAGTGTTTCAGATCCTGGACGAAGCTCGTGAATTCCGAACAGACGGACGAAACCCATCTGCCTCCCTCTCCACGATAGAGCCCTGTCCAGCCGGTTCCGGCGGGGAAGACATGCTGCCGGACGCCGACGCCCGATGACACAAGCCTTTCCGCATAACCGATTGTTTCGTCGCGAAGGGGATCATCCTCCGCGGTGAATATCAGTGCAGGTGCGACACGGTTGAGACGTGTGCACTGGCATGGTGCGGCGTAGGGGTGGAAAAAGCCGCACGCCTTGGCAAGGTAGTGGCTCCATCCATCCGCCCAACGCTGGCGCATGCCGATCTTGTCCGCGTCGCGAAAAGATTCCGTCGTCATCATCGGGTCGATCATTGGCGACAAAAGAATCTGTCCGGCAAGCTTGCCGGGCATCCGGTCCCGCGCTTTCAGCGCAAGTCCGGCGGCGACGTTGCCACCGGCTTCTTCGCCGGCGACGAACAGCAGCGATTTCGCGCTGCCATAATGCTTGCGGTCCCTGCTGACCTGATCGAGCGCTTCAAAGGCGCAATCAATCACCAGCGGGAACTCGTTGCCCGAAGGCTTGCTGTAGTCCGCCTCCACCACAATGGCACCGCTTTCCGCAAGTGCGCGTGCGACTGGAAGTTCCGGCCGATCCGCATCCGTTTCTAGAAACGAACCGCCTCTGAGATAAAGCACCACCGGTGGCGTGCGGCACAGGTTGGCGCTTTCATAACGTCGAGCGAGAAGGGGCTGTCTGGCCGCCTGGCCGCACCCTAATGTCTCCCATCGCATCGCCATGACACCAATTCCTGGACCGGCAGAAACCAGATCCTGTTGCAAAACCTGAAATGCATATTATTGTTCGGCTCAGATCGATCAAGTATGCCAACTTGAATTCACTGTTCCAAAAACACGAATAATCGAGCGTCTGAGAGAATTATGGATCAACTTTCGGCCATGCGCGTTTTCACGCGTGTTGTGGAAACCGGCAATTTCAGCCGTGCCGCGACGGCATTGAGCATGCCCAAAACCACCGTTACCAACATGGTGCAGGCGCTGGAGGCGCACCTGCAGACCACGCTTCTCAACCGTACGACACGACGCGTCATGTTGACGACGGATGGGGCGCTTTATTACGAGCGTGCTGCGCAAATTCTGTCGGAAATTGAAGAGCTTGATGGAAGCATGTCCAGTGCGCAGGTGCAACCGTCCGGGCGCTTGCGGGTAGAAATGGCAGGTGTCTTCGCAGATCTTCTCGTTATTCCGAATCTGTGCGATTTTTATCAGCGTTACCCACATATTCGCATCGATCTTGGCGTCGGTGATCGCCTCGTCGATTACCTTGCCGAAAACGTCGACTGCGCGCTGCGGGTGGGAACGCTACGCGACCAGTCCCTGATTGCCAGAAAAGTAGGCGAGCTCAAATTCGAGACCTTTGCTGCCCCGTTCTACATCGAAAATTTCGGCATGCCGCAGACGCCGGAGGATCTTGAAAACGATCATTATTCGGTCGGTTACCTGAATGCCACGACCGGCCAGATCATGCCGATGTCGCTGGATAACGGTGTCCGTAGCGTCGAAGTGACGCCGCGTTACGTCGTGTCGGTCAACGACAGCCGTAGTTATCTCAATGCTGCACTGGCGGGCATGGGCGTGATCCAGCTTCCTCTTTTCATGGTCAAGGAGGCTTTGGAGAAGGGGGAACTGGTGCGGGTCTTCCCGGAGTGGCGTTGTGAGGCAATGCCGATCTACGTCGTCTACCCGCAAACCCGACATGTCACAAACAAGGTTCGCGTTTTTGTCGACTGGTTGGCAAAGCTGGTTCACAACAACATCTGATCTGACTACGCCGCGACCTTATCCGCAACAAAATCGATGAAAGCACGTACGCGCGCAGCCAGGTGCTCGTGGCCAGCATAGACCGCATGGATAACTTCAAGGTCCTGCGGATTATAGTCTTCGAGAACAGGTACCAGCAGTCCAGCATCGATATCCGGTCGCACGTGGAATTCTCCAACCCTTCCAAGGCCAAAGCCCGAGAGGCAGAGGCGGCGCATAGCCATGCCACTATTGACCGATGCGTTGCCGGAAACAGGCAGTCGATAAACCTCATCCGTGTCGGGGTTCCTGAACGGCCATTCGTTGAGGTTGCGATTGAAGTTGAAGCTGAAGCAGTTATGGCGGGCCAGATCCTGTGGCTTTGCCGGTGCGCCATATTTTTCGAGATAGGCGGGGGAGGCGACGATCATCCGTCGGACCTCCAGGAGTTTTCTGGCCTTGAGTGCAGAGTCCTCCATCGCACCTGAGCGTATCGCAATATCGGTCCGCTCTTCGATCAGGCTGATGACACCATCCGTCAGCGAAATATCCAGTTCCACCTCCGGATAAAGCGAGAGAAACTCCGGTGCGAGCGGCAACAGATAGCGTTCGCCAAAGCCCAGCGTGGCATTCACCCGCAAAAGGCCACGAGGCACCACCTTGCCACCGTTTGCGACGATCTGCTCCGTCTCTCTTATGTCGGCCAGAATGCGCCTTGCTCTGCCGAGATAGATTTCGCCCTCTGGTGTCAGGGTCACAAGGCGCGTCGAGCGCTGAAGCAGGCGTGTGCCAAGCCGGTCTTCGATGCGTGTGACGAGTTTGCTGACGGCAGAAGGGGAAAGCCCAAGTCTGCGTCCGGCTGAGGAGAAGCTTCCCAGCTCTGCGGCTGTCGCAAAGACTTCCATTTCTCCAGCGCGGTTGTCCATGACTGTTCACCTATGAATTCAATTCCAAGGTATTTATCCATTCTTGCTGATTATCACGCAAGTCCTCTTCCCTCATATTGCGCCCATCAATCGTTCCAACAGACAGCGCGGCTGTCTTCAGCGCTCTCGATATCGGTCGAGGGAAGGGAATTCGTCATGCCTTTGGCTATTTTTGCTTTGACGATCGCGGCCTATGCGATCGGTACTACAGAATTCGTGATCGTCGGGTTGTTGCCGACGGTTGCGACAGATCTCAACATAACCTTGCCGCTGGCCGGCCTTATCGTCAGCGTTTATGCACTTGGTGTTACGTTCGGCGCTCCGGTTTTGACCGCGCTGACGGGCCGGATCGAAAGAAAGCCGTTGTTGCTTGGACTGATGGCCCTGTTCATCGTCGGCAACACGTTGGCGGCTCTGTCATCCAGCTACGAGTTTCTGCTCATTGCCCGTGTTCTCGCCGCTTTCGCTCACGGTGTCTTCTTCTCCGTCGGTTCTACCATCGCGGCTGACCTCGTCCCCGAGAATCGACGTGCCTCTGCGATCGCCATGATGTTCATGGGCCTGACCGTCGCGATCGTTACCGGCGTGCCGCTCGGCACCTATATCGGCCAGGTCTTCGGCTGGCGTGCCACTTTCTGGGCTGTTTCGGCCCTTGGCGTCATCGCTTTTGCCGGCATCGCAGCCCTGTTGCCGAACACGTTGAAAAAGGCGCCGCCTGCGAGCCTTCTCGATCAGGTTCGGGTTCTCGGTTCCGGTCGTCTGCTGATTGTTTTCGCCATGACGGCTTTTGGTTACGGCGGGACGTTCGTTGCCTTCACCTTCCTGGCGCCGATCCTGCAGCAGATTACCGGTTTCTCTGAGTCCAGTGTCAGCCTGATCCTCGTGCTTTATGGTATCGCCATCGCAGCGGGCAACATCGGTGGTGGCAAGATTGCCAACCATAATCCGGTCAAAGCTTTGATTGGTCTGTTTCTGGCGCAGGCGATCGTCCTCCTGGTGTTTTCCTTCACGGCCGTATCGCCGATCCTGACACTTGTTACACTTGCCGCGCTTGGCTTCCTGTCCTTTGCCAATGTTCCCGGCCTGCAGCTCTATGTCGTGCAGCTTGCCAAGGAACATCGTCCCGGTGCGGTTGATGTGGCTTCGGCACTCAACATTGCCGCCTTCAATCTCGGTATTGCGATTGGTGCCTGGCTCGGCGGTCTTGTGGTCGAATCTCCACTTGGCCTTGGTGCGACCCCGTGGATCGGCGCGATCCTCGTTGCTTTCGCCCTGCTGCTGACAATCTGGAGCAGTGCTCTCGACCGTCGCGCGGCTCCGGTCCTGAAAGCTGCCTGAACCCGTACCCAACATCATCAATCTCAACACAACCGTCGCGGCGCAAACTGCCGCGACCATCTCCAGGAGCAAGCTCATGCATACAGTCACCGCAAATGGCGCAGCTATTCCGGCACTCGGTTTTGGAACCTTCCGCATTCCGGGCGCCGATGTTCTCAGGATCGTTCCGCACGCACTGAAGGCCGGTTTTCGTCACGTGGATACCGCTCAGATTTATGGCAACGAGGCCGAGGTCGGCGAGGCGATTTCCGGCTCCGGCATAGTTCGCGGCGATATTTTCCTGACGACCAAGGTCTGGGTCGAAAACTACAAACACGATGCCTTTATAGCGTCGGTGGATGAGAGCCTGACGAAGCTGAAAACAGACTATGTTGATCTGCTTCTTCTGCATTGGCCGAATGAGGCCATTTCGCTTGCCGAACAGATCGGCGCTCTGAATGCGGTGAAAGAGGCAGGGAAAGTCCGTCATATCGGTGTTTCAAATTTTACCACAGCATTGATGGCCGAAGCTGTTGCTCTGTCGAGCGCGCCGCTTGTCACCAATCAGATCGAATACCATCCGTATCTTAATCAGGATGCGGTGATTGCAGCGGCACATCAGGCCGGCCTGTCGATTACCGGTTACTTTGCCATGGCGGACGGAAAGGTTTTCAATGAACCGGTTCTGAGGGATATCGCCTCCCGGCATGGCAAGTCTGTGGCGCAGGTGGTGTTGCGCTGGCTTGTGCAACAGGACGGTGTGATCGCGCTGTCCAAGACGATCACTGAAGCCCGCTTGGCTGAAAATGCCGCGATCTTCGACTTCGCTCTCTCGACTGAAGATATGGCTGCCATCCATGGCCTAGCCACGTCTGAAGGCCGCATCGTTTCGCCCGACGGCCTTGCACCTGCCTGGGACAAGGCAGCCTAGTCTGGCAAATGTGGAGGGAGGGGCGTCTGCCCCTTCCGCCATCCGATAATGACCGGCAGGGAAACATCCATGCCGAAGGCGTGTCTACGGCATTGAATTCTTTGATATTTAATCTGGGAGAATTTGGAGCGGGCGAAGGGATTTGAACCCTCGACCCCAACCTTGGCAAGGTTGTGCTCTACCCCTGAGCTACACCCGCTCATAAGCCAACGGTCCGGGGTAGTAAGCTGAACCGTGGGTCACCAGTGTTGCGGCGACGGGTGCTATATCGCTCAATCGATTTTGGAATGCAACACTTTCTTTTGCAGATTTATCGGAAATTCTCATCTGATTGTCGCATTGGAGCGCTATCGTTTTGATGTGGGGAAATCGAAAAATCACCCATTTACATTTGGTTAAAATCTGATTCGACAAGTGATTCGTTCGGGTGTACAAATTTCCTGTCCACGAAAAAATCAAAAACAAACTTGTTGAACGATACTTGGCATGTCATCGGGAGGATGAGCCTTGTCGTATGCGGCTTTTCAAAGAGTTGGCGCGCAGTTGTCGCCAGAGCAGATTACCGATCTGCAGAACATTTTCGATGGCGTATGTTTTGAGTGCCTTGAAGATCGTAGCAGTCATGTCGCCAATGAGTGCGCGGCGGTACTCATCCGCAGCGCGCAGCGCGGTATTCTCGACCATGAGATGCTGCGGGATATCGGCCTTGCCATATTGCGGCGACATTAGCGGTATGCGTCCTGTCGGTCGCTGAATAACGCTCCGACATTGCAGATCAACCATTGTTCTCTCCGGAAATCGATTTCGATTTTCGGCAATGATGTGTTGACGATCATTTCAGATTACGAGTTCACGCGAGCGTATCTCTGCAGTGTGTCGAATGAAAAACGCCCGGTTTTGTCCGGGCGTTTTGGTGTCTGGATAATGTCTTGCCCAGGATGTGGTTCAGTTTTTTTCCTGAACATGCGCCTCGAGGAACCACAGCGCCTTGTCGAGATCGCGCGAGGCGGCAGTGAAGATATCGGCTGTGGTGGGATCGCCGGCCTCGTCGGAATCGTCGATTGCCTTGCGTATCATGTTCGCCACGTCGCCATAACGATCGATCAGTGCGCCCAGATGGTCGTGGATTGCATAAATGTCAGTTGGATAGGCTTTGAGCGCTGTAGCAGATGAAACGGACTGAAGACTGCCAAGCGCAGTGCCGCCAAGCTGCACGACCCTTTCAGCGATGGTATCGCCATGATCGTCGAGTTGCGTGCGGAAACCGTCGAGAAGTTCGTGAACGGCGATGAATTGCGGTCCCTTGAGGTTCCAGTGCGCCTGCTTTGTCGCCAGCGCCAGGTCGATCACCGAAGCGAGCGATTCGTTGAGAATGCCGATCACGGTCGACTTTGCATTAGAGGGCAGGTCGTTCTTCGTCTTGTGCGTCTTCATCGATGTCTCCTGAAGGGTGCGGACGGAATGCCGCTTTGGAAATCTTCGGTTTTCTGGAAAGGGGAGGCAAAGATAGGGCGTCTTCGCTCTGTGTCCCCTTCCTGTTCTTTCAACTAACGCTCCGGCTTGCGCCGCGTTCCACCCGAAACGGTGGTCATTCCAGAATTCCTTACGATAGCGATGTGTCACGCATAGAACAGGCAAATGCGCTGGCCGTCCATCTCCTTCACATCGATATCCATGTCGTAGATTTCCCGCAAAACCTCTGGCCGGATAATATCTTCAACGCTGCCGTGGCGATTGATATGGCCGTCGCGCATCGCGATGATGTGGTCGGAGTACCAGGAGGCGAAGTTGATGTCGTGCAGCACCACAACGACAGTCTTCTTCAGCTCGTCTGCCGCCTTGCGCATGATCTTCATCATGCTTGAGGCATGTTTCATGTCGAGGTTGTTCAGCGGCTCGTCCAAGAGCACGTAATCCGTATCCTGGCACAGAACCATGGCCACGAATGCGCGCTGACGTTGGCCACCGGAGAGTTCGTCAAGAAATCGATCGGCGAGGGATTCGAGATGCAGATAATCGAGTGCCCTGTCGATGTGTACCTTGTCCTCAACGGTGGGTCTGCCCTTGGAATAAGGATAACGGCCGAAGCCGACGAGATCGCGAACAGTCAATCTGGAGGAAATGTGATTGTCCTGGCGCAGGATGGAGAGACGCCTTGCCAGTGTGTCCGACGGCGTTTTTGTGACGTCGAGCCCGTCTACGGTCACCGTTCCCTTGTCCATCGACATCAACCGCGCGACGATCGATAGAAGCGTGGATTTTCCTGCCCCGTTCGGTCCGATTATGGAGGTGACGCCACCGGCCGGAATGGAAATGGAAACGTCGTTGACGACAACGGTGCCGCCATAGGCTTTGCTGACCGCGTTTGCGATGATCATCGCGCACCCCGCTTGAGAATAAGTCCGATGAAAACGATGCCGCCCAGAAACTCGATGATGATGGAGAGTGCGGTGTCAAAGGCGAAAAGCCGCTCCAGCACCACCTGACCACCGACGAGGCAGATAATGGCGATCAGGATTGCCGCAGGCAGCACATGGGCGTGTTTGCCGCTCCCCGTCAAATAGTGTGCAAGTGCTGCGACGAGCAGGCCGAAGAACATGACCGGGCCGACAAGGGCGGTAGAAACCGCAATCAGAACCGATACGAGCACCAGGATGATCGTGACGGTGCGTTTGTAATCAACCCCGAGGCTGATGGCCGCGGCGCGTCCAAGGGAGAGAACATCAAATGTGTGCATCAGGCGTAGGCCGATCACCGTCACCGCGCCGATGATGACGGCGGAAATGGCGAGAAGCGTCGGATCGATGGAATTGAAGCTGGCAAACAGCGAATCCTGCAGAACGGCGAATTCATTCGGATCGAGCACTCTTTGCATAAAGCCCGAAAGGCTTCGGAAGAACACACCAAAGACAATGCCGACCAGCACGAGAAGGTGCAGGCTGCGTTCGGCACCTATGAACAGCCAGCGATATAGCAACGCGGAAAAGGTGACGAGCAGGGCGGTTTCTGCCAGAAACTTGATCTGCGGATCGATCATCACCACCGTGGCGGAGGTGAAAACGAAGATCAACGCCGTTTGCACCAGCACGTAAAGGGAATCGAACCCCATGACGGAGGGTGTCAGGATGCGGTTGTTTGTGACCGTCTGGAACAATACCGTTGAAACGGCGATGGCGTAAGCGACCATCAACAGCGCCCAGAGCTTTACCCCACGAAATGCCAGCACGAAGCTCCAGCTTCCTTTCGCACCAAGTGTCATGAAGGCGGCAGCGGAGATCAATGCAAGCGCCAGCAAGATCAGAAGGACGATGCGTGCTCGTGTATCGGGTTTCCTCTCAGACATGGCGACGCTTCCGCAATAGCAGATAGAGGAACATGGCACTCCCGATCACACCGACCACCGTACCGATCGGAATTTCATAGGGCGCCCGGATTGTTCTGCCAATGATGTCGCAGACAAGGACGAAGATTGCGCCAAGCGTCGCAACCCACGGAACCGAGCGGCGCATGTTGTCGCCAATCATCATGCTCACGACGTTGGGAACGATCAGGCCGAGGAACGGGATCATGCCGACTGTTACGACCACCACAGCGCTGACAAGCGAAACGATGGTCAGTCCCAGTGTCATGACGCGCCGGTAGTTAAGGCCGAGGTTGGTGGTAAAGTCGCGTCCCATGCCCGCCACTGTGAAGCGATCAGCGGCAAGATAGGCCGCGATGGCGAAAACGAAACCGACCCACAGCAATTCGTATCGGCCGCGTAAAACGCCGGAAAAATCCCCGGTCATCCATGCGCCGAGTGATTGCAAAAGATCAAAACGATAGGCGAAGAAGGTGGTGATGGCGGAAATGACTCCGCCCAGCATGATGCCGATCAAGGGCACCAGCAAAACATCGCGCAACGGCACCTGTCTTAAAATTCTGAGGAAAAGCGCTGTACCGGCCAGAGCGAAGGCTGCTGCGACAAGCATCTTGCCGAAGATCGGGGTTTCCGGCGCCAACATGGTAACCACCAGAAGGCCGAGGCTCGCCGATTCCGCCGTGCCGGCTGTCGAGGGTTCGACGAAACGGTTGCGCACAAGCATCTGCATGATGAGACCGGTGATCGCCATCGAGCTTCCGGCAAGGATAAGGGCAAGCGTGCGTGGAATGCGGCTGACCAGCAATACCAGCATCGCACGGGCTTCTGTCTCCGACGACATCAGCGCCGTGATCGACACGTCGCTGACACCAACGAAAAGGCTGGTGACGGCAAGGCCGAATGTGGCGAGAAGGGCGAGTGCCAGATATTTCAAAGCGGGTCTCTGATGCACGGCAGGCTCCAGACGGTCGAACCGGCTGGAGCCTGGAGTCTGAATATTGCGTCTCGGTTATTTCTTGGCGGAAACCGCCGTGTAGACTTGGTCGATCAGCGTCGTCAATGCGGTGTAGCCGCTGGAAACGATATAGGCCGCCTGTGGATCGAGGTAAACAATATGGCCGTTCTTCCAGGCCTTCGTCTGGTGCACCAGTTCATTATCAAGAACCTGCTGGGCAGCATTGCCTTCCTTGCTGGAGCCGACACCGGCGTCGCGGTCGATCACGAACAGCCAGTCCGGATTCTTCTCCAGGAGGTATTCAAAGGAAACGACATCGCCGCCGTGGAAACGGTCGTCGATGTTTTCTTCAACCGTCTTGAAGCCGATTTCCCGGTGTAGCCAGCCAACGCGCGAGTTAGGGCCATAAGCGCCAATCTTGCCCGCATTGGTGACGAGGATCATCGCTGTCCCGGCTTCCGGCGCGAGGGCTTTCAAACGGGCGGCTTTTTCATCGATCGAGGCGTCGAGCTTTTTCGCTTCTTCCTGCTTGCCGAAGATATCGCCAAGCTTTGTGACGTTGCTCTTGACGCTGTTGATGAAGTCCTTGGAATCTACCGACATGTCAATGGCAGGCGTGATCTTGGAAACATCAGGGTATTTGGCACGAGAACGGCCGCCGACAATCACCAGATCCGCTTCAGCCGCGTTGATCGCCTCATAGTCGGGTTCGAACAGCGTCCCGACCTTCAGGTACTTATCGTCCGAATATTTCTTCAGGTAGGAAGGCAGGTTCGAGCCGAGAACACCTGCCGGCTCATAGCCAAGTGCATTCAGGGTATCGAGCGACGGAATATCCAGGACAAGTACCTTCTTCGGCGCTGCTTTCAGCACAGTCTCGCCCTGGGCGTGCTTGATGGTAACGTCTTCGGCGTGCGCCTGAGCCGTCAATGCGCCGATGCCGAAGGCGGCGGCTGCCAGAAGACGGACGGGGAAGGAGAAGTTCATGGCCACGGATGTTTCCCTTGCAAATACCGCACCGGGCAACACGGACTGCCCGGCACTTAACCTGATTTCAAAAATCAGCTTTATTGCCAGAGCGTCAGGAAATCAAAATTATCTTTTAGAATAATTCTGAATTGCGCTCAGTGGAAAAGGGACGTTGGCGTCGTTATTGCGGAGGCCAATCACCGACGATCACGCGGTTTTCAAGCGACAGCGAACGGTCCGGCTGGATGCGGTAGGTTTCAATTGCCAGGCGTCCGTCGCCCATGATGAATTCATGGCTGAGGGTGCTGCCGATCGGGGATTTCGTCAATTTGGTACGTGGTTGCCCGCCATAGGTGATGCTGCCCGGAATCGGTTCAACAGGGGCCGTGGTGCAGCCCGCAAGCGCGAGCATCATCATCAGTGCGGTCCGACGCATATCATTCTCCTTCGACTGCGGTGGACTCTACAACTCTTCTGCGGTTTGCGCGCTGGAAAACTCGCTTGCTGTCGCAACAAAAAAGCCCCGTATCCTTGCGGATACGAGGCCAGTCACCCTGGGAGTCTTTCTTATCAGTCTTCGCTTGCTGCGAGCTGGGTCAGAACTTCACCACGTCCACGAATGCGCATGATGAGCGGGATGATGAAGGCGGCGGCTGCGACGATGAACAGTCCGACCGCAATCGGTGAGGTGAAGAGCACAGTCGGATCGCCCTGACCGATGGCCAATGCGCGGCGAAGCTGCTGTTCGGCAAGTGGTCCAAGGATCAGACCGACAACGGCTGGTGCAATCGGATAACCAAAGATGCGCATGATGTAGCCGAGAACACCGAAGGCGAGCAGCATGCCGAGTTCGAACACCGATGGATTGGCGCCGATGGTGCCAAGCGTGGCGAACAGCAGGATGCCTGCATAAAGCCAGGGCTTCGGAATGGTCAGCAGCTTCACCCACAGGCCGATCAGCGGCAGGTTGAGCACCAGCAGCATCAGGTTGGCGATGAAGAGGCTGGCAATCAGACCCCAGACGAGTTGCGGATTGGTCGCAAACAGCAGCGGGCCGGGCTGCAGGCCATATTGCTGGAAACCGGCCAGCATGATGGCTGCGGTCGCTGTGGTCGGCAGGCCGAGCGTCAGCAATGGCACGAGTGTGCCGGCTGCAGAGGCGTTGTTGGCAGCTTCCGGACCAGCCACGCCTTCAATCGCGCCCTCACCGAACTCTTCCGGATATTTGGTCAGCTTCTTTTCGGTGGCGTAGGAGAGGAAGGTGCCAATTTCGGCGCCGCCTGCAGGCATTGCGCCAATGGGGAAGCCGATCAGTGTACCGCGCAACCAGGCTTTCCAGGAGCGTGCCCAGTCCTGTGCGCTCATCCAGATCGAACCCTTGACGGCCTCCACCTTGTCGGGACCGCTGGCACCCTGTGCGACGATGAACAGCGTTTCGCCGATGGCGAACATAGCGACGGCAAGCGTCGTTACTTCGATGCCGTCGAGCAGGTCAGGAACGCCGAAGCTCATGCGGGTTTGGCCGGTCAACTGGTCGATGCCGATGATGGCAAGCGTGAAACCGATAAAGAGCGATGTCAGGCCACGCAGTGCAGAATCGCCGAAGGCGGACGAGACGGTCACGAAGGCCAGTACCATCAGCGCGAAATACTCACGCGGACCGAATACCAGCGCCAGCTTGACGATGTATGGCGCAACGAAAGCCAAGGCGATTGTGGCGATCAAGCCCGCAACGAAGGAGCCGATGGCGGCTGTTGCCAACGCCGGACCACCGCGGCCTTTTCGCGCCATCTTGTTGCCTTCGAGGGCAGTCACGATCGAGGCGCTTTCGCCCGGCGTGTTGAGCAGGATCGAGGTTGTCGATCCGCCATACATACCGCCGTAATAGATACCCGCGAACATGATGAGCGAACCGGCAGGGTCCAATCGGTATGTCACGGGAAGCAGCAGCGCCACGGTCAACGCCGGGCCAATGCCCGGCAGCACGCCAACGGCCGTGCCGAGCGTGACGCCGATCAGCGCATAGAGCAGGTTCATGGGTTGGGCAGCAACCTCAAGACCGTGCAGCAGGAATTCAAACGTACTCATGGACAGATTTCCCCCTGTCGGGCGGAACGATGGCGCTCATGCCGCGCCTCAGTTCCCTTTGATCGCGAAATTTGGTCGGAATGGCCGTTAGACGAACAGCCGTTCCAGCGGGCCGGCGGGCAGCGAAAGTTGCAGGAGCCGCGCAAAAATGAACCACACGATGAAGCTCAGAACGATCCCGAGCGGGATAGAATACCAAAGCTTGCGTTTTCCGAAGGCGCGGGCCGTAAAGGCGAACAGCAGACCGGTGGCAATCGAAAAACCTGCGACTTTCAGCAGCAGCATCTGCGCGGCAAGACCGGCAACGACCCAGACGACGGGTCCGACTTCCTGCTTGTCACGGGCCGGGAAATCGTTGCGCCAGGCCTCGATGGCTGTCCAGATGGCCAGCCCGATCAGACAGAATCCGATGGCGTAGGGCACGGTGGCCGGACCGACCGGCGAATATCCGGTAACGCTGGCGAGGCGTGCGCTATCCCAGAAGATCACACAGGCAACGGCGACGAGGGCGACGGCGATCAGCAGCGCCGCCCAGTCAGGGCGGCGCTTTTGTTCGCGGGAAGGGTTAAAACCCTGGCTCATTTTACAAGTCCGATGTCTTTGAGGATCGCTTCTGTGGAGGTGGTGTCCTTGGCAAGCTGTGCCTTGAACTCGTCACCGGCGAGATAGGTGTCCATCCAGCCCTTGGTCTTCAGCGTTTCCTGCCACTTGGCGGACTTGGCGAGCTTTTCGATGTCGGCGTTAACAGCCTTTTCCTGATCCGGTGTCAGGCCGGGAGGAGCCGCGACCATACGCCAGTTCTGAACGACGACATCGAGACCGCTTTCCTTCAGCGTCGGAGCATCGATGCCTTCGAGCTTTTCTTCGCTGGAGACTGCAAGCAGGCGCAGCGTGCCGGCCTTAACCTGGCTTTCGAATTCGCCGTAGCTGGAAATACCGGCCGTGACCTGCGAGCCGAGGATCGAGGCAAGCGCTTCGCCGCCGCCGGAATAGGCGATGTAATTGATCTTGGTCGGATCGACGCCAGCCGCCTTGGCAATCAGGCCTGCAGTGATGTGGTCGGTGCCGCCAGCCGAACCGCCGCCCCAGGATACGCTGCCCGGATCGCTCTTCAGCTTCTCGATCAGATCCTTGATCGTCTTGATGTCGGAGGATGCGGGTACAACGATGGCTTCGTATTCACCGGTCAGACGGGCAACCGGGGTCACTTCGTTCAAGGTTACCGGGGACTTGTTTGTCAGGATCGCACCAACCATGACGTAACCGCCAACGATCAGGGCATTCGGGTTGCCCTTCTGCTGGCTGGCAAACTGTGCCAGACCGATGGTACCGCCAGCGCCCGGTACGTTCTGTACCTGTACGCTCTTGGAAATGCCTTCTTCCTGGAGAACGGTTTGCAGCGAGCGTGCCGTCTGGTCCCAGCCGCCGCCCGGATTTGCCGGAGCGATGATCATGTAGTCGGCGGCTGCCGCCGGAAGAGCGATCGCGCCTGCCAGGAATGTGCTGATAAGAAAATGTTTCACTTTAACCCTCCTCAGGATGCCCTTGTTCGTTTTGGGCGTCGTTATGTTTTTATGCGGGAAGGGGTGCCAAAGACGCAGATACCCTGACGCGGCTAAAGCGGCGCTGGCATTTTTGATCTTTGAGATTTCCTCCCACATCTTCTTCCGCCTCCACGGAATGAAGAAGGATTGCAGAGCACCACAGAAAGCTGTCATCTAACTGACGCAACGCAATTCCCTGGTTGTTTACTCTCTATTAATTTCCGCCGCACGTCTACAAAACGATACCGCGCCACCTGTCGCGCGCGATTTTCGGTCAATCTATTGCGAACGGAGTGCTTCATTCCAGCGTTCGATCAGACGGCTTCTCTTGACCTGATCGAGATAGACCATCAGCCCGGGGCTGACGGGAACAGGTCGCAATTGCGCGCCGTGGATCGCCTGCATGGTATTGGCGGTATTTTCTCCCGCCACTTCAGGGCTGACGGCAGGTATCTGCAACTGCCGGGCCATGATCGTCTGGCCCTCTTTCGACATGAAAAATTCGAGATAGCGGCGGCCGAGTTCGGGGTGGGCTGCGGCTTCCGGCACCAGACCTATGCGCGACATGACAACGGTATAGTCCTTCGGCAAAACGATACCGACATCGGGATGGCGCGACGCCCAGTCTGCGGCGTAGGAGCCTAGGATATTGTAGGCCAGCACAAAGCGGCCGTCCGACACCCGTTCCAGAATGGCCGATGACGTTGAATACACCTTCACGCCAGCCGCACCCATACGTTTGATGACGCTCCAGATATCGCCGAACTGTTCCTGGTCGCGTGACATGAACAGAAAACCGACGCCGGACCGTTCGATATCGTAGGTGGCGATGCGACCGTGCACCTCGTTGGCATGCCGTTCCAGATAATCAACGAATTCAGCACGCGTCGCAGGCGGCTTTTCTGATGTGAAGCTTGGCTTGTGGTAGACGAAAACGGCGGGCTCGAATGTGAGGGCGTAGGCGGTATTGCGCCAATTTGCCCAGGCAGGCCAGCTTGCGCTCATCGGCAGGTCGGAGCGCTGCGCATAACCGTCATTGCTGAGCTTCACCTGCAGATCCATTGCCGATGAAAAGGCAAAGTCTGCGGTCTTTTGACCCGCGTCGGTCTCCTTGACGATCCGGTCATAGATTTCTCCGGTCAGCATGTCCTCGTAGGAGACGGTGATATCTGGATTGGCCTTCTGGAAACCCTTGATCATGGGCGTCGCAAGCGGCTCGTCCAGCGAGGAATAGACCACCAGCGTTACCGCATCTGCTTTGCCTGAAAGTGCAGGAAAAAGAACCGGTTCAGCCATTGCCGACAGGCTGGAGCAAAGACAGAGACAGAGGGAAATGACGATACGCATGGAAAAGATCATGCCGCACGTGCTTGCCATTCACAAGCGCCGAGCGCTTGGTTAAGTTCAGGCGACGCTGCGGGAGTAAAGATTTGCGCATATTGCTGGTCGAGGACAATCAGGTGCTGTCGGAGGGGCTGTCTGCCCTTCTGCGCGGCAGCGGTTATGCGGTGGACGTGGTGTCCGATGGTGCTTCGGCCGATGCGGCTATTGCCGTGGAGAGTTTCGACCTCGTCATTCTCGACCTCAACCTTCCGGAAATGGATGGCATCGAAGTTCTGCGCGCGATGCGAGCACGGCAGGATAAGGCAGCGGTTCTGATCCTGACGGCAAGGGGCACGCCGGAAGAACGCGTCAAGGGACTGGATCTCGGCGCTGATGACTACATGATCAAGCCCTTCGATATTGCCGAATTCGAGGCCCGCGTTCGCGTGCTTCTGCGCCGCAACGCCGGTTTGCGTTCGTCTTCGGTCAGTTTCGGCAAAGTGTCATTTGATCTGACGTCGCGCACTTTTTCGGCCGAAGGACGGCCGCTGGACATTCCGGCGCGAGAGGTCGCCTTGCTGGAGGTTCTTTTTCTCAGGGCAGGCAAAGTGGTCGCCAAGGAGGCGATCGTGCAGTCGCTCACCGGATTTGACGATGAACTTTCCGGCAATGCCATCGAGCAATATGTCAGCCGTCTGCGCAAGCGGCTTGGTCCTCACGGGCTGACAGTGAAGACGGCGCGGGGCATCGGTTATTATCTCGACAAGCTGCCGGAGATGGCTGAATGAAGCAGGCCGCCTATTCGCTCCGGCGACGGCTTCTTGGCTGGCTTCTCATTTCAACCGCCATCATCGGCTGCATTGCGCTGGCAGATACCTGGCGTGAGGCGGTGAATACCGCCAATGTCGTGTCCGACCGCGTGTTGTCCGGGTCGGCACTGGCGATCGCGGAACGTGTGGTCGTAGCCGAGGATGGTTCGCTCGAGGTCGATATCCCCTATGTCGCGCTGGAGATGCTGACATCGGCAGCGCAGGACCGGGTATTCTACCGTGTCGACGGGCCGAACGGGCAATTCCTGACCGGTTATCAGTCGTTGCCTTCGGTCGAGAAGCTGACCGGCGATACGCCCGTCTACATGGACGCCGTGTTCCGTGATGAACGCATTCGGATTGCCGCCATCCAGCGCTTTGCTTCGACCGGCATCAATTCTGTGCCGTTTTCAGTGACCGTTGCCGAAACGACGATCGCCCGTAGCCAGTTGGCGCAGGCCATCATCCTGCGTTCTGCGGTTCGCCTGTTGTTGATGATTGTCGGTGCTGCCGTGATTGTCTGGGTGGCGGTGACGATTTCATTGAGACCGCTCTATCGTCTCGGGGAGGCGATTGCCGAGCGCAGCCCCAACGACCTTCACCCCATTGAGCAATCCGTGCCGGTGGAAGTGGAAAGCCTTGTGGAGACCGTCAATTCCTTCATGGTCAGGCTGCAATCGGCACTCGATGCTCTCCGGCATTTTACAGGCAACGCCAGCCATCAGCTTCGCACACCACTTGCCATCATCCGCACGCAACTGGCACTTTCGGCACGTGCAGGAAATCTGGAAGAGGCACAAGCCGCAGCACGCAAGGGCGATGCATCGGTCGCACATGCCGAGCATATTCTGGCGCAGCTTCTGCGGATGGCCAATATCGATGCCGCCGGCTCCGGTGAGAAACAGCAATTCTCGGCCGTTGACCTTGTCGCTTTGGCGCAGGAGGTAACTGCGGATTTCGTGCCGCGTGCGGCGGACGCCGGCATTGACCTCGGTTTTGAAGGGGAGGGCGCTACATTGATTGCCGCTGAGCCACTTCTGCTTGGGGAACTGATCGGCAATCTGGTCGGCAATGCCCTCAACTACGCCGGGCGGGACGCGGAAGTCACCGTGCGTGTCGGCAGGGAGGTGGACGCCGCCTGGCTCGAAGTCGAGGATAACGGTCCAGGTATTCCGGCAGAAAACCGCGCCACTGTGCGGCAGCGTTTCGCCCGTGGTGATGGCAATGTCGCCCCCGGTGCGGGGCTTGGCCTTGCGATCGTCGAGGAAATCGCCGGCCTGTTCAGCGGCCGGCTGGAGCTGGAAGATGGCGCGGACGGCCGAGGGCTGAGAGCGCGGGTGATATTCCCTCAGGCAGTGACGCCCTCTTAACCGCGCAATCTATCAGCCCATACGCTCCGATGCGTAGCTTCCCGGGCTAGGCGGGAAGACGACGGTGCGGTTGCCGTTGATAAAGGTGCGATGGTGGATGTGGGCGTGAATGGCGCGTGCCAGAACCTGACTTTCCACATCGCGGCCCAACGAAACGTAGTCTTCGGCCGACTGCGCATGGGTAATGCGTACCGTTTCCTGTTCGATGATCGGGCCTTCGTCGAGGTCGGCGGTGACGTAGTGCGCGGTTGCACCAATCAGCTTCACGCCGCGCTCGTACGCCTGCTTGTAAGGGTTGGCACCCTTGAACGAGGGGAGGAAGGAGTGGTGGATATTGATGATTTGGCCGGACATCTTGCGGCACATCTCGTCGGACAGCACCTGCATGTAACGGGCCAGCACCACAAGCTCCGTACCGGTGCTTTCGATGAGTTCCATCAGTTGTGCTTCGGCCTTCGGCTTGTTGTCTTTCGTTACCTTGATGTGGTGGAAGGGAATGTCGTGATTGACGACGACTTTCTGATAATCGAAGTGGTTCGAGACAACACCGACGATATCGATGGGCAACGCGCCGATCTTCCAGCGATAGAGCAGGTCGTTGAGGCAATGGCCGAAGCGCGACACCATCAGCAACGTTTTCACGCGCTGGCCGTCGCTGTAAATGCGGGCGTCCATCCCAAATTTTTCGGCGACCGGGGCGAAGCCGTCGGTGATTGCTTCCAGGCTTGCTCCTTCTTCCGAAATGAAGGAAACGCGCATGAAGAACTTGCCGGTCTGCAAGTCGTCAAACTGGGAGCTGTCGACGATGTTGCAACCTTTTTTCGCCAGATAGCCGGAAATCGCGGCGACGATTCCGCGGGTCGATTTGCAGGCTACGGTCAGAACATAGGTCGTCATTCGCTTTTTTCCTCAACAACTTCGCGGCCCAAACGGACAAGAGTGGCCGGCGCGTTCCATAGAGCGTTTTGGTGCCAAATGGAAACGCTCTTTCGCATCGGCGCGGTAGAGCAAATTCATAAGGTGCGAATGACAGCCACACCGTGCCGGAAACGACATGCAATGTCCCGACCAGCACGGTGCGAAGGGTGTTGTCAGGCGCGGCGCAGGCGCATGGTGCGGCGACCACGTCCGTCGAGCAGTTCCAGCGTTCCGCGTCGGGCTTCCAGACGGAAGGAGCGGGTCGCTTCAAGCGCGTCGATGAACTGCCGTTCCTGTCGCATGATATCGGGTGCGCAGGCCATCTGCGTGGAAATCATACGGCCGAAATCGATGCGGTCGCGATTGATCCGGGCTTCGCCGCCGATGCCGTTGCAACCGGCATTGCCGGAGACGCGGCCTCCTCTGGAGATTTCGAGCGTCGCCTGTTTCTGTCCGCGAACGCGTTCCCCCTTGATGTCTTCAACCAACCAGCGGCCCTGGATGCCGACTTCCGTTTCGGGGCGGTCCGGGCCGCCTGCCACACGCTGCAGGACAAGGTCGGTGTTATCGCGTCCACCCGTCAGTACGGAATAGCGGGTGGTGGTGGTGGTAAACAGCAGGCGGTCGCGATCGCGGATTTCCGCACTCAGCGCATAGGAGCGGCGCGGGCGGATATCGCGGTCGTTGTATCGAAGCACGAACGGTACGGGAACCTGTCCGCGTGGGCGAATTGTTGTTTCGGCAATGGTACGGGATGGCGCATCAGCCAGCGAGACGTCGATGAGTCGAACGGTCACGGTGGCGCCCGGCGGCAGGGCGATGCGTTCACGATAGGCAACCGTTCCTCTAAGGTTTGCAGGAGCTGCCGCGACACCACTGGCGGCAAACAGCGGGGCAAGGGCGGCGAGTGCCGTGAAACTGCGGCGGGAAAGCAGGGAAACGCGGTCATTCATGGTGTTTGCTCCGTGTTGGTGCTGATCTCGGCCGCCGTGGCGACCTCATTTCAGCGGATGATAAAAAACGGTGCTGAACGACGGATGAACCGGTAGAAAAAAACCGCCGGGTGTCCCGGCGGTTGCGAAGAGTTCGTTAGTTAGCGCGGAAGGTATCCCGCAACGCTTCGAACTTTGAAAGCTGGCCAGCAAGCAGTTCCTTGTTTTCGTCGCGGCGCACGAAGATCTTGAACATGGCTTTGCCATCGGCGTTCATGAACCAGACGGAACACGAGCGTCGGCCATGGAAACCGCGATCGACAAAGGTGATCGCCGTGCAGCTATCCTTCTTGATGTGGCCACCGATCGGGCTATCGCCGTGGATGTTGAACCAGCCGTGGCCTTCCGTTCCTTCCGGCAGATGGCCGGGAACTTCGAGCACGATATCCTGCGTCTGCACGATCATCAGGACTTCGCCCCAGCTACGGATTTTGTTCCAGATGTCGTTGAACTTTTCTGCTGAAGCGGAAACTGCCGCGCCTTCCGGCAGAATTGCCAGAATTTCCGCCGGTGTTACTTCGGCCTTGGCGGCGATCGCTTCGACAATGCCATCCGGCTTTTCGGCGAGGGCTGCGGCGGCACGCGCCTGACGGTCGTCGGCTGCCTGGGCAAGAGCGCTCATCGTTCCAGCCTCACGCAGCGATCGAGCGGCGTTCGCCGTTCTTGTCTTCGTGAATGATGACGTCGAAACCTTCGAAGTGAGGACCGGACAGATATTCGACCTTGCCGCGGTTTTCGCCGGCCTTGGCGTGGGCGGCGCGGAATTGTTCAGATTTCGTCCAATTCAGGAAGTCTTCCTTGGTGGCCCAGACCGTGTGCGACGCGTAGAGGGTGTGGTCCTCGGCCTTCGGGCCTTTCAGCATGTGAAATTCGATGTAGCCCGGCAACTCGCTGAGATGTGACTTGCGCTCGCGCCAGATGGCTTCGAACGTATCTTCGTAACCCGGCACGACGCGAAACCGGTTCATGGCAATGAACATGGAATTCTCCCTTTAAGCTTCCTGTTTCAGTCAGGATATCGGGGCCCTGCGCACTTGAAAAGGGGCTAGCAACAAAGGAAACAAATTTACTCCACTTAAAAGATTGCGCGGATTATAAACATGTGCAAATAACTCAAGTTAAAAGGCGTGACGAAAGCCGCGCCGCATCGTTTTTTCAGGATTTTGCTATGCTGACGTCTCGCCTCCGCCCCTTCGTTTTCGCTGCCTTTCTGCCCGCTGTGATCGCGGCATCCGCGCCAGCCGCACTGGCGTCCGACAAGGGGAACCCGGAGGCAAAACGCATCGTTGCGGTCGGCGGTACGGTGACGGAAATCCTCTACGCGCTCGGCGCACAGGATCGTGTCGTGGCGCGCGACAGCACCAGTTCCTACCCAGCCGACGCCATGTCGAAGCCGGATATCGGCTACATGCGTGCACTTTCCTCGGAAGGTATTCTGTCCCAGCAACCTGATCTTATCCTGTCCGAAGATGGTTCGGGTCCTGCGGATGTGATCGCTGTTCTCAAGGCAAGTGCGGTGCCGTTCGTCACGGTGGATACGCCGCCTGTTGGAGACGCCATTCCGAAGAAGATCGAAGACGTCGGCGCTGCCGTCGGTCTTCAGGACAAGGCAAAGGCTCTGGCCGCCGAGACAAAGGCTGCCCTCGAGGGGCTGGTCAAGGATATTTCATCTGTGCCGGATAAGGATAAGAAGCGCGTTCTCTTCGTGCTTTCCGCTGCCGGTGGACGCGTAATGGCGGCGGGCAAGGACACCGAGGCTGGCGCGATCATCGAAATGGCAGGCGGCGTCAACGCTGCGCAGGAGATTTCCGGCTACAAGCCACTAACCGATGAGGCCATTATCGCAGCAGCACCCGATGTGGTGCTGACCATGTCGCGCGGTGGCCATGCCACCAACCCGAACGAGATTTTTGCCCTGCCGGCATTCCAGTCCACACCTGCTGCCGCCAACAAGGCGCTTGTCAGCATGGATGGGCTTTATCTTATCGGCTTTGGTCCACGCACTCCAGCGGCCGGCCGTGAACTGGCGAGCAAGCTTTATCCTGAGGTCATCAAGCCGTGACGGTCGCCGCCTTGAGTTCAGCCGAAGAGCATATACCGGGTGACAGATCGCGACGCGCGGTCGTCGTTCTGGTTCTGCTCGTCTGTCTTCTGGTGGTCTCCTGTATCGTGTCGCTCGTGACAGGGCCGACCGGTGTCGGGATCAAGGAACTCTGGGTGTATCTGACGGGTGGCGCAGCAGGGCTCGACGCACGCGAAAAGGTCATTCTCGAAGCGGTACGATTGCCCCGCACGGCACTGGGTCTGCTGATCGGGGCGGGACTTGCCGTCTCGGGTGCGATGATGCAAGGACTTTTCCGCAATCCTCTAGCAGACCCCGGTATCGTCGGCGTCACTTCTGGTGCCGCACTTTTTGCCGTTGCAGCCATTTCGTTGAGTGAAGGCGTACTCGCCTCTGTCGCGATTTTCTTCGGCCCGCATTTCCTGCCATTCATGGCGTTTTTCGGAGGCCTCCTCAATACCTGGGTGCTTTATTTGATTGCGACCAAGGATGGTGCGACCTCCACCACAACGCTTATCCTGGCTGGTATCGCAGTTGCGGCCATCAGTGGTGCGCTGACGGGACTGATGATCTTCGTGGCCGACGATCGGGCGCTGCGTGACATCACCTTCTGGTCGCTCGGGTCGCTCAGCGGTTCGACACCGACCAAGGTGCTGGCAACCTTACCTTTTATCGTCGTCGTCCTCGCGATCATCCCCTTCGTTGCCAAGGGGCTGGATGCGCTAATCCTCGGCGATGCCGCTGCCTTCCACATGGGTATTCCGGTGCAGAAGCTGAAACGCATCGTCATTCTGGCGGTTGCGGCGGCTTGTGGCGCAAGTGTTGCCGCCGCAGGTTCTATCGGTTTCGTCGGGATCGTCGTGCCGCACCTGCTACGGTTGGCGATCGGTCCATCTCACCGTTTTCTGTTGCCAGCGTCGGCGCTTGGCGGAGCCGCGCTTCTGCTGCTGGCGGATAGTTTTGCCCGCACCGTGGCTGCGCCTGCCGAACTGCCGATCGGCGTTGTGACAGCGCTTATCGGCGCCCCTGTCTTCCTCTTTCTGCTGCTTGGTCGTGGCGGCACCTTCATGAGGAACCTCTGATGATCCGGGCTGAAAATATCACGCTCATCCGCTCTGGTCGCCGTCTCCTGGATGGTGTCGGCGTTGATCTGAAACCAGGTAAGGTCAACGTCATCATTGGTCCGAACGGGGCGGGAAAATCCACCTTGATGAAGGTGCTCTCAGGTGAGATGCGCGCTGACCAGGGTGTCGTCGCTTACAACGATATCGACATCTCGGTCTACAAGCCCGCGCAGCTGGCGCGGGTCCGGGCTGTGTTGCCGCAGAACACGCAACTTGCCTTCCCCTTCACGGCGCTGGAAATCGTCCGCATGGGAGCGGTGGCGCAAGGCGCGCTGAAGCCGGAAGATCAGGCTCGACGGGCGCTTGCAAAGGCCGGACTTCGCGGCTTCGAGCAGCGATCCTACAATGTTCTCTCTGGAGGCGAGCAACAGCGGGTGCAATTTGCCCGCGCTTTGGCGCAGGTTCCCAATCCGGTCGAAAATGGCGAGGTTCGCGCCCTGTTTCTGGACGAGCCGACCGCCAGCCTCGATATTGGCCATCAGATCGCGGTGCTGGAAACGGCGCGCGATTTTGCCTCGGCAGGCGGCCTGGTCCTCGCTATCCTCCATGACCTCAATCTTGCGGCGGAATTTGCCGATCAACTTATCGTCATGCACGACGGGCGGGTTACAGCCAGCGGGCCGTCCTTCGAGACGATCAGCGACGATACAATCGCGCGGGTTTACGGCATTGGTGGTGTTGTCGGACGGTTGCCCGCCGCTCATATCCCCTACGTACTTCCACAGTCGCGGCATCGCTGAGGGAGTGCTGCCGCCCCGCGGCACGCTCAAGCGTCCGGGTCTGGCCGGGTGATGATGAAAAGTCCGGAGCCCAGCATCACGGCGCCAACCAGCAAGGCACGCAGCGGTGGCGGATCGCTCAAAAACCAGAAAGCGGCATAGCTCACGGACATTGCTGATATTGCAGCAATTTTCGCTTTTCGGGCAATTGCACCCTTTTCCTTCCACTGCCTTAATGGCGGGCCGAATTTCGGATGGGTGAGCAGCCATCTTTCGAGCTTCGGCGAGGAGCGCGAAAAGAACCATAAGGCAAGCAGCAGAAAGGGTGTGGTCGGCAAAACGGGAAGAAACGCGCCGACGATGCCGGTTGCGACCATAAGCCAGCCAAGACAGAGATATAGGAGGCGCATAAGTCATGCCGATATCATGAGCGCACTACTCATGATAGTGGAATTTCGCGACGTTTGCGTTATCACGTTCTGAGGGGATGCAACTGTCCTGACGTCTTTAAGGGTTGAAAGCACCTCACTCTGTCTTTATCCCGTTGCCGCGATGTCCGGAGCATAACCGGCCACCACGCGGTAAGAAGAAGGAAAACACCATGGCCAAGCTAATCCACTCGATGGTCCGGGTGCTGGACGAAAAACGTTCGGTGGAGTTTTACAAGCAGGCTTTCGGACTTGAGGTTGCGGAACGCGCCGAGTTCGAGAATTTCACTCTCATCTATCTCAGCAATGCCGAGGGCGATTTCGAGCTTGAACTGACGGTCAACAAGGGACGAGAAGTGCCTTACGCTCTGGGCGACGGTTACGGTCATCTTGCTGTCAGCGTTGCAAATGTGGAAGCCGAGCATCAACGCTTTACCGAGCTTGGCCTGTCGGCTGGCAAGATCATCGAGGCCGATTACAAAGGCGCTCCATTTGCAAAATATTTCTTCATCTGCGATCCGGATGGATACAAGATTGAGGTGCTGCAACGCGGCAACCGGTTCAAGTAAGCAAGAGGGGCTTTCATGGCAGAAGCAGGCGTCAAACTGGAAGAAAGCTGGAAACGCGTTCTCTCGCCTGAGTTTGCCAGCCCCTATATGCAGAAGCTGAAAGACTTCCTGCTCGCCGAAAAAACGGCTGGCAAACATATCTTTCCCAAAGGTCCGGAATATTTCCGGGCGCTTGATCTCACGCCGCTCGACGAGGTCAAGGTCGTCATACTCGGACAGGACCCCTATCACGGTCAGGGACAGGCGCACGGGCTCTGTTTCTCGGTGCAGCCCGGTGTCCGTATCCCGCCGTCTCTGGTGAATATCTACAAGGAGCTGCAGAGCGATCTTGGTGTTCGCCCGGTCCGTCACGGTTTTCTGGAAAGCTGGGCAAGGCAGGGCGTTCTTTTGCTCAACAGCGTTCTGACGGTTGAAGAGGCTCGCGCGGCGTCCCATCAAGGCCAGGGGTGGGAAAAGTTCACGGATGCCGTGATCCGTGCCGTCAACGACGAGTGTGATCACGTCGTTTTCCTTCTGTGGGGCTCCTACGCCCAGAAAAAAGCTGCCTTCGTAGATCAGGCGAAGCATCTGGTGCTGCGCTCACCACATCCATCGCCACTTTCTGCGCATAATGGCTTTTTCGGTAATCACCATTTCTCCAAGGCCAATGAGTTTCTTGCGTCGCATGGGCATGAGCCGATCGATTGGCAGTTGCCCGATGTGGCAGGTGGTGAAAAAAACCTTCTTTAGAGGCTCATAAATCTCTTTGCGCTTTGCGGTTGTCGGCATTAAAGATAACCGGACTACAAAGTGAAGGATTTGTTTTTCGTGTCTCTTCTATCCGCTGAAACCTCTGTTGCACTCGCCGATCCGCTCGCCATCGTAAATGCCTTTGAGGACCATTTCGCCGAGCATATGGATATGCGCCGCGATGGCGCGACGGTTCGTTTCAAGGCGGAATACGGTCACGGCAGCTTCAGCGCGGAGGGCGGCCGGTTTGCGGCGCGGGTCAGTTGCGTGTCTGAAAACGTGCTGATGTCCGTAAAGGCCATGGTGGCGGAGCATATCGTTGAGTTTTCCGGCGAGACAGGTCTCGATTTCCGTTGGGTCGGCCATGGCGCGGATCAGCGCGAATTGCCCAATCTCTTCGTCGGCAAGATTGCACGCGCCTATAACCTGACACCCAACATGCGTCGTCTGGTGGTGTCTGTCGAAAACGGCATTGAGAAACTGGTCACCAGCGGCATGCATGTCCGATTGCTTCTGGTTCCCGACCAGGGCCGTGCGCCGGTCTGGCCTTATCTTTCCAAAACCGGAGCAATCATCTGGCCGGAAGGCGAGGATCTGTTGACCCGGCGTATCTATACGATCCGATCAGGTGATATCGAGGGTGGTGAAGTTCATATCGATTTCGTCATGCACGAGGGCGACCACATGCCGGGTGCGCATTTTGGTGCGACGGCGAAACCAGGCGATGTTGTCGGCATTATCGGTGCCAGTGGTGTTTGCCCGGAGGCCGACCGTTATGTGTTTGCTGGTGACGAGACGGCGCTGCCGGTGATGTTGCGGATGGCGGCGGAGATGCCGGCTGGTAAAAAGCTCAGCGTCTATGCGGAGATTGACAACGAGGCAGAGCGTCAGGATGTCGTCTGCGCTGCCGACGTCGAATGGACCTGGCTCTATCGTCGTGGCAAGCCGGCGGGAACATCGGGTCTGATCGAGCAGGCTCTGCGCGGCCATGCCTTCGCAGAGAACCACGATGGTCAGCATGTTTTCGTTGCCTGCGAAAAAAGCGAAGCACGTGCTGCCAAAGCATTTCTGACGGATGAAGTCGGTATTCCCAAAGCCTCGTTGCGGTCTGTGGGATATTGGGCGATGGGCGCGTCTGACGACCACTGAACGGCAGCGTTCAAGACTGCTGCTACGGCTTGGTGCTATTTTGTGAACAATCCGTTCGGATTGTTCTCTCTATACGATCCGATCGTCTTGCCCCATCTTTGGCTCATGAAACACGGACGGCTCCGTTTCGGGAGCCAGTGAGCCAAAGGGGTTTATTATGATTGACCAGATCAAGGGTTTGCACCACGTCACGTCAATGGCTGCGAGCGCGCGCCAGAACAACAGCTTCTTTACCGATACGCTTGGCCTTCGCCGGGTCAAGAAGACCGTCAACTTTGACGCACCGGATGTCTATCACCTCTACTACGGTGACGAAGTTGGTACGCCGGGCTCGGTCATGACCTATTTCCCGTTCCCGCATATCGCTCGCGGACGTCCGGGCACCGGCGAAGTTGGCACCACGCTGTTTTCCGTTCCCGAGGGTTCACTTGGGTACTGGCAGGACCGCCTTTCCAAGGCTGGTGTTGACGGCTTGAAGGCTGATGAGGCCTTCGGCAACAGACGCCTGCATTTTGCCGGTCCTGATGGCGATGGTTTTGCCCTTGTTGAAGTTCGCGACGACGCGCGTCCACAGTGGACAGGCAACGGCGTCGGAGAAGATCAGGCAATCCGCGGTTTCCAGGGTGCCTCGCTTCGACTGCGCGATGAAGGTGCGACCGCTGAGCTGTTGAAGTTCATGGGTTATCAGGAAGTTGATCGTCAGGATGGCGTGCTGCGTCTTGGTATGCCCGGCGGCAATGGTGCGGATTTCATTGATATCGAAACCATGCCGAATATTTCCGGCGCCAAACTCGGCGCGGGCTCGGTGCATCACATCGCCTTTGCTGTCGAAAATCGCGAAAAGCAGCTCGAGGTCCGTAAGGCACTGATGGACACAGGGTATCAGGTCACGCCTGTTATCGACCGTGATTACTTCTGGGCCATCTACTTCCGCACACCAGGCGGTGTGTTGTTCGAAGTGGCAACCAACGAACCGGGTTTCGATCGTGACGAAGACACGGCCCATCTCGGTGAAGCACTGAAGCTGCCAACCCAGCACGCGCATCTGCGTTCCGTTCTGGAAGAGCATCTCGAACCGCTGGACGACGAAAAAGCGGCATAAGGTCCGGCTTTTCGATCACTGGAGACAAACAAGAAAACCGTCGCCCTCGGGTTAGGCCGAGGGCCTGCGCGCCATCTGGACGGATGGCCAAGCCTGAGCATCGGGACGGGAAACGGAAGGATATTATTTATGGGCCAGGACACTTATTTTCACAAAGCTCGGGCAGGGGCTGCGGGCCGACCACTTTTTATCGTGCTGCACGGTACGGGTGGCGATGAAAACCAGTTTTTCGATTTTGGCAGTCGGCTTTTGCCACAGGCCACGGTTGTGTCGCCACTCGGAGATGTTTCCGAACATGGCGCGGCGCGCTTTTTCCGGCGAACCGGGGAGGGCGTCTACGATATGGTTGACCTGCAGCGTGCGACGACCAAACTTGCTGATTTCGTAAGAGTAAACCGTGGTCACTACCAGGCCGGACCGGTCATCGGTCTCGGATTTTCGAATGGTGCGAACATTCTTGCCAATGTGCTGATTGAAGATCCTGATCTCTTCGATGCTGCGGTTTTGATGCATCCGCTGATCCCATTCGCGCCAAAACCGGCTGCCGCCAAACCATCACGTCGGGTGCTACTGACAGCCGGCGAGCGTGATCCGATCTGCCCGGTTCCTCTGACAAAGTCACTTGAAACCTATCTGAAAGCGCAGGGTGGTTCGGTTGAAACGATCTGGCATCCGGGCGGACATGAGATCCGTTCGAACGAGATCGACGCAGTCCGCGATTTCGTGGCGCCTTATTCGGTCTGATAGTCATATTCGGCTTGCGACGATCTCCCGCCTTGCCGATACTGCCGGAACAGTTCGTCCCCCTGTTCCGGTAGTTTTTCATGAGCAAAATGACTTTCAATCCGCCGTCAGTGCGCAAGCCTTTCGGCAATTACAATCATGGTCTTCTGGTGCCGCCTGGCGCGTCGCTGCTGGTCACTTCCGGGCAGCTCGGCATTGGTCTGGATGATGCCGTTCCCGCTGATGTCTCGGCTCAGGCCGAACTTTGTTTCGAAGCGATCAAGGCGATCCTGGAAGACGCAGGCATGACCTTTGCGGATGTCATCCGTATCTCCGGTTTTGTGACGAAGCGCGAAGATTTTGCACCCTATATGGCAGTGCGTGATCGTTATACGCTCGACCCCAAGCCGGTATCCACCCTGATCATCGTGTCGGGATTTACCCGCCCGGAGTTTCTGGTCGAAGTGGAGGTTACGGCCGCCAAGGTCGTTTGATCAATTTGCCGTAGCGTTGAGGGCGCAAACCGCCCTCGCGATCACAACACGATCGCCCTGCTGCTATCAACGATAGCCGCATTTCTGCAGTTGGGCCTCGTAACGCATCGCCATATTGGCGGAACGGCGAGCGGCTTTCTGGACGCCGGAATTATTGCGCCAGCTTCCCTTCGCATAGCCGGCATGACCGGAATAATAGGCGAGGTAGAGGTTGTAGGGATCGTTCAGCGCGATGCCGTTTTCACGGCGGCTCTTGGCGTGATACCAGCCGACAAAGTGAATGGCATCGGTAAAATCGGTGCGGCTGGCGGACCAGCGTCCCGTCTCGCGCTTGTAGACTTCCCACGTACCATCCAGTGCCTGCGCGTACCCGTAGGCTGTCGATTGGCGTTTCCACGGAATGAAGCCAAGAAGCTTGGTGCGCGGCGGGCGGGCGTAAGGCCGGAAGCTGGATTCGGTGTAAATCGTCGCCATCATGACCGGCACTGGTACACCGAACTCACGTTCTGCAGCTTTCGCGTCTCGTTGCCAGTTGTTGAAGATGCCATTCCGCTGCTCGAAGATTGCACAGGCATTGGTGATCTGGGACGGCGCTGTCGCGCAGCCAGCCAGAACAGTCATCAGCAGAACAACGGCAAATACGCCACGCATCACGGAACCCTTTCGTTCCGTCGTTTTTAAATTGGTAACGATTAACGTGGGGTTTTAAGACAAGGTTAATTCAAATGCCGCGCATCGAGGATCTGTTAACCATCTGAAAATCCTTGTGTCGGGGAAAGGGCGCAAGCGTGGAGTGCGAGGTTGTATCTGCCTTCTTTCACGCTTCCGATAGCGCTCTCCTCCGCTCCGTCAGAACTGCTCCATTTCCCGTTTGACCTTTTCCATGAAGGCAGAGCGGGTCTCGACGGTGCAATTGTTCATGTCGTAATGCGCGAGAAATCTGACCGGGGCGCCAAGCTTTATCTGGCCGCGAAGTACACGCTTGACGATGCGTTTGGGTGGGTTGCCGGCCAGAAAGGCGCGCATGGGTGTGGCGCCATAGGTCATGATAGCCGCGAGTTTGCGGATATGTCGGAGCGTTGGCGTCAGCCTGCCATCCTGCAACGCAAAGGATACACCTGGCAGCCATACGCGATCGAAATAGCCTTTGAGCATTGCCGGGAAACCGAAATTCCAGACCGGTGTGCAGATCACCAGCCCTTCGGCCGCAAGCAGCCTTTCGCAATAGGACCGCACCAGATCGGCGTTTTGAGGAACGTCATGATAGACGCGCCTGTCGTGTGCGGACAGAACAGGGTCAAAACCCTCCTCATAGAGATTGCACGCATCGACATCGTGGCCCGCCTTTTTCAGGCTTTCGCAAGTCTGGTGAAAAAGCGCCCGCCCATAACTTTCTTCCAGCGGGTGTGAATGCAGTACGAGAACGCGCATGACAAAGCTCCATGTCATCAGCCGGGCGAACATCGTCCCGGCATGAGGTTGAAAACTTTTCCGCGCCGTTTTCCTGATAAATGACGATCCGCTGTTCGAGCATCTTGCTCTGGTCGCATCGCCGTTCACCCCACCATTTGTCCGGTGCGAAACCCGCGCCTGTTGAGCGAGGGTTCGGGAGTACCTTCGGAAGAAATATATGTGGTTGCAGTTACCTGTTTCTCAGGCCTCCTGTGCTTCCGCAAAGGCGGAAAGTCCCGGGAAAAGGTAATTGGTTCCAGCCTTGAAATCAAAGTTCGGATTTTCCCAGGCGATCATCTTGCCAGGGTTCAGAAGGCCCTTGGGATCAGTTTCCTTCTTGAAGGCAAGCTGCACCTTGTCCGTCTGCTTCATGCCGCCTTCTTCCAGCGTGTAACGATGCGGATTGAAGATCGGGCAGCCATTCTGTTCATGGATGCGAATGATCTCTTCCAGGCGTTCTTCCGTGGTGTAGCGGACCAATGGCAGGCCGGAGCACTGGATGTGGCCGTCAAACTTGATGAACTCCAGATGGCCGATCACTTCGTCGCCGAAGATCTCAGTCATTTTGTGGACCTTTTCCACGTGATCCGGACCAGGATACTGCACTTGCAGATAGGTCCAGGACGGATCGATCTTCAGGGCGCGTAGCGTGGTGTGGTTCCAAGCCAGCTCATAGGCGTGCGGAATGCCCTTCATGCTCTCGACCGTGTCCGAGCGGAAACGGATATCGCCCTTCATTCTTTCGGTAAAGGCAACGAACGGCTCGATGGAATGCGGTGCCACCATGAGCACCACCACCGACTGCCCCTCCTTCAGCCAAGGCTTGTGGCGATTGAAATAGTCAAAAGGAATAGGGGCTGCGATCGGCGCGATTTCCTTGAGAAGAATGCCGTTCTTATGAGCCAGCGCGTCGGCAAATTTTACCGCATCCATGTAATCGTCGTAACCGACAATCACGTCGACCCAGTCATAGGCGGTGGCAAGCGGCATCTCGACTTCGGTGATGATGCCGTTGGTGCCATAGGCGTGGCTGACCTTCTGCAGATCCCAGGCGGTGAGATCGAGTACGCGTGGTTCGGCTTCCATGGTTACGACCCGCAGGCGCAGGATATTGCCAAGGTCGCGCAGCCCACCCCAGGTGATCGAGCCAACGCCACCCGATCCGCCAGCAATGAAACCGCCGATCGTGGCTGTCTGCTTTGTAGATGGGTGGAAGCGCAGCTCCTGGCCGGAATGCGCTTTCGTCTGCTTGTCGAGTTCGGCAATCACGATGCCAGGCTCGCAAATGACGCGACCCGGCTTGATTTCCTTGATCTTGTTCATGCCCGCCATGTTCAGGACGATACCACCGGAGAGCGGCATGGCTTGACCGTAGTTGCCCGTTCCCGTGCCGCGCGGCGTGACCGGTGCGCCATGTGCGAAGGCCACTTTCAGGATGCGGATCACCTCTTCCTCGCTTGTCGGGGTGACAATGAGGTCGCCGATCACGTTGTCGAGCTGGGCTTTCAGCACCGGCGAATACCAGTAGAAATCGCGGCTCTTCTGTCTCACCAGCGCCGGGTTGTCCTCAACGGCGATGCCCTCCAGCTCCTGCTTGATCTTGGCGTAGTCTACCATCTTATCGGTCCAGTATCGGGTCAAGGTCACGGTAATCCGGCAGGCGACGGTCGATGCCCATGCCATTCCGCATCACGATGCGGTCAGCCTGCGGACGGGAAAGAAATTCGCTCCAACGCCTCGCGCTGAACAATACGAGATCGGCGGGGCTGCCTACGCGGATACGACCGATATCGGCGCGGCCGAGACTGTCGGCAGGCGAGGTGGTCACGATACGCGCGGCATCGTCGAGCGGATGGTCGAGATGCAGGATGCGCACCGCTTCACGGAACACTTCCACCGGGTCCAGGTCGCCATAGGCATAGAAAGGGTCGCGCGTGTTATCGGAGGAAACGGCGGTTCTGACACCGGCCGCAGCCAGCTCCTTGAACAAGGTCACGCCGCGCCATCGAGGTGTGCGGCCTTCATGGCGATCCTGCAGATACATGTTGCACATCGGTAGCGACACGACATTCAGGCCAGCCTCAGCGACCTTGTCGATTACGGCTTTCGCGACGTCGTCGTCCTGCCGCGCCAGCGAGCAGCAATGACCAACGGTGACCGCCCCCTCGAAGCCGTTGCGAAGTTTTGCTTCGGCCACGGCTTTCAGTGCCAGAACCTGCCTGTCTTCTGTCTCGTCCACATGCAGGTCGATATCGAGGCTGTTGTCAGCAGCCGTGCGGAAGAGGAGATCGAGGCGTGCGTCGAGATCAGGAGACATCTGCGGCACACCGCCAAGCAGGCCGTCGTGACGTTTCACCACAGACACAAGATCGTTGAAGTAGCGCTCGTCGAAAATCTGGTCGGTCGGAAACAGTGCTACGGCCTGGAGCGCGATCCGGTCCTTCCAGTCCTCCTGCACTTCAGCGAAGACCTCGAAGGAAATACGGTGCTGGGGCGCTATACTGTCAAGATGGGTGCGCAACAGCTTTGTGCCATGCGCATAAGCCGAACGCAGCGAAAACTCCATACGGGTTCGCACATCTTCGGCTGACCAGTTCGCCTCACGGTCGGCTCGCACATTGTCCAACGCACCCATGAACGTTCCATCAGGATTGCGACGGCGATCCCAGATATGACCTTTGTCGATATGGGTGTGCATCTCGACAAGGCAGGGCCAGACCATGCCGTCGCGCAGATCGGCTTTTGGCAGATCGGCGGGCGTCATGCCAGGCGGAAGGATTGCCGCGATTTTTCCCCCGTCGATGACCAGGTCGGCGCTTACAAGGCCCTCACGCTCGCACGCTTCGAAGCCTTCTACCGTCACGGCAGGCAAGGTGGCGTTGGTCAGAGCGAAGGCTGATGAATCGGGCAATGTCATGAAGGCGGCAGTCATCAGTTTTCCCGTTTCAGGCTGCTTTCATGCCACCGGTGCAATGAAAGCCATGAGATGAAGGAGGTGATGGCGAAAATCGCCACGCCAAGACAGGAAAGCAGAAGAAGTGCCGCGAAGAGGCGCGGAATATTCATGCGATATTGCGATTCCAGCAGGCGGAAGGCCAGCCCTGAACCTGCACCAGCCGACCCGGCCGCGAATTCGGCAACCACGGCAGCGATCAACGCCAGTCCACCGCCGATCCTCAGGCCCGTCATGAAGTAGGGCAGGGAAGCAGGCAGTTTCAGATACAGCAATGTCTGCCAGCGGGATGCGCCGTAGAGGTCAAAGAGGTTCAGAAGATTGTGGTCGACGCTTTTCAAGCCCTGCACCATGTTGGAGAGGATCGGGAAAAACGCGACCAGGAAAGCACAGATCAGCAGCGCGACCTGGGTGCTCGGTGCATAGATCAGGATCAGCGGTGCGATCGCAACGATCGGGGTTACCTGAAGAATGACGGTAATCGGGTAAAAGGCGATCTCGATCCAGCGCGATTGCACCAGGAAGATGGCGATACCGACCCCGCCGGCCAGCGCCAGTGCGAGCGAGGCCATGGTGATCTTCGTTGTGACCCAGAAGGCCGGGGCGAGTGTTCCCCAGTCATTGAAGAGCGAGGCGACGACGGCAGCCGGGCCTGGCAGAATATAGGGTGGTACGCCGCTGACCTTGACGCCCACATACCAGACAAGAACCAGCACAGCGACGACACCGATCGGGACCAGCGTGCGCAGAATGAGTTCACCGCGCCGTTCAAGGAAGCTTTTTTCTTTTGCTTGCGGCAATGCCGCTTCCTGCGTTTCGGACATCAGTGTTCTCCGTTGCCAATGGCTTCGAGAAGCATGGTGGAAACCTTTTCGCAGGCGAGGCGATAGTCTTCCGAGGTGCGGTAATGGGCGTCGCGCTCCATGGCTGTCACCAGCGGAAAATCGGCATGAACGCGGCCGGGGCGAGCTTTCATCACCACGATGCGGTTGGAAAGATAGGCAGACTCATAAACGGAATGGGTAACGAAGATGACGGTGATGCCGGTCTCGCGCCAAAGCCTCAGCACGTCGTCATTCAATTTCTGGCGGGTGATCTCGTCTAGGGCCGCAAAGGGCTCGTCCATGAGCAGCAGCTTGGGCTTGGTCACCAGTGCGCGGGCAATGGAAACCCGCATTTTCATGCCGCCGGAAAGTTCGCGAGGGTAGGCGTCGGCAAAGTCCTGCAGGCCGACCGTCGCCAGCGTTTTCATGATTTCTTCGCGGGCGGCGGCCTTGGACACCCCACGTAGTTTCAGCGGCAGATACACGTTGCCGAATACCGTCTGCCAGGGCATCAGCGTCGGTTCCTGAAACACGAAGCTGATATCGCCTTCCGGCAAACCCCTTGAGTTGATACGAGAGCTTGGCCAGTCGATCGAACCGGTGGTGACGTCGCCAAGACCGGCGATGATGCGCAGCGCCGTCGACTTGCCACAACCGGATGGGCCGAGCAGGCTGACGAATTCACCGCCTTCAACCGTCAGATCCATATGGGACAGGGCCACTGTACCCGAGGAAAAGGTCTTCGAAACGGACTTCATGACGACCAGAGGCCGCTTGCGGGATTCTGCCGGAAGGCTTGTGGCGGCTGGGGACGAAACGCTCATCTTCACTCTGGAATTGTGATGCCGGACAGACCCGCCACGTTGGGACGCCGCGGGTCAGGCTAGTCTTATTTCTTCAGCGCCATGCCGACGCCCTTGCAGACGAATTTCGTCGTGTAGGCTTTTTTGTAGTCCAAATCGGCAGGCTCCAGGCCGATTTTCACGACTGCATCGAAGAAGGCCTTGTAACGGTCGTCGGTAATGCAGCCGATGCCCTTTTCAAGCGCGTCGCCGGATTCAAGAATGCCGTATTCCTTCATCTTGGCGATGGAGAAGGCGATCTGCTCGTCCGTCATCTCCGGATTGTCTTTCTTGATGAGGTCGTTGGCAGCCTTGTTGTTGCCGTAGAGATAGTTGTACCAGCCTTCGAGCGAGGCATCGACGAAGCGCTGCACCATCTCGGGGTTTTCTTCGACCGTCTTGGTCTGCGCGGTAATCATCGTCGAATAGGGCGTGAAGCCCGCATCTGCCAGCAGGAAGACTTTCGGTGCCCAGCCCGCCTGCTTTTCGATTTCGTGTGGTTCAGACGTCAGATAGCCCTGCTGTGCGGAAGCCTTGTTGGTGATGAAGGGGCCTGGATTGAAAGTATAGGGCTTGTATTGCTCGTCCTTGAAGCCGGGGTAGTTCTTCTTCATCCATTCGAAATAGGTGGCATAGCCTTCCTTACCCATGAAGATGGTGTCGAGCTTGGCAAGATCTTCGAATTTCTCGACGCCGGCATCCGGGTGGGCGAGAAGCACCTGCGGATCTTTCTGGAAAATGGAGGCGACGCTGGTCAGCGGGATGCCTTCCTTCACCGCGTCCATATCGCCAAGCTGGCCGCCCATGTAGAAGGTCACCTTGCCGGCGATCAGCAGTGAACGGTTGGCGGCATTCGGGCCACCCTGAACGATGGTGACTTTCAGGCCGTGTTTCTCGTAAGTTCCGTCGGCAACGGCCTGGTAAAAGCCGCCGTGCTCCGCCTGTGCCAGCCAGTTCGTGCCGTAGGAAACTTCGTCCAGCGCCAGTGCCGGCGCCGTTGCGGCAATGGAGCCACAAAGCGCCATGCCCGCCAGAAACACGTTTTTCGTCAATCCATTGGTCATGTCTTGTTGTTCCCCTGTTAAACCTTGCGGCATCGTGAGAGCCTGTTTTGTTGTCTTCATTTGATCGTGCGTATCGCGCATTGAAAAGCATCAAAATTCGTGCACATTGATGCCTTAAAAGCATCGTTTGAATGTCAGCGTACAAATGATGCGATACGGTCAAAATTTATGCAGAGTTGATCCGCCGTGCTTCATTCGCGCAAGCTGCAATATATCGACGAGATCGTGCGCTGCGGTTCCATCCGCAAGGCGGCAGCACGTCTCAACGTTGCGTCCTCGGCCGTTAACCGGCAGATCCTCGCGATCGAAGAGGAGTTCGGTGCACCTATTTTCGAACGGTTGCCACGCGGCCTTAAACTGACGGCTGCAGGCGAGTTGTGCATCGAACATATCCGCGAGGTGCTGAAGGATTATGAAAGGCTTGAGACCCGCATTCGCGGTCTCAAGATGCCGCAGGCGGGAAAAGTGACAATGGTGGCGACTACCGGTCTTGCTGCCGGCCCGTTAACGGCGATCCTGCACAATTTTCTCGAAAAACATCCGCGCGTACGGGTTCTGCTTCACAATGACAGCGGCACGCCGACTGTTAACCCGGTGTTGACGGGGGAGGCGGATATCGGCCTTGGTTTCAATATTCCGGCCGCACCGGGACTGCGTACACTTGCCTTGTTCGATGTGCCCGTTGGTGTGGTGCTGCCGCCCGATCATCCTTTGGCCGAACGCCTGAGCCTCGATCTCACCGATATCGTGCACGAGAAGATGGTTCTGTCGCAGCCGGGCACGAGCCTTCGCAATGTCATCAATCTTGTGCTGGCTCCTTTGCCAATGCAGGTTGAACCGCTGCTGGAAACCAATTCGGTGGAGTTGATGAAGCAGCTTGTGCGTTCGGGCTCCGGGCTGACACTTCTCAACCCGCTCGATGTTTATCTCGAATGCAAGCGTGGGGATTTGGTGTTTCGGCCGTTTTCGACACCACATATGCGCCATCAGCCGATGAAGCTGTTTGCCCGCTCACGCTCGACGCTCGATACAGCGGCGAGCCTTTTTGTGGAATTCCTGTTGTCCGAGCTTTCGGCGCTGGTTGCCGATCTGCAAAAGCAGGGACATGTGCCCTTGCAGGACAAACAACGCGAACAGGCGGGTTGAGGGCCTCGTTTTTAGCGCGAATAGAGCGCCGAAAGTGGGTAGTTTGCGAGATCGCGCAAGAGTTCGATGAAGCCGGAAACCTGATGTTTGCAGATAGCTTCGCCCTTGGCTGCGGTTCCCTTCGATGCATCGCCGACAACGCCATTGTCGTTCAGGTCGTGGGCGATCCAGGCCAGGGCATGTGGTGGCAGCGGCTGGATGAAACGTGAGCGCTCTTTCTGCCACTCGGCCTTCGATGTGAAATTCTGCGCCTTTTCCATTCGCACCAGTTCAGGACGAAAATGCAGCATCAGTGATGTCTCGACCTCGCCGCCATGAATGCCGAATTTCATTTCATGCTCACCAATCAGCCCTTCCGGATGGCCGAAGCGACCCCATTGGGTGCCGACCACTGCCATGCCGTATCGCACACGCAGTTCTCGCCCGACGATGCTCATGATGTCGACATTACCGCCATGGGAATTGACGATGACCATCTTCTTGACGCCCGCTTCCGAAACCTTCTGACCGATTGAGGTCCACATGCGGATCAGAAGGTCGGCATCGAAGGAAAGCGTGCCGGGTCCGTAGATATGTTCGTTTGCCTTGCCGATCTGCTGCGTGGGCAGAACCAATGTCACCAAATCGGCAGGTTTCTGGACACGAAACTCCGAGAGCATGCCCTCGGCGATTGCGACGTCGGTGGCGACGGGCAAATGCGGACCATGTTGTTCTGTCGAGGCGATCGGCAGGATGGCAACGGTATTTTCCGGGTCGAGCGTCGCAAAATCCAGCGTGTTCAATTCGTTCCAGTAGAAAGCCGTCGCCATGATGTCTGTCGCTCCGTTGTCGTGGTTCCTTACCGGAGTAGGCGTTTCGGCAGAGCGCGAAAAGCATCAATTTGTGCGCATGCCGCTCTCTTTTTCAGTGCGCGTTCAGATTGCCTGGGCAAGAAAAATGCGTGGCATGTCAAAAAATCGAAAACAGATAAAATTGTAGCTATCGGCTTAAAGCGGCTGAAAAGAGTGCTGTGCCATTGTGGGACTACAGACGAAGGAGCGCTCCAAAACAAAAAAGAGCGCCTCATTAAAAGCAACGCAGATCAAGACCGGCACAAAGCTGGCAGAAACCGAAACGGGGTATGAAAATGCTGAAGAAGATTATTGCTGCTGCCATTTGCGGCATTGTCGTCGCTTCCATGTCCACCCATGCGGATGCAGCCGGTGCCGCCGGTTTTGCGCGCGGTTTCGCCACGGCTGAGAAGGCTGCGCTTGCGAAGATCGATATCTCCGCCTCCGATCGTTTCGATGGCTGCACGCTTGTTGCGGGTCAGTGCGTTTCCTCCGCTGCCATGCGTTTGACGGAAAAGCGCCGCGACCAGCTTTTGAATGTCAACCGTGACATCAACGGCACGATGGGCGCGCTTGATGATTATTTTTCCGGTTTTGGAAGCGACGTTCCAGCCATTCAGCCTGTTGGCGCCGACAATTGCGGTGATTGCGCCACGATCAAGCGTTCTGCTCTGGTGGGCGCTGGCTGGTCGTCGAATGCGCTCCGGATCGCTTTTGCTCTCAATGACGATGGATCGCTTGAAAAGGTTCTGATTGTGTCGACCGACAAGGGGGACATCGTTCTCGGCAACGCCGCTTTCACATCCAAGGAGCGCGAAACCGCGCTCTAAACCATCCAGTTTCATGCCTGCCTGACTGCGCCGGTTTTCCCGATCCGATAGAGGATCAGGACGCCGGCGTTTTTTTTCGTTCGGCGACAGCAATTCCGGCAAGCGTCAGGAAGAGTGCGATGAGCTGATAAGTGTGCAGCGTTTCGCCCAGTACGGCCACTGAAAGAAGGGTTCCGAAAACGGGCACGAGGTTGATGAACAGGCCTGCGCGGTTGGCGCCAATCTGCTCCACACCCCTGATAAACAGGATCTGCGCAACCAGAGATGCGAAAATGGCGGCATAAAAAACGAGAACCCATCCGGTTTGATCCGGCCACAGCACGGTATTTTGCGAAACCTCCCAGCCGATCAACGGAACAGAGCTGACGAGCGCGAAAAAGGCCGGAATTGCCATCAGCGTACGCCAGTCAACTGCCGGTTTCCAGCGCAGGATCACGGTATAGATTGCGTAAGCCAGTACGGCGAGCAGCATGATGGCGTCACCGACATTCATGTCGAGCTGCAGCAGCGAAATTGGGTCGCCATGAGAGGCGAGCAGACCAACGCCTGCGATGGTCAGGCAAAAGCCGGCGATCTGGCCGACGAAGACGCGTGTGCGAAACAGCATAAAATTCAGGACGAAGATAACCATCGGAATGCCAGCCTGAATGACCGCGGCATTGATGGCAGAGGTGTGTTTGAGCGCTGTATAAAGAAAGACATTGAACGCGGTATAGCCGACGCTGCCAAGCACGAAAAAATAGGGCAGGCGTTGGCGCACGATGGGCCAATCGCGAATAAGCTGCGGCAGCGATATCGCGAAAATCATCGCCACCGCAAATACCCAGCGCAGGAAGGTGAATGCCATGGGACTGATATGGCCGATTGCCAGTTTTCCGGCGACGGTGTTGCCGCCCCAGCAGAGCGTGGCGATGATGAGGGCGATGTAAGCTTTCGAGGACACGCTGATCTTTCGGCTCGAGACGGTGGAGTGCGCGGAAACGACACGTGAGAATCGCGCCGGTTGCATCGGCGAGATCATTCCCGCCGGCGGAGATAAAGCCGAAATCCGCATTTTGTCACGGAAAAAGCAAATTTCGCCGCAAGAAACAGGGTCGCTTTCCGCAAGACAACACAGTATACATTCGCGGGTTTGGGTTTCCCATCGAATTACCGGGCGCGTAAGCGTCATCAGCAGGAAAGCAAGAAATGACGAATGTTGTGGTGGTCGGCTCGCAGTGGGGCGACGAAGGTAAAGGCAAGATTGTAGACTGGTTGTCCGAGCGGGCAGATGTCGTCGTGCGTTATCAGGGCGGTCACAATGCCGGTCACACGCTCGTCATCGATGGCGTGAGCTACAAGCTCTCGCTGCTGCCTTCTGGCGTCGTACGTCCTGGAAAATTGGCTGTCATCGGTAACGGCGTTGTTGTCGATCCGCATGCGCTGATTGCCGAAATCGGCCGTCTGGAAGTGCAGGGCGTCAAGGTCACGACCGACAATCTGCGTATCGCCGACAATGCGACACTTATTCTTTCTCTGCACCGCGAACTGGACGGCATGCGCGAAGACGCGGCCTCCAATAGCGGCACGAAGATCGGCACCACCCGTCGCGGTATTGGTCCGGCCTATGAAGACAAGGTTGGTCGTCGTGCGATCCGCGTCATGGATCTGGCTGATCTCGAAGCGCTTTCGGTCAAGGTTGACCGCATTCTGACGCACCACAATGCGCTGCGTCGCGGCTTCGGTGCGGCCGAAATTTCCCATGAAACGATCATGGAAGAACTGACGTCCATCGCCGACAAGATTCTGCCGTTCAGCGAAACCGTATGGTTGCTGCTCGACAAGAAGCGTCGCGCTGGCGCGCGCATCCTGTTCGAAGGCGCGCAGGGTTCGTTGCTCGATATCGACCACGGCACCTATCCGTATGTTACTTCGTCCAACACGGTTGCCGGTCAGGCCGCTGCCGGTTCGGGTATGGGTCCGGGTTCGCTCGGTTACATCCTCGGCATCACCAAGGCCTACACGACGCGCGTTGGCGAAGGTCCGTTCCCGACCGAACTGAACGATGAAATCGGCCAGTTCCTTGGCGAAAAGGGTCATGAGTTCGGCACCGTAACCGGCCGTAAGCGCCGTTGCGGCTGGTTCGATGCTGCACTGGTTCGACAGTCGGTTGCGACCAACGGCATCACCGGTATCGCACTCACGAAACTCGACGTTCTCGACGGTCTGGATGAGCTGAAAATCTGCGTTGGCTACAAGCTAGACGGCCAGGAAATCGATCATCTCCCGGCAAGCCAGGGCGCTCAGGCCCGTGTCGAGCCGATCTACATCACGCTGGAAGGCTGGAAAGAATCCACTGTCGGTGCCCGAAAATGGGCGGATTTGCCTGCTCAGGCAATCAAGTATGTCCGTCAGGTGGAGGAACTGATCGGAGCGCCGGTTGCGCTTCTGTCCACAAGCCCCGAGCGTGACGACACCATACTTGTGACTGATCCGTTTGAGGATTAATGTCCTCAGCGATCAAGTTTCATAAACCATATCGGGCCGGTACGTCGCCGGCCGCGACGAGAAAGTGCTTATGGCGGATTTTGTAGCGGTCATTCGCAAAGCCGTGGATGGCTTGGCGAACAATACTCCCGAAAACCGGGCGAAGGTTTACGAAAAGGCGCGTGGTGCCGTCGTGCGCCAGCTTGAAAACATGAAGCCGCGCCCGCCGGAAGAACTGCTGCGCCGGCAAATCACCAAACTCGACAGCGCCATTGCTGAGGTGGAAAGCGAATTCGCCGAAGCTTTGCCTGCGCTGGAAGAGGAAGACGAAGGCTTTGCGCCGGCTGTAGAGCCGGCGCATCAACCTTCTTATGAAGAGCCGGAAGAAGAAGTCGCCGCTGAACAGGTAGCGCATTCCGCTGACGCTGAAGAATACGAAGCGGATCGGGTCGAGCCAGTCTACGAGGAGCCTCATCCGGTTGAGGCCGCGCCGGTCGCTGCCGCCGATGAAGCACCGGTTGAGGAAGAGCACGCTCACGCCGAGGTCTCCAACGAAGCTCCTTACGAGGAGCCGGAAGAGCTTTATGACGCTCCAGAACCTGTTCATGCCGTTGCCGAGCAGGAGCAACCGCAGCAGGAAGTCATCGGCACCTATTTCACCCGTGCCGATGAGGAGCCTGCCTACGCCTCGGAAGAGGAGCGTTACGAAGAGGCGCATCATCATCCCGTCGAGGCTGAGCCTGCGGTCACGCCTGTTGACGAATCCGTTCCGGCACATTGGGCGCAACCCGTTGACGAGGACGACTGGCGCAAGCTTGACGAGGCGACGGAGGATGATCAGCAGCCTCACGGCGCCGAAGACTTGCCTGAGGACGAATACGAAGATCGTAACCAGGCTGGGCATCACCCCTATGCTGCAGCACCGGTCGTCGCGTTCGAGCCCGAGAAGCGCGACGAGCACGGCTACGCCGATCATCGTGCCGATGTCGATCACGATCCGGTCTTCGGTGGACGTCAAGACTATGCCGAAACGCGGAATGAGCCTGAAACGCCGCCGAAAAAAGCTGCCGTGGTGGAGGATTTCTCTACCTACTTCCAGGACACGGATATCGACCTTCCGGCAGAGCGCACGTCGGCAATGCCGCGCGCCAATGATGATCCCTTCGAAGCACCGAAGGACGGCAAGGACAATAAAGAGCGCACCCCTTGGGATGATCTGGATGAGTTGATCGGTTATGATGGCGCGTCGTCGTCGAACCGCGCAGCTTCGGATGAGGCCCCCAGTGTCGGGGCCAGTGCTGCAACGCCTGCCTATATGGTCAAGAAGAAGCCGCGCCGGAACTACGCGGCGGTCGTTCTTGCTCTGGTTGGCGCGGGCCTTCTGGCTGGCGGCGGTTATGCCCTCTGGATGAACCGCGACGCTCTGAACGACATGGTCGGCGGGCTGGTCCAATCAGCAGGCAACGGCAATGGCGAGACATCTGCGCCTTCCACCGACTCTGCCCAGACGCAGACACCCACGCCGCCGGCGACGCAGCAGCCACCGGCTGCCGGACAGCAGACGGCAAACAATCAGGCTCAACCTTCCGGCGACGACGGTTCTGTCACCGGCACGAAGTTCACCCAGCGCCTTATGGCCGATGGGACCGAGCGTGACGAGGGCCCGGCTGCTGGTGGAAATGGTCAGCCGGTGACGGCGGAAGGCCATTCTGTCTACGAGCAGAACGTCGCACCGCCAGCGACAACCGAGACACCTGCGGCCAATGGTGCTGCGCCGGCCGGAACGCCAGCGACGCCTGCCCAGCCCGGTGCTGTTGCCGGTGGCGAGCGCATGTTCCTGTATGAGGAAGTGCTGGGCCAGACGGTACCAACCGCGATCCAGGGTTCGGTTGCGTGGACATTGCAGCAGGAAAACGACAGTGAAGGCCGACCGTCTCCGACTGTACAGGGGCAGATTACTGTTCCCGGTCGCGGTTTGAGCGCGCTTATCACCTTCAAGCGCAACACCGATCCGTCGTTGCCAGCCAGCCATCTGATCGAGATCGTCTTCTCGGTTGCGCCTGGATTTGAAGGCGGCGCGATCGACAGCGTTCAGCGTATCGCGATGAAGAGCACGGAGCAGGATCGTGGTAATGCGCTGATCGCGGTTCCGGCCAAAATCACCGATGATTTCCACATGATCGCGCTCAATGACTTCCCTGACGCGATGAAAACCAACCTCGAACTGTTGAAGAGCCGCAACTGGATCGACATTCCAGTGTCCTATCGCAACGGTCGCCGTGCTTTGCTGACTTTGCAGAAGGGACCAGAAGGCATCGCTGCGTTTGATGCCGCCCTTCGCGACTGGGCTGCAGCCGCGCCTGCGACGGGTCAGTAAGGCGCTAACAGAGACAAGAAAAAGGGGCTGCCTGAGGCTGCCCCTTTTTTGTTTGCGGATGTTGTGAAGGATACAACGAAAAGCCCACAGATCTTTCGATCTGTGGGCTCCAATTTCTCACATGTCGATCGCTGTGATGATATCAGGCATCGACCACGCGAAGGGCGCGGGCGGCTTCCAGCGCTTCCTTCTGAACCGCTTCCTGAACCTTTTCGAAGGCGCGAACCTCGATCTGACGAACACGCTCGCGGCTGATGTCGAACTCGGAAGACAGCTCTTCCAGTGTCACCGGCTCTTCGGCAAGGCGCCGAGCCTCGAAGATGCGTCGTTCGCGCTCGTTCAACACACCCATGGCCTTGGCCAGCATGCGGCGACGGGTTTCCAGTTCGTCCTGCTCGATCAACACGGCTTCCTGGCTGTCGTGGTCGTCCACGAGCCAATCCTGCCACTGGCCGGATTCGCCTTCCGACGCCTTGATCGGGGCATTCAGCGACGCGTCGCCGTGCAGACGGCGGTTCATCGAGATAACTTCTTCTTCAGAAACCTGAAGCTTCGTGGCGATTTCCTTGACGTGCTCCGGCTTCAGATCGCCATCATCGATGGCCTGGATACGACCCTTCAGGCGGCGCAGGTTGAAGAACAGGCGCTTCTGGTTGGCTGTCGTACCCATCTTCACCAGGGACCACGAACGCAGGATATATTCCTGGATCGAAGCCTTGATCCACCACATTGCATAGGTCGCCAAACGGAAACCACGCTCCGGATCAAACTTCTTGACCGCCTGCATCAGGCCGACGTTACCCTCGGACACGACTTCACCGATCGGCAGGCCGTAGCCGCGATAACCCATGGCAATCTTGGCGACGAGGCGTAGGTGGCTGGTAACCAGCCTATGCGCGGCATCACGGTCGCCATGTTCGGCGTAACGCTTGCCGAGCATGTATTCTTCCTGCGGTTCCAGCATCGGGAACTTGCGGATTTCATCGAGATATCTGTTAAGACCGGCTTCACCGGCTGTAATGGAAGGCAAACTGTTGCGGGCCATATAGCACCCCCTTATCTTTGGTCTGTGGCGGCACCCTTTTTCGACGTTTAACGTCCCACGTCAGGCATGCCGTCGTGGCGGGTCATTATCGACCCCGCACGAACCCAGATGACAGATATGTACGCGGCTGCAGCATTTCAAGCGGCAGCCACGATCACACGCGCGTTACATCGTTACGATATCCTCTGTGCTGTCCTTAACCCCGCTCCGGTAGATTCGTTCCGAAAAATTTCCAAGTCCGGAGCGAACCATCAATTCGTACATGACCCGCCGCCGCATGGGATTGTGGAGGCGCGCAATCTTTGAGCCAAGAAACTGCGTTTCGGCGTGATGTAGCGTACGCAAATCCGGTGCATTGGCGATGACATGTTCGTAGTGCGCGTGAAATTCGCGGTGGCACACATAAGTCTTGTATTTCGTCATGCAGAAGCAGACGAGATTGTGCCCGTGGGTGCGAAGGAAGTCGGCCATTCCGACTGTAACTTCGGGCCAGGCGGGATTGAAGGTATCGTCAAAAACAATGATACCGTGGTCGGCGATCGCCTCCATCGCCAGTCTCGCATCTGCCATGACATGATGCAGATGATGGCCCCCGTCGATGCTGAAGAAGCGTACCGGACCGACCCGTTCGGTGATGTCGCTGGCATTCAGTCGCGTGCTGTCGCCGCGAATGATGAGGTCTTCATCGACCGGCTGTCCAAGGCGCTGGCCGTTGTCAAGAAAGCGCCGATACTGGTCAAGGCTGCCATCGGCGGGCGGGTCGAGTTCGAAGAGGTCAATCCCGAGAACCTTTTCACCTTCGGCCGCGAACCGCTGCAGCAGAAAATAGGAACGACCGTAAAACACGCCGATATCTGCCATGCCACCACCAAGGGCGCTTGCGGTCTGAGCTTGCAGCAAGGATTTGAAAACGAGCGCATCGGGAGGATCGATATATCCCTCCACCGTCCGCAGATCCTGAAATATGAAGCGGCGTTCATCGCTGTTCATGTGCAATCATTTCCGTCTCCCGTCGTTTCACGGGCGCCCTGCAGGCGGGTTTCGGCGGACACATGCGGGTGTGATGATTGCTGGCCGAACCAGTCAATCGCATGTGTTGCAGCTATGAAAAGGTGCAATGATTGAAGCGAAATTGGGGCGGTCCGGAAACGAGACCGCCTGCAAAATATAGGGAAAAGCGAAAACTGTCTTTATTATCCAAGGTTTCGTAAAGATGGCGGGCAAGGCATTTTTCAGCCTTTGCCATGCCCGCCTATCGCTGTTTCGTCGGAAGGAGCAAGCAGTTACGGGTGTTCGTGGCCTCGCAGCGCGTTGGTCAGTTCTTCCATGTCATCGGGCATATCAGTCTCGAATTCCATCACCTCACCGGTGCGTGGATGTTCAAATGCAAGAAGATAAGCATGCAGGGCCTGACGCGGGAAACGACCGACAATGCTCTTTGCCGGTTCTTCCAGCAGGTTTGCCTTGGTGCGGTAGGCTGCCCCATATTCAGGATCACCGATCAATGGGTGACCAATGTGCGCCATGTGCACGCGGATCTGATGCGTACGGCCGGTTTCGAGGCGGCATTCCACCATCGAGGCAAGGCAGGTTGCATCCGGCCGCTCATGAAACCGCTCGATGACCTCGTAGTGGGTGATTGCCTCGCGGGCGTCATCGGCGTGCTCGTTCTTGACGGCCCGTTTGGTGCGGTCGGATGACCGTCCCAAAGCGGCATCGATCGTGCCGCGCAGGGTTTTAGGACGACCCCATACAATGGCCTTGTAGGCGCGCTCAAGCGGGCCGGTGCGTCCATGGTCGGCAAATTGCGCAGCAAGATGTCGATGCGCAGCGTCATTCTTAGCCACGACCATGACACCAGAGGTTTCCTTGTCCAGTCGATGCACGATACCGGGACGTTTGACACCACCAATGCCGGAGAGACTGTCACCGCAATGATGGATCAGGGCGTTGACGAGCGTTCCCGTCCAGTTGCCAGCACCGGGATGCACCACCAGCCCTGCGGGTTTGACGAGCACGATCAGATCGTCATCTTCATATTCGACGTTGAGCGGAATATCCTCGCCCTTCGGTTCGGGATCTTCCGGCTCCGGCATGGAAATCTCGATCCGGTCACCGGGATGGACCTTCTTTTTGGGTTCGGTAATGGGTTTGCCGTTTACGGATACCGCCCCTTGCTCGATCAGTGCCTTGAGGCGGCTTCGCGACAAGTCGCCGCCGACTTCGGTCGCCAGCCATGAATCAAGGCGCCCTTCGGCATCTTCCCCGGCAATCAGGACTTTCCTTGCGTCGTCGCCTTGTTTAAAGGGGTCGTTCATTCTTATTTTTCCGATCCAACAGCATTTCAGGGAACCCGATGACGCAGGTCGAGCAAGACGAACAGGAAGACAAGCCGTTAGACCCGGCCATGGAAAAAGTTCGCCGCAAGATGATCCGTTTGCAGATCGTGTCGGGCTCCGTGATGTTTATCAGCCTTATGGCTGTGTTCGGCGCGGTTGTCTACAAGGCGATGGGGCCGTCGAAGCCCGCTCCGGTGGCGCAGACGCAGGGCCAGACAATGGCAGTTCCCTCTGATGGTCCCGTTGCCGCTACGGCAAGCTTGCCGCAGGGCTTTACGATTGAAAACGTCAGCTATTCCGGCGGTGACATGCTGTTTTACGGACGGCTCGCCAACGGAACGCGCAAGGCACTCGTTTACAACGTCGCTGCCGGTCGCTTCATCGCCGATGTTACGGTCGATGGCCAGTAAAAGCTCAGACCTGCCGGATGGCCATGTGCTGATCCCTATTGAAGATCCTGACGATCCGCGCATTGCTGCATTTCGCGATATTCGCGAGCGCGATCTGACCGGCAGGCAAGGGCGCTTTATTGCCGAAGGCACGGTCGTGCTTCGTATGCTGGCGGCAGCTCACAAAGCGCAGGGTGCCTTTGCGGCAGAAAGCATCCTTATTCTCAAGAACCGGCTTTCGGGTGTTGCCGATATTCTCGCTGAATTTCCCGTCGATGTGCCGGTTTACGTCGCCGAGGCTCCTGTCCTGGATGCCATTGCAGGTTTCCATTTGCATCGTGGCATTCTGGCGCTCGGCCGTCGCGTCGGTGACGCATCGTCCGATAATCTTATCTCTCGACTGCCCGCATCATCGCTGGTTTTGGTGGGATGCGGTATTTCCAATCACGACAACATGGGCGCAATGTTCCGGAATGCGGCGGCTTTCCATGCCGATGCAGTCCTGCTGGACGGTACCTCCTGCGACCCGCTCTACCGAAAGGCATTGCGTGTCTCCGTCGGGTCGGTGCTTGCCGTTCCCTATCATCGCGGTGGTGATGCGGTCGATATGCTGGAGCGGTTGGCGGCTGCCGGTTTTGCCATATGGAGCCTGTCGCCGAATGGCGAAACCGAGATACGGCAAATTCCTAGATCTGAACGCATGGCGCTGGTCATCGGTACTGAGGGCGACGGATTGCCGCAATCAGTGCTTTCGCGGTTTCATACGGCACGCATTGCGCAGTCAGCGCAACTCGACAGTCTGAACGCGGGAACAGCATCCGGTCTTGCTCTCTACCAGATGGCCGGCGCAATCGGGCGCATATAAGCTGATTTTTATGCGCCAGGTGACTGGGACGATTGTTCCATCAGCGTTGTCGCGCGTTTCGCAAGGCTGTCACGTCCTGAGCTTGTTTCACCCTTTGACAGAAGCGCAGGGATCGGCGATTTTTCACCTTCGCGTGCGGCGGTAAGTGCGATCATCTGCGCAGCGATACGAGCGATTTCGCGTCGGATTGCCTCGTCATTTGTCGTCCCACGAACATTGATAAGTCGCTCGGTGAGTGCCGTGCCCTGATTGCGGATATCTTCGATCTGCTGTTCGAGGCCGCTTGGCCGGATCGCCTCTTCCTCGGCGACTGCTGGCGGCTGTGACGCTTCCACGGCGGTTTTAGCTTCAGCGAGGGCTTGCTGCTTGCTGGATGCCGGGTTCGGCAAACGGATGACCATGTCGTCGGTCTTACCGCCCGTTGCCGCAAGCTGTTCCTTCAGACGTGCGATTTCCTGCTGGCGGAGCGTCAGCGCTGTATCGAGATCAGCGTTCTTGGCGACTGCAGTGGCCAGTTTTTCTTCCAGACGCGTCACCTTCCGGCTTTCGCGCGCCACGGCTGTCATTGCTTCACGATTGCGGTCGCTCACATCCTTGAGCTCGCGTGCAGTCGTTTCGCCTTCCTTTCGGAAACGGGACGCGCTCTGTTTTGCCTGCTCGGCCTCAATGTCGCGGGTGGCGGCCAGTATCTTGGAATCGTCCAGTTCGCGGGTGAGGTTGGTCAGGCGCGCTGTCAGTTCCGACATTTGGGTGGCGCGGCTATTGGCCGTTTCCTGATGCTCGGAAAGTCCGGCTTGCAGGCGGGTCGTGTTTTCCTCGCTCTGATCGAGTGCGGATCGTAACTCGTCGATTTCGAGTGTCAGTTCCTCGATTTTTACCGACAGGCCACGGTTTTGCTCACCAAGACGATACGCATCGCTGGAGGCGGCTTCGTTGGCCAGTCTGAGTGAGGTGTTCTTCTCGCGTTCGGTGTTGAGCTCCTGGCGAACCTTGGCGTTTTCGGCCGCATAAAGGGCACGCGCCATATCTTTCTGGGCGCGAACTTCCTGCGGGCTGATGGGCATCGTCGCGCGCAGACGGTTTTCCGTATACGCGACAATGCGGCGATGGATTGCGGGTGCAATCAGCAAGGCAAGCAGGGTTGCGGTCAGAAAACCCAGTCCAAAGAGAATGGCATATTCTATCACGCGGGACAGTCTCCGAAACTACAGAGCATTTTTCTGGGTGAAAACGCTTCCACCTTCAATGCTCTCTCTTTGTGTTTCCACGCATTTCCGGGTCACGCATAGTCGTTGCAAGCTGCTTACACTCGGAAAGAGCGGCGTGAAAACATGCTACGCTATTCTTGCAACCGTGGGGAGGGGCCCGATAACCGAAGCAGATGCGGTTTTTTGCCCCTGATTTGCTTGCCTGCGAATCAGAAGGGGTTCCAGGTTGGCTGCTGGGTAAGCTTCAAATAGCCCACATTGATGCCAAGGCGGGCGCCGATGCCGGTACGGATGGGGGCGATCGTAACGTCTGAGCTTTTGAGATAGGTCATGCCAACGCCCGCGACAATGAAGGCGGAACCGCTGACACCGCCGTAGCGACGGTAGAGCGCATCAACTGCCGGCAGATTGTAGACGAGCATCATGGCGCGCGTGCCCTGACCGCCATAGTCCAGACCGAGTGACGGGCCTTGCCAGAAGACGGGGTGCTGGCCTGCGTTCTTGGTGTAAAGCGTGCCTTCGCCATAGGTCAGGCCAGCGACGAATGCGCCGGAACCTTCCTGGCCGAGAACGTAACCGTTCGGAAGGCCGTACTGCTGAAAGGCGCGTTCAACCACCTTGGCCAGTCCACCGGTTGTTTCGCCGAAGAAGCCGTGCCCCGCGTCGATGATCTCCTGGAAAGTGTACTGGTCACTGCTCTGCGCTGCGGCAGGCGCAACCGACAGAAAAAGGCTTGCGAGCAGCACAAGAATCTTTTCCAGTCCGAGGCGTGCAGTGGTGCGGGTTTTCGTGAAGCGCATCGTCAAGTCCGTCCGTCTGTTGAATTCCGATTGCCGTGTTAAGTCATTTGGCATTTTGAAACCATCCTATTAACAATCGGTTTACCAAATATGGTGTCATTATGGCCTTAGATGTTCACACCGTCCGCGCAGCCCTTGCGCAGGAGAGAATTTTATGACGACCAAACTTAATATCACGCTGTCCGGTCCCGATCTGGCGGCGCTCCTTTGCAGCCGCGTGTGCCATGACGTTATTTCCCCGGTCGGTGCGATCAACAACGGCCTCGAACTTCTGGACGAAGGTGGCGCGGATGCCGATGCGATGGATCTTATCCGTACGTCTGCCATCAACGCATCAGTTCGCCTGAAGTTCGCCCGCCTTGCTTTCGGTGCATCCGGTTCTGCCGGGGCGTCCATCGATACGGGAGAAGCGGAGAAGGCTGCCAAGGATTTCGCCGCTGCTGAAAAGAAAGCGGAAGTCAGCTGGAATGGGCCGCGCGCCATTGTCGCCAAGAACCGCGTCAAGCTGTTGCTCAACCTGTTCCTGGTGGCTTACGGTTCCATCCCGCGCGGCGGCAATGTGGATGTGTTGCTGGAAAGCCCGGATGGTGACGCCAAGTTCGAAATCACCGTCAAGGGCCGGATGATGCGCGTTCCCGCCAAGTTCGTGGAAATCTACGAGGGCCGTCTGGAAGAAGCGGTCGATGCTCATTCCGTTCAGCCCTATTATACGCTGTTGCTTGCGGAAGAGGCAGGCATGCAGGTGGAATACAAGGTCCACGAAGACCGGATTGTTTTCACCGCCGTTACCGTCGCGGCCGAATGATAGATCGAACTGCCCAGGCGCTCGCTTGGGTGTGTTCCTGCAAAAAAGAAACCGGTGATGCGAATCACCGGTTTTTTGTTGGGATGTTTTCGGCGTCTTACTCTGCCGACGGGATGCGGACGATAACCTTGATTTCGAAATCGAACCCGGCCAGCCAATTGACACCCAAAGCAGTCCAGGCCGGATAGGGTGGCTCGTTGAAGACTTCGTCTTTCACCTTCAAGACCGTGTCGAATTGAGCTTCAGGGTCTGTGTGGAAGGTGGTGACATCGACGATGTCGTCAAACGTGGCGCCAGCTGCGGCTAGTGTTGCTTTCAGATTCTCGAATGCCAACCGAACCTGACGTTCGAAGTCCGGCTCGGGGGTGCCGTCCGGCCTGCTGCCGACCTGGCCTGAGACAAAGAGTAAATCTCCAGATTTTATGGCGGCCGAATAACGATGCTCTTCGTAAAGTTTGTGGCGGCCGGCGGGGAAAATGGCGTTGCGCTTGCTCATGTTGTTCTCCTGATAGGCTTCAAATCGTTCGGCGCTTCACAAAGACAGTCGCCGCACTATATACGTTGCGTATGTGAAATAGTGACATACGTGCCGTATGTCAAATCAAGATACGCTTCGTATGTGAATTTAAGGGTTTAAAATGGCCGGGCGACGTCTCGAAACGATGCAGGAAAACAGGCTGAAGTTGATCGCCGCTGCCCGCAAGGCGTTCGCGGAGAAGGGTTATAATGCTGCGTCCATGGACGAGCTGACGGCTGATGTCGGGTTGACGCGCGGCGCGCTGTACCACAATTTTGGTGACAAGCGCGGCCTCCTGGCGGCGGTCGTGAACCAGATCGACACGGAAATGGCGATGCAGGCCAAGGCGGCAGGCGCGCAACATACAGATGCGTGGGAAGCGCTTCTTACTGAAGGGGCGGCCTATATCGAGATGGCGCTCGATCCCGAGGTTCAACGCATCGTTCTTCTGGATGGTCCTGCTGTACTTGGCGATCCGTCACTCTGGCCAAGCCAGAACAGTTGTCTCCAGGTCACGAAGAGTGCGGTACAGCAACTCATCGCCACCGGCATCGTGAAGCCGCTCGATGCGGAAGCGGTGGCGCGGTTGATCAGCGGTGCGGCGTTGAATGCCGCACTTTGGGTTGCTGCAAGCGAAGAGCCGTTAACGGTGCTGCCAAAGGCGGTCGAGGCGTTCCGCGCGCTGGCATCGGGTCTGTTGCAAACGCCGCGTTAGGCGGTTCCTGGTCAATGGCTATGGCGGCGCGTCAGACGTCAGCGCGATACCGGTAAACAAGGTCTTCGGGATCGGAGCGCGGCGCTGTGGCGTCGAGCTTGCCGCCAAGGCGTTCGGCTACAGCCGCCGACTTGAGATTTTCCGGTGCGACGTAGCTGACCAGTGTCAAAAGTTTGAGACTCTGAAACGCCCATTGTCGTAGCGCCTGCGCCGCCTCCGCAGCATATCCTTGTCCTTCAAAGCCTCGATAGAGCAGCCAGCCAAGTTCTTTTTCCGGAAAGAGCGGACCGTGGTTGATGCCGACCTGGCCGAGGCATTCGTGCGTTGCGGTTCGTTCGATCATCAGCGCCCCGTGTCCGAAGAAATGCCAGTTTGCCTGATCGTGGCAGAACATGCCCCAGGCAGCGCGCAGATCATAGGGTCCGCCGACGCCGATCGAGCGCGGAGACGCCATGAAATCAAGATAGCCGGAAAAATCCGCAATGGTTTGCGGGCGTAGTGTCAACCGTTCGGTTTTCAGGGTCGGAATAGGGTAGGACACCGCATCTTCCTTTCAGACGCGCTCTAAGGCCGCAACGTGACAAGCAAATAACGTGCGACTTCTTTCTTTGGCACATAATAAAAAACCCGCCGTTTGCGCGGCGGGTTTTTGCAAATAGTCTGTCTCGAAAAGATCAGGCGGTTTCGAGATATTCGGTAGCGCCATCCGGCTCGCGCAGAACGTAACCGCGACCCCAAACTGTTTCGATGTAGTTTGCACCACCTGCAGCATTTGCGAGCTTCTTGCGCAGCTTGCAGATGAATACGTCGATGATCTTGAGTTCCGGCTCGTCCATACCGCCGTAGAGGTGGTTGAGGAACATTTCCTTAGTCAGCGTTGTGCCCTTGCGCAGCGAAAGCAGCTCGAGCATCTGGTATTCCTTGCCGGTCAGATGAACGCGCTGTCCACCAACTTCCACCGTCTTGGCGTCCAGGTTAACGATCAGCTCGCCCGTGGCGATGACCGACTGGGCGTGGCCCTTCGAACGGCGAACGATTGCGTGAATGCGGGCGACAAGCTCATCCTTATGGAACGGCTTGGTCATGTAATCGTCTGCGCCGAAGCCGAGGCCGCGAACCTTGTCCTCGATGCCGGCCATGCCGGAGAGGATGAGGATCGGCGTCTTAACCTTCGAAAGACGCAGGGTTCTCAGAACTTCATAACCCGACATGTCAGGCAGGTTCAGGTCGAGCAGAATGATATCGTAATCGTAGAGCTTGCCGAGATCCACGCCTTCCTCACCGAGGTCGGTCGTGTAAACGTTAAAACTTTCCGACTTGAGCATCAGTTCGATGCTCTGCGCTGTTGCGCTGTCGTCTTCAATAAGTAGAACCCGCATAATTATCCCCTTTGCCGCCCGCAGGGAGGTAAAACATTGCCTCGCGCGATGCGGATCCAGACGTTGCCTGATTTGCAGGCTGCCACCAAATGGTTAACAAATTCTAATTGCCTTTGGCAAGGTGTATCGAATTTATTAAGCAAAGTTGACATTCTGCTGTTTTTGCAAGTGAATCCGCCATCGCCAAAATTGAAGCTTAACGTGAGGAAAACCCGTTAAGTGATTCAATCGACTCTTACATCGTCGTGTCCATTTTTTTGGACTTGGCATTTACCGACCCTTAAATGATCGTGCTTATCATTAACGATGCCCGTAAACGAAAGGTTAACGGCGGCTGATTTTTATTAACGCCGGGTAACTTTTAGGAATCATTCCGGTACAGCCGGGACGAATACGGGCGGTTAATGCCTTTTTTGGCCTGGGTCTCGCTATCCATGGAGTATTGCGTATGAAGTCGCGTGACAGCCTAGTTCGCCTGAAAGAATTTCAGGTCAACGAAAAACGGCGGCAGCTGCAGCAGTTGCAGCAGATGATGTCCGAATTCGAACGGATGGCCAAGGAGCTGGTACACCAGATCTCTCTGGAAGAAAGCAAGTCGGGAATTACCGATCCGACGCATTTCGCCTATCCGACCTTTGCAAAAGCAGCGCGCCAGCGGGCCGACAATCTTCAGGTTTCCATTCGAGAACTGAAGACGCAGCAAGAAGCTGCCGAAGCTTCGCTGGAAGAAGTGCAGGCCGAATACGAAAAGGCCGCAGCACTGGAAAACCGCGATGGAGCAATCCGCGCCCGCGCCTGATCGGCCGGTAAGGTAACCGGACGAACTTTGCGTCCTCATTGACGGCTGCCGGTGGATCAGGTGGCGGCTTTCAATGACGGGATGCCATGACCTTATTTATGAAAACGGCCGCCGTTCAGGCGGCCGTTTTCGTTTCTATGGGCTGCAGGCTCGTGCCTTTTTTGCATTTGTTAACGCTACGGGATGGGAGTAATCTGTGAAGGTTCCGACCGTGAGCCGGAGACTGACCGCAGGTGCGCCTTGAGGGCGGAGAGGGAATAGGACACGGTCCGGCTGTTCCAAATTTGTTGTTCGAGCAGCAGCTTTTGCGAAACCGCGTTAACAGTCTCTCGCTGCTTCAGCTGACGCCAGCGGCAAAAAGGGAGGAAGACAATGGCCCGTCAATATATCGATTGCCGTGAATTTCCGAGTGAAAGCAAATGCACGATTGCCATCTCCGCTGATACCGCCGACGAGTTGATCGAGGCGGCTGTTCAGCACGCGATTGCCGTGCATGGTGCTGAAGACACACCTGAATTCCGTGACGAAGTTCGCAAGAGCATTCATCAGGGAACCCCGCCAATGATGGTGGCGTGAAGACGTGTCGTGACAGTCTGATCCTCAACCCTGAATAGCGTCGGCCCATTCCGGATGGCGAAGCGTCTGCGCCTTGAAAAATGGGCAGAGCGGGATGATTTTCCAGCCGCCCTTACGGGCTTCTTCGACGGCGTGGGTGGCAAGAGCCTGACCGACACCCTTGCCGCGCAGAGCATCCGGCACGCCGGTGTGATCGATGATGATGAGGGAGGGGGATGTTCTGGAATAGGTCATTTCGGCCTTGTGGCCGTCGAGGATTGCCGAATATTCGCCGTGCGATCCCGTTTCCGCGGTGGTGATGTCCATGAAGTTTCTCCCTTTGATCCTGTTGTTCGCTTCACAGGCACTTTAGCCGGCTCGGTTAAAATGGAAACAGTCGGGGTGGCGAACGCACTGGACACAAAAGTGCGACAATGCCTGTGGTCGACGTACAAACGCCCCGCTGGATCGGTCCGACGGGGCGTTTGAAAACATCATGCCAGCACGAATGCGGCGAAAACGACAGGTTAGTGGCGATATTGCTGGATGCGCGTTGTGCGCAGGCCGGCAAGGCCATGATCGGCAATCGAAGACTGCCAGGATAGGAATTCTTCAACAGTGAGCGTGTAGCGCTCACATGCTTCCTCGAGGCTCAGCAGTCCTCCGCGCACGGCGGCAACAACCTCTGCCTTTCTGCGGATGACCCAGCGACGGGTGTTGGCAGGCGGAAGATCCGCGATCGTCAGGGGGCTGCCATCGGGGCCGATGACATATTTAACTCGTGGGCGTATCATTTCGGTCATTGGACACTCTATACAAACTCAAGACCATATGACGGGAACTCTAGCCCGGTACCTTTAAAAATTGCCTAAGCAGTTCGTGACGATTTATTAAGAATTTGAATGATTTCGCCTGATTTGTTCGTGTTGCCTTATTTCGCGGGCTAAATTTTTCTTCCTCTACGCGATTTTTTTCTCACCACCTGTCATTTTCTGTGCGATCGCGTCGTTCTGTATGACGCCTTGACACGAAAGCAATGTCATCGTTCCACGACGCTGGGTAATTGTCTTGAGCTGGAGGGGTAGCCGAGGGTTGGATATTGTGCCTTAGCAACAATGGCTGGTTGTGTGCGATGTCGGCTTTCTGATTTACCGTGGCTCCTTGTCGGTCCGATCAAGACCGTTATGGCTCCAAGCCAAGGACGCTTTCTCAAACACTTTGAACCTGGAGGACGATCGTGGATCGGTTCGTAATTCTTTCCGGTTGCTCGGGTGGTGGAAAATCCACGCTGCTTGAGGAGCTCGGCCGTCGTGGTTTCTCAACGGTGGAGGAACCGGGGAGGCGCATTGTCACCGAGGAGATGGTGGGTGGCGGTCTGGCACTGCCGTGGAACGATATGGCAGCTTTTGCCCGTCGTGCGGTTGCGCTCTCGCTTGACGATCGTCAAAACGCACCGGCAGAGGGGCGAGTGTTTTTCGATCGCGGTCTCGTCGATGCTGCGTCCGCTCTTCATCATGCCGCGGGCGACACCTTTATCGACACGCTGCAACGTGAGCACCGATACAACCGGCTGGTTTTCATTACACCGCCGTGGCCGGAAATCTACCGCAGCGACAGTGAGCGACAACATGATCTCGACACGGCGATGGATGAGTATGAACGGCTGCTACGCGATTATGCACGACTGGACTATGAGACGATCGTTTTGCCCAAAATCGACGTCCAGGAGCGCGCGGACGTCGTTCTTAGGAGCCTGACGTCGTAAGTGAGGCGAACGCCGCTTGTGGTCATCCCTGAGGGCGAGAACGACGCTTCGCAGTAGCGTGGAGGGCTTCGTTCGGTTTGTTACACATAGAAAAGCCCGGTCTCGCGACCGGGCTTCGATATTGGCGTCCTGAAGGGATCACGTGCCCTGCTGGAAGTAGCTGTACTTGCCGTCCGGGCCCTTCTTCCATTCGTACATGACGTAGCCAGGAAGCTTCGGGTCGCCCTTTTCGTCGAAGGAGATTTCGCCGAGAACGGTTGCGAACTTGCCAGACTTCATCGCTTCAGCAACCTTTTCCGCTTCCAGAGAAGCGGCAGCCTTGGCGGCTTCAGCAATCGTCTGAACTGCAGCGTAGGAGTAGAGCGTGTAAGCTTCCGGATTGAAGCCCGCTGCCTTGAACTTGGCAACGAGATCCTTGTTTTCCGGACGCAGCGTCGGGTCAGGACCGAAGGTGTTCAGCGTGCCTTCAACAGCGTCGCCAGCGATGGAGGCCAGTTCGTTCGAAACGATACCGTCACCCGAAACGAGCTTCGCCTTCAGGCCCTGGTCGGCAGCCTGGCGGATGATGAGACCGGCTTCGGTGTGGAGGCCGCCCCAGTAGATGATCGAGACGCCGGCTTCCTTCATCTTTGCGATGAGGGCCGAGAAGTCCTTGTCGCCGACGTTGACGCCTTCGTAGATGGCTTCGGTAACGCCAGCAGCGTTTGCAGCCTTCTTGGTTTCATCGGCAAGACCCTGACCGTACGGTGTCTTGTCGTGAATGATGGCGATCTTCGCGTCCTTGAAATTGTCGGCTAGAAACTTGCCGGCAATGCCGCCCTGCTGGTCGTCACGACCGCAAGTGCGGAAAGTGTTCCACAGGCCGCGCTCGGTGAAGACCGGGTTGGTAGCGGCAGGGGTGATTTCGAGGATGCCGTTTTCGGCATAGACTTCAGACGCCGGGATGGAAACGCCGGAGTTGAAGTGACCGACGACGAACTTTACGCCGTCAGCGACGAACTTGTTGGCGACCGAAATACCCTGTTTGGGGTCCGAGACGTCGTCGCCGAGCACGATCTTGATCTGCTCGCCGTTGATACCGCCTGCAGCATTGATGTCTGCAGCAGCCTGTTCAGCACCCTTCTGAAGCTGAGCGCCGAAAGCAGCGTTCGGGCCGGTCAACGGACCGCCGACACCAATCAGGATATCGGCCCAGGCCGAACCGCTGAAGGCGACCATGGCGGTCAGCGCAACGGCGGAAAGAAGAGACTTCTTCATTACTTTACTCCCAGTTCCTTTGGATGGGTTGATCGCACGAACCTGTTCAGTACCCACCTTAACTGAACAGGAAACTGTTCCACTCTAACGAGTATTGTGCAGCCAGAAAAATCTGACTGTCAATCTTTCTTCTTGTAGGAAAAAGCCGAACTTCTGTCGTAGAGCCAGTAGTAATTATTCACCATCTGGCTTGTCCGGCGAACGCGGAATCCGGCGCTGGAAAATACCAGCAGGAGAGCCACGTCCAGTATGTAGTAGAAACCGTTCAGGAACGGTCCGTTGAAAAGCGCGTGGTGCAGAAAGCGCAAGGCAAGGCCAAGCGCCAGCGTATAGATGACCACCCGCGTGTAGCTGCCCCAGCCATCGGCAACGGACTTGCCTGTTCGCCAGGCTGTCCAGAAGCCAAGGATGACAACCAGAGCGCGCAGAATGTAACGGACACCGTTATCGGTCTCGAAAAAAAGGCCCTGCATTTCTTTCCCCATCAGCACCGGAGGTGATGTCCCGGCCCTGCCATTTTTGAGCGTCCCACCGTTTTTCCGGCAGGCATTTTTGTTGTTTACGTTCCGCAACTCTTTGGTGATTTGCGGAACGCCATGTGTAGTTTTGCGCCGCAAAATCTCCGGCGCAAGTAAAATCTTTCAGTGACGTCCGCCTTCAAGATAGGCGGCGCGTACTTCCGGATTGGCAAGCAGTTCTTTACCAGAACCGCTCATCGTCACCTTGCCGTTGACCATGACATAGGCGCGATCGGAAAGCTTGAGTGCGGCGAAGGCATTCTGCTCCACGAGGAAGACAGTCAGGCCTTCTTCCTGGTTGAGCTTCTTGATTGCCTCGAAAATGCCCTTGACGATCAATGGCGCCAGACCAAGCGATGGCTCGTCGAGAAGCAAGAGCTTCGGCCTTGCCATCAGTGCACGACCGATCGACAGCATCTGCTGCTCACCGCCCGAGAGCGTGCCGCCACGCTGGCTCTGACGCTCCTTCAAGCGAGGGAACATCACGAAGATTTTCTCGACGTCCTCCTTGAAGTATTTGAGGTTGTCGAGGTTTGCGCCCATTTGCAGGTTTTCCAGCACGGTCATGCGCGGAAAAATGCGGCGGCCTTCCGGCGACTGAGCAATGCGTTTGCGGGCGATCAGATGCGTTGGCAGACGGGTGATGTCCTCACCGTCAAAGGTGATTTGCCCTGTGCGGGCCTGCGGGCTGCCGCAGATGGTCATCATCAGCGTCGACTTGCCGGCGCCGTTGGCGCCGATAAGGCTGACGATCTCACCCTTGTTCACCTCTACGTCGACACCGGCCAGTGCACGAATGTTGCCGTAATAGGTTTCGACACCCTGAACCTTGAGAAGGGATTCACCGGTCATCAGGCCGCTCCCCCGTCGAGTTCTTCTGCAATCACGTCTTCCACTTCATCATCCTCGACCCCGAGATAGGCGGCAATGACCTTCGGGTCGTGCTTCACATGCTCCGGTGTGCCATCCGAAATCTTCTGACCGTATTCGAGAACGACGACGTGGTCGGAGATTTCCATGACCACGGACATGTCGTGCTCGATCAGGAGCAGCGATGTTCCCTCGTTGCGAATACCGCGAAGCAGCGCATTGAGTGCCAGCGATTCCTTTGGGTTGAGGCCGGCGGCGGGCTCATCGAGGCAGAGAAGTTCCGGTTCGGTACACATCGCACGGGCAATTTCCAGACGGCGCTGTGCACCATAGGGAAGATCACCGGCGGGATCGTCGGCGCGCTCGACCAGATCGGCTTTTTCCAGCCAGTACTTTGCCTTTTCAATCGCCGCGTCGGCTGCCCGCCTGTAGGCCGGCAAGCCCAGGAGGCCAAGCACGGTATAACCGGAGGCTTTCATCAGGGCGTTGTGTTGTGCCACCAGCAGGTTTTCCAGAACTGTCAGGCCGGAAAACAGGCGGATGTTCTGGAAGGTACGTGCCACCTTGGCTTTCTTGGTGATCTCGAAGTCGGGCAGACGTTCGAGAAGGTGCGTCTCGCCATTGGCACGGCGCATCGTGATCATGCCCATCGTCGGTTTGTAGAAACCGGTAACGCAGTTGAAGACTGTGGTCTTTCCTGCGCCGTTTGGTCCGATCAGCGCGGTGATATCACCGCGCTTTGCTTCAAAGGAGAAGTCGTTGATGGCCATCAGGCCGCCGAACTTCATAGAGAGATGCTCGACCTTGAGGATCGTATCGCCAGTTGCATTGGATGTCATAGTCGTCGTCCCGGAGGTCATCAGCCGTGACCTTCCTTGGTAAAGCTTCCGGAAACGGCCTTGCGCTCCTTCAGGAAGGCCGTCGGTTCGCGTGAGCCGACAAAGCCGCGCGGCTTGAACAGCATGACGATGACCATGGCGAGGCCGAACAGCAGCATGCGATAGAGTTCCGGCGTGAAGTCAGGCCCGAAGACATGCTTCAGGAACTCCATTTCACGCAGTGCCTCGGTACCGCCAACCATGACGAGGGCAGCAATCGCGATCCCCGTCAGCGATCCCATACCGCCGAGAACGACGATGGCCAGGATGACGGCGGATTCCAGGAAGACGAAGCTTTCCGGTGATACGAAACCCTGGCGGGCTGCGAAGAACGAACCGGCGAAACCGCCGAACATCGCGCCTGTCGCAAAAGCCGTCAGTTTGGTGATGACGGTGTTGATGCCGAGCGAGCGGCAGGCAATCTCGTCCTCACGCAGTGCTTCCCATGCACGACCGATCGGCATGCGGCGCAACTTGATCGTGACATAGGCCGTCAGCATGCACAGCAACAGAATGACGTAGAACAGGAAGATCTTGTAGTAAGCCGACGACATCGACAGGCCGAAGGCCTTGGCGAAGTTGTTCGGAGCGCCAACGTCGAAAGACCAGATGCCGAAGACCGAAGCCTTTGCAATGCCGGAGATACCAAAGGTGCCTTTGGTGACCTCGGTCCAGTTCAGAAGCACAAGTCGGATGATTTCACCAAAGGCCAGCGTCACGATGGCAAGGTAATCACCGCGCAGTCTGAGAACGGGGAAGCCGAGGATGATACCCCAGAAACCAGCCAGGATACCGGCCATCGGCAGGAGCACCCAGAAAGACAGGCCGAAATAGCTCGAAAGCAGGGCGTAGGAATATGCGCCGACGGCGTAAAACGCCACGTAACCGAGATCGAGCAGGCCAGCGAGGCCAACGACGATGTTCAAACCCCAGGCCAACATGACGTAGATGAGGATCTGGATGCCGAAGTTGTCGACGTATTTCAGTGAGCCCTGGAAGCCGAAAAGCTGAACGGCAACAATCGGGTAGAGCAGCAGGACGGCCAGAGCAATCTTGAGGAAGTGCTGATGGAAAAAGCCCTTCTCTTCAGAAATTTCAAGAATGCCCTTCTTGGCTTTGGCAAGCTTGCGGCGATCGAGATGCGGCTGGACAAAACCAACCATCAGGAAGCGTCCGAAAGCGGCGATGCCGACGAAGATCGCCAGAAGCCCCCAGCGCGTGCCCCAGATCAACTGGTTGTTGATGTCCTGGTAGGTGATGATGCCGACGTAGAGGACGAACATCCCGAGCGCCACGGCGCCTGCGATGAGGCCTTCCTTTACGGCCGTGGCCAGGATAGCGTCATTCGGCTCTTCTTTGTCTGAAACAATATTGGCCATGACTTACACCTTCTCCACTTCCGGACGACCAAGAATGCCGGTCGGCTTAAAGATCAGCACGAAAGCCAGAATGGTAAATGCGGCTACGTCCTTGTAGGCGATGGAGAAATAGGCAGACCAGAGCGACTCGATAAGGCCGATCAAGAGACCACCGAGAACCGCACCCGGAAGCGAACCGATGCCACCCAGAACTGCGGCGGTGAACGCCTTTACGCCAGGGATGAAGCCGTCGTTGAACGAGGCCACGCCGTAGTACATAAGGTACATCGTACCCGCCACGGCAGCGAGTGCGGCGCCCATGATGAAGGTGATCGAAATGGTGCGGTCAACGTCCACACCGAGCAGTGCCGCCATCTTGCGGTCTTGCTCGGTGGCGCGCTGTGCGCGTCCGAGAGGCGTCTTGTTGACGATGTACCAGAACGCGAACAAGAGAACTGACGTCACCACAACGATGATCAACTGCTTGAGCGAAATGGTGATCGCACCGAAATGATAGCTGTCTGTCACCAGCGACGGGATCGGCTTGTTACGCGGACCCTGCGTTACCTGGATGAAGTTGGAAAGCGCGATCGACATGCCGATCGCGGTGATCAGCGGCGCCAGACGGAACGAGCCACGCAACGGGCGATATGCCACCCGTTCGATTGCCCAGTTCCACAGGCCGGTCATCAGCATTGCCACGACCATCATCAGGATCAGAAGAAGTGCCACCGGGATGCCGGCGACGAAAGATGTGACGATCAGAAAAACAATCAAGGCAGCAAAGCCGCCGAGCATGAAGATATCGCCATGTGCGAAGTTGATCATGCCGATGATGCCGTAGACCATCGTATAGCCAATGGCGATGAGACCGTAAATCGATCCCAGAGTCAGCCCGTTTATGAGCTGCTGGATAAAGTACTCCATGTCTTTCCCCCGGGTATGGCCTCTACTGAGCCACGCCTCGTTTATGTTAATTATGGGGGAAAACTTATTGCGCTGCCCCCATATCTCAAACCCTTATCGTGTTCGGTGGAAATGTGAAGTCAAAAACCCGCGTTTCTGCACAATATTTAGAATTTCCACACGCACTGCCTGCTTCCCGATCAAATGGATCATGATTTTGGCAGGAAATGCTGAAAAAATGGCGGGTAAATGCTTATTTATAGAATTCCAAATGCCATTATTTGACGAGGCGTTTGCAAAGGAGTAGCGAAAGTGGCAGCGTCAGGGTCCACAAACAAAGCGCAAACGGCTTCTGCCCTTGCCGACCGCATCGCGAATGGGGTGCCGGTGCCGCACTTATTGACGCGCCCCGAAACTGACAAGGGCTCACGGATGATCGAGATATTGACGCAGGCCGCACTTGATGCCGGGCAAGCCATTATGGCAGTGCACAAGGCCGGCCCAAATGTCTCCTATAAGAACGACTGTTCGCCGGTAACGGAGGCAGATCAACGGGCGGAAACGATCATTCTGGAAGCGCTGGCGCGCAACTTTCCCGATATTCCAGTTATTGCGGAAGAAGCGGTTTCCAATGGTGCCGTTCCAGAGATTGCTGAGCAGTTTTTTCTTGTCGACCCGCTGGATGGAACCAAGGAATTCATCGCCGGCAAGGACGATTTTACCGTCAATATCGCCCTGATCCGCAAGGGCGTTCCTGTTGCGGGCGTTGTTTACGCGCCTTGCCGGGGACAAGCGTGGACCGGTGAAGACCAAAATGCGGAGAAGCTGACGGTGTCAACGGAAGGTGCGATTGAAGCGCGCCATGCCATTCGCGCCCGCATGCGGGCGGCCTCGCCAGTGGCGCTGATCAGCCGTTCGCATTGTACTGCAAAGACGGAAGCCTTCGTGGCCGAACATGGTCTCAAAGATTGTGTTTCGGTTGGCTCGTCGCTGAAGTTCTGTCTTCTGGCGGAAGGTGTGGCCGACATTTATCCGCGTTTCAGCCGCACCATGATGTGGGATACGGCTGCAGGCGATGCGGTGCTGCGTGCCGCCGGTGGCAGAACGCTTGATTGTTCGGGTCGTCCGCTTGCCTATGAGGTGAAGGGCGAAGGCGAGGATGCGCTTGCCAATCCGGATTTCATTGCCGAGGGCATGACGGCTTAGGTATCGCCCAAGTCGTGCTCATCCCTGATGCAGGATGTGAGTTGCCTTTACAGCTGCTGATGCACGGTTTTCGACGCCGAGTTTGACGTAGATCTGTTCCAGGTGCTTGTTCACGGTACGCGCGGAGAGACCGAGAATGTCGCCGATATCGCGGTTGGATTTGCCTTTGGCGATCCACAAGAGCACCTCGGATTCGCGGGCTGTCAGCGCAAAATGTTCTTTCAGAAGATGATCGCCCGATTTCTCGTTCGCGGCTGTCAGACGGAACAGATATTCGTCCGGTCCCATGGCCCCAAGAAAAGATAGCTGCAGGGCAGGGCGTCCGGCTTGCGTTATCGTCAAAGGCGTGTCGCGGCCTGTGTCGACAGTGGCCCGATCGGCGAGCCAGCCGGCGATATGGCTGACGATGATCTCAAGCCCGTCATCGCGACCGGTCGCGGCATTGACGAGCCGTGTCGCTTGCGGTGTCGACCAATGGATAGCACCGCTGGCGCGCACCGCAAGCAGATGGCGACCAGCGGCGTCGAGCGCCACGCGGGCGCTTTGTGCCGAGCGTGCGTTCGAAAGGTGAACACGGATACGGGCACGCAACTCATCGATGTTGATCGGTTTGGTCAGATAATCGACACCGCCGGATTCGAGTGCTCGCACGACATGTTCGGTTTCGGTCAGTCCGGTCATGAAAATCACCGGCACTTGTGCCACCGCAGCGTTGGACTTCAGGCGGCGGCAGGTTTCGAAACCGTCCATGTTCGGCATGACCGCATCGAGTAAAATGATGTCTGGCGTAATACGCTCGGCAATGTTCAGCGCCGCCTGCCCCGATGTTGCAATCAGTGCCGAGAAGCCGGACTGCTCCAGGGCTTCGGTCAGGAAACCGAGAGCTTCCGGGCTGTCATCGACCAGAAGCACGATATCTCTGGGGTGCGCCGTCGACGGTTCGCTCATGCCTTGCGTTCTTTCCTGTTCTTGTCCCCGTCTTCGAAGCCGCTGAGGAAATCCGCATATCCAGCGAGATCGAATGCCTGCACAAAGGCTCCCAGCTCCTCCGTGAAGGGCCGGTTGTCTTCATTGCGGGCAAGGTCGGCGAGTTTTGCTTCGATGCCGCGTATGTAGCCGATTTCGCCGAGGCGCTGCAAATCCTGAATGTGGATCGCGCCAGGGTTGATGACTGGCGCCCTGATCGGTTTTTCCAGCACGATTGGCGGATCCGTCCCATAAATCCATTTCAGACCGAGGTGGACGGCAAGCTTGTCGCAAAGCTGGCGGATGTCGACCGGCTTGGCGATGGCGTCGTTGTGGTTGTCCTCTCCCGCACCGGCAATCGCTCCGTCGCCGATATTGGCCGAAAGCATGATGAGAGGCGCTGTCTGCCCGGCATCGCGCAGCTTCGATACCAATTGCCAGCCGGTCATACCGGGCATGGAAATATCGATGAGAAAAAGGTCGGGTTTGATGCCTTCAATCAGGGTGAGGCATTCCGGCCCGCTCTGTGCGGTCAGGACCACGAAATCCAGCGGTACAAGCACTTCCCGCATCAGCTCGCGATGATCCTCGTTGTCATCAACCACAACGATCGTGCGGCGAGGTCCGGAATAGGAGCGTGTGGTTTTTTCCGCTGCCGGTGCAGTGCTTGGTCGATCGATGGCTGACAACATCAGCCGGACGCGGAAAGTCGACCCCTTGTCTTTCTCGCTTGTCACGGCGATTTCTCCGCCGAGCGTATTGGTCAGAAGCTGGGTGATGGTCAGACCAAGGCCGAGCCCCGGCATGGGACGAACGCTTTCGGCCTCACCACGCTGGAAAGGTTCGTAGATGCGGCTCAAATCTTTTTCGGCAATGCCGCGCCCGGTATCTGTTACCGTGAAGGTTGCCACCTGATTGCGATAGGCGACATCAAAGGTAACGACACCTGCGTCGGTGAATTTGATGGCATTGGAAAGCAGATTGACGAGGATCTGGCGCAGGCGTTTTTCGTCGGTTCGGACATATTGCGGCAAGCTGCGGGCGCGCTCATGCTTGAACTCCAGGCTCTTTGCCTGTGCCTGCGGACGAAACATATAGACGATCTGGTCGAGAAAATCCTGAATGTTGATTTCGTTGGAATAGACCTGCAGGCGGCCTGCTTCGATCTTGGAAATGTCGAGCAAACCATCGATCAGACCGGACAGGTGATCGGCGGAACGCCTGATGACCCTGATGGCGGATTGACGTGGCGGAGGTATCGTATCGTCGCGCTCAAGGATTTGCGCGTAGCCCAGGACGGCATTGAGAGGTGTTCGCAATTCGTGGCTGAGACCCACAACGTAACGGCTCTTGGCGCGGTTGGCGGCTTCGGCCGTTTCCTTGGCATCCTGAAGAGCGGCGTCGGTTTTTTTGTGTGCGGCTATTTCTTTCAGCAGCAAGGTGTTCTGTCGTGACGATTCCTCTTCCGCCACCACCCGGCTATCATGGGCGAGAACCAGGAACCAGCAGACGATCCCGGCAATGACGGCGAAGACGAAAAAGACGATGAGGATGGTGCGGTTCACCACGTCAGCCGTTGCTGGAGAGGCGGTGCCGACCTGATGGGCGATCAGCGCCAGAATAACGCCGATTGTCGTGACGGCGATGGCGGCCGCCATCGCGTATCGGCCGAGCCGCGTCGCCAGTTTTGCCACCAGATCATCCGGAAGAAAAGACTTTGCGACGGTGGCGACCTGATAATTGAGCTTGGCCTTCGGCTTGCACATATCGTGGCAACGACTGTCCAGCGAACAGCATAACGAACAGATGGGTGCGGCATAGGCCGGGCACCATGCCATGTCTTCTGGCTCGAATGGATGTTCACAGATCGAACAGGTGATGGAGCTTTCCTCATGCCACTTCTGCCGCGGCTTGCGGGCCAGGTAGAATTTTCCTTTCGTTCCCCAGGCAATCAGTGGCGAAGCGATGAAGGCGACAATCAGGGTAAGGTAGGGGGCAAGCGAGGCGACGACACTGCCGAACACACCAAAATGCGCCATCAAGGCAATGGTCGCCGAAAGCGCCATGGAGCCGACGCCGACCGGGTTGATATCGTAGAGATGAGCGCGCTTGAACTCGATACCGGGAGGGGCGAGGCCGAGCGGCTTGTTGACGAAAAGATCGGCCGAAATGGTGCAAAGCCAGGCCATGGCAATGATGGAAAAAATGCCGAGGGTTTCTTCGAGCAGACGGTAGATGCCGAGTTCCATCAGCAACAGGGCGATCGCCACGTTGAACACCAGCCACACGACGCGGCCTGGATGGCTGTGGGTGAGGCGGGAAAAGAAGTTGGACCAGGCAAGTGAGCCCGCATAGGCGTTCATCACATTGATCTTGAGCTGCGACACCACGACGAAGGCGACCATGAGCAACATCGCCGCCGTGTGATTGGGGATCATGTAGCCAAAGGCAGTCAGATACATCTGCGCTGGATCGGCGGCACGGTCGACGGAGATGCCGGAACTGAAGGTCAAGACCACGAGGAAGGAACCGGCCAGCAGTTTCGGAACGCCCACAAGCACCCAGCCGGAGCCGGCCAGGAACACAGCGATGCGGTGACGCAGCCGGCTCTGGCCTTCGGCGGGCAGGAAGCGCAAAAAGTCCACCTGCTCGCCGATTTGTGACATCAGCGCCAGAATGACGGCAGAGGCCGCGCCAAACTCGACGAGGTTGAAGGGAGCCACGGTTCCGGGTGGTCCGGAGGCATGATGGATGCCGGAAAATGCGCGCCAGAGGTCGAATTTCTCCCAGTCCATGACGGCGATGAATATGAACGGCAGGATGTTCAGCACGATCCAGAAGGGTTGGGTAACGATCTGAAAACGGCTGATGAGGCGCACGCCGTGGGTGACGAGCGGAATGACCATGACGGCCGAAATTATGTAGCCGATCCAGAGCGGAATACCGAGTGCCAGTTCCAGCGCACCAGACATGATCGACGCTTCGATGGCGAACAGCATGAAGGTGAAGGCGGCATAGATCAGCGAGGTAATCGTTGAGCCGATGTAGCCGAAACTTGCGCCGCGCGTCAGCAGATCGATGTCGACGCCATGGCGGATGGCGTAGCGACTGATCGGCAGTCCAACAGCGAGCATGGCGATTGCTGCGACGACAATCGCATAAAAGGCATTCGTCGTGCCGTAGGAAAGGGTGATGGCCCCGCCGATAGCCTCCAGCGCGAGAAAGGAAATTGCGCCGATGGCTGTATGCGAAATGCGGTTGGACGAAAACTGACGCGCGCTTTTGGCCGTGAAGCGCAGGGCGTAGTCTTCCAGCGTCTGGTTGGCGACCCAACGGTTATATTCGCGCCTGACGGGAATGATGCGTTGCCGTGCGGCCATGCCTAAAAACCAGCGCTCTTTCGAAAGTGATGTTCAATTGTGCACTTTCGGGCGAAAGGGCCGTTTTTGCAAGGGAATACCGCGTCAGAGCCGGACCGACATGCCACCGTCCACCGTCAATACGTGGCCATTGACGAAAGAGGATGCGTCGCTGGCCAAAAACAGCGCCGCGCCGGCAATTTCATCAGGTTTGCCCCAGCGTTCCAGCGGGACGCGTAGCTTGGCAAAAGCGATCATTTCAGGGTTTTCGGCAAGTGCGGCATTGGTTTCCGTGGCGAACATGCCAGGCGAGATTGCATTGCTGGTGATGCCCTGCGCGCCATACTCAACGGCGATGGAGCGCATCAGACCTGTGAGGCCCTGTTTGGCGACGGGGTAGATCGCGTCTCCAGGTCTGACCATGTAGCCAAGGATGGAGGTGATCGTGATGATGCGCCCGTAAGTCTTTGCCTTCATCGCTTCGGCAGCATCGCGAGACAGGGAAATGGAAGAGGTAAGGTCGGTGCGGATGAGGTCGAGCATATCCTCGTCATTGAACTCGGCCAGAGGCCGGCGGTCGCGTGCGCCGACATTGTTGACGAGAATGTCGAGATGTCCGGCCTCGTCGACGACGCGCCGAACGAGGCTGCCGCCTGCCGTCGTGTCGGCGATGTCGAAAGCGGCATAATCGGCCTTGCCGCCTGCTTCGCGAAGGGAATTGACCGCTGTTTCCAGCGTCTCGACACTGCGACCAGTCAGCCAGACATGGGCGCCAGCTTCAGCAAAGGCCTTGGCGATTTCGAAGCCGAGACCGCGTCCGCTGCCGGTGATGATCGCTGTGCGGTTTTCAAGGGAGAATTTCCGGAGAATGCTCATCGTTCACCTTCCTGTATTGCGGGCCCGTATTGCGGGAATTTTCCAGCGCGCAGGATACGCTGCCGCAGTGAACTGGCGAAAGGTCACCTCGCGGCTCAGCCGTTCGATTGAGCTGTTCCGTAAAGGGCTGATGCCTTTTTTGTGCTCTTGTTTTAAGTAAAAACGATGAGCGCTGGCGCTCCAGAACTTGGCGGTGTGCGCAAGACGCAAAAATGGCGTCGTCTCGTTTGAAGACGACGCCATTTCTTGTTTATCAGGCAGCAGCCGACTTTGCTGTCGGGACTTCCGCGATCGTCTTCAGAACGATGGAAGCGATCTGGTACGGGCAACCCTGAGAGTTCGGACGACGGTCTTCAAGGTAGCCCTTGTAGCCGTTGTTGACGAAAGAGTGCGGGACGCGGATCGATGCGCCACGGTCAGCAACGCCGTAGGAGAACTTGTTCCACGGAGCCGTTTCGTGCTTGCCGGTCAAACGCAGGTGGTTGTCCGGGCCGTAAACGTCGATGTGCTCTTTCCAGTTCTTGGAAAACGCAGCCATGAGGGCTTCGAAGTATTCCTTGCCGCCAACTTCACGCATGAACTTCGTGGAGAAGTTGCAGTGCATGCCGGAGCCGTTCCAGTCGGTGTCGCCGAGCGGCTTGCAGTGGAATTCGACGTCGATGCCGTACTGTTCGCACAGACGGAGAAGCAGGTAACGAGCGATCCAGATCTGGTCGGCGGCGCGCTTGGAGCCCTTGCCGAAAATCTGGAATTCCCACTGACCCTTGGCCACTTCGGCGTTGATGCCTTCGTGGTTGATGCCTGCTTCGAGGCAGAGGTCGAGGTGCTCTTCAACGATCTCGCGAGCAACCGAACCAACGTTCTTGTAGCCAACGCCGGTGTAGTACGGGCCCTGCGGAGCCGGGTAACCCTGCTCAGGGAAGCCGAGCGGGCGGCCGTCCTGGTAGAAGAAGTATTCCTGCTCAAAGCCGAACCATGCGTCTTCATCGTCAAGGATGGTTGCGCGGCTGTTGGAAGAGTGCGGCGTAACGCCATCAGGCATCATGACTTCGCACATGACGAGAGCGCCGTTCGTGCGGGCCGGGTCCGGGTAGATCGCAACAGGCTTCAGTACGCAATCCGAGCTATGGCCTTCAGCCTGCTGGGTGGACGAGCCATCGAAGCCCCAAAGCGGGAGCTGCTCGAGCGTGGGGAATTCGTCGAATTCCTTGACCTGCGTCTTGCCGCGCAGATTTGGTACCGGCTTGTACCCGTCGAGCCAGATGTACTCGAGTTTGAACTTAGTCATTACGAACCTCTCATAGGTAAAAATGCGAAGCCTTGAGGCCCCCGGTGCTTTCGCCGCCGGAAGCCGCTCTCGCGATCAAGGGCTGCCGGGATAGATGCATGTTGCGTGCCAGATTGGTGTTGTTTGCCGATTTTTTCGAAAAATCTTTCTGGCGCCGATTTGGAAAACGCCGATGCCACATCGCTGCCGAGGTAATGCTGCGCCGCAGCAAGGAAAAACACCCCTTATGATTCATGAGTGATTTCTTATGCATAGGCCTGGCGTCGGCTGTAGAACGGCTGCTGCGGCGCACAGATTGGCGGTTCGTTCGTTCGTTTGGCAAATGCCTTGAAATCCGGCGCTTCTGGAATGGTTTTTCTTGCCGGAGTGGCGATTAATGCCTATATTTTTCGCAACGTGATTTTTTTTTAATCAAGTGGAGCGAATCCGAGGCTCGGAAGTTTGCTTCATCAGCGAAGCGCTTCGATGCAAAGAAAGTGAGAAGTTCGAAATGGCGACCGGCTTTCATCGTGAGACTGCAACAATCTATCAATTCCCCGTTGGCGGACGCGCAGGCGTTTCCAAGTTTCGAAAGGGCGGTTTGAGCGCTCTTGAGGAAGAAGCAAGGGCGCCGCACATCGATTTCGGATCGTGGTATCACGACGAGGCGATCCGGGACGAAGAGCGAAACGACAAACCGCACGCTTGATCATCAGTTAGATCGACTTCATTTGTGAGCCGCGTGGCCTCTGGTCGCGCGGCTTCATTTTTCTTGCTGCACCTTTCGCCACCCCACCTACGTCAATTGACGTATACGGTTTCGCGTCTGCGAGATCGATAGTCTCCTCCAGCGGCGGTCTCAAGCGCTGCCGATGCCCATAGAGGCTAAAACAAGGAGAGGGGTTCTTCCGATGACATTTAGAAAAACGCTGACTGGCGCATTGCTCGGCGCCATTCTGTCCACCACCGCGTTCCACGGCGCATTTGCTGCCGATGACACGATCAAGGTGGGCGTTCTGCATTCTCTTTCCGGTACCATGGCAATTTCCGAGACGACGCTGAAAGACGCCATGCTGATGCTCATCGAAGAGCAGAACAAGAAGGGCGGCGTTCTGGGCAAGAAGCTCGAAGCTGTGGTGGTCGACCCCGCGTCCGATTGGCCTCTGTTTGCTGAAAAGGCTCGCCAGCTCATCAGCCAGGACAAGGTTGCCGCCGTCTTCGGTTGCTGGACGTCTTCGTCGCGCAAGTCCGTTCTTCCGGTTTTTGAAGAGCTGAACTCCATTCTCTTCTATCCGGTACAGTACGAGGGTGAGGAATCCTCGCGCAACATCTTCTACACCGGTGCCGCTCCGAACCAGCAGGCCATCCCTGCCGTTGATTATCTCGCCAACACCGAAGGTGTCGAACGCTGGGTTCTGGCCGGTACGGACTATGTCTACCCACAGACGACCAACAAGATCCTGAAGGCCTACCTGATGTCCAAGGGCGTCAAGGAAGAGGACATCATGATCAACTACACGCCATTCGGTCATTCCGACTGGCAGACAATCGTGTCCGACATCAAGAAGTTCGGTTCTGCAGGCAAGAAGACCGCGGTGGTTTCCACCATCAATGGTGACGCCAACGTGCCGTTCTACAAGGAACTCGCGAACCAGGGCATCAAGGCCGAAGACATTCCTGTTGTTGCCTTCTCCGTGGGTGAAGAAGAGCTTGCCGGTCTCGACACATCGCCGCTGGTCGGCCATCTGGCTGCCTGGAACTACTTCCAGTCCGTCGACGCTCCAGTCAACGCCGAGTTCATCAAGACCTGGCACGCGTTCACCAAAAACGACAAGCGCGTGACCAACGACCCGATGGAAGCTGCCTATATCGGCTTCAATGCCTGGGTGAAGGCTGTCGAGTCTGCCGGCACGACCGATACGGACGCTGTTCTTGACTCGATCATCGGCGTTTCGGTTCCGAACCTTTCGGGCGGTTACTCGACCGTGATGCCGAACCACCACATCACCAAACCGGTCCTGATCGGCGAAATTCAGGCTGATGGCCAGTTCGAAGTCGTTCAGGAAACGCCTGCCGTGGTCGGCGATGAGTGGTCGGACTATCTGCCTGACTCCAAGGACCTGATCTCGGATTGGCGCAAGCCGATGTCCTGCGGCAACTTCAACGTTGCGACCGGCAAGTGCGGCGGCAAGGGCAGCTGATCTGATTTCGAATGCATGCAGAGAGGCGCGCCAAAGCGCCTCTCATTCCAATGACCTGCGGCATGAGTCGTGGGCCGCCACTCCGGTTTCAGACCGGAACCCAGCAGCCGTGCATCTGCGCGGCTAACGGAGTTTGCCGGATCAGTTCAGGCATGGCGGAGAGAAGTAAAGCTGCCTTCCAGACGGGAGGGCATCCAAGGGGGACTTGGGACTATGTTTCTTCGTGTGTTGACCTTTATCGGCATGCTGATGTGTCTGGCCATGCCGGCGGCGGCGCAGAGTGAGCCGAAAGCGCTGATCGATGCGCTCGGGACGGCGGATTTCAAGCAGGCTGAAACATTGATCGGCCAGATTGCCGCCAGCGGAGATCCGCGCGTCGTCGCACCGCTTGAAGCCTTTGCTGCGGGTGATCTCTATCTGCGAAAGGCCGACAACGCAGTCTTCATGGTCAAGACAGCTGGTGCAAATTTCACGCTGATCGATCCGCTTTCTGGCGAGAGTGCGGGTGAAGCCCCCAAGGCCGCCGTTACCAAGGTCAAGGTCAACAACAATCTGCGCCGCGTCATTCGCGCGGCACTTGGCGGTCTGACGCTGCTGAGCCCGCAGAAATCCGTGCGGCTTTCAGCAGCGGATGCGGTCCTGAAGGCGCCAAGCGCAGAAAATCTCGAATTGCTCGATGCCGCCCTCGCCAAGGAAACGGATGCAGAGGTGCGCGCCCGAATGGAAGAGGCGAGAGCGGTTTCGTTGCTTTCCTCCGACCGTCCCGCCGACCAGAAAAAGGCCGCAATCGAAACCATCAAGAACATTGGCGGTCGCGATGCGATCAGCATTCTCATGGCCGCATCATCTTCCGTCGATGCAAGCCTGAAACCCGATATCGATGCTGCAATTGCGGGCATCGAAGGTTCGCTGGCCTTTTGGGATAATGTTCAGAACGTCTGGTACGGTCTGTCGCTCGGTTCCGTGTTGCTGCTCGCGGCGATCGGTCTTGCCATCACCTTTGGTGTGATGGGCATCATCAACATGGCGCATGGCGAAATGGTGATGATTGGCGCTTATTCGACCTTCATGGTGCAGGACGTCATCCGCTCCAATTTTCCTGGCCTGTTCGATTGGTCGCTGGCAATTGCGCTGCCGGTTGCGTTTCTTGTCACTGGTGCCATCGGCCTAGTCATGGAACGCGGTGTTATCCGCTTCCTCTATGGGCGGCCACTGGAAACGCTTCTCGCGACCTGGGGTATTTCGCTTATCCTCCAACAGGGTGTCCGTTCGATCTTCGGCCCGACCAACCGTGAAGTTGGCAGCCCGAGTTGGATGTCCGGCTCCTTCAGCATCGGTTATCTGAACTTCACCTGGAACCGCGTGTGGATCGTCGCCTTCTCGTTGTCGGTGTTTTTCGCGCTGCTCATGTTGCTGAAGCGTTCGTCCTTCGGGCTCGAAATGCGTGCCGTGACCCAGAACCGCCGTATGGCATCATCGATGGGTATCAAAACCCCTTGGGTCGATGCCTTCACCTTTGCACTCGGATCAGGTGTCGCCGGGCTTGCCGGGGTTGCTCTTTCCCAGATCGACAATGTGTCGCCAAACCTTGGCCAGAGCTACATCATCGACAGCTTCATGGTGGTGGTGTTTGGCGGCGTCGGCAATCTTTGGGGTACGCTGGTAGGTGCGCTGTCGCTTGGGGTCTTCAACAAGTTCCTGGAGCCGACTGTCGGTGCGGTACTCGGTAAAATCCTCGTGCTCGTCCTCATCATCCTGTTCATCCAGAAGCGGCCGCGCGGTCTCTTCGCACTCAAGGGAAGGGCAATCGAAGCATGATTACCGGCTTCCTCATCAAAGCGCTCGACCGGCGCATCTCCATCGCCATCGGCATCATTCTGGCCGTCGCGCTGCTCATTCCGGCATCAAACCTGCTTTTGCCTGCAGATCACCCGCTGCATGTACCGACTTATATCATGTCGATGCTCGGCAAATATCTCGCCTATGCGATGCTGGCGCTGGCGCTCGATCTGGTGTGGGGCTACTGCGGCATTCTTTCGCTTGGTCACGCCGCCTTTTTCGCGCTCGGCGGTTACGCCATGGGCATGTATCTGATGCGCCAGATCGGCACCCGCGGTGTTTATGGTCACCCCGTTCTGCCCGACTTCATGGTGTTTCTGAACTGGAAGGAACTGCCCTGGTTCTGGCATGGCTTCGACATGTTCTGGTTCGCAGCGCTGATGGTGCTGGTTGTGCCTGGGTTGCTTGCGTTCGTGTTCGGTTGGTTTGCCTTCCGCAGCCGTGTCAACGGTGTCTATCTATCGATCATCACACAGGCCATGACCTACGCGCTGTTGCTTGCCTTCTTCCGCAACGACATGGGATTCGGCGGCAATAACGGCCTGACGGACTTCAAGGATATCCTCGGTTTTTCGGTGCAGGCGGATGGTACGCGCGCCGTACTCTTTGCGATGACGGCGATCATGCTTGCGGTTTCGCTGCTGATCGCAGCCGGCATCGTCAATTCCAAGTTCGGCAAGGTGCTGGTCGGTGTGCGCGATGCGGAAAGCCGCGTCCGTTTCCTCGGCTTTCGTGTCGAGAACATCAAGCTCTTCACCTTCGTCGTCTCGGCGATGATCGCCGGCATCGCCGGTGCACTGTTCGTGCCGCAGGTCGGCATCATCAATCCCGGTGAGTTTTCTCCAGCCAACTCCATCGAAGTGGTAGTTTGGACTGCCGTCGGTGGTCGCGGGACCTTGATCGGGCCGATCATCGGTGCGGTGCTGGTCAATGGCGGCAAGAGCTATTTCACCGGTGCATTTCCTGAATTCTGGCTGTTTGCGCTCGGTGGTCTTTTCATCGCAGTCACATTGTTCTTCCCCAAGGGCATCGTTGGCACCATCCAGCATTACTTGGCCGGGCGGCGGGAAAAGCGTCTGGTCGCAAAGCGGCAGAGCGAAAGCGACGCGGGCAACGATGACGCCGCAGCAGTCACGCAGCAGGCTGCGGAGTGAGGTTGATATGAACACGATTTCCGAAAACCGTTCGAAAAGCCTGCTTTATCTCGATGGCGTTTCCGTATCCTTTGATGGCTTCAAGGCACTGAACTCTCTGTCCTTCGTGGTCGAGCCCGGCGAGCTTCGTGCCATCATTGGCCCGAACGGTGCCGGCAAGACGACGATGATGGATATCATCACCGGCAAGACCCGCCCTGACACAGGCACTGTGCTTTTCGAAGACAGCGTTGACCTGACGAAGAAAGACGAGGCGGATATCGCTCAGCTCGGTATCGGGCGAAAATTCCAGAAACCGACCGTGTTCGAAAGCCATACGGTCTGGGACAATCTGGAACTGGCACTGAACCGCAAGCGCGGTGTGTTCGCCACGCTGTTCTATCGGCTGACGGATAAGGACAAGGCGCGTATCGAGGAAATCCTTGCGACAGTGCGTCTTGGACATCGTCGCAACGACCTGGCGGCCAATCTTTCGCACGGTCAGAAACAGTGGCTCGAGATCGGTATGTTGCTGGCGCAGGAGCCAAAACTGCTTCTGGTGGATGAGCCGGTCGCAGGCATGACCGATGCGGAAACGGCCGAGACAGCCGTGCTTCTGAAGGAGATCGCAAAGACCCGGTCGGTGGTCGTGGTTGAACACGACATGGGTTTCATTCGTGAGCTTGGCGTGAAAGTCACATGCCTTGCTGAAGGCTCCGTGCTGGCCGAGGGATCGATCGATTTTGTCTCGAACGATCCCAAGGTGATCGAGAACTACCTGGGGCGCTGATATGCTGAACGTCGAAAACATCAATCTTCACTATGGCGCAGCCCAGGCGTTGCGCGGCATTTCGCTCAATGCGGAAATGGGCAAGATCACCTGCGTTCTGGGACGTAACGGGGTCGGGAAAAGTTCGCTGTTGCGGGCCGTCACCGGTCAACACGCCATCAGCGCCGGATCGATCAGCTTCGGAGGTGAAACACTGAACGGTCTTGCTCCCTACCAGCGGGCCAAGCGTGGTGTGGGTTATGTTCCGCAAGGGCGCGAAATCTTCCCGCTGTTGACCGTTCAGGAAAATCTCGAAAGCGGCTATGCGCCGTTGCCGCGCAAGGAGCGCTTCATTCCCGACGATATTTTCAGTTTGTTTCCTGTCCTGCAATCCATGCTTTCCAGACGCGGAGGGGATTTGTCGGGGGGGCAGCAACAGCAGCTCGCCATCGGCCGGGCGCTGGTAACGCGTCCGAAGATCCTTGTGCTGGACGAACCGACCGAAGGCATCCAGCCGTCGATCATCAAGGATATCGGCCGGGCGATCAAATATCTGCGCGACAGCACCGGTATGGCGATCCTGCTGGTCGAGCAATATCTGGACTTCTGCCGTGAGCTTGCCGACTATGTCTATATCATGGATCGCGGCGAGATCGTGCATGAAGGGTTGGCTGAGACGCTGGATACGCCGGAAGCACGACGTCACCTGACAGTATAAAGTTGCCTTGAAATCATCGCCCGCTGATCACGCTATACAAACGGGCGATTAATATTTTGAAAGACTATGCAGCTCTGCATAGCTTTCATGCGCAATTTTTGCATTTTATTGAAGAACAGCCTGTGTTATTGGCAGCGCAAATGCTGCATGCGAGACACAGAGATAGTCTATTCGCACGCTGCGACAGTTGATCCCTTACATTCCACGCACGTCCGACGTATCGTCGGGGAACTGTGCCCAATAAAGGCGTGTCAATGAATCTAGACTTTGCAGTTGTCCGGTCCGCCCGGCTGTTCCGCTCCGTTCGTACTCTCGCCATCGGTCTTGCGATTTGCGCAAGCACAGGTCTCGCAGCGTCGGCATCGACCTGCGGTCAGGTTCCCGGACCCGGTATGAAACCGGGTCGACATGACTTTTCCATCCTGTCCAATGGCGCAGAACGCCAGGGTGTCTATTTTGTTCCATCCGCTTATGATGGAAACAAACCGCTGCCGGTGGTTTTCGATTTTCACGGTTCCAACAGCAACGCGAATGGTCAGCTTGACCGCAGTGGCTGGGACAAACTGGCCGAGCGTGACGGTGTTGTCGTTGTTGCATTGCAGGGCAGCCTGAATGGCGAGTTGCCGGGCACCCATGCCTGGAATGTTCCCGGTGTTACGAAACGTCCCGGCGGCTTGGATGAAGTCTCCTACATCAACGATGCGATCGCCATGGTGAAGGGCAAGTTCTGCGTAGACGAGGAGCGTTTCTTCGGTTCGGGTTACTCCGGTGGCGGACGCATGCTGTCGCAGTTCCTTTGCAATGGCAGCAACGATTTTTCGGCCGCAGGATTTGTCGCGTCGCTGCGCGCCGGTTATCCGGTCGAGGCAGAGGGCAAATGGGCGCCAGATGCGGCAAGCTGCAAGCCTGCCCGGCCTATGTCGATCATTGCGTTTGCGGGAACCAAGGACCCGGCCAACCCCTATCAGGGCGGTGGCAAGGCCTATTGGCAATATGGTGGTGAAACGGCGCTGAAACGCTGGGCGGAGCTGGATGGCTGCAAGGGCGGCGCAAAAAGCAAATCCGGCGAAAGTTTCATCGTCAATTCCTATGACGTATGCAAGTCCGGCGCGCGTATCCATTCCTATGTCATCGACAATTGGGACCATGCCTGGCCGCGCGCGACCATGAAAGCGGAAGTGCTGGCGGCATCCGCCATCGTGACCCGCAAGCCGGGCGCCAGCGAACCGACCCCGACGGTCAAGGCCGAAGCTGTGGTCGAGCGCAAAATGCCCACAGGTGAGGTAACGCGAACGGTTGATGCGGCTGAAAGAATGTGGGATTTCTTCCGTAATACGGAAGGGCAACTGGTGGTGGATGCGGTCGTGAAAAAAGACTGCGTTGCGAAGGTGGTTTCCGCTTCCGCAACCACCCCGGAGACATCGTGCAGTCAGAGCAGCAAAGCATCCGCCCTTCCGGCCAGCAAGGCAGTGAACATGCCCCTCAACAACGCGCCCGCGGGCGAGGACGCATTGTAACAAAGGCGGTCGAAGGACGCAGCCGTCTTGACGAACTGTTTCAGGAAGGCTGCGCCAAGATCCGCTTGCCGGATACCTTTTCGAACGAGATCGAGGCAATCCTCATCAATTCTTCCGGTGGCCTGACGGGTGGCGACCAGATCGAATGGCAAGCGGTAGCCGCTGGAGGCACGTCGCTGGTGGTGACGACCCAGGCCTGCGAAAAAGTCTACAAGGCATCGTCGGGTACTGCTGCCGTCACTGCCCGCATGTCTGCAGGCCCAGGTGCAAAGCTTCACTGGCTGCCGCAGGAAACAATCCTTTTCGATCAGTCATCGCTGACCCGCAGGCTGGAAGCGGATCTTGACGCATCCGCCGAGTTCATAGCCGCCGAGGCCGTGCTGCTCGGTCGCCAGGCGATGGGAGAGGCCATGAATACTGGCCTTTTCCGTGACCGCTGGCGCATTCGCCATGGCGGACAGCTCGTTCATGCCGAGGAATTGCTGCTTGATGGCGATATTGCTGACCTGACGGCCAAAGCTGCCGTGCTGTCCGGCCAGGTCGCCTTCGCAACGATCCTCTATATCGGTCCGCTTGCCGAATCTTACCTGACAAAAATCCGCGACATCATTGGCGATCATGGCGGGGCGAGTGAGTGGCAGGGCAAGCTTGTTATCCGCGTTTCGGCAACCGACGGCTTCTCGCTCAGAAAAATACTCTTCCCGGTCATTTCGCTCTTGCGAAATGGCGCGTCAGTGCCGAAAGTCTGGAATCTGTAAAGCTTCATATTTTGGGACGACGATGAACCTTAGCCCTCGAGAAAAAGACAAGCTTCTGATTTCCATGGCCGCCATGGTGGCACGGCGCCGGCTGGAACGCGGCGTGAAGCTGAACTATCCGGAAGCCATTGCGCTGATTACCGATTTCGTTGTGGAAGGCGCGCGTGATGGCCGGGCCGTGGCGGATTTGATGGAGGCCGGTGCGCATGTGATTTCGCGCGCTCAGGTCATGGAAGGCATTGCCGAAATGATCCACGATGTTCAGGTGGAAGCGACGTTTCCCGATGGCACAAAGCTTGTGACAGTGCACGAACCCATTCGATAAGGAGCCGCCATGGCGCTGGAACTTCGGCCCAATTGCGAATGCTGCGATCGCGATCTCCCGCCAGAGAGCCCGGACGCGATGATCTGCTCTTTCGAATGCACCTATTGCGCCGATTGCGCGGCCGGCACTCTCTCCGGCATCTGCCCGAACTGCGGCGGTGAACTGGTTCGCAGACCAATTCGTCCCGCTGCCAAGCTTGTCAACAATCCGGCCTCGACCAAACGTGTTTTGAAGGCGGAAGGTTGTGTGCCGGTTCGGGCGGCCTGAAATAAAAAAGTCGCTTGAGACAAAAAGGGGAACACCATGATACCAGGCGAAGTCATTGCCGCTGAAGGCACCATTGAACTCAACGCCGGTCAGCCGACTGTGACGATTGCTGTCGCCAATACGGGTGATCGCCCGGTGCAGGTCGGCAGCCATTATCATTTCGCGGAGACCAATGCTGGTCTCGCCTTTGATCGCGACAAGGCTCGCGGTATGCGGCTGGATATTCCTGCCGGCACGGCGGTTCGTTTCGAGCCTGGCCAGAAACGCGAGGTTACGCTGGTTCCGCTTTCGGGAAAACGGGAAGTGTACGGTTTCCGCCAGCAGGTTATGGGGAAACTCTGAGATGGCGACCGCTCATTATCATGGAAGTTGCCAGTGCGGTGCGGTCAGCTTCGAGGTTGATGCCGATCTTGACCACACTGTTGTCTGCAACTGCTCGCGCTGCAAGCGCCTCGGTTCCACGCTCGCTTTTGCGCCGAAGGACAAGTTCACCCTGCTTTCTGGCGAAGGCAAGCTGACGGAATATCTCTTCAACAAGCATCATATCCATCATCTCTTTTGCTCGACCTGCGGGATTGAAAGTTTTGCTTACGCTGACGGGCCGGATGGAACTCCGATGGTGGCAGTCAACGCGAATTGTCTCGATGGTGTCGATCCGCGCGCGTTGAAACCGCAGGCGTATGATGGCGCCTCGTTGTGAGGTGAAAGCCATGAAACGTTTGATGCACGGCTTTGCCGTAACCACGATGCTGTTCGTTGTCGATGGTGCATCCTTGCCTGCTATGGCTGAGGAAGCGCTTGATTGTACCGCTCCGCAAACGCAAAGCGCCATGACCATGTGCGCCGGGCAGGACTACAACAAGGCCGACAAGGAACTGAACGCCGAATATCAGAAGCTGCGCAGGGTTCTTGCCGAGCGTGACAAGGCTGCCGATGCGGCAGGAAAAGGCGCGACCGAAGCCCTTGTTGCCGCGCAGCGTGCCTGGGTCGCGTTCCGCGACGCCAATTGTGATTTCCATGGGTTTCAGGCCCGAGGCGGAACGATGGAGCCGATGCTGATTGCCTCCTGCCTCGCCGATATGAGCCGTGAACGGGCCACGGAATTGCGCCAGCTTTCGGAAGGTTTCTGACGTTATGGCGCGGCGCATCATGATCGTTGGAAACGGAGAGATACCACGCGGAGCGGCCGATTTTATCGACCTTTCCGATGTGGTCATCCGCTTCAACGATTGCCGTTCAGTCGGACCGGGTGGCAATCGTACCGACATCGTTGCCGTCTGCAACACCGGTCGTCCTGGTAAAGCGATGACGGAAAGCGCCGAGTGGCGCAATAATGACAGCGTAAAACATGCATCTGCGATCTGGTCGGTTCGCGATCCGGCGAAATTTTCCGACATGGAACCCGAGATATTGAAGAACTGGCCGGAACTGGCCGATTTCTGTGCCGATTATAGCGCTGGTTTTGCGGCCTTCGCTGAAGAAACCGGCAAGGCCCATATTGTTATCCCGCGCGCCGTTCACGAGCGGGTGGATGCGGCCTTGCAGGCTTATTTGCCCGAACCTTACGTCTGCCCGAGTAGCGGCATGGTTGCCATCGCGCATGTTCTGGAAGAAAGCCGAACCTCCGATGATGAGGTTGCGATTGTCGGTTTCGGCCATGAAGGCTGGAGCCTGCACCCATTTGCCGCCGAACGACAACTGGTCGATGCCCTCACCCGTGAGGGACGACTGATCCGAATTTCCGATACATCGATTTTCTCCGCGTCTGAAGGAGCCTGAGCCCATGCCTTACAAGATTTCCCGTGCCGCCTATGCCAGTATGTTTGGCCCGACCGTCGGCGACAAGGTTCGTCTTGCCGATACCGAACTGTTTATCGAGGTCGAGAAGGATTTCACGACCTATGGCGAAGAAGTAAAATTCGGCGGTGGTAAGGTCATTCGCGACGGGATGGGCCAGAGCCAGGCAACGCGTGGGGAAGGGGCGGTTGATACCGTCATCACCAATGTCCTGGTCGTCGATCATAGCGGGATCTACAAGGCAGACGTCGGCCTCAAGGACGGTCGCATTCATGCTATCGGCAAAGCGGGCAACCCCGACACCCAGCCGGGCGTAACGATTATTGTCGGCCCTTCGACCGAGGCGATTGCGGGCGAAGGCAAGATACTGACGGCCGGCGGCATGGACGCGCATATCCATTACATCTGCCCGCAGCAGATCGAAGAAGCGCTGATGAGCGGCGTCACGACCATGCTGGGCGGCGGCTCCGGTCCCGCACACGGTACGCTTGCCACCACCTGCACCGGCGCATGGCACATCGAGCGCATGATCGAAAGCTTCGATGCATTCCCGATGAACCTCGCGCTGGCCGGCAAGGGCAATGCCTCTCTGCCTGCGCCGCTCGAGGAAATGATTCTGGCTGGTGCCTCCTCGCTGAAGCTGCATGAGGACTGGGGTACAACGCCTGCGGCCATCGACAACTGCCTGACGGTTGCCGATGCTTTCGACGTGCAGGTCATGATCCATACCGATACGCTGAACGAAAGCGGTTTCGTTGAAGACACGGTTGCCGCCATCCGGGGCCGCACCATTCACGCCTTCCATACCGAAGGTGCGGGCGGCGGTCACGCGCCCGATATTATCAAGGTGTGCGGCAATCCAAACGTCATTCCGTCTTCGACCAATCCGACGCGGCCCTACACGGTCAACACGCTGGCGGAGCATCTCGACATGCTGATGGTTTGCCACCACCTGTCACCATCGATCCCGGAAGACATCGCATTCGCCGAAAGCCGAATCCGCAAGGAAACCATTGCCGCTGAAGATATCCTCCACGATATCGGCGCATTTTCGATCATCTCATCCGACAGCCAGGCCATGGGCCGCGTTGGCGAGGTGGCAATCCGCACCTGGCAGACGGCCGACAAGATGAAGCGCCAGCGTGGCCGCCTCAAGGAAGAAACCGGCGAGAACGACAATTTCCGCGTTCGTCGCTATGTCGCGAAATACACCATCAACCCGGCCATCGCACACGGTATCTCTCACGAGATCGGTTCGATCGAGGTCGGCAAACGCGCCGACCTGGTATTGTGGAACCCGGCATTCTTCGGCGTGAAACCCGATATGGTTCTTTTGGGCGGTTCTATTGCGGCAGCGCCCATGGGTGATCCGAATGCTTCGATCCCGACGCCGCAGCCGATGCATTACCGGCCGATGTTTGCCGCTTACGGCAAGCTGCGCACCAACTCTTCCGTCACATTCGTGTCGCAGGCATCGCTTGATGCCGGTCTCGCCCAGCGTCTCGGTGTCGCCAAGAAGCTCCTGGCGGTAAAGAACGTTCGCGGTGGAATCTCCAAGGCATCGATGATCCACAATTCGCTGACCCCGCATATCGAGGTAGACCCGGAGACCTATGAAGTGCGTGCCGATGGAGAATTGCTGACCTGCGAACCGGCGACGGTTTTGCCAATGGCGCAGCGTTATTTCCTGTTCTGAGGAATTTTGCGGGCTCAGTCGTTCGCAGGGATAACAATTGTGCATAGCAGTTGTCCGGTGGACGATTTTTGCGTTTTTTCTGCTGCATCGCAGCAGATTTTGCGATAAGCGAAGCCCATAAATTCCGCGCGGATTGTTCCCAAGCTCTGCCGCGCCATAACGCCAGACAAGGAGATCAGACATGCTCGGCAAGAAAGTGCCCGCCGTTACCTTCCGCACGCGCATTCGCGACGAGGCCGTTGGCGGCCCGAACCCGTTCCGTTGGCAGGACATGACCTCGGACGATTACTTCAAGGGCAAGAAGGTTGTTCTCTTCTCGCTGCCGGGTGCGTTCACGCCGACTTGCTCGACCTTCCAGCTTCCCGATTTCGAAAAGCTGGCAGGCGATTTCCGTGCGCTCGGCGTTGACGAAATCTACTGCCTGTCGGTCAACGATGCGTTCGTGATGAATGCATGGGCCAAGGGTCAGAACCTCGAAAACGTCAAGGTCATTCCTGATGGTTCGGGTGAGTTCACCCGCAAGATGGGCATGCTGGTCGCCAAGGACAACCTCGGTTTCGGCATGCGCTCTTGGCGCTACGCTGCTGTCATTAACGACGGTGTCGTTGAGCAGTGGTTTGAGGAAGAAGGCTATTCGGACAATTGCGAATCTGATCCTTACGGCGTTTCCTCGCCGCAGAACATTCTGGAAAGCCTCAAGGCGCGCGCTGCAGCCTGATTGCGGTTTTCCAGCTTTTCGACGGGGCCTGGCAGCAATGCCGGGCCTTTGTCTTTTTGGCGATAATGGTGCCTTGAAATCGGCCTCGCAATCCGCCAAAAATCGAGCCCCAAGACTGTTTCTGAATGGATCCATCATGCTGCGCGTCACCTCTTATCTTCCTGCCGGAACCCCTGCCGACGAGCCGTCCGGTTACGTGACGCTTGCCCATGATCAGCGGCATCTTCGCCGCAAGCTTCTGCATCTGCAGAACGATGAAATGGTGATGCTGGATTTGAAGGAAGCGGTGCTGTTTGCCCACGGCGATCTGCTGGTGGTGGAAAACGGCGATCTGGTCGAGGTTCGTGCCGCCGATGAAAAGCTTTTTGAAATCAAGGCCAGGGATCGCCTTCATCTCATCGAACTGGCCTGGCATCTCGGCAACCGTCATCTGGCCGCGCAGATCGAGGACGAGCGTATTCTCATCCTGCGTGATCATGTCATCAGGGCGATGCTGGAGGGGCTCGGCGCCACGGTGCGTGATGTGGAAGAGCCATTCCAGCCGGTTCGCGGCGCTTACCACGCCCATGGCGGCCATTCGCACGGGCACCATCACGACCATGATCATGGTCATCATCACCACGACCACGGCTGAGGCATGCGCGACGATCGAGACGTCGGCGCTTTGTTGCGTCTGCTGGCGTGGCTGTCGCCAGCGTTTCCCGTCGGGGCCTTTTCCTACTCGGGTGGTTTGGAAAAAGCTGTCGAGGATCGCAGGGTGCGGGATGCTTCAAGTCTCGGTGACTGGGTGGAAACTCTGCTGACGCATGGCGCCCTCTGGAATGATGCCGTGTTCTTGAGCAATGGCTGGCGCCATTACGGCGATGGCGCAGTCTTGCAGGACACGGCGGATCTTGCCCTGGCGTTGGCAGGCTCCGCGGAGCGGTATCGAGAGACGCTGCTGCTCGGCAATGCTTTTGCCGCCGCTGCCCGCGCATGGCCGCATCCGGTCTTCGAGCACCTGCCGAAACAGGCGCCTTATCCCATCACCGTTGGCGCTGTGGCGGGCGCACATGGTGTGCCGCTTGTGGACGCCATCGCTGCCTACCTGCATTCAGGTGTGTCGCAAGTCGTCTCGGCCGGCATCCGGCTCGGTATTGCGGGACAGACCGATGGTGTTTCCATCCTGGCGTCGAGTGAGAAGCGGGTGGCGGAAACCGCGGAGAGGGCGGCTCTCGCAACGCTTGATGACCTCGGCAGCGCGACGATTATCGCGGACACGGCGACGATGCGTCACGAGACACAGACGACGCGGCTGTTCCGCTCATAAACTGACCAGTGGTTTGGTGCGGCGCAGCATGGCGCCCTTGAAGCGGCGGCGCGACGCGTTAAGGTAGAACAAAACGAAGCATTTCGAAGGGAACAACATCATGAAATCGGGAAATGGTCCGCTTCGCATCGGCATCGGCGGGCCGGTCGGTTCCGGCAAGACGGCGCTGACTGAAAAGCTCTGCAAGGCGATGAGCGCCGATTACTCTGTCGCAGTCGTCACCAATGACATCTATACCAAGGAAGATGCCGAAGCTCTGGTGCGCATGCAGGCACTGCCTTCGGAGCGCATTGTCGGCGTCGAGACCGGCGGTTGCCCGCATACGGCGATCCGTGAGGATGCGACAATCAATCTTCAGGCGATTGCCGGCCTGAATGAACGCTTTCCCGATCTCGATGTGATCTTCATTGAATCCGGCGGCGATAATCTGGCCGCGACGTTTTCGCCCGATCTTGCCGATATCACCATCTACGTGATTTCAGTTTGCCAAGGGGAAGAAATTCCTCGCAAGGGCGGGCCTGGTATTACCCGATCGGATCTTTTGGTGATCAACAAAAAGGATCTCGCCCCCTATGTCGGCGCGGACCTCGGCGTGATGGAAAGCGATGCGACACGGATGCGCAAGGAAATGCCGTTCGTTTTCACCGACATGAAGCGGGGCGACGGCATCGACCGCATCGTCGGTTTCCTCAAGCAACAGGGCGGTCTGTAAGAAAATGCCTGCGCTTCATTTCGGACCCTACGAGGTCCTGCGGTTCGTCGACGGCGTCTACAAGGCGCCGATTGACCATCTCATTCATCGTGAAGGAGAGGCGGCTCTGAAGACGGCGCTTTCCGCCTTCGATCGCCAAACTGTGGATGTCGACGTCAATTGTTTCGTTCTGTCCGGTTCAGACGGTTTGTCGCTGGTCGATGCCGGTTGTGGAACCGCGTGGGGTGACAGTTACGGACACGCACGTGCTGCGATGATTGCGGCGGGCATTGAACCGAAGGACATCAAACGCATCCTGCTGACGCATATCCACGGCGATCATGCGCTTGGCCTGTTCAATGGGAGCGCTCCCTATTTTCCGAATGCGGAAATATGGATTCCAGAAGCGGATCTCGCTTTTTTCACGAATGAAAGTGAGCGCCAGAAGTTGCCACCCGCACGGCAAGGCGCCTTCGATATCGCGGCCCGAATTCTCGATATCTGCGGGCAAATGGTGAGACCGATACCGACGGGGCGCATTGCCGATGGGATCGAGGCAATTTCCTTGCCTGGACACACGCCAGGTCAAACGGGTTACCTGATTGGCGAAGGGGCAAGCAAGCTGTTGCTGTGGGGCGATGTTTTGCACAGCACGGATCTTCAGGCTGCCGATCCGGCCGTTGGTTTCATTTACGATATCGATCCGCAGCTTGCCTATGACACACGCCTCACAGCGCTGAACGATGCTGCCGAGAACGGTTGGCTGGTGTCCGGTGGTCATCTGGGCGGGTTTTTCCACGTCACCCGTGAGAACGACGCGTATCGTTTCATTGCGTACTGACGGGTAGCGACAAAAGCAAGGCGGGACACCTTTCGGTATCCCGCCCTTCGTCCTCCCCCGAAGAATTCTAGATTTGTTTCAGCGCTGCGACGTCGTTGACCTGCACGATGCGGCCTCTGACGGTCACACCTGCCTTCTTGAGCGACGAGAAGGCGCGCGATAACGCTTCCGGAGCAAGGCCAAGCTTGCCGGCGAGCAGGCTCTTCTGGAAGGGCAGGCGTAGCGAAAAGGATGCGGCATCACGGGGGCCGTGGGTCACGAGATAATGGGCGACGCGCTGCGGCGCGGTCTGCAAGCGATCGTTGGCGATACATTCCATGCTGCCAAGCGCGTTATTGGACAAGCACCGCATGATGGCCTTGGCGATTGCCGGTTCCTGATCGACGAGAAACCTGATCCTCTCGAGATCAAAACGGGCAAGTGTGGTGGTTTCGGCCGCTTGCGCGTTGAAGCGGTAGCTGTCGCTACCGAAGATCAGGCATTCGTTGAATGTGTCTCCCGGGCCGCAAATGCGAATGTCGGCTTCTCGACCATGCCGATCCAGTCGATAAAGGCGCACATATCCCGTCAGCACGCAGTAAAAATGCTGTGCGCTCTCGCCTTCCTTGAAAATGATATGGCGTGCGGTGGCGCTTGCTACAGATGCGGCGTCTATCAACCGCAAGGCCGCAGCGTCATCGGCAATACCGAGCAACGGCGCGCGCAGCAGGATGTTACGGTCCTTGTTGCTGAGCTTGACTGTCTTGTTCATATTCCTGCGGCCCCCGCCCAACCCGTTTGCCGGGTTGTTCGAAGCAACGCGGAAGCCTGTTTGTTCCCGCTCCACAACGCTTGTTTGAAAAAGGTTCATCGCATCGTCCCTCAACCGGCAATTTCCGATGCGGATGAAACTAGCAGCTATGGAGGAAAGGGAATTGATTTCGATCAAATGGCGGACGTGCCTGTCACATTCGTTCGATTTTTTTGCCGGACCGCATAAATGAAAACGCCGGGTTTTTGGCCCGGCGTCGTCTTTGATTTATTCGGCAGCCAATGGCGGCAGACGTAATATCTTTCCGCCCTTGTCACCGGGTTTTTCTGCTCCACCCTTCTCCATGCTGGCGACGCGCGCCTCCAGGGAAGAAAGTGCCAGACTGTTTTCACGGGCGATGCCCGACAGTTCCTCGTTGGACAGTGCAGGGTCCTCGTGCTCCTTCTTGCCGACGAAGCGGCCGAAGAGATGAGCGAGCAAGCGCGAGAGGTCGTCCATGATAAGGAAGAACGCGGGCACGACGATCAGCGAAAGCACGGTCGAGACGATGATGCCACCAATCACCGCAATGGCCATAGGTGCACGGAACGAGCCGCCTTCGCCGACGCCAAGCGCTGATGGCAACATGCCGGCCGACATGGCAATCGAGGTCATGATGATGGGGCGGGCGCGCTTGCGGCCCGCTTCGACCATGGCCTGAACCCGCTCCATACCGTGTCGGCGCATCTCGATGGCGAAATCCACCAGCAGGATGGCGTTTTTCGTGACGATACCCATCAACATCAGAATGCCGATCAGAACAGGCATCGACAGTGCGTTCTGCGTGATGATGAGGGCTACGGCTACGCCACCGATGGCAAGCGGCAACGAGAACAGGATCGTGAAGGGCTGGATCACATCCTTGAAGAGAAGGATGAGTACCACCAGCACCAGCATCAGACCGAGCAGCATGGCATTGACGAAGCCTTGCTGCATTTCTCCCTGCACCTTGGCATCGCCACTTTCCGCGAGACGGACGGTCGGCGGCAGCCTTGTTTCTTCAACGATGCGTTTGAATTCGGCGGTCGAAGTATCAAGAGCGGTACCGAAGGGAACGTCGGAACCGATGGAGACAACGCGATTACGGTCGTTGCGCTTGATCGAGCTTGGACCTTCCGAATAGTCGATATCGGCGACGCTGTAGAGCGGGACCAGAGAACCCGATGCCGTCTTGATCTTCAGCGCCCGGATGGTTGCCAGATCACGGCGGGTATCAAGCGATGCCTGCACGCGGATCGGGATCTGCCGGTCGTCGAGAGAGATCTTGGTAAGCTGCGCATCGATATCGCCGATGGTTGCCACGCGTACGGTCTGAGAAATCTGCTGCGGCGTAATGCCGAGGCGAGCAATTTCATCCTTGCGTGGGCGGATCTGCAGTTCAGGACGTGGCAGAGCGCCTTCCGAGCTGACATTGGCGAGGATGGGCGATCCTCTCAGGCGCGATTCCAGCACGCCAACGGCGTCGTTCAGATCCTGTTCGTTCTTGGACAGGAAGTTGAAGCTCAGTTCACGTTCCGCACGGTCGTTCAGCTTGATGATCCGGACATCCGGGATAGCGTTGACCTTTGCGAAGATATCGCGTTCGACATCCCATTGCGGGCGTGTGCGTCCGGTTTCTTCGACCTTGGGAAGATATTGGCCAATCAGCGGGATTGAGCCCAGCCCCTTGTTCACCAACATTTTGACGAGTGAATGATCGAGGTGCTGGAGAATGACGTTGACGGTTGCCCGGCGTAGTTCGAGATCACCCTTGGGCGACGCACCACCAAGAACGAAGACACTCTCCACACCATTGATGTCGCGGATGGCGTGATAGATGGCTGTCGTCGTGCGGTCGGTCTCATCCAGTGTCGCATTCGGTGGTAACTCGATGGACAACGTCACACGCGAAGCATCATCCGGCGGCAGGAAGCTGCCGGGAACGCCGCTGAGAAGGAAGACGGAGCCGACGAGGAAAGCGATGGCACCCAGCAAGGTCAGATAGCGTGACCACCAATAGTGGGTGGTGGCTGTGACCATGCGCGTGTAGGCCTTCATCAGCCTGCCATCATTGTCGTGGTGGTCGTCCATCGCGTCTTCGGCACGCATCAGATAAGCGGCCATCAATGGCGTTATCAGGCGTGCGACCATCAGCGAGAAGAACACGGAGAAGGCAACCGTCAGGCCGAACTGAATGAAGTATTGGCCAGGTATGCCGGGCATGAAGGACACGGGCACGAAGACGGCGATGATGGTGAAGCTGGTCGCAATCACCGCAAGGCCGATTTCATCCGCTGCCTCGAGGGCTGCCCGGTAAGGCGTTTTGCCCATCTTGATGTGGCGGGCAATGTTTTCGATTTCCACGATGGCATCGTCGACGAGAATACCCGTGGCGAGTGTCAAAGCCAGGAAGCTGACGAGGTTGAGCGAAAAGCCCAACATGTCCATGATCCAGAACGTCGGGATCGCTGACAACGGCAAGGCGACAGCCGAGATCAGGGTGGCGCGCCAGTTCTTCAGGAACAGGAAGACCACGATGACGGCGAGGATCGCGCCTTCAATCAGCGTGTGGAGTGCTGCTTCGTAGTTGCCGTAGGTGAAATAGACCGCATCATCGACCATCTGGATCGATACATCCGGATTGTCCTTGCGGACCTGGTCGAGACTTTCGGCCACCGTTTCGGCAACGGATACTTCGCTGGCACCCTTGGCGCGGAACACCGCAAAGGTAACGGCCGGGTTGCCGTTGAAGCGCGAGAAGGATTTCGGCTCTTCATAGGTATCGGTCACGGTGCCGAGTTCGGAGAGCTTGACGAAACGATCTCCTGAAAGCGCAATGGTCGTATTGGAGAGATCTGCCACGTTGCGCGTGTCGCCCAGCGTGCGGATCGTCTGCTCGTTGCCGCCGATCTGGCCGCGACCAGAACCGAGGTCAATATTGGTGCCACGAAGCTGCGTGTTCACCTCGGTGGCGGTGATGCCATAGGCGTCCAGCTTGGCTGGGTTGAGAGAGACACGCACTTCGCGGTCTGCGCCGCCGTAGCGGTCAACCTTGCCGACGCCAGACTTGCCCTGAAGCGAGCGCTTGATCGTGTCATCCACGAACCAGGACAGCTCTTCCAGCGTCATGTTGGGCGAGGAAACCGCAAAGGTCTGGATTGCCTGTCCCTCGACGTCGATCTTGGTGACGATCGGCTCTTCGATATCAGCCGGCAAGTCGCTGCGGATCTTGTCGATGGCGTCCTTGGTGTCCTGAACAGCCTCTTCAGTCGGCTTTTCAATGCGGAACATCACGGTCGTGGTCGACTGCCCGTCCACCACGGTCGACTGGATTTCATCGATGCCGCTGATCGCGGCAACGGCGTCCTCGATCTCCTTCGTCACCTGCATTTCCAGTTCCGACGGCGATGCGCCGCTCTGGGTCACGGTGACGGAAACGACAGGAACGTCGATATTGGGGAAACGGGTAATCGGCAGGGCGTAAAACGCCTGCATGCCGAGGAACATCAACAGCGCAAAGCCCAGAAGCGGCGCAATCGGGTTGCGGATTGACCATGCAGAGAAATTCATATCATTCCCTCAGTCAGTTGGACGCAGTGGTCTGGGCTTCTACCGGTTTGATCCGGTCGCCATCACGGACGAATGCTCCAGCTTTTTCGACAACCATGTCTCCAGCCGCGATGCCGCTGACAATCTGAATGAAACCGCCGTCTTCGATGCCGGTTTCGATCTTGACCTGCTTGACGACATCACCTTCGATCTTGCGCGTCGTCGAGCCCTGGCGTCCCGCCGTCACGGCAGAAAGAGGCAGGGAGAGTGCCGTTGTCTCTTCGACGATGATTTCGGCGCTGGCGTACATGCCGGCACGCGCTGGGCTATCAACCGGCAATACGACATGCACGGAGCCGAGGCGCGTGGTTGCATCCACCGTCGGCGAGACGAGGCGTACCTTGCCTTCTATTTTCGCGCTTCCGCCGGCAACCGTCAAATAGGCTTTCTGACCGACCTTGATCTTCTGGATATCGGTTTCGGAGAGATCCGCGACCAGTTCGATGGCCCCATCCTTGATGATGGTGAAGAGCGGGGTGCCGGCACCGCTGGCGACGGCGCCGACCTTGGCGTTTTTGGCCGAGACAATGCCGGCAACGGGAGTTTTTACGCCCGTGCGTGTCAACCGCAGATCAACATCCTCGATCTGGGCATCGACAACCTTGATGTCCGCTTCACCCGCCGAGACGGCCTGTTTGGCGGCATCCAGGCGTGCCTTTGCGACCTCCGCTGCGGCTTGCGTCTGTTCGACCTGGGAAACTGAGCCGGAACCGGTCTGGCCGAGTCTTGCGGCACGATCACGCTGACGAATGGCATCGTTCAGATTGGCTTCGGCCTCGAGGACCTGCGCCTTGGACTGGGTAAGCGAGGCTTGAGCCTTGGCCTTATTGGCCTGGTACTGGCTCTTCTGCAGGATCAGGCTGTCTGTAGAGAGTTCGGCAAGAACCGCATTGGCTTCCACCTGGTCGCCGATATCGGCGTTCAGCTTATCGATGGAGAGGCCATCGACCAGAGGCTGCACATAAATCTCGTCCACCGGCTTGATGGTGCCGGTTGCAATGACGCGATCCACGAGCGGTCGCTCGGCCGCGTGGACAACGACGATGGAGGGCAGGTTCTGGCGTGCTGCGGAAGGCTGACTTTCGCCTTCGGCCAGCACCGGAAGCGGCAAGATCGCCACGGAAAGGAGAAGGACAGCAACCCGGCCAAGCTTTGATTTGTATCGCATGTGTCTTAGTCCGCCAATCTGCTCGCATTTCCTACAGCCGAAGGCTTCCACAACAAGGACATGCGACAATGAATCTGAAACAAGGGGTACAATACTTGCTTTTCAATCCTCCCGATTCGAACGCCCCTCAACGCGAATCTTCAAGCACCTCAGCTTTGGTGCTTTTTATACAAGATCAAAAAGTGCAGTCTTGTGGCGGGGACTCTAGTTCTTTGCCGGGTGCAAATCAATCCGGGCAACAGGCATGCTTGATATACATTTTTGTATAACGCAACATATTGAAACTTATGGCTGGCGAACCCGGGGTATAGAAAAAATGCGCGATATAAACATACCGCGCATCTACAATGCTTTCAAACAGCAGGGATTTATTTCAGCGCAGCTTCGCTGATTTCGGTGGTGAAGGCGCCGACAGGCTCTTTGGTGATGACCGGATCGGAGCCGCCGCCGAGCAGCGTCTTGACGGTACGGTCATAATCCGCCTTGTCGAGAGCGCCTGTCGAACCTGCAATCAGCTTGGCCACTTCCGTCATCATGCCCTTCTGGTGGGCTTCCGTCTGTGCACCGGAGGCATCGTTTTCCAGAACGATATCTGCGGCATCATCCGGATTTTCCTCCGCCCATTTCCAGCCCTTCATCGAAGCGCGAACGAACTTAACGAGGTTTTCCTTGAACTTTGCGTCCTTCAGCTTGTCTTCCAGCACGTAGAGGCCATCTTCGAGCGTGGCGACGCCCTCATCTTCGTATTTGAAGGTGACGAGATCGCTAGCCTTGATGCCAGCTTCCAGAACCTGCAGATATTCGTTGTAGGTCATGGTGGAAATGCAGGCGGCCTGCTTCTGCAGCAACGGATCAACGTTGAAGCCCTGCTTCAGTACGGTCACGCCATCCGCGCCACCGGTGGTGGGGATCTTCAGATGCGACATCCACGACAGGAACGGATATTCGTTGCCGAAGAACCAGACGCCGAGTGTCTTGCCCTTGAAGTCGTCAGGCTTTGTGATGCCGGTTTCCTTGAGGCAGGTCAGCATCATGCCGGACTTCTTGAACGGCTGGGCGATGTTGACGAGCGGCACGCCTTTTTCGCGGGTCGCAAGCGCCGATGGCATCCAGTCGACGATAACGTCTGCTCCACCGCCGGCCAGAACCTGTGCCGGTGCGATATCCGGGCCGCCCGGCTTGATGTCGACATCGAGACCTTCGGCCTCATAGAAACCCTTGTCCTTGGCGACGTAATAACCCGCGAACTGTGCCTGGGTGACCCATTTCAGTTGCAATGTCAGTTTTTCAGCGGCCTGAACGTTGAAGGCCGTCATCATCGCCGCACCGGCAAGAAGAAGAGATGCTAGTCTTGTTTTCATCGCTGTTCCCTTTTTTCGTTGTTTACGTTCGTCCCCCACGGACGGACGGATGCCAGAAGGTGACGGCCCGCTCTGCGAGCGCCACAAGACCGTAAAAGCCGGAGCCGGCCAACGCCGCGACGGCGATTTCGGCCCAGACCATATCGACATTGCTGCGGCCCATTTCCGCAGAAATGCGGAAGCCCATGCCGACGATCGGCGTGCCGAAGAATTCTGCAACGATGGCACCGATCAATGCCAGCGTGGAGTTGATTTTGAGTGCGTTGAAGATGAAGGGCCATGCCGCGGGCAGGCGCAGCTTCACCAGTGTTTGCCACCAGCCTGCCGCGTAAGTGCGCATAAGGTCTCGCTCCATGTGACTGGATGCAGCAAGCCCCTGTACGGTGTTCACCAGCATGGGAAAGAAGGTCATGATGACGACAACTGCCACTTTCGATTGCCAGTCGAAACCGAACCACATGACCATGATCGGCGCGATGCCGACCACTGGTAGCGCTGAGACGAAGTTGCCGATGGGCAGTAGGCCGCGTTGCAGGAATGGCGAACGGTCAATGAGAATGGCAACGGCGAAGCCCAACCCGCAACCGAGCACGTATCCTGTCAGCACGGATTTGATAAAGGTCTGGCGGAAATCCGCCCACAGGGTCGGCAATGACGATATCAACCGCAGAAAAATGGCACTTGGCGCAGGTAGCAAGATCGGCGGAACGGAAAAGCCGCGAACGATGCCCTCCCACAAAACGATCAGCGCAAGGCCGAACAGCAGCGGTACCGCAATTCCGACCGTGCGTCTGGCGGCGGGCATGGTGAAATTTCGACGCACCAGCCACTCATTGAGACACCACGCGATAACCCAAAAGGCGATGGCGAAGACAAACCAGCCGGGATTGCTCATGGCCTCTCTCCCATTCTTTTCAGCACCGCCGTGTGGGCAAGGCCGATAATCGATACGAGTATGGCAGCCACGGCCGCAGCCATGAACAAAGCCGCCCAGATCTGCACGGTCTGGCCGTAATAGGAGCCGGAGAGCAGGCGGGCACCAAGGCCGGCGACAGCACCGGTCGGCAATTCACCGACAATTGCGCCAACCAGCGAGATAGCGACCGCGATTTTCAGTGAGGTGAAGAGGTAGGGCAGGGCAGACGGCCAGCGTAGCTTCCAGAAAATCTGGCTCGGTGACGCATTATAGGTGTGCATCAGATCGCGCTGGATGGTTTCGGGACTGCGCAGACCCTTCACCATGCCGACAACGATCGGGAAGAAGCTGAGATAGGTTGAAATGAGCGCCTTGGGCAAAAGACCCGAAATGCCGATGGAGTTCAGCACAACGATAATCATCGGCGCGACCGCAAGGATCGGGATCGTCTGGCTGGCGATGATCCACGGCATGACGGAACGGTCCATGGCGCGATTGTGGACAATCGCGACTGCCAAGAGAATACCGAGAACCGTGCCGATGGCGAAACCCAGCAGGGTAGCCGACAGCGTTACGCCAGAATGATAGACGAGGCTGCGCTTGGAGGTGATCGCCTTATTGACGGTGGTGTCCCAAAGCTCGGCGACGATCTGGTGGGGCGCGGGCAGAACAGGTCGCTCCTGCGCAAAAGTCTGCGGCAGAAGCTGCCAGAAGCCTGCTTGCTGACCGGCGCGTGCAGCCTGATCACGGGCGAATGGCATGTTGAGGTAGACGACCGCCAGATGCCAGATGACGAGAATGGCGAGAACGACGGTGACGACAGGCAGAACACGGTCGCGAAAAAGGGTCATTGCTGCGCCCTTCTTTTCAAGAGCGGTGTGGACTGTCTGTGCGTGAGATCAGCCCTCATAGCTGTGCCCCGCCTTCAGCCCTTCGCGAACGCGGTGGGCAATTTCCAGAAACTCCGGTGTTTCGCGGATCTCCAGTGGGCGCTCTCGCGGAAGGGTGGATTCGATCACGTCTGTTACCCGACCTGGCCGTGGCGACATGACAACGATCTTGGTGGACAGATAAACGGCCTCGGGAATGGAGTGCGTGACGAAGCAGATCGTCTTGCCGGTTGCATCCCACAGTTTCAGGAGCTGCTCGTTCAGATGGTCGCGCACAATCTCGTCCAATGCGCCAAACGGCTCATCCATCAGCAGGAGATCGGCATCGAAGGCAAGGGCACGGGCGATCGATGCGCGTTGCTGCATGCCGCCAGACAGTTGCCAGGGATATTTCTTGCCGAAACCGGCGAGGTTGACGAGGTCAAGCGTACGCTCGATACGCTCCTGCTGTTCGGCCCTGGTGTAGCCCATGATCTCGAGCGGTAGCGCGATATTCTTCTCTATGGTGCGCCACGGATAAAGTGCTGCGGCCTGAAACACGTAGCCGTAAGAGCGATCCTTACGGGCATTCTCCGGCGTCGTGCCGTTGACGGCGATCTCTCCGGATGTGTGTTTTTCGAGATCGGCGATGACCCGAAGGAAGGTGGTCTTTCCGCATCCGGAAGGGCCGATGAAGGAGACGAAGTCACCCTTGCCAACTTCGAGATTGACGTTGGACAGCGCGTGCACGGGGCCATCATTCGTCTCAAAGGTGAGGCCCAGATTTTTTGCCGAGACGACGGAGTATGAAGAGGACGTATTCATCGGGGTTCGTTCACACTTTCCGCCAGGGCCGCACGCGCCAGCGGTAGCATTTGTGTTTCGGTAAGCTTGGCAAGCGGCAGTCCGGACACGCCGTCGATGGCAAGCCAGCGAACTTCCTCTATTTCGGCCCGTGGCAGGACGCCGGTCGTAAGGCGGGCAATGAAGGTATGGGCGACGACATCTGCACCCGTTTCGTTGGCCGCTTCTTCGCGAAAAACACCTTTATAGCTTGCCGTATTGGCAGGAAGCACAAGGCCGATCTCCTCTTCCAGTTCCCGATGCAGAGCTTCTTCGGCTGTTTCACCGGCATCTATCTTGCCGCCCGGCTGCATGAACTGCGTGGTACCGCGCTTGCGAACGACCAGCATCTCCCGCCTGTCGTTCAACAGGATGGCTGCCGCGATTACGATTTCAGGTTTTGATACAGTGCTCACCGTCACACTCCGCTCGCGGGGATGCCGGTGCGCTCCACCTTGCGCGGCGCGACGAGTTCCTTCCAGGTCGACAGCGCCCTGTTGACGGCGGGGTAGGGATCGCGAGCAACGAACTTGCCATGTCCTTCCTGTGTCTTGATGGTTGTCTCTTCGACGGTGACCAGTCCACGCGACAGGGTGAAGCGCGGCAGGCCCTTGACCTTCTGTCCCTCGAAGACGTTGTAGTCGATTGCCGATTGCTGACCGGCGGCAGTGATCGTCTTTTCGCGCAGAGGGTCCCAGACGACGATATCGGCATCGCTACCGACGAGGATCGCCCCTTTCTTCGGGTAGATGTTGAGGATCTTGGCGATGTTCGTCGAGGTGACGGCGACGAACTCGTTCATCGTCAACCGTCCTGTCGCAACACCATGCGTCCACAACAATGGCATGCGATCCTCAAGGCCGCCGGTGCCGTTCGGGATCTTGCGGAAATCGCCGATGCCGAAGCGCTTCTGTTGCGTGGTAAAGGCGCAATGGTCTGTCGCCACACATTGAAGGGAGCCGGCGGCGAGGCCCGCCCAAAGGCTGTCCTGATGCTGTTTGTTGCGGAAGGGTGGCGACATGACGCGACGGGCAGCGTGATCCCAGTCGGCACTGGCGTATTCGCGTTCGTCGAGGACGAGATGCTGGATCAGCGGTTCGCCGAAAACCCGCATGCCGTTCTGCCGGGCACGGCGGATCGCCTCATGCGCCTGTTCGCATGAGGTATGCACAACGTATAGCGGTGCTCCGGCCATATCGGCAATGATGATGGCGCGGTTGGTTGCCTCGCCCTCCACAGAGGCAGGACGCGAATAGGCGTGTGCCTCTGGGCCGTTGTTACCTTCCGTGATCAGTTTTTCCTGCATCTGGGCGACGATATCGCCGTTTTCGGCGTGCACGAACGGGATAGCGCCCAGTTCCGCGCAGCGCGAGAACGAGGCAAACATCTCGTCGTCGTTCACCATCAGCGCGCCCTTGTAGGCCATGAAATGCTTGAAGGAGTTGATGCCCTTTTCTTCGACGACGGTCTTCATCTCATCGAAGACCTGTTTGCCCCACCATGTCACGGCCATGTGGAACGAGTAATCGCAAGTGGCGCGCGTTGCCTTGTTGTCCCAGCGCTGCAAGGCATCGAGAAGCGACTGGCCGGGGTCCGGCAGGCAGAAGTCCACCACCATGGTGGTTCCGCCGGACAGCGCCGCACGCGTGCCGCTTTCGAAATCATCAGCGGAATAGGTGCCCATGAACGGCATTTCCAAATGCACGTGCGGGTCTATCCCGCCTGGCATGACATAGCAGCCGGTCGCGTCCAGCACCTCGTCACCCAGGAGGTCGGGGCCGATCTCGATGATCTTGCCGCTGTCAATTTTGACGTCCGCCCTGTATGTCAGGTCGGCCGTGACGATGGTGCCGTTCTTGATCACTGTGGCCATTGGTCGTTCCCCTTATTTATTGCCGCAGTCAATCACCCGAGATTTATGATCTCAAGGACTGAACATCATGTCTGATCGTGGTTTGGTGCGGAGCCGCGAGGCACTGAAATGGCTTCTCCGTCTGGAAAGCAGCTCATGCCTTCGCTCCCTGCTGCTGAATGTCCTTGACCATGAAAAGGCTGTGAGGGTTTTCCTCGTAGTCTGCAAAAGGCCCGCATTGCCGATAACCGAGAGCTTCGTAGAGACCGACTGCCTCGACATTCAGCGGACCGGTCTCGAGATAAAGCCGGTTGACGCCACGTTCCGTTGCCAGTGCCTGCAGAGCCGCCATGATCTTGCGGCCGATGCCGTGACCGCGTGCGTCGTCATGCACGAAGATGCGCTTCAGTTCGGCACTGCCATCGTCAAACCATTTGATCGCGCCACAGGCGACGGCCTTGCCATCCAGTCTTCCGACCAGGAAAGAAATATCCGGCTTGGACAGGGCATCCACGTCAACGGCGAAGTTGCCTTCCGGCGGATAAAGCGACGCCATGTATTCGTCCGAAAGCCCAATCAACGCCACTACGTCGGGCTGGTTCGGATGCTCAGTTGCAATTGTCACAGTCACGCCACGATCTCCGCCGTCTCAAGCACGGCATGCAGAAGGACATCACATCCGGCTGCTGCCCATTCAGGGGAGATTTCCTCCGCTTCATTGTGGGAGAGGCCGTCGACACAGGGGCAGAAGATCATGGTCGTTGGCGCCAGCTTCGCCGTCCAGCAGGCATCGTGGCCTGCGCCGGAAATGATATCCATGTGGCTGTAGCCCAATTTGTCGGCTGCGGTGCGAACACGGTCCACCAGCACCGGATCGAAGGCAATTGGGTCGAAATGGCCAATGGCCTCAATCGAGCAACCAACCCCGAGTTCGGCGGCAATCTTCGGCGCTTCCTGTTCGAAAATGGCGCGCATGCTGTCGAGTTTCGACTGATCGGGGGTGCGCAGATCAATGGTGAAGACCACTTTACCGGGCAGGACGTTGGGGGAATTCGGTGTGAAGTTCATTCGGCCGACGCCGGCGACGGCGCCCGGCTGGTGGGCCATGGCGACGTCCTGCACTTTTTCAAGAATGCGGGCGGCTGCCAGTCCGGCATTGACGCGCATTGCCATCGGTGTGGAGCCTGTATGCGCTTCTTTGCCGGTCAGCGTGATTTCCAGCCACCACAGTCCCTGGCAATGGGTAACGACACCAATCTGTTTTTCTTCGGCCTCAAGAATCGGTCCCTGTTCGATGTGATACTCGAAATAGGCGTGCATCTTGCGCGCGCCGACCTCTTCATCGCCGAGCCAGCCGATGCGCTTGAGTTCTTCTCCATAGGTCTTGCCGTCGCTATCGGTACGCGCATAGGCGTAATCGAGCGTATGAATACCGGCGAACACGCCTGATGCCAGCATTGCAGGGGCAAACCGTGCGCCTTCTTCGTTGGCCCAGTTTGTCACGACAATCGGATGTTTGGTGGTGATGTTGAGATCGTTGAGGCTGCGGACGACCTCCAGTCCGGCAAGCACACCAAGCACGCCGTCAAATTTCCCGCCGGTCGGCTGGGTATCGAGATGGCTGCCCATGTAGACGGGCAGGGCGTCCGGGTCGCTGCCTGGGCGGGTTGCGAACATCGTGCCCATCCTGTCGACGCCGACGCTCATCCCGGCCTCTTCGCACCAGCGTTGGAACAGGCTGCGACCTTCGGCATCCTCATCGGTCAGCGTCCGGCGGTTGTTGCCGCCAGCAATGCCGGGTCCGACTTTCGCCATCTCCATCAAGCTGTCCCACAGGCGATTGGTATCAACCGCCAAATTCTTACCCGCTGCCATGAAGTGTTGTCCTCGCAGTTTGTTGTTATTGCGGATGCAAAGCTCGTGCCGTTCCCATTTTCCGCCTGTAAGAACAAGGTCATTGCCTTGCGATAATGATGGCGGATAAATTGACCGACTGGTAAACATTGCAAATTCGCGAAAATGTCAGCAAGGGATTTTTGTGACGAATCGCAATGATTTTGCCTAAACTGTGCGCTGTGATTATTTTTTAATCTAGCCCTTTTAGCAGATGCATTAAAAAGAAACAGAGAGCGCCGATGGCAAAACCGCGAGCAGCAAAAACACAGAAGCGCACGCGTATCCAGGAAGAGAAACAGGAAACCATTCTCGAGGCGGCGCTCAGCGTTTTTTCGGTCAACGGTTTCCGCGGTTCCACCATTGACCAGATCGCCGAGGCGGCGGGCATGTCGAAGCCCAACGTGCTTTATTATTTTCGTACCAAAGAGGCCATGCATCGGGCTCTGATCGAGCGTGTGCTGGACACCTGGCTTGACCCGTTGCGCGCTTTCGATGCGACGGGCAATCCAGAAAGCGAAATACGGTCTTATATCCGCCGAAAGCTTGAGATGTCGCGGGACTATCCGCGGGAGAGCCGTCTGTTTGCCAACGAGATTCTGCAGGGCGCACCGCATATAGAAGATGAGTTGAGGGGGCCGCTCAAACAACTGGTGGATGAAAAGGCAGAGGTGATCCGCGTCTGGATCAAGGCGGGCCGGATTGCCAAATGCGACCCCTACCACCTGATTTTTTCCATCTGGTCCACAACCCAGCATTACGCGGACTTCGATGTTCAGGTGCGTGCTGTCCTCGGCGACGAGAAATCCGGCGAAGGTCGTTTTGAGGATGCTGCCCGTCATCTCGAGCAACTTTTCATGGGTGGGTTGAAAATCGGCGATTAGCTCTGATTTTCCACGCGGAAAAGTTATGGGCTAAAACATGATAAAAATTATCACCTTTATACTTTACTCTAAAACTCATCTTTATTATGGTGCCGGCATTCCGATCAAAAGGCTCTGACGATCAGAGTGCAACAGACAACCGGTAGGTGAGTGCATGGCACGCAAGGAAAAGAAGAAGGCCGATCGCGGCGGCAAGCAGGGCAAGGCATCGCAGCAGTCCGAAAGAGATGTTGTCGATACCCAGCCCTCCGGCCCGAAAAGCTTTCTTTATGTTGGCGGCCGTGACTGTCAGGTCGCGCATCTTCGCCAGATCGCCAGCAATTTCGGTGCGGAACTCATTCATCACGATGGTGGGTTGCGCGAAGCGGTTTCCCGCATCGATACCGTTCTTCCTTCCGTCGACTGCGTTTTCTGCCCGATCGACTGTATCAGCCACGATGCGTGTCTGCGGGTGAAGTCCGGTTGCAAGAAATTCGGCAAGACGTTCATTCCGCTGCGCAACGGCAGCAAATCCAGTCTGGAGCGTGCACTTCAGACGATGAATGAACGGACCGCAAGCGATGAGCGAAGAGCGCAATAACGTTACGGATAGAGACGCCGACGCGACAGGTGAAGCCTGCCGCGTCGAGCTTCATAAAATGGCCGAACAGGCCGCCGATCCGGTTTTGACCGAAATGTTCGAAATCGTCGGAGAGCGTGAGCGGCGCAACCGTGCTGCCAGACACGCCAGCAATGTGGTGAACTTCCCTTATCTCAGGACACGCCAGCCGGGAGAGGCCTCGACATTCGACCTCGGTCGAGACGCTGCTGATGGTCGCAACATCTTGAAGTTTCGCCGGTAAAAACGGCTGATAGGATCAGTTTTTCGGCTTCATGAACGCGCCGGCTGCCAGAACGAACCAGCCTGCGACCATGCCAATGCCGCCGGCCGGTGCCGCGAATGGAAACAGGCTGTTACCGGAAAAGTGCCGCGATACGAGGTCGCCGACGAAAAGCGCTGTGCCGATGCCAAGCACCAAGCCTGCGGGCATCGCCGTTCTGATGCGCTCCCAGCCAACGGAAAGCGCGACGAGGACCGGCGCGTGAGCAAGCGCCATGGCTGAGGCTTTCCCCAGCATGTAGGTCTCGCCGGTGTGGGTTGCTGCCGCTGCCAGCATGACGCCGCAAGCGCCGAGAACGCTTCCCAAAAACAGGACAAATGAACGCAGTCTCTCGCTCTTCATGATGCGCTTTCTTCCTGATTCTGCATGTGGAGTGCCAGCCGCTCGACCGGTGCCCAGATGATGTCCCGGAGTTTCGGATTCTCGATTGTTTCGTCCATGGCGCGACGGAAGCAGAGCAGCCATTCGTCGCGTTCCGCCGGACCGATCGGTGCAGCGAAATGGCGACGCCGCAACATCGGATGTCCGTATTTTTCGACATAGACCGGTGGTCCGCCAAGATAACCGGTCAGATAGTCATAAAATTTGCTCTCGCTACCCGAGAGATCGGCTGGATGGATGGCCCGGCACCGGGCAGCCTCCGGCAAAGTATCCATCAACGCGTAGAAACGTTTTGAAAGGGCGCGCACTGTGGCATCGCCGCCAATGGCTTCGTAAAGGGTAATGGTTTCGCCGCTCAAGTTGGCCTCCCGCTCTTACCGGTTCTTATCGCGCCCGGTAGCAGCAAGAGCAACATCAAAACGCGAGGTGCGTCATTCGGCCCCTCGCGTTTTTCTCAACTCGCAAATCAACCGAAGTTGCGGATGAGATCGAGGCCCTTGTGAAGCAGCGTTTCGGCTTCATCCTGATTGGCTGCCTCGACGTAGCAGCGCATTTCAGGCGCATTGCCCGAGGGGCGGAAGTGGATCGTGCTGCCATTCGTCAGCGCAACACGCAAGCCATCGATATCGCTGGTGGCTTTCACGGCACCAACCGGCTCGAGGAATTTTGCCAGATTGTCCTTCGACGCGCGCAGATAGGACATCAGTGCGGCACTTTTCTCCTGCGCGAAGTTTTCAAGACGGTCCGCCGCAGCAACCGGCAAGTTGTAGGCACTGGCGATCTCGGACAATGGTTTTTTCTGCTCGGCAGAAAGCAGCAGAACGGCAAGGACTGGCAGGAAGCTGTCACGGGTCGGCAAAGGCGCCAATGGCTTGCCGTTGACGGTGAAGGTTGAAGCAGTCAGCAGGCCGCCATTGGCCTCAAATCCCATCACACCGTTCTTTCCGGCTGCAAGTGCGTCTCCCATGCCGGCGATAACAAAGGGAGATCCGACCTTTGTGCGGGTAACTGCGAAATGCCCGCTTGCTTCAATGCCGGAATTGGACGTCACGGGTGTGACCACAACGCCAGCTTCAAGGAAATTGGCCGTGATCAGACCGATCAGGTCGCCGCGCAGCGGAATACCCTTTTCATCGGCGAGAAGCGGGCGATCGCCATCACCATCGGCAGAGACAATCGCGTCGAGCTTATGTTCAGCGGACCACTTTTTCAGAAGGTCGAGGGTCTCTGGTGAAACGGCTTCGGTATCGACCGGAATGAATGTTTCGGAGCGGCCGAGTGGCACGACATTGGCACCATAATGGGCGAGAACATCGACAAACAGATCGCGAGCGACGGTGCTATGCTGATAGACGCCAATTTTCAGGCCGGAAAGGGCGCCTGCCGGCAGCAGCGAAATATTACGCTCGTAGAAGAGTTCCGCGACGACGGAAGACCGGTCTTCTGCGGCTGCTGCTTCATCAGTGATGCCTTCTGCCTCGACGTCTTTCGCCAGCGCGGCAATCGCGGTTTCGTCCTGCTTGTCGATTTCTCCGTCAGGGCGGTAGAATTTGATCCCGTTGCGATCGGCCGGAATGTGCGAGCCGGTAATCATCAGGGCCGCAGCTTTCAACGACAGGCCATAAAGCGCCAGCGCCGGTGTTGGCACGGTACCGCAATCAAGCGGCACGAGACCCGCTTTTTTCAAGGCGCCGATACAGGTGGCCGAAACATCGGGGCTGGAATCGCGAAAATCGCGACCGACGAGGATGGGGTCGCCCGCCTTTGCCTGGCCTGATTTCAGAAGGTGTCGCGCAAATGCCGTTGCATAAACGGCAGAGGCTTTTCCCTTCAGGTCGACAGAGAGACCGCGAAGGCCGCTCGTTCCAAATTTCAGGCTCATGCCAAACTCCATTGCGGTAAAATCATTGAGGTTCAAATGGATAATATAAATATATAACGACGAAAAGAACGGTATCGATCCATGGAAGTCAATCATCACTTTCATGGCAGCCACAAATACGGAAAGATGTGCGGATAAAAGGGTAACCTAAAATTCACCCGTTCACCTTAGACTTGCCGACCAATGGGGTTTTGGCGAGCATATAACACGTTTTGAGACCTTCTTTATGGTTTGTTCGAGTTGGATTGGCTGATGTACAGGCTTCAAAAGGCGGGACATAAGCAGACACGTCCGCTCGATGAAAAAGCACCTCCCGCACAATCGCAGGGTTCGCTGCTGGATGATCTCGTCGATGATGATGAGGTCTTCGAGCGCACGGTGCTGAAAGAGCACCTTGAGCCAAAGGCAACGCCCGCCGCTGAGCAGGTGCGTGCAGCAAAACCGGCGACGAAATCATCACCCAGCGCCGGCTTGTCGAACGCCTTGCCCGGTCTGAAATACATCGATCGGATCGGTGTGGATGACATCTTGTCGTGGTTGCGCGACGGAATTTTGTGGATCGTTCTGGCGATCATTCTCTGTGTCGCTGCCGCTCTGTCCTACGCCTATATGACGCCACCGCGTTACACGAGTTACACGGATATCGTCGTTAATCCGTCCAACCTGAACGTCGTCAACGATGGCGTATTTTCGCCCAATCAGCAGCGCGATACGCAAATTCTCGAAGTTGAAAGCAAGCTGCGCACCATCACTTCGCGCAATGTTCTGGCGCGGGTGGTCGATGAGCTGAAACTCGATCAGGATAGCGAATTCATCAATCCGCCGCCGATTGCACGACTGAAAGCCATGTTTTCTTCGCGTCCCGAAGACGGCGACAACAAGATCGGCGCCTTGCGTTCGTTGGGTGACAGGGTGGCGGCAGAACGCGATCCGCGCTCCTTTGTCGTGACACTTTCGGTCTGGACAAACGACGCGGAAAAATCGGTCCTGGTGTCCAAGGCTATCGTCAAGGCGTTCGAAAGCGAACTGTTCCAGATGAACTCCGATAGCAGCCAACGGGTTGTCGGCGATCTGAAGGCTCGGCTGGAGGAAATGCGTGAGAACGTGACGGTAGCCGAAAAGCGTGTGGCCGACTTCCGGCGGGAAAATGGCTTGCAGGAAAACAATGGTCAGCTTGTCAGCGATCAGACGTCTGGCGAGCTCAACGCGCAGGTTCTGGCCGCGCAGCAACGGGTGATCCAGGAGGAATCGCGTCTCAAGCAGATGGATGCGGCGATTGCCCAGAACCGTACCCAGAGCGCTGCGATCTTCGATTCCCAGACGATGAACACGATTCGTGCTCAGTACAGTACCCTGCAACAGCAGATCGGCGCGATGACCCTGACCTATGGTGCACGCCATCCAAGGCTTGCGACGGCTGGTGCCGAGCGCGATATGCTCGAACGCGGCATGCAGGAAGAAGCGCAGCGCATTCTCCAGGCAGCCAAACTCAATGTTGGTGAGGCCCGTTCATCTCTCGATGCTCTGCGGTTGAAAGCCGTGGCCGAGCGCGCCAACGTCTTTACCGACAACGAAGCGCAGGTGCGGTTGCGGGATTTGGACCGAGACGCCCGTTCCGCGGCGGCGATCTACGAAACCTACCTGACACGTTCACGCCAGATTGCCGAGCAGCAGGCGATTGATTCCACCAATGTTCGGGTCATTTCGCAGCCGGTTGAGCCGAACTCCAGAAGCTGGCCGCCAAGCAAATTGACATTCCTGATCGCCGGTGGTGCCGGAGGTGTGTTCCTCGGCATCGGTATCGCAGTGGCGCTTGGTCTGCTGCGTTATCTGCGCCGCAACGATCACGAAGACATTGCGGCGCGTTACGCGTAATTCGTCACCTTTGATCCAGGTGCTTTCCGGAAGGCCGCTCAGGCCTTGCCGAAACGTTGAATGTTCGCCGTGATCAGATGGCGAAGTGCCTTGGCGTAACGCTTGCTTTTCGTCTTGGCCGCGAGCGCGCTGGTCCAGTCCACCATCGATCCGTTGATATCGAAGTCGCCAAGTTGCCCCTCGGGAATATCGCCTTTTTCGATACGTTCGACGATCGAGGGCAGGGCGGCATAAAATTCCGGCGAACGGTAAGGCGGGTGCAAAGAATACATGCCCTTGCCCTCTCCCAGAAAATCCAGCCGGTAGACACCGAGCCGCATCATGTTTTCGCTGAGCACCTCTTCCGCCGGCATTGAAATCGGCTGCTGGTTGTAAGCCACGGAACGGATGCGCCGTTTTACGTCCGGTCGCAACAGCTCCAGCGACGTGACCTTTTTTGCAAAACGCTCCATGTCGATCATGAAAAGGCGCGTCGAGACCGTCGCGAAGCGCCAGGTGGGCGTGCGTACTGGAAGTTTACGCGGGATCGGAATGTTCTTGACCCCAGGCATGCCTACATGGCGGGTGATGTCGAGATCGCCGCGGACAGTCGGCGGACCGGAAAACGGCGTTATGCAGAGCGCGTCAGGATTGTCCTTTTGAAGTTGGATTGCTTCATCGAACCAGCTCTGGCTGCCTCCGCCGAACATCATGTCGCTGTCCATGTGCAAGACATACCGCGCATTGGCACGCCTCAGCCCGTGGAAATAGACATGGAACGGCCCCCCATCAAACGCCTTTGCCGGATAGGGTATCGTTGAGCGGGAAAAGAAAGTGTCGGTCACCGCCTGGCGGGCGTTTTCGCTGTAGTCGACCTCATCGATGTGCAGGTGCGGGTAGTTCGCCTGCATTTCATCCAGCATGTCGAACAGACGTTTTCTGGCCGGCTCGAAGCCGTTGCCCTTATAACGTCCCGCGCCGACTTGCCCGGTATCGACAGTCAGCAGAATACGGTCGACCTGCCCGCCCCATACCCGGAGCTGGTGAGGAAGTGTTAAAGCTGCATGTGGGGCATCGAAGGGGTGCAGATTGACCTGTAGCGCCTTGCTGACAGGCGGCAGGGGTATTTCACCATTCATGCGCCGCGGCTCCGGAATTCGTTGATGATGGTCATCATGGGTTTTTCGTTGAAGCTCCAGTCCAGCGGCAGCGGGCGGTTGGCGGTTCCGTCCTTGCGGGGGTAGGCCCAGCGTATCCAGGTATATTGGTCGGAAATGCCCCAGGTGGTGATGGAGGAAAGCGGGCCGCCGGCTGAGGCCGCCTCGAGAAAATCCCGAAGCTGCGAATTTATCAGCATGTCACGTTCAGCTTCCGGAGAGGGCAGGGTCTGGTCCATGACGTCCAGTTCCGTCACCAGAACGTCGAGGCCATGGCCGCGCATTTCGGTGACGAAAGCGGCAAGTTCATCCTTGGCGATCGGCCAGCCGCCACGCAGGTGGCCCTGTAATCCTACCGCGTTGATCGGCGCCCCCTGATCAAGTAGTTCCAGAATGAGGTTGCGGAATGCAGCGCGTTTTGCGGGCGATTTTTCGACCGCGAATTCCACGTCATATTCGTTGAGTACGAGTTGCGCTTTCGGATCAACGTCGTGAGCAATCTTGAAAGCCTTGGCAATGGCGTCCGATCCCGCACCGTAATACCAGGCATCGCGCCGAGACTTTGCGTTGTTGGGAACGTCAGGGATGGGTTCGTTCACCACATCCCAGCTACGAACGACATCCTTGTAACGTTCCATCGTCTTGACGATGTGCGTTTCCATCAGCTTTTCGACCTTGGCACCGCTGACCGATGACAGCCAGGGTGCATTGGACGAATACCAGATCAGGGGATGGCCGTGCATGGACAGCTTGTTTTGCCGGGCGAAGTTGGCAAGCGCATCGGCTGCGGAAAAGTCGAACACTTCTTCCGAAGGCCGCATGATTTCCCACTTCATTTCCGTGACGGGCGTGATGCGTGAGCAATATTTGACGACGGCTTCACCGACCCGGCTGTCAGCTTGCAGGTCAGGAAGGTAAACTGCCGCGCCGTAAGGAGCGGTTTTTGCGGCGCGTTTCGTTTGTGCGGCATGCACAATATCGGGCAATGCCTGCACGAAACTCGCGCTTGCCGCACCGTACAGAAAGTTTCGACGTCCGATCGGCATTAACCCCAGCCTCCGCAATCGATTTTCCCAATTTATAACAGCGTGACCTTACCAATTGCATATTAAAACGCCGCAAGGTTAATGCTGGCTATACCGTTCCCAAAACTACCGTCGATCCGATTAATCCGGTAGTAACTTCACTGTGCGAAGTCTGCTTTACACGTCACGGAGTAAAAGTCTTGGTTGCCGTTTCGATTGTCATCCCCGTTCGCAATGGCGAGCGTTACATCGTGGAAGCAATCGACAGTGTTCTGATGCAGGGCGCCAGCATCTGTGAAATTCTTGTCGTTGACGATGGTTCCACCGACGATACGGCCCTTAAGGTGCAAAGTTTCAGCGATGCCCGCGTGAGGCTTCTGACCCGTCCGCAGGGCAGGCAGGGCGTTTCTGCCGTTCGCAATTTCGGCTTGTCGCAGGCGCGTGGTACCTGGACCATGTTTCTCGATGCCGATGACCGCCTGAAACCGGGTGCTATCAACGCGCTTTGTGCGGGAATTTCCAATGACGATGTGGTGGCCGTCTACGGCGACTACGAACGGATAGACGAAGACGGGGCCAAGATCGGTCACCGCAATCTCATCCGTCGTCGGGAAAAACCGATCGGCAATGTTCTTCCCGCTCTTCTGGGTGGGAATTTCATCGTCAATGGCGGCATCATGCTGGTGCGGACCCGCATTTTTCAGGACTTTGGCGGCTTTGACGAGACATTGCGCTATGCAGAGGACTGGTACGGTTGGTGCAGGTTGGCGGCAGCGGGCAGTTTCGTTTATCTGCCGGGCTGCCATATTCTTGACTATCGCGTCCATCGAACAAGCGTGATGATGAACCGTCTTTTGACATTCAAGGATTGCGAGCCCGCTGTGCGGGCGGTTTTCTCAGATCCTGCTATTGTCGCTGCAGTCAGCCCTCGGGAACTGGCGCGGCTTCGCCACAAATCGGAAACCCACATGAATGCCTACATCGTCGCGCAGGCCTTCCGTGCTCGCCGGTATAAAGAGGCATTCTCGGCGCTTGCCGACACTTTCATCCATCGTCCGCGCCAGAGCCTGCGGGCGGTCATTTTTTCCGCAGCAGCCATCGCCGGGATATAGGAGCGTTCATGACCGAGATTCGTCCGGAGGCGGTGGTGTGCATTCCAAGTTTCCGCAGACCTGAAGGCCTGCGCAAGACACTCCAGTCGCTGGCCGCCCAGCAGGTGGAGTTTCCCTTCGCCATCGTTGTCGTGGACAATGACGGAGAGGGGCAGGCCGGACTTGGCGTCGCGCGCCAGTTTTTTGCCGAGACCCGTTTTACCGGGCAGGCTCTGGTCGAACCGACGCAGGGCAACTGTTACGCGATCAACACCGCGTTTCGAACCGCGCGTCAGACGTATCCGTCCGCGCAATGGTTTCTGATGATCGATGACGATGAGGCGGCCTCACCCGTCTGGTTGGCCGAGATGGTCAAAACTGCGAAATCCTTCGGTGCCGATATTGTTGGCGGTCCCGTGAACCGCGAATTCGACGCGCCCGCTCCAAAGTCTGTTCTCGCACATCCTCTGTTCGGCTCCATCGAAGCGCCAACGGGTGAGGTGGATCAGATTCATGGCTCCGGCAATTGCCTGATTTCCCGCCGGGTTTTCGACGGTCTCGACAAGCCCGAATTCGACGTACAGTTCAACTTTCTCGGTGGCGGCGACATGGATTTCTTCACGCGCTGCCGTCGCGCCGGTTTCAAATTCGCCTGGAGCGCGGATGCCGTCATCATTGAATATGTGCCGGAAACCCGCATGGCGCCGCGCTGGATCATGACGCGATCGCTCAGAACCGGCATCATCAATTACAGCATTGACCGCGCGCATCGTCCCGGCTTGCAGGGTGGTCTGCTGTTGGGCGCGAAAAACGTTGTCAGCCTTGGTCTTTCAGTGATCCGTGCGGTTTCGGCTTTCGCCAAAACCGGATCGCTTCTGCCCGCTACGCATCCGCCACTGATGTCCGTCGGTCGCATGATGGCGAGCGTGGGTGTGACGCTGAACCCCTACAAGGCCGCCAAGAAGACCTGAAGCCTCAGCCTGCGGCTTACTCCGCTCCGGCAAACGCTTCGCTGCGACGACGCAGCCGCAGAAGCGCGATCCAGACGGCTGCCGCGATGGCAATCTCCACCAGGAAGTAACTGCCGATCGTTCCGGAAATACTGAAGTACCAGGTGGACAAGGCGACGACGACAGAGCCGAGCAGGTTGCCGCTGTTCCAGATCTTGGCACGGATGTCCTGACGTCCGGATGCGCCGAGCGCCTCGAGCGCGGTGGCAGCAACGGCCATGGGCAGCACGGCCCAGCACAGAACGCGGGTGATGATCGGCAGCGATACATATTCGTCGCCGAACAATAGCGGCAGGAACGGTGCGATAATGAAGATCGCGGTTGCACTGCCGACGGCAATGAACAGTGCTGCTTTCAGAACGTTATAGGCACGCTCGATGGTCTTGGTGATGCCTTGCAGTGCCGCGGACGCCGAGCCTGGATAGATCAACCGGTTCAGGGCTTCCACAGACAGGTAGGAACTGTCCAGAATACGGCGAGCAATCGAATAGCTGCCAAGAACTTCGGCGCTGGCGATTGCGCCCAGCACGAGAATATCGGCATTGCCGCGTACCGCCTTGAACAGGAATTGCGTGGAAAACAGGATGCCGATGCGGATTTCTTCGCGAACGAGGCGGTAGATCGGCTTGCCGAGCCTGCCGATTGCTTTGACCGAAATCACCGCTGCGATCAAATGTGCCGCGAGGTTCCACAAGGCCCATGCTTCGACCGTTTCAACCTTGAAAACAAGGCAGGCGAATATGGCGGCAAGGGTTCGTGCGACAGCAAACATCACTTCAAGCTTGTTGGCCGAGCCGAAGTCGGAGTGAGCGATGAAACTCTGCGTCGAAAGCGAAATGACCTTCAGAAGAACGAGATTGGTGAAGAGGATCAGGAAGGTCGTGATCAGGGTGTCGAGCAGGTTTTCCGAAGTCGGGAAGAAGACTGGAATCGTGACCATGCCGATAACGGTCAGTATCACGCCTGTCAGAGCACTCAGCATATAGCTGTGGCCGAGCATGACAGGGAACATGCTGCGGTCCTGGGCGACGCGTCGGATCAGGGATTCCTGCGCGCCGATACCGCAGATCTGGACGCCGAGGTTGGTAACGGCGGTGATGGATGCATAAAGCGCGAATTGTTCAACGCCAAGATGACGGGCAAGCAGGGCGAACGTCAGGAGTTGGGCGGCGCTGGACATCAAAAGCGCGCCACCGGACGCCATATAGGACAATCCCAGTCTTATCAGGTGGCCGAGCCGCGGCGTGTTGAACGACACCTAAGTCTCCCTGTGTTCCGACGTTGCCTGGTTACGTCATGTAACATGGCTGTCCCGCTAAAATGACTTGCACATCTAAATGGTTTGAGCGGTAATTTCCCCTGTCTTAGCCGTTCTGCGGTAAGAGAGGGTTAAAGCAATTGCACAATAATGATGATAACGACCGTTTATAGCTGTTCGAACACGACAGATTCCCAAAAAGAACGTCTCTGTTCATCGCAAGGCAGGGCAATGATCCGTTTAGCTGCGCCGGAGGCAGGCGAAAATGCCGCGTTTCGCTGATACGCAGCCGGTTCGCTTGAGCGAAGGCGCTATTCCGCTTGGCGGCAGCCGGCGTGATGCGGCTTTTTTTGTCGTCACGCTGCTTTATGTCTGGATTTCCGTCGCACCATTTGAAAATCTGGCCGCGCCGCCTGTTCCGCATGCGGCGGCCAATCAGCTTCTGGGGCTGGCTATCGCAGCGCTGCTCGGCGTATTTGCCTTGCGCCACAGATTGACGGGCCTGCTGCTGCGACCCCGATTGCCGATCTTGCTGCTGTTTGGCTGGCTGGCGATCTGCTCCGTTGTTGGCGCGCAGCCCGGCACATCGTTGCAGCGGCTTATTTTCACGGGCCTGTTGTGCTTCATCACCAGTGTCCTCGTGGTGATGCCGCAGGATCGCAAGCAGTTCGATCGGATGATGGCCATTTTTGCGATCATCCTTCTGGTGGTATGTTATCTCGGCGTGATTTTTTTGAGTTCACGGGCGATCCACCAACCATACGATCTTGATGAAAAGGCCCTCGCGGGTGATTGGCGCGGCGTCTTCAATCACAAGAATGCTGCCGCGCCGGCGATGATTATCCTTTTCATGATCGGGCTTTATTTGCGCAGCGCCTGGTCGACAATGGGGGGTATCGCCATCGCGCTGCTGGCGGGTTTCTTCCTCTGGAAAACCAATGGCAAGACTGCGGCGATGCTGTTGCCCGTCTCCATTGCGCTCGTCTGGATTATGGAACGACATGCCAACCGCACGCTGCTGATGATCGGCGGCCTGCTGGCCTTTCTCAACATTCTTGCAGTTGGCTCAACCTATTTCCCCAGCATCCAGAATCTGGTAGAGAGCGTTGGTGTCGATTCCACCTTCACGGGCAGAACGGACATATGGCGTCTGTCTTTCGATACGTTTGCGCAATCGCCGATTTTCGGTCAGGGCTTCCAGGCATTCTGGGCAAGCGAGAGGCTTCTGTCGCAGGGCGATATTGCCGGAACATGGGCTGTTTCTGCCTATCACGCACACAACGGTTACATCGAAAGCCTGCTGAATGGCGGAATTCCGGCTTTCATCCTCACTATCATATGGCTGGTCATCATACCGGCGAACAACTTCAGACGCGCCGTCGACCGTGGCACTTATCCCGCACTGACAACACTTTTTGCGCGAATCTGGGTCTACGCCCTTCTTTCTTCGTGCCTTGAGAGTAATTTCTTTACCGGAACAGGGCCTATCTGGTCTTCTCTTCTGATTGCCGTGTATTGTTTGAGACATCAGGCTCACAATGTACTTGAAGAAGGACAGTAACTCAGACACGCCGGGGGGCTGTGGATGACGCAGAAAATAGGGACGCTGGCCGACCGGATTAACAACCGGCTCGTGCGATATTTTCCGGGGCCGGCCGTACAGGTCGAGGCAGCCTCACCGATTGTTTCTTTCACTTTTGACGACGTGCCGGAGAGTTCCTGGACAAACGGAGCGCGCATTCTCGAGGAGGAGGGAGCTCGTGGAACGTTTTACATCTCCGGAAATTTCGTCGACGGGTATGATAATGAGCGCAAAATGGTCCCTGCTCAGGGCTGCGCTGATCTCGTCGCCAAGGGGCACGAACTCGCCTGCCATACCTATTCCCATCGAAAACTTTCAAGCTTTTCCCGCTCGGAGCTCGCGGCAGATCTGGAGCGAAACGATAAGGCACTGGCTGCGTTCGACGGAATGAGTGGGCCTCGAAACTTCTCCGTTCCTTTCGGTATGGCGTCGCCGTTAATGCAGCCCTTGTTGCGCAAAAGGTTCAAAACTGCGCGCAGCATCATGCCCGGCATCAATAAGGGCAGGACCGACCTGCACAATCTTGCGGCTGTCGAGTTGAGGCCCGATCAGACCTACCTCGATGCGGCCTATCGCTGGCTTGCCGAGGTGCTGCAAACTGGCGGATGGCTGATCTTTTTCACCCATGACGTTTCATCGACACCAAGCTTTTACGGATGCCCGGAGACAAAGCTTCGCGACCTTGTTCGGTCGGCAGTGTCGGGTGGGGCAAAGGTCATGACTGTTGAAGCGGCTGCAAGCACACTTGGTCTCTGATCTTTTGTCCGTCTTAGGCGCGCGGGGAAATTCGCGGCGCGACGAGCGTCTTTTCAGCGCTGATAGACTTGCTGCTGGCCGAATGTCGCTTTCCTCGTCCGTACATCGACAAGAAGGCGGTTATGATGAAAACCGGCAGAAGCAGAGGCCAGAAGAAACACAGGATGATGCCGCTGATGCGGTAGACATCCCACTCCTTATCTCGACGTGCGCCCTCGATATAGGTCATGGCAAGTGAGGTAACGGTGCCGATGCCATATACAAGAATAGAAATGGCCGTAGTCAACATTGACGTCCCCAATATGCATTTGATTCGAATAAATTTATAATATCTTTTTAGTGTAGACCTGTTGTGGTGAGTTGCAATCGAATTTCCTACAGGTCATTTTTTAGAAGGCGTATTGCTGGAAAGTATGTTGTTTTTTTGCAATGCCGTTGTTGGACTCGACTTGCTCGTTATTTCCAATAGTTAAATATTTCAATAGCTTGTGATTTTTGTTTGACTGTTATGGGCAGCAAGTTCAGTTGCTTTTCTTTGCTTCCTTGGCGTCCGTACGTGTCGTGGACCGGGATTTATTTGGCACCCTCTCGCGATGCTTCAGCATTGCGTAAATCGCGACAGGGTTCGTAAGCAAATAGCGTTTTCCAAGGCGTCTGGGTTCCAGCATGGCTCGATAGAGCCATTCCAGTCCCATGTCCTGCATCCATTGTGGCGCTCTGGAGTTCTTGCCGGCAATGAAGTCGAACAGTCCACCGCAGGTTTTTATGACTGCGATGCCGGCCAGTTTGTTGAGATTGCGTGCGACGAAACGCTGTTCAAGCGGTATGCCAAAGCCGATCCAAAGAATATCGGGCTGCGACGCGACGATGTTTTTGACGACAGCGTCTTCCTCATGTTCCTTGAAATAACCGTTTTGCCGACCAGCAAAGACGAGACGCGGATAAAGCTTCTGCATTTCCGCGACTGCGGTACGGTTTACGTCCTCCGAACCACCGAGAAAATAAAACCGTGCGCCGGTCTCTTCCGCGCGCTTGGCGACGGTGTGGACGAGGTCGGTGGTTGCGATGCGCTCCCTCAGTGCCCTGGCACTGAAATGTCGCGAAAAAATCACCAGCGACATGCCGTCGGCGTGGATCTGGTCCGCCTGGCGCAAGATGCTGTCGAACTGGGCGTCCTGGTGGCAGAGCGCAATGACCTGGCCGTTTGCGGATGTCGAATAGAAGGGTTTCTCGTCAGGCGCACGCGGCGTGGAAGCCCGGCGAATGAAGTCCTCGGCGGTTTCTTCCATGGTTGCGTCGACGATCGGTAGCGTCGCAAGCGGGACCGTAGGCCAAATTATGTTCGGCCTTTCCACATCCATGATGTTTTCCCCTGTCGAATTTTTTCCGGCGTCCAAGGTGGCCATCGTTTCTTTGTTAGGTCATTTGCATGCTACGGCACAAGCTTTCAAACACTACGAATAACTATCATTAATATTTTTATAAACGCCTGTGAGAAAGGTCATATTTCGCCTTTCTAAAATGATAGGCTCGCGGGAAAGCCGTGCAAATTCCCGCATTCTGTGGTTTAGGGCGGTTTGGTTTTATAAAAAATGTTCTGACAGATCGAAACGGAGACGCCTTGTGAGCACGGAAACCATATCCATCGACAACCGAGGAGACTTTGGCCTCTGGGCTATCGAACGCGCCAAGCTGATCGTCGCCAGCGAAGCATCTGACCTCGCAGTCGCGGTGCGCGATATGGACGAAGCCGGTATTCGCGATGCAGGAAACGCTCTCGGTGCAGCGATCGCAGCCGCCTTGCTGGAGGTCTATGACGGGCTTGTTCCAGAGGAAGACTAAGCCAGCTTAGAAGTCCGTAATAAGTCGGCTCCAGCTTTCGGAGGCGAGGCCGCCGACATAGATATCGCCACGAAGCGCGCTATCCTTGAGTGCCTCATCGCGCGTCGTCACGCAGAAATAACCTCGATGTCGGAAGGTCATCTGGTTGTGGCGATAGAGAGCGTTCATCAGGAACGACTGGGACATGCCCGTCACATGGGCATAATTTTCATCATCGAGATGACGGAAAAGCTGGCTTAGCACATCGTTTTCGCGACTTGCCGCTGTGACGATGTTCAGCACATAAGCCGTTCTTCCCGGATGCCCGAAGTACAGAACCGCGCCAATCGCCTTACCATCGCGATCTTCGACCGTGCGGCAGTTCAGTTTTCCCATGCTTTCATTGGTCTTCGCCATCTCGACCAGCCAATGGAATTCCTCGCTCGACCATTCGGGGCGAACGGAAAATCGCTCGATCATCGGCAGCGCATGCAGGCGGAATGTTTCGAAATCGGCGGGTCTGACGGTCAGGCCTTCGACGCCTTTCGGTCGTATCCCGCGCTTCCATCCGCGCAAGAGACGGTCGGCAAATCCAAGTGCGGCAAGAACGGGTCTGGAGCCGGCCAATCTGACCCGGCGACCCAGCCGCAATGCCATGCTCGACAATGGTCTCAATGCTTTGTGCCATTGCAGGCTTTCAACCGGCAGAATGATGCCGCCGATTGCGAGGCAGTGATCGGCACTCACCGGTGAGGATGTGTCAGTGAAGCACAGATCCTGCTGTGACGGTCGCATGCTTCGGGAAAGGCGCGCCGCACCTGCAGCGCCTTTTTCAGCGTCCGAAGCGAAGGCACACAGCAACCGCCCGACAATGCGTTCACGATGGACGACAAAACGCATCGGTAGGGCAAGAACGACGCTGGTTATCTGTTGGTCGCCGATGTCGTAGACGATACTGCCATGAGCAGGGTCATAGATCGGGCTGCCGAAAAAGACGTTCCGGATATAAGAACGAAAATCGAAAGTTGCATTGCGCTGCGTTTTTCCGAAGGCCGAATTGATCAGCTTTTCAACCGCGTCAACATCGTCCTTGTGCATGGGGCGCACGCCGGACGTGCGATGTCCGGCACCAGCTTCGCAGCTTCTGCCTACATCGCTTTTGCTGGTCTGTGTCTGAACGTTCACCGTCAGATTCCCGCACTTGTCGATATCTTAGGCATTACTAAAACAGGAAATATATTTCGGAATGTTAATATCACACATAAAAACGGAGATTTAGGCCGTTGGCAATGAAATTCCGATAGTTGCCGAGCACCCATGTGCTGTCGATCGGCGGTAATTCCTGTGTCGGGTGCTCACCTGTTCGCCAAATTCCGCTAGCAACTTCAAGCTGAAGCGGCAGGTCCCTCAATGATCGCAGCCGATTTAACCATGTTCACGAAAGCTGGCATCTTAGAGGCTCAACATACCGGATCGAACCAAAATAAGACTGCACGATTTCCGTGTATCATATTATAATCCTTGTTAGGGATGTCGGGGCCGTTGCGGAAAGGTATGAGCAACGTCGGTCCGGACGACGGGTGCGCTGAAACGGGAGAGAGAAAAACCTCTTATGGCCGAAGCGAAAGAAGAACATGGTAACGGCTACTGGCGGGACGCGCTCTTCTACCTGACGTTCTTCTACTTCACGGTCGGCTATTCCCCTTACATTTCCCTGTCGTCGACCTATACGGGTTCTGCCATGGCCGCAGGCTCAAGCCTGCTGAACCAGTTTACCGCGATCGTCTTGCTTTTCAGCTTCATTCTCTTCATGGCGAAGGAGCGATCGTTCTCACTGATTTTTGCGCCGCGTTTGTGGATGGTGGCGATTTTCGGCTGGTATGCCTTCACATCGCTTGTTGGCGAGGCTCCTATGTTCTCGTTGCGGCGGCTGGTGATGTGCGCGATCATCTTTGTTCTCGCCGCCGGTTTCCTGCAGTTGCCCCGGACGGAGCGGCACTTTTCCACATTGCTTGCGGTTTGTACGCTCGCCATTTTGTTTCTCTGTTATTTCGGCGTCATTGTTCTGCCATCACGATCCATCCATCAGGCATCGGACGCACTGGAACCGCTGCTTGCAGGAGACTGGCGCGGCGTGTTCCGCCACAAGAATGAAGCCGCGTCGGTCATGTCGATCCTGATTATCGTCGGCGTTTATCTCTGCAAGAAATGGTCATTCGTCGGCGGGCTTGCAGTGTTTCTCCTGTCGCTGGTCTTTTTGGTGAAATCCGGTGGCAAGACTGCGCTCGGGTTGATGCCGATCATCTTTTCCGTCGGCTGGTTCATTCTCCGCTGGCCGAAATGGCGGTACACGGTCGTTGCAGCGTTGCTCGCAGTCTTCGCGACCGTGACTGTAGGGACGACGGTCGATCCTGTATTTTCTGCCATGCTGGCCAAGCTTGGCATGGACCCGACGTTTACGGGCCGCACCGATATATGGACCGTGTCGATCGAATATATCCGTCAAAGCCCGCTGCTGGGCTATGGCTACCAGGCGTTCTGGCGAAGCGACGCGCTGATGAGCAGCTTTACGGAGAACAATACCTGGGCGACATCCGCGCCGGATTCGCACAATGGCTATTTCGACCTGTTGCTGGCGGCAGGTGTGCCCGGTCTGGTGCTGGTGTTGATCTGGATTTTCCTGCTGCCGCTTTATTATCTCGGCAAGATGAGTGAAGCGGTGCGCAAGAGCCCGCTCACACGCTTTTATGTCAGCATATGGCTCTACACGTTGCTCTACGGTTTCCTTGAAACCCTGTTCATGTTGAGTACCGGCTTCGTCTGGTTTTTCATCATCGTTGCAATCGTTGGCCTGCATCTCCAGGCTCATGCCAGCCTTGTTGAGGATGAAGAGGTTGCTATACCCATTCCAGGCAAGGTCAAGGGTATTGGAGCAAAGCCCGCGGCCGCGGCGCGAGCGCGCGTAGCGGCGTTGCCGGATTGATGCCGCTGCCTGTCTCACTTCAGCGTCACAACGACCTTTCCCTTTGCCCGACCCGTTTCAATATAGGCGAAAGCCTCATTCAGCTTTTCGAACGGGAACGTACGATCGATCACCGGATTGATCGTCCCGTTTTCAATCAACCTGCTGATCTCTTCCAGCTGAGTGCCATCTGCGTGCATGAACAGGAAGGCGTATTCGATGCCGGCACGTCTGGCTTTGGCGCGAATGCCGGTGCTGATCAGTCTCATCAACAGGCGAAGCGGTAGGCTCAGCCCTCTGGTTTTGGCAAAGGCCGGATCAGGTGGGCCGGAAATAGAGATGAGCTTGCCGCCTGATCTCAGCACCTTCAGCGATTTCTCAAGTGTCTTTGCGTCAAGGCTGTTGAGTACGACATCATAGCCCGACAGCAGGCTCGAAAAATCTTGTGTGCGATAGTCGATGACGACGTCGGCGCCGAGCTTGCGAAGAAATTCTGCATTGGCCGCGCTGGCTGTGGTGGCGACAGTTGCGCCGAAATATTTGGCGAGCTGAATGGCAATGGTTCCAACGCCACCCGATCCCGCATGGATCAGCACTTTCTGGCCAGCCCTGATCCTTGCTATCTCCACCAGCACCTGCCACGCAGTCAGCGCAACGAGCGGGAGTGACGCAGCCTCCACCATGGACAGGCTTTCTGGTTTCAGCGTCAGATCCTTTGCCTTTACCGAGATACGCTCGGCAAAGGCACCGATCTGGCCGTCGCGCGGGCGGCCGTAAACGGCATCGCCCGGTTTGAAGCCGCGTACATTCGATCCAACGCTGATGACAGTGCCGGCGACATCGTGACCGAGGACGAGAGGTGTCTTGTATGGCAGCATCGGTTTGAATGCCCCGCTGCGGATTTTGGAATCCAAAAGGTTGAGGCCGGCGGCCTCAACCTCGATCAGAACGTCATCCAAACCCGGTGAGGGTTCCGGCATTTCACCGAGACGAAGTGTTTGGCTCTTGCCGTAACGATCGAGGATGAAGGCCTTCATGACGGTCACACAGCAGCCAGGTAGCGATCGGCGGGCCGGGATTGCGCATAACCGGGGATCATTGCCTGCCTCGCGGTTTCGAAAGTGCTCCATTGGGCTGCATCGTGCAGAGGTGGGATCGTTACGGGTTCGCGTCGGTCGAAGCCAACCAGGGCCGCATCCACCAGATCGTTCACTTCCATCACGTTTTGCATCGTGTTGACGTCGACGCCTGCATGGTCCCAGATTTCTGTGCGGGTCGCGGCGGGAAGAACGGCTTGCACATAGACGCCTTGCGGGCCGAGTTGATGGGCGAGTGCCTGTGAAAGATGCAGGACAAACGCCTTTGTCGCGCCGTAGACCGGCATGCCGAATTCAGGCGCCAGGCCGACAACGGAACCGATGTTGACGATTGCACCTTCACCGGACTTGGCAAGGCGCGGCGCGATTGCGTGTGCGAGACGTACCAGTGCCGTTGTATTCAGGGCCACCAGGCGGTCGATATCGTCAGTCGTCTGCTCTACGAAACTGCCGGCGAGGCTTGATCCGGCATTATTGACGAGAATGCCAATGTTGGCGTCGTTGCGGAGCCGATCCTCCACCACAGCTCTCTGCACGGGATTGGCGAGATCCGCTTCGATAATGTCGACCGTGCCGCCGGTTTCGGCTTTCAGGCGATCGGCGAGGTCCGTCATCCGTGCTTTGTTGCGGGCGACGAGCACCAGATTGTGCCCGCGCCTGGCGAAACGTTCAGCGAAGGCAGCACCAATACCGGTCGACGCGCCGGTGACGAGAACGGTGGGAACATGCGTCATGGGATTGCTCTCTTTCCTGATGAGGCTTATATTCATGATGGTCGTCATGAATGAAATTAAATATGATGACCATCATGAAACTGTCAATGGGGCGATTGGAGAATCTTGCGATGAAGGTCAGTCGAGAGCAGATGGTGGAAAACAGGCGTCAGATACTGGATGTCGCCAGCCGCCTGTTTCGCGAAAAGGGATTTGATGCGGTGAGTGTGTCCGAAGTCATGAAGGCGGCGGGCTTTACCCATGGCGGCTTTTACGGCCACTTCAGCTCAAAAGATGATCTCGTCGCGCAGACCATCACCCACGCTCTGGAAGGGCAGAGGAGTGGCGGCGCTGGCCTTCGAAAATTTGTCGATACCTATCTTGCGCCAGCGCACCGTGACAATGCAGCCGAGGGATGCCCGACCGCAGGGCTTGTCGCTGATGTTCGTCATCAAACGCCTGCCGCGCAAAAAGCCATGACGGACGGCCTGCGCGCGCAGATAGAACGGATCAGCAAGGCAATGCCGCACATGGAGGTCGCCGACGCACGCCGTGCCGCCATTGGAAGCTGGGCGGCAATGGTCGGTGCAGTCATCCTTGCGCGTGCCGTCGATGACCCCGATCTGTCAGACGAGATTCTGGGGCAGACACGCGCGTGGATCGACGCGTCGATGGCCGAGCCTGAAGGCTAACGGGACTATCCGCTCGTCGCTAACAGGATATGTCAGATCGGCGAGTGCAGGAACGCTGGCATGGTCGCACCTTCTGACCGCTTGGCAAGGTAGAGACGGGCAGTATCGAGCGCCTCACGGATGGTGACGTCCATGTCGAGATAACGATAGGTTCCGAGACGCCCGACGAAGGTCACCGATTTTTCGTCTTCGGCGCGCGCGACGTATTCGGCAAGCTGTTCCTTATCTTCGACAAGGCGAATGGGATAATAAGGAATGTCCTCAGGGCCGCATTCGCGCGAAAACTCTCTGTAGCACACGGAGCCGGCATGATCTTCCCAAGGAGAAAAGTGTTTGTGCTCGGTAATGCGGGTGAAGGGGACGGAAACGTCGCCGTAGTTCATGACCGCGCAGCCCTGATAATCGCCTTCATAGGTAAAGCGTTCGAAGTCGAGCGTCCGGTAGGCAAGACGGCCGTATTCGAAGTCGAAGTAGCCATCGAGCGGACCCGAATAGAAGACGTGTTTGGAGGCTGAAGTCTCGGAGCGATCAAACTGGGTGCCAAGTCTGACTGTGATGTTCGGATGGTCGAGGATACGCTCGATCATATCCGTGTAGCCGGTTTCCGGCATGCCCTGATATTTGTGGAAGAAGTAGTTGTCGTCATAGTTGAAACGCACGGGCAGACGTTTCAGGATCGAGGCGGGCAGGTCCGTCGGCGAGCAACCCCATTGCTTTTCCGTATAGCCCTTGAAAAAGGCCTCGTAGAGATCGCGACCGACGAAGCGCAGTGCCTGCTCCTCGAATGTCTGTGGATCGGTAATCGACTTGTCGGCTTTTTCCTCGATAAAGCTACGCGCTTCATCGGGCCGGAAATTCTTGCCAAAGAACTGGTTGATTGTGTGCAGATTGACCGGCAGGGAATAGACGTTCTCGTTGCTCGTGGTTTTGACGCGGTTTTTGTAAGGCATGAACGTCTGGAAGCTGTTCACGTAGTCCCAGACTTCCTTGTCGTCGGTGTGAAAGATGTGCGGGCCGTAAACATGCACCATGACGCCGGTCTCGCTGTCACGCTCTGTGTGACAATTTCCGGCAATGTGGTCGCGGACGTCGATGATTTCCACCTGATGGCCTGCCGATGCGAGCTCTCGTCCAATGACGGCGCCTGAAAGCCCGGCGCCCACAATGACAATTCTTTCGTCCGCGCTCATGGTGAATTCGTCCTGTTCATAGACCGCCTGTTTCGCGGCAGTTTTGCATTGCAGAGATGTCGTTGAGCGTGTGTCCCGGCCGATCGAGGATTATCCACGATCAACCGTCATTGGCGCAATCCGGGTCCGTTCGATCTCTGGTTCAGGCGTCCGGCTTTTGCCAGAGGCGGCTGTCGTAGGGGATCGGCGCGTAGTCGTGCCATTGGCTCAACTTTTTCAGATAGCGTTTGCGGTAGCTCTGCTCGTCCTCAAACTCGATGTTCTCGAGGACGGCTTCCGCACCGACTTCATAATAGAGATCGAGATTGCTGAGATCTGGCACGGGTGTTTCGCCGCGTTCACATTCGCCCTGCATTTGCCAGAACAGCTCCTCCAGACGGCGCGCGAGAGCCGGGATATCGCGCAGGACACTGGTCTCTCGTTGCCGCGCGATCGATTCCCGAACGTCCAGCAGGCTCTTGCGGTCGCGTTCGAAGCCGATGGCGCGGGCGACGTAGTCCTCAGGCGAAGAGCAGAGCATTTCGGGCACACCGGCCGCAGTGACGATGCTGCCGCAGAAGCGTGCTGCAAATGTCTTGCCGGGCATCGTCAGAACGGGCAGGCCCGATGTTATCGCATCCGCCGCCGTCGAATGTGCGCCGTAAGGGAAGGTATCGAGAAACAGGTCCGCGACGCCGATACGGGCTATATGCATCGGGTTCGGCACCTTCGGTGCAAATACCAGCCGGTCAGACGCAACGCCGCATTTTTCTGCGATATCTCTGAGGCGCTGATTGACGTCCTCATCGCCTGTCAACAACCACAACAGGCTGCCGGGCGTCTGCGACAGGATCGCCATCCAGCGCGCAAAGCAGTTTTCGGTGATCTTCTGCATGCCGTTGAAGCTTGCATAGACGAATGCATCGTCGGGCAGGCCGACCTCGGCTCGGGTTGGCCGGGCGGCGATCGGCCGCTTGCGGTCGAGTGGCTGGTCACACGCGATGCGCAGGACTTTCTCGGAATAATAAATGTCGTTCTCCGGCGGGATCATGTAGCCATCGGAAATCAGGTACTGATGGAACGGGCTTCCCGTCGATCCGGGATAACCGCAGAAGCTGACGATGACAGGTGCAGGACGATAGGCGAAGATCTTCGTGCGGGCGTCTTTGGTGTAGCCGTTGACGTCAATCAGGATATCGATTTCATCGGAAATGATCTGTGATGCGGCTGCGGCATCATCCATGCCATGAATGTCCCGCCAGCAATGGACGGAAGCCTTGATACGCTCCTGTGTGCTATCGGCGTTGCGCACGTTGCCGCAGTAATAAGCGAAAACCTCTATGCTGTTCTTGTCATGAAGTTCCAGGACCTCGACAAGCGCAAAACCCACGGCATGATCGCGAAGATCCGACGACAGGTAACCGACACGCAGACGCTGACCGGTCCCAGACTTCAGTTTCGGTGATCTGCGCGGAAACTTGCTGATATCTGGCCGGGCACCGATCACCGTTTTGCTGTAGCGATAGGCCTTGGCAAGCTGGAACATCGGATCGTCGGCATAACAGCTTAGCGTCAGCGATGACATCGCGTCGACCATCTTGCGGGCAGGGACATAGTTCGATGGGGCAAGGACCGGCCACTTGCACTGGCGCTGGCGCAACGATGCCCAGTGCTGGCCCGATTCCGGCAATTCCGGCCGCAGTTCGAACGCCTGCAGCAATGCAGCCTCAGCCTCACCATACTTCCCGGCACCTTCGAGGACCCGACCGATGTTCTGCAGGGTCATGTGCCGATGGCCGATCGCTTCGGCATCAAGGTGTTTCGTGGTTTCGGCATATTGCCACCACTGCTCGACGGCCTGACCGATCATGCCTGCGTCTTCAAGCACACGGCCAAGGTTGATATGGCCCGGTGCGAATTGCGGGTTGGCCTTCAGGCAGGCACGAAACGCCTGTACGGCGCCAGCACGGTCGCCAAGCTGGCTGAGTGCAACGGCGTAGTTGAAATAGGCAAGGTGGACTGCAGGATTGTTGTCGTTGAATGCGACCCACGTCTTATAAAGTTCTACCGCGGCGGCCTTCTGACCGGCACTGCTGAGAGCCTCCGTTACGCTCAGCAAATCCATGAGACTGAGCCGCTGGTTGCGCGCGAGATCAACTGCGCTGGGAGCGGCGGCGTCGTTCGAAGTAGAAGCGTGGTTGGCGGTCATGACATCCTGCGGAAGACGACGAAGCGTCAAAAGTAAAAACGGCCTTTTCGTGGGCTATTTTTAGCTATCGCAGGTAACTTGCCTGTGGCTGGATGTATTGCAGGCGTGTTTGCTTGTCGATCAATGCAAACGCATGGTCAGTGCGTGGCGGGAGACGGGAGATTTCCTCTCCCGCCAAAACGGTGATGGCCTGGCATTTCAATGCAGAGATCTGTGCGCGTGCAGAGTTATCGACCGGAATGCTTCATTCGGTAGCTTGCCAGAGCAATCGACGGGTTAATGCGATAAACCCTGTCGAAATCCTCGTCCGTGAAGTACTGGTATGATTTCGCGACATATTCCCGGTAGAGGCCGTGCAGATCCTCTCGAAGCTGCTTGTGTGCCCATTCCAGCAGGCCAGCCTTGAAGACGATGAAAATCGGATAATATTTTGCCTTGAAGAGCGGGTTGTCTTCGAAAAGCCTTTCAGCATCCTTGAGTGCAGAGAACATTTCCAGACGGCGCTCGTCGAAGGTGTTCGTGTGCTGCTCGCGTCCGGGCACGAGGCGATGGATCGAGAGGCTGCGGTTGACCGCCAAAAACCGTCCAGCCTTCATGTAGGCTGCCCAATGCGGCAAGATATCTTCGTTGATCCGGGCCGTCGAAAAACGCCAGTCCGTGCGGCGGATGAATGAGGTCCGCAGTATCTTGTTCCAAGGGTAATTGATCGTCACCAGGAACTGGGCAGCCGAATCGAGATCGATAATTGCGCTCTCGCGCCCTGCAAGAACGCTATCCCAGATGTTCTTGTCGATGGGAGGCATCTCGCCGGGACCGCCGTCGGCCGTTCTCAGCACACTGTATCTGAATGCCGCAACATCGATATTCGTCTCGTCCATCAAGGGCAGAACTGTATCGACTGCTCCCTCGATCAGGAGGTCGTCGGCATCGTGAAACAGGCAATATTCGCTGTCTACGCTCGCCAGTGCCCTGTTGCGGGCAACGCCTGGTCCGGTGTTCGTCTCGCTGCGCATCAGCCGGATATTGGCGTGTCTGGCCGCATATTGCTCGACGATGTCGCAAGTCTGATCTGTGGAGGCATCGTCGACAACGACGATATCCATGTCGGTTTCATTGCGCAGGACGCTCTCGAGTGTCTCGCCGATGAGGTTGGCCATGTTATAGGCCGGAATGATGATGGATATCTTCGCCATGACAGATGCTGAATGTCCTTCCGAAACATTCTGTAATCAGAATGCTCCTACGCTGCGACGCGGCTATGAGTCGCGTCGCAGGTTGTCTTGTTGCGTTAATCTTACGCTGTCTTGTAGGCGTTGATGATTGCCTCAACCTGTGCAGTGTTCATTGCCTGCAGCTGCTGGGAAGAGAGAGCATCGAGGTGCGTGCTGTCGAGACCGCCGAGGGCGTCGCTGGCAAGACCAGAGATTGCCTTGACGCTGATCGACGTAATCTCGTCTGTCGAGAAGAGCGAGAGTTCGTCGCTGCTCAAGGTTCCGACCTGTGCGGCGCTGAGACCTGCGATCTGATCCGACGTCAGAGCCTGGATCTGTTCCGTCGACAGAGCTTCGAACTGTGCCGAAGACAGAGCCGCTACCTGCGTTTTGCTCAGCGTGGCAACGTTCTCGGTGCTCAGCTTTGTAACGTCCAGGCCTGCAAGTGCTCTGGTGCTGATTGCCTTGATCTCATCAGTGGAGAAGGTGCTGAGCTGCTCGGAAGAGAGCGAACCCAACTGTCCCGAAGAGAGACCCGCGATCTGAGTCTTCGTCAGTGCTGCGGCATTGTCGGTGCTGAGGCTTGCCAGAGTATCGGTCGCAAGACCGGCAATGGCATTGGCGCTGATGGCAGCAATCTCGTCTGTCGAGAACAGAGCGATTTCATCGCTGCTGAGCGTGCCAACCTGCGCGGAGCTGAGACCGGCAACCTGATCCGAGGTCAAGGCCTGGAGCTGTTCGGTGGACAGAGCGGCGAACTGGGTCGAAGAGAGGGCAGCAACCTGAGTTTTGCTTAGCGTTGCAACATTCTCGGTGCTCAGCTTGGTGACATCAAGACCAGCAAGAGCCTTGGTGCCGATCGCTTTGATCTCGTCTGTCGAGAAGGTGTTCAGCTGCTCGGAAGAGAGCGAACCAAGCTGTGCCGAAGACAGGCCAGCGATCTGCGCCTTGGTCAGTGCCGCAGCGCTGTCCGTGCCGAGGCTTGCCAGCGTATCCGTTGCGAGGCCCGTCAGTGCATTGACGCTGATGGCAGCAATCTCATCGGTCGAGAACAGAGCGATTTCATCGCTGCTGAGTGTGCCGACCTGTGCGGCGCTGAGACCGGCAACCTGATCCGAGGTCAAGGCCTGGAGCTGTTCGGTCGAAAGAGCAGCGAACTGGGTCGAGGAGAGGGCCGCGACCTGGGCTTTGCTCAGCGTTGCAACATTTTCGGTGCTCAGCTTGGTGACATCAAGACCTGCAAGAGCCTTGGTGCTGATTGCCTTGATCTCGTCGGTCGAGAAGGTGGCAAGGCTTTCGGACGACAGAGACGCGAGCTGCGAAGAAGACAGACCAGCGATCTGCGCCTTGGTCAGTGCCGTTGCGTTATCGGTACCGAGGCTTGCCAGCGTGTCGGTCGCAAGACCGGCAATGGCCTTGGCGCTGATGGCGGCAATCTCGTCAGTCGAGAACAGTGCGATCTCGTCGCTGCTGAGCGTGCCAACCTGTGCGGCGCTGAGACCGGCAACCTGATCGGAGTTCAGAACCTGAAGCTGTTCGGTGGAGAGAGCAGCGAACTGCGTCGAAGAGAGAGCTGCAACCTGCGTTCTGGTCAGAGCGGCGACACCCTCGGTGCTGAGCTTGCTCACGTCGAGGCCGGCGAGAGCCTTGGTGCTGATCGCCTTGATCTCATCGGTCGAGAAAGTGGCAAGACCTTCAGAGGACAAGGAGCCGAGCTGCGTCGAAGACAGACCAGCGATCTGCGTCTTGGTCAAAGCCGTTGCATTATCGGTGCTGAGGCTTGCCAGCGTGTCGGTGGCAAGACCAGCAATCGCCTTTGCGCTGATGGCGGCAACTTCATCGGTCGAGAACAGGGCGATCTCGTCGCTGCTGAGTGTTCCTACCTGTGCGGCGCTGAGACCAGAAATCTGATCGGATGTCAGAGCCTGGATCTGCTCGGTGGAGAGAGCAGCGAACTGCGTCGAGGAGAGCGCGGCAACCTGGGTCTTGCTCAGCGTGGCAACGTTTTCGGTGCTGAGCTTGGTAACGTCGAGGCCAGCAAGTGCCTTGGTGCTGATTGCCTTGATCTCATCGGTCGAGAAGGTGTTCAGCTGCTCGGAAGAGAGCGAACCCAGCTGCGACGAGGAGAGGCCAGCGATCTGGGTCTTCGTCAGTGCTGCTGCGTTGTCGGTGCTGAGGCTTGCCAGCGTATCGGTGGCAAGACCAGCAATCGCCTTGGCGCTGATGGCCGCAATTTCGTCGGTCGAGAACAGTGCGAGTTCGTCGCTGCTCAAGGTTCCGACCTGTGCTGCGCTGAGACCCGAGACTTGGTCCGATGTCAGGGCCTGGATCTGTTCGGTAGAGAGAGCTGCAAACTGGGTCGAGGAGAGCGCCGCGACTTGAGTTTTGCTCAGCGTTGCGACATTCTCGGTGCTGAGCTTGGCAACGTCGAGGCCAGCAATCGCCTTGGTGCTGATTGCCTGTATTTCGTCGGTCGAGAAGGTGCTCAGTTGCTCAGACGAGAGCGAGCCGAGCTGAGCCGAAGACAGACCGGCGATCTGCGTCTTCGTCAGTGCAGCCGCGTTGTCAGTGCTGAGGCTTGCCAGTGCGTCGGTGGCGAGGCCAGCCAGTGCCTTGGCACTGATGGCGGCGATTTCATCGGTCGCGAACAGAGCGATCTCGTCGCTGCTGAGCGTGCCAACCTGTGCGGCGCTGAGGCCAGCAACCTGATCGGAGTTCAGAACCTGGATCTGTTCGGTCGAGAGGGCTGCGAACTGCGTCGAAGACAGTGCCGCGACCTGCGTTCTTGTCAGAGAAGCAACGCCCTCGGTGCTGAGCTTGGTAACGTCGAGGCCAGCAAGCGCCTTGGTGCTGATCGTCTTGATTTCATCGGTGGAGAAGGCGGCAAGGCTTTCGGAAGACAGCGAAGCGAGCTGAGACGAGGACAGGCCGGCGATCTGCGTCTTCGTCAGTGCTGCTGCGTTGTCAGTGCTGAGGCTTGCCAGCGTGTCGGTAGCAAGACCAGCAATCGCCTTTGCGCTGATGGCGGCAACTTCATCGGTCGAAAACAGGGCCAGTTCATCGCTGCTCAAGGTTCCGACCTGTGCGGCGCTGAGACCACCGACCTGATCAGAGGTCAGGGCCTGGATCTGCTCGGTGGAGAGAGCGGCAAACTGCGTCGAGGAGAGGGCCGCGACCTGCGTTTTCGTCAGGGTGGCGATGATTTCGGTGCTGAGCTTGGTAACGTCGAGGCCGGCAAGCGCCTTGGTGCTGATTGCCTCGATCTCGTCGGAAGAGAAGGTGTTCAGTTGCTCAGAGGAGAGCGAGCCGAGCTGAGAAGACGACAGACCAGCGATCTGGGTCTTGGTCAGTGCGGCAGCGTTGTCGGTGCTGAGGCTTGCCAGCGCGTCTGTGGCGAGGCCAGCCAGTGCCTTGGCGCTGATGGCGGCGATTTCATCGGTCGAGAACAGAGCGATTTCGTCGCTGCTGAGCGTGCCGACCTGTCCGGAGCTGAGACCTGCGATCTGATCCGACGTCAGCGCTTCAATCTGCGAGGTCGACAGAGCGGCGATCTGGCTCGTGTAAAGCGCCGTGACCTGGGAAGCCGACAGGCCGTTGATCTGCGTGGAGCCCAACAGTTCGATCTGGGCGACGGTCAGTCCCTTGACGGCGCTGACCGAAATTGCGTTGACGTCTTCGGAGCTGAAAAGCGCGAGGTTATCAGTGCTCAGCGAGGCGATCTGCGAGGACGTCAGCGCCTTGATCTTGGCGCTATCCAGGGCATTCACGTCCTCCGAGGTCAAACCAGCGATTGTTGACGTCGAAAGCTTGGAGATCTGCGCAGCAGACAATGAGGAGATAATCGAAGTCATGAACGTGTCCTTGATACCGAATAGCGACTGGTCACGCCTATCTGCCGCCAGACACCGCCATTCAGGACAGCGGTCCGACATCTGCAAATAAGCGAAATTAGGGAGAACATGGCTCGTGTGCGAACCTGCGCTGGAAAGGCATCATGCAATTCGAGCCAGAAAAAGGGCCCGGATTTTCCGCGCTAGTTTGTGCGTATGCCGCTTAAAAAATTTTGCGACTTGCACGCCTTATCAGGTCAACATTTAAAGCCGAGTTAATATTTGGAAGGGCGATCTTAATTCTTGAGTACCATGTATTGCATGGTTTTATGAAGTATAACGCATTGGCGCTAATCAATATTTTTGATTTTTTTCACTGGCGGAAACTGCGGTGTTTTTCGCCCAAAAATCCTTTGTTCTGAACTTTCCAGAGAGGTTTTTGTCGATATCTTGGAGGCGCCCGATTTAAGGATTGAAAGCCGCTTTGCTGAAAACGCCGAGCATGCGTGTCAACACGGTTATGCCCGGCGCCTGTCGCGAGATCTGAATGGTGGGCTGGGGCTGGTAAATTTACAGCAGCTGAAGCTCTAGGCTGCCGGAGGACTTTTGAGTCCAACATAAGTGCGGTTGCGATTTGTAATAACGTCGGAAAGCTGTAGCCGAGGTCATGGACCTCAATGTTCGCTTTTAAACTGGCGGTAAAACTAATGGCGCACCCGACAGGATTCGAACCTGTGACCTTTGGAATCGGAATCCAACACTCTATCCAGCTGAGCTACGGGTGCAGCCTCGACGCGTGAATCGCGCAGCGGTTGGTTCATAGCCCAGCTTTTCTCCCACATCAATGTCAAAATACGAGAGTGTTGTGAAACTGCGGCTGTTTGGTGATCTGAAAAATGATGGTGTTGTTCGTGGCTTCAGGGCTGGTCAGAGCGGGTTGAGATTTGCACTCGTGAAAAAGACGCTCCCATAAGTAGTGACGATTTTCTTGACTGGTTCGTGTGGTACCCGGTTCCGCCCGTTCTTCGTGAAGGGGGATATGAGGATAACTGAAGGGTTGGCGATGTGTTTGCCGGCTACCGAAATGTTCACTTTGCGGTGATCACTTTTTCGGGCTTTGGCAGCCTAATATTGGGGCTTTTGTCAGTGTTACGGCGAAGATTTTCGGGGTAACCACCAAATTATTATACAATATTAGTATCATCTACATTTATTTTGAATACAGTTTTAGCGCTTTGTCGTTTATGCTGCCGCCCGGGTAGATGGTACGAATCACGCGGGGATCCGATGGCTTTACGATTGGCACGGGACAACGAACGAAGATCCGAAAAGATGGAATTTGACGAGACTGATGCGGAAATCGACTACGGTCTGTTGTCGAATGCGATCAGTTATCACTTGCGACATTCGCAACTTGCCGTGGCAAACAGTTTTGCCGATGTGCTGGCTGAACAGGGCCTTAGGCCAGCGGATTTTTCCGTTCTCGTAATCGTTGGTGGCAATCCCGGTCTCAAGCAAAGCGACGTTGCAGAGGCGCTCGGCATACAGCGGGCCAATTTCGTCGCCATCGTCGACAGCATGGAAGAAAAGGACCTGCTTGTCCGTCGCAAATCGGAAGACGACAGGCGAGTGCATTTTCTCGACATGACGAAAAAGGGTGTCGGGCTGCTCGACAGTCTTTCCGCCAAATGGCGCGACCGTGAAGAAAAATTGATCGATAAGATTGGTGGCGAGAAGGCGCGCGACAAACTTCTTACCCTGCTTGGACGCTTGCGCGATTGATCAGAGTTTTTTCTGGAATACGTAGAGCCAGTCTTATTTTTTGATATTCCTTTGACTTACGACGATTTTACTTGGCGATTTGCTCGGGAGGCGACATAGAGCGTTCCCAAAAGCCGGTTTCGGCACATCAGCCTCCACGGAGACGCCATGCTTAATATCGACACGAGCCATCCGCTCTATCGTCCCATCTGGGTGCGACTGCTGATCGTTGGGTTTTGTGCCGCCTGGGCGGTCGTTGAGTTCGTCAATCGGGAATTTTTCTGGGGCACGGTTGTCGGCGGCATTGCTGTCTATGCCGGCTACGTGCTGCTGGTGGCTTTCAAGCCCGGGCCGGCGGCAGATGAGATCAAAACGAACGAAGAACCTGCCGACAAGATAAGCGATAAGGACGAAACGGCATAATTGCTGACGTTCGACTGTCAGCGCCGTAACATGCGGATTGCCTGATCGATCAGAAGATTGGCTGCTGTCATGCGCAATGTCGCATTTTGCCGGAACTGCGGCCTCACACTATCTGGATGATTAAGTCGGGCGAAGCGGCGTCGTTTTTCGGTGAGTGTCGCCAGCGTATCGCGTTCAGTGATGTCCAGCTCGTTGGCGACGTCCTCAAGCGAGGTTTTCTCAAGATAGGTCGGCATGGGGTCCGGTTCGGGCTCAGGCTCCGGTTCGGGTGGTGGCGGAGCGTCAGCCAGGAATGCCATGTAGGCCTCCATGCCGCTGTTGCCGGGTTGCCTTTCTGATGTTTCCGTATTGATGACGAAACCCGACGTCATTCCGCCGACGCGGTAATTTACCGGTACCTCATCGCCTTCCGCAGTATTTTCGTCTGCTTCCCGTTTCAGTCTTTCAATGACTGACTGGAAAACGGATTGTCCAAATAGCATCCGTGCACTCCTTGTCGGGCGTCATTCAAGCAACGAAGGATTGTGCCGGGCTTGTCGACGCGAATTGCACCTCGGTTGTAAGTTTGCGGCTCTCCTCAAGGACGAGATCGTAGAGCAGACGCGCACTAGGGGGCAAAACACGACCTTTGGTTGTTATGATGCTGTAAGGTTTGACGTTCAGGTCAAATTCTGTCGGCAAAACCCGTGTTTTACCGATCTGCGCCTGCTGCGCTGCAACAAATTCGGCCATATCGAGAGCGATAGGAGCGATGGCGTTGGTGTTGCAGACGAGCGCGAGTGTCAGGACGACAGATGGCGTGTTGATAATGTTGCGCGGCATGGCAACGCCGTGGGCTAGGAAGACATCTTCCATGGTCCTGCGCAACAGCGCGCCGGGGGGCTGGAAGACCCAGTCATAGGCGGAGAGATCTTTCAGTGCCACCGGTTTGCGGCTCAGCAAAGGATGCCCCTCGCGGACGATCAGGCAGGCCCGCTCAATGCCGATTTCGTGGATGGAGAACAGGCTGGGGTCGAGATCATCGGGTATTCGGCCGATAATGAAATCGTGCCTGGCAGCCAGGAGTTCCCGGGCCAGAATGTTGCTGCTTTCCACCTGCACATTGATTTCAATGCCGGGATAAGTGTCCATGGCACGGCGGATTGCCGGGACCACCAGACTGATCGCCGGGGCCGTCACGGCACCGATATAGACGGAGCCGCCGCTTCCGGATTTCATCTGATTGAGCTCGCGGCTTGCCTCACGCAGTTCCAGAAGGATTGTGCGCGCTCTCTTTGCCAATGCCTCGCCGAATTTCGTCAGAACGACGCCGCGCGAGGCGCGTCGACAGAGCGGGCTTTTGGCAATGGCTTCCATTTCTGAAAGCATGCGGGAAGCGGCCGGTTGCGTCATGTTCATGGCTGCTGCGGCTGCACTGACCTGCCCATGTTCTTCGATCATCACGAGCATGCGCAGATGGCTCATCTTCAGCCCGGCGCGCAACAAAGGGTTGTCTTCGAAGACAAAAAGCCCTTCAGTATTTTGCGGATGCTCATACTCTTTATGGTTGTTCATCGGCTTTTTGTTTCTCTCATTCGGTTATTATATCGATTTAATATATCAAAATTGATATAGGTAAACTGATTTATTCTATTTGACAGTTATATGGATTCGGAACAGTTTGCGGGAATGCCGGGGAGGAGCGGCAAGTGGACCTGTTTCGCATTTGCGAAAAGGATTGAGCCACCGGGCGGCTTCTCTCTTTCATGGCATGGATTTTGTGGTGCGCCGCAGCATGCGGGCGCCAGAGATAAGGGTTCAAGGGAGAGAGTTAATGAAATCCATTATTTCGTTGCTGGCGGCTTGTGCCATCGGTGCAGCATCGTTTGCTGCGCCGGCTTTCGCACAAGACAAGGGTGCCGTTGGCATTGCCATGCCGACCAAGTCTTCCGCGCGCTGGATCGATGACGGCAACAACATCGTCAAGCAGTTGCAGGAAGCTGGCTACACCACGGACCTGCAGTACGCAGACGACGATATCCCGAATCAGCTTTCGCAGATCGAAAACATGGTCACCAAGGGCGTAAAGGTCCTGGTTATTGCTTCGATCGACGGAACGACGCTTTCGGACGTTCTCAAGCAGGCTGGCGAGCAGGGCATCAAGGTCATCGCATATGACCGCCTGATCCGTAACAGCGGCGACGTCAGCTACTACGCAACCTTCGACAACTTCCAGGTTGGCGTTCTGCAGGCGACTTCGATCGTCGACAAGCTCGGCCTCAAGGATGGCAAGGGTCCGTTCAACATCGAACTGTTCGGCGGTTCTCCGGACGACAACAACGCCTTCTTCTTCTACGATGGCGCTATGTCCGTTCTTCAGCCTTACATCGACAGCGGCAAGCTGGTCGTAAAGTCCGGCCAGACGGGCATGGACAAGGTTGGTACGCTGCGTTGGGACCCGGCAACGGCCCAGGCTCGTATGGATAACCTGCTTTCGGCTTACTACACCGACGCCAAGGTCGACGCTGTTCTGTCGCCTTACGACGGTCTGTCCATCGGCATCATCTCCTCGCTCAAGGGCGTAGGTTATGGCTCGAAGGACCAGCCGCTGCCGGTCGTTTCCGGTCAGGATGCTGAAGTTCCGTCCGTCAAGTCGATCATCGCTGGCGAACAGTACTCCACCATCTTCAAGGATACCCGCGAACTGGCGAAGGTTACCGTGAACATGGTCAACGCGCTGATGGAAGGCAAAGAGCCTGAAGTCAACGACACCAAGACCTATGAAAACGGCGTCAAGGTTGTTCCGTCCTACCTGCTGAAGCCGGTTGCCGTGACCAAGGACAACTACAAGCAGGTGCTCGTTGACGGTGGTTACTACACCGAAGACCAGCTGAAATAATCTGACAATCGCGGGGAAGGCTTGCAGCTTTCCCCGCTCTCCATAAAAATAAAAACCCCGGAATTAATCGGGCGCTGGATTGCGATATGGCCAATACCATTCTCGAAATGCGGAACATCACCAAGACGTTTCCAGGCGTGAAAGCGCTTGAGAACGTCAACCTCCAAGTGAAGGAAGGTGAGATCCACGCACTCGTCGGTGAGAACGGCGCTGGAAAGTCGACCTTGATGAAGGTCCTTTCCGGTGTTTATCCCGCGGGCACCTATGAAGGTGAAATTCACTACGACGGCGCCGTCCGTAATTTTCGCGCGATCAACGATAGCGAAGATATCGGCATCATCATCATTCACCAGGAACTGGCGCTTGTGCCGCTGCTGTCGATTGCGGAGAACATCTTTCTCGGCAATGAAGTTGCGTCGAGCGGCGTCATCAACTGGCAGACGACATTCAACCGTACCCGCGAGCTTCTGAAGAAGGTCGGGTTGAAGGAATCGCCTGAAACCCTCATCACCGACATTGGCGTCGGCAAGCAGCAGCTCGTCGAAATCGCCAAGGCGTTGTCGAAGAGCGTGAAGCTGCTCATTCTCGATGAGCCGACGGCGTCGCTCAACGAAACCGATTCCGAAGCGTTGCTGAACCTGCTTATGGAGTTCCGCAAGCAGGGTATGACGTCGATCATCATCACCCACAAGCTGAACGAAGTGCGCAAGGTGGCCGACCAGATCACCGTGCTGCGTGACGGCATGACCGTGAAGACGCTCGACTGTCATAAGGAAGAAATCAGCGAAGACGTCATCATCCGCAACATGGTGGGCCGCGATCTGGAAGATCGTTATCCACCACGCGATGTGCCGATTGGCGAAACCATTCTCGAAGTGAAGAACTGGAACGCCTATCACCAGCACCACCGCGACCGCCAGATGCTGCACGACATCAACATCACCGTCCGCAAGGGCGAGGTTGTCGGCATCGCGGGTCTGATGGGCGCGGGGCGCACGGAATTCGCGATGAGCGTGTTCGGCAAGTCCTACGGCCACAAGATCACCGGCGAGGTGCTGATGGACGGCAAGGCCGTCGACGTCAGTACGGTTCGCAAGGCAATCTATGCTGGTCTCGCTTATGTCACCGAAGACCGCAAGCATCTCGGTCTGGTGTTGAACGACAACATTCTCCACAACACGACACTCGCCAACCTGGCCGGTGTCTCCAATGCGGGGGTTATCGATGACATCAGGGAGATGAAGGTGGCGAGCGATTTTCGCACGCGCCTGCGCATCCGGTCTTCGGGCATATTCCAGGAGACGGTCAATCTTTCGGGCGGCAACCAGCAGAAGGTCGTGCTGTCGAAGTGGCTGTTCTCCAATCCCGAGGTTCTGATCCTCGATGAACCGACGCGCGGTATCGACGTCGGTGCCAAATATGAAATCTACACCATCATCAACCAGCTCGCTGCCGACGGCAAAGGCGTTCTGATGATTTCATCGGAAATGCCAGAATTGCTCGGCAATTGCGACCGCATCTACGTCATGAACGAAGGCCGCATCGTTGCCGAACTGCCGAAGGGAGAGGCGAGCCAGGAAAGCATCATGCGCGCTATCATGCGCTCAGGGGAGAAGAACTCATGAGTTCGGCCAATACAACAAAAGAAGAAAGCAACATCATCTCCGTGTCGTCCTACATTCGCGCCAACATCCGCGAATACGGCATGCTGATTGCGCTCGTCGCCATCATGGTTTTCTTCCAGTTTTATACCGGCGGCATTCTGTTCCGCCCGGTTAACCTGACGAACCTCGTTCTGCAGAACTCGTTCATCGTCATCATGGCGTTGGGCATGCTGCTTGTCATCGTCGCGGGACACATCGATCTTTCGGTGGGGTCGATTGTTGCGTTTGTCGGCGCGATCGCCGCCATATTGACGGTGCAATGGGGCATGAACCCGTTCCTCGCGGCGCTCATTTGTCTTGTCATCGGCGGCATCATCGGTGCTGCGCAGGGCTATTGGGTTGCCTATCACCGCATTCCGTCGTTCATCGTGACGCTGGCGGGCATGCTGGTGTTCCGAGGCCTGACGCTTTTCGTGCTGGGCGGCAAGAACATTGGTCCGTTCCCGGCCGATTTCCAGGTCATCAGCACCGGCTTCCTGCCTGATATCGGCGGTATCGAGGGTCTTAACACGACTTCCATGATCCTGACCGTACTCGCACCGATCATTCTGTTCTATCTGGCCTGGCGTCGTCGTGCCGTGAACGTACAACACGGCATCGATGTCGAGCCGTTCGGCTTCTTCATCGCCCAGAACCTCGTCATCTCCGCTGCGATCCTGTTCCTCGGCTATCAGCTGTCGACCTATCGTGGCCTGCCGAACGTTCTGATCGTGATGATTGCTCTGATCGTGCTCTATAGCTTCGTGACGCGCCGTACCACCATTGGTCGCCGCATCTATGCGCTGGGTGGCAACGAGAAGGCGACGAAGCTTTCCGGTATCAATACCGAGCGGCTGAACTTCCTGACCTTCATCAACATGGGTGTTCTTGCCGGCTTGGCTGGCATGATCATCGCAACTCGCCTCAACTCGGCGACACCGAAAGCCGGTGTTGGCTTCGAACTGGACGTGATCGCGGCCTGCTTCATTGGCGGTGCTTCTGCATCCGGCGGCGTCGGCAAGATCACCGGTGCGGTTATCGGCGCCTTCATCATGGGTGTCATGAACAACGGCATGTCGATCGTCGGTCTTGGCATCGATTTCCAGCAGATGGTGAAGGGCCTCGTGCTTCTCGCTGCTGTGTTCTTCGACGTCTACAACAAGAACAAGGGCTGATTGTCCAGCCCGATCTAGCAAGCAAAAAAGTGGCCGGGTTCCGGCCACTTTCATAAGATGCAGGCGCATTGCGCCGCAGGTTTGAGAGACAGGCGTAAAGCGCCTTAGGAAGGAATGACCGTGCTAATTTCACAGATCAAGGACACCAGCGGCAAGATCGTCGTGGCAGTTCGCGAAGAGGGCGGCGAAGCGCGTGCCGTCAACAACGCAGAATCCGTTTATGCGCTTGCCATGGAAGCCGCCAACGGTGGCAAGAGCCTTGCGGATGTTATTTCCGCGCATGGTCTGGGCGAGACTGTCGACCTTGAGCAGGTCTATGCAGAAGGCCGTTTTCTGCCGCCGATCACGCATCCGGACCCGGCGCATCTGCATCTGACGGGCACGGGTCTGACGCATCTCGGCTCCGCTGCAACGCGTGACAGCATGCACAAGAAGACAACGGAAGCCGCCGAGGAAAGCCTGACGGATTCCATGAAAATGTTCCGCATGGGCCTCGAGAACGGCAAGCCGAAGGCCGGTGAAAAGGGCGTTCAGCCGGAATGGTTCTATAAGGGCAACGGTTACGTTGCTGCCGCTCCTGGTGCTGCGCTCACTTCTCCATCCTTCGCGCTTGACGGTGGCGAAGAGCCTGAGATGGCTGGCATCTACGTTATCTCTGACAAGGGCGAACCGGTCCGCATCGGCTTTGCTGTTTCGAACGAGTTCTCCGACCACGTCACCGAGCGGATCAACTACCTTTATCTCGCGCATTCCAAGCTGCGTCCGGCAAGCTTTGGCCCGGAAATCCGCGTTGGCGCACCGCCCTCGGACATTCGCGGTACGTCGCGCATTCGTCGTGGCGACAAGGTGATTTTCGAAAAGCCGTTCGTTTCGGGTGAAGACAACATGTCCCACACCTTCGCAAACCTCGAATATCACCATTTCAAATATGGATTGTTCCGTGCACCGGGCGACGTGCATGTCCACATGTTCGGCACTGCAACGCTTTCCTTCGCAGATGGCGTGAAGCCGGAGGCGGGCGACGTATTCGAAATCGAAGCCGCTGGTTTCGGCCTGGCGCTGAAAAACCCGCTTGCCGTCGATGCGGAAGAAGAGATTGCCGTCCGTCAGATCTGATCTGGTGGTATGAACGATCAGGGCCCCGGCTGGAAACAGGCGGGGCTTTTTTATGAGGGGGGCATTCCGTCTAAGCCCCAAAGTCGTCCTTCGCCCACCTCGACCGAATTTCCTGCGGGGTCGCGGATGTAGACCGACCGGCTGTCATTGCCCCAGCGATGGTAATGTTCGACAGCAATGCCGAGAGTGATGAAACGATCGCGCCATGCATCGACCTCCCTACTGTCTTTTACCCGAAAACAGAAATGTCCCTGACCTGCCGTACCGTGACGAGGGATGGGATTGTGCTCGTCCGCCTTGCGGGATTTCTCCGGGTCGAAGATCAGCAACATTTGTTGCCCACAACGGAAAAACACGAACTGTCCCGGAAGCCTCCTGACCATTTCAAGTCCGAAAACCTCACCATAAAACTGCTCGGCGGCCTCCAGATCATCGGCGTAGATGGCTGTCTCCATAATGCCGCCGAGTGGCTTCATAGTCTTTCTCCCTGCATTCCTGCCAGTCTCACTGCCTTTCATCACGACGTCTACCATTTTGTTGAGAAGGGGCTTGAACCTCTAGTCGCTATAGATGCTAGCCATTGTCGGAAGTGATGGAGGCGGCGTTCATGGAGGAAAAGAGGTGAAGGCTTATCTGGTGGAGACGCCGTTGTTGAATTATCGCTCGCGCAGCATACAGGCAATTCTTGCCGCAAGAGGATGGGCGATGCTGTTGCCGTTCGAGCGCATTGGTGCGGCCTATGACTTCGTAAGAAACGATGTCGCCTTCGGTTACAATCGGGCAGACGATATTCCTGCCACCGCTGTGCTTGCCGACGGCTATGGGCAATGCAATACCAAGGCCATCTTGCTGATGGCACTGCTGCGCGCTTTGGAAATCCCATGCCGTCTGCACGGCTTCACGATCCACAAGGGATTGCAGCGGGGTATCGTGCCCGAAATCGTCTACGGCATCGCGCCTGACAGCATTCTGCACAGTTGGGTCGAGATCTGGTTCGAAGATCGATGGATCGAACTGGAAGGCTTTATTCTCGACGCGCGGTTTCTGAAAAGCCTGCAAACGCATTTTGCGGAGCAGGGCTCATCCTTGTGTGGTTATGGCGCGGGAACGGATTGTCTTGACGCACCCGCCGTCACATGGACCGGGCGCAGCACCTATATCCAGAAGACTGGCATCAATCAGGACCTTGGCCTGTTCAACAGTCCTGATGCCTTTTATCGGCAACACGAACAGGCGTTCCACGGGGTAAAAGGCCTGCTCTATTCATTTGTCATACGACACTGGATGAACGCGCGGGCAAGACGTATCCGTGACGGCCGGGTGCCTGCTATTCCTGGAGGATCTCACGCGCATTAGCATAAGCCGGGCGGTGTCCTGTCGTGATAGATTATGCCTTGATGGCTGTGATATGGAGCCATTCGGTCGGCTCTCTGTCATAGCCGCTGCCTTGCCGTGTTTCGATCGTCAGTTCCTGCCAGCCATGCCGCATGTAGGCGTCCGTCAGCCATTCTTGCGTTGGATAATTGAAATACCGACCGAACCGGTCGCGGCCGTCCGTCTCACCCGCCTTGAAACTTGCATGGAAAACGCCGCTCGGCTTCAGGGCACGGTGAATACGGCCTACGATTCCTGACAGCGAGGGGCGAGGCGCGTGCAACAGGCAGGCATTTGCCCAGATGCCCTCATATCGCTCCTCTTCATCCAGTTCATCAAAGAACAGTTGCCTGACGGGAACACCCAGTCTTGCCTGTGCCGCCGCGACTATTGCCGGTGTGCCATCTGTCGGATGAACGTCGAAGCCTCTTTCAAGCATGAAAGCGCTGTCCTGGCCGCTACCGCAGCCAAGTTCAAGGATCGTTGCGCCAGACGGCAGCTTTTGGAGAAACGGCTCGAGATACAGAATGTTCGCGTTGCGCATTGTCGACGTATAGGCATCGGCATTCTGCTTGTAAAAGCCGATTGTTTCGTCGTCCTTGCCCGTCACTGTTTTATCACCGTCAGCTTTGTGATTGGCTCTGGCTCTGCGATTGCTGGACGGTTACCGAGACGTTGAGGGTTTCGCCGGCCTGGCCGATCCGCATGCCGGATACAGGCGCGCAATCGCGGTAGCACAGGCCGGATGCGATGCGCACATATCGGTCGTCGGGGCAGATGTTGTTGGCAGCGTCGAAACCGACCCAGCCAAGTCCCTCCAGGTGCACCTCCGCCCAGGCATGGGTCGCAGTCTGCTCTGCCACGTCCTCCATCATCAGATAACCGGAAACGTAACGGGCCGGCAGGCCGATCAGGCGCGCCGCAGACACGAGAATATGCGTGTGGTCCTGGCACACACCCTTGCCGGTTTCCAGCGCCAGTTCAGCGGTTGTTTCCGGGTCTGTTGCGCCAGGAACATATTCGACCTTGCGATGGATGTTTTCCATCAGGTCGTGCAGACGCGCCAGTTCGCTCTCGCCATTGCTCACCTTGACCAGCTCGCGAATGAGCTTTCCCGGCTTGGTGCGTGGTGTTTCGCGCAGAAAAAGCCAGAGCGGTGCATTGCCGATATGGTAACCGTAGACACCGGCCCTGTCTTCGGTCTCGACAATGCCGCTTGCAACGACCTTGACCTGCTGCTGTGGACCTTCGGTTTCCACCAGAGAGACCCTGTTGCCGAAATGGTCGTCATAGGTCACTTCGACGGTCGCGCCATCGACTGCGACAGCCCAATCCTCGACCTTCTGGCAAGGGCCGGTCTGCGGTGTCAGCCGCAACCTTTGCAAGGCATAAGGCATTGGCTCGTCATAGACATATTCTGTCGTATGGGTGATTTTCAGACGCATACCCTGTCCCCGTCCACGCGCTTACTGATAGAAGCGGTAGCCTTCCGTGATTTCCTGCCCCAACTGCCCGTTGCGGATGACGAATCTTTCCAGAAACTCGTGCAAGCCTTCATCCATGACGCGATTGATCGTCGTCGTGTGCAAGGTGTTGCGGATGCTTTCGGCCGTTTCGTGAGCCTGGTGCCGCTCGCCGTAATCCTCTGCAATGTAATTGAGATTGCTGGCGATCTTGTCGTAGCAATAGGCAAGAGAGCGTGGCATGCGGGCGTTGAGGATCAGGAAATCGGCAATATTGGCAGGCTTGTACTCTGCGTCATACACCCAGCCGTAGGAACGGTGGGCAGAGGCTGAGCGCAGGATCGATTCCCACTGTACGTTGTCGAGCGATGATCCGACATGCGACATACCTGGCAGCAACACATAATACTTCACATCAAGAATACGCGCGGTGTTGTCCGCACGCTCGATGAACGTGCCGATGCGCGAGAAATTGTAGAGATCGTTGCGCAGCATCGAGCCGTGGAACGCGCCGCGCACCAGTCCGGCGCGATGTTTGATGACATCGATGATTTGCGGCAGTTCGGCGGCTTTCACACGTCGACCGAGGAGGTTTTTCAGTTCGATCCAGAACTCGTTCGTTGCCTCCCACGTTTCACGCGTCAGTGCCGTCCGCACCATGCGGGCGTTGTTGCGGCCTGACTCGATGCAGGACATGACGCTGGAGGGGTTTGATCTCTCACGCAGCAGGTAGTCGATCGCGTCGACTGCCGTTACCTTTTCGTTGGTTTCAAGAAACGCTTCGCGTACGCCCGCACTTTGCAGTACGCCATCCCAGTCTTCATCGCCGGTGCCACTGCGTGTCAGCGACATGCGTAAGCCCGCGTCGATCAGTCGGGCGATGTTTTCTGCACGCTCGATGTACCGGAACATCCAGTAGAGCCCGTTTGCCGTCCTGCCCAGCATGGCTTAGTCCTCCAGTACCCACGTATCCTTGGTGCCGCCGCCCTGGCTGGAATTGACCACGAGCGAGCCCTTCTTGAGCGCGACGCGGGTCAAACCGCCGGGAATGATCTTCACCTTGTCAGAAACGAGGACATAGGGGCGAAGATCGACATGGCGCGGCGCGATGCCGTTTTTCACCATGATCGGCACGGTCGAAAGCGACAGCGTGGGCTGCGCAATGTAATTGGCCGGGCGCGCCCTCAGCTTCTCTGCGAAAAGCGCTCGTTCCCGCTTCGAGGCCGTCGGGCCGACCAGCATGCCGTAACCGCCCGAACCGTGGACTTCCTTGACGACAAGGTCGGCCAGGTTGTCGAGAACGTATTTCAGGCTGTCCGGCTCGGAACAGCGCCATGTCGGCACATTTTCCAGAAGCGGCTTGCGACCGGTATAGAACTCGACGATCTCCGGCATATAGGAGTAGATCGCCTTATCGTCGGAAATGCCGGTTCCGGGTGCGTTGGCAATGGTGATATTGCCAGCACGATAGACATCCATGATGCCGGGTACGCCAAGGGCGGAATCCGGACGGAAGGTCAGCGGATCGAGGAAGTCGTCATCGACGCGGCGATAGAGGACGTCAATTGCCTCGTAACCCCGGGTGGTGCGCATCTTGACCTTGCCGTCCATGACACGCAGGTCAGATCCTTCCACCAGTTCGACGCCCATCATGTCGGCAAGGAACGAATGCTCGTAATAGGCGGAATTATAAATGCCCGGCGTCAAGACGGCGACGCGCGGCTTGCCGGTGCAGCCGGGCGGAGCAAGTGATGCCAGCGACTGCCGCAGCAGGTAGGGGTAATCCTCCACCCGTTGCACGCGGTTCTCATGGAACAGTTCCGGGAACATCTGCATCATCGTTTCGCGGTTTTCCAGCATGTAGCTGACACCGGATGGTGTGCGGGCGTTGTCCTCGAGAACATAGAACTGGTCTTCACCGGTGCGAACGATATCCGTGCCGACGATGTGAGTATAAACGCCGCCTGGTGGCGTAAAGCCGATCATTTCCGGCAGGAAGGCCTCATTCTTTTCAATGAGTTCGCGAGGAATACGTCCAGCGCGAATGATTTCCTGCTTGTGATAGATGTCATCGAGGAAAGCGTTGAGGGCGAGCACCCGCTGTTCGATACCCTGCGCCAGCTTGCGCCATTCCCGTCCGGAGATGATGCGCGGGATGATGTCGAATGGTATCAGTTTCTCGGAACTGTCAGCGTGGCCATAAACGGCAAAAGTAATGCCGGTTTTCCGAAAGATGTTTTCCGCGTCTTTTGACTTCTGGATCAGGTGCGCGCTGTCCTGTCGGCTGTACCACTCGTTGTAGTTTTCGTATGGGTTTCGCGGCGTGTTGTCCGCATTCATCATTTCGTCAAATGCCAACTTCGATGTCCCCTTTTTTGCCATATGAATACAACGTCAGAAGCAATGCAAGAACTATGCAGGCCACCGGTTGAAGATTTTCTCCCGGATTGTGGCCGAGCTATCCTTATAAAAAAGAAGCAATTTTTGAGATTTAGCCTATAAATGCGGCACGTCGAAATTGGTTGCGTCGGGTGACGGGGCGGAGAGGGGCTGCTGGACTGTGCGGCCATTGGGCGAATGCATAAAATTTGCTCTTTCGCTTTCTGCTGATGCTGGTTGGTGTTTCATCAGAAAAACTGAACGATGTGATCACGAAAAGACTTTTGACCTTCGTTTGTAACGGAGTTACCGGCGTTCAAGCCGCCATTACGACAAGGTTTTCGGAACGCACTCATGTCTCTTGACCGTCTGGCTCCGGCCATTTTCGTCTTTCTCTGGTCAACCGGGTGGGTGACGGCAAAATATGCCGTCCACTATACCGGGCCACTGACGTTCCTCTGTCTTCGCTATGCTCTGGCGGGTGTTTTACTGTGGCTGATCTGTCAAGTGGCAAGCGTGAGTTGGCCACGGGGATGGAGGGACATCGGTCGTGCGATTTTGTCTGGCGTCTTCCTGCACGGCATCTATCTTGGCATGATCTGGTGGGCGATTGGCCAAGGCGTTCCGGCGGCAATCGGTGGTATCATTGCCGGATTGCAGCCGCTGATGACTGCCGTTGCCGCTCCTTTTGTGATCGGCGAGCGATTGTCCAATGCGCAGCGTGCCGGACTGGTCATCGGTTTCGTGGGGATAGCGATCGCAGTTTTACCAAAGGTGATGGCGGTCGGGGCCGCCGGGGTGCCGGTGCCGTTTTATGCTGTGGCCATCAATGTCCTTGGCATGGTTTCGGTCACCTACGGGACGCTTTACCAGAAGAAACATGTCCATGGCGGAAACATCATGGCGGTGGCGACCCTGCAATATGTCGGCGCTTTGCTGATAACTGTGCCATTCACGTTCTTGCTCGAGGATGGCCACATCGACTGGAGCACGGGGCTTCTGGCGACGCTTGCATGGTCGGTCGGGGCAATTTCCATCGGCGCGGTTGCCTTGTTGCTCTATCTTATTCGCAAGGGACAGGTGTCGCGCGCCGCATCACTGATCTATCTTGTGCCTCCGCTTGCTGCCATCGAAGCGGCTGTTCTGTTTGGCGAGACATTGACGACGGCGATGATGGCCGGGACCGTACTTGCGGTCGCGGGTGTCTACCTTGCAAATCGCAAACCTGTTGCTTCGGCGTCCGGCGGTTAACACTTGCCTATGTAGATTAGAGGTTTGTTAACCATAAAATTATACCCCTCGTTAATCGAAAGATTCTTGGCGGGGGTTACATGTCTATTTCGCGTCGTGGTGTTCTGTTTGGATTACCGCTGTTGTTGGCCGGTTGTGCAAGCTCAGGCGTATCGCATCAAAGGCTCAATTATGCGGCGAAGCCGGATGAGAAGTTCCCGCTTCCTGCAATGCATCTCGACAAGGTGAAGCCGGAGCTTCGCCGCCAGGAAGTGTCCTATGATACGACGCATCCAGCAGGTACCGTTGTTGTCGATACGCCGGCGCGCCGTCTCTATTACGTCATGGGCGATGGCCGGGCGATGCGGTATGGCGTTGGTGTTGGCCGACAGGGACTGGCACTGAAGGGCGATGCCTATGTGGGTCGTAAGGCGGAATGGCCATCCTGGACGCCAACAGCGAATATGATGCGACGCGATCCGCGCAATCTGAAATTCGCTGGTGGCATGCCTGGCGGTCCGAACAATCCGCTCGGCGCGCGTGCGCTTTATCTTTATCGTGGTAACAACGATACAATGTTCCGGTTGCACGGCACCAATCAGCCGCAGTCCATCGGTCATGCCATGTCGAGCGGTTGCATTCGCATGCTGAACCACGACATCATCGATCTCTATTCGCGTGTTCCTGTCGGCGCCCGCGTCGTCGTCCTGCAGGCCTGAGCTACGCTTCTACCTTAGCAGTTTCAGTGCGCCCGTCAGGGATTTGACCCATTTCGCCGGCCCGGTAATTCCGAGGCCGTCGATCTCCTCTGCTGACAGATCCCTTTCGGGAAAGGTCTCTCTGTAGTCCGCATAGGCGTGCAAGGTACGTGCGAAGGCCGGGAAGGGGACTATGGCGGAGCCTTCAGGTTTTGTTTCCAGCGCCTTGAGCAACAGTCTTCCGATCGCCTGGCTGTCTGCCTGAAGAACAGGAACCGGGCGGTTTGAGCTGATCTCGATCGACCGTCCCTGGCCGTCCGTAAGTCGGTCTGCGGCAAGGTCGGGCGTGCTGGCGCCAAGCCCGATGCCAACGGCATCAACGGTGTTGGCAATCCTGCCTGCTGGCATCTCCGGGTTGATGATGATGGCGATGCGAAAGTCGTCTGTCATGTCCGTGTTCTTCCTTCCTGATGTGTTTCGGAAGATAATCGTGCTTGAGTGGACGAACCTGCCTTTTTCTGGTCTTCGATGCCTAAATTTGGTAGATTCTGCCTCCGTTGTTTCAGTGTGAGGTAGGTTATGCCAAATTCGAAGCTTGAACCGGTCGATGTTCGAATTCTGTCTTCGCTGCAGGATGACGGCCGGCTTACCAATCAGGCCTTGGCCGACGAGGTCGGACTTTCCGCTTCACCCTGCTGGCGGCGCGTGCGCCAACTGGAGGAAACGGGCGTCATACAAGGGTATTCCGCACGTATAGACCGGAGACAGGTCGGCCTTGGTGTCCTTGCATTCATCCGGGTCAAGATCGACAGCCACAATGAGGAGGAGGCCGAGCTCTTCTCCCGGCAGGTTGCAGCGCTTCCGCAAGTTGTGGCGTGTTACAGCATTGCCGGCGACGCGGATTTTCTGATGCAGGTCGTGGCGCCGGATCTGGACAGTTACGCCGATTTTGCGATGTCCGTGGTGCGACGCCTGCCGGGAATCAAGGAAATGCAGACCACCTTCGTACTGAAGGAAGTGAAGGCGTTTGAAGGAGTGCCGCTCGATTTCGTCTGAAACGGAGGTTCAGGCCGAAAATTTCTCGAATTTTCTGACTCAGTCTTCGGCTAGACCAGCGGTTGATATGTAAGTGTGAAATCTCTGTTTTCCGTATAAAAAACAACTCACTGTAGAAAATCCCCCATTTCCATATATAAAGGGATGCTACAATATCGAAAACGTGATTTCCGGTGTGTGATACGTGTATCCATAACCGGTTTCAGGCGCTGTATCGAGCGCGGCACCAAATCAACGGAGCATCTGGAAATGGCCTCTTTCGACAACCTGTCTCGTTATAGACCTTACGCGCTTGCAGCCCTTCGCATCATCGCTGCGCTGCTTTTCATCGAACACGGTACACAAAAGCTGTTCGGCTTTCCGGCATCGCAGATGGAAGGCTCGCTGCCGCCGATGCTGCTTGTTGCCGCTCTGCTCGAACTGATCGGCGGTCTGCTGATCCTGGTTGGTTTCTTCACGCGGCCGGTTGCCTTCATTCTCTCCGGCCAGATGGCTGTTGCCTATTTCATGGCCCATGCACCGAAGAGCTTTTTCCCGGCTCTCAACGGTGGCGATGGCGCAATCCTGTTCTGCTTCATCTTCCTGTATCTGGTTTTTGCTGGCGCTGGAGCCCTGTCGGTCGACGAACGCCGCTGATCTCCAGCTTTAGCAGTTCCATATTTGCCTGAGGCCCTGCATGGTGATGACCATGCAGGGCCTTTTTTCTTTGCAGGCAAAGCTTCGGTGGCGACCGAAGCTTTGATGTGTTTTTTGCGTTAGAGATGGCCTGACCTCATCGCCTATGAAAGACCGATCCGTGACGACACAGACCAATATTGCGAGAGAACTCCTGCTGCTGGCGTGTTTGTCAGCACTTTGGGCTTCCTCCTATACGTTTATCAAAATTGGCGTGGAAACCATTCCGCCTTTGACGTTGATTGCCGCACGCACGCTGATTGCCGGCCTTTTGCTGCTGACGATCATGCGATTGCGTGGCCTGCGCCTCCCCACCGACACGGCGACCTGGCGGCTTTTTCTGGTTCAGGCCTGTATCAACAGCGTGTTGCCTTTCACGTTGATCGCCTGGGCCGAGCAGCATATCGATGCCGGTCTTGCCGTTATTCTCAATGCGACAACACCCATCTTCACCTTTCTTCTCACCGCTCTTGTCGTCCGGCATGAGTTGGTGAGCGGGCGCAAGCTGTTTGGAACCATCGCCGGTATGACCGGCGTATGCCTCATTATCGGCCTTGAAGCACTCAATGGTACGGGTGAGATGCTGTGGGGCCAGTTTGCCATTCTGGCAGCCGCCTTTTCCTATGCTTGCGCGGCTATTTTCGGGAAGAATTTCAGGGGATTGAATCCAATCATGCCGGCTGCGGGGTCGCTGATCTGCGGTGCAATCATTCTGCTGCCCGCAAGCGTCGTCGTTGATCGACCATGGACGCTGTCGCCGTCCAACGCCTCGATTGCAGCATTGTTGTGCCTGAGTGTCTTTTCGACCGCACTCGCCTTCATGATTTACTTTCGGCTCATGCAGACGCTGGGGTCGGTCGGGACAACGTCTCAGGCCTATCTGCGAGTTCCGGTGGGTGTCGGTATTGGCATGCTGTTTCTCGGTGAGGTCCCAACTCCCGCCATGTGGATCGGGCTTGTCTGCGTCATCATCGGGGTCCTCGCCATGACGTTACCGCAGCGTCGGCGTGCGGCTGCCCAGAGTGGCTAGGCAAAGAAAACCCCGCAGGCTTGCACCTGCGGGGTCCGAGTTTTGTGTCAATGTGCCAGAAACGCTTTAGCGGTTGCGACCGCGATTGCCGTTGCCGGATGCGCGCTTCTCGGGCGCGTTGCCGCCAGCCGGAGCGTGGCGGTTCGTACCAGGCTTGCGAGCCGGACGGCGATGCTTGCGCGGACCGGCAGGACGGCCGGCTTCACCTTCAGCCTGCTTCACGCGCTTGAAATCCGACGTGACTTCGAGATCGTTGTCGGCTTCGTGCTCGCGGTGTCCATGGTGGCGGGACGGACGGGATTCTCCGTTGTGACGTCCACCTTCGCGGGGACCGCGCTGGCCGCCGTTGTTGCGGCCGCGATTGTTGTTGTTGCCGCGCGACGGGCTTGCCAGCCCTGCAGGACGTTCACCCGATGCGACCGGAATTTCGATCTTCATCAGCTTTTCGATGTCGTGCAGCAGACGGGTTTCATCCGGTGCGCAGAACGCGATGGCAATACCATCACGACCGGCACGGGCGGTACGGCCGATGCGGTGCACGTAAGCGTCAGGAACTTCCGGCAGGTCATAATTGAAGACGTGGGTCACGGCAGGAATATCGATGCCGCGGGCAGCAACGTCGGTTGCTACCAGAACCTTGATTTCGCCGTCCTTGAAGCCCTTCAGGGCGCGCTCACGCTGGCCCTGGCTCTTGTTGCCGTGGATGGAGGCAACTTTGTAGCCGACATGCTCCAGGTGCTTCGAAAGCTTCTCTGCGCCGTGCTTGGTGCGCAGGAAGACGATGGCACGACCGTCCGGGTTCTCGGTCAGCGACTTCTTCAGAAGTTCAGTCTTGTCGTTCTTGCCAGCAACGAAGTGTACGTACTGCTCGACCTTGTCGGCAGCCTTGCCGGGCGGCGTCACTTCGACCTTGACCGGATCGGTCAGGTAGCTGTGAGCGAGATCAGCGATGGTCTTGGGCATGGTTGCCGAAAACAGCAGCGTCTGACGCTTGGCCGGAACCATCTTCGAAATCTTGCGCAGATCGTGAATGAAGCCGAGATCGAGCATCTGGTCCGCCTCGTCGAGGACAAGGTAGGTGACCTTCGACAGCGAGATTGCGTTGCGCGCGATCAGGTCCAGCAGGCGGCCGGGCGTGGCAACGAGAATATCGCTGCCTTTTTCAAGCTGGAGCTGCTGTTTGTTGATCGATGCGCCGCCAACGACCTGGTTGATGCGCAAAGGGGTCTTGCGGACAAAGGAACGAAGGTTCTCGCCGATCTGGTTTACCAGCTCGCGTGTCGGAGCAAGGATCAGCGTACGGGCCGTGCGGTTTGCCGGGCGGTCTGCATTTTTCAGCAGCATTTCGATGATGGGAAGGCCGAATGCGGCTGTCTTGCCGGTGCCGGTCTGCGCGAGGCCGATCAGATCGCGGCCTTCGAGAAGCAGCGGAATGGCCTTTGCCTGAATGGGCGTGGGGGTCGTGTAGCCAAGCTGGGTAACGCTAGCCACAATCTTTTCGGAGAGGCCGAGTTCGTTAAAACTGGTCAATAGTATCGCCTTTCGGGGCGCCAAAACAAAATCGACCGGAACAGTTGCTGCTGTCCGGTGGTTTCGGCGTCAAGAACCCCGCGTGAATTGGGAACTTGTGGGTTGGAATAACTCTCTGCGCATCAGTGCGGCAAATGCCGTCTTCTGTATCGGTTGCGCTTTTCCTTCATGCGTTGGAATATCTTTGGTCCGCTGCAGCTCACGCGGCTGCCGAAGGTGAAAGCTCAACCGGGCATGTGGGCGTTTTGCACTGCAAAGTCAAGCAATAGTTTCGAAAACGGGCCTTCGGACAACGCATGGCTGATATGTCGCGGCGGTGATTCGGGCGTGAACTCGCGTGCGTATGTGCCAGATTTGGGCAGCAATCAGACAATTGTCGTTAACAATTGGTTGTTGTTCTCTCAAGTACATAGCAAAGGGTTGGTTTCTCCCCTAACGTTCTACGGGAAATTGTCCTGAACTATTTGATTCGACGGGATGGATCTGCGCGGCGTGGAATATCGTATGACCGAGGGCGGCGGGTTGCTGGAAAAAGCGTGCAGGGCGGTCGAAGCTCTGGATTTGCCCGCATGCATCAAGGACAGCGAACTGCGTTATGTCGTCGTGAATGCAGCATACGGCCGTTTCATGGGGTCGACGGTCGAGCAGCTCGCGGGCCGAACAACATCATCACTGTCCAATAGCGCACCAAGTGCTGACCGCGAAGACAAGGAACGCCGATCTGTGGTATTTGCCACCGAGGAAGTGGTTTCCTGTTTCGGGCGCAGTGTACAGGGAGGTTATGACGCTCGTTGCGAGCGCTTCACCGGCGACGACGGAAGTTTTTATCTGTTCGAAGTGTTCGAGGTCATGCCGGCTTTCGAGCCGGAAACCCCGTTCAGCAAGAGCACTGCTGCGGATCTGTTGCTGGACAGTGGGGTGATCGATCTGATCGACGCCGGGATCGTTATCTACGACCGCGACGATCGACTTGTCTATTGCAATGCCCGGTTTGCGGAATTCTATAGCGAGCTTGATGTTGAACTGGCGGCCGGGCTGACACTCGAGAGTTCGCTGGAGTCCTGTTATCGCGCCTGCATGGAAACGGGCTATGGACCGGCTTGTGATGAGCCTGATATGCGCGCCTGGGTCGATGCAAGGCTGCGCGAGCTTTCCTTGGCGCATTCGGAAGCGGTCGAGCAGATTTGCGACGGGCGATGGGTGCGCGTTGTCAACAGACGGCTCGAAAACGGCATGCTGGTTGGCCTGCGTATCGACGTCACCGAGTTCAAGTCGCACGAAGCGCTTCTCAGCAAACATATCCGTGAAACCTGGCTGTTGCGTGAGGCGCTGGAACAATTGCCCGTCGCGGTTTTCCTTCGCGACGACCAGCGTCGGCTGACATTTGCCAATGCTGCCTATGAAAAGTTCGTGGGCGGCAATCTCGCCCGATATATCGGCAAGACCGCAAGCGAGATGTTTCCCGGAGCCGGAGATCAGTTTCATCGTGAAAACGAAGAGATTCTGGTAACGGGTGGGGCAATCGAGAAGGCTGAAAGCGTACCCCTGCCGGATGGTGGCTCCGTGCCAGTCATCACGCGGCTCGGAAGAGTCTCTACACCGGACGACGAACATTATCTTGTCGGTTCTATCACCGATGTCAGCGTTCTGAAAACGCGTGAAAACGACCTGATTGCGGCGCAAAACCACGCTGAAGAGTTGCACCGCCAGCTTGAGGCCATTCTCCATGCCTTGCCGGTAGGCGTTCTGCTCATCAATGCAGACCTCATCATCGAATATGCCAATTCGTGCTTCTACGACCTGTGGGGTGGGGTGGGGGAGGCCGGAGAGCTTGTCGGCAAGAGCTACCGTTATTTCATGGAGTGCAATTTCAAGAGTGGTCTCTACGACTACGGCGACCTTTCGTTTGAAGAGCTTTATGAGCAACGCGTTGCGCGCCTTCTGAACGAAGAGTTTTCTGCGCCGCGTGAGGTCCGCAGCAAAAATGGCAGGATGACGGTCATCTCCAAAACCCGCCTGAGCGGTGGCAAGGTTCTCAGCACCTACGCCGATGTGACGGAAGTGCGATTGCGCGATGCGGAAATCACCAAGACAAAAGCCGATCTCGAGCGCGTCGGCGAATATATGCAGGGCGCAACGCGGGCCATGGCGCAGGGCCTTGTTCTTGTCGAGCAAGGCACGATCATCATGTCCAACGAGGCGATGGCGGCGATGTTCGATGTCCCGCCAGAACTGCTGGAAAAGGGACGGAACTGGTCAGGTTTCTTTGCTTATTGTGCAAAGCGTGGTGACTTTGGCACCGCCGACGAGGCGGCGGCAACGCTTCGTGCCTGGAAAGACAGCATCGCTGCCAACATTCCGTTTTCCTGGCTTATCCATGTTGCCGGCAAGTCGTGGCTCAATCTGGAGGCGACCAACAGTTCTGGAGCCTATTGGCTGGTTATCGTAACTGACGTCACCGAAATGAAGGTGCGCGAAGCCGAACTGGAGCGTCTGCTGTCACGCGCCGAAGCTGCCGACCGTGCCAAGTCCGAATTTCTTGCCAATATGAGCCACGAGATCCGAACGCCAATGAATGGCGTACTCGGCATGGCCGAACTTTTGGCAAAATCCAATCTGGATACGCGCCAGAAAACCTTCACGGACATTATTGTCAAATCCGGCAATGCCCTGCTGACGATCATCAACGACATCCTCGATTTTTCCAAGATCGAGGCTGGGCAGATGAAATTGCGCAATGTGCCTTTCGATGCGGTGGAGGCATTGGAAGACGTCGTGTCACTCTTGTCTTCGGCGGCACTGGACAAGGACATAGAACTGGTCGTCCGTATCGACCCGTCCGTGCGCGGCAGGGTTATCGGCGACGCCGGTCGGTTTCGACAGATCGTTACCAACCTTGTTGGCAATGCGATCAAGTTCACCGAGACCGGCCATGTGCTGGTCGAACTGTCAGCCCAGTCGGCCGAGGCTTCAGAGGCGATTTTGACGCTGCGTGTCGAGGACAGCGGTATCGGCATCCCTTCCGACAAGCTGGAAACGATTTTCGACAAGTTCAGCCAGGTCGACAGTTCGGCGACACGCAGGCATGAGGGTACGGGCCTTGGACTGGCAATCACGGTGGGACTTGTCGGGCTTTTCGATGGCGCCATTCACGTCGACAGCCGCGTGGGACAAGGGTCGACCTTCACCGTCAGCATCCCGTTCCAGGTCACCGAGCGGCGTGACGATGTATCCGCTCATACGGTTTCGATCGATGACGTCCGCGTACTTGTGATCGATGACAATGACGTCAATCGCCGCATATTGACCGAACAACTGCATACGTGGGGCGTGGATGGCTATGCCGCTGAAAGCGGGGCTGCCGGTCTTGCCATTCTGCATGAGGCCTCTGCCATCGGCTTTGATATCGACGCCATCATCCTGGACTATCATATGCCAGTCATGAACGGGCTGGATGTTGTCGAGCGCATACGTTCCGATTGCCGTTTCGACAACATCGCCATCGTTTTCCTGACGTCCATGGATGTTGTTGGCGACGAAAGCCTGTTCACCGATCTCAATGTGCAGGCGCATCTGATGAAGCCTGCGCGCGCAAGGCTTTTGCGTTCGACGCTGTTCGACGTTGTGCGCGATGTGCGGCTGAAACGCGGCCAGCACGCTGGACGCTCTGACGGTTCAGCGCAAAGCGTGGAGAGACCGCGCGAAGACAATACGAAGAAAGCCGATCGGAATGAGGTCGTCATGCCCGCGCCTGCAGAGCGGGGGCGGCCGTGCCTGCTTGACGTGCTTGTCGCAGAAGACAATGACGTCAATCAGATCGTCTTCACACAGATACTTCAGCAGACCGGCTTGCGGTTTCGCATCGTTAACAATGGCAAGAAGGCTGTACAGGCATGGCAGGAGTTTAACCCTGCTGTCATTCTGATGGACGTTTCTATGCCCGTAATGAATGGCCATCAGGCCACGCAAGCAATCCGGGCAGAGGAGCGGGTTTTCGGCGATGGCCGGCATGTTCCCATCATCGGCGTCACAGCGCACGCACTCGATGCCGATCGCGACCTGTGTTTTGCAGCCGGTATGGACGATTACTTATCGAAGCCGATCAGTCCGGAAATACTGGAAGGCAAGGTCGCCCAGTGGCTCGATAGTAACGCGCCACGTCAGGACAAACCCAAGGGCTCCACTCAATAGGCATCTTGCAGCCAAGGACGATTGCCTTACCCCATCTTTATGCCACAGAGCATCTCACGCTTGCCGGCAAAGCCCTTGCGGCGTTCGATATCAAAACCGACGGCCTGAAGATTTCGTCGCACGAAGCCTGCTGCGGCATAGGTCGCAAAGCTGCCCCCTTGCCGGGTCTTGTCAAAAAGCGCCTGCATGATTTCCAGCGACCACATGTCAGGGTTTCTTGAAGGGGCGAAACCGTCCAGAAACCAGGCATCGAAGATCTCGTGGCGTGCCGAAATACCCTTCAGGGCATCGCCGCAGACGACGGTCAGGTGCGTTGTTTCGTCGAGTTCGATCTCGACGAAACCTTTCGGTTCATCCGGCCAGCGGGCAACAAGGCCTTGGCGTTCGGCGTCGACTTCCGGCCATCTCGATAGCGCACGGTCCAACTCTTCGCCCTTCATCGGATAAAGTTCGAAGGACATGAAATGCAGTTTTCTGCTACCGTCGCGCGTCAGCTTCCATTGCCGCCAAGTCTCGCAGAGGTTGAGGCCGGTGCCAAATCCAAGTTCGCCAATACGGAAGGTTTCAGTGCTTCCGAGCCAACGTTCAGGCAGGCCGTTGCCGGCCAGAAAAACGTGGCCGCATTCGAGCCTGCCATCGGTCTGGCAATAAAAATGGTCGCCAAAGGCCAGGGAATAGGGCATATCCCCGTCGCGCCAGTCGAGCGCTGTATGGCCGGTAGCGGAAGCCGGATTGTCCTCGGAATGTGTCATGAGAGAAGCCGATAGTCCTGCTTTCGATCACCGTCAATCGCCAAGATTACCGGCTTCAGTGTCGCTGCTGATTGTCGGTGGCGGAATTATGGGGCTTTGGGCGGCCGTCAAAGCGGAGCGAATGGGCATCGATACGCTGCTTGTCGATGCAGCAGCGTTCGGAAGCGGCGCGAGTGGCGGTTTACTTGGCGCATTGATGCCGCACATGCCGGATCGCTGGTCCGACAAGAAGCAGTTTCAGTTCGACGCGCTTATCGACCTCGAAACCGAAGTCGCACGGCTTGAAAGCGAGACCGGATTGTCGGCCGGATACCGTCGATGCGGTCGTATCATTCCTCTGCCAAAACCGCATTTGCGAGGCATTGCCGAGCGTCACGAACGGGATGCTGAAGACAACTGGAAAACCGCTGATCGGCAATTTCACTGGCATGTCACGGATGTGCCTGCCCGCGGTGAAGCCTGGGTGGATCATGCCGCCGGCGAGGCAGGTTTCGTATTTGACACTTTGGCAGGTCGCGTGGCGCCGCGCGCTCTGACGGGTGTTTTGTCGAGCGCCATCAGAAAAGCCCGGCATGTTCACGCGGCAGAAAAATGCAGCGTCCTGTCTCTCGATGCGACGCAGGGAAGGGTAACCTTGTCCTCCGGGCATGAGGTTCATTTCGGCCACGCGATTGTTGCAAATGGTCATCACGCCTTTTCAATGATCCGTGATGCTTTTGGCCAGCCAAACGGTCTGGCTCTTGGACAACCTGTCAAAGGGCAGGCAGCTCTTCTCGATGCGCGATGTGACCCTGAAATGCCGGTCATTTTTCTCAACGGCCTTTATGTCGTGCCGCATGAGGACGGAACTGTCGCGGTCGGCAGCACCAGCGAAGATTTCTTCGAGGCGCCCTTTACGACTGACGAGAGACTCGATCTTCTCGTTTCGAAAGCAAAAACGCTCGTTCCTTCGCTTGAAAATGCTGCGGTGATCGAACGATGGGCCGGTCTGCGGCCGAAGGCAATCGGGCGTGACCCTATGGTTGGTAGCGTGCCCGAAATGCCGCGCATCGTCGCGCTTGCGGGTGGCTTCAAGGTCAGTTTCGGCCTTGCCCATCGTCTCGCCGATGCTGCTTTGGCGGAGGTTTGCGGGCAAACGTCCACTTTGCCGCCCAGTTTTCTGTTGGGTGAGCACCTGCGTCTTGCGCAAGAGAATTTCAGTAAATCCTGATTTACGCGCTTCGCGTCGTCAATCTGTTACGCAAATCACTTAACTGCTGGCCAGCAACAAGGCCCGTTTAGCCGCATGTCCGGCGAGGTGATAAGCGCATGCGATACGCCATTCATTTTACGCCGTCTCCCAACGATCCGTTAACGCAGGCTGCTGCCGCGTGGCTTGGTCGTGACGTTTATTCCGGTCGGGCGGTTGAACCGCCCGGAATGATCGATCTCGCCATGCCGGATATTTCCTATCACACGGCTTTGCCACGACGTTATGGGTTCCACGGCACGATCAAGGCGCCGTTCCGTCTGGCCGAGGGGCACTCAGAAGCGTCGCTGTTGCGCGATCTTATGCGGTTTTCCGGCAAGCAGGAGCCATTCGTGTTGCCGCAGCTCGTTGTGGCCAAACTCGAGAATGTGTTCAGCCTGGTGCCCGAGCGGCCATGTGACGTCCTGCATTTTCTTGCCGCGAGTGTCGTTCAGGAATTCGATCGTTACCGCGCGCCCATCGGTGACGCCGAGATCGAGCGTGCGAATCCGGAAAGGCTTTCCGCAGCGCAGCTTACCAACCTTTATCGTTGGGGCAGTCCACATGTTATGGATGAATTCCGGTTCCAGATGACGCTGACGGGCAGCGTTGAACCGGTGAATTATTCGCGGATCGAGCGTGCCGTCAAAACGGTGTTCGAGCCGTTACTGGCGCGGCCCATGCCGTTTGCCAATCTGGCCCTGTTCATCGAGGACGAACCCGGCGCTCCTTTCCGTGTTCATTCCTTGCATCCTATGGGTCGGGTCTCCGCTCGCAGGATTGCCTGACGCCTAATCCGCGAAATCGTACACAAAAAAGCATCGGAATGTCGGCAAAATTGCTCTCGACATTCCAAGCGTGAATGCTACCGTTCAGCGTCTTATTTGCAAGGTGGCTGAATGATCTCCGATAATTACCCGCGCAATCTCATCGGCTATGGCCGCAACGCGCCAGATCCGAAATGGCCGGGCGGCGCCCGTATCGCCGTACAGTTCGTTATCAACTACGAAGAGGGCGGCGAAAGCTGCATTCTCGATAACGACAAGGCATCGGAATCGCTCTTGTCAGAGATTGTCGGTGCGCAACCCTGGCAGGGTCAGCGCAACCTCAACATGGAATCGATCTATGAATACGGGTCACGGGCAGGTTTCTGGCGTCTGTGGCGCATGTTCACCAGCCTCGGCGTCACAACGACTGTCTACGGTGTGACGTCCGCGATGGCGCGCAACCCGGAAGCGGTTGCTGCGATGCAGGAAGCTGGATGGGAGATCGCCAGCCACGGTTATCGCTGGCTGGAATACAAGGACTTCTCGGAAGAGGAAGAGCGCAAGCATATTCAGGAGGCCGTTCGCCTGCATACGGAGCTGACGGGCGAACGCCCTTACGGCATGTATCAAGGCAAACCATCTGACAATACCTTGCGGCTGGTCATGGAAGAGGGTGGTTTCCTCTATTCGTCTGACAGCTATGCCGACGATCTGCCTTATTGGGTTGAAGGAGCTAAAGACGATCCTTTCCTGATCATTCCTTACACGCTTGAGACCAATGACATGCGGTTTGCGACGCCGCAGGGTTTCAATTCCGGTGATCAGTTCTTCACCTATCTGAAGGATGCCTTTGATGTTCTCTATCAAGAGGGTGTCGAAGGTTCGCCGAAGATGCTGAGCGTCGGTCTGCATTGCCGTCTCGTTGGGCGGCCTGGCCGTGCTGCGGCGCTGCGGCGCTTCATTGAATATGTGCTGGGGCATGAAAAGGTCTGGATTCCGCAGCGCATCGATATCGCTCGCCATTGGCACGAACACCACAAGCCAGGCACTGCATCATGATCGTGCGGCAGGACTTTGTAACCCGCTTCGGCGGCGTGTTCGAACATTCGCCCTTCATTGCCGAGCGTGCGTTTGACGCCGGAGCGATTTCCGAACAGTTGACGGCAAAGGTGGTCCACGATGCGCTTTGCACACAGTTTCGCGCAGCGTCGGAGCCAGAGAGGCTCGGTGTATTGCGTGCTCATCCCGATCTTGCCGGCAAGCTCGCGATTGCTGGCGAGTTGACGGAGGATAGCCGCAACGAGCAGGCTGGGGCGGGGCTGGACCGTTTGTCGCCTGAAGAGCATGCGCGCTTCACGGCACTCAATTCTGCTTACACACAGAAATTCGGGTTTCCCTTCATCATTGCGGTCAAGGGTCTGAACAGACAGGATATCCTTTCAGCCTTCGAAAACCGCATCGACAACAGCCCGGAGGATGAATTTTCGACTGCCACCGCGCAGGTCGAGAAAATCGCCTGGCTGCGTCTGTCCTCGATGTTGCCGAGTGCTTGAAGGGGCGGACCGATATGAAAGAGGATGGTCTTTTATCCTATCTCGATGATATGCGGCTGGCGGCCAACAAGTCTCGGCTTTTTCTGCGCGGCATCAACGAGCAGGAATTCAATGCCGACGAACGAACCCAGATGGCGACCATGATGGCACTTGCGCTGATCGGCGAAGCGGCCTCAAGGATAGATACACTCTATCCGGCATTCGTCAGCGACCACCCGGAGATTGCGTGGTCCAAGATCAGGGCAATGAAAAATCTGATTGCGTACGATCACTATCGCGCCGAACTCCCCCTGTTGTGGCGTACGGCCTCTGTCAGCATTCCTGAACTGCTCGACCAACTCGATCTCATCCGCGACTGGCATACACAAGGTGAATGACGTTTGACTGATTTCCTGGAAATCCGCCCCCTGACCAAAGAGGCATTCGCGTCGTTCGGCGATGTCATCGAACCAACCCCATCCTCGATGCGGCTTATCAATGGTGGCCAGACCGAGAGACATCATGCGCTTGCGGCACCAGAAGCCGCCGGGGAGGGCGCGCATATTGTTCTCAATATCTTCCGCGGCCAGCCGCGTCGGTTTCCGCATGCCATCGAGATGATGGAGCGGCATCCGCTTGGCAGCCAGAGTTTTTCGCCGCTTTCCGGTCGGTCGTTTCTGGTTGTGGTGGCAGAAGACGAGGGCGGACGTCCTGGCGAACCTCAGGTGTTTATGGCGCGTGGCGATCAGGGTGTGAATTACCGGCGCAATACGTGGCATTATCCCTTGATGCCGTTGCAGGCCGTGTCGGATTTTCTCGTTGCCGATCGTGATGGGCCGGGTAACAATCTGGAAGAGTATTTTTTCGACGAACCCTACATGATCGCGGAGCCTGCCCTATGACCGGTTTGACAACCCATGTTCTCGATGCGGCCCACGGCACACCCGCAGAAGGCCTGCAAATCGATCTTTATCGGCTTGATGGTGAAACACGCGAGAAGCTGAAAACGGTGACGACCAACAGTGACGGGCGCGTCGATGGTGGACCGCTGCTGATTGGCGACAACTTCAAAAAAGGGCAATACGAACTCATCTTCCATGCCGGCGACTATTTACGCACCAAAGGTATTGTCTTGCCAGAACCAGCCTTTCTGGACGTCATTCCGATCCGTTTCGGTATTGCCGACGAAAGCGGGCACTATCACGTGCCGCTCCTGCTTTCACCCTTCAGCTATTCGACCTACCGCGGAAGTTAAGTGTCATGATCTTTGCCGCCATCGCCGACATCCACGGAAACTGCGCGGCGCTGGAGGCCGTGCTTGAGGATATCGCCAAACAGGGCATCAGCGATATCGTCAATCTTGGCGATTGCTTCAGCGGTCCGCTGGAAGCCGGTTTTACGGGCGATCTTCTGCTTCGCAAGTGGATACCCTCGGTTCGGGGCAATCATGATCGGGAATTGATAGATCGTGCACCGGACGAGATGGGGAGCTGGGAGAAGCCCGCTTATGCGCAACTGACGGAAGCGCATCTGGACTGGTTGCGGACCTTGCCGTTCAGTCTGGTGTTTCAGGACGTTGCCTATTGCTGTCATGGGTCGCCGCGTGACGATCTCGAATACTGGCTTGAGACACTTTCGCCGGAAGGGGTGCTGAAGCTTCGGCCTCTGGCCGAAATCGAGGCCATGGCAGAGGGTATTTCCGAGCCGCTGATGTTGTGCGGCCATACGCATATTCAGCGCATGGTTCAGCTTTCAGATGGCCGACTGATCGTTAACCCCGGCAGTGTCGGCTGCCCCGGCTGGAGAGACAACGCGCCGTTCGATCATCATGTCGAGGCCGGTCATCCGCTTGCGAGCTACGCCGTTCTGGAAAAGACGCACAGAGGCTGGCAGGCGCATTTCCGGCAGGTGCGATACGACAATCTTGCCATGGCTGAAATGGCGCGGGCAAACGGCATTGGCTATCTCGCCAATGCCCTGGCCACCGGCTGGCTGAAGACCTGACCCTTTAGCCCTCGCTCGTCATCACCACGCAGGAGTAGGACTGCGCCTTCAATGCCTTGCAGGCCGAAACTGCGGAGGACTGATCCTCGAACCCGGTGAAACGGGCGCGGTAAAGCGTTGCCGATCCGCTTTGAACAGCCTCGGTGTAGGGGGCAATGCCTGTGTGGCTTCCCGCAATGTTGCTTTGCGCGTTGGCCAGCAGCGAGCGCGCAGCAGATTCTGAGTCCGTTGCTGCAATCTGAACTTCCCAGCGGCTGCGTTGGGAGGCCGGTGTCGGAATGGCAGACACTTGCATCATGTCGGCCATCTGGCTGTTTGCCGTGGCAATCTGCATGGCGACGGGGTCTTGGCGGCGCTCTGCAAACATCGGCAGAGGTACAGTCGCCGGTGGCACATCGAAGGTGCGGCTGACGCTGGCGCTGGCAACGAGCTGTTCGGTGGCGCGACCGCGCGAGGCCTGCGGTACAGCCTTGTCCAGCAGCGCGGCCATCTGCGCATCGCGGCTACGGGCCGTCTTGCCGCCAAGCACGACGCCAACGACGCTACGGCCATTGTGATTGACGGCACTGACCAGGTTGAAGCCGGAGGCGTTTGTGTAACCCGTTTTGATGCCGTCTACGCCTCTGTAGCTTGCCAGAAGACGATTATGCCCCCGGATGGTCTGGCCGCGGAACTTGAAAGACTGGGTGGCGAAAAGCCGATATTCTCTAGGGAAGTCCCGCTGAAGGGCGAGGCCGAGTTTGGCCATATCGCGCGCGGTGGTGACCTGCGTTTTGCTTGGCAGGCCGGACGCATTGCGGAACACGGTTTTCGACATACCCAATTGGCGGGCCTTGCGGGTCATCATCTGCGCAAACTTCGCTTCAGATCCGCCCAGGTGATCGCCCATGCCCTCCGCCATGTCATTCGCGGACTTTACGATCATGCCATAAACGGCTTCGCGCACGGTGAAGGTGGTGCCAGCCTTGACCCACAGTTTCGAGGGAACAGCGGCCGCGCCGTGTTTTGACATGGTGATGCGCTGATCCCATCTCAGGCGGCCGTTGTGCAGCGCCTCGAAAGTCATGTAGAGCGTCATCATCTTCGTGAGAGAGGCAGGGTGGTTGAGGACATCCGCATTGCGCGAGGCCAACACCTTGCCGGTGTTTGCGTCCATGATGAAGTGCGCATAACCGGCCATAGCCGGCTTTGCCTGCAAAGAGAGGATCGCGCAAAAGAAGGCGAGTGCGAAAACCCATGCTCCCGCCATTCCCCGTTTGATCGTTCCCGACATTTTCCGCCCCTTCAAATCTGTTGGCCGCCTGAAAGCCTGTTTCCGGCGCATTTTTACTGACACATTCCGGCAACAAAACCGCTAAAACTTTAGAGATAGCTTTCATGCTTAATTAAGTATGAATTTCCGCCAATGAGGCGAACCTCTTGTCCCCTTGAAAAGAAACCGTCCATCCGGTATGTTTTTTGCCATGACAAATGCACATGAGCGAAAGAAGCAGCCCGAACTCGTTCGTCGCAATCTTCTCGATTGCGCAGCGAAACTTGCTGCCGATCAAGGGGTTTCGGCGATTTCCATCCAGGCCGTTGCTGATGCGGCGGGTGTGACGAAGGGCGGATTGTTTCATCACTTCGCCTCCAAGCAGGTCCTGCTCGAAGCGGTGATGGCCGACCTTTTGACGGCGCTGGACGCGGAAATAGATGGGTTGGTCTCACAGGATTGTGAAGCTCACGGGTGCTTCACGCGTGCCTATGTGAACGCGGTTTTCGCCGATCGAGAGCGCGATTCGGGCAAACAATGGGCGGCAATCTCGGTTTCGATGATTGGAGAACCGTCGCTACGGAGCATGTGGTCGACATGGCTTGCAGAGCGTCTTGTCCGTCACAAAGACACGGATAACACGCCCCAGCTTGAAGCTGTTCGGCTTGCTGCCGATGGCGTCTGGCTTGCCGACCTGCTGGCCGATGATGGTGGGGCAGGCGATGATCGCGCCGCACTTCATGCATTGCTGATTACGCAAACGGAAAAGGGAAAAGGACGATGAATGCGGTGATGTTGACCTACGGAGCGCTTGTCGCGGCCATAGTCTGCGAGGTCATCGCGACGTCTTTCCTGCAGCAATCGCAGCAGTTTACCAGGCTGTTGCCGACGCTCCTGATGGCATTGTTCTATGGTGCGGCTTTTTATCTGCTGTCGATCACGCTGCGCACCCTGCCGGTCGGCGTTGCCTACGCGATCTGGAGCGGTCTCGGCATCGTCCTGATTTCGGCCATCGGCTATTTCGTGTTCCGGCAGACGCTGGATCTGCCGGCCGTGATCGGTCTTAGCCTGATTATCGCCGGGGTCGTGGTCGTGAACGTGTTCTCAAAGACGGTCGGACATTAAGGGCTGGTTTCCCCGCCCGGTCACGTTATGCCAGGATGCTGCGGTCCACATCGGTGATCAGCCGTTTGCCGCAGAGGGCCATGCTGATGTCCATCTCCTTACGGATGATTTCGAGGGCCGTTGTGACACCCTGTTTGCCACCGGCACCCAGCCCATAAAGGAAGGGGCGACCGATGTAGGTGCCCTTGGCGCCCAGGGCGATCGACTTCAGCACGTCCTGGCCGGAGCGAATGCCGCCATCGATATGGACTTCGATCTGGTCACCGACCGCATCGACGATCTTCGGCAACATGGCGATTGAAGAATGGGCTCCATCGAGCTGACGACCGCCATGGTTCGAGACGATGATCGCATCCGCGCCTGTGCCTACGGCTGCACGCGCGTCTTCTTCATCCAGGATGCCCTTGAGGATCAGCTTGCCACCCCAGCGTTCCTTGATCCATTCGACATCCTTCCAGGATAGACGCGGATCGAATTGTTCTGCTGTCCAGGACGATAGCGAGGACAGGTCGGAGACGTTCTTGGCATGTCCAACGATGTTGCCGAAGCTGCGGCGTTTGGTTTGCAGCATGTCCAGGCACCATTGCGGGCGCGTCGCCATCTGCCAGATGTGTTTCGGCGTGAATTTCGGCGGAGCTGACAGGCCGTTGCGCAAATCCTTGTGGCGCTGGCCAAGGATTTGCAGGTCGAGTGTCAAGACCAGCGCCGAGCACTTGGCGGCCTTGGCGCGATCGATCAGGTTGTTGATGAAGTCGCGGTCCTTCATCACGTAAAGCTGGAACCAGAATGGTTTCGAGGTGACAGAGGCAACATCCTCGATGGAGCAGATGCTCATGGTGGACAGCGTGAAAGGTACGCCAAATTCTTCTGCAGCCTTGGCGGCCAGCATTTCACCATCGGCGTGCTGCATGCCCGTGAGGCCGGTGGGTGAAAGGGCAACAGGCATAGAGACCTTCTGGCCGATCATTTCCGTTGCCAGGGAGCGGTCTGTCATATCGACCAGCACGCGCTGGCGAAGCTTGATCTTCTGGAAGTCCTCTTCATTGGCGCGGTAGGTGCTTTCCGTCCATGCGCCGCTGTCGGCATAGTCGAAAAACATCTTCGGAACACGGCGTTGCGCCTTCTTCTTCAGGTCTGCAATGGTGAGGATTTTGCCCATGGATAAAGCCTTCACATTTGAATGTTGGCTTCAAATATCACGAATTTCTGGATTGTGACATCGAAATCGTCGTCGTTTTCAGAGCCAGAATGCCCGTAAAAACAGTTCGCATCCCAGAATGAGCAGACATATCAGAAACCAGCGTCGAAACGTCGTCGGGCTGACAATATGACGGATTTTCTGACCTGCCCACATCCCCAGGAGAGCCGGTATAACGGCGAGTGCCGAGATGGTGAGTTCCTGTGTCTGGAGCACCGATTGGGAGGCAAGGCCAAGCGCCAGCGCCATCGTGGAAACCGTGAATGACAGGCCGAGCGCCTGCACGAGATCGTCACGCTGGAAACCCAGCGACTGTATGTATGGCACGGCCGGAACGACGAAAACGCCGGTACCGCCCGTCAAGAGACCGGTGATGAAGCCGACCGGTGCGGAGAGCCATTTTTCCAGAGCACAGGGAAGAGAGAAGGGACGGGCGAGCAGGCTGAAAGCGGCATATGTGGCGAGTGCTGCGCCAAGCGCCGAAGTCGTCCAGACTGCCGCGCCGCCCGTCATCAATCGGATGCCGATCAGCGTACCGGCGACGATGGCAATCATCATGGGCCACAGCCGCAAGAGAGTGGCCTTCAGATGCGGTCCCGACAGAAGTTGCCAGATATTGGTGATGAAGGATGGCAGAATGAGCATGCCGGCGGCAGCCACGGGAGACATGAAAAAACCAAGCATGCCCATGGCGACAGTCGGCAAACCCATGCCCGTCACACCCTTGACGATCCCTGCAATCGTGAAGATCGCAAATATCGCAACAAGACTACCGGTTTGCAGATCGACCACGGAGACTTCCCTTACAGAGTTGGTTCTTCGGGGCCGATATACAGGTTATGGCGACGCGATGTTTCGGCCGTGACCGAATTATGCGAGCGCGCTTTTCATTGCTTCACCTGCCACATAGGTTTCCACCACAGTGCGGTCGTCACCCATGGTCAGCATCAGGAACAGCTCTTCCGTCAGGCTTTTCACCACTTCCATTTTCAGCGCCATGGCAGGGGTGGAGGATGCATTGAGAACGGTGATATCGGCGTCTGTGCCCGCATCCAGCGTGCCGATACGGTCAACCATCGACAGCGCTTCGGCATTACCGCGCGTCATCAGGTGCCAGCTTTCCAGCGGATTGAGGCGCTCGCCCAGAAACTGCTGGATCTTGTAGGCTTCATCCATGGTGCGCAGCATCGAGTAGCTGGAGCCGCCACCAATGTCGGTCGCCACGGCAATGCGGACCGGCTTCTCGCGCCGCTGAAGTTTCTTCATCGGAAACAGGCCGGAGCCGATAAACAGATTGGACGTCGGGCAATGCACTGCAACCGCACCCGTATCCGACAACACGTCTGCCTCGCGTTCGGACAGGTGGATGGCGTGACCGAGCAGGGTCTTCTTACCCATCAGACCGTAGCGGACGTAAATGTCAGTATAGTCGGTCGCTTCGGGGTAAAGCTCACAGGTGTATTTGATCTCGTCCAGATTTTCGGACAGGTGGGTCTGGATGAAGAGATCGGGAAATTCGCGTGCCAGCGCTTGCGCGGCTTCCATCTGCCTGGGCGTGGAAGTGATGGCGAAACGTGGTGTGATGGCAACGTGGTTACGGCCCTTGCCGTGCCAATCCGCGATGACCTGCCGTGTTTCGTCGTAGGAGGTTTCCGGCGTATCGAGTAGCCCTTGCGGCGCGTTGCGATCCATCATCACCTTGCCGCCAACCATCAGCATGTTGCGCTTCATGGCTTCGGCAAAATAGGCGTCGGCGGAGGTCTTGTGTACGGAGCAGTAAGCGACGGCAGTGGTGGTGCCGTGGCGAACCAGTTCATCGTAAAAATGCGTGGCGATGCGCTGGGCATGCGCACTTTCGACGAAACGGCATTCCTCCGGGAACGTATAGGTGTTCAGCCATTCGAGAAGATTGGCGGCGTAGGAACCGATAACCTGCATCTGCGGGAAATGCAGGTGCATGTCGATCAGGCCGGGCATGATCAGATGAGGTCGGTGATCTTTCTCCGCGACGTCTTCCGGTGCTTTTTTACGGATATCGGCGTAGTCGCCGATCGCTGCGATCTTGCCGTCCTCGACAAGCAGGCCACCATCTTCGATATAGAGATAACTTTGATGATCATCGATGGAGAGCGGGGCACGGTTAAAGCTCAGCAGGCGGCCACGCAGCAGAAGCATGCTCATTCTGTTTTTCCTTCGGCATTTCCACCCCCGGACACGGCGCTTTCATACCAGGCGGTAAGCACCTTGCGTTCTTCGGGAGTGATGGCGGTGATGTTGCCGGGCGGCATGGCATGGCTTCGGCCGGCTTGCAAATAGATTTCACGTGCATGGGCGGCGATTTGCGCATCGGTTTCAAGCTTCACCGATTTTGGTGTGAAGGGTACGCCTTCCCAGACCGGCTCCGCCGCATGGCACATGGAACAGCGTCCCTGCACCACATCGCGCGCCGTCGCAAAATGCGCATCACTGACGAAGCGCTGCTGGACAGGAGACAGGGTGGCGGCTTTTTCCTCCTGCTCTCCAGTCAGAATTTTCGGAACCGTCGATAGCCACATGATGACGATGAAGATGATCGCTGTCAGAAGCCAGGTCCATGTCGGCTTGCCCTTGCGGGCATGGGTGGTGTTGAACCAGTGACGGATAGTAACCCCCATCAGGAACACCAGTGCCGCGATAATCCAGTTGAACTCAGTGGCGAAGGCCAATGGGTAGTGGTTTGACAGCATGAAGAAAATGACCGGCAGCGTCAGGTAGTTGTTGTGCAACGAACGCTGCTTGGCGATCCGACCGTATTTGGGATCGGGTGTGCGGCCGGCAATCAGGTCGGCCACGACGATCTTCTGGTTGGGAATGATGATGAAAAAAACGTTGGCCGACATGATGGTGGCGGTGAAGGCGCCAAGATGCAGGAACGCGGCGCGGCCGGTAAAGACCTGCGTATAACCCCACGCCATCGCCACCAGCGCAACATAGAGCACGATCATCAGGCCCCAGGTGTTGTTGCCCAGCGGTGACTTGCAGAGAAAGTCGTAAAACAGCCAGCCGATCGCCAGCGAGGCAAGCGAAAGACAGATTGCCTGAAACTGGGTGAGTGCCAGCACCGAATGGTCGATAAGGAAAAGGTCCGCACCGCCGTAATAAACGATGCAGAGCATGGCAAAGCCGGAAAGCCATGTGGCATAGCTTTCCCATTTGAACCAGGTCAGGTGTTCCGGCATCTGCGCAGGGGCGACCAGATATTTCTGGATATGGTAGAAACCGCCGCCATGGACCTGCCACTCTTCGCCGTAAGCACCGGGCGGAAGGTGGGCGCGTTTGACCAGTCCGAGATCGAGCGCAATGAAATAAAAGGATGAGCCTATCCAGGCGATTGCGGTGATCACATGAAGCCAGCGGACGGCAAAAGCCATCCATTCCCAGGCAATGGCGTATTCGTACATTCTGTTCCCCTGATCCTGTGCAGTGCACATTGCGAGAAAATTGCCGGAGAGGGAAGAAAAAAGCAGAGCAGTCGCGACGATTGTTCACAATATGGAGCGTTTGTGTCCACAACATCGGCCGCCGAAGGCATCGCTGCTGATGCGCCGCCGTCACATAGGGCGATGATCTTGTGCGGCGCACAGATTGCACTTAGCCGGCTATCGCGACTCAGCTAATAATGGATGTGCAGCCCGGTGATGTGCTACACTAAAAGGCTGCGGAGCCAAAAAATGCTTCCATACATGCTTCGCTTGGTGGTGTGCCGAAAGCGGGAGCTGCAATCCCTGGGGCGGGGGGCAGTCAAGGGCAGGGTGAAGCAGGTCCCGAAGACCATTGTGTCCGGGTTTTGCTTGTAATGTTTGGATTTTGAATGAAGTGACGCAATGACTTTCCGGCTGCTGCCGTTGTTCTTCAACGGAGACTATGCCGATGCGCGTTATTCTGACAGTGACTTTTCTGCTACTGGCTTTCAGTGCCACTGCTTTTGCTCATGAATCCCACAAGGGTTTCAAATATGAGAGCTATTGCTGCAACGGCGATGCCGAAGGGGGGGATTGCCAGATGATCCCGACCCGAAGTGTTCGCGTTACCCCTGACGGTTATGAGGTCTCACTTGGACCGGGAGATCATAGGCTGGTGACCAAGCGCCACGTCTTCAACTGGTCGCAGCGTGAGGCACGCCGCTCGGACGATGGGGAATATCATCTGTGCCTCTATCCAAACGAAGATACGCCCCGCTGTTTCTATGCGCCCGATATGGGTTTTTGACCTGGCGGTGTTCTGCCTTCTTCGATCCGTTTTAAAATCCAGTCGCGGAACAACCTTATTTTCCTCTGGTTTTTCCTGCCTTCAGGATAAACGAGCCAATAGTCCTTGCCCTCGGTGCTGAGGTACTCGAAGGGTTGATAAAGTCGTCCAAGCGCAATCTCGTCTGCGTAAAGCTCAGGCGTCAGCATGGCGACACCCTGACCGGCAATGGCAGCGGCAGCCTCGAAGGCCTGTACGCTGAGGCGGCTTCGCGGGTACCGTGCCAGATCAGGATTTTCAACACCGGCGTCCCGAAACCATTTTGCCCACCAGAGATCGCCCGGATCGATGATCCGCAGTTTCAGCAAATCCGCTGGCGCGTGAAGGCCGCCCACGCTCTCGGCCAAGGCCGGGTGTAGCATTGGGCTGAAAACCCCTCTCAGCAAACGGTGATAAACAAGGCCAGGGCTGTCGCTTGTGCTCCAGCGGATTGCAACATCCGCATCCGAGCGAGCAAAGTCGATAAGGTCGCTCGACGTCTGCAGTTTTACGGCGATGGACGGGTTTTCGAGTTGAAACGACCCCAGATGTTTGGAAAGCCAGCGTGACGCGAACGTTGCCGTCGAGTGGATGCTCAACGTTTCGTCAGCCGTATCGCGCGCACCGTTTACGGCCTCCCGCAAAATGCTGAAACCTTCGGCAATTTTAGGCGCAAGTTTCTGTCCCGTTTCCGTAAGCATCACCTGCCGTGCCTTGCGCACAAACAGTGGTTCACCAATGTGTTCTTCGAGAAGTTTGATCTGGTAGCTGACGGCGGTCTGCGTCATGCCCAGTTCATCGCCGGCCTTTGTAAAACTCAAATGTCTGGCAGCGGCTTCGAACACTCTCAGTGCGTTCAGCGGGAACTGGCGCGACATCTTCATGGATAAGTTCTCTTTATGCAATGAGATGGATGTTTCATTTGTTTTTCGATGAAAAACAAAGCATCTTTCGTCTCAGTCATCAATTGAATTTCTGAATGGAGATGAACATGCGGCGATATCTTTCGCATGCGTGGACCCGCGTGCGCGCCGGTCTGCGAGCACTGGAACGGTTTACCTTTGAAAGCTTCAAGCCAGATGATTTGGCAGAAGAAAGCCTGTCGGATGATATCAAGCGCGATATCGGTGTCAGGGATGGACGTGGCTATTTTCGAAGTGATTTCCGACAAGGGAAATTGCGTGCAGCAGCTCGGCTGCCACAAGGGCCGCTATGACAGCAGGGCGCTTGTCCTTCACGCTGCTGCCGCCGATTGGCAGGACCAGCTTTTGAAGATTCGATGGCGGTTCTCCCTCTCGCTCCAGCCAATGTGCAAAGGTAGCGCGTTTGGTCTTCGAACCGATCATGCCGACATAGGCAAGATCGGAACGCGCAAGCGCCTCTTTGGCAATGAGGAAATCGAGAGCGTGATCGTGAGTGACGATGATCGCCGCACCGTTTTCGGGAATAGTGGCGACAGCGGCTTCCGGCATCGGCGTGAGAACGGTTTCGGCCGTTTCCGGCAGGCCCAGCAATTCGTTCTGGCGTGTTTCCACGACCGTGATGGCCAACGGCAAAAGTGAAAGTGTCTGTGCGAGCGCCTTGCCGACATGGCCGGCGCCAAAAATGAAGACGGCGGGCTGTGCCTGTTCTTCCTGCATAAGCCTCTGTTCGAGCTGATTGGCGATGCCTGTGGTCACACGCTGAAAACGCAACAATGTCCTTCCACCGCAGCATTGGCCGATTTCCGGGCCTAGCGGGATGTCCATGCTGTCTTCCACCGCGCCGCTGCGCAGCATGGCGCGGGCATGGTCGATTGCCATATATTCGAACTGCCCGCCGCCGATGGTTTCCCAAAGCAGGTTTTCAGCCACCAGCATGAAGGTTCCTGCCGCACGCGGCGAAGATCCTTTCACGGCCTCTATTTCGACGAGGACGGCCGGACCGGAACTGGCAAGGAAACGGGAAAGGCGCGTTTCAGGCATTGTTGCTTGCCCTCACACCTTCTTCAGCCGTTCCACCGCCATCAGAACCCGTTCCGGTGTTGCCGGTGCATCAAGACGCGGGCAGACCTTATAGTCGGCAACGGAGGCAATGGCCATCGACAGCGCCTCCAGAACCGAGATCGCCAGCATGAAGGGTGGTTCGCCGACAGCCTTGGAGCGGCCAATCGTTGGCTCGGCATTTTCCGACCATTCTGCGAGCTTCACGTTGAAGATTTTCGGCCGGTCGGAGGCAAGCGGGATCTTGTAGGTCGACGGTGCGTGGGTGCGTAGCCGTCCCTTGGCGTCCCACCACAATTCTTCGGTCGTCAACCAGCCCATGCCCTGAACAAAGGCGCCTTCCACCTGACCGATATCGATGGCCGGGTTCAGCGACTTGCCGACATCGTGCAGAATGTCGGTGCGTTCCATCATGTATTCACCGGTCAGCGTGTCGATCGACACTTCGGAACAGGATGCGCCATAGGCGAAGTAATAGAACGGCGTGCCCCGTCCAGCAGCGCGATCCCAATGGATTTTCGGCGTCTTGTAAAAACCGGCGGCAGAAAGCTGCACGCGGGCGAAATAGGCCTTCTTGATGAAATCGTTGAAGCCGATTTCTTCCTGTCCGATCCGCACCCGGTTTGGCAGAAAAACGACATCTTCCTCCGAGACGTTCCAGTTTTCGGCGGCAAACTTGATCAGACGCTCGCGGATCTGCCGCGCGGCATCGTAGGCGGCCATGCCGTTGAGATCGGAGCCGGAAGACGCTGCGGTTGCCGAGGTATTCGGCACCTTGCCGGTGGTGGTCGCGGTGATCTTCACCCGACCCACATCGACCTGGAATGCATCGGCGACCACCTGTGCGACCTTTGTATAAAGTCCCTGGCCCATTTCGGTGCCGCCGTGGTTCAGATGGATCGAGCCATCATTGTAGATATGAACCAGCGCGCCAGCCTGGTTAAAGGCCGTCATGGTGAAGGAGATGCCGAATTTTACCGGCGTCAGAGCAATGCCCTTGCGGATGACCGGGCTTGTCTTGTTGAACTCGATGATTGCCTGTCGGCGGGCCTGATAATCGGCGGAGGCTTCCAGTTCGTCGACGATCCGGGCGATGACGTTGTCCTCGACCTCCTGATGGTAGGGGGTCAAGGTGCGGTTGGAACCCTGTTCGCCATAGAAATTCAGCTTGCGGATTTCCAGCGGGTCCTTGCCCACCGCATAGGCGATCTCCTCGATGAAGCGTTCGCCGCCGACCATTCCCTGAGGGCCACCGAAGCCGCGGAACGCCGTGTTGGAAACCGTGTGGGTTTTCAGAGGCTTCGACGCGAGATGCACATGCGGGTAGAAGTAGCTCGAATCCGCATGGAACAAGGCGCGGTCGGTCACCGGACCAGACAGATCGGATGAGAAGCCACAACGCGCCGCATAGGTGGCGTCAACCGCATGGATACGGCCTTCCTCGTCGAAGCCAAGCTCGTAGTCGACCCGAAAGTCATGGCGTTTGCCGGTTGCCGTCATGTCCTCGTCGCGATCGGGACGAATTTTGACAGCCCTGTTCAGCTTCTTGGCAGCAATTGCGCAAAGGGCCGCAAACTGGTTGCCTTGCGTTTCCTTGCCGCCGAAGCCCCCACCCATGCGACGCACCTGCACGGTCACTGCATTTGATGGCACCTGGAGAATGTGGCTGACGATATGCTGGATTTCGCTCGGGTGCTGGGTGGAGCTCCACACCGTAACCTCGTCATCTTCGCCGGGAACCGCCATGGCGATATGGCTTTCGAGGTAGAAATGTTCCTGCCCGCCAATGCGCATCGTGCCGGTCAGACGGCGTGGCGCAACGTCCATCTCGATTTTCGCTTCGCCACGTTGCAAGACCATGCCCGGTGTCACCAACGGCTCACCGTTTTCCAAAGCGCCGTCGATGTCACTCCAATGCGGCAGATCCTTGTAGGTAATCTTTGCCTTGCGGGCGGCCTTGCGGGCGATGTCACGGGTTTCTGCAAAGACAGCAAAGATCGGCTGGCCGTGAAATTCGACCAGTTTTTCTGCGAGCAACGGCTCATCGTGGCGACCACCGGAGGACACGTCATTTTCGCCCGGTACGTCCTTGCCTGTCATCACCCAGATGACGCCAGGCATCGCTTCGACCTCGGAAAGATCCATCGAAACGATTTCTGCGTGGGCGCGGTCGGCCATGCCAAGCGCGCCATGGATCAAACCGTCGGGTTCTGGAATATCATCAATATATTCGGCGGTGCCGGTGACATGCTTATGGGCGGAATCGTGCCGCAGCGACGCATGCATCGGGCCATCGATCTTTGTTTTGGTCTTGTCGAAGGTGGTCGTGTCCATCTGTGTCAATCCTTCGCGTTTATGCGTCTTCCAGCGCAAAACGGCTCAATTCCTGCTTTGCTCCGCTTGTCTCAAGGAAAAAGCGCGTCAGCAGGTTCTTAGCCGTCAGTTGCCGGTATTCGGCTGTCGCGCGCCAGTCGGTCAACGGCTGGAAATCCTCGTCCAGCATATCGCGGGCAGCCTCGATCGTTTCCTGCGTCCATTGTTTTCCCAGCAAAGCGGCTTCCAGATGAGCCGCTCGTTTGGGCGTGCCCGCCATGCCACCGAAGGCGATGCGGATATCTTCGACGCTGCCGTCTGCATCCAGCGTGAGGTTGAAGGCTGCGCACAGGGCAGAAATGTCTTCGTCGCGCCGCTTCGAGATCTTATAGACAGCGCAGCGGCTTTCCGCCTTAGGAAGCGGAATGAGGAGTTTTTCGACAAATTCGCCGCTCAATCTGTCCTGCCTGCCGTATTCGATGAAGTAGCTTTCGAGCGGTATGGTGCGTGCACCCGATGAGGAGCGCAATGTCAGGATGGCGCCGAGTGCGATCAATGCCGGCGGCGTATCGCCGATCGGCGAACCATTGGCGATATTGCCGCCAATCGTGCCCATATTGCGCACCTGCTCACCGCCGATCCGGTCGAACAGCCGGGCAAGTGGCGGAACATGATCCGCAATGGTCTTGAATGCCTGGCTGTAAGTGACGCCAGCGCCCAGCGTGATGCCCTCGCCATCGACCGTCACGGTCTGCAATTCGGACAGATTGTTGATGAAGATGACCGGGTTCAGCGCCCGCATCTGCTTCGTCACCCACAGGCCGACATCGGTAGAGCCGGCAACGATGGTTGCTTTCGGTTCGGCGGCATAGAGATCGATCAGCGATGAGAGCGTTGCCGGAACGATGGTGCGGTCGTCGCCCTTGGTAACGACGATGGTTTCATTGGTCCGGATGGCCCAAAGACGTGCCATGATGTCGGTACGATCGCGCTGTAGCGGGTCGAAAAGCGCACTGGGGCGGGCTGCCGCGATCTTTTCCGCGGCGCGGACGATCGGCTCGTAGCCCGTGCATCGACAGAGATTGCCTTGCAGGGCCTTTTCGATATCCGCGCGTGACGGATTTTCCGCCGAAAGCCACAGACCGTAAAGCGACATGATAAAGCCCGGCGTGCAGAAACCGCATTGTGAACCATGGAAATCCACCATGGCCTGCTGGACGGGATGCAGCGTGCCGTCACGCGCGGCGAGATGTTCCACCGTCACGATATGAGTGCCATGCAGCGAGCCCAAAAAGCGAATGCAGGCATTGACGCTTTCATATCGCAGCGAGCCATCGAGCAGCCGCCCGACCAAGACCGTACATGCGCCGCAGTCACCTTCCGCACAGCCTTCCTTGCTGCCTGTCAGCCGTCTGGAGAGCCGAAGGTAATCAAGAAGCGTGTCGGTTGGTCCAAAATCCTTCAACGAAACGGTTTCGTTGTTGAGGATGAAACTGATTGCGTCGTTCATGCACTGCCTTGCTTCGTTGCCCGGCAAATCGCCGGTTCCTGTCTCATCATCTATGCACGCCTGCGGGTGGAGATCGATTTCCGTTTCGGAAATTCATTATTTCTGAAATGGAAATAAAATCGGCTGATTATTGCGCCGTCCAGCCGCCGTCGACAGAAATATGTGTACCCGTGATGTGGTTGGCAGCATCGCTTGCCAGAAACAGCGCTGTGGCCGCGACATCCTCGACCGTGACGAATTCCTTGATGGCCTGCAGTTCCAGCATCACATCGTTCTTGACGGCCTCTTCGCTGATCCCGCGCGCCTTTGCCATTTCGGGTATCTGCTTTTCGACCAAAGGCGTCAGCACGTAGCCGGGGCAGATGGCATTGACCGTCACGCCTGTTTGCGCCAACTCCAGCGCTGCCGTTTTGGTCAGCCCCATGATGCCGTGTTTGGCTGCGACATAGGCGGATTTGAACGGCGAGGCGACAAGCCCATGTGCCGAGGCGATGTTGATGATGCGGCCTTTGCCAGCCTTTTTCATCAAGGGTATCGCAGCACGCATGGTATGAAAGGAACTCGTCAGATTGATGGCGATGATCGCATCCCATTTTTCCGGCGGAAACTCATCGACCGGAGCAATGTGCTGAACACCTGCGTTGTTGACGAGCACGTCGATCGAGCCCAGTTTCTCGAACGTGGAATTGACGAGATCGGCAATTTCATCGGGCTGTGTCATGTCCGCCGGATGATAGAGGACGCGACCACCGCTCTCTGCCTCCAGCAGAAGGCGAAGCTCCTCGATTTCATCGTCGTCGCCGAAGCCATTCAAAACCACATTGGCTCCATCCTTGGCAAACGCCTGGGCGATGGCAAGACCGATTCCACTTGTAGAGCCTGTTACAATCACTGTCCGATGCATGCATTCCCCTCTCGGCATTACCTCGCACATATATATTGACGAGCGTATGCCCAAACCGGCCCGGCTGGCAATCGGCATTTGAAGAATGCGCTGTATACGCCTCCTGCGGGAAGATGGGTGACAGGGGAAACGCTGGAGAAACCGCTTCCATCCATTTTTTCGAAGAGACCGTTCCAGATTTTCCCGTTTGTTTTGGGGAGAGTGGGTGCCTATTTCAGGGGAACGGAAAAACAGAGGTATCGGACATGGAACTCGGTCTCTACACCTTCGCGGATGTCGACCCCAACCCCGCTGATGGACGCGGGCCTGAAGGCGTGCGGCGATTGAAAAATCTGCTGGAAGAAATCGAGCTTGCCGACCAGGTTGGCTTGGATGTTTTCGGGCTGGGAGAGCATCATCGCCCTGATTACGTCGCATCCTCACCATCGACAGTGCTTGCGGCTGCTGCGGTGAAAACGAAAAACATTCGGCTGACGAGTGCCGTGAGCGTGCTCAGTTCTGATGATCCGGTCAGGGTCTTTCAGCAATTTTCGACTGTCGATCTGCTCTCGAATGGTCGCGCCGAGATCATGGCAGGGCGGGGCTCCTTCATCGAATCCTACCCGCTGTTCGGCTACAATCTGGAAGACTATGACGAGCTGTTCACCGAAAAGCTCGACCTGCTGCTGGCTTTGCGCGAGCAGGAGATCATTACCTGGAGCGGCGCCAAGCGTGCGCCGATCAACGGACGTGGTGTCTATCCGCGCCCGTTACAGGAGAAGCTGCCTGTCTGGATCGCCGTTGGCGGTACGCCGCAGTCGGTCGCACGGGCAGGTGCGATGGGATTGCCGGTCGCGCTTGCGATCATCGGCGGCGAATATCGCCGTTTCGCACCGTTATTCGATCTCTATCACGAGGCGGCTCGCCGCGCAGGGCAAGACAAGACGAAATTGCGGACCAGCATCAACGTCCATGGTTTTATTGCCGATACCACCGAGAAGGCCGCCGATCAGTTTTATGGTCCGCAGGCGGAGGTTATGAACCGTCTCGGTCGCGAGCGGGGGTGGGGGCCGACGAACCGTGCCCATTTCGATGCTGCGCGTGGGGCTGAAGGCAACCTCTTCCTCGGTGAACCCGAGCAGGTGGCGGAAAAGATCATCAAGGCGCATGGTGTCTTCAAGAATGATCGCTTCCTTTTGCAGATGGCCATCGGGCTCATGCCGCATGACCAGATCATGCGCGGTATCGAGCTTTACGGCACGAAAGTCGCCCCGATCGTCAGAAAAGAATTGACTGGCAGCGCCGATCCGGTGAAAGCCACAGCCTGATTGACGATGATGGCGGTGCCCCAGGAGGGCATCGCTTACAAGAATACGGACGGAAAAATGGTCATATCCACCGACGAAGAACTGGAGATGCTGAAGGATGTCGGCCGGGTTTGCGCGCTTGCGATGCAGACGATGGCTGATGCGCTTGAGCCTGGCATCACCACCGCGGAGCTGGATGCGATCGGTCGCAAGGTGCTGGAAGACAATGGTGCACAATCGGCACCGGAATTCTGCTACCAGTTTCCGGGTGCCACCTGCATCAGCGTCAACGAGGAAGTGGCCCATGGCATTCCGGGTCCGCGCATCATAAAGGCGGGTGATCTCGTCAATATCGATGTTTCGGCCGTGAAAAACGGCTTTTTCGGCGATACGGGTTCGTCGTTCGCCGTGCCGCCGGTCAAGAAAGAGATTGAGCGGCTTTGCCGCGATGGCAAGCGGGCAATGTGGACCGGGCTTCAGCAGGTAAAGACCGGGCGTCCATTCGCCGATATCGGCAATGCAATCGGCTCGTTTGCGAAGAAGAACCGCTATACGTTGATTACCAATCTTGCCAGCCACGGCATCGGTCGCTCGCTGCACGAGGAGCCGAAAGAACTTGCGACCTGGCCGGACAAGGCGGAGCGACGCATCATGCAGGAAGGTGTGGTGTTCACGGTGGAGCCGTTCTTGTCGATGGGCGCCTATTGGGCGGAAGACGGTGATGATGATCCATGGACGCTCTTCAGCGATCCGAGCGCCCCGACGGTTCAGTACGAGCACACTGTCGTTGCGACGAAAAATGGTCCGCTCGTTCTGACGCTTGTCGAGTGATCGATCAAAACGCGTTATTGGCGCAATCAAAATAACTTGTTTGTCGGTTGGCTGGGCGGCTGCGATAAGCCGTCCATGACCTCCTCAGACCATATTTCGAACAGGCGGCTTGTCGCGCTTGGTTTCAGCGGCGCATTGATGATGGCATCGGCCATGGGTTTCGGCCGCTTTTCCTTCACCCCCATTCTCCCGGGTATGATGGCGGACATTCCTCTGTCGGCCTCAGATGCTGGCGTGATCGCGGCTGGCAATTTCGCCGGATATCTGGCGGGCGCCATCCTGGCAGCCTATTCATGGGCAGAGGGACGAGAGCGTCTCGTCGCTCTTTCCGGTCTGCTGGCAACCGGTGTCCTGCTGTTCGCCATGGCTGTTTTCGATAGTGTTGCAGCTTTCACAGTCATTCGTTTCCTTGCCGGTCTCGCCAGCGCTTTCACCATGATCTTCACCTCGCAGATCGTCATCGGTCATGCGATGCAGGCCGGCAAAGACCATATCCAGGCACTGCATTTTGGCGGCGTCGGTGCAGGCATCGCCATTTCGTCGCTTGTCGTTTACCTGATTGGTGTTGTTTTTCATGGCAGCGGCGCTTCCTGGCGACAGGAATGGGTTGCCGGTGCCATCTTTACGTTCGCAACTCTGGTCATGGTCTGGCGTGTTCTGCCTGCAGGACCGCCCCGGCATGCGTCTGTCGCCGCCGAGCCGCCGCTTCAATGGAAACGGCCGCTGGTTTTGACCACGCTTGCTTATGGTCTGTTCGGCTTTGGCTACGTCATAACCGCGACCTTTATCGTCGCCATCGCGCGCATGGCGTCAGCCGGTGTCTTCGTGGAGTTTCTGGCCTGGTTTGTGACCGGCTGCGCTGCGGCGGTCTCGTTGTTCCTGTGGAAGCCGGTATTGAGGGCTCAAGGGCTGAAGCGGGCCTTTGTGATCGTGCTCGCGGTGGAGGCGGTCGGTGTCCTGGGATCGGTGATGTTGCCGCCCGTCGCAGGTGTTCTCACGGGTGGCCTGCTGCTTGGTCTGACCTTCATGGTCATCACAGCGTACGGGCTGCAGCTCGGACGTGAATTTGCGGCTGGTAGCCCCCGACGTGCCTTCGCCTTCATGACGGCAGCCTTCGGAACGGGCCAGATCATTGGCCCGCTTGCCGCCGGATGGATTGCTGAGGCGACGGGAAATTTCACGGCCCCCTCGATCCTCGCTACCTGCATTCTCGGTGTCAGCATTCTTCTGATGTTGCCTGTTCTCGCAGCCGACGCGAGGCGCTGAAAGCCCTTCACACGGCTGATATGCCTTACATATTGTTAAGGTGAGCGCTTCGGCGTTGCTGTGCACAAATTTCTGCCCTAGGTTCGCGCCAACAAGTGCTTCGCCAATAATGGCCGATCTCAAACGCGCGTGGACTAAAAACGTGTTTCATTCCTTCTTTCCCAAACCGAAGCTGTTTTTTACCTCAGCGGCATTGTGGACCGTCGTGTGCATTGCCGTGTGGTACAGCATCGGTCCACAATTGGGCGCCGCCCTTGGCATGCCGCCCTTGGCTCCGGGCGAAACGGCACCTCTTGGCATCGCGTATTTCTTTTCCCGTGATAACGTCTGGTTCTATCTCTACTTCACGATTTTCGTCGCGATATTCGGCGTGACGTGGCAGATCCTTGCCAAGGACCACCCCTGGACCAGCTGGTCGATCTGGGGTTCGGCCTTCATCATCTTCATCGCCTATTTCGCAGTTCAGGTTTCCGTTGCGATCAACAACTGGCGCGGCCCGTTCTTCGATCTTTTCCAGCGCGCGCTGGAGGGACAGCCGGGGATCGAGGCAAGCCAGTTCTACGCACTTCAACTGCGCTTCCTGGAAATCGGCATGGTTGGCGTGGCGATGAACGTCACCACGGCGTTCTTCACCAGCCACTATGTCTTCCGTTGGCGTACTGCGATGAACGATTTCTACCTGTCGAAATGGGACAAGCTTCGCCATATCGAGGGTGCTTCCCAGCGTGTGCAGGAAGATACGATGCGGTTTGCATCGATCGTTGAAGGCCTTGGCGTTGTCCTGATCAACTCGGTCATGACCCTGGTCGTTTTCCTGCCACTGCTGTTCCAGATGTCGGCGCATGTCACCGAATTGCCATTCCTCGGCGCGATCCCGCATTCTTTGTTCTGGCTTGCCCTGTTGTGGTCCGTCTTCGGCACCGTGCTTCTTGCTGTTGTCGGTATCAAGCTTCCAGGCCTGCAGTTCCGCAACCAGCGCGTCGAGGCAGCGTTCCGCAAGGAGCTTGTCTATGGCGAAGACCATGGCGACCGTGCCCAGCCGCCGACCATGCGTGAGCTGTTCGCCAATGTGCGCAAGAACTATTTCCGCATGTACTGGCACTATCTCTATTTCAACGTTGCTCGCTACACGTTCGGTCAGCTCGATGCGATCATCCTGACCTTCATGTTGATCCCGACCATCGTGGCCGCGAAGATCACCATGGGTGTATGGCAGCAGATCGCCACGGCGTTCGGTCAGGTCAGCGACAGCTTCCAGTATCTCGTCAGCTCCTGGTCGACGATCATCGAGCTTCTGTCGATCCGCAAACGCTTGGTCGCCTTCGAAGCGGCAATCGATGACCAGCCACTGCCCGATATCGACGAGCGTTATCTGCAGCGTGAGGCTGAAGAGGGTGAAATGGCCGCCAACCGGCCGTGACGAAAACAAAAGGGCGGCCGATTGGCCGCCCTTTTTGTAACCGGTCGGGTTTTACCCTTCCGTCTTGTGTTTCTGGCGTGCCTCAATCATCGGCATTGCCTGTGCGTAGCTGACACAGGCGACATCGTCTTTCTTGCAGACCTCGCGCAGCAATCGCTCAAAGGCGTTCCAATAGGCGCCGCCATTCATTTTGACGAAATGGAAACCGAGCTGCAGGGGAATACGCTCACCGTTATATTGCTTGTTGAAGGCGTTGCGGAACGCGGTGTAGGCGCGCTCTTCGAATTCCTTGGAGCGATCAGGTGTCTCGACACCGATGGAGTGGCGAACAAACAGGTTGTAGTCCATGCCGATGATCGGTCGATTGCTTGGGCCCTCCGGAATAAGCGGCAGGCCGAAATGCTCGATGCCTTCGCGTTCCACAGGCCATTCCGGCCCTTTGGTAATGCTGGTGGCGTCATAGACGAAGCCGTGTTTTTTCTGTGCGGCCGTCAAGGCTTCACCCTGTGAAAGATAGGGCGCGCGAAAACCATTGATCTTGCGCACCATGTCGCGCCATCCCTCGGGTTCCTCGCCCTTCTTGCCAATCATCTGCCAGGCGTTTTCCAGCGTGCTGGTAAAGGTCGTGAACTCCGCGTCCCACTGCTCTGTCGTCCATTGCCCGCCATCGAAATGGCCACAGGTGTGGTTGCCGATTTCGTGGCCTTCCTGCGAGGCTGTCCAGATGTTTCTCAGACGTGTCTCGACGTCGTCGATCGACTGTCCAAAACCGACATTCGACCGACCGGCCTTCTGGCCGGGTGCCTGATAGGTCTTGGCGCTGGTCTTGCGATCCATCACCAGCGTACAGGCAAGGAAATAGGTGAAGTGTGCGCCGGTTTCTTTTGCCGTCGCCCGGCTCCGGTCCCACAGCGTGTTGTCTCCAGCGCCATCGAAAGACACGATGACGAGCTGTTTGGGCTTCTCATCAACCTGGGCGAAGGCCGGTGCGGCGATGCAGAACGACAGTGAAATGGCGGCAAAACGGGAAATCATCGGGTATCCGGACTATCAAACACTGTGGCCTTTTGCCGCCGGAATAAGGCGAAGCTTTGAATAATCTGGCTTTTTTACAGCTTTCGTCCTAATTCCGTTCATCGGCTTGTCGCAGTCCGGCGTTTGCGGACATCAGGGGAAATTGCTCCATGCTCTTTTTCGTACTCTGTCTTATCTTCTTTTTCCTGACGCATTCGCTCAGCGTGATTGCGCCCGGGTTCCGGGCCAGCATGATTGCGCGGCTTGGTCAGGGCCCGTTCAGGGGGCTTTACTCGTTCGTCAGTCTTCTTGCCATCGTTCTCCTCGTCTACGGTTTTGGTGAGGCACGGCAGGAAACCGGAATGCTCTGGTATCCGCCAATCTGGATGAGCCATATCGCGCTGACGCTGATGCTGCCCTCGATGATCTGTCTTGTGGCGAGCCTTCTTCCAGCCGGGCACATTGCCACGAAATCAAAACATCCGCTGGTTCTGGCCGTGAAAATCTGGGCGCTTGCACATCTTCTCGCGAACGGTGAGACGTCTTCCATCCTGCTCTTCGCATCGTTTCTTGCCTGGGGTGTGGTGCTCAGAATTTCTCTCAAGCGACGTGAGCGGGCAGGGGAGAAGGTGGTGCGTCCATTCGTGTCGGGTCGCTACGATGTCATCGCCGTTATCGGCGGTGTTGCGCTCTGGGCAGCTTTCATATTCAAGTTGCACGAATGGTTGATCGGCGTGCAACCGCTTGCGATGTAGGAAATCGACGTTTCCCCCTTACATATAAGGCGAAAACGCTCTAGAAGGCCGACCATAGCTTGGTGGGCCTTTTTTACTGGCTCCCGGCAGCGCGCCTTGGCATGTCCGCCGACGGGTTGGTCGTAGCGACCTTTCCGGGTGGATAACGGAGAATTCGATGGCAAACGAAAATGATACCTTTATCCGCGAAGTGAACGAGCAGATCCGTTCGGAACGCTTGTCCAATTTCTGGGGCCGCTACGGGATTGTGGTCGTGGGAAGCGCGGTCCTGATCGTGCTGGGGGCTGCCGGTGCAGGTATCTACGAATATTGGAACACCAGCCGTGCATCCAACTCCGGCGATCAGTTCCTTGCAGCCTTGAAGCTTGCTTCCGAAAACAAGACGGACGAGGCGCTGAAGGCATTTACGGATCTGGAGACATCCGGCCACGGCAATTATCCGGTTCTGGCGAAATTCCGTTCGGCGACGCTGCTGTCGCAAAAGGGCGATGCAGCAGGTGCCATCTCCGCCTTTACCGATATTGGCAACGACACGTCTGCACCGCAGGTGTTCCGCGATACGGCAAAGGTTCGCGCTGCATGGTTGCTGGTCGATAACGGCACCTATGATCAGGTTGCTGCGCTGGCGGAACCACTGAGCGGCGAAGCCCAGACGATGCGCGCTTCCGCACGTGAGGCTCTGGGTCTCTCCGCTTACAAGGCGGGCGACTTCGCCAAGGCAAAACAATGGTTCGAGCAGATCGTGACGGATGCACAGGCACCGCGTAACGTCACCAATCGTGCGCAGATCATGCTCGACAATATCACCGCTTCGGGCAAAGCTTCGTAACAGAGCTTTCCCACCTTCAAGGAACTACGATCAATGAACTTCACCGTCGCCATAGTCGGGCGCCCCAATGTCGGAAAGTCCACGCTTTTCAACCGTCTGGTCGGAAAGAAGCTGGCGCTTGTGGACGACACGCCAGGCGTGACCCGTGACCGCCGCCCCGGCGAGGCGAAGCTCGTCGATCTGCGTTTCACCATCATCGATACCGCTGGTCTGGAGCAATCCGGGCCCGAAACGCTGCAAGGCCGCATGTGGGCGCAGACCGAAGCGGCCATCGAGGAAGCCGATGTTTCGCTTTTTGTTGTCGATGCCAAGGCGGGTTTGACGCCGGCTGATGAAACGCTGGCGGAAATGCTGCGTCGTCGCGGCAAGCCTGTTGTTCTCGTAGCGAACAAGTCGGAAGCACGCGGTTCTGACGGCGGCTTTTACGATGCCTTCACATTGGGTCTCGGCGATCCTTGCCCGATCTCTGCCGAGCATGGCCAGGGCATGATCGACCTGCGCGACGCCATCGTCGCCGCGATCGGCGAAGATGTGGCGTTCCCGCCAGAGGTGGATGAGGCGGAAACCAACATCGTTCTTTCGCACAACGAATTTGGTGACGAAGACGATGAGGACGAAGAGCCGGTTTACGACGACACGAAGCCGCTTCGCGTCGCCATCATCGGTCGTCCGAATGCGGGCAAGTCCACGCTCATCAATCGTTTCCTCGGCGAAGACCGTCTGCTGACCGGTCCGGAAGCCGGTATTACCCGCGACAGTATCTCGGTCGAGTGGGACTGGCGCGGCCGCACCATCAAGATGTTCGACACGGCTGGTATGCGCCGCAAGGCGAAGGTGACGGAGAAGCTGGAGAAGCTTTCGGTCGCCGATTCCCTGCGCTCGATCCGCTTTGCCGAAACGGTTGTTATCGTTTTCGATTCCACCATTCCTTTCGAAAAGCAGGACTTGCAGCTCGTCGATCTCGTGATCCGCGAGGGACGCGCCGCAGTTCTTGCTTTCAACAAGTGGGATCTCGTCGAAGATCCGCAGGCCTATCTCGCCGATCTGCGTGAAAAGACCGAGCGGCTTCTGCCGCAGGCGCGTGGTATTCGCGCCGTGCCGATCTCCGGCCAGACCGGGTATGGTCTCGACCGGCTGATGCAGAACATCATCGATACGGATAAGGTCTGGAACCGTCGTATCTCGACGGCAAGGCTCAATCGCTGGCTGGATGCGCAGACGACGCAGCATCCGCCGCCAGCCGTTTCCGGTCGCCGCCTGAGACTGAAATACATGACACAGGTGAAGGCGCGTCCGCCGGCCTTCATGATTTCATGCACACGCCCGGAAGCTATTCCGGAAAGCTATACGCGTTATCTGGTGAACGGCCTGCGCAAGGATTTCGACATGCCGGGCGTCCCGATCCGTGTGCATTACCGCGGCTCTGACAATCCGTTCGAAGGCAAGGCGAAGAAGAAGCGCTGATCGGATCGAATATTGATGCATCCTCGCATCGAAGGCGGGGATGCCCTCAGACGAGATTGAACAATCGCACCGGACAATGGGCCTGGTTGACGGCTCTATCGTCGACGTAGAACTGCGAGTGAAAGACCATGTTGATTAAGCAGAGCGACTACCACCGGATTTACCGCGTCATCAACAGCCTGCTTATCAACGAAAACGCTGATCCGGCAACGGCGTGCATGTATTTCAGCACGTTTGGCGCGTTTATTCTCCAGCAGCAGTACAAGATCAAGGCCGTGCCGAAGGGCGGCCTCGCTGCCTATAATCTCGGCGGCACGCTCATCCTGTTCGGTGATCATCGTGAGGACGGTTATGTGACCGGTGCTGGCGAAAACTTCCATTGCTGGGTTGAAGCGGATGGATGGGCGATCGATTTCATGGCGCCTGCATTTTCGGAAAGTGCAAAACATCTTTCCGTGCCTTCCAAGATGTTTCAGCGTCCGCTTTCGTCCATGGCGACATCCATCAACGATCTCGGCCAGTCTGGCGACTTCTTCTACAAGGTCGAGCCGGAGGCCATGGGGCAACGTTTTGCGGATTGGCACAAGCACGGCATGATCGGCGATCTGGCGTCCATCGCAGCCGGTTGGTTCCGCAAGTCGCCAAAGCAGATGCAAAGCGAGATTTCTGTCAGTGACAGCAATGGTAAAAGCACAACCATTCCTCTGACCGGCAATGGTCTGAGCGGCGCCTGGTAATCTCGACAATATGGAAAAAGGACGGCCAGCGTGTTCTCGCGGCAGCCGCCTGACGTCAATCAGCAGCCCGACCCCGTTCTAAAGTTAACGGCGGTCGCGTCCTGATCGCCTTTTGGCACTGTCGCGGTCGTTCGTCCATCGAAATATGGAGGCGCCAGCTTTCGTTTTGTCAGGCCAGGCGCGATTGCGGTAAGCGAGGCAGGTTCTTGCCTGCCGCCTGGATTACGTTGTCGAGGAACTGCCGGGAGGCTTTTTCCCAACTGTAGTTTTTCGAGAGCGCCAGTGCTCCCTCCGCTGAGCAGGAGAGCGCAGCCAGGCACGCGTTTCGGAGGTCGTTGTCCAGTGCGCCAGCCTCAGGATTGTCGCCGAGAATGTCGATCGGTCCGGTAACCGGAAACGCCGCCACCGGCACGCCGCTTGCAAGCGCTTCCAGGATGGTGTTGCCGAACGTGTCTGTTTTTGATGGGAAGACAAATACATCCGCTTGCGCGTAAGCGTCGGCGAGGGCTTCGCCGGTCTTTACGCCCGTAAACAGCACGTCGGGATATTTTTCCTGCAATTCGGCGCGTGCGGGGCCGTCTCCGACGACGACCTTCGAACCCGGCAGATCGAGGTCGAGGAATTCGGGCAGGTTTTTCTCAATCGCGACACGACCGACCGTCATGAAGATCGGGCGCGGCAGATCGAAGGGGAGGGATGTTTTTGGACGCGGGTGGAACAGGTGCGCGTCGATACCACGGCTCCAGCGTCTGAGGTTTCTGACGCCGCGCGCCTCAAGTTCGGTTTCAAGGCTCTGGGTTGCGACCATGCATGTGTTGCCCCCGTTGTGAAACCAGCGAACGAAGGCGTAAAGCCAGCGCTCCGGGACCGGGAAGCGGGCTGCGACATATTCGGGGAAGCGCGTGTGGTAGCTGGTCGAAAACCGCATCCTGTTTTTTACGCACCAGCGTCGCGCCATAAAACCGAGCGGACCTTCCGTTGCGATATGGACGAAGGACGGCTGGCTTTTCTCGATCTCGGCGGCCACACGGCGATATCCGGCGACGGACAGGCGGATCTCGGGATAGGTCGGGCAGGGTATGCTGTGGAAATTCTGTGGTGTCACCATGCGGACGTCGACGCCAAGGCGGGCCAATTCCAGGTTGGTGTTTTCAATCGAGCGAACCACGCCGTTGACCTGCGGGTGCCAGGCATCTGTGACAATCGTGATTCTCGTCATGAACAGCCGATCCTGCTTGCATCCGCGTCGCCGAATCCCGATTTGCGCGGTTTCGGACCGTATATGCGGCGTGCGTGTTACAGGATCATGTCAGTTGGCAGGGCGGCGCTTCAGCCAACCAGCGGCAGAAGCTCCGGGCTGATCAATGCACCGTGGTGGCCGATCACGACAGCAGCGGCCTCGGCAGCAAAGCTTGCTGCCTCGTCTGGCGCGCTGCCGGTCACGTAGCGAGCGAGGAACGCGCCGTTAAAGCTGTCGCCTGCGCTGGTGGTATCCACCACGTCTACAGCCTGGACCGCAGGTGCATGGCTGCGCTGACCGCCGAAGTCGAGCGTGGCGCCTTTCGCACCGTCCTTGACGACGATGTCGACGACGCCGAGTGCGCGGTAGCGATCGATTGTCGCTTCGACGGACGTGTCGCCGAAATGGGTCGCTTCGTCATCGAAGCTCGGCATCACCAGTGTCGCGGCGCGCGCGCCCTGCGAAACGGTGTCGAGCATCGTCGCCTTGTCGGCCCACAGACGAGGGCGGATATTTGGATCGAAAACCACGCGCTTACCGGCCGCCTTGGCGCGGCGCAGTTCCGACAGGAAGGTCTCCACCGCGTTTGGCGAGGACAGGACTGCAAGGGTAATGCCGGAGAAATAGATCAGATCGGCGTTTTCGATCGTCTTGCGCAGGTGATCGGCATCATCGGCAAGCTGCCGTGCCGCCGAGGCATTGCGCCAGTAACTAAAGGTCCGTTCGCCGTTCTTGAGGTTGATGAGGTAGAGGCCCGGTGTACCACCTTTGATGCGGCGGATGCTGTGCGTGCCGATCCCTGCTGCCTCGATGAAAGCCAGCATGTCCTCTGAAAGGCTGTCGTCGCCAAGTCCAGTGAAGTAATCCACCAACCAATCGTCCGGCAGGCAGGCCCGTGCGTACCAGGCCGTGTTGAAGGTGTCGCCTGCGAAGCCTTTGCGCAGCAGCCCGTCTCCGGCTTGAGACAGTTCCACCATGCACTCGCCAATCGAAAGAAACCGTCCACCCACGCCTTGATCCTCCACTCGCTCTTGCGTTCGAATTACGACGCCTGACTTTGCCTGACAAGTCCATTGCGACGGATTGTGTGCATTTGCGAAGTTGCCGTTTACGGCAGGGCGACAGCTTTATATTCTGGGATTCGCCGCCATCAGGAGAGCCTCCATGCAGCCAACCCATGCCCCGGTTCAGAAACCTCTTGTGCAATCGGATTGGTGGAGGGGAGCGGTGATCTATCAGGTCTATCCGCGATCTTTTCAGGACACGACCGGGGACGGATATGGCGATCTTGCCGGCGTAACCAGGCGTTTGCCCTATATTGCCTCGCTCGGTGTGGACGGCATATGGCTCTCACCGTTCTTCACCTCGCCGATGGCCGATATGGGCTATGATGTTTCCGATTATTGCGATGTCGATCCGTTGTTTGGGACATTGGCTGACTTCGACGCGCTGATCGCGGAGGCGCATCGGCTCGGCTTGAAGGTCATCATCGATCAGGTGATCTCGCATACTTCCGACAAACACTCCTGGTTTGTGGAAAGCCGCGCCAGCCGCATCAATCCGAAAGCCGACTGGTATGTCTGGGCCAATCCGAAGCCGGATGGCACCGCGCCGACCAATTGGCTGTCTGTGTTCGGTGGACCCGCATGGGAATGGGACGGCGTGCGTAAGCAATATTACATGCACAGCTTTCTGGGCTCGCAACCGGACCTGAATTTCCACAATCCCGATGTTCAGGATGCGCTGCTCGAAACCGTCAAGTTCTGGCTGGAGCGTGGGGTCGACGGCTTCCGGCTGGACACCGTCAACCACTATTTCCACGACAAGCTGCTGCGCGATAACCCGCCGCTGTTCGACGAGGAAAGTTTCGGCCTCGATGCATCGGACGTGAACCCCTACGGCATGCAGGATCATCTCTACGACAAGACGCGGCCGGAAAACATCGATTTTCTCAAACGGTTTCGTGCTCTAATGGATCAGTACGACGACCGGGCCACGGTTGGTGAAGTCGGAGACGGGGCGAGGTCGCTGAAGACTGTTGCCGCCTACACGTCCGGCAACGACAAGCTCAACATGTGTTACACGTTCGATCTGCTCGGGCCGGATTTTACGGCACGGCATCTGCGCAACTCGGTTGAAGGCTTTCAGAAGGCCGTCACAGATGGCTGGGTCTGCTGGGCCTTTTCAAATCATGATGTGGTTCGCCATCTCAGCCGGTTTACGGAAAATGTCGAGGAACAGACGCGTGTTGCGAAGCTTGCAATCTGCGTGCTGGCGAGCCTTCGGGGTTCGATCTGCCTGTATCAGGGCGAGGAGCTGGCTCTGACGGAGGCTGAGCTTGCTTTTGAGGATCTTCGCGATCCCTACGGCATCCGCTTCTGGCCGGCTTTCAAAGGACGGGATGGGTGCCGCACGCCCATGCCCTGGGAAACGGGTATGCCGAATGCCGGGTTTTCGACTGCGGAGAAACCATGGCTTCCGGTGCCCTACGCTCATGCGATGCTGGCAGCGGATGGGCAGCAGCGCAAAGCGGAGTCGGTTCTGAACCACTATCGCGCGGTGCTGGCCTTTCGCAAAGGTCATGGTGCATTGCGCGATGGCGATATGCACTTTCTCAAGACCAATCTCGATGTTCTGGCCTTTACCCGCACCAAGGGAGAGGAGACGTTGCTCTTCGTCTTCAATCTCACCCGCGATCCCGTGGAGTTCCCTGTTCCGAAGGGTACTGTGATCAAGGACATCACGCCGATGCCGGGCTTCACGCCGCTGTTCGGTGCAGGTGTGGTGACCCTTGAAGGGCTGGATGTTTTTTGCGGGATCATTGCGTGACGGGGCCGGTCGTCATCAAGGCCGGCATCGCCTGTCTGGATGACTGGTCACGACTGCGATCTCTTTTATGGCCCACAAGCTCGCTTGCCGAGCATAAAGCCGAACTGCAGACGTGCTCGGACAGGCAGGCCGGCTTGGTCGCCTACAGTGCGGAGGGAGTTGCTGTCGGCTTCGTCGAAGCAAGTCTGCGGCATGACTACGTCAATGGTTGTCAGACGTCGCCCGTGGCGTTCCTTGAAGGGGTTTACGTTGAGGAGGCGTTTCGAAAGCAGGGTGTTGCCGCTGCGTTGATCGCGGAAGTCACACAATGGGCGGCCAGCAAAGGCGTGACCGAACTCGCCTCCGATGCGGATATTGCCAACATCGCTTCTCATTGCATGCACGCGGCTCTGGGTTTTGAGGAAACGGAACGCGTCGTCTACTTCCGCAAGATCCTGCCGGCACCAAAGAGTTAGCAGCGAACCTTAGGCTGGCAGCGTCTGGTTCGGCTCAGATCAGCGCAAAGCGATCCACGTCCACCATGCCCTTATCGGAAATCTTCAGGTGCGGAATGACGGGAAGCGGCAGGAAGGCGACCTGAAGGAAAGGCTCTTCCAGCGTCGTTCCGAGCGCGTAAGCCGTCTTGCGCAGATCGTGCAATGTGTCGCGAACCGTCTCGTAAGGCTCGAGGCTCATCAGGCCAGCAATCGGCAGTGCGATTTCACCCATTACCTTGCCATCCGCAACGACAACGAAACCGCCATTGATTTCGCCGAGGCGATTGGCGGCAAGCGCCATATCGTCCTCATTGACGCCGACGACGCAGATATTGTGGCTGTCATGTCCAACGGTGGATGCGATAGCACCCTTCTTCAGGCCGAAACCTTGCACAAACCCGTTGGCATGATTGCCGTTTTTGCCGTGCCGCTCAATCACCGCGACCTTTATGATGTCGTTGGTGAGATCGACGCTGGTCTGGTTTCCATCTGTCGGCAGCTTGTAGCGGCGATGTTCGGTAATGATCTTGCCGGGCAACACCCCAATCACCGGGCTTTCGCTGTCCGTCGCCGGAACGCCGAAATGTGCTGCGAGCACGTGTCGTGCCTTGACGCTGTCGAGGCCAACCGGGGCGACAGGTTTGCGTGTGGCAAACAAGTCGTCGTTGACGATCCTGCCGGCCGACAGTACCAGGCCTGCCTTGCAGTTCTGCAGCGTGTCGATCACCACGAGATCGGCGCGCCAGCCCGGAGCAACGAGGCCGCGATCGCGAAGGCCGAAAGCCTTTGCAGCCGAAATGGAGGCGGCGCGATAGATGGCAAGTGGTTCGACGCCGTTGGCGATGGCGGTACGGATCATGTAGTCGAGATGGCCCTGTTCGGCGATGTCGAGTGGATTGCGATCATCCGTGCAGAGTGCCAGAAACGGCGACAAGCGTTCGGTTATGATGGACATCAGGGCGTGCAGATCTTTCGATACAGAACCTTCGCGCACAAGAATGTGCATACCCTTGCGGATCTTCTCCAGCGCCTCTGTGGCAGTCGTGCATTCGTGTTCGGTGCGGATGCCCGCGGAGAGATAGCCGTTTAGCGCCGTCCCGGAGAGAAGCGGCGCATGGCCGTCAATGTGCTGGCCCTGAAATGCCTCCAGTTTTGCCATGCATACGGGGTCCTTGTGGACAACACCCGGAAAGTTCATGAACTCGGCAAGGCCGATAACTTTCGGATGGTTCCGGAATGGCAGAAGCTTTTCTATTGGCAGATCGGCACCTGCCGTTTCCAGATGTGTCGCGGGCACGCAAGAGGACAATTGCACCCGGATGTCCATGATGGTTTCCAGGGCGGAATCCAGGAAGAAACGGATGCCTTCCTCGCCAAGAACGTTGGCGATTTCGTGGGGATCACAGATTGCGGTCGTGACACCGTAGGGTAGGACGCATCGGTCGAATTCATGCGGCGTGACCAGCGATGATTCGATGTGAAGATGAGTATCGATGAAACCCGGCACGACGATCTTGCCGGTAATGTCGATCTCCTGACGACCCGTGTAGGTTTCCGTCGTGCCGACAATGGTGTCGCCGCAAATGGCAATATCCGACGCGACAAGTTCGCCCGTCACCAGATCGAAGAAACGGCCTCCCTTGAGAACGATATCCGCTGGTTCACGGCCGGTACCCTGGTCAATGCGCGCTTCAAGTGTGGAAACCATGTCGGACTTTCTTCGATTCATCTTTATCCGACCCTAAAGATGGAAGTGACAGAGCGCAACAACTGGCGCTTCGCGCTCAACTGTCTGATCGTACATCGGCCCGAAGATTGCCTCCGGGCCGACGATATGTTGAAGCTTATTCAGCAGCGACGATCTTGCCGTCCTGCCACTTGTAGAGTGTGAAGGCCTGCGAGGTCAGATCGCCGGTCTCGCCGTAGGTGACCTTGCCGATCGACGTTGCAAAGGCGTCGCCGCTCTTCAGGGCGGTGGCAACAGCTTCGGAATCTTCAGCGCTTCCCGCCTTTTCGATACCGGCTTTCAACACTTCAACTGCCGCATAGGCATTGAGCGTGAATGCTTCTGCCGGAATGTTGGCAGCTGCCAGCGCGTCTGCCGCAGCCTTGGAATCTGCATTCTTCAGGGCGTCGGAGGCGTTGGTGAACAACGTGCCCTCAGCGGCCTTGGTGCCGATGTTCCAGAATTCGCTGTTGGAAAGGCCGTCGCCACCGATAACGACAGCCTTGGAACCGGCGTCATTGAGCTGGCGGACCAGCAGGCCCGCTTCAGGGTGGTAACCACCGAAGTAGATGACGTCGGTGTTTTCCGACTTCAGGCGAGCCGTCAATGCACCCAGATCCTTTTCACCTGGGGTCAAGGCGTCATAGAAAACTTCGGTGACGCCACCAGCGTTCAGCGTTGCCTTGAAGGAGTCGGCGAGACCCTTGCCGTAGGCGCCCTTGTCATGAATGATGGCGACCTTCTTGTCCTTCAGGTTTGCCAGCACATACTTCGCGGCGACTTCGGCCTGCTGGTCATCACGGCCGCAAGTGCGCAGAACGTTGGAAAGACCACGGTTCGTCAGGTCGGGAGCGGTTGCCGTCGGCGTTACCATCAGGATGCCGTTTTCAGCAAAAACGTCGGAGGCCGGAATGGCGACGCCGGAGGTCACCGGGCCGACAACAAAACGGATGCCGTCAGCAACGAGCTGGTTGGCGGCAGAAACGCCCTGCTTGGGTTCACCACCGTCATCGGCGAGCTTCAGCACGACCTGTTCGCCGAGGATGCCGCCCTTCTTGTTGATTTCGTTGACGGCGGTCTGGGCGCCGTTCTTGACCTGGTCACCATAAGCGGCGACCGGGCCGGTCAGAGGTGCAATCAGGCCGATGACGATTTCGGCATGGGCGAGCGGTGCGAAGGCGAAGGACGCTGCGAGCGTCACGCTGGTCAAAGTCTTCAGTTTCATCCTGGTATCTCCTTGGAATGGGTCCTGGACCCGGTATGCGCCTCGTCCGCAGCCTGTTTTCGTTTTGCAGACGTCGCGACGCGAAAACCCGTTTCATATTTGAATTCCGAGTGTTCAAACCAGTTCATAGGAAAGGTTTGATGGTTTAGGCAAGCGGCCTTTGAAGCTATACGGTTCATAGTTGGTAAATCGATTGCGATCAGCCCCTGAAACGCGTGGTTTGAATATACACCTGTGGCATTGCGAATGCTTGGCGTTTGGTGCGCGTTGGAGGATAATGACGGCATGAGAACAGTCGACGACGAATTCCTGGCCGCACTTCCTGTGTTCCAGCACTTTGAGGATGTTGCCGATCCGGCCCTTTATCGCGCCCTGCCGCAAGGCTGGGCTTTGGCGATTGCCGATATTGTCGATTCGACCGCAGCTATTGGTGCTGGTCGATACAAGACCGTCAACATGGCGGGGGCTGCCGTCATCTCAGGGGTTTCAAACAGCCTCAAGCGGCATGATCTGCCTTTCGTTTTCGGTGGCGATGGGGCAGCAGTGGCTGTGCCGCCGCATACACTGGAGATTGCCAGTGCCGCGCTTTCAAATGTGCAGCGCTGGGTGAAGGACGAACTCGACCTGACCATGCGTGTGGCGCTGGTTCCCGTTGCCGAGATACGGGAAAACGGTTTCGACGTGCGCGTTGCGCGTTTTCAGGCGAGCGAGGATGTTTCCTATGCGATGTTTTCGGGCGGCGGCAACAGCTGGGCGGAAGCGCGCATGAAAGAGGGGCGTTATGGTGTGCCTGAAGCGGAAACGGGTGCGCGGCCCGATCTGACGGGGCTTTCCTGTCGCTGGAATCCGATCGAGGCGACACATGGCAAGATTGTTTCCATCATTGCGGTGCCGGGCCCGTCACAGGATATGCAGGCGTTTCGGGCGCTGGTGGCGGATATTGTTGAGCTTGCCGGCGATGATGCCCGGCAGGGGCATCCCGTGCCGGAAGATGGGCCAAAGCTCGGTTTCGTGCGCGAAGGGCTCGGCCTGGAAGCACATGCGCGCTCAGGCTACCATGATCGTGTCGGGGCGATCCGCAGTTCTCTGCGTATCCTGGCAGAGAGTTTTTTGATCAATATCCTTCAAATCACAGGGCTTTCGCTCGGGCGGTTCAATGCGGCGCGTTACCGCCGGTCCGTTGCCAGCAACACAGATTTCAGGAAGTTCGATGACGGATTGAAAATGACAGTCGATATGGACGCGGCGCGACTTGAGAGCCTGCGGACACGACTGGAAAGAGGCCGTGTTACGGGTGCCTGTTATTATGGGCTGCATGAGCAGGATGCTGCTCTGATGACCTGCATCGTACCGTCGCCATTATCGAGGGACCACATGCATTTCGTTGACGGTGCATCGGGTGGATATGCGGCTGCCGCCAACAAGCTGAAACAGCAGGCTTCGATCGTTTCCGCAGCCTGAGCCTCAAAACAAAAAACCGGCCTGAAGCCGGTTTCGGGTATCATCTTTCAAAAGTGCGAGCGCCAGCGCCAGCCTGAATATCAGGCGGCAGTGCGGCTGCTCTTCTGCGACTGACAATAGATCTCTTCAAGCGATGCGAGGATCTTCTTCACCGATTCAGAATTGCTGGAATAATAAATCGTCTGAGCGTCGCGGCGTGTCTTGACCAGTCGCTGTGCGCGCAACTTGGAAAGATGCTGCGAAAGAGCGGATTGGCTCAGACCGACCTGGGAGGCAAGCACTCCGACAGGGACTTCGGTGTCCACGAGCGTACAAAGAATCAGCAGACGTTTTGGATTCGCCATTGCCGAAAGCAGATCCGCAGCGGCGATACTATGATCCGACAGAGATTCGTTGTCCATGCGCTCAAGTCTCCTAATGACAGTCGAAACGACGGTCATGGTGGCTATTAACCGGTGTTCGATGGGGCGTTTTAATGTTCTACGATCGCGTTGTATATACTTAAATTTAGCTTATGTCGTGTTCCTTTTTCTGAGTATTGTTAGATGATGCTCTACTTGGGACTTCATGACTAATTTGCTTACCTTATGCCTGTTTTTTGTCTGAAATCATGAGTATTCATGTTGTCGGCATAACATTTGCGACACTTCACTGGCTAAAAAATAAGCGTCGTACTTTCGGTTAATGCAGCGCGATTTCGGCTTCGATGATCGCTGTCCCCTTAAATTTAGCAATCGCTTCAAAAGCTATGCTTGAGCTTGTGCGATTTTTTTTAGTTTGCAATCGCATTCTTGTTAAAATGGTTGTTCCATACAATCTTTTTTTTGGAACTTGCATTCCAGATACAGTTTTCTTGTTCCAGGAACAAAAAAGAAGGCTTCCGCGGTTGCGAAAGCCTTCTTGGAACCTGGTGCAATGTCATTTTTTGCGGTGTCGAGTCAGGCCGCTGACGATGTCATCCGCCGAAATCGTGCCGACGATTGAGCCGTTGTCGACGACGCCGATTGCGCCGGAATGTTTCGACAAAGCGTCGAGAATATCGATGAGAGGAGACGTGGGGCGGGCCGTTGCGGCAACCGCCAGATGCCCGTTCTTTTCTCCAATGCCGCGCGTCATGACATCCGCTGCAGTCAGCATGGAAATCGGGTTCATGTTTTGGACGAAGTCCGCGACATATTGTGTGGCCGGATGTTTGACGATTTGTTGCGGTGTGCCGCACTGGATGATACGCCCGCCCTCCATCATCGCGATCCGGTTGCCGATACGGAATGCCTCATCCAGGTCGTGACTGACAAACAGGATGGTTTTCTTCAGGCGGCTTTGAAACTCCAGAAGTTCGTCCTGAAGGCGGCTTCGAATGAGCGGGTCGAGCGCTGAAAACGGTTCATCCATCAGCAAGATCGGTGCGCCCGTTGCAAAGGCCCGGGCCAGTCCGACGCGCTGTTGCATGCCTCCGGATAGTTCTCCGACCTTTTTGTTCGCCCACTCGGAAAGATTGACGAGTTCCAGTTGTTCATCGACGAGGCGCTTGCGTTCCGCCTCGGGCACACCGGCAAGTTCCAGGCCGAATCCTACGTTCTCTGCAACATTGCGCCAGGGCAAAAGGCCGAATTGCTGAAACACCATCGACACCGTGTGCATGCGCAGATCGCGCAGCGACTTCGCCGTCGTGCGATAAGGATCGACGTAACCGGATTTGGTCTTGATGGAGACATTGCCGCGCACGACCGGCGCAAGTCCGTTGACAGCGCGAACCAGAGTGGATTTTCCGGAGCCGGAAAGCCCCATGAGAACGAGGATTTCGCCTTCCTTCACCGCGAGCGATGCGTTGGCGACGCCAAGCACCAGCCCCGTTTTCGCGTTGATTTCCTCGCGGGATCTGCCCATGTCGATCAGCGACAGAGCGAGTTCTGGCCTGTTGCCGAAGACGATGTCGACATTTCCGAAAATGATTGCGTCCGTCACAGGTCGTCCTCCGAGCCGGGAAGGCGGAACAGTCGGTCCAGAACAATCGCCAATATGACGATGCACAGGCCGGCTTCGAAGCCCATCGCGATGTTGACGGTGTTGAGCGCACGTACCACTGGCACGCCGAGGCCGTTTGCACCGACGAGGGCGGAAATCACCACCATCGACAGCGACAGCATGATGGTCTGGGTCAGCCCTGCCATGATCTGAGGGGCTGCAAATGGCAGTTCGACCTTGCGAAGTACCTGTCCCGGCGTTGCACCGAAGGCAACGGCGGCTTCAACAAGCGCCGGCGGTGTTGAGATGATACCGAGGCGGGTCAAGCGAATCGGTGCTGGAATGGCAAAGATTACCGTGGCGATCAGGCCGGGAACCATGCCGAGCCCGAAAAGAACCAGCGCGGGGATAAGATAAACGAAGGTCGGGATCGTCTGCATCAGATCGAGAACCGGACGCATGGCCGCGTAAATCCATTTGCGGCGTGCAGCCAGAATTCCAAGCGGTATGCCGATAATCATGCACACTGCGCTTGCGGCAATCACAAGCGCAAGGGTTTCCGTCGTCGCTTTCCAGTAGCCGAGATTGATGATGAGAAGCAGCCCGAGGATGGTGAAAATCGGCATACCGACCGAGCGGCGTGTCCATGCGGACAGTGCGGTCAGAATTGCGACAATCACAAGCGGGTGTGGTGTCTGGAGGACATATAGCAAAGCGTCGATGACGCTTTGGAAAATGAACGAGAGCCAGTCGAAGAAAAATGCGAGATTTCCAGTCAGCCAGTCGATGGCTTCCTTGGCGTATCGGCCGACGGGCAAACGGTTTTCAGGGGCGCTGAGCCATTCCACGGTAAGACGAGACCTTTCGCGAACAGATTCAGGGACGACGGCGGGCAGTTCGGGCTTGGAACCTGTGAAATGGATCGAAATGATGACGGGTATTGCATCAGTCTACTTGTTGCAGCCTTTGGCGGAGCCACTGACCTCACCCTTCGGCTTTTGTCGCAGTCCTCGCCATTTCGATCCGTTTCATAGATTCTGACATTGCCTTGCCAGACGCCGGGCGAGCGCTTGGCGCTCGACGCGACAGAATTTCGCGGCCAACGCCATGCACGGATATCATGTCATGCCCCGCTCGTCCGGGTATGTCAAAAGACACCCCGGATCAGCATCGCATGTCTTCGCTTTAGAGGCCCAATGCCTTCTTCACGGCTGGTAGGGCATCCGCGCTGCCATCCTTGGTCTTGACGTTGGCAAGCCATGGCTCGATTGCCGAAGGATTGGCTTTCAACCAGGCTGTCGCTGCGGCTTCGCCCTCAAGGCCGTCATTCAGAATCTTGCCCATGATCTCGTTTTCCATGGGCAGCGAGAACTGCAGGTTCTTGAGCAATGTGCCGACGTTCGGGCATTCTTCCGTGTAGCCCTTGCGAACGTTGGTGTAGATCGTCGCGCCGCCGAGATTCGGGCCGAAAACGTCGTCACCGCCGGTCAGATAGGCCAGCTTGAAATTCGCGTTCATCGGATGCGGTTCCCAGCCGAGGAAGACGATCGGTTCACCGGATTTTTCTGCACGGGCGACCTGCGCCAGCATGCCCTGTTCGGACGATTCGACGACCTCGAAGCTCTTGAGGCCAAATGTGTCCTTGGCAACCATATCGAGGATCAGGCGGTTTCCGTCATTTCCCGGTTCAATGCCGTAGATCTTACCACTGAGAGCATCACTGTGGGTGGCGATATCCTTGAAATCCTTGATGCCGAGTTCGGCGCCCTTGGCGTTGGTCGCCAGCGTGTATTTGGCGCCCGTGAGGTTTTCACGGACAGTTTCGACGGACTTGTCTTCGCGATAGGGGGCAATGTCGCCTTCCATGGTCGGCATCCAGTTGCCGAGGAAGACGTCGATGTCCTTGTTCTTGAGCGAGGTGTAGGTGACGGGGACCGAGAGAAGCTTGACGTCGGTTTCGTAGCCAAGGCTTTTCAAAATCACGGTTGCCGTGGCGGTTGTGGCGGTGATGTCGGTCCAGCCGACGTCGGAGAAGCGCACCGTACCACAACTTGCGGGCTCTGCGGCCTGCGCGCTGGCTGCACCGAGGGCCAGCGTGGAGATTGCTGCGGCCAGCGCCAGACAGCGATTTCTATTTGCAAACATTGCTTGCTCCCTTTTCAGTTCCCTTGCCATTATCAATATCTGCACCGCACAATCAACTCATGCGCATTTGCGTGTTTTGGCGCACCGTTTGCGACACTGAGGATGAAAACGGCCTTGTCCTGCGTCGAATCAAGGCTTCTTCCTTCGTGGAAATCTGTGGTTTTTATGCTGTGCCACTTTTCATCGCGGCCCATCCCCGGCAAAAGACGCCGCACAAGGAGTGGATGATGGCCAAGCTCTATTTCAATTATGCTGCGATGAACGCCGGCAAGTCGACCATGCTGTTGCAAGCATCCTACAACTATCAGGAGCGCGGCATGCGCACCCTGATTTTTACGGCTGCCTTTGATGACAGGGCGGGTGTTGGCAAGGTTGCCTCGCGCATCGGCCTCTCCTCGGATGCCCTGACTTTTGACGAAAGCACTGACATCTTCGCCGAAGTACAGGTGTTGCACGAGCAGGCGGCAATCGCCTGTCTCTTCATCGATGAGGCTCATTTCCTTTCCGAACATCATGTCTGGCAATTGGCGCATATTGCCGACAAGCTGAATATCCCGGTGATGGCCTATGGCCTGCGGACGGATTTCCAGGGCAAACTGTTTCCTGCGTCGAGGGAGTTGCTCGCCATTGCCGATGAGCTGCGCGAAATCCGCACCATCTGCCACTGCGGCCGCAAGGCGACGATGGTGGCGCGTTTCGATCAGCAAGGAAAAGTCGTCAAGGACGGTGCTCAGATCGATGTCGGTGGTAACGAGAAATATGTGTCGTTCTGCCGTCGCCACTGGGTGGAGACCGTCAAGGAAGGCTGATGCTCCGCGTCGCCTTGCCGCATTTGATTTTTCTCAAAGAGGTCGATTCTGCCTGAGTGCTAACACCGCGCCTGCGCATTCGCGCCAATGTGGTGTCCCTCAGGAGCAGAAGACATGCAGAATAAGATCGCCCAATTCATCACGCTTGCAGCCATGACAGGGCTGTTCGCATTTCCCGCGGCGTCGGCCGAGATCGAAATCAAGATGCTGAACAAGGGCAGCGACGGTCAGGCGATGGTATTCGAACCGGCTGCTGTCAAAGCGGCCGTGGGCGACGTGATCGTTTTCGTTCCGGTTGACAAGGGGCATGATGCTGCAGCGGTGAAAGACATGCTCCCCGAAGGCGTTGCGGATTTCAAAGGCAAGATGAACGAGACGCTGAAGGTCACGGTCGACAAGGAAGGGGCCTATGTCGTCAAATGCACGCCGCATGTGGGCATGGGCATGGTCGCTTTGGTGGTCGTTGGTGATGCGGCGCCCGCCAATCTGGATGCGGTGAAAAACGGCAAGTTGCCCAAGAAGGCCAAAGAGCGTCTGGAAGCGGAGATTGCAAAGCTCGGTCTCTGACGGCCTCCGTCATTTCGCTTCGATTGTACGGACCACGGGTTGAGAAAAGTTTCGCAATCGTGTTGCATCCACATCGACCGGAACATATCTGGAAGAGCGAAACCGGCCACAATGTCGGCCCAGGGATGGGCGGCGTCCTTGATGTGACGCCTCTCGTCCTTTCGTCCCGCCGGACTGAGGAGAACATGACGACATGATCGACCGGATTAACGCTTTGATTCAGGCTGTATTCAGTGCCATTGGCAAGGCTGTCAGTGTTTTCGTGGCGTGGCTGCTTTGGCCGTTTCTCGCCGCACACGGTTGGTACCGGGGTCGGCACTGGACGGTGAAGGGGCCGGTTGCTCTCGTTCTCATCGGACTTGTGGGATTTTACGGCTATTTCGTCTGGCAGACACAAGTCTGGACGAATTTCGACCCTGACTATGTAAGTCGTTACAAACTGTCCGAGCGCGCCGTTCCGGCGGGCCAGGAATTGCCTGATGCTGCGGCCGGTGCTTCCACACAGACAACGTCCAGCGCTGCCAGCACTGCAGCGCCCGTCTGCCAGAGATCCGCTATTGTCGACGTGGCTGCCGATCTGACCGATTTCAACGTTAACCAGAACGCCTGGATTTCCTCCATGCTGCTTTACAGGTTGGGGCTGTTCGGGATCGATTGGGACAGCACCCCTTTCCTCGACAACAAGGCGTCGTTTCAGCGTGGTATCAATCAGGCGGTACGTCGTACGTCGATCGAACTGGTGGATACGCTTGGTCGCGTCCGTGGAACCTCCGGCATCAATAACAATCTTCAGGAAGCGCGTGGCAACATGCAGTTCAGCGAGTATTCCTGGTATTTCGGCCTCGACCCGTTCGGTCCGAAAACGCCGACGCCAAGCTATTACCGCGCCGCCATCCGGAGCTTCCAGGCATTCAACGGCGAACTCGTTGCCTGCAAGGCGGTGTTCGACACCCGCGCCGACAACCTGATCCAGTTTATCGACCGTATCGCCGGCGATATCGGGGCGACCTCGGCGATCCTGCGCGAGCGTTCCGAGAATTATAACGGTGGCTGGTTCGATACACGCGCTGATGATCGCTTCTGGTTCGCTTACGGTCAGCTCTACGGATATTACGGGGTGCTCTCTGCAGCAGGTTCGGACTTCGCGCAGGTCATTCGTGAGCGTAACCTGACCAATCTCTGGAACGACACTTTGGCGCAGACGCGCGCTGCACTGCGCATTCAGCCAGCCATCATTTCGAACGGCGAGGAAAGCGGCTGGATCATGCCATCGCACCTCGCAACCATGGGTTTTTATGTCCTGCGGGTGCGTTCGAACCTGGTGGAGCTGCGCTCCGTACTGGATCGCTAGGCCGCCGCGTTTAGTTGATGAGTTTCAGGCGAATGGTCTTTGCGACGAGCTGGGTGCGATTGACGCAATCCAGCTTGCGCATGGCGTTGTTCATATAGGCGTTGACCGTATGCTCCGAGATTGACAGGATCTCGGCAATTTCAACCGATGTCTTGCCTTGCGCTGTCCAGCGCACAACGTCCAATTCTCGTTTTGTCAGTGGCGACGGACTCTTGATCCCTGTCCGGCAGAGGCGATCGTAAATCTCGAAAGCGTGAAGACAGATCATGCCCAGTTCGTTGAGCGCAGCCTGCGGCAGATGTGTGCGATCACCGCCAAAGGTCAGGAGATGTTTACCTCCGTTCAGACCATTCAGTGGAATGGTCAGCCCGCATGTGATGCCGATGCCACGGAAGGAATCCGTTGTCAGCGCGATCGCGCCCGGCAAGGCATCGTCTTCATCCATGGACCAATATTGAGGGACAAGCGATGACATGCCGCAACGGATGGCTGCACAGTCGTTCGGAGGGCCGTGATGGCCCACTTCACGGATGATCCATTGCGGCAGTGTGGTTTCCAGAATGACGGCGGACACGCCGGAGCCTGCCGTCGAAGGGATTTTCAGTAGCGTGACATGCGCGTAGCCAAATTCGTAGGCCAGATTCGTCAAGGCCGCCAGCCAGTCTTCCGTATTGGCGGAAGCTGAGAATTGTTGGCTGAGGTTCGATTGGCGGCCAAGCGTCAGCATTCAAGCAACGCTGTCCGGTAGGGTGCCGCTTTCGGCAACGAAGAATATGCGGGAAAAGCGAACACGGTACCCAGACCTCGTAACAATTGGATTCTGATTTATATGGCCGGGTTCTCGGGTTTGTCCTTCGACTTCGCCATCAGTTTTTCGAGGTAGCCAAGCATGACTGCCGACACGACGAACGCCAGATGCATGATGGTGAACCACATCAGCTTGCTGTCTGTGTATTGGTTGGCGTTCAGGAAGATCTGCAGGAGATGGATGGACGAGATTGCCACGATCGACGATGCGACCTTGATCTTCAGGCTGCCAGCATCGAGCTTTCCGAGGAAGGAAACCTCACCGTCGGCTTCATCAAAACGGCTGACAAAGTTTTCGTAACCCGAAATCATCACCATCACAATGAGGCTGGCAACCAGCGCGGCATCGATCAGACCCAGCATCGCAAGGATCATATCGGCTTCGTCGTAGTTGAAAACGTTCTTCGCGACCTTGAAAAATTTGAGCGCGAACGAAAACGCATAGACAGCAAGTGCGGCAACAAGGCCGAGATAAAAAGCGACGAGTAGCCAGCGGCTGGAGAGAATGATCCGCTCAACGAGCAGTTCAAGAGACTTCATTGTCCGTATCCGTTTGATTATCTGTTATGTTTGTTATTGGCAAAACGAAGCTGCCATCTAATCTGGCAGGCAATATTGTATCAAGTACGAATATGCGGACTTTGAATTTGCCGCTGCATTTTTACAGATATTTCCGTTTTTTCACCCGCAGCAACATTTTGTTACATTTTTGCAACGCAGCAAACTACTTTAAAATATGATGCTTCGAGTCATGTTTAATATGTTGACAGTTAATGTCATGTTTTTTAGTCCTCAAATAACGGCAAAGCCGTAACAAATCATAACAGTTTCCGCCGTGTTCACAGCTCGGGGCGCTTTTTCGCGCGCCGGTGTTTTCGTGCGCGCGGCGTACCGGGGGTAGTATAATTCATGTCCATTCTGCGCTCACATTCCGCGCTGCTTCTTTGCACAGCCATGGTCTTCCTTCCGATTGCAGCGGCAGCGCAATCTCAGGAAAACACCTCACAGACCAACGGCACAACATCGCTTGACCAGATTGTGGTGAAGGGCAAGCGCGTTAAGGCTGGTAGCACAGTTGCCGATACGCCTCTTGCGACCGAAACGACTGCAGCAACAATCCAGAATAAGCAGATTACGAGCATTGAGGATTTGGGACGTGTCGCTCAGCCTGGAGTGTCATTCAACCGGAGCAATGGTTCCGTCAACATTCGAGGCCTTGAAGGCGACCGCGTGCTGACCACAATCGACGGAATTCCAGTAAGGTATCTTTCAGACGCCACTCGAGGTGCTACTGGTGGTCTAGATACTTTCAATTTCTCCTCTCTCTCTGCCGTTGATGTCGTTCGTGGTGCAGATTCGAGCCGTGCCGGATCAGGGGCTCTTGGGGGCGTCCTTGGTCTGCGCACACTTGAACCTGAAGACCTCATTCAAGATGGCCGCGATTGGGGTGGCGTCGCAAAGTTCACCTTTGACAGCGCTGATACGAGTTACGATCCTTCAATTGCAGTGGCAAAGAAGATCGAAAATACCTCGATCATGTTTCAGGGCGGATACAAGAAAGGCAAGGAGCGTAAGACCAACGGAGGTGTCGACAGCTACGGCACAACCCGCACTAAGGCCAATCCTTCTGATTACGATCAGCACAACTTACTCTTTAAGTTACGACAAGACTTGGAAGGGGGGCATCGCATAGGATTGACGGCAGAAAGTTTCCGCATCGATCGTGATACGGACTCCAAGATCAATCAGGTGGCTGTGCTGGGTCCGCGCGACAACTACCTTCCCGGAAATTATTCTACGAATAACGCATCCGCTCGCGATCGCATTTCTCTTGACTATAACTATGAGGCAATTGGTGAGGACGGCCCGATCGACAACGCCTGGGCGTCGCTATATTGGCAAAGACAGTCTCGCGAAACCGGATATACTGGATATCGTTCCACAAGCGTGGTTGGTAATATCAGCCGTCTCAATGACTACGATGAAAACAGCTTCGGCCTGATTGGCGCGTTGCAGAAAGATTTCTCAACCGGACAACTCAATCACGACGTCACATTTGGTTTTGATCTTTCGAGAAGCACCTCTGAACAATACTCATCCGGTGTTGATAATTGCCGCTTGCCTTATACTGGTGCGTTCGCTGCTTGCGCAAACCTGCACACCAATCAGGCTGATACGCCCAAGGTCGATAGCAACCGGATTGGTTTCTTCCTTGATGACAAAATCGGATTTGGTTCCAGTGGCTTTTCTTTGACCCCAGGCATCCGTTTCGACTGGGTCGAACATACACCGAAGATGACGCCAGAGTACGCCCGCAATACCAATCGCCCCGCACTGCCCGGCGAGTTTGACGATGTGGGAATTTCACCTAAGGTGCGCGCTGCGTACGACGTTTCTGAGAAAGTGGAGCTGTACGCGCAGTGGGCCATGGGTTTCCGCGCTCCGAATGCGGGTGAACTGTATAGCGTATTCGGTGGCCCAGGAACCTATCTACGTCTTGGCAACCCTAATCTTGAGTCCGAGACGAGCAACGGATTTGAAATTGGGGCCAACTTTGGCGACGACGATCTCGGTGGACGTATCAATCTCTTCTACAATCGCTACAAAAACTTCATTGAAACGGCGAGTCTGACAGCCAGCGAGGCGGCAGCTCTCGGATATGACCTCAATAACTATCGACAGGGTGGTATTACGCGAGGTGTGAATCTTGACCGGGCGCGTATTTATGGTGCGGAACTCTCTGCTCATACCCGCTTCGACAATGGTTTCAGCCTACGTGCTGGTCTGGCCTACGCGAACGGCAAAAATCTCGATAATGGCAGCTTCCTTCAGTCGGTTTCACCTCTCAAGGGCGTTATAAGTGCTGCTTATGATACTGAGACATGGGGTGTCGGGATCGACTGGATTGCTGCAAACGGTGGACGGGGCAAAGACATCATCACCAACGGTCAGAGAAGTTATTTCTCGACGCCGGGTTATGGTATCGTTGACTTGACTGCTTGGTACGAGCCTGAGCAGGTTAAGGGTCTACGGATCAATGCCGGCATCTATAACGTCTTCGACAAGACATATTACGATTATGCCACGGCTCGCACTGCGGGTTCTCAGGCCAACGAGTTCTATTCCGAACCTGGCCGTTCGTTCAAAATCTCTCTGACACAGCGGTTCTAAGGCAGCTAAACTTCATCTCCAGTCGGGGGCGGCCTTTGGTCGCCCCTTTTTTATTATCGGCAATAGAGAAAATCGCCTTTTCGTTCCAGAACGTCCAGGTGCAAATGATCCTGATGGGTGGCGTCGCTGCCTGGGGAGAGGACCGTTCGGAAAAACAGGCAGGCTGCGGCGGTAATCGTTCTCTGGAAGGCGCCTTCGGGTGTTCCGTCCTCCGTGCGCGGCTTCATTACCAGCGGTTCGCCCTTGTCGAAGGCGATGGTGGAAATATCGACGGCGTTACCTTTGGCATGTTCGGAAATCTTGCCATTTTCGGCGCTGTTGCGATTGCGGCAAACATATGTGGACGCGTTGGCGATTGCTGTCACCTTGCGGTCGGGAAAGGCGAGGTTCGCGGCTGGCAGCATCATGTCCTTTGTCCAGCGAGAAAGTGCCAGCGCAGCCTCGCAACGCATCGTTCCCGCTGGCTCAAGCTTGATCCCAGGCAATATTTCCGACAGTTCGATGGGTGATGCGATGCCGCAGCCTGCGTCCTCATCGCGGATGGGTGCGTGTGTCTTGAACCCGGCGCCTATCTCCTTCAATGCGCCCAGGCAGGCCTGAAGGGCCGCGGGATCTTCTTCTTTGACCGGTTCTGGCTGCTCCTCTTCAGGCTTCGCCGTTTCCTCTACTGGCTTTGACGGCTCACTGGACTTCTTTTCGTCCTCGCCGTGAACGGGCTCTGAAGATTTCTCGCTTTGGGGAGGCGCAGGTTTGGGTGTTGGCTTTTGGGTTTCCGACGGTTCTTGCGTCTCGCCGGGTACGGTTTGCTGGTCCGGCTTGGGCTGCGGAACGGGCACATCGGGCGGCGGTTCTGCGGCGGAAATCATCAGAAAACTTGCCAGAAGAAAAAATACGCGATGCAGCATTTAGCCGTAGCCTCCTTACGGTCAGGTCCGGGATGAACGCATCGGCGGCGGGTATGGTTCAGCGGCTTCTCGTTCGCGGTCATGCATGCCGTGCAAACTCAAGGGAATCTTTGCTTGCCAACGGCCTTTCGTCGCGCTAACAATTTTCGCCATGAACATCGTGTCCAAGAACATTGCTAACTGGTGGTGGAGCAGCTTTACGCGGCCTTGACCAGTCATGTTCACAAGACAAGTCCAAGCCGCCCGAAATTTCAGGCGGCTTTTTTGTTATTCTGCCGCCTGTCATCGGGTCTGAACAACGGGAAGTACGAGAGAAAATGGTAACGATCATTCAGGATGACGGTGGCGAAGTTTACGAGACGAAAGGCGGCATCAAGGTCAGCCGTCAGCGCCGTGCAGCCGACTACGCCAATGCGATCGACAACTATGTCGAAAAGCTTGATACCCAGCGTGGTGCGGTTTTCTCGTCCAACTACGAATATCCGGGTCGGTACACCCGTTGGGACACGGCGATCATCGATCCGCCGCTCGGTATTTCCTGCTTTGGTCGCAAGATGTGGATCGAGGCCTATAACGGCCGCGGCGAGGTTCTGCTGTCCTTCATCACCGAGAAGCTGAAGGCGACCCCTGATCTGACGCTTGGTGCCTCCACGACACGCCGGCTTGATCTGACGATCAACGAACCGGACCGTGTCTTTACGGAAGAAGAACGTTCGAAAATCCCCACCGTCTTCACCGCGTTGCGGGCCATTGTCGATCTGTTCTATTCCAGTGCCGACTCGGCCATCGGCCTGTTCGGGGCCTTCGGTTACGATCTGGCGTTCCAGTTCGACGCGATCAAGCTGTCGCTTGCGCGCCCGGAAGACCAGCGCGATATGGTGCTGTTTCTCCCGGACGAAATTCTCGTTGTCGATCACTATTCCGCCAAAGCCTGGATTGATCGCTACGATTTCGAAAAGGGCGGGGTAACGACGGACGGCAAGTCTTCAGACATTGCGCCGGAACCGTTCAAGACCACGGATACCATTCCTCCGAAGGGAGACCATCGTCCCGGCGAATATGCAGAACTCGTGGTCAAGGCCAAGGAGAGCTTTCGTCGCGGCGATCTGTTCGAGGTCGTGCCTGGTCAGAAGTTCATGGAGCGTTGCGAGAGCAAGCCATCCGATATTTCTCGCCGCCTCAAGGCCATCAATCCGTCGCCTTATTCCTTCTTCATTAACCTTGGACATCAGGAATATTTGGTCGGCGCGTCGCCGGAGATGTTCGTCCGTGTCTCTGGCCGCCGCATTGAGACCTGCCCGATCTCGGGCACCATCAAGCGTGGTGACGATCCGATTGCCGATAGCGAGCAGATTCTCAAGCTCTTGAATTCCAAGAAGGATGAGTCTGAGCTGACGATGTGCTCGGACGTCGACCGCAACGACAAGAGCCGCGTTTGCGAGCCGGGGTCGGTCAAGGTTATCGGCCGCCGCCAGATCGAGATGTATTCGCGTCTGATCCATACCGTCGACCACATCGAAGGTCGCCTTCGCGACGACATGGATGCTTTCGACGGCTTCCTCAGCCACGCCTGGGCGGTCACAGTGACAGGCGCACCGAAGCTCTGGGCGATGCGCTTTATCGAAAGCCACGAAAAGAGCCCGCGTGCCTGGTATGGCGGGGCGATCGGCATGGTTGGCTTCAACGGCGATATGAACACCGGCCTGACGTTGCGCACCATTCGTATCAAGGACGGTATTGCCGAGGTTCGCGCCGGTGCGACGCTTCTCAACGATTCCAATCCGCAGGAGGAGGAAGCCGAAACGGAGCTGAAGGCATCGGCCATGATCGCCGCTATTCGCGACGCGAAAGCAACGAATTCGGCGTCCAGCAAACGCGATGCCGCCAAGGTTGGTCACGGTGTGAAGATCCTTCTCGTCGACCACGAAGACAGTTTCGTCCACACGCTCGCCAACTATTTCCGCCAGACCGGGGCGACGGTTTCGACCGTGCGCACGCCGGTTCCAGCCGAGGTGTTCGACCGCTTCCAGCCCGATCTCGTGGTGCTCTCGCCCGGACCAGGCAACCCGACCGACTTCGATTGTAAAGCGACGATCAAGGCCGCGCGTGCCCGCGATCTGCCGATCTTCGGTGTTTGCCTTGGCCTGCAGGCCCTGGCAGAAGCCTATGGTGGTGAACTTCGTCAGCTTGCTGTGCCAATGCACGGTAAGCCGTCCCGTATTCGCGTTCTGGAGCCGGGTCTGGTGTTCTCCGGTCTTGGCAAAGAGGTCACTGTCGGCCGCTATCACTCGATCTTCGCTGACCCTGCGACCTTGCACCGTGATTTCATCATCACGGCGGAAAGCGAAGACGGCACGATCATGGGTATCGAACATGCCAAGGAGCCTGTCGCAGCGGTCCAGTTCCATCCGGAATCGATCATGACGCTTGGTCAGGACGCGGGAATGCGGATGATCGAAAATGTTGTGGCGCATCTGGCGCGCAAAGCTAAAACGAAGGCGGCTTGATCGTCTCAGATCGGCGGCCTCGCACAGATGTCGCCGATCAATCATAATGCATGTATTTCGGTAAAGCTCCAGTCGCACGAAAGAGCGCGCAGCCATGCAGCATCTCGACCACCTTCTTCTTGTTTATGCAGCCTACATCATTGCCGTTGCCAGTCCTGGTCCGAGCAATATGGCGATTATGGGCGTTGCCATGAGCCAGGGGCGTAAACCGGGCTTGATGCTCGCACTTGGCGTGATTACCGGCTCGCTGTCCTGGGCAGCGCTCGCGGCGACAGGTCTTTCCGCCGTGCTTGCGACTTACGCGCATGCACTATTCGTCATCAAGATCGCCGGTGGTCTTTATCTCCTTTATCTGGCATTCAAGTCCGCCCGATCGGCCATGGCTCATCAGCCAGCCAAGGCGATGGTGGTAACGGAGGTTACGGTGCCGGACTATCGGGCCCTTTACCGTCGCGGATTGCTGTTGCACATCGCCAATCCAAAAGCCGTGCTCGGCTGGATTGCCATCATGTCGATCGGCCTTCAGCCTGGAGCGGATGCATCGACCCTGGCCGCTATCCTTGTCGGCTGCGGTCTTCTCGGCATTACCATTTTTTGTGGCTATGCCCTGTTGTTTTCAACCGCTCCGGCCATCCGCGTCTATCAGCGCAGCCGACGGTATATAGAAGGCGCTCTGGCGATGTTTTTCGGATTTGCAGGCATCCGGCTGTTACTCAGCCGTGCTTGATGCGGCTTTCCCCGATCGCTGAAATGGGTTAGAAAAGCGGCAGGTCGAATATAACCTGCCGCTCGCGCCCTTTGGTATGGTGAATGTATTCAGTTGCGCTTTCTTGACGTCCATCGTTGATGAGCGAACGTGTCGGCAAGGCGAGCACTGACAAGGCTTTCGCTCGATACGAAAGGACAAGGCAGAGATGCGCAACTATCTCGACGCCAAGTTGATGGCGCGTGCACTGAAGTCGTCGCTGGAACAGGGCGGCACAACCATTTCCCATTCGCAGGCATTGGAAATCGTCGCTCGGCAATTCGACTGCGACAACTGGAATGTGCTTGCAGCAAAAATCGAAGAGACGGAACGAGGAGCGGGGATCGGTTTCGACCGCGTCTCGCCGATCATCCGCATTTTTGATGAAGACAAGGCAAGGGAGTTCTATGTCGGGTTCCTAGGCTTCACGATCGACTGGGAACATCGCTTTGGTGAGAACTTCCCCCTCTACATGCAGGTTTCGCGTGCGGGCCTGAGCCTGCATCTGAGCGGCCATCACGGCGATGCAACGCCAGGCTCAAATGTGTTTGTCACGATGAAGGGTGTGCGCGCCTTTCAAAAGGAACTGGCAGCGAAGCAATACACCTTCATGAAGCCGGGTGTAGAGAGCGAACCCTGGGGTGACGTGATGCAGGTTACCGACCCTTTCAGCAATCGCATTCGTTTTTGTGAGCAACGCGACTGAAAATGGCTGATTTCCGCCAGGTCTTGACCTTTGAAGCGGTTTGAACGATAGAAAGCCGATATCGAACCGCGCACACGGGGCCAACCCGTGTGCGCGGTTCGTTTCGTTTTGGCAGCCAGTCCTGCAATTCATTCGCATCCGCACGGGGACACTATGAACAGCGAAGGTAACGCACTCGTCAGGAAGCTCGCATTCTGGGGTATTCCGCTTTCAATCGGTGTATTGGGCCTGAAGCTTTTGGCGTGGTGGGTCACGGGGTCGGTGGCGCTGCTTTCGGATGGTCTGGAATCGACGGTGAACGTGGTTGCGGCATTTGTAGCCTACTTCGTCATCCGCTATGCGCAAAAACCTGCCGATGACGATCATCAGTTCGGCCATCACAAGGCGGAGTACATGTCTGCCGTTCTGGAGGGGGTACTCATCGTTGTTGCCGCCCTTTTGATCGTGCAGGAGGCGTGGGGTGCGCTTTTCAATCCGCGCTTGCCCGAAGCACCTGTCCTTGGTCTTGCCATCAATGCTTTTGCCGGGGGGATCAACGCCGTCTGGGCGACTATTCTGATCCGCGTCGGCAAAAAATACGCGTCTCCCGCATTGAAGGCGGATGGGCATCACATCATGTCGGACGTCGTCACATCGGCCGGCGTTCTGATTGGTCTCGTTCTGGCCTTGCTGACCGGTTATGCTATCCTTGATCCGTTGCTTGCTGTCGTTGTCGCAATCAACATTCTGTTTCAAGGATCGAAAGTTATCCTGCATTCGCTGGGCGGTCTGATGGACCGGGCGGTCGAGCCGGAAGAAGACGAAGCCATCAAGAAGGCGATTGCCGACAATTGCGATGGTATCATTGGGGTGCACGACCTTAGAACCCGTCGTGCGGGCGCGGCCGCCTTTATCGATTTTCATGTTGTCGTGCCGGCAACCATGACGGTGCGGGAAGCGCATGATATTTGCGACCGCCTTGAAGATGCCATAAGGGACGTCATATCGGGCGCCAGCCTTGCCATTCACGTTGAGCCGGAAGGCGAAAAGGCCCACGGCGTGAAAGTCGTCTTATGAACCACAGGAGTTTTTTATGTCCGTGACGGATGTTTCCAGTCTTTCGCAGCTGGGCGCGAAAGTTGACACTCCAGAAAGCCCGGAAAAGGCCGTTCTCGAAAAAGTACCGAACGGCAATGCCGGTACCGATTACGTCGTGCGTTTTACCGCGCCGGAATTCACCTCGCTTTGCCCGATGACGGGTCAGCCGGATTTCGCCCACATTGTCATCGACTATATTCCGGGCGATTTTCTGGTGGAATCGAAGTCCCTGAAACTCTTCCTGCAATCGTTCCGCAACCATGGTGCGTTCCACGAGGATTGCTCAGTCTACATCGCCAAGCGTCTTGTTGACCTGCTGCAGCCGAAATGGCTTCGCATCGGTGCTTACTGGTATCCGCGCGGCGGAATTCCGATCGACGTATTCTGGCAGACTGGTGCGGCCCCGGAAGGCGTCTGGTTGCCGGATCAGGGCGTGGCGACGTATCGCGGTCGTGGCTGATCCGACGCCGTACGGCCGTTGAAAATTCGACGGTCGCTGCCTCTCGTGCTGAGGCAGCGGTGCATGATCAGGCGACGGAACTGTCGTCGCCTGAATCAAAATCCGTGTCGTTATTGTCGTCGTAGTCGGCTTGTTGCAGATCGTCATTGTCGTTCTGCTGGTCAGCGTCGCTACCGTAGTAGTTGTTGATGACGGTTTCTTCGACAGGCGCATTGCCTGCTGGATTGCCTCCGAAAGGTGATCCCAGGCCAAGCGACGACATGTGGTTGCTGAAAAGTCCGCTGAGCGAATTTGCGAGTAACATGCCACCCGCAACACCCGCTGCGGTACCAAGCGCCCCTTGCAGGAAGCTGCCGCCGGAAGACCGTCCGAAACCAGACGTCTGTCCGCTCCATGGTCCACCCGCTTGCGGCTGTTCATTGGCACGGCCCCACGGCCCCGCCGTCTGACCAGCCGTATCGTTGCGATAGACTGCTGCCGGTTGTGGAGCCGGCGGCGGCGTTTGCTGTTGACTGGTGCCGAAGATCGAACTCAGGAAACCGCCTTGCGTTCCCCGATGCTGGTCGGCGCTTCCCGTTTCTAGGTCGCGAATGCGTTCTTCAAGTTGGCGGATATGGGCCGCTGCCGCTTCTAGCCCTTTTTCCTGCACGATGACGGCCTGGGCGAGGTAATAGGGCGCGTCTGGTTGATCACGCACTTGATCGGCGATCCACGTTTCCGCCTCGCGGTCGCGCGGTGTTGCCGAGGCGGCTTTGGTCCTGTCGAAAAGGGCCTTGAGAAGTTGGGTTTCTTCCGGTGACATCTTGTGCCTCCTTACCGTGAAGCGAAAATCCACGATAAGGAGGTATGCTGCAATTCCGGCTTTTCAAAGCATCCGGAACTTTAAATTTCGGTAATGGTCTGGAGCATCCCAGGATCAGGTTTTGATCGTTAATACGACGTCTTTTCTGGAATGACCTTAGCCGCCGAAGACGAGCGAAAGGCCGGCAAGTGCTGTCAGGGCGCCGGCGGCACGGGCAGCGATGTTACCGAAACGGCCAATGCCAAGACCAAGGGCGATACCGGCGGCATGCAGGATTGCGGTTGCGATCATGAAGCCGATACCAAACTGCAACGCGCCCGCGCTGCCAAGTTCTCCGCCATGTGCATGGCCGTGAAAGAGGGCAAAAATGCCAACGACCGCCGCCGCTGCAGCGGTAGGAAGCTTGGCTGCCATGGCAACGAGCAGACCAAGGCCGATGACGGATGCCAGAATGGCAGGTTCTACGAATGGCAGATCGAGGCCGGATACGGCCAACAGGAAGCCGATTGCCATTGTGCCGACGAAAGCGGAGGGAACAATCCAGAGTGCTTTGCGGTCGTTTTGGGCAAACGCTATCTGTGACGCCCAGATGCCGACCGCGACCATTGCCAGAATATGGTCAGCGCCGAAGAACGGATGCGACACACCGGCCATGAAAGAGCCATGCTCTTCCGGGTTGAGGTGCGCGAAAGCGGGCAGGGTGGTCAAGCCAAGTGCGGCTGCGGTAAAGCTCAGTTTTTTGAGCATGGTTCCCTCTTTGATCTTTATCGCCGGCCAAGGAGCTTGGGGCATCTTCGAACCGGCAGGCAATGCAACATTGGCAACGATATCGTAACTGTGAAGAAATTGTCCATGCGTCATCTGCCGGTGCCGTTGTTTATTCTGTGGTCCGAAACCTTGCCTTTTTCGCTCATTGCCTTACGTAACAAGTCGCACTATGTCCGAAGGGCATGCATAGAATTACGCTGGAGAGCCGTTGATGAACGAAGACGAAGACGACAAGAGCAAGGAACTGCCGATCGGGAAGGAAACGGAAGCGAATCTTTTCAAATCGCGTTCGATCTTCATCTATGGCGGTATCACTCAGGAACTGGCGCAGAAAGTCTGCACGCAGCTCGTGGCTTTGGCTGCAGCCAGCGACGAAGACATTCGCGTTTACGTGAATTCGCCGGGTGGCCATGTCGAATCGGGTGACTCCATCCACGACATGATCAAGTTCATCAAGCCGAAGGTATACATCATCGGGACCGGTTGGGTCGCTTCCGCCGGCGCGCTGATTTACGTCTCTGTTCCGAAAGAGCGCCGCCTTTGCCTGCCGAACACCCGCTTCCTGTTGCACCAACCCTCTGGTGGCACGCGCGGCATGGCGTCCGACATCGAAATTCAGGCCCGCGAAATCATCAAGATGAACGAGCGCCTGAACAAGATTTTCTCCAAGGCAACCGGCCAGCCGGTCGAGAAAATTGCCAAGGATACCGACCGTGACTACTGGCTGTCCGCTGAGGAAGCCAAGGATTACGGCCTCGTCGGCAAGATCGTCGAGAACCAGTCAGAACTCTGAAAGCACCCGCTTTTCGGTTGAATACAAGCCCGCACTGCACTGCAGTGCGGGCTTTTCTTTTTGCTGACGGCTCAGACCGACTTCATCGTGCCGCTATGGCTTCTGTACACGAAGATTTCCATCATTCATGTGCGTGGTTTTGGTCTCGACGTAACGCCTCACGGTGGTGTCATCGTTTTTCGGTCGAAAAATTTTTGTATTTGCGTGTAACAATGTCGTTCTGCTTTCGAATGAACCTGCAGAAAAGATGACAAGCACCGTTACGGAAGAGACTTTGAAGATGCTGATGCTGCGTTCCCTTGATGGGGACGAGGGCGCTTACAGGCATTTGCTCCATGCCCTTCGGACGTTGCTGGTGGCCTATTATGGGCGACGCATGATCCCCGGCATCAAGGCCGATCTTGAAGATCTCGTGCAGGAAACGCTGTTGTCGCTGCATGACCGTCGTGAGACCTATGATCGGACGCGGCCATTTACCGCCTGGTTTTTCTCGATCGCCCGCTACAAGCTTATCGATCATTATCGGGGCAGGGGCGGGCGGATGTTGGCCGAAGTTGAACTCGATGAGACGCTGGCGGCGGATTCGTCTGTGGATGCGGTGACGGCCCGCATGGATGTGGAAAGGTTGCTGGAAAGCCTGCCGCCGCAACAACGAGAGTTGATCCGCAATGTAAAACTTGAGGGGCAATCGATTGCCGATGCTGCCATCAAATCAGGTCAGACAGAGTTGGCGGCGCGCGTGGGTATTCACAGAACACTGAAGGCGTTGGCGCAGAAACTGCGAGGAGAAACGTGAAAAAGACGGATGACATCATCGAGAGCCTGACGCGCGATCTTCAGCCAGTGCCTGCGCATGCCCTGGAGCGGCGGCTGGTGTTTGCCGTCTTTCCCGCCCTATGTGTCTCGTTGCTGCTGTTGCTCGTTTTTCTCGGTCTTCGAAGCGACATGATCGAAGCCCGGACCGAGTTGGCGTTCTGGATCAAGTCCGCTTACAACGCCCTGCTGGCCGCCATCGCTTTTGTTGCGTTCATACGCCTGTCCCGCCCGGACGGAGACCGGGGCTACTTTTTTGTCTGGGTATCGCTGGTTCTTGCCGCAATGGCCGCCATCGCGCTCGTGCAATTGGGGTTTGCCGTCCCGGATGCCTATCGGACGCTGATTATCGGATCGTCTGCACTCCATTGCCCGATCTTGATCGTGGCTTTTGCTTTGCCTGTTTTCCTCGCGAACCTCTCGGCTCTCAGGCGGGTTGCCGCCCCGGCCAGTCCCCGCCTCGCTGGTTTTGTCGGCGGCATTGCCGCCGGCGCATCGGGTGCCTGGGTCTATTCATGGTTCTGCACGGAAAATGGCATGCCTTTTGTGTTGATCTGGTATTCTCTCGGTATTTTCCTGACGGGCTTGATCGGAGCTTTTGCCGGCCGTCGCTTGCTGCGCTGGTAGGATGAGTACCCTTTCATTTTCAGTGCGGCTTGCCAGTGCCCGCTTTTTTTGATCTGCAGGTCAGACGAAAAATCCGAGTCCCGCCATGCTGAAAGATCTCTCCGTCCAGAGCCTGTTCATGGGTTGCCTGACCGCTTTTGTCGGTTTCGCCAGTTCCTTCGCCGTGGTGCTGCAGGGGCTGAAAGGTGTCGGTGCAACGGACTATGAGGCAGCATCCGCACTGATGGCGCTTTCTGTGGCCATGGGTCTTTGTGCCATCGTTCTGTCAGTCTCGACGAGACTGCCAATCAGCATAGCGTGGTCGACACCGGGGGCCGCACTTCTGGCCACCACCGGTGTGATCGATGGCGGCTTTCCCGCCGCCGTGGGCGCTTTCATCATTTGCGCGGTCCTCATCATCATCGCTGGACTTTTCAAGCCGCTTGGTCGGGCAGTGGCCTCGATCCCGGCGCCGCTTGCCAACGCCATGCTTTCTGGTGTGATCATTGGCCTGTGTTTTGCTCCTGTCAAAGCCATCGGTTTCAACCCGGCGCTCGGTTTGCCGATCATCCTTGCCTGGATCGTAGTTGGGGCTTTCAAGCGGCTTTATGCCGTCCCGGCTGCACTCGCCGCCTTCGTTCTGGTGATGGTTTTCGGTGTGGAAATCCCGGCTGGCGCACTCGACAGCCTGGCACAGTCGCTGGCGCCGCCGATAGAGTGGGTGACGCCGACCTTCAATCTGCAGGCGGTCATTTCGATTGCGCTGCCGTTGTTCATCGTCACGATGGCATCGCAGAACATTCCCGGTATCGCCGTCCTGAAAGTCAATCACTACGATCCGCAACCTGGACCGTTGTTTGCGACCACCGGCCTGTTTTCCCTGCTATCGGCGCCTTTCGGTGGCCACGCTGTCAATCTTGCGGCCATTACCGCTGCCATGTGCGCGGGCGAGGATGCCCATGCCGATCCGAAGCGACGGTACTGGGCGGCGATTATCGCGGGCATCGGTTACATCATCCTTGGCCTCTTGGCTGGTGTGGTGACGGCATTCGTGGCGCTTGCTCCGCCCATTCTCATTCAAGCCGTTGCCGGCCTTGCGCTGGTTGGTGCTTTTTCCGGTTCGGCGGTTGCTGCCTTCAAGGATGCCGAGACGCGTGAGGCGGCTGCCATCACTTTCCTGATTACCGCTTCCGGCCTGTCTTTCGCGGGGATCTCCGGTGCTTTCTGGGGCCTGCTCGGGGGAGGGCTGATGATGGCTCTGACCGGCTTTGTGAAACGAATGAAAAATTAAACTTGCTCTTGCAACAGAATATTTCGCCGCTTATAAGCTCAGGCATGACCAATTGCATCGCAACCTTTTTCGGCATGAAGGCGCAGATTTCTGCGAACGCTTCGCCATGCGGTGCACTCTCGCTTCTTAGCCTCGACCTTACACGCGGTTGCCGGGTCCAGTGAGGAGCGCCCGGCGGCCGAAAGCCCGCTGGTGCGAACGCTCCTCAACTCGAAATCTCATTTGATATGATTTAGGCCCGTAAGGGGTACGCATCCGCCGATAGCCGACGAGCATCGTGGACGCGGAAGGAGCAAAGACAATGGACGCCAAGACCAACACCGTTTCCAAGGGTATGCCGGACGCGAACGTAAAGTATCGCCCTTATCCGACCATCAACATTCCCGACCGTACATGGCCTTCCAACACCATCACCAAGGCGCCCGTATGGTGTTCGGTGGACTTGCGCGACGGCAACCAGTCGCTCGTCAATCCGATGGGACATGATCGCAAGGCGCGCATGTTCAAGCTGCTGCTGGATATGGGCTTCAAGGAAATCGAGATCGGATTTCCGTCCGCCTCGCAGACTGACTTCGATTTTGCCCGCTGGTGCGTGGAAGAAGGCAATGTTCCGGATGACGTGTCCCTGCAGGTTCTGGTGCAGTGCCGTCCTGAACTGATCACCCGCACCTTCGAGGCGCTGGAAGGTGCGAAAAATCCGATCATCCACTTCTACAACTCCACCAGTGAATTGCAGCGCCGTGTCGTGTTCGGCAAGGATGTTGCCGGTATCAAGCAGATCGCCGTCGATGCCGCCAAGATGATTACCGATATGGCGGCCAAGGCCGGCGGTGGTTATCGCTTCGAATATTCGCCGGAAAGCTTCACCGGCACGGAGCTGGACGTTGCTCTGGAGATCTGCAACGCCGTGATCGCCGAGATAAAGCCGACGGCCGACAACAAACTCATCCTGAACCTGCCGTCCACCGTGGAGATGGCGACACCGAACATCTATGCCGACCAGATTGAGTGGATGTGCCGCAACATCGACAACCGCGAAAATGTCATCATCTCCCTGCATCCGCACAACGACCGCGGCACGGGCATCGCTGCAACAGAATTGGCTCTGATGGCGGGTGCTGACCGTGTGGAAGGCACGCTGTTCGGCAACGGCGAGCGTACCGGCAATGTGGATGTGGTGACACTGGCATTGAACATGTATACGCAGGGCATCGATCCAGGCCTGGATTGCCGTGATATCGAGCGTATCAAGTCCGTCTATGAATATTCCAACGAAATGACGATCCCGGAACGTCACCCTTACGTCGGCGAGTTGGTCTATACGGCGTTTTCCGGTTCGCACCAGGACGCGATCAACAAGGGCATGAAGGCCATCAAGGTTGCCAATCATCCGGTATGGGAAGTGCCCTACCTGCCGATCGACCCCAAGGATGTCGGTCGTTCCTATGAGGCGATCATCCGCATCAACTCGCAGTCCGGCAAGGGTGGCATCGCCTATATTCTCCAGCAGGACTACGGCTTGAACCTGCCGCGCAACCTGCAGGTCGAGTTCCGCGAAGACATCCAGCGCATTACCGACGAAGAAGGTGTGGAACTGCCCGCCAAGCGTATCCATGAGCGTTTCATGGAACGTTACGTCACGCAGCCCAATGCACGTCTGAAATTCGTGGATCACCACACTTATCCGGCAGGTGATTTCAAGGGTGTGCGCGTCGTCGCAGCAGAAATTACCGACAATGGCGAGGTCAAGCGTATCGAGGGCAAGGGTACTGGTCCGATTGATGGCTTCATCAACGCGCTGTCGGTCTACCTCGGCATCGACCTGTCGGTAAATGACTACTCCGAACATTCCCTGCAGCACGGTTCCAACGCGTCGGCAATCGCCTATGTCGAAATGGAGCACCCTGGCGGAAAACTGTTCGGTGCTGGTGTTAACACCAACATCGTTGGCGCTTCGCTGGAGGCCATCGTATCCGCTGCCAACCGCGTTCTGGAAGAGCGGGCGAAGTAACAGCCGATCCAGTCCTTTACGGGGCTTCGACATCATCCTCGCCGCTGAGGCGAGGATGACAAATGTGGCACTGTCAGAGCCGCGTGGCGGCCCTGGCTGATGTCAGTCGCGATCCAGCCGGGTAAAGCCTAGCGGACGACCGTTTTCGTAAAAAACGCGAACATCTTCCAGCTCAACTCCGGTTGCGGCTTCGTTGAGACTGTGGCGCTCACAGGTTACGTTCCACGCCCCGGCTTCACCCGTAATGTTAAAGAGATTGTAGGCTGCACGCGGTTTTTCGCCACCTGGGCCCTGGCTTGCAGACGCGATCCCGACAACGGGAATATGGTCGCGGCCATGGTGGGTGTTCAGCCAGTATACCGTGTTGAGATGGGTATGACCGTGAAGCACGAGTTCTGCGCCGCCGACACCGAGCGCGCCTGCAAACCGGCGAATGCCGATCATGCGCTTATGGGTTGCCGCAGCTCCGCGGATCGGTGGGTGATGGATCATCACGACGCGAAACAAGCCCATCTCGCCGGCCTTTTTCAGAAGGTCCGCCGTGGCACGGGCCTGCCTGTTGCCGAAATATCCCGTCGCGGAAAATGGCGGTGTTGCAATCGAGGTAGAGCAGCCGATGAGTGCGACAGGTCCGCGGACACGCATGTAGGGGAAAATCTTGCGATCCTCGTCCCATTCATCGGGATCGCCATCACCGCGCACATAGGGGTACCAGGCATGCATGGCCTTGTCGTGTGCACCTGAGACATAGGCGTCGTGGTTGCCGGGAACGACCGAAGTCGTTTCTGGCGTGCCAACCTCTTCGAGCCAGTCGGCGGCAGCGCGGATTTCGATGCCGGTTGCAAGATTGACGAGGTCACCGGTAATCGCCAGATGATCAGGCGCTTTCGTCTCGAGATCATCAAGCAGTTTTTCCAACGTATCGGTGAAAAGATGCTTGCGGCGATTGCGATGCCAGTTAACAAAACCGGTGATGCGTTTTGATGCCAGTTCCCGGAAAGTAAGCTTCGGCAACGGGCCGAGATGTATGTCTGAAATATGCGCGAGTTTGAACATGGCGGCAGAGATACCCTATGATATGCAGCGCGTCCAATGAAAGCCTGACGCCGGAGAAGAGCGCGAGTGAACCAAGAAACAATGCCCCGTGATACGCGGCCGTTCCATTCACGGGTGTTGATACGCCTGCTTCATTTCATTTTTCTGTTCACCCGCGGTGCAACCGTTGGTGTCAGGGCCGCATGCTACGATGAAGAGGGGCGGATTTTTCTCGTCAGGCACACTTATCTGGCTGGTTGGTACCTGCCGGGCGGCGGCGTTGAACGCGGTGAGACAGTGGCGATGGCGCTTCACAAGGAAATCCGTGAAGAGGGAAATCTCAAGGCTGTCTCAAGCCCCGAGCTGGTGCATCTCTACCTCAACACGGAAGGGAGTAACCGCGATCATGTGGTTCTCTATCGTTTGCAGGTCGAGCAGACCGCGCCGAAGAAACCGGATCACGAGATCGTCGAAAGCGGTTTTTTTGCACTGTCGGAATTGCCTGACGGTGTAACGCCCGCCACTCGCCGTCGCCTTGCGGAGCTCGCAGGCGAGGCGGCGTTCAGCGACTACTGGTAATCAGCCAAGACTGTGCCGCTCACGCGGCGTGCTCAGATCCAGTTCGGGTCCGACGGGAACGATCCCTGTCGGATTGATGGTGCGGTGGCTGCGGTAATAATGCTCCTTGATGTGGCGCATCTCAACCGTCTCTGGCACGCCCGGCGTGCGGTAGAGGTCACGCAGATAGCCCGTCAGGTTCGGATAGTCGTGGATGCGGTGTATGTTGCACTTGAAGTGGCCGACATAGACAGGATCGAAACGGACGAGTGTAGTGAACAGCCGCCAGTCCGCCTCGGTCTGGCTTGAGCCGAACAGGAAGCGACGGTCTCTCAGGCGTTGCTCCAGCTGATCGAGTGTCTCGAACACCTTCACAACGCTTTCCTGATAAGCCTCCTGCGTAGTGGCGAAGCCGGCCTTGTAGACGCCGTTATTAACGGTGTCGTAGATCAGGGCGTTCAGCGCATCGATGTCTTCGTGCTGTGCCTTGGGGTAAAAATCCGCAGTATTGCCCGTCAGCTCGTCGAAGGCACTGTTGAACATGCGGATGATCTCCGCGGATTCATTGGAAACGATCGTTTCGGTCTGTTTATCCCACAGCACGGGAACGGTGACGCGACCGGAATATTTGGGATCGGCCTTGGTGTAGAGTTGCGAGAGCGCTGAAAACCCAAAGAGATGGTCTTGCGTGGCGCCGGGTGTGCGAGTGCTCTCGGTTTTGAATTCCCAACCTTTTTCCAGCATCAGCGGGTCGACGACTGAAACAGAAATAAGATCTTCAAGCGACTTCAATTTGCGGAAGATAAGGGTACGGTGTGCCCACGGGCATGCGAAAGAAACGTAGAGGTGATAGCGGCCGGCCTCAGCCTTGAAGCCGCCGTGGCCGGAGGGACCTGGAGCACCGTCCGCCGTGATCCAGTTACGGAACTGCGAAGCGCTGCGCTTGAAGTGCCCCTTGGTTTCCTTGGTGTCGTACCAGACGTCCTGCCATACGCCTTCCACCAACATGCCCATGATTGTCTCCTTGTACGTTTCCTCACGCCAATCTTAGCCGTTTCAACCAGAATGTGCATCCGTGCCACGGTGAACAATGCGTTTCCGCATCATTGTCGGAGAATGGATCACTTGTCATATTTGTTCTGGACGATCGGAAATTTTCCTGATAATTGCGATTTTCATAATTCTGAGGAAATTATCGACCATGATCGAAACACGGATGCTCCGACGACGCTGACGCTCCTGAACGCCTTAACCGGCGCAGCCGTCATCTATTGTCGTATCAGCATTCTGGAAGTTTCGGTCTCTTCATGTCCAAGCACGAACTGGTCTACCTCACCGAGGACGCGTCGCACGACGCCATCATCGAAATCATCAACGAAGAAGCTTTTGGCCCGGGTCGCCACACGCGGGCTGCTGCGCGTATTCGTGAGCAGGGTCCACATGACCGGCTGCTGTCTTTCATCTGCGCCGATGATGGTGAAACGATCGCTTCGGTGCGGATGACACCTGTTCTTGCCGGCGAAGTGAAAGGCCACATGCTTGGGCCTCTTGCTGTACGGCCGTCGCACAAGAACATGGGTATTGGACGGGAGCTGGTGCGGATTGCCATTGCTGCGGCGAAACGCAAGGGTTCTGAAGCGGTTATCCTGATTGGTGACCCGCCGTATTACATGCCGCTCGGTTTCGAAAAGGTCGCTTACGCCGCCTTGGATTTCCCCGGACCTGTCGATCCCAACAGGGTGCTGGTCGTGCCGCTTGGCACGGATGTGCATCAGCGGCTGAAGGGCAAGATTGGCTGGCGCAAATGTGATGCCGTCATGGCAGAGTCCGAGACGGACAGCGAAGCCTTCGAAGAGCCGCTGCGGGCTTACGCCTGAACGTAAATCTCAGTCCCTGTACTTGACCGTTCACCAACCGCAACCTAGCAATCTGATGTCGATTTCGGCGAGGGGAGCAGGATGACGGCGATCACAATGAATGAGGCGCTGGAGCGGGCAGGAGCAGGTTCGTATCAGCGGCGGTTGATGGGCATCTTTGGCCTCGTCTGGACGGCGGATGCCATGCAGGTTCTGGCGGTCGGGTTTACTGCGGCCTCCATTGCAGCAACTTTTGGTTTGACTGTTCCGCAGGCGCTGCAGACCGGTACAGCGTTTTTTCTTGGCATGCTGATTGGCGCGGCCGTTTTCGGGCGCCTGGCCGATCGTTACGGTCGTCGCCGGGTTCTGATCGTCACGGTGGCATGTGACGCCGTGTTCGGTCTATTGTCTGCCTTCTCGCCGGATTTCACCATTCTGCTGGTGCTACGCTTTTTGACCGGCGCTGCCGTTGGCGGCACCTTGCCGGTGGATTACGCGATGATGGCCGAGTTCCTGCCAGCGAAAAATCGCGGCCGCTGGCTTGTTCTGCTCGAAGGGTTCTGGGCCATCGGCACGCTAATCGTTGCCCTGGCTGCGTGGGCTGCGAGCCTGGCTGGCGTCCTTGATGCCTGGCGTTACATTTTCGTGGTGACGGCCGTTCCGGCCATTCTGGGTTTTGGTTTGCGATTTCTGGTTCCCGAATCACCGCTTTACCTGTTGCGAAGCGGCCGCCTGGATGAGGCGAAAGAGGTAGTGAACCGGATGCTCGAGGCAAACGGCAAGCCGCTTCTGGACTTTGGAACGCGTCTTGTCCAACCGGAGGCGGTAAAGGGCCAAGGTGTCTTTTCGCCCGCGCTGAGGCAACGCAGCATCATGATCCTGGCGATCTGGTTTCTTGTCTCCGTCTCATATTACGGCATCTTTACATGGATGCCGGCACGCCTTGCTGGCGATGGCTTCGGTTTCGTGCGCGGGTATGGGTTCCTCGTGCTTGTGGCTCTGGCGCAGATCCCCGGTTACGCGCTTGCCGCTTATGGTGTCGAAAAATGGGGACGCAAGCCGACTCTCATCGGCTTCTGCCTGCTTTCGGCACTCGGCTGCCTGTTGTTTACGGTAGCACCCAGCAGCCTGATGGTCGGTGCTTCACTGCTCATCATGAGTTTTGCCCTGCTTGGCACGTGGGGAGCACTCTACGCTTATACGCCGGAGCTTTATCCGACCGAATCCCGCGCCACCGGCATGGGGGCGGCTGGAGCCATGGCGCGTCTCGGCGGGCTTATGGCGCCTTCGATCCTTGGCTATGCCATTGCACAGGGCTTCGGTTTTGCTGTGGCGATTTTTGCGGGGCTTCTGGTCTTGGCAGCACTCGCGGCAACAAGGATCAATGCCGAAACGCGACGCACAGCGCTCGCATAAGCTGCGCTACGCGCGATCGCCTAGAACCGCTTTTCAAGCCAGGTAATCGACTGGCCACTGGAAAGCGGTGAGAGCGCACCGATCCTGGTGAAACCCGAGCGCTCGTAGAGCCTGAGAGCGTCGGGATTCATTGTGTCGATGTAAGCACCTATACAACCACGTTTTTTTGCCTCTTCCTCGGCCATGGCGAGAAGTTTGGGACCTGTTCCCTGTCCGCGCATATCTTCGGGCACGAACAGCAACTGCACATAAAGCCAGCCGCGACCGGTGTACCCAACGAGGCCGCCAGTTACGGTGCCGTCATCGTTGCGGATGGTGATGAGGAGCTCACGCCGATCACTCTCGCCAAAACGGGCGACATTATATGCCACCAGCGGGTCACGAATCGCCTTTTCGGCTTCCGCATCCGCGACGTCGCTCAAGATAAAATCCATTTTCGGCCTTCCGTGGAATTGTCTTCCCGGAAGAGGAAATGAACCATCCTTGCGTCTCGCGCAATTGCGAATTGGGAGCTATGTGTTGTTTGCGAAAGCCGGTTTTACCGGCCTTCGCGCCACCAGAGTGCCGAGAAGGCAAGGAGAAGGGCGGCAAGGCCCGCAAACCCTGCAAAGAGTGGCAACGTATTCACGCCCTTCAGGACCGTCTCATCGGTCATGCGGATCAGCATGCGATCGTCATCAGCGACCCTGATATCCCCGCGCACCGGCAGGATATCGGGCAGTGCAACGCGGCCTGAATTATCGGCGACACGATGAATGCTGCCCTTGGTGGCATCCACCAGCGGCCGCAGGGTTTCGGTGGTGGAGATCATCGCCTTGAACTCCGGTGCGTCGACTGCACCGACATGGACGAGGGTGGTAAAATCACCGTTCTTGATTTCGAACAGGCCGGTTTCGTCCATCCGCCGCTCGATCTTGTAAAGACCGGGTTCGGTGCTGGTGAAGGCCATGTTTTCCGTCTTGCCGGACGGGAAGGTGACCGAGGCCTGACCTGGATCGTCACCGATCGTCTGACGGGTGATTTCCAGCGTGCGGCCATTGGCGCGCGCTGTCAGCGCCTCTTCCTCGAGTTCCGGCTCCTTCATCAGCCAGTGCGCGATGCGCCGGTACAGTGCAACGTGCGGGCCACCGCCTTCGAAACCGCGCGCCCAGAGCCAACCCTGGTCTGACAACAGCATCGCGACGCGGCCTTCACCCTGACGATTGAGGACGAGAAGCGGATCTTGTCCGTCGCCGAGCATCACGGTCTGGCCCTGCGGCGGGTCGACGCTGATGGTGCGGAACCAGCGGCCCCAATGCGGTGGCTCTTCACCGGAACCATCCAGACCACGGGTGACGGGGTGTTTCTTGCCGGCTTCTGAAAGGCGCGGATAGAAGGCAGACTGATGCACTTGTCCAGTCGGCTGGGCTGGCAGTACGGAAGCAAGCGGCGTCATGGCGATCGAATCCTGCCCGGCATGTTCCGGACCCGCCGCGATCAGCAGGGCACCACCCTTTTCGACGTATTGGGCGATGTAGTCATAATAGAGGATCGGCAGCACGCCACGATGCTGGTAGCGATCGAAGATGATGAGATCGAAGTCCTCGATCTTTTCCACGAACAGTTCGCGGGTGGGGAAGGCGATCAGCGACAGTTCGTTGATCGGCGTACCATCCTGTTTCTCCGGTGGGCGGAGAATGGTGAAATGCACGAGATCGACGGAGGCGTCGGATTTGAGAAGATTGCGCCAGGCCCGTTCGCCTGCATGAGGTTCTCCTGAAACGAGCAGCACACGCAGGTTCTGACGAATGCCTTCGATCAGATGAACGGCGCGGTTGTTGGCAGTTGTCACCTCGCCGGGAAGGCCTGCGACCGAGAACTCCATGACATTGTTGCCGCCGCGCGGTACCCGGAAGCTGAACGGCGTCGGCTGACCGGGCGTGGCCTGCAGCGTGGCGATTTCCTCACCGTTCATCTTCACCGTCACCTCTGCGGCGCCGCCTTGCGAACGGCCGTCGTCGAAGACGCGGAAGGTCAGTTGCTGTTCTTCGTTGACGATGCCGAAGCGGGGGGCGCGGACGATTTCGATACGGCGATCGAATTCATCGGCCTTACCGGTAATCAGACCATGTATCGGAGCGCGGAAGCCGAGTGCCTGCTCCGCATTCGGCGAGGCATTCGGAATATCGTGGATCTGTCCGTCGCTGAGGAAAATTGCGCCGCCGATGCGAGACGGCGATACGTCCGAGACGGCAGAAGAAAGCGCCGAGAAGAGCTGCGTCGCCGGGGCATCACTTTCGGCATCGTCACGCACTTCGACGATGCGGGGTTCGATGCGTGGAAAACGCGACAGGCGATCACGCAGGCTCGCAAGAGCCTGATCCGTCATCTGTGGCCTGTCCTGCACGTCCTGGCTTTGCGAACGATCGACGATGACGGGAACGATGGTCGAGAGCGGCTCACGTTCTTCGTTGGTCAGAAGCGGATTGGCTATGGCAAGCAAAAGAGCGGCGAGCGCCAGCCCGCGCAGCCATGCACCGCGAACACCACGCCACAGGCCGATAACGGCGAGCGCCAGCGCGGCAACAGCAAGAACGGCAATTACGATCCAAGGCAGGAAGGGGGCGAAGGTCAGGTTCATCTCATTGCCCCAGTCGTTCGAGTAGGGCCGGAACGTGAACCTGGTCAGCCTTGTAGTTGCCGGTCAGCATATACATCATGATGTTGACGCCGGAACGGAAGGCATGTTCACGCTGCAGTTCGTCCGGTGGTACAGTCGGCAGAACGGGAGCACCTTGCTGATCGATCGCCCATGCGCCGGCAAAATCATTGCCGGTGATCATGATCGGCGTCACGCCATCGCCCGATGAAGACAAGCCAGAGGTTGTCTTCGCAGCACCCTGGCGGGATTCGACCCAGAGCGGTGAGCCATTGTAGCGCCCCGGGAAATTGGTGAGCAGGTAGAAAGAGCGCGTCAGAACATGGTCTTCCGGCACCGGCTCCAGCGGTGGAATATCGATATTGGCGAGAATGGCCTGCAGGCGTTCACCATTGGGCGTCGAATTGCCATTGTCGAGCGACGAGAACTGGTCGCGCGTATCAAACAAGACGGTTCCGCCCGCCCGCATATAAGCGTCGATCCGTGAAATGGCGGCGCTGGAGGGCATGGGGGCGGTCGCGGACACAGGCCAATAGATAATCGGATAGAAGGACAATTCGTCCTTTGAGATATCGAGGCCGACCGGTTGGCCGGGTTCCAGCGTCGTGCGCCAGGTCAGGAACTCGCTCAGACCCTGCAATCCCTGCTCCGAGATGCGATCCACATCATCCTCGCCAGTGCGGACATAGGCAAGGTGTGTCGTGTCCAGGCGTTCGAAGATCTGTTCGTCACCGGATTTGGGATCGTCAGCACGCGCCTGTTGCGGCGAAAGGGTAGCGAAGCCTGATAAGGCAAGAAGCACGACGGCGGCGGCTGAGCCACGTGTCTTGGGGAAACGCGCGAAAGCGCCGTTCATGAAAAGCACGATCAGGCTGTCTGCCACCAGCATGAGAAAGGCGGCGATGAACAAGGCGGGGCGTAGCGATTTTGCCGTTTCTCCAACCAGTGCCTCAGTCGTCGATGCTCCCGCAGGGGTCGTGTTCATTGGACGAAGCGTTGCTCCGGCGGGAAGAAGATTGAGCGCCACGAAGCCGTCCTCCGTACCATAAAGGCCAGGTGGGTTGTCGAAACCTGTACGCGGTTGCTGTCCAGCGCGGATTTCAAGCGGGCGGGCAGAGCCGATTTCCGCCGACAATGCGCCCTCTGCCGTCAGCAGGCGATAGGGCGGCAAAGCTGCTGCAGGCGCATTGGCGGAGGCCGATGCGCCGCCTGCCTGTGATAGCTGGACGATACGGCGAAGCATCTCGACGAAATGACCGGAGATCGGCAGGTCCGACCAGCTTGCTTCAGCGCTGACATGGAACAGAACAATGCGCCCGGCTTCGATATTGCGCGTTGTCACGAGCGGTGTGCCGTCGGCGAGGCTTGCCCATGTGCGTTCGGCAAGGTCAGGCGTCGGCTCTGCAAGAACCTGCCGTTTGACAAGGATGCCGTCGGCTTTCGGCATGCCTGCAAAGGCGCCGAAATTGGGGAAATCGGCCAGCGGCTGCGGCTCGGCCCAGGAAAGTGCACCGCCGAGCGCGCGTTCACCCTGACGAAGCGTAACGGGAACCAAAGGATCGTCTGCCGGGGCAGCGGCAAGACGCGGTCCCGCGAACCGGATCAGCGTGCCGCCGCCTGCAAGCCAGCGCTGCACCGGCTCGTAGGTTTCCTGCGGTAAACGACCGATGTCCGCCATAACGATCACGGACGGATTTGACTGCAGAATTTCCGGAATTGCCTGCGAGAGATCAGCTTGCCTTTGCGGGATCAAATCCGCATAGGGCTGGAGGGCGCGGCTGATATAATAGAGTGGCTGCAGGAGCGGTTGGAAGTCGTTGCCGGTTTCTCCAGCAAGCAGCGCAACACGGCGGCGACGGAAGCCGTCATCCAGGAGATGAGCCGAACCGGCGGTCGAGACGCCCTCAAGGGACAGGCGCGCAAAGTCGTTGCGCAGTTCGAAGGGCGCTTCTACGGTTGCCGTTGTCTCAGCATTTCCTGCGGCAAAATCTGCAATGCCGTTTGCGAGAATACGGCCCTGGCTGTCCTGTGCATTGACAACCAGACGCTCCGGCGATGAGGCCTTGAGCCGCGAGACGATCACGCTCATTGCATCGGCATTGTTGGTTGCTGCAGTAATGGCCGTAACGTTATTGCCGTCACCTTCGACGAAACGAAACTCGGCGGGTGACAGGCTAGCAAATGTTGCAAGTGCCGTTTCGTCCTGCGGTGTTGCCACACCGTCGGCGATATAGACAAGTGTGCCTGGCGTCGTGCCATTCAGCGCCTCGGTCACGGCCTCGGCTGTCCGCGTGCGATCCGGTACCAAAGGTTTCGGCCTTGCTGCCGCAAGTTTTTCCAGCGCAACAGCCGTCGTTGAGGGGACGGCATCATGGTCTGCGTCCGCGGTGAAGCTGATCGACACCGGCCGTTCGGCCCGTTCCGCATCGCCAATCAAGGCTTTTGCGGTTTCGACACGACGATCCCAATCCGGCGCCGCCGCCCAACTGTTATCGACGACCATCACCAGAGGTCCAGTGCCCGCCAGCGTATTGTTACGCGGGTTCATCACGGGATCGGCCAGTGCGAGAATAACAGCTGCGGCCAAAGCCATGCGCAGCAGCGTCAGCCACCACGGACTTTTCGAGGGCGTTTCTTCTCGCTTCAGCACGGTGGCGAGGATTTTCAGCGGCGGAAAGATTTCCGCCTTCGGACGTGGCGGAGTGAGCCGCAACAACCACCATATGGCTGGCAGCGCCAGAAGACCGAAGAGGATGTAGGGACTGGAAAAAACGAACGGCAGAAAGCTCATCGACGACCACCGCCTTCCGCCGGAGATCCGGACAGATACATATGGACGGCGACAAGTGCTTCGGAGGCGAGATGGTCGGTGCGGTGGAAGACGAAGTTCCAGCCCAGGCGACGCAGCGATGACGACAAGGCTTCGCGGCGGGCTAGGTACGCTCGGGTGTAGTCCTCACGGATCGTTTCGGCCCGGCCGGATACGAGTTTCTCTCCCGTTTCCGGGTCCGTAAATTCTGTACGGCCGGAATAGGGGAACATCTCCTCTGCAGGATCGGCGATTTCGACGACATGGCCACGAAGGCTGCGGCGTGCCAACGGCGAGATGCGTTCCATGACGCTTGCCGCATCATCGAGAAAATCACCGATCAGAACGATATCGCTGGCGCCACGGATCATGCCTGTTTCCGGCAGACCATTCGTCACCGGCGCGTGCATGATGGCGGTGGCGAGGCGCTCCGCTGCGTTTCTGGCCGAAACCGGCTCCATGATGCCAGGACACCCGATGCGCTCTCCCGATCTGGCGAGAATTTCCGCCAGCGCCAGCATCAGAACCAGCGCGCGGCTTTCCTTGGAGACAGTGCCGAGCGTCGATTTATACATCATCGACGGTGACATATCGGCCCAGAGCCAGATGGTATGCGCCGCTTCCCACTCCCGCTCGCGCACATAGGTATGATCGTCGCGGGCCGAACGCCGCCAGTCGATCCGCGACAGGCTTTCACCTTCCGCGTAGGGGCGGAACTGCCAGAAGTTCTCACCGACACCGCGTTTGCGGCGTCCGTGCCAGCCGGCGATGACGGTATTCGCGATACGCCGCGCTTCCACCATGCAATCGGGAACAAGGGCTGCGCGTTGCTGCGCGCGCGCCAATACCTCGGCTCCGGGTGTCTGCTTTACGATCTGGCCGATGGACGCCACATGCGCTCCTTTTTAACAATCCGGCGTTTTAGCCCCTTGCCTGCTCTACCAGTGCAGCGATCACATCACGGACCGACATGCCCTCTGCGCGGGCCGCGAATGTCAGTGCCATACGATGCTCCAGCACAGGTTCAGCCAGCGCGTAGATATCATCGAGCGACGGCGCCAGCCTGCCTTCGTAGAGTGCCCGGGCACGGGCCGTCAGCATGAGAGACTGTCCGGCACGCGGACCCGGTCCCCATGCAACGTTCTTGTCGGTCAATTTGTTGCCATGCCCCGGCCGCGCGGACCGAACCAACGACAAAATGGCATCCACAACCTTGTCACTGACAGGCATCTGACGGATGAGTGTCTGAATATCCATCAGCCGTTCCGCATCGATCATGCGGCGGGCTTCTCCGGAAGCCATACCGGTGGTGTCGAGAAGAATCTGGCGCTCTGCGGCAAGATCTGGATAGTCGACATCGACCTGCAGCAGAAAGCGGTCAAGCTGGGCTTCCGGCAGCGGATAGGTACCTTCCTGCTCCAGAGGGTTCTGGGTGGCAAGAACGTGGAAGGGCTTGGGCAGGTCGTAATGCTGGCCGGCAACCGTGATGTGGTATTCCTGCATGGACTGCAGCAGCGCCGATTGCGTGCGCGGGCTGGCACGGTTGATTTCGTCGGCCATCAGAAGCTGGGCAAAGACCGGCCCCTTGATGAAGCGGAAAGAGCGGCGGCCGTTTTCGTCCTGATCCATCACTTCAGAGCCGAGAATATCGGATGGCATAAGGTCAGGCGTGAACTGGATGCGGTTCGCATCAAGGCCAAGAACGGTGCCGAGCGTGGTGACGAGTTTTGTCTTGGCGAGGCCGGGAACGCCGACGAGCAGGGCGTGTCCGCCTGAAAGAATGGCAAGAAGCGTATTCTGGACCACTTTTTCCTGACCGAAGATGACTTTGGACACCTCCGCTCGGATCGCAGCTATATCGGACAACGCCTTTTCGGCGGCAGCGACGATGGCTTTTTCGTCGAGGGTTTCGCCGGTATTCATCACGCCCATGTCGTTCTCCTCAAAACCTTCGCTCCGGCACGGATTTCGCACTGCATATAGCTTATTGCTCTCTTGCCCGCTGACAAGCACCATCAGAATGACTATCTCGTGACTTACACAGCCTAATGTTTCCTTATCGGCAAAGCGAGACTCGAATATGGCACTGGAAACAATTCATTCGGCGGGCGATGCAGCGGGGCTGGCGGCCATGATTTCCCGCGCTGCGGAGCAGACAGGTGACGCCAAGCGTGGGCCGGCGCCGGTCGAGCGCTGGAACCCGCCGTTTTGCGGGAATATCGACATGGAAATCCGTGCCGACGGGACATGGTTTTACATGGGAACGCCGATCGGACGAGCGCCGTTGGTGCGGTTATTTTCGACCGTTTTGCGCAAGGATGAGGACGGTCAGACCTATCTCGTAACACCTGTGGAAAAAGTCGCCATCAAGGTGGCCGACGCACCTTTCATAGCGGTCGAGATGATTGTGACTGAAAAGGAGGGCGAGCCACGCCTGACTTTTCGCACAAATGTAGGCGACGTGGTGGAGATCGGCGAGGACCATCCGCTGCGATTTGAAATCGCTGGCGAAAACAACGAGCTGAAGCCGTATATTCTGGTGCGCGGAAGGCTCGAAGCACTGGTGTCGCGTGCGGTAATGTATGATCTGGTCGCATGCGGCGAGATTGTGGATATGGATGGTCGCGCCATGTTTGCGGTCCGTTCGGGCAAAAGCGTTTTTGCCGTGATGCCGGCAGATGAACTGGAAGCACTTTCGCAATGACTTTGAAGATGTTGGACTTTTCGGCAAACGATTTCCGTCGGCGCGTGCTGCGGGACGGTGAGGGTGTTGCCGAACAGGAACTTGGCGACCATGTGCTTAATCCGGGTGTCGTTCTCTCGGGAAACGGCATCCGGCTGAAGGATGCTGCCGTTCTCGTGCCCGTGGTCGATGAAGGTGATGATGCGCGGGTGATCTTTACCCAGCGGACGGCAACCTTGCGCAAGCACTCCGGCCAGATTTCATTTCCGGGTGGCGGTATCGACGCCGAAGACCGCACGCCGGAAGATGCTGCGTTGCGTGAGGCCGAAGAGGAGATCGGTCTGGCGCGATCTTACGTGGAAACCGTTGGACGTCTGCCAGACTATATTACCGGGACGGGATTTCGCATCAAACCGGTGCTCGCCGTCATACAGCCGGGTTTTCACCTGACGCTTAATCCGGACGAGGTGGACGATGTCTTTGAAGTGCCGATGTCCTTTTTGATGGACCCGGAAAATCATGCGCGCGGAAGCCGGATGTTTCAGGGGAAGGAGCGGTTTTTCTATGAAATGCCCTATGGCGAACGTTATATTTGGGGCATTACCGCGGGCATCGTACGAACAATCTACGAAAGGTTTTATGCATGAGCAGCGTCGCCGGGCGAGACTGGTTTCAGAGACCGGCATTGGAGCGCATCTTTGCGCTTTTGAATGCGGACGGAGGCGAGGTGCGTGTTGTCGGCGGTGCTGTGCGCAACGCCTTGATGGGATTACCGGTTGGCGACGTCGATATGGCGACGACATTGACGCCGGATGTGGTGGTTGCTCGTGCCAAGGCTGCGGGTATCAAGGCGGTTCCGACCGGTATCGAGCATGGTACAGTCACGCTTGTGATCGACGGTGAAGGCTTCGAAATCACCACATTGCGCCGCGATGTCGAAACCAATGGCCGCCATGCGCAGGTTGCGTTTGGCACCGATTGGCAGGCTGATGCAGAACGACGTGATCTGACGATCAACGCCCTTTATGCCGACCACAGCGGAGCGGTGATCGATCTGATCGGCGGTCTTGCTGATATCGAGACGGGAACAGTTCGGTTTATTGGCGATGCGGCGACGCGGATCGCTGAGGACTATCTGCGCATCCTGCGCTTTTTCCGCTTCTTTGCGCATTACGGGTCGGGCCGTCCCGATGCCGATGGGCTCAGAGCCAGCGCGCGCGCCAAGGACAAGCTGCAGACGCTCTCCGCAGAGCGGGTCTGGAGTGAAATCAAGAAGCTGCTGTCGGCGACCGATCCGTCTCGGGCGCTTTTGTGGATGCGCCAGTCCGGTGTGTTGGCGGAAGTGCTGCCGGAAACGGAAAAATGGGGCATCGATGCCATTCATGGCCTTGTGGCTACGGAACAAGCGCTCAACTGGACGCCTATTCCATTGCTGCGGCTTGCCGCCATTGTACCGCCGGATGTTGAAAGGCTGGCTGCGCTCGCCAGTCGTTTGCGGCTCTCAAAAGCCGAAGCCGCATTCCTCAATCATTGGGCCAGTGCGCCTGCAGCCGATCCCGATATGAAGGAGACGGCCCTTGACCGTCTGCTTTACCGTCAAGGTGTCGATGGCGTGAAAGCTCGGCTCAAGCTGGCGCTCGCGTCAGCTCGTGCCGATCTGTCCGCAGGTGAGAGCGCTATGCAGAAGGTCGCGCGTCTCTCGACGCTGCTTGCGCGTGCAGAAAAATTCCAGAAGCCGAATTTTCCATTGAGCGGTGCGGACGTGATGGCAGCGGGCATTGCTGCGGGTCCCAAAGTCGGAGAAGTGCTGAAAAGCCTCGAGGACAAATGGATCGAGGTCAATTTTTCTCTCGACCGGTCGGCGCTTACCGCTCGGCTGAAAGATATGGTCGAGAATTGACGTTAAAAACAAATCGTGCCGCGATCTTCGGATGGCGGCACGACTGGACAGTGTTGACGTGTTTTGGCTGAGGTCGTTTACGACTGCGCCAAAATCAAGCCGCGTTTGCTTCGTTGCGAATGCGCGCCTTGATGTTTTCGATCATGTTTTCGCGGATCACTGTTTCGCCATGAGCCGTTTTCATGTGCTCTACCGTGCGACGAACCACTTCCGCATCGTCTTCTGCGCGCGTGTGCCAGCCACAGCCGGGAACAAGCGTTCCGCATTCAAACAACCGCATGGTCGTACCTCCCTGTAATGACCAGGGACAACGCGTGCACTGCCAGGAGCTTCGTTGTCCCTGTGGAGCATCTCGTTGGAAACGCTCCACTTGCCTGCGTAACCATCCCGTCAGTAAAACCTCTGTTTTCTGTGCGGCATGGTATGACTGAAACGAACTTTTCCCGGTTCGGTTCCGGGTTCCCGCCGAGAGCCGGCTTTATTCAGGCATTGCCCAGCACTGGAACACGGATGATGTGCTGGCGGCCGGAACCTTCGCGAGAGCCGGCTCGTCGTTGGCGACCTGGTTTGTCACGCGCTCTCTGGCGAGGGTGCGTTTCACCTGATCAACATAGAACGAAATCGGCAGCTCACGGTCGCCGCTGGCGCGCATTTCTGCGGCTAGGCGTTCGATCAGTTCCGGAGTTTCAATGGAATTTTGCTCTTCCTTGCGGGAAGAGGACATAGGCATGCTGTTCGAAGTAATCATGACGATAGCTCCTCCAGTACGTCTGCGAGGAGGAGACTAACACTGCCTTTATATTTCCATAAGTCCTAATTTACGGTTTTTTTCGTCGCAGGGCTGACAAGCGTCAAAATTTCGTGAGCTTTTTACGGCCAGCGCACGACAGGCGGGAGAGACGAAAGAATCGATTCCACATTGCCACCGGTCTTGAGGCCGAAAATCGTGCCGCGGTCGTAGAGAAGGTTGAATTCGACGTAGCGCCCACGGCGAATCAACTGCTCATCACGGTCCGTTTCCGTCCACGGTTGGTTGAAGTTGGCGCGAACGATTTTCGGATAAACCAGATTGAAGGCGCGGCCGACGTCCTGCACGAAAGCGAAATTGGCGTTCCAGTCGCCTTTGTCTTCATCCGGGTGCAGCCAGTCGAAAAATATGCCGCCAATGCCGCGCGCTTCATTGCGATGAGGCAAGAAGAAGTACTCGTCGCACCAGGTCTTGTAGCGCGGATAATCGGCGACCGCGTGACGGTTGCAGGTGATCTCGAAGGCGCGGTGGAAAAGTTGGCTGTCCGCGTCGTCCTGGGTGCGTCTACGGTTCAGAACAGGGGTCAGGTCGGCGCCGCCGCCAAACCAATGGCTGGAGGTCACGACCATCCGGGTGTTCATGTGAACGGCTGGAACGTTTGGATTGACGGGATGAGCGATCAAGGAAATGCCGGAGGCCCAGAAGCGTGGATCTTCCTCTGCGCCCGGTATCTGCTTGCGGAACTCGGGAGAAAATTCCCCGTAGACGGTTGAGGTGTGAACGCCGACTTTCTCGAAGACGCGGCCGTTCATCATCGACATGATGCCGCCACCGCCGGCGCCATTGTCGCGCAACCACTGCTTCTGGACGAAACGTCCCGGTTCCTGATCGGATAGCGGGCCGGACAGATCGTCTTCCAGCGTCTCAAAAGATGTGATGATGGTGTCGCGCAGGTGTTGGAACCATGCCTGGGCAGCGGCCTTCTTTTCCTCGATGTCTTCGGGCAAGCCCTTCGGCAAAGATGGCCGTTCCATGTCCACTCTCCTGTCATGGTGGTCGGTTATTCAAACAAGCTGCGTCTACAGCATAGGTGCGGAAATCGGAATCGATTTCTGCAACGCGGATACGCAGATTATGTCGGTGCTTCCTTTGCACACCGAAGAGGGCACTCAATGCTCTTGCCGGACCGGCTAAGCAAACCTCGACTCGTAAAGTCACTTTGCTTGCACTATCTTGATGAGTGAAGGTGCCACAGGTGAATGTCATGACGAAATTTACCGGACCGCCCCTCGATGGGCTGAAGCGCAGGATTGCCAACCACCGCAAGGAGAAGGCAAGCGAAAGTCTCGATACGGCGAAGAACGGGATGTTCGTTCGTCAGACCTTCTGTCTCGGACGCGAAGAGGCCCGTGCCAAGGCGCGAGAATGGTTTGAAGCGTTCCCGAAAGCGGCTTACTGGACAGAAGTCGAAAGCTGGCGGCAGCTGGAAGGTGATCGCATCGAGTTCACCATGAGACGACTGCCTTCCGCCGATTGACATCAGGCGTGCGGCTCGGCGTGACGCAGGCGGCTTTCGATCAGAACACCACTTTCATCCAGAATGGGATGGGCAACCGAAACGATATGGGCGTTGATCCGCTTCAGGTCGCGCAGCATATCGAGATGGAGTGAACTGGTCTGCATGCTCTCCGCCAGACCGTCGCGCAGCCGCTCAAGATGGCGGGCAGAGGACCGCTTTTCGAGATGACGGATATCCACCTTGCTTTCCATCAGGCGGCGCGCAAGATCAAAGTCACCTGTGACCAGAATGCTCTGCGCTGAACGAAGGTTCTCGATTGTCATGTCGAACAGGGTTTTCAATTCTCCATAGCCGTCTTCAGAGAATTTAAAGCCGTTCAGAACTTTCTTGCGGATCTGCTCGCACAGGCCTTTTTCGATGATGTCGCCGATATGTTCGAGATTGATCGCATAGTCGATGATGGCGATCGATCGACGTGCATCATCGGCGTCCAATCCCTTTCGCCCAAGCTTGGAAAGATAGACTTTCACCGCTTGCTGTAGGGTGTCGACCCGTTTTTCCAGAGCTGAAATTTCCTTGAGCGGGTCCAGATCATTGTGTTTGAACGCATTTTCCGCACGGATGAGCATGCGTTCGATGGTATCTCCAACGCCGAGAACTTCACGTGTTGCATTCGCGAGCGCCACGACCGGCGTTTCCAGTGCCTGTTCGTCAAGGAAGCTTGGACCGTCATCGTTTCTCGCGTCATCCGGCACCATTTTGGCCATCAGGTCGGAAATGACGCTGGAAAAGGGCCATGCCAATGCAGCCAGCATGACGTTGAAAATCAGGTGAGCATCAACAGGCAGTTTCGCTGGCGACAGCGGCAACGTCTGCAACAACGTTGCGCCATAGGACGCCAAGGGCAGGGCGACAATGCAGCCGATGGTGCGCACGACAAGATTGCCGATGGTGATGCGCCTTGCCGAGGCCGGGGCGGAGAGGGTGGCAATGACCGGAGGTATGGCGCCGCCGAGATTTGCGCCGAGGATGAGGACGATAATGAGGCCGGTCGATAGGGTTCCCGTCGCTGCAAGCGAAAGAATCAGGACGACAACCGCAAGGCTGGAGGAGGACGCGAACGCCAGGACTGCAGAAAAGATCAGTGCCACAGGCCATGCGCCATCGAGAAGGCTGATAAAGACGGCGAGTGCTGGTGAGGCGCGCATCGGCTCAGTCGCGCCACTTAACAGATGAAGTGACAGAAGCATCAGGCCGATGCCAATGACTGCCGTGCCTCCGCCCTGACGAGCGTTTGAACTGCCTTTTTTGAGGATGATGCCGGTCAGAATCAGCAAAGGCGAAAGCCATTCGACGCCTGCGGAGACAATCCACGCCGTCACGGCTGTTCCAACATTGGCGCCCAGGAGCACAATCTGCGCCATGCGCGGGCGAATAAGGTCGCGCTCGGCGAAGGACGCGACGGTCAATGCGGTTGCCGTAGAGCTTTGCAATGCGACGGTCGCCAGAAATCCCGAAAAAAACGAGCGTGGTCCGTTCTGGGTACCAGTCGACAGCACGCTTCTCAGCTTCATGCCAAAGGCGCGCGTAACGCCATCCTTGACCTGAGCCAGGCCGAAAAGCAGCAGCGCAACTGCGCCGAGAAGGTTGATGATGACAATTGTGGACTGCATTCAACGTCTCCTCGCATCCGCCATTGTTCTGTTGGCGAAGGCGAATTTTATTGTCCGGCTAAGGAGTATAGCGCCGTAAATGTCTGAAAAACAGGTCGGGTTGCGACAGTTTTTCAGGAAAAACGGTCATGCCGGAATCTGTTTGTCAGGCCCAGGCGGTCTGACGCATGGCCTCGCCAGTGATCATTGCCGCAGACATGGCGACGTTGATCGAGCGCTGACCTTCTACCATCGGGATGATAGCACGCTCGTCGGCTTTTTCATGGACATGGTCGGGAACGCCGGCACTTTCTCGTCCGAAGAGCAGAATATCATCGGGTCGATAGGCGATTTTCGCGTAGGGCAAAGCGGCCTTTGTGGACGCGAGGACAAGCCGTCGACCGCTTTCAGCCCGCCATTCTTCGAAACGTTCCCAGGTGACATGGCGGGTGAGGGCTGCCGTAGCAATATAGTCCAGTCCTGCACGCTTGAGATTGCGGTCGGAAATGTCGAAACCTGCCGGTTCGATGATGTCGACGCCGATGCCGAGGCACGCGGCAAGGCGCAGGATGGTTCCGGTATTGCCCGCTATGTCAGGCTGATAAAGAGCGATACGGATCTCTGACATTCTCTGGTCTTTCCATTATTTCCCAAGGCACTAACACACGGCCTGGGTGTAACGGAAGGCATAGGGACGGCTGCAGTATCATGCGTTTGCACTTTTTTCGGGCAATAGGCTGGCGTTTCCCTGTTTTTTGCGGTAGAAAGCTGCCATCTTCAACACCAGCCAAGGGAGGTTTCCATGCATATGAATATTCGCTACCGCCTCCCAGCCATGGCCGTGCCACTGCTGGCTTAGGTGTTTCTTCGCGGTCCACCCGCAATTTCCTTTTCCTGATTCGTCATGTGGCTGTCACGGCCACGTTCCAAGACTGTCCCGCTTCGTCGTTGGCGCTATAATTGCGTTTCACCGACTTCAACGATGAGGCGATTGTTTGCCGGAGCTTGGCCTATGTTTGGCTGGTTTGAAAAACGCCTTGATCCTTTTCCCGCTTCGACGCCCACCGTGCCGCCGAAGACGCTGTTGCCGTTCCTTTGGCATTACGTGAAGCCCGCCTGGCCGTGGCTTCTTCTGCTCGGCCTGATGTCGATGGGCATCGCGGTTGCGGAAGCGATGCTCTACAAGTTCCTCGGCAACATCGTCGACTGGCTTTCTACGGCCAATCGCGAGACGTTCTTTGCCGATGAAGGATGGCATCTGATTGCCATGGCCGGTCTGGTACTGTTCCTGCTGCCGCTCATGGGAGCTATCCACACCATGACGATGCACCAGACGCTTGCCGGTAACTTCGGCATGATCGCACGCTGGAAGATGCATCGTTTCCTGCTTCGCCACTCGATGACGTTTTTCGCCAACGAGTTCGCGGGTCGTGTTTCGACCAAGGTGATGCAGACGGCGCTGGCGATCCGTGAAGTCGCGTTGAAAGTAATCGACGTGTTCGTCTACGCGATCAGCTTCGTTGTTTCGATGCTGTTCATGGTTGCGGCGGCGGACTGGCGGCTTGTCATTCCGCTTCTGGCCTGGCTTGGCATCTATATGTGCATTCTTGCCTATTTTGTGCCGAAGCTTGGGCGCCTGGCGCAGGAACAGGCGGACGCTCGCTCAATGATGACCGGCCGTATCGTCGACAGCTACACGAACATTTCGACGATCAAGCTGTTCTCGCACGCGGGTCGTGAGGAAAGATATGCGCGTGAAGGGATGAACGTGTTCCTTGGAACCGTCCATCGCCAGATGCGCAAGATTTCCGGCTTCAACATCCTGATCGACCTGAACAATGCGGTCGTGCTGTTTTCCACGGCGACACTGGGTCTGTATTTCTGGATGCAGGGTTCGGTAACGGCGGGTTCTGTCGCCATTGCGGTCAGCCTTGCCATGCGTGTCAACGGCATGTCGCAGTGGATCATGTGGGAAGTGACGTCACTGTTCGAAAACATCGGCACCGTTTACGACGGTATGTCGATGATGACGAAGCCGCACGATATCGTCGATGCGCCGCAGGCTCCGCAACTGGCAGCGCCGAAGGGCGCCATCCATTATGACAACGTTCGCTTCCACTACGGCAAGAACAAGGGCGTGATCGATGGGTTGACGCTCGATATCAGGCCTGGCGAGAAGGTTGGTCTGGTCGGTCGCTCCGGTGCCGGCAAGACGACACTGATGAACCTGTTGTTGCGTTTCTACGATCTGGAGGCGGGCAGGATCACCATCGACGGGCAGGATATCTCCACAGTGTCGCAGGACAGCCTGCGTTCACTGATCGGTGTGGTCACGCAGGATACGTCGCTGCTGCATCGCTCCATCCGAGACAACATCGCCTATGGTCATCCAGAGGCGACGGATGAGGAGATCATTGCAGCGGCGAAACGTGCCAATGCCTGGGACTTCATCGAGAGTCTGGTGGACATGCAGGGTCGCCATGGCCTCGACGCGCAGGTGGGTGAGCGTGGCGTGAAGCTTTCGGGCGGACAGCGCCAGCGTATTGCGATTGCCCGGGTGTTCTTGAAGAACGCACCAATCCTTGTTCTCGATGAGGCGACCTCGGCATTGGACAGTGAAGTCGAAGCGGCAATTCAGGAAAACCTATTTGCCCTGATGGAAGGCAAGACGGTGATTGCGATTGCCCACCGGCTGTCGACATTGACTGAAATGGACCGGCTCATCATCCTAGATAAAGGCCGGATCGTCGAGGCTGGAAGTCATGCCGAGCTGGTGGCAATGGGCGGTATCTATGCCGATCTATGGCGGCGCCAGTCCGGTGGCTTCATTGCCGATCACGAGGCCGATGTGGCGGCTGAATAAGAAAAATCAAAGGGCGGGAAGCATTTCCCGCCCTTTTTCATATCTGCAAATATTACCGAAATATAATCCGCCGGGGTCGCCTGTGCGGCTGTTCCCTCAAGCAGAATCCGCCTATATCCGAAACATGGTCATGACGCGCATCTTCGAGTTCTTCGAGAACTGGATAAAGCCTTTCGCCCGTAAGGACGATCTGAGGCCGCCGGAAAGCACATTCTCCTTCATCTGGTTCTATGTCTCGCAGGCGAAGGCGCCCTTCTTTGCCATGCTGGTTCTTGGCGGCATGACTGCGGCCATTGAAGCGGCGCTGTTCTGGTTCGTTGGACGGCTTGTCGATATTCTGGCGACGGTGAAACCGGGCGAGGGATGGTCAGGATTGCTGGCCACGCATGGAACAGAGTTGTTCGGCATGCTTGTCCTGATTGCTGTCGTACGTTTTATCGTGACGATGATCACGGCTCTGGTTGATCAGCAGATCATTACGCCGGGTTTCTACAACCTGGTGCGTTGGCAATCCTATATGCATGTCGCGCGACAATCGCTGAGCTTCTTCCAGAACGACTTTTCCGGACGGATCGTCACAAAGGTCTGGTCTGGAGGCCAGGCGGCAGGTGACCTCGTCACGTCGCTGATGGAAAGCGTCTGGTTTGTCGGCATCTACTCCGTCTCGATGCTCTTTCTGATTGGCGGACTGGACTGGCGGCTGGCGGTGGTCGTGCTCGTCTGGGTGGTGATCTTTTCGATGCTGGCACGCTATTTCGTGCCGCGTATCCGCTACCACTCAAAGGAGACCGCGGAAGCCGCGTCCATGCTGTCTGGCCGCATGGTCGATGCTTACAGCAATATTCAGACGCTCAGGCTGTTCGGACGTGATGATGCCAATGACCGTTACATGCGGCAGGGTTTCGATATCTTCCAGACCACCACCATGACCTTCACGCGTTTCATCACTGGCGTGCGGGCTTCGATGGCGCTGCTGTCAGGAGTGATGATCACGTCCATGGCCGCGCTCTGCATGCATCTCTGGCTGACCGGCAAGATCAGTTCCGGTGCCGTCGCCTTCACGCTGGCACTGGTGTTGAGACTGAACTTCCTGCTCGGGCGATTGATGACCCAGTTCAACGGCATCATGCGCAATTTCGGTACGGTGCAGAACGCTGCAGAGCTGATCTCGCAGCCGATCGATCTTGTCGATGTGCCTGACGCCACTGTTCTTGCCGTTCGCAAGCCTGCGATCCGTTTTGATAATGTCAGTTTTCATTACGGCCGCAGCGGCGGCGTCATCGACAATCTCAATCTCGACATTGCTGCGGGCGAGAAGGTCGGTATCGTTGGCCGTTCAGGCGCCGGAAAATCCACGCTGGTCAATTTGCTCTTGCGTTTCTACGACGTGGAGAGCGGCCGTATTATGATTGACGGCCAGGACATTTCAAAGGTCACGCAGGAATCGCTGCGCGCCCATATTGGCATGGTGACGCAAGACACCTCGCTGCTGCACCGTTCGATCCGCGACAACATCATGTTCGGTCGGCAGGATGCGACGGAGGCACAGTTGCTGGAAGCCGTGCGGCGAGCCAAGGCGGATGATTTTATTGCAAGGCTGGAAGATCAACGCGGTCGCAAGGGTCTGGATGCCCATGTCGGCGAGCGCGGTGTGAAATTGTCTGGCGGCCAGCGCCAGCGCATCGCCATCGCACGGGTCATGCTGAAAGACGCTCCCATTCTTGTGCTCGACGAAGCCACCTCCGCACTTGATTCCGAGGTGGAAGCTGCGATCCAGAGCAATCTGGACGAACTGATGCAGGGGAAAACGGTGCTGGCAATTGCGCATCGTCTGTCCACTATTGCTGCCCTTGACCGGTTGATCGTGATGGATCGCGGTCGCATCGTTGAGCAGGGAACACATTCCGAACTCGTCGCGTCCGGTGGACTTTATTCCGAGCTTTGGGCACGGCAGTCCGGCGGTTTCCTGGCCGCAGATGAGGCCGCGCAATAAACTGCTGTTGTTATTGTCCGATCATGAAATCGGCAACAAGACCGTAGTGGTTGGAGCCGAGATTGTCTGCCAGTCGGGTGGTTTTCATCAGCGTTGCCGGTTCGCGGGCGAAAATGTGATCGATGGCAATGCCGAAGCGACCGGCCTCGATCGGCCATGTTGCCGGTTCCCAAAACGCTTTTTTCAGATCGTTTGAGGCCAGAAAAGCGCGCATATCCGGTGCAATGCTTGACGAATTGAAGTCACCCGCCAGAATGAGCGGTCCTGTGACCTTGAAGATTAGTTCGCTCACTTCATCCAGTTCGTCACGGTGATAGTCGTCGAAATAGGGTTTGGTGATATGGCCTGCGGCAAGCGTCAGTTCGGTCCCTTCGAAATCGATCTGGGCGATCGCAAAACGGTCGCGGCGCAGATCGCTCAGGCTGTGGAAGTGCCCTTCATTCAGTGGCCGCTTCGACAGGATCAACAGGTCGCAGGTCGGCGTGCCCTGGTAACATCCCAGCCTGTAGGGGTAGGTCAGGGACAGTCTCGGCAGGGCAGATTCCAACGCGCCAGCCTCGAAGAGGTAGACCGCATCCGCGTTTGACGCGAGAATGGTGTCGGCGATGGCATCTGCATTGGCGGCGTTTTCCATCAACACGTTGAATGACAGCAAGCGAAAGGGCTTTGAGTTTGCCGGAGGGGAGGCGGGCGTGGAGAATTCCAGCATCATGGCAAGTGCGTGGCCGCCAAGCACCAGCGACCAGACCACGAGAATGACGGATATGGCGTTACGCGCCGCCCAAAAAACCAGCAAAGACAGCAGGATGCAGACAACAGCGATGTGAAGCTGGAAGCTGTTGACGAAGGCGAGTAGCCAAAAATCGGTGATATAACGCAGGCTTATTATAAAAAGCGCGCCCAATATCGCCGAGGAAGCCATGCAAGCGAGCTTCGCCTTCATACGAATTCCTGCTTTCCAAGCTCTCCCGCCCCGTCTCCTAACATGCCGTAGAACCGCGCACAATGTTGCATGGCTGTCGAACGCAGCGGAAATCGCGAAGCAAATGAGGCCCTAGGGACAGAATTACGGCAGCTTTGTGTGCTTTGCTCTTGCCAAGTCCGTCAATATTTTGCGATCAAACACAATGACGCGGATTCTATCTGCCGCGCACATGACCCGAGACGAGGGATGGAGTTTGTCTTGGATCAAATCATAGCGGGAGGACTCATGCGATCTACGGCAAAAACAGCGCAGAGGATGGTGTAGCGGTGAGCGAGCACGTAACCAATCATGACGCATCGGGTGAACCGACCCGTCGCGATTTTCTATATCTTGTAACCGGAATGGCGGGGGCTGTTGGTGCCGCTGCCGTCGCATGGCCATTTATCGACCAGATGCGTCCTGACGCATCGACGCTGGCGCTCGCCTCTATCGAGGTGGATGTGGCAGCCGTCGAGCCGGGCATGTCTTTGACGGTGAAGTGGCGTGGTAAGCCCGTCTTCATCCGCAACCGCACGGAAAAGGAAATCGAAGAAGCCAAGGCCGTGGCTCTTGCCGATCTCAAGGACCCTGTGGCCCGTAATGCCAATATCGCCGCTGACGCGCAGGCAACCGACATCGACCGTTCCGCCGGAGAGGGCAAGGAAAACTGGATCGTTATGATCGGCTCCTGCACGCATCTTGGGTGCATTCCGCTCGGCCAGGCCGGCGATTTCGGCGGATGGTTCTGTCCCTGCCATGGCTCGCACTACGATACGGCGGGCCGAATACGCAAAGGCCCGGCGCCGCAGAACCTTGCGATTCCGACATTTGCATTCACATCCGATACCGTACTCAAGATCGGATAAGGGGACAGATATTCATGAGTGGTCATTCCAGTTATCAGCCGTCCACCGGCATCGAGAGGTGGATCGATTCGCGGCTTCCTTTGCCGCGCATGATCTATGACAGCTTCGTTGCCTATCCGGTCCCGCGTAACCTGAACTACGCCTACACGTTCGGTGCTATGCTGTCCGTCATGCTGCTGGTGCAGATCCTGACGGGTGTCGTGCTTGCCATGCACTATGCTGCGGAAACGACGGTTGCCTTCAATTCCGTTGAAAAGATCATGCGCGACGTCAACCACGGTTGGCTGTTGCGTTACATGCATGCAAACGGCGCATCCTTCTTCTTCATCGCCGTTTATCTTCACATCGCCCGTGGTCTCTACTACGGCTCCTACAAGGCGCCGCGCGAGATTCTCTGGATTCTCGGCTGTGTCATCTTTTTGCTGATGATGGCAACGGGCTTTATGGGCTATGTTCTGCCATGGGGTCAGATGTCCTTCTGGGGCGCCACCGTTATCACCGGCTTCTTCACGGCTTTCCCGGCCGTGGGCGAGTGGATTCAGCAGTTCCTGCTTGGTGGTTTTGCCGTGGATCAGCCGACGCTGAACCGCTTCTTTGCGCTGCACTACCTGCTGCCCTTCATGATCGCGGGCGTCGTGATCCTGCACATCTGGGCTTTGCACGTGACCGGTCAGACAAACCCGACCGGTGTTGAAGTGAAAAGCAAGACCGATACGGTTCCGTTCACGCCTTATGCGACGTTGAAGGACGCGCTTGGCGTCTCTGTGTTCCTGATCGGTTATGCTTGGTTCGTGTTCTACATGCCAAACTTCCTCGGTCACCCTGACAACTACATCATGGCAGATCCGTTGAAGACACCGGCACATATCGTGCCTGAATGGTACTTCCTGCCGTTCTACGCCATGCTGCGCGCTATCACCTTCAACATCTGGATCATCGATTCCAAATTGGGTGGCGTTCTCGTGATGTTCGGTGCGATCGTCGTGCTGTTCTTCCTGCCTTGGCTCGATACGTCGCGTGTTCGTTCTGCCGTCTATCGGCCGTGGTACAAGATGTTCTTCTGGCTGTTCGTGGTCAACGCGATCTTACTTGGCTGGCTGGGCTCGCGCCCTGCTGAAGGCAGCGGTCTGATCGGTTTGATTTTCGGTGGCGACCTGAAGGGCAACTATGTCGGCTATTCGCAGCTCGGCACGCTTTATTACTTCGGTTTCTTCCTCGTCATCATGCCGATCCTCGGCCTTGTCGAAACGCCCCGGCGTATTCCGAACTCGATTACCGAAGCCGTTCTCGAAAAGAGCGGCAAGAAGTCGGCCGCTTCTGCGGCTGCCGAAGCGTGATCGCGAAGGAAGGATGACGACAATGAAAAAGCTTCTCACGAGCATCGCGCTAATCGCCGCCCTTACCGGTTCAGTCTCTGTCGCCTCTGCGGCGGAAGAAAGCCACGATCTCGCCGCCCAGACCACGCATGCGATCGCCGGAAATCATTTCCCGGTTATAAAGCCTGAAGAGCAGAGCTGGTCCTTTGCCGGGCCATTCGGAAAATATGACAAGGGCCAGCTTCAGCGTGGCCTGAAGGTCTACAAGGAAGTCTGTTCCGCCTGTCATTCGATGAGCCTCGTTTCCTTCCGTACGCTGGAGGATCTGGGCTACTCGGAAGATCAGGTGAAGGCTTTCGCTGGTGAATACGAGGTTCAGGACGGCCCGAATGCCGACGGCGAGATGTTTAACCGCAAGGCCGTGCCTTCGGATCATTTCCCATCGCCGTTCCCGAACCATGAGGCGGCGGCTGCAGCCAATGGTGGAGCCGCTCCGCCTGATATGTCGCTGCTGGCCAAGGCACGCGGCGTCGAACGTGGTTTTCCGCAGTTCCTCATCGACATGATCCCGATCGTCGGTGGTTATCAGGAAGGCGGCCCCGATTACATCCATGCGCTGCTGACCGGTTATCAGGATGCACCGGCAGGAGTAAAAAACCCGGACGGTTCGGATTACACGCTGTCGGAAGGCACGCATTTCAACCCGTATTTCGTTGGTGCGACCGCGCTGAAAATGGCACCGCCGATCAGCGCCGATCAGGTGACATATGACGATGGCACGCCACAGACGGTCGACCAGTATTCCAAGGATGTTTCCGCATTCCTGATGTGGGCCGCTGAGCCGCATCTGGAAGATCGCAAGCGCACCGGCTTCATGGTCATGGTGTTCCTGTTCATCTTTACCGCTCTGGTCTACCTCACCAAGAGATCGGTCTACGCGAACAAGGAACATTGATCCGAACAGACGGAATCATTGAAGAGGATTTGGCCCCCATGGCCGCATGGGGGCTTTTTCATGCGCGGTGTAGCAGGAGAACGTTCAATGAGTATAACACGTTGTGGCGGCTGCCTTTGCGGTGCCATCCGGTTTGAGGCGAGTGGCGAGGCGGCCAACCCGCACAGTTGTTCCTGCGATATATGCCAGCGTCATTCGGGTGCTGCGAGCCTTGTGTGGGTGGAGTATGCCAAGGATGCTGTGCGGTGGACCGGCGCTGGAGGCATGCCAGCCACCTATCGTTCTTCCGACTATTCCAGCCGCGCATTCTGCACTGCCTGCGGCAGCACGCTGGGCGCCATCGATGACGCGCCGACCGTTGCCCTCGTCTTCGGTTGTTTCGACGACAAGGCTGACGAGGGGCTGAGACCACAGTCTCATTCCTTCGAAGATGTTTGTCCGTCATGGGGGCGGATGGCTGGCATGGAGCAGGTCGCGTAAGCCTTTGTCCTTTTTAGTTGGTACGTCGCCGCCGAATTGATAGGGTAGCGCGAACCTTCTGATCCATTTCCCATATTAATTGGACATACCATGACCGTCATCGCTTCGGAGCTTTCCGCTGCCATTCGTTCCATTCCCGACTATCCGAAGCCGGGCATCATTTTCCGTGACATCACCACGCTGCTTGGCAATCCACGCGCGTTCCGGCGGGCCGTAGACGAACTGGTGCAGCCTTATGCGGGGACGAAAATCGACAAGATTGCCGGGATGGAAGCACGCGGCTTCATCCTCGGCGGCGCTGTCGCTCATCAGCTTTCGGCCGGTTTCGTGCCGATCCGCAAAAAAGGCAAGCTGCCTCACACCACCGTTCGCGTTGCCTACAGCCTCGAATATGGCGTCGACGAGATGGAAATGCATGTGGATGCCGTACAGCCCGGTGAAAAGGTTATTCTGGTGGATGACCTCATCGCAACCGGTGGAACGGCGGAAGGGGCAGTGAAGCTTTTGCGGCAGATGGGAGCGGACATCGTATCCGCATGCTTCGTAATTGACCTGCCTGATCTTGGCGGACGCAAGAAACTGGAAGACCTTGGCGTTGAAGTGCGGACGCTGGTCGAATTTTCAGGTCACTGATACGAAATCCACCCTGCGCGCCCATCGGCGCGCAGGGCAAGAATTTATTCAAATTCCAGAACGCCGCTTTCAAACGAAATCACCGTTTCTCCGGCCTGATTGACGCCTTCGTTAAAAGTGGTGTTGAGCAGCAGACCGGGTTTTGATGCCAGGGGTCGCGTGTCGACCAGGGTAACGAAATAGGTGATGTCGTCTCCGGCATAGACCGGCTTCTTCCATTGCAGCTTGCGAAATCCGGGTGAGGGGCCAAGTTTGGGCGGCTCGATGCCCTCCTGTTTCAGGCGTTTTACCTCTTTTGCCCAATGGCTAAGAAAGGTCTTCATCCAACCGGCGCTGGTGTGCCAACCGGACGCGCACAGGGCGCCGAAAACACTGTTCTTCGCCGCCGTCGCATCCAGGTGAAATGGCTGCGGGTCAAATTTTTCGGCAAAACGAATGATGTCGTCAGCGGAAAAGTGCAGCGTATCGAGTCTGACACGCTCACCAACGGGAGAGAGTTCCGCCAGTCTCATGCTGCAACACCTCCGTTTAAGCGCATTTTGAACATGACTGTGTTTTCTCCGTGGGCTGCCAAGTCGCCGCGCTGGTTGTAGAGTTCGTGCCTGAATTTCACGAGCCCGATGCCGGGGCGTGAGCTGGACGTGCGCTGTTCCAGGACAATGGATTTGCCAGTGAGTGTATCGCCGGCCAGTACCGGTTTTTTCCACTCGACATAATCGATGCCGGGGCTGCCCTGCGACGTCGAATTGATGATGTAGCTGTCCGCCATCATGCGCATCAACAGGCTGCATGTGTGCCAGCCTGAGGCCGCCAACCCGCCAAGAATGCTGGCGCGACCAGCCTCCTCCGAAAGATGCATGGGTTGGGGGTCGAATTCGCTGGCAAACTCAATGATATCTGCTGCTGAAATCGGCTGCGGCCCTAGGGGAAATTCCCGCCCTGCAGAAAAATCCTCGTAGGCATATGTCGCGACCGGTGCCATGTTCTCCTCCTGTGCACAGTCAATACGGCGGCATCTAAGATGATTTTGCCTTTTACGTAAAGGTCAAATCATTCGGGCGGGAGAATGCAACATCACAAACAAGAACGCCGCCCGGAGGGCGGCGCAAGCTTTATGACTTCCTGTTGGACGGAATGTCCGGAAATGCCTGATGTGTCAGGTGTTGAAGCGGAAATGGATGACGTCGCCGTCCTGAACCACGTATTCCTTGCCTTCGTCACGACCCTTGCCAGCTTCCTTGGCGCCGACTTCGCCCTTGAAGGCAACGTAATCGTCATAGCCGATGGTGAAGGCGCGAATGAAGCCGCGTTCGAAATCCGTGTGAATGACACCCGCTGCCTGCGGCGCCTTGGTGCCGCGAACGATCGTCCAGGCGCGGCATTCTTTCGGACCAACGGTGAAGTAGGTGATGAGGTCGAGCAGGTGGTAACCGGCACGAATGAGGCGGTCGAGACCTGCTTCTTCCAGACCGAGAGCAGACAGGAATTCTTTGGCTTCTTCTTCAGGAAGCTGCGCGACTTCGGCCTCGATAGCCGCAGAAATGATCACACATTCCGCGCCCTGCGCCTTGGCCATTTCGGCGACGGCCTTGGTGTGCTCGTTGCCATCGACAGCGTCGGATTCAGCGACGTTGCAGACGTAGAGAACCGGGTGCGAGGTGAGAAGGTTCAGACCCTTCAGCACTTCGATCTCGTCTGCGGCCAACGTCTTCAACAGCAAGCGGGCAGGCTTACCTTCATTCAGCAGCTTGATGACCGCTTCCATGACAGGAAGCTGCGCAAGCGATTCCTTGTCCTTGGAGGTGGCGCGCTTGCGGGTCTGTTCGACGCGGCGTTCGAGGCTCTCGAGGTCAGCGAGCATCAGTTCTGTTTCAATCGTCTCGGCATCGCCAACCGGATTGATGCGGCCTTCGACGTGGGTGATGTCGTCATCTTCGAAGCAGCGCAGAACATGTACCACCGCATCGACTTCGCGGATGTTGGCAAGGAACTTGTTGCCGAGACCTTCGCCCTTCGATGCACCGCGCACTAGGCCGGCGATATCGACGAATGAAATGCGGGTCGGGATGATTTCCTTGGAGCTGGCAATATCCGCCAGCACCTTCATGCGGGGATCTGGAACAGCCACTTCACCAGTGTTGGGCTCGATCGTGCAGAAAGGATAATTGGCTGCCTGTGCGGCAGCCGTTTTCGTCAGCGCGTTGAAGAGGGTGGACTTGCCGACATTCGGCAGCCCGACGATACCGCATTTGAAGCCCATGGCTTGAAACCTGTCCGTTTGAAAGAATTCGTTGGGAGCCTTTTGCGGAAAGGGCGGGGCAAGGTCAAGCCCGGCGCCTGATTTGTCCGGGCAAAGCGGCGGAATGGTGCTGAATTTTGGGCTTCCGCTCTCGGCAGACTTGCCGATATGGCGGCCGCGGCGCAATATGCGTCGGCCAAGCGTCCGGTCTTTTCGTCATCAACGGGGACTTCCCATGAGTGACAACGCTGTCGATCTCAAACCAAAACCGAAGACGAAACCAAAGCTTAAGCGGCCGAAGCTTTATAAGGTCATTTTGTTGAATGACGATTACACGCCGCGCGACTTTGTGACCATCGTCCTCAAAGCGGTGTTTCGCATGAGCGAGGAAACCGGCCATCGCGTCATGATGACGGCACATCGTTTCGGCAGTTCGGTTGTGGTTGTCTGTGAGCGTGATATCGCCGAGACAAAAGCAAAGGAGGCGAATGATCTTGGCAAGCAGGCGGGATTTCCGCTGATGTTCACCACCGAGCCGGAGGAATGACCCCAAGCGTGTCGCTTCCTCAGTCTTTCTTGCCGAACATCTTCTTCAGCATTTCTGCCATGGGGCCAGTCTCCGGCAGCTTTTTGGGCTGAGCGCTGTTTCTGGCCTGGTGAATATGCGATTGCGCGGCAGGTTTCGCTGTCTTGGCGGGCTTCTCGTTTTCCGGCTTGCTGCCAGTGGCGAGAGCCAGCTTGTTCATGAGCTGCGAATCTTCGCCCTTGATCAGCATGGCAGCGTTGTCGGCAATGGCGTCGAGCAGCGGGTCGAGCCAAACTGCATCGGCTTTGGCGAAGTCACCCAGAACATGCCCGTGTACACGCTCCTTGTCTCCCGGATGACCGATGCCGAGGCGCAGGCGGCGATATTCCTTGCCGCAATGGGCATCGAGCGACTTGAGGCCGTTGTGCCCGCCATGTCCGCCACCGATCTTGATCCGGCTGCGGCCGGCCGGCAGGTCCAGCTCGTCGTGGATAGCGATAATGTCGGCGGGCTTGAGCTTGAAGAAGCGCATCGCTTCCCCCACAGCCTCACCGGAGAGGTTCATGTAGGTAAGGGGCTTCATCAACAGCACTTTCTCGCCGTCGATCTCTCCTTCGGAAATCTCTGCCTTGAATTTTCTCGACCAGGGGGCAAAAGACGGCAGACGTTGCAGGGCATCGACGGCCATGAAGCCGATATTGTGTCGGTTACCCGCATATTGCGCGCCGGGGTTACCTAATCCTGCAATGATCTTCATGGGAACTGTCCACGTTCTGGCTGGTTTTCTCGCCTGTCACCACCCCGAAATGTCGCCGCTGTCAACCTCTTTGTGTCCTGTCGCGCAATCAGCGAGAGTTTAGCTTATAGCGGTCGAAGAGTTTCTGCTGTCTGCCATCGGTGATCAGTGCGTTAAGGCGAGTCTGCAGTTTTTTTATCAAGGTATCAGGCACGCTTTTGTGGCATGCCAAGCCAAACTGCTGTTTTGAAAAGGTCATGACCTCCTTGAACTCGCCCGCTGGCAAGCTCCCGAGGGTAAATTCGGACATGGGCATCAGATCGATGCGTCCGGCTTTCAACTTGTTCAATGTGATGGAAAAGTCCGCACCGAGATCGATGTTTGCAAACCCGAGCGATTGCAGCAGTTTTTCCGTATAGTCGCCGCGCTGGGTGCCGACCCGGTATTTCCTCATCTTGTCAAGACTGGTGGAGTCGATCGGCGTCGTGCTTTTGGCGATGAGGATATTCTTGTCGGTCAGGATCGGAGAAACCCACTTGAACTGATTTTCCCGCTCCGGTGTCCGCGCGGCGGCGAAGGCGCAATGCATGCTCTGTGTTCTGGCAAGCGCAATGGCTCTCGCCCACGGCATCACACTGACCTGATACTCCGTATCTGTCTCATCGAGCAGGATTTTGAGCTGATCGATGAAGACACCTTCCACGCCGCCATCGGCGGACCGGACATTATAGGGAGGATAAATTTCCGTGGTGAGAAACAGGGTTGCCGCACTGACAGGATGGGCAAGCGCGAGGCAGATCAGGGGCAACAAGATCAATCGCATCAACCCCGCTCCTTTCGATCTCATGCCTGCCGGACCGATACGCTGTCGACACGTCGATCACGGTTCAGGTCGTCGATGACGGCGGGAACCGGTTGTGGCCTTGCAAACAGATAACCTTGACCACAGTCCGCACCAATCGACAGAAGAAGTGCCTTCTGCTCCTCGGTTTCGATGCCCTCTGCCACGACGATACAGTTCATCTTGTGCGATATGGCAGCGATGCCCTCGATCAGCATGCGACTTCTTTGTTTTACCTCGACGGTTTCCTCGCAGATCGAACGCGTAAACGACTGGTCGATCTTGACGATATCGACCGGGAAACGGCTGAGGTAACTCAAGGACGAATAACCCGTGCCAAAATCGTCGAGAGCGATCCGGCAGCCCAATTGATGGATGGCGTCGAGGATCGCGCGGATTTGCGGATCATCCTTCATGATGACCGCTTCGGTTATCTCGATGACGAGGCGACGTGGGCGGATGCCGTAGCGATGAAGAACGCCGGCAATACGTGTGGGAAGTCCCGGTTCAAATTGCAGCGGCGAGAAATTTACCGCCACATAGGAATTCTCCATTCCGGGGATGCGCGATATCTCGGCCAGATTGGCAATCGAAAGATCGAGGATCGTGTTGCCGATGCGATTGATCGTACCGTTTTCCTCCGCAAGGCTGACGATGGCGGCGGGGGGCAGCAGCCCTTTTTCCGGATGATTGAGGCGCATCAAGGCTTCAAAGCCTGCCGTCTGGCCCGTTGCAAGATCCAGGATCGGCTGGAAATACGGTTCGAACCAGCCTTCTGCCAAACCCTGTTCGATATCGCGTTCCATCTCCGCGTGTTCGCGTGCCCGGTCGGTAATGGACGGGTCGAACATTTGCGATCCGTTCTTGCCGGCCCTTTTGCGTGTATACATCGCCATATCGGCATTCTGCAGAAGTTCAGCGGCGCTCGACGCGTGAACCGGGTAAATCGCCATGCCAATACTGGCGCTCATACGGATGCTGTTGTCGTCAATGTCGAAAGGCGTGTCCAGAATCGAGCAGATACGGTCGCTGAATTTGGAGGCGCGTTCGGCAGCATTTTCGCCGGCGAGCAGAATGGCAAACTCGTCACCGCCCAGACGCGACGCGCTATCGTCAGCGGTGAGCAAAGGTTCAAGCTTCAACGTGAACTCCTTCAGGACGGCATCGCCTATGGCGTGGCCGAGACTGTCATTGATTGCCTTGAACCGGTCGAGGTCGATGAAAAGGCACGCGAGTTCCGTTCCATTCTTGTCCGCCTCGCGGATTTGGGTGTCCAGGATAGCCTCGAAGCCCTGGCGATTGAAAAGGCCTGTCAGGTGATCGGAAATGGCCTGCTGCCGATTGCGCTTTTCCGACTGGCGCAGTTCGGTCACGTCAGTCATGACGCAAAGCCGTGTGTCCGATTGCGTCACTGCACTCGAGTGGAGTTCTTTTTCGAGAATAAGGATATCCATGGTGCGGCCGTCGCCGCAACGGAAGCGCAGCGTAATGCCCATCTGTCCCGTGGCATCCACAGCCTCGAACGCAGTCTTGCGCGTCTTGAAGAGTGGTCGATCTTCCGGATGAATGAGATCGGCAAAATCCAGACCCAGTGCTTTTGCGCGGCTGTAACCGCTTACCTGGACCCAATAGTCACTGACAGCCGCGATCCGATCCTGCCGATCGAGGGAGAAAAGCATGGCGGGCGTGCGGTTGTAGATCTCGATCTTGCGTTCATGGGCATTCTTGATCTCCAGCTCTTCTTTTTCGAGCTGGGTCTGCATTTCGTTGAAGCTTTTGGCCAGCCGGCCGATTTCATCCTTCGAGCGCCAGTCGACGTGGTGGCGGGAGCCAAGACGCCGTGTCGCTTCGATGGCCGCTGCCAATCGCATCAGCGGCCGAATGACCATGAAGCGGTTGCCGACGATGGCTGCGAGCACGATGGTCAGAATCGCCAGAATGAAAATGGTAATGAACGCCATTTCCATCTGGCTGAGGGACGTGAACAGGCTGAGGCTCTGATAGTGAACGATCAGCTGACCGACCGTGATGGCGCCCCCCGACGTCTTGTAGATAACCGTGCGGGATGTCGAAACCGTATCTTCGACCGCGTCGTCGCCCGCGGTCTGGACGATGTCGAGCTGTCCAGACGTGTCCTTGACCTCCACCATCTTTACCATGGGGTCTGAGACAAGCGTTCCGGTTATCTGGTTGATGGTGTCATCATCCAGATCCCACAGGGGGCGTGCAAGGGCCTGCGTGTTTGTGGTCAGCAGTATTTCAAGGTGATCACGCTGGCTACGGATGGCTTCGTGATAGGAGAGCGTCAGCAGGAGCGTGAAGAGGGGAGCAACGACCGTGAGAAGTGCTCCGGAGACAATCGCGATGAAGCGACTTTCGACGGAATGAGCCATGTTTGATTGTCGTTACCCTTTGCCCCTGAATTACGCGTCTCACCTTTCCGGCCGTCCTTGAAAACCTGAATGAGAAAACAGACAGGTCATTGTTTTTCTTGGCGTCCGGTGCTGGGTGATAGCAATCGCATCGTTTCATGGAATTATTAATCGATGCTGAAACGCTGCAGCGTTCGCGCGGGATAGAAAAGGGGTTTCGATTTAAGGTTCACAAAACACAAAAAAACCCGCTCCGCGAACGGAACGGGTCTTCATAAGCAAGGCGATCAGGACCTTTCGGTCCCGTCAATTACTCGCCGGAAGCTTCTTCGGTTGCTTCTTCAGCAACGCCGGCGGCCGGAGCAACGATCGTTGCGATCGTGAAGTCGCGGTCGATAACCGGCGTAACGTTCTTCGGCAGCTTAACGTTCGAGATGTGAACGTTGTCGCCGATCTTCAGGCCAGCGAGATCAACCGTGATGAATTCCGGGATATCGGTTGCCGGGCAGTGCAGTTCGACCGTGTGACGGACGATGTTCAGAACGCCGCCGATCTTGATGTCCGACTTGTCTTCGTTGACAAAGTGAACCGGAACTTCAACGTTAACGGCAGCATTGCCGGAAACGCGCAGGAAGTCGACGTGCATCGTGAAGTCGCGAACCGGATCAAGCTGGTAATCCTTCGGGAGAACCTTGATCTTCTGGCCGTCGAAGTCGATGGTCGCGATCGTCGTCATGAAGCCGCCAGCGTGAATGCGCTGCGTTACTTCCTTGGTCGACAGGGCGATAGAAATTGGGGCCTGCTTGTCACCGTAGATGACAGCGGGAATCAAACCGTTGCGGCGAAGTTCACGAGAGGACCCCTTACCAACTCGTTCGCGCGCCTCGGCCTTGAGCTCATACGATTCTTTGCTCATGGCATTTCCTTTCGAGGTTATATGGAGAGTTCATGCCTGTTTTGGGCTTGAACTGGAGATGGCCATCAGGTCATCCCGCCCGCGTTGCCTCCAAGGGTGTCTGCACGGGTGCGGGCGCTATAGTACAAAACAGCCGCAATGACAAGGCTGCATCGCCAGACTCGAACTCCGCCAATACCGATCCTGCATCTATAGTGTTCTTGGCCGATTTTTTAATCAATGCTTATCCATGTGCATAAACCAAGCGCAAACTTGATCAATGATAAGTGTCGCCGACATTCCGTTGGTGCAAGACAATAATGCTTCTGGTTCTATACTGCCTGATCATCGATCATGACATCCGCTACACGGCCGCCGCCGTGATCGTTTGTATTCTGGGCAGCTTCGTTACGATGAGGTTGTTCTCACGCGTCAGAGTCGCGTCTGGCGTGCAGAAGGTGAGCTGGTTGTTTCTGGCCGGCGTCAATGGTGGTGCAACCATCTGGACAACCCACTTCGTTGCAATGCTCGGATATATCGCGGCCGGCACTGTCGGTTATGATCCGACATTGACCGGGTTTTCGCTGGTTATCGCCATCGTGACCATGACGACGGGGCTTGGCATTTCCGCTTATGGTGGAAGAAGTGCCTTCGTCGAAGCCGGCGGTGCAATTGTCGGCCTTGGTATCGCGGCGATGCATTATACCGGCATGGCAGCCTATAACGTCCAGGGTTTCATCCAGTGGAACAAAAGCTACGTCATCGCATCGCTGATCCTCGGCGCTGTCTTCGGCGCCTTGGCTGTTAATCGCATTGCCCGCCCCATCAACTGGTTCTGTAAACATTCCGCCGTCGCCTTTCTCATTCTGGCAATCGCGTCGATGCACTATACCGGCATGGCATCGATGACGTTCGAGTTCGATCCCCGGATTGTCATCGAAGAGAGTCTCCTTTCGCCCGCACTTATGGGAGGAGGAGCGATCGGAGTGACTGTGCTGCTTTTTGCACTGGGCTTGTCGACCTACGTGATCGATGCTCAATCGACGCAGCAGGCGGTGGCCCGTTATCGGCATCTGTCGCTTCACGATCCACTGACCGGCATTCCAAACCGCGCGGCATTTATCGAACATCTCACCCGCTTTACACGTGACGTGTCCACCGGCGCCCATATTGCACTGTTGTCGATCGACCTTGACCGCTTCAAGGAAATCAATGATGTGCACGGCCATGCGGCGGGAGACGCGGTGCTGCGCACGATTGCAGACCGGGCGAGTTCCGTGTTGAGGTCGGGCGAGTTCCTGGCGCGTATGGGCGGTGACGAGTTCGTGGCGCTAACCAAAGCTTATTATACCCGTGCAGACGGCACGGAGTTTGCCAAACGGCTGATCGAGCAGATCAACATGCCGGTCGAGTGGAATGGTCATTCTTTCACCGTCGGGGCGAGTGTCGGCATTTCTGTTCGCAACAGCAGTTCGGTCGATGCCGATACCCTGATTGCCCAGGCTGATGTCGCCATGTACCGCGCCAAAAATGGCATCGCAGAAACGATCTGCTTCTACGACAAGTCGATGGACGATGCGGCCCGCGAGCGCAATGCGCTTGCAATCGCCATGCGTGCCGGTCTGGAGAACAACGAGTTCGAGCTTTATTATCAGCAGCAGAATGACACCAATACTGGCAGCATTGTCGGTTTCGAGACGCTTTTGCGCTGGAAGCATCCGACACGTGGCATGATTTCTCCTGCCGATTTCATTCCGATTGCCGAGCAGAATGGTTTCATTGTCGAGTTGGGTGAATGGGTGCTTGCAGAAGCTTGTACACAGGCCGCGCGTTGGAAAAAGGCGCTTTCGGTCGCCGTCAACGTGGCGCCACAGCAGCTGGCCGACAACGACTTTCCTGACAAGGTGGACAGGATTTTACGCAAGACGGGGCTTCAGCCAGCGCGGCTGGAACTCGAAATTACCGAGGGCAGCATCATTGCCGACCATCGCCATGCCCTGACGACCATTCGCCGACTGAAAGCGTTGGGTGTGAAAATTGCCATGGACGACTACGGTACCGGTTATTCCTCGCTTTCGACCTTGCAGAGTTTCCCCTTCGACAAGATCAAGATCGACCGTGCGTTTATCGACGGTCTCTCGACGAATGTGCAGTCCGAGGCCATCGTCCGTTCGACGCTTATCCTGGCGCACAGCTTGAACATTCCGGTTCTGGCCGAAGGGGTTGAGACCCAGGCTCATATCGAGTTTCTGCGCCGAGAAGGTTGCCTGCAGGTGCAGGGCTTTTTCTTCGGTAAACCTGGCCCTGTGACCTCGATCGCCAATCTCGTGGGTGATGACCTGCAGTCTTCGGACGATCAGGCGGGCCTTGACGACCTGCGCTATCGCGCCGCAAGCTGAACGAGAAAACCTGGCGAGCCTGCGCTCGCAAAGTTTTTTATTGAAACGTGAAGGCTTACAGCGCACATTGCCCAAAAGCTTTGGGAGGAGCGCATGTCATCTGACCTTGCCCATGCAGACCGCGTGTATGAAATCGCGCGACACCGTTCCGCCGCCGCGAGCTCTCCAATTATTGCCTCATGGCGTCGCTGCATGGTGAAACATCACCTTGCCCCGGAAGAAAATCGCAAGCCTCTTTTCCTGACCGACAGCGAGTTCCGCCGTGCGCGGGAAAGTGCTGCCGGCCTTATTGCCGAAAGCACTGAGGAACTCGACCGTATATTCCAGAGTGTAGGCAGGTCGGGATGTTGTTTGCTGCTGACGGATGCCGAGGGGGTTGCGCTGGAACGGCGCGGCGCGGCGGGAGATGACCGCGATTTCCGTGCCCTCGGTTTATGGTCAGGAGCGGTGTGGAGCGAACAAAGCGTCGGGACAAATGGTATCGGAACAGCGCTTGTCGACGAGCGATCGGTTGTCGTTTATCGCGACCAGCATTTCTTTACGTCCAACACCCGATTGAGCTGCACCACTGCTCCCATCCGCGATCATACGGGGAGGGTGACGGGCGCCCTCGATATTTCGACCTGCCGTAACGACATTGATGAAATGACGTTCTCTTTCGTGACCCAGGCGGTCAAGGATGCGGCGCAACGGATAGAGGGCAATCTTTTCCGTCGGGCTTTCCCGGGTGCTCGCATCGTGATCGTGCCAACTGGTTCGGGTGCGTCGCTCTCGCTGCTTGCGGTTGATCAGGACGATCTTGTTCTCGGTGCAACGCGTGCTGCGAGAATTGCGCTCAAGCTGGATGATGGGAAAATTGCCCAGGGCGTGCCCGCTGCCGACATACTCCACGAGCAGCGACATGATGGCGGTTCGGATCTCGCCGAAGCGGAAAGAGCCGCGCTGCGCCGGGTTCTTTCGCGCACAAACGGCAATGTTACGCAGGCTGCTTGCTTGCTAGGGATCAGCCGTGCGACCCTTCATCGCAAGATGAAAAAGCTCGCCGTTCACTGACATTTCTTAACTCTGGACCCGCAAAAGCGGTCTTGCGTTCTCCGCAAGGCCGCTTTGTCGCAGATGTGAAACACTGTGCGGTGCGGAACCTCGCCGCCCCTCTACCAAATGTCACGATAGGGGACCACCTTCTTCCCATGCGGTCTGCAACGGATCGTTTTTCATCAGGGAGGATGAAATCATGAATATTCAGGTTCAGCAAAAGGCTGGCGAGGCGCCGTTCAAGCTGAAGTATGGCAACTATGTTGGCGGCAAGTGGGTCGAACCGAAATCCGGCCGCTACATGGATAATCTGTCGCCCGTGACCGGACAGAAGATTTGTGAAGTCCCACGCTCGGATGCGTCCGATATCGAATTTGCCCTCGACGCCGCGCACCAGGCGCGGGAGAAGTGGGGCAAGACGAGCGTGACCGAACGCTCCAACATTCTTCTCAAGATCGCGCAACGCATCGAGGACAATCTCGATCTCATTGCCCGGGCGGAGACCTGGGATAATGGCAAGCCGCTGCGTGAAACCACCAACGCGGATATTCCGCTGACGATCGATCACTTCCGTTATTTCGCAGGCTGCATTCGCGCGCAGGAGGGCACGATCGGCCAGATCGACAATGATACCGTTGCCTATCATTTCCATGAGCCGCTGGGCGTCGTCGGTCAGATCATTCCGTGGAACTTTCCGATCCTGATGGCGGCGTGGAAGCTTGCACCAGCTCTCGCTGCCGGCAACTGCGTCGTGCTCAAGCCTGCTGAACAGACGCCAGCATCCATTCTGGTGGTGATGGAACTGATCGAGGACCTTCTGCCGCCTGGTGTCATCAACATCGTCAACGGTCTCGGCACGGAAGCCGGCAAGCCACTGGCGCAAAGCAACCGCATTGCCAAGATCGCCTTCACCGGCTCCACGTCGGTCGGCAAGGAAATCATGCGTTATGCGGCTGACAATGTGACCAACATCACGCTGGAACTGGGCGGCAAATCGCCGAACATCTTCTTTGCCGATGTCATGGATGAAGATGATGCCTTCCTCGACAAGGCGCTCGAAGGTTTCGCCTTTTTCGCGCTTAACCAGGGTGAGGTCTGCACGTGCCCGTCTCGTGCTCTGGTGCACGAGTCCATCTATGATCGCTTCATGGAAAAGGCACTGAAGCGCGTTGCTGCAATCACGCAGGACGATCCCCTCAGCAACTCCACCATGATCGGTGCGCAGGCTTCGCAAGAGCAGTTCGACAAGATCATGAGCTATCTGGAAATCGGCAAGAAAGAAGGCGCGAAGGTGCTTGCTGGCGGCGACAAGAAATCGCTTTCCGGCAATCTGAAGGATGGTTTCTATATCCAGCCAACGGTCTTTGAAGGCAACAACAAGATGCGGGTCTTCCAGGAGGAAATCTTCGGCCCCGTTGTTTCTGTGACGACCTTCAAGACAGTGGAAGAGGCGCTCGAAATCGCCAACGACACCGTCTACGGCCTAGGCGCTGGCGTGTGGAGCCGTGATACCAACGTTGCCTATCGTGCCGGTCGTGGCATCGAGGCCGGCCGTGTTTGGACAAATTGCTACCACGTCTATCCGGCGGGTGCCGCCTTCGGTGGTTACAAGCAGTCGGGCATTGGTCGCGAGACCCACAAGATGATGCTCGATCATTATCAGCAGACCAAGAACCTTCTTGTTTCCTATAGCCCGAACAAGGTCGGGTTCTTCTGATCTCCTCCCCGGGGCCGGCGGCGGTGGTCGCCGGCAAGCTCCCAGGGGCTCAAGGCTCCTGGGAGCCCGGCTCAGACAATTTGAAATCCCTGCCCGAAAGAAGGAGGCCGGACACGAAAGTGTCCGGCCTCTTTTACAGATTTCTATGCGTGGTCGCCGTCAAGCGGCGTAGCGGCGCTCATCCTGGCGACCGGAGCCCACCGAGAACTGTCCAACCTGTTCGGTCAGGCCGTCGGCCTCGCTTGCCAACGAGAAGGCAGAGGCAGTGGTTTCCTCGACCATGGCGGCATTCTGCTGTGTGACCTGATCGAGTTCGTTGACCGAAGCGTTGATTTCACCAAGGCGTCCCGATTGTTCGCGCGACGCGGCGGCGATCGCCACGATCTGATCGTTGACGGACTGAATGCGGCCCTGAATCTGCTCCAGGCTCTCGCCGGTGCGCAGAACAAGTGCAACGCCACTTTCTACATCACCTGCCGAGGTTGCGATCAGCTGGGTGATATCGCGGGCCGCGGCGGCGGATTTCTGCGCAAGCTCGCGGACTTCCTGTGCAACGACAGCAAAGCCTTTGCCTGCTTCGCCGGCACGCGCAGCTTCGACGCCGGCGTTCAGAGCCAGAAGGTTGGTCTGGAACGCGATCTGATCGATGACATCGATGATTTGGCGGATCTTGGACGATGAGGTTTCGATCCGCTCCATCGCAATGATGGCTTCCTTCACCACGGCTGTAGACTTGTGTGCGTCCTGCATGGTGTCGGCTGTCGCTTCGACCGCCACGTTGCAACGCTCGAGAGAATTGTTGACGGCCTTCGTCATGTCGCCCAGTGCTGCCGCAGCCTCTTCAAGGGCAGCGGCCTGCCGTTCCGTGCGACGAGACAGATCTTCCGAAGCACTCTTGAGTTCGCTCGAGCCGGCACGAATGGCGCTGGCGCTGTGATCGATATTGGCGATTGTCGTTTCCAGACCCGCCATCGAATTGTTGAAATCGATGCGCAGGTGGTCAAGGGACGGAACAAAGGCTTTCTCGATCCGCAGATCGAGCCTGCCTGCGGCGAGGTTGGCGAGACCCTTTGCAAGAGCACTGACGGCTTCTTCCAGTTCCTTGGCGCTTCTCGCCTTTTCCATTTCGCGCTGAGCGCGTTCTTCGTCGAGTTCCTCTCCCTTGCGGGCGGCTTCGTCTTCCATGCGCAGCTTTTCAAGGATGCCCTGGCGGAAGGATTCCAGTGCGCGTGCCATTGTGCCAATTTCGTCGCCGCGTGCGACAGCCTTGATCTCGATGTTGTTTTCGCCGCCGTTCAGGCGTTCCATAAGGTTTGCCAGGCCGGTCAGCGGCTTTGTCAGGCCTGCGGAAACGATGATGCCGATGAGGGTCATGGCGGCCAGGACTGCGAGTGTTGCCAGCGTCGCCCAGAAGGCGAGATTGTTGGCAGCGGCGAGGACCTTGCTCTCCTGCTGGCCGATCGCGAGCAAATGCTTTTCGCCGAAAACGGTGACCGGGCGATACGCGTAGAACATGTTGCCAGCAGGCGTGCTTGCGACGACCGTGCCGGCGTTTGCCGAGCCGGACAGGCCCGCTAGGCTTTCGGGAACACGAGCGTCCGCACCGCCGGACAGGACGCCCGCGCGGCGTTTGCCATCTGCACTCAGAAGAAGCGCATCATCAATGCTCTTGCCGGTTTCTTCCGGCGTGACGATCGTGCCAACCCGGTCGGCCGATACGCGCATGATCACGACGCCTTTGCGCTGTATCTGTCCCCAGTTCGAAACCGCAAGCGGCATACCGACGAAAGCAGATTCCTCCGCGCCCTGGCCGCTGAACGACGCAGTCGTGATAACGCCGTCTTTGCCCGCCGAGACGCGATCATAAAGATCCTTGATGGCTCTGTTCTGCGGCTCGGAAATATTGGTGAGGAAGTTCTTGCCCTTGGTTACCGAGTAGACAATCAGACCGTTCTTGTCGATTACGTAGATATCGCTGACCTTGGTATTGCGCCAAACGCTGGCAATGGTCCCATTGATGGTTGCGTGCTGGATGGCGTAGAGCAACTTCAATCCGGTGCCGTCAAAAGAGGCGCGCTCTTCTTCAGAAATGCCATCACGGCGGAAAGCCTGCACGACGGCGTCCAGTTCGCTCGGAATGATGTTGGTCATCGTTTCCGTTGCCTGTGCAATTGCAGAGTTCTGCGACAGTTCGGCAATGCTTTGTTCGACGCGCAATGTATAAGCGTCAAGCTGTTTCGATTGATTTCCTGCAACCGTTTCGAGCCTGATTGTGCTGGCGTCGATCAGACCTGCCCTGCCGATCTGATAGGAGATCAGTCCTACGGACAAACAGGAAATCAAGGTTGCGCCTGTTACCAGTGCTGCAAACTTTGCTTTTATCGACAATGACTTGATCTTGCCATTGGACGGAATCGTGCCGGGCATCGTGTTTTCTCCCCCCTTAAATACGTGCCGGAAACGTCGCAACAATTGTTTACGGACGCGTTAAATTTCGAGGCAATTGTACGACTATATTTCTCTTTTTACGCGAAAATTTCCCGTGTTCCCGTCGTGTTAAGGCTGCATAAAACGGTAAGGAAACGGCGCGAAGCTCCGCCGACGGCATTTGTCGTGGAGGATCGGTGGTGACTGACGGAAATGTCTCGCCAGTTGGATGTTGAGAACGGGTTGGCCAAGCCGTTTTCAGCTCCCCGATCGACGCGCTGCCCGGTCGCAGCCCCGGAAAAGCAAAAAGGCGGCATCGAAATGATGGCCGCCTTTCAAATTGTCACCTGATCTTCGATGTCTCAGTCGAACAGACCCGACACAGACTCTTCCTGAGCCGTACGGTTGATGGCTTCGCCCAAAAGGTTTGCCGTTGTGACAACGCGGATATTGTGGGCCGATTGAACGGCTGTGGTCGGCTGAATGCTGTCAGTGATGACGAGTTCGCGAAGCTTCGATGAAGCGACACGGGCAACAGCTCCGCCGGACAGAACGCCATGCGTGATGTAAGCGGTGACGCTGGTCGCGCCTTTCTTCAGCAGCGCTTCGGCCGCGTTGCAAAGCGTGCCGCCGGAATCGACGATGTCGTCGATCAGGAGGCAGTCCTTTCCAGAGACATCACCGATGACGTTCATGACCTCGGATTCGCCCGGACGGTCGCGGCGCTTGTCGACGATAGCCAACAGACAGTCGAGGCGCTTTGCCAGTGCACGGGCGCGAACCACACCGCCAACGTCAGGCGAAACAACCATGACGTTGTTGGTGTCGTAGTGTTCCTTCACGTCGCGGGCCAGGATCGGTGCGGCGAAGAGGTTATCGGTCGGAATGTCGAAGAAACCCTGGATCTGCCCAGCGTGAAGATCGAGCGTCAGAACGCGGTCAGCACCCGCTTCAGTAATCAGGTTGGCGACAAGCTTGGCGGAAATCGGTGTGCGGGGGCCGGCCTTACGGTCCTGGCGGGCGTAACCGAAATAGGGAAGAACCGCCGTGATGCGCTTAGCCGAGGAGCGGCGCATGGCATCGATCATGATGAGCAATTCCATCAGATGATCGTTTGCCGGGAATGAGGTGGACTGGACGACAAAAACGTCCTCACCACGTACGTTTTCCCCGATTTCTACGAATATTTCCTGGTCAGCAAACCGCTTTACAGTGGCATTTCCTAGAGGAACGTTGAGATACTTGCAGATCGCTTCGGCGAGGTGCCGGTTCGAATTGCCTGCGAAAACCTTCATTGCGGCCGCCTGTTTCCATGCCATCGCCTATGGTCCGGGATAGGTTTTCCGTGACCAAGCGTCGTTCAAGGGGAGGAATACCCGGCCGAAAGACCTTTGCCGGACACGCCCTATTGCCATGCGCGCCTTAATAGCGCTGTTGCCTCCGATTGCAAGAGGACTCCATGCTTTCCCAATGATTTTCGTGAAATCTTTGCGACTTGTCCGGTTTTACTGCCTCATCCTCGCTGTGCTTGCTTCCATGTGACATATTCATTCAGCGTTTTTGCCGCGATATCCTGCATTACACGATCACTGACGGCCGACCATGGATCAGTGCCTTTGCCAGGTACTGTTTCCTGGCCCTGAAGCCTGTGCAGGCGCGCACCATTCGCATCCAGAACATCCCAGACGTAAATGACATTCACCTTGTTGCCTTCAGCGAAGGCGGAGAAGTATCCTTTCAGAATATTGTCGGCGGAATTGTCGTTCGAGGCGCGGATCGCCAGACCCTTGGCACGTGCTTCCGCGCCGAGCTGGCGCGACAGCGGGGTCACCGCCTGTACGGGAGCGCCGATAATGGGCAGAAAGCGAATGGAATCGCCGGAGGAACCGGAAGGAGCGAGCGAGGCCGTCTGTTGCGGTTGCTGCTGGGGAGGGCTCTGGTCGACTGGTTGGCCATATTGATTGCCGTTGGAGAGCGCCTGTGCCTGAGCCTGCAGCGTATTTTGTGGCGCATAGGAGCGAACTGAGCTCGATGTCGCTGGTGAACCTGCTGGTGCCCTGTCTGCGGCGGCGGCCATCTGATCAAGATCGCCTTGGGTCACGGGTGTGGACCCGCTTTGGCCAATATCGACCTGCGGTGTCAGGGCTTCCGTCGTGTTGCAGGCCGACAGCATGAGGGTGAGCGCCGGGATGACGAGAATGAGCCTTGTCCGGCTCATGCGATGTTGCCTCTCATGTTCCGCTCCATATTCTTCCAGGGTGCGGCAATGTATGGCGGGTTCTCCCCTCCTGTCAAACACGCCGGTTTACCAGGTCAAATGGCCGGTTGTGGAGTAAGCTCACGCTGTCAGAAGATCGAGGCTGTGGCGTGACAGGGGCTCCGGGGCGCCGTCCGTCGTCAGATATGTCTGGCCTAGCGTCATCGCGTAGCCCGAGTCGGAATCCATCACGATCATGTGCACAAACAGTGTCATGTCTTTCTGAATTTCCTGTGGGTTGCCTGCCTGGAACATCTGATGTTCCATCCAGGACGGCGAAAAACGGGTGCCAAGCGAATAACCGCAGGTATTGAGGCGGTGTCGGGTGAGGCCGCGTTCATCCATGACACGGGCATGCATGTCGAAAACATCGCCGAATGTGCTGCCGGGACGCAGGATTTCTTCGATCGCCGTCAGATTTTGCAGGCAGGCGCTGTAGAGTTCCTTCTGCCGGAAATCCTGTTCGCCTATCAGTACCGTTCGCAGCATGGCCGTGTGATAGTGAGCGCTGACACCTGCCCACTCCAGGGTCAACTGATCCGTCGTATCAAGCTTGCGGCGGCCAGACTTGTAGCGGCAGAGCAGAGCGTCCGCGGCAGAGCCAATGACAAATTCGTTGGCGGGGTAGTCGCCGCCGCGAGCCAGGATCGCGCCTTGCATCGCCGCGAGAATGTCTGCTTCGTCAGCGCCGGGCGCGATGATCTTCATCGCGGCATCAAGTGCGTCGTCGGCCATATCGCCAGCCCGTTTTGCATAGACGATTTCCGCCGGGCTTTTGACGAGACGAAGTGTGCTGACAAGATAGGAGGCATCGACAAGCTGGCCGAAGCTGGCGAGCTGATTGTCGATGAGGCGCGCGACACGCCCGGTCATACCGTGAGTGTCGTATTCGATACCGATCCGGGCGCCGAGCAGATCGAGATCGCTCAGCAGATTTTTAAGGTCCAGCGTCGGGTCAGCGTTGGGCCTGTCGACCCAGATCAGAATGTTTTCGATGGTGGAGGTATTGCGCGCCTGCCTGAGATCTGCTGCCCGTGTGAGGAGCGTCATGGAGCCATCTGACTTCACGACAAGCGTCTGGAAAAAACAGTAGCCGAAGGTGTCGTAACCGGTCAGCCAGTACATGCTTTCCTGCGCAAACAGTAGCATGGCATCCAGCTTTTCTTCCGCCATCTTCGCGGTCAGCCGTTCGCGACGCGCCTCGAATTCCGAGAGCTCGAAATGCAGGGCCATATTAATCCTCCACAACAGCGATAGCAGAAATCTGCCGTCCGTAATCCGGTTCGGCGCGATGGGTGGTGCGGCGATAGGAATAGAACCGCTCTTCGTCGGGGTAGGTGCAAAGACCGAGATTTTCCGCCCTGACACCTGCCTTGATCAAGCGGTCGATGGTGAACTGTTTCAGGTCGAAAAAGGCATGGCCGGCTTTTTCTGCAGCGGAGAAATAACATTGGTAATCGGGATCGATGTCGGTAAAGCGCGTCACATATTCCGGCCCTACCTCATAATTGGCCTGGCTGATGGACGGACCGAGCGATGTGATGATGCGTTCGCGGTTTGCTCCAAGCCGTTCCATGGCGCTGATGGTGTTCTCCAGAACGCCAAACAGCGCACCTTTCCATCCGGCGTGGGCTGCGCCAACCACACCCGCCTCGGCGTCGGCAAAAAGAATGGGGCCGCAATCGGCGCTCAACACGCCGAGAACCACGCCTGGTGTCGCCGTGACCATGGCGTCTGCCTCCGGGCGATCGCCTGCGTAGCTGTCATCCACGACGACCACATCGGGAGAATGGACCTGGTGGACGGTCGCAAGTTTCTCTGTCGGCAGGCCAAACCATTGCGCAACGCGGCGTCTGTTTTCCTTGACCCGTTCCGGCTCGTCGTTCGAGCCGAGGCCGACATTCAGACCTTCGTAAATGCCTGCCGAAACCCCGCCATAGCGTGTAAAAAAGCCGTGGCGAACCTTGTTACCGGAGAGGGACGAAAGCAAGGGGCTCTGGATTGGGAGCGGCAGCGTTTCGTTCTGCATGGTCTTGGAATTCCTTGGAGAATGTCGCTGTTTTGCAGTGGGAATGTGGTAAGAGAGATGTTTCCTGTCGGCAGGGCTACGATGGATTTGATGCCATTCGCCTGCTTCGTTTTACAGGCAATGGTGGCCCAGACCCGTTCGTCGTGTCAATCCACCGCGCGAAACGGCATGAGATGAAGTGCAGGGCTTGAAACGGCGATCACCTTGAAAAGTTCCCCCATTTTGCCTGCTCCTTCGCCGGCCAGACGATTGACTGCTTCAGCGATCGCAAGCGTCTGGTCGGGGTCCGCCTTGGCTGCCAGTGCCGAAGCACGCTCCTTCAGGCCAAGCCCGTACAGGAAGTCTCCCTGACGCAGACTGCCGTTGACATGGACGCCGTTTGCCTCTGCTGTTTTGACGAGGCTTTCAAAATCCACATGGCTCGTGAGATCGGCTTCGCCGGGGTGGGCAAGCACGGGGTCGAAGGCGTGATGGCGCATGGCCTGCATCGTGTCGCCATAAGCTGAAACCAGATGGCCGTAGTCGATCGCGAGTGCCGTGCCGCCGTGCGTGGTCAATCGCTGGCAGATTGCCGTCATCACCGCTTCGCGTGCAGGGGATATCTCGACGATGGTTCCAATCGGTTGTCGTTCGGGAAGGGGCGGCAAGAGGGCAGGGTCGATACCTGCAACACCTACCGAGAATACCAGATTGTCGTCGGCATCCAGGCTCACGACGCGCTCGCGAAAACCCTGTGGCGTCCTGACAAATTGCCGGATTGGAATGGCGTCGAACAGTTCATTGGCAACGAGCAGCAGAAAACCGTTCGGAACGGCATCGAAGCTCTCGTGCCATGTCAGCTTGCCGGAGTGACCGGTAAGCGTTTCCTTCTGGATGGCCGTCAACCTTGGACTGGTTTCCACGAGATGGATCTGCATCGTCTCGTAGAAAGGCGGGGCGATACGGCGAATGACGCGCAAGATATCGGACATCATCGTTCCGCGTCCGGGGCCGATTTCGACCAGCCTTGCCTCGGCAGGCGCGCCGTGGCGTTGCCAGGCATGCACCACGAAAACGCCGATCATTTCACCAAAAAGCTGACTGACCTCCGGTGCGGTTATGAAATCGCCTGAGCGGCCAAAAGGCTCTCGGCTTTTGTAATAACCGTGTTCGGGATCAGCGAGGCAGAGCGAAAAGAAATCTGTGACGCTCAAAGGCCCGTTGAGGCGGATCATGGATTTGATGCGACGCGCAAGTGGTGTGCTCATAGCAAGGCATCCCGGTTACGCGCGGCCTGCGGCACTGCGGGCGCGAACGACTGCCCACAGTCCCAGCAGCACCATGGGTGTCGAAAGTACCATGCCCATGGTCAGCCAATTGCCTGCCAGATAACCGATCTGGGCATCCGGTTCGCGGAAGAATTCGACGAAAATACGCGAAAGAGCATAACCTGCGACGAAGATGCCGGTCACGGTGCCGGGAGCTTTCAATGCCTTGAACGCGTAGATTGCCAGAGCCAGTACAGCGGTCAGAAGCAAGCCTTCGAGACCCGCCTCGTACAGTTGGCTCGGATGGCGGGCGAAAGGGCCGCCTGTTGGAAAGACAACGGCCCATGGAGCGTCGGAAATACGGCCCCACAACTCGCCGTTGATGAAATTGGCGATGCGGCCGAAAAACAGGCCGATGGGGGCGACGGCGGCGACGATGTCGAACATGCTCCAGACCGGAATGCCGTTCTTGCGCGCAAACAATATCATCGCGATGGTGGTGCCGATTAGCCCGCCATGAAAAGACATGCCGCCGTTCCAGATCTCGATTGCTCTGATCGGATTGGCTGCGACGGAGGAAAGATCGTAAAACAGGATGTAGCCGATGCGCCCGCCCAATACGATGCCAGCGGCAGCCCACAGGATGAAATCATCGAGATGCTGCACGGTTACTGGTGAGTTGTCTTTTTGCCAGAGATGATTGGTGCGGCTCAGTCGGCGGGCGTAGGACCAGCCGAGCATGATGCCGACGACGTAAGCAAGCCCGTACCAGTGGATCGCGACGGGTCCGATGGAAACGGCCACCGGATCAATATCTGGGAACGGCATAATGGCGAGTAGGGCTGCTGCGGCTGACAATCGTATATTCCGTCATCGTTGCTGTTACTGACAACAGATTGGTTCCATTGCCTCAAGGTTTCCGGCCATGACGGCCGTTACCCGGAGCGAGGAAAATGGCGATTGAAGTGGCGGTGGTCAAGGTGATTTTTGCAGCCTGTCCGGGCGCCATTCGTGGCGAGGAAAGGTGCCGGATTGTGCGATTTTGCTTGCAAGGTGGCGGTCGAGTGCCTACCTGAAACATATCAACCGGATGGAGCGGAAAGCTCTTTTAACCGACGAAGGAACTGCGCCATGAGCACGACGGGCACCAACCGTTTTCTGGATGAATTTGCCAAGCTGATGACAGACGCAGCCGGCGCTGCGCAAGGCATGCGTAAGGAAGTCGAATCCGCATTTCACGCGCAGGCGGATCGCTGGCTCAATAGCCTCGACGTCGTAAAGCGCGAAGAATTCGAAGCTGTGCGCGAAATGGCTATCCAGGCGCGCGACGAAAATGACGCCCTGCGCGCCCGCATCGAGGCACTCGAAGCAAAACTCTCGACCTCGACCGACTGACACGGTTAAGGCTCTCAGATTCTGATGGAAACCGGATTCGCGCAGCGGGTCCGGTTTTTTGTTGCGCGCTTGTTCCGTGACGGTCTGCATCAGGTGTCATTTTCGAAACCGGGACGGGAAATTTCCGGCCTGTGGACACATGCAAAAAACACAATTGTCAGAGTCGGTTATGACTCTCGCCTGAGGCAATGCGGGAGAAGATATCCACTGCTCAAAAAGCAAAAATGGCCTTTGAGGGGTGGCAGTAGGACTCGCGCATTATAGACTGATTTTAAATGATGATTCGAAACGAACCTGGTAAGCTCCAGACAGGGTGACTGCGTAATTCTGGTGGTGTCGGGCAATCGTCTCAAATGTTGAATCCGGTTTGTATGTGAGTTTTGTGCCCGGCGTTCAAAACGTAACATCGATTCCGGCTGAGAAGGTGCCGCATGAGCCTGATGGAATTTGAAATTGAGCGTCAGTCCAATCCAGTGGACATGATCGAGATCGTTGCCGCGACGAACGACTGGTCGTTCGAACGCTCTGGCGAGGATGAAATTGCCATGACGGTAGCGGGTCACTGGGCGGACTACCATATCTCCTTTTCCTGGATGGAGGAGTTCGAGGCGCTTCATCTTGCCTGTGCATTCGACATCAAGGTGCCCGAGCCACGCGTCAATGAGGTTATTCGCCTGCTTTCGCAAATCAACGGTCAGGTGCTCATGGGGCATTTCGACCTGTGGCGGCAGGAAGATGTGGTGATCTTCCGTCAGTCGCTTCTGCTCGCTGGCGGCGCGGAGCCCAACAACCAGCAGGTTGAGGTGCTGCTTTCCAGCGCGCTTGAGTCCTGCGAGCAATATTATCAGGCATTCCAGTTCGTCGTCTGGTCGGGACTGGACGCCAAAACGGCAATTGAAGCCGTTATGTTCGAGACCGTTGGAGAAGCGTAATATGGTGTACAAGGCTTCGGGGCCGCTCGTTCTGGTCGGAGCGGGCAATATGGGCGGCGCAATGCTGACCGGCTGGCTCAAAAAAGGTGTGCCCGGATCGCAAGTCATCGTTGTCGACCCACGCCCCTCCGACGCCATGAGAACGACGATCGCCGAGGCTGGCGCGCTGCATAGCGAAAGCGCACCGGAAGGCGTGACAGCGGGTATTCTGTTCGTTGCCGTGAAGCCGCAACTGATGGACAGCGTGCTGCCAGCGTTGAAGTCACTCGTCGGTCCATCCACGGTTGTCGTTTCAATCGCGGCCGGAACGACCATCAGCACCTTCACTTCTTATTTCGGTGACGTGGCTGCTGTCAGAGCCATGCCGAACACTCCAGCGATGGTTAGCCGTGGCGTTACGGGCGCTTATGCCAATGCTGCGGTTACGCCAGCTCTGAAATCCGTGGTCGATGGGTTGCTGAAAGTGAGCGGACCCGTTGAGTGGGTCGACGCCGAGAGCGATATCGACGCGGTGACGGCAGTTTCGGGTAGCGGTCCAGCTTATGTCTTCTATCTCGTCGAGTGCATGGCCGAAGCTGGTCGCAAAGCAGGCCTGCCTGCCGATGTGGCAATGCGTCTTGCGCGTGAGACCGTTGCCGGGGCAGGGGAATTGCTGCACCAGGCCACGGAAGAGGCGTCGCGCCTCCGCCAGAACGTGACTTCTCCGGGTGGTACGACTGCTGCGGCACTGTCCGTCCTGATGGCGGAAGACGGTATGCAGCCCCTGTTCGACAAGGCGGTTGCGGCCGCGAAAAAACGCGCCGAAGAATTGGCCGGCTGATAAGGTACAGACATGAGCGGTGAAATTTCCTATGCCGATTTCGAGAAGGTCGATATCCGTGTCGGTACGATCATCGAAGCCGAACCTTTTCCGGAAGCGCGCAAACCGGCCTTCAAGGTGAAGATCGACTTCGGACCGGAAATCGGCATCAAGAAATCATCGGCACAGATCACCGTGCACTATACGCCGGAAAGCCTGGTCGGTCGGCGGGTGCTGGGCGTGGTAAATTTTCCGCCGCGGCAGATTGGTCCCTTTCGCTCGGAAGTTCTGACCCTCGGTTTTGCCGACAAGGACGGTGCCATCGTTCTGGCAGGCGTTGAGCGCGACGTGCCAAACGGCGAGAAAATGTGCTGATCAGAACTTTTCCGGCCTCGGTTCTAGGATAAGCGGATCAGGCCGGAATTTTCACGATGACGCGCAAGCCGCCCATCGCGCTGTCACCCAGTGTGACTTCTCCGCCATGGCTACGGGCAATATCCCTGACAATGGAAAGGCCAAGCCCCGTTCCTGAAGCATTGAGATTACGTGCTTCGTCCAACCGGAAAAACGGTTTGAAGACATCTTCGCGTGATTGTTCTGGAATGCCGGGACCATCGTCATCGAACGTCATGATGATCGAGCGTGGCGCCTTGCGAATATCGATATGAAGGCGGTTGGCATAGCGCTGCGCGTTGGCGGCCAGGTTGGCAACAAGGCGGGACAGTGCATTTGGTCGCGCGACGACATTCTCGACGTTGTAAAGTTCGTAGCTCAGGGTTTTGCCGTGGAGCGCAAAGTCGTGCTTGGTCTTTTCCAGAAGCGGAACAAGCGCCAGCGTGCCGACATTCTCCTCCACGTCGGTCTGCGCAAATGTCAGATAAGCTTCCAGCATCGACTGCATATCCTCGACGTCGTTGTCCAATCCTTCAAGGTCGGGATTGTCGCCAGCCAGGGCCAATTGCAACTTGAAGCGTGTCAGGATGGTGCGCAGGTCGTGGCTCACGCCATTCAGCATAGCCGTTCGCTGTTCCATCTGGCGCTCGATGCGCTCGCGCATGAGGATGAAAGCGAGACCCGCTCGCCGGACTTCATCTGCGCCGCGCGGTGAGTAAGCGCTGATTTTCTGGCCCTTGCCGAAGCTTTCGGCTGCAAGCGCCAGCGACTCTATCGGTTTGATCTGTCCACGCAGGAACAGGATGGAAATGGCGATCAGCACCAGCGATGCACCGACCATCCAGACAAGGAAAATATGGGTGTTGGATGCGTAGGCCTGGCTGCGCCGGGTGAAGACCCTCAGTGTCTTGTCTTCAAGCTGGATGCGAATCTCAACGAGCGAGCCATTGCCGTAAGTGTCGATCCAGAACGGCTTGCCGATTTGCTGGGTCAGTTGGTCTGCCAAAATCCTGTCGAGAATGGAAAACAGCGGTTCGGGTCTTGGTGCTGGCAGATCGGACTTCGGCTCGATATAGACGCTGAGGTCGAGCTTATCGCGGGCAATCCGGATGACGCGCTGATAGTCGTCCTCTTCAGGGTCCGTCTGCAGCAATTCGATGATGGCCGAGATGTCGCGGGTAACGGCGGCAGAAAGGCGTTCCGTGACGAGCTGCCAGTGACGCTCCATGAAAACAGCGGCCACGACCCCCTGAAGCAGGATCATCGGCAGGATGATGATGATGAGCGAACGGGTATAAAGCCCTGTTGGTAGCCAGTGGCGAACCAATCTGCCGAAGGAACGCCAGCTTCTCGCGATGCCGCTGTTCTTGACGGTGGTGAGAAAATCGAGGCTTGCCATGTTTATGCGCCCGTTTTCGCTGTTGCGAGGTTCAATCTACGCTCAAGCGATAACCGATACCGCGTACGGTTTGCAAATAGACAGGGTTGGCGGGATCATCCTCGATCTTGCGGCGCAGGCGATTGATCTGCACGTCGATCGTTCGTTCGCCAACATCAGATTCTGCCTCGACCAATTCATGCCGCGGTATCGTTTCTCCGGCGCGCAGGGCAAAGAGCAGCATGATCTCCTGCTCGCGATCCGTCAGACGGATCGATTCCGCTCCACGTCGCAATTCCTTTTTGGGAATAGAGAAATTGAAGGGGCCGAACATGATCTGTTCGATCTTCGGTGTATCCGGTGATGTGTTTCGCCGCAGGATATTGTTGATGCGCAAAACCAGTTCGCGGGGATCGAAAGGTTTGGCGAGGTAGTCGTCAGCGCCAGCTTCCAGACCGGCGATGCGGGCGTCCGCTTCTGAGCGTGCCGTCAAGAGAATGACGGGAACGGACTTGTCCTCGTTCAGGGACCGAGTAAGCGACAGACCGTTTTCACCGGGCATCATCACGTCGAGAATGAGCAAGTCGAAACGAATGCCAAGCATTTTGCGGCGTGCTTCGGCCGCATCGGCTGCAACAGAAATGCGGTAACCTTTGTCTCCGAGAAAACGCTGCAAGAGATCGCGGATGCGGGCATCGTCATCGACGATCAGCAGGTGAGCTGCATCGTCTTCCGCGGGAGGGCGTTTGGTCGGAGCTGTCGCCATGGTTATTCACTTTCCAATGGAACCCCTTCAAGGGGTGTCGGGCTTCGCATCTGCGCCAAAAATTTCCGCACGCAGTCGCGCGCATCGGGGCCAAGGCCTTCCAGTGCGCGATCGATACGGCGTGATTGTGGTTCGCTGAGTGCCAGTGCAAGCTCCCGTCCGGTGAGGGTGGGGTAGAGCCGGCGCTGACGACGATCTTCCGGGCCTGCCATCTGGCGAATATAGCCATCGTCAATGAGCTGCTTGAGAACGCGAGCAAGGCTTTGCTTGGTAATCTGCAAGGTATCCAGCAAATCTGCAACTGTCATGCCCGGTTGTCTGCTGACGAAATACACAACACGATGGTGCGCGCGCCCGTATTCAAGCTTGGAAAGAATGACATCCGGATCGGAGACGAAGTCGCGGTAAGCGAAGAACAGTGCTTCAATCGTGTCGAAATCGATCTTCCCGTCATCAACCTTCGGAAGTGCAGGTGTCTGCTTCGTGGCTGCGTTCTTGAGCGATTGCGGTGGCACTGCTGTTCCTTCGTTGTCTGCGGCTGACTCACGTCCATGCGCCAATATTTTGTAAACATAGCCGAAAACGTGCCCGCTCGGGAGGATGTCGCCGATCATTTTCTGTTGCGCTGGATAATATGGTGCGGGTCGGGGTGCAACCGGAATCCTGCTGGGAAGCGATGGCAAAAGAAAAGAGCGCGGAAATCCGCGCTCTTCTCGATAGGTCTGGCGATTTTTGTCACGCCTTGCCTTGCCGTTACTCGTACACGTAGACAATACGACGAGTGCCAGGTTCGACCAGAACCGGAACATCATTCACCCGCACGTAGCTATATTCGTAGTCCGGGATCGTCATGAGCTGCGTATTTGGCGGCAAAGTCGAGCCGACAACGACGTCACCGTCGACGCGGACCACATCAGCCGGATGGCTATCCATGTAGGTGATCACCGTTTCAGGTGGCGTGATGGCATCGACATCGGCCACGCGACCAAGATTGGGGTCGCCGGGGTTCGGTTCGGCCTGAATGCTCGAGGTCTTTTCATAGGTGACAACGGGCACGTTAAGGTCGCTACGGCGCTCTTCCAGAACGACAGGCGAGCCTTCATACATTACGTTGAGATAGTCGGCATGTGCCCAACCTCTCATACCGTTCACCTCAATACGACACCAGGCGCTGCTCTCGATGCAGCCATCAAGCACGGCATTGCTGCCACGGGTAGCAAGACCCAGTTCTGGATAGTCTTCGCCAGGGCCAGAACGCACGGAAATGTCGGATGCGGTTGTGGCGACCATGGCGGCATTGGCGTAACCGGCCATGAGCGCAAAAGCGCCGCCGGCTATGAGTAGTTTCAGCTTTTTGTCCATGTGTCTCACTCCTTTTAAGACGGGAGCTAAACGTCAGAACGGTCTGTCCGTTCCAAGATTTTTTGTGCAGCCGGTATCTGAAAACATTCTGTTCGGACCGTTCTCACTGATTTCCAACGCTAAACAGCGATCCAACGAATGCGGTCGTTGCATTGTGCCGGGCAGGACAGCGCGTTATAGAAAACTGGATTTTTTGGGTGCCGGAGACGATAACATGGGAAAACTACAGGCAGGCATTATTCCTGTTACGCCTTTTGAACAGAACTGCACTGTTCTTTTCGATCAGGACACCAAGGAGGGCGTCATTGTTGATCCCGGCGGGGATGTGGACGTTATTCTCCAGGTTGTTGCGGAAAACGGCATCACGTTGAAAGAGATCTGGCTGACGCATGGTCACCTCGATCATGCCGGAGGAGCCAAGGAACTCAAAGAGAAGCTCGCTCTTGATATTGTTGGCCCGCACGAAGACGACCGTCCGCTTCTTGAGCGAATTGAGGCGCAGGCGGAGAAATACGGGATCAGCGGTCTGCAAAACGTACTGCCGGACCGATGGCTGAATGACGGCGACCGGGTATCCTTCGGCGATCATGTGTTTGAGGTCTATCATTGCCCTGGCCATGCGCCAGGCCATGTCATCTATTACAATCGTGACCAGAATTTCGCGCATGTCGGAGACGTATTGTTCTCCGGTTCCGTCGGTCGCACCGATCTGCCGGGTGGCAACCATGACCAACTGATTGCATCCATTCGCGACAAGCTTCTGCCGCTTGGCGATGAGGTCGGGTTCATTTGCGGTCACGGCCCGGGTGGGCGCCTGGATGAAGAACGCCGTACGAACCCCTATCTTCAAGGCATTTGAACCTGAAGTTGTTTTGGCGACGCAAATAAAAAAACCCGGCATTCCTGCCGGGCTTCAACTAGAAGAGAAAGCCGTGTCGGGTCAGCCAGCAATTTGCAGATTGACTGCCTTCGGGCCCTTACCGCGACGATCCGGTTCCGTGTCGAAGCTTACTTTCTGATTTTCTGAGAGACCGGACAGGCCAGAAGCCTGTACGGCAGAGATGTGAACAAAGATATCAGCGCCACCATTGTCTGGCTTGATGAAGCCGAAGCCTTTGTCGGTATTGAAGAATTTTACGGTGCCAGTCTCGGCCATGCATCAGGTCCTTTTCGCTCTGCCCGCGTTCAGCTACAGGCAGCATTACAGTTTTGCCCCGCGTGGGCGTTGGCAGGCAGCTTTTGACTATTGAGAAAATGGACCTTCGCAACGGGAAGTAATGGCGTTCTCATCCAACGTTTTTCGTCCCGCCGCCCGAGGTTTATAGCGTCCCCGGTGCGCAAATTTATAGGCCTTCCCATGCTCGCAAATTGCCCGAACCGCGGTAGAGTGATGCGTTTATTTGAAATTGGCAAGCAAAAGTTTTCAAGGGCTTTTTATCAGATAAAAAACCTGCGGTAGAGCAAATGACGGCGATCGCATAATTTTTCTGCAGCCTGCTAAATTGCTGAAATAATCACCGTATGGTTCGGCATTTTCAGCAAATTTCTAGCAGTGGCGCCGCGCTTTTTCCCGAATTGGGAAAAATGGTTCTTTTTGTATCAGGCCGCGCCCGCCATGCTTTTGGGTCGCTTTTTGGTGAGTTCGGGTATGAGTTCGACCATCAGGATGGCAACGAAGATAATCAGGCAGCCTACGTAACCGGCCCCCGAAATCGTCTCGTTGAGGAAAATCGATGCTAGCAAAGCACCGAAAAGGGCTTCTGATGAGAGAAATATCGCTGCCTGAGGGGCTGTCGTGTAACGCTGGCCGATGACCTGCAGCACGAAAGCAAGGCCTGATGAGACCAGTCCTACATAGAAAATCTCGGCCAGCGAACCTGTAATCGCTGCCATGCTGATCGGCTCGTAGACGAGAGCGATGATGCAACTCAGGAGGGAGCAAACAGCGAACTGTGTGCAGGACAGCGCCAGAGGTCTCCCAGTTTCGGAAACGAAGCGGCCAGCCAGCGTGATCTGGATGGCCCAGAAGAAGGCGCAGATAATGCTGAGGATGTCGCCCTGGGTGAGAGCAGCGAACGCGCCGCCCGACAGCAAGAAAATTCCGCCAAGCATCATCAGAGCACAAGGCCACACGATCCAGTGCGGATGGCGACGATAAAGAACGACCGCAATGACCGGTACGAAAATCACATAGAGGCCAGTCAGAAAGCTGGAATTCGTCACTGTGGTGGTGAGCAGGCCGACCTGCTGCGTAGTAGCGCCACCAAAAAGAGCAAGCCCGACAATCGCAAACGACCGCATGTTGCCCGTCGTCGGGGCGGCTTTGAGGCTGCGGTTTTCGAGCAGGGCAAATGGCAGAACGGCAATGGTTGCGATCGCAAAGCGTAGCCCGACAAACCAGAACGGCCCGATCGATGCCATCGCCGAAGACTGGGCAACGAAACCGCCACCCCAGATCGCCGCAGCGAGGAGAAGCACCAGATTGGCTTGAACACGTGTCATAATGGCACCAGCAGCAAGACAAGGGCCTGACAACCTAGTGTCACGGCCTTGGACGTTCGGGAATTTTTTGAATTGTCGATACGACGTTAGCCACGTGCTTTATCAGCAAGGTGCGGACGCTGCAAGTCAGCAGCCACGGGGAGGTCAGATCCACGGCAGGGCGGGCAAAAGGCGGCAGGAACCATTTCGTGGTCGCTATTTGAAACGACGCGCTTCGTCTTTCAGGCTGCGCCTTGTGAGGACCACACCACCGACACCGAGGCCGAGAAAGACGAAGCCAGAGAGAGCTATGAGCAATGTGTTGTCGCCTTCCGGTGCGGCTGCGGCAACCTGAGGGATGGAGGCGGTCTGCATGGTGTCCACGGCCTGCGCAGCATTTGCCGAGGTCGCAAGTCCTGCCGCCATGGTCAGGATCACGAGGAGAGCAGCTACCGCCATCCAGAGAGAAAACAATGTTCTTTTGGCCCGTAATCTTTCGACGGAAGTCCGATCGTTTGTAAACACTGTTCAGTTCCCTTTTATCCCTGCTCGCGAAGGATAGAAGAGGCTTCGAAATGGACTGCTTGGAGACCGAATTCAGGCGGTCCGCGGTATTTATTATGGCAATATCAAGGCACGGTTAATGCGTGCGGTCTTATCAGATGCCGCGTTTTCCAAATGTTCGTGTTGGGCGTGCCGGACGAATGTCCGAAGGACGATCTTCCTTGAAGAGCGGCAGGCCTGATGTGGCTCGTTCTGCCCGCACCGTGGCGTTGTATCGGTCGCTTCCCAGTTCGGGAAAACGCTCATCGAAGCTCGTCGGGGCCAGCTCGGGTTTGGCCAGCACGTATCCCTGCATCAGGAAAACGCCGAGTTCTTCGCAAAGGTCGACCTGCCAGTCTGACTCCAGTCCTTCAAAGACGGGTTCTATGCCATCTTTGCGGAACTGGCCGACGATGACGCGCAGCAATGCAGCGCCGGCCGAATTGCGCATGAACTCATTTACCCATCCGGATTCGAATTTCACATAGTCCGGCTTTATAAGCTTGATGCGCTCGATGTCGGAATCGCCGGCGCCATAGTCGTCCAAGGCGACGCGAAAGCCGATATCGTGCATATGATAGGCAAAATCCGCCACCATGCGTGTGTCGGATGTTTTCTTTTCCGAGATTTCGCAGACGATGCGATCTGCTGTGATGCCCGCTTCGTGGGCGGCAAGTCGCATGCGTTCCACCTCCTGCCGCATTTTGGTAGGTGTCTGGAAGAGGCCAGGATGAAAATTGACAAAGATGCGGGCGCGCGCGCGATCCAGCCTGCCCAGGTTGAGGATATGGATGGTGCGCAGAATGCTGTCGATGTTCTCGATATCTTCAGGCGCAACGAGTGCGAAAAACTCACCCGGCGTGACAGGCTCTTCACCACGATAGGGGCGGACGAGACCCTCGAAGGAATCGATGTCGAGAGGGCCGGCCTCCGTTCTTCGAAAGATCGGCTGTAAAGCCGATTTCAAGCTGAACGTGCGATAGGTTGTGGTCCAGGTCCCGTCGGCTTGGCGGACGAGGCTGGAAAAGATGCTTTTCTGCGCCATATTTCACCAGCAGCAAAACACACGATTTGACCCCCAGATTTTAACGAGGAAGCGTTACTTCCCGGTAAAGGAAGATTTAAATCTTCCGTTATTCCACATATGTCGGCTTTTGGCCTTGAAAGACTGCTGCTCTTTAGACATAGAAAATGCCGCAGTCGTCGACGTTTTCGGGCTTCTGCCGATGTCAACTTCAACAGGACCGATTAAAAATGGCCTTCCTTGCCGACATTCTTTCCCGCGTAAAGCCGTCCGCCACCATCGCCGTCACCCAGAAAGCTCGCGATCTCAAAGCGAAGGGTCGCGATGTGATTAGCCTTGGCGCAGGCGAGCCGGATTTCGATACGCCTGAAAACATCAAGGAAGCGGCCATCGATGCCATCAAGCGTGGCGAAACGAAATACACGCCTGTTTCCGGTATCCCTGAACTGCGCAAGGCGATTGCTGAAAAGTTCAAGCGTGAAAACGGTCTCGACTACAAGCCTGAGCAGACCATTGTCGGCACGGGTGGAAAGCAGATTCTTTTCAACGCCTTCATGGCAACGCTCAACCCGGGCGACGAAGTCGTCATTCCGGCACCTTACTGGGTAAGCTACCCGGAAATGGTTGCGATTTGCGGTGGTACGCCGGTTTTCGTTGACACCACGCTGGAAGACAATTTCAAGCTCAAGCCTGAAGCACTGGACAAGGCGATCACGCCGAAGACCAAGTGGTTCATCTTCAACTCGCCTTCCAATCCGTCGGGTGCGGCCTATTCGCATGACGAGCTGAAGGCTCTGACGGACGTGCTGGTCAAGCATCCGCATGTCTGGGTGCTGACGGACGACATGTACGAGCACCTGACCTATGGCGATTTCAAATTCGTGACGCCTGTTGAAGTGGAGCCGTCGCTCTATGACCGCACGCTGACCATGAATGGCGTTTCCAAGGCCTATGCCATGACCGGCTGGCGTATTGGTTACGCTGCGGGTCCGCTGCCGCTCATCAAGGCAATGGACATGATCCAGGGTCAGCAGACGTCGGGTGCGTCGTCCATCTCGCAATGGGCCGCCGTCGAGGCGCTGGCCGGTACTCAGGATTTCATTCCCGAGAACAAGAAGATCTTCGAAGGTCGCCGTGATCTGGTTGTTTCCATGCTTAACCAGGCCAAGGGTATCAATTGCCCGACACCTGAAGGTGCGTTCTACGTCTACCCGTCCTGCGCTGGCATGATCGGCAAGACCGCACCGTCCGGCAAGGTCATCGAAACGGACGAGGATTTCGTTTCCGAATTGCTCGAAGCTGAAGGCGTTGCCGTTGTGCACGGTTCGGCTTTCGGTCTTGGCCCGAACTTCCGCATCTCCTACGCCACCTCGGAGACGCTGCTTGAAGAGGCCTGCAAGCGTATCCAGCGCTTCTGCGCTGATTGCCGCTAATAGCACTGACATTATGATAAGGCCCGGCAGCGATGCCGGGCTTTTTTATTTGTGTTAGCTCACGTTGATCTATCGAGCGAAACGTTTCGCTCACTCGCGATCGGCCTGCGACGCCTCGTCTCATCGTTTAAGCAGAATTTGCACTCAGGCGTTTTTGGGAGGATAGTGGTGGCGTCAAGGACGTGCCGCCCGCGCTTTGGTGTCCGCTGAATGCCACATCTGAATAGCGGTTATGGTCATGTCGCCTGAAGCAGGAGGAAGCATGTATGACCAAAGTGGTGTATGAAATTGTGGAACATGATGGAGGTTTTGCCTATCGACTGAATGGCGCCTATTCCGAAACGTTCCCATCCTATTCCGATGCCGTTCAGGCGGCGCGGATCGTTGCCGCTGAACAGCAGATCGGCGGGGAAGATGAAGAGATAAGCTATCAGGACGAAACAGGCCACTGGCACGAAGAATACAGTCAGGGCGGCGACCGGCCGGAGGCCGAGATTGTGGACAAGACCACCCGCCAGTCCCAGGCGCGGCCTTATTGAGTTTTAACGCCTTTGCGGCGGCGCTTCCGGGTCCGTCTCTTTCAGATGGGCTTTCAAGCCTTCCACCAGCGCGCTGAAAACGGCGCGGCAACGTGGTGACGTCTTGAGATTTTCGTGCATTGCGACCCAGGTGTGCAGCGGAATGTCGATGTGGTTCAAAACACGGACAAGCCGAGGATCTTTTTGCCCCATACCTATCTGGCAGACACCGATCCCCGCGCTGGCGCGGATCATCGAGAGTTGGGCAAGATTGCTGTCTGCGCGTACGGCGAATGAAATTTCTTCCGTATCAGGGATCTCGGGCTTGAGGGATCGCATATGGTGGATTGCAGCCCGAATGAAAGGCGTCTTGCGATCGAAACCAATCATGCGATGGTCTTCCAGATCCATCATTTCCATCGGAGTACCGGCTTTTTCCAGGTATTCGCGCGTGGCGTGAAAGCCCAGCCGGAAATTGCCGATATAGCGCATGACAATCGCATCCTGCTGCGGTTCTGTCATGCGAATGGCGATATCGGCTTCTCGCCGCAAAAGATCTTCCAGTGTGTCAGACAGTGAAAGTTCGATCTCGAGCCGCGGATGAATATCCTGCAACTTGGCGATAATCGACGGCAAGATTTCCACGCCGATGATATCGGAGGCGCTGATGCGAACCGCGCCCTCGATCTTGCCGACTTCGCCAGATGCCGCCCGCATCAGCGCCGATGCCGTCGCAGCAAGATTTTCTGCGTAGGGACGCAGGGCAAGTGCCGCTTCTGTCGGCATCAGTCCGTGCGGAGAGCGAATGAACAGCGGGAAGCCTATGGCTTCCTCCAGCGCCCCGATGTGGCGGCCAGCGGTGGGCTGCGTGATGCCTAGCTCACGGGCTGCCGCAGAGAGGGAACCATCCCGGAGAACACCGAGAAAGGTTCGGTAAAAATCCCAACTCACGTTACGGTTCTTCATCATAAGATTTTGTATGGCCGATCCACGTATTTCGACAATTTCGTATAATCCATAACGAGCCAATACTCCAGTCAAGATGAAGGAGTGACGGCAATGATCAATGAAGACAGCAAAGCTTCCATTCAAACCGCTGGGCGTCTGGCCCTCGTGCTGGGATCAAATGGCGGTATCGGTGGCGAGATTTCAAGAATGCTTTTGAAGCGCGGCTGGCGCGTCAGGGCGATCAGCCGCAGGGCGGCGCTGTCAGGGGCGAGGGTGGACATGGAATATGTCACTGGCGACGCCTTGAGCCGCACCGATGTCCTGGCAGCCGCCGAAGGTGCGGATATGATCGTTCACGCGGTTAATCCGCCCGGATACCAGAACTGGGAAAAGCAAGTGTTGCCGATGCTGGACAACACAATTGCCGCCGCCGAAGCTGTCAGGGCACGTATCGTGTTTCCCGGCTCGGTCTATAATTTCGGTGCTGATGCCTTTCCTGTCCTGACGGAAGTAAGTCCGCAAAATCCTTTTACCCGTAAAGGCATGTTGCGAAAGGAAATGGAGCAGCGGCTTAAGGCGGCCTCGCTTCGCGGCGTGCCGGTGCTGATCGTGAGGGCGGGAGATTTCTTCGGGCCCACTGCGAAGAACAACTGGTTCTCGCAGATGCTGGTGCGACCAGGAAAACCTGTCCGTCGAGTATCGAACCCCGGCTATCCTCATGCCGGGCATCAGTGGGCCTATCTGCCGGATGTGGCCGAAACAATCGGCCGCCTGCTTGATCGATCGGATGCGCTGGCCCCGTTCTCTGTCTTCCATTTGGATGGCTTTTGGGACTTCGACGGTCTGCAGATCGTCAAGGCAATCGAGCGTGTATCCGGCCATCCCGTCAAGATGAAGCGTCTGTCGTGGAGTGCGGTGCGGCTGGCCGCGCCTGTTGTTCCGTTGTTTCGTGAAGTCCTCGAACTGCAATATCTCTGGCGGATGCCGATCCGGATGAGCAATCGCAAACTCGTGGAGTTTCTCGGGGACGAGCCGCGCACCCCGATCGATCTGGCAATATCGGCAACTCTGGCGGGGCTTGGTTGTCTCGACCCCGTCCGCGAGGGTTCTGAGGAGACCGGCGGCTTCATCAACGTGACGAGGAGGGTGTGATGGCCATTCCTGTCCATTCCGGATCGCGCTCGCGCCAATTGTTTGCCTTGATATCGGCGAGTGTGCCGGTACTGATTTTCGCGCAGGTCTTGCTGGCGGGACTATCGCTGTATTATGACAGCTCGCTGATTGAATTGCATAAGGCGCTTGGGATGTTTCTCGTGCTTCCAATTGGCGCGTTGGTGGTTATGGCCCTGCGCCAGAGTGATCTTCGCCCCAATCTCTCACGCGCGATAATTCTGCTCGGGCTATATGGCCTGCAAGTCGCGCTGATGAGCATCGGTCGGGAAACAGGGAGCGGGTTTCTTCAGGCGCTGCATGTGCCCAACGCGTTTATCATGGGAGCTTTCTCGGACTTTGCCGCTCGGCAGGCCAGGAGGCATGCTTGAACAAAAAGCCGCGCCTTGTTGAGGGGCGCGGCTTATCGTTTGTCATCAGGCGAGAGCCGGATAATCCGTGTAACCTTGGGCGCCGCCGCCATAGAAGGTCGGCTGGTTGGGCTCATTCAGCGGCGCGTCGTCTTTGAGGCGGCGGACCAGATCCGGGTTTGCAATAAACGCCTTACCGAAGGCGACAGCGTCGACCTTGCCGTTTTCGACCGCTGCTATCGCGCTGTCACGATCATAGCCGTTGTTGCCGATCCAGAGCCCCTTGCCGCCAGCATTGCGATAGGCAGCCTTGAAGGCATCGTAGTCGAACGGCTTGTCTCCTTGCTTGAAGTCACGCGGGCCGCCGGTTGCGCCCTCGACGACGTGGACGAATGCCAGGCCGCGGCTGCCAAGCTGCTCGGCAACATAGTTGTAGAGCGGCTGCGGATCAGCTTCGAAAATGTCGTTGGCCGGTGTGACCGGAGACAAGCGGATACCGGTGCGGCCAGCGCCAATTTCTTTTGTCACGCTATCAACGACTTCCAGAAGGAAACGGGCACGGTTTTCGATCGAGCCACCATATTGGTCGGTGCGCTCATTGGTGCTGGATTTCAGGAACTGCTCGATGAGGTAGCCATTGGCGGCATGAATTTCGACGCCGTCGAAACCTGCCTCGATCGCTGCACGTGCGCCGGAGCGATAGTCCTCAAGGATAAGGCCGATATCATCATGCGTGAGCGCGCGAGGCTCAGAGGTTTCGGCAAAAGCGCCGGTGCCGTCGTCGTTGATGATATAGGTCTTGGATTTTGCCGTGATCGCGGATGGCGCGACAGGCTGCCCACCATGCGGTTGCAGCGAGGTGTGCGAGATACGCCCGACATGCCAGATCTGGGCGACGATCTTGCCGCCGGCAGCGTGAACGCCGTCTGTGACCGTCTTCCAGCCGTCAACAGCTTCTTTCTTATAGAGACCGGGAACGTCGGCGTAGCCCTGGCCCTGCTGAGAGATCGGCGTGCCTTCCGTTACAATCAGACCGGCCGAGGCGCGCTGTTCGTAATATGTGGCGTTCAAATTGTTGGGAATTGCCCCGGGAGACCGGTTGCGGGTGAGGGGCGCCATGACAATTCGGTTGGCGAGGACAATGTCGCCGGCCTGTGCCGGTTCGAAAAGGCTGGTCATACGACTTCACTTTCTGGTCGGTTGGCTTGTTTGCGCAGGGATTTGCGCAAGAGAGCTCGAAGCTTGGGAGGCTCAGAGATTGGTTTTCAGATAGTCGAGAAATGCGTCGATTGTTTCTTCGTTCCGTTCAAAAAACACCCATTGGCCAACCTTCTTCGATTTTATGAGGCCTGCGGATTGCAGGATCGCAAGGTGCGAGGAGACGGTTGATTGCGACAGACCACCAACCTGGAACTGGTTGGCGCACACGCCCATACTGAACGGGTGATCCTGACAGAAATGCCGTTCCGGGTGTTTCAACCATGCCAGAAACTGCAGTCTTGCCGGATGCGAGATCGCCTTGAGGATGTCCTCCGGGTTCATAAGCGTTTTTCTCTTAAATCTGATGTTGACGATCTATATATCGGTAAAAATCGATATACAATTCACGTCTCTGTGAAAGCCATGCAAGGATGCGCTGGCTATTGCGCTCTCGCGCAGACGCGCCCCGTTTCCACGCTGCATGCTTAGCAAAAAAAGAAGGCCGCTGGATTTCTCCGCGGCCTGATAGTTTGAAGGTCAAAAACCTCCAGAGGGGAACAGCTGTCCAGCGCACAAAAGTCAGCCGCGACAGCTGAATTAGATATGGGTGCGCGGTGCCTACAAAACAAGGTTGTATTATGCAGTATTACGCATATTTGGAGAAAATTATTGCGGGTAAAAAAAAGAGGGCCACCGGAAAGATCCAGGGCCCTTTTAAGTGTGAAGGTTAAAAACCTCCAGAGGGGAACAGCTGATGCGGTGGAACTGGGAGGAAAGCCACCGGTGTGCATCAGCTGAGTGCGATATGGTGCTTTTTTGTGCAGACAACAACTCTTTTTTGTGCAGGTCAGGCATGCGATTTACGCAGACCTTCATCTTTCCGGTATATTTTTTGTGCAGGGCTCTACGCGGAAGTTGCGGAAATTCTCCTTTTGATCGGCAGTTAACCGATTGGATTTTATTGCCAATTCCATGAAGTCGACTGTTTTTGCGTCAGAAGTTCCAGTTGCGCGCCTTGGCAACGATAAAGTCTCTGAACGCCTTCAGTTTTGCAGCGTTTTTCATCTCGTCGGGATAGCAGAAGTAGGTATCGAACGAGGGGATATCCGCGGCGAGCGACAACTGAATCAAACCAGGGTCACGTCCAACGATGTAATCCGGCAGGCAAGCGATGCCAATTCCCAGCAGGCAGGCCCGTTTGATCGAGGTCTGGCTGTTAATCTGCAAGTGCGGCGTGCGGGTGTTGTCGGATGAACGACCGGCGTTTTCCAGCCAGTTCACGTCCAGCAGATAGTTGGGAGCCGGTTCACCGAATGAGATGATACGGTGGTTGTCCAGATCCTCGATCGATTGCGGTTCGCCATATCGATTGATGTAGGACGGTGCGGCATAGACGTGCATGTGCACCGTGAACAGCTTGCGCTGGATGAGGTCCGACTGCTGCGGCTGACGCAAGCGGATCGCGCAGTCGGCGTGCCGCATGTTCACGTCGAGTTCCTCGTTATCGAGGATGAGCTGGATCGACATTTCCGGATAAAGCTGCAGGAACTCCTGCACCTTGTCCGTCAGCCAACCCTGACCGAGGCCGACCGTGGTGGTGACGCGCAGCTTGCCGCTGGGCTTCTCCGTCGTTTCGGTCAACTGCATCTTGACGGTTTCAAGCTTCAAAAGCACGTCATGGGCTGTGCGATACAGCAACTCACCCTGTTCCGTGAGGATCAGGCCACGGGCGTGCCGGTGAAACAGTTTGACGCCGACGTCCTGTTCCAATGCGCTGACCTGACGGCTGATCGCCGACTGGGACAGGTGCAGCTTGTCTGCCGCATGGGTAAATGAACCCGCTTCCGCGGCGGCATGGAAAATGCGCAGTTTGTCCCAATCCAATGGCATCGCCATGCCGATCCTGCCTTTCGATTATTCGGCTGCTACCGCAAGCGGTTGATGTGCGGTCAGATAACGTTCGGCCTCGAGTGCTGCCATGCAACCCATGCCAGCGGCCGTGATAGCCTGTCGATAGATGTCGTCAGTCACGTCGCCGGCAGCAAAAATGCCTTCAACACTCGTTGCCGTGGAATCGGCAGCCGTCCACATGTAGCCATTGTCCTTGAGTTTCACTTTGCCCTTGAACAGTTCGACGGCCGGCGCGTGACCAATTGCGACGAAGACGCCGTCGATCGGCATTTCGCTGATTTCGCCGGTCTTCGTGTCGCGCAACTTCGCACCGGACACCGATGGTGGCATTGGGTGCTTGGCAGGTGCGCCGGTGATCTCAGCCACTTCCGTGTTCCAGAGGATCTTGACGTTTTCCTTGGCGAACAGGCGCTCCTGAAGGATCTTTTCCGAGCGGAAGCTGTCGCGCCGATGTACGACGGTGACGGTCTTGGCGATATGGGCGAGATAGAGTGCTTCCTCGACTGCGGAATTTCCGCCACCCACGACGATCACATCCTTGTTGCGATAGAAGAAGCCATCGCAGGTCGCGCAGGCCGAAACGCCAAAGCCCTGAAAGTGCTGTTCGCTTTCGATGCCAAGCCACTTGGCTTTCGCGCCGGTCGCAATAATCAGTGTGTCTGCGGTCCAGACCTGTCCGGAATCGGTGCGGACAACGAAGGGGCGTACTGTGGTTTCAACTTCGGTTACGAGGTCATTGACGATTTCTGCACCGACGTGGGTTGCCTGCTTTAGCATCTGATCCATCAGCCAAGGACCCTGAATAGGATCGGCAAAGCCTGGATAGTTTTCAACATCCGTGGTGATCATCAATTGGCCACCCTGTTCCATGCCGGCAATCAGCACAGGTTTCAGCATCGCGCGCGCAGCGTAGATCGCGGCCGTGTAGCCGGCGGGGCCGGAACCGATGATTAATACCTTGGTGTGGCGGGCAGACATGGGGTGTTCCTTTCAGCAGGGGTAGAGGCAATGCCGCAACCCTTCAATTGCCGGTATTTAAGGTTGTCTAGTGCCTTTATTCAAGGGCAGCCTTGCGTTACCAACAAGGCAGTTGTGGATGCCTGTGTAATTTTGTGTCCCGAGAGCGGCATATTCTTGCGAATCCTGCCCCGAATAGTACAAGGAAGTTCTTCTGCTCAAAGAGGAACTCTCCGTGACCAGCGTCGAACTCGATGCCATCGATCTGAAAATATTGCGCGAATTGCAGCGTGACGGCCGCATGACGAATGTGGAGCTTGCTGAACGGGTCGGCATTTCAGCGCCGCCGTGTCTCAGGCGCGTGCGTAAGCTGGAAGAGGCCGGTGTCATCGAAGGCTATCACGCCATGTTGAACGCGCCGAAACTCGGCTTCGATCTCGTTGCCTTCTGCATGGTCGGTCTCAAGCGCCAATCGGACAGCAATCTCAAAGCCTTCGCTGCTGCAACGGGCGGATGGTCGCTGGTGCGGCAGGCGTGGATGGTCTCAGGCGAAAGCGATTTTCTGCTGCACTGCGTGGCAAAAAACCTGACGGAGTTCCAGGATTTCGTCATTGAGGTTCTGACTGCCGACGAGAATGTAGATACGGTGCGCACCATGCTGACGATCCGTCAGGTCAAACGCGTTGGACTTGTCGAAGTCTAATCTCTTTAGCGCGCAGGCGACTGCGCGCTTTTTCAGCTCTGCCGTAGCTTGTCGTAGAGCGCGCCTAGCCGTTCCGATTCGTTTTCCAGCGGGAAGGCGGTGCGGACATGATGGAGTCCGGCATGTGCGTGTTGCCGCGTTTTCTTCGGATCGGCGAGATAGCTTCTGATCGCATCACGCAGCGAATCGTAGTCGCCAGCCTTGACGACCATGCCGGTCTCTCCCTCGACGATCATTTCCGCGTAAGCGCCCGCATCGCTGGCGACGACGGCGACATCGGATGCCATGGCCTCCAATGGCGTGAGGCCGAAACCTTCGTTGCGGGAAGGGGCAACGTAGAGCGACAGACGTCTGTACCAGGGTTTGATGTCATCCACTTCACCCTGAAAGATGATGCGTTGTGTGAGGCCAGCGGCTTCTGTATCGGACTTCAGCGCGTCACCGAAAGCCTTATGTTCGGGCGTGACCCGGCCGGAGACCACCGCGGTCCATTCGGGATAGTCGGGCAGCAGCTCGATCATGGCGCGAACGAAAAGATCAGTGCCCTTCTGGTGACGGACACGCCCAAAACAACCGACCAGATGTCGACCCGGAAGGCCAGTTGCCGCTATCGTGTCCTCGTCCGTTTTGCCGGGATGAAACAGCGTCGTATCAACGCCATGCATGATGACCTGATGCGGAATTTCCAGAAACGATCCGGAGCGACCGCTGGTCGCCACGACCGCATCCATTTTCGAAATCAGCCAGCGGGTGTAGCCGGAGTGTCGTCTTTGTGCGGCGGAGGTGAAGAGAAGCTTGACCTTCATACGGAGCACGTCGCGCATGATGATGCCCGGCAACATTTCGATGTTGCGTCGTGCATGCCATATGCGAGGTCCGCCGAGCGGACCGGTCAGCCAAAGCCGCCAAAGATCGCGGAAGCGTACACACGGCAAATGTGCAGGCAGGCCCGGGCCGATAGCTGCCACCTTTTGTCCCATCCGGTTCTGGGCCGGAATAAGCTGAACGATGGTGGACGTTACGCCCGAAAGTCTTTTTTTAAAATTCGGCGCAAGCACCTGCACATCTTTGAGATCGACCCGAGACAAATTTAACGTTCCGTCTGTTCCGCTAAAACACATTCCGCTCGAATGACGTCACCCGAGCGGAACAGAGATGCAAGATTTCAAGCAGATGCGGCGTGTCTACGCGTCCGATGGCACACGTGACACCTGGCGGCTATCAGCCCCACTGTACGGCGAGGATCTCGTATCCTCTTGCGCCGCCCGGTGCATTGACTTCGATGCTGTCGCCGACTTCCTTGCCAATCAGGGCGCGGGCGATGGGCGAAGAAATGGAGATGCGGCCAGCCTTCACGTCGGCTTCCTGGTCGCCAACGATCTGGTAGGTCTTTTCTTCGTCGCTATCCTCATCGACAAGCTTCACAGTGGCGCCAAACTTGATCTTGGAGCCGGACATCTTGGAGAGATCGATGACTTCCGCACGGGCGGTCAGATCTTCCAGTTCGGTGATGCGGCCTTCATTGTGGCTCTGGGCTTCCTTGGCGGCGTGGTATTCGGCGTTTTCCGAAAGGTCGCCGTGGGCGCGCGCTTCCGAAATTGCCTCGATGATGCGCGGACGCTCCTCCTGCTGGCGCCAACGCAGCTCTTCCTGCAACTTGACGAATCCACCCTGAGTCATCGGTACTTTTTCTACCATTTCTTATTCCTTCGCATTCGAGCCGCGGTATTCGCAGACACAAAAAGAAACAGGTTCCGAAGCAGAGCTCCGGAACCGTGTCAAAATCAGAATTAAACCGACTATATCAGAAGACGACAGCGAAATGCCAGAAAATTAAACTTCCCGATAATCGCTATGAAATTCAGTATCTTATGCAGTTTAATTGACTTTCGTCATCGGAACATATAGAGAACATAGTATGAGAAAGTCAATCAAAGAGCGGCTTGCCATTCTTTCGGACGCAGCGAAGTACGATGCGTCTTGTGCGTCCAGTGGCACCACGAAACGAAACTCTTCCGCAAGCGGCGGTCTTGGCTCTACAGAAGGTTCGGGCATCTGCCACGCTTATGCGCCAGATGGTCGATGCATCTCCCTGTTGAAAATCCTGCTGACCAATTTCTGTATCTACGATTGCGCCTATTGCATCAATCGCTCCTCAAGCAATGTCGAGCGGGCACGCTTTACCGTCGAGGAGGTCGTCTGGTTGACGTTGGAGTTCTATCGGCGAAACTACATCGAAGGCCTTTTTCTATCCTCCGGCATCATTCGCTCGTCTGACCACACGATGGAAGAATTGGTGCGTGTCGCTCGCGAATTGAGAGTAACGCATGGATTTCGCGGTTACATCCATCTGAAATCCATTCCGGAAGCGTCTGCGCATCTTGTGGAAGAGGCCGGACTTTATGCCGACCGCCTGTCGATCAATATCGAGCTTCCAACCGATAGCGGTATCGGCAAATTCGCGCCGGAGAAACATCCCAACAATATCCGACGGTCGATGGCCGATATTCGCCTCAAGATCGAAGAGGCGGGTGAGCCGACGCTGAAAAGCAAGCGTGTCAAAAAGTTTGCTCCCGCAGGGCAAAGCACGCAGATGATTGTCGGCGCCGATGGTGCGGATGACGGCACCATTCTTTCAACAAGTGCGCGGCTCTATGGCAGCTATGGTTTGCGACGCGTCTATTATTCAGCCTTCAGCCCGATCCCTGATTCGTCGAAAAACCTGCCGTTGATCAAGCCGCCACTGATGCGGGAGCACAGGCTGTACCAGGCCGATTGGCTTTACCGGTTTTACGGCTTCGATATCGGCGAAATTACCTCCACACAAAAGAACGGGATGCTGGACCTCGATATCGATCCGAAGCTCGCCTGGGCGCTCGGCAATCGGCAGTCGTTTCCGGTGGATGTGAACAAAGCGGATCGAGAGCTTTTGCTGCGTGTTCCGGGGTTTGGCGTCAAAACCGTCAATTCAATCCTGTCATCCCGGCGATTTCGCCGGTTGCGGCTCGAGGATATCGGACGCTTTGGCGCTTCCTTGAAAAAGGTGAAGGCGTTTGTGGTGGCAGATGGCTGGGTGCCGGGAAAGCTGACGGAACGCCCCGATCTGCGTGCCATGTTCGCACCGCAGCCGGAACAATTGTCGTTGCTGTAATGTATAGGATCGTGCTGGAGGGACGGGGAGATTTTGCCGAGTGGCGCAATGCCGCGCGCGCCTGTCTTCTGTCCGGTATTTCACCAGACCAGATAGACTGGCGATGTCGTGACGATAGCGCGGATTTGTTTGGTTTTGACGAGGGCTCCGTTTTCCCCGCAGCAACAGGTTCCGCGTCTTTCAGTGTTCCCTCTGCATTCCTGCCGCTTGCCGAGGCCGTCATCTGTCACAGTGATCGTGCCCGGTTTGCTCTGCTCTATCGTTTGTTGTGGCGGTTGCGTGACGATCGGGCACTTCTGCAATTCAAGTCCGACCCGGATGTCGTTGACGCCCGGCACATGGAAAAATCCGTCCGTCGCGACAGTCACAAGATGACGGCCTTTGTCCGTTTCAAGGAAGTGCCCCTGGCTGAAGAGGAGGTCGTGCGAAGGCGGTTTATCGCATGGTTTGAGCCGGATCACTTCATTGTGGAGCGCAAGGCCGATTTTTTCCAACGGCGATTTACAGACATGGATTGGCTGATTGCAACCCCGAAGGGATCTGCCCAATGGGATGGAGACACGTTGAAGACGTCGCGGGAGGCGGCAGAAAAACCCGATCTATCCGATGAAGCGGATGAACTCTGGCGGACCTATTACGCCAATATTTTCAATCCGGCCCGATTGAAGATCAAGGCTATGACGGCGGAGATGCCAAAGAAATATTGGAAAAACCTGCCTGAGGCAGCGCTTATTCCGGATCTGATACTCGGTGCGGAGGCACGTGTTCTGGAGATGGCGGCGAAAGGCGCGAGCGAACCCCAACCATTCCATCACCGGCTCCAGACGGCACGAGCAAACATGCCCGCACCAGAATTGTCCGATGCCAACAGCCTCGGGGGATTGAGGGATAAGGCGCAGGGCTGCACGCTTTGTCCGATCCATTGCAAAGCCACGCAAACTGTCTTTGGCGAGGGACCGGCTGATGCCGACGTAATGATCGTCGGTGAGCAGCCGGGTGATCACGAAGATCTGGCTGGCAGGCCTTTTGTCGGCCCGGCAGGAAAGGTATTTGACCAGACGCTCGCGGTTGTCGGAATGGACCGTTCGAAACTTTATGTCACCAATGCCGTCAAGCACTTCAAATATGAAAGCCGTGGCAAGAAGCGTATTCACCAGCGTCCGGATGCGGGAGAAGTGCAGCGATGCAGGTGGTGGCTGACGCGGGAAATCGACCTCGTTCAGCCGAAGCTGATTGTCGCAATGGGCGCCACTGCGGTTTTCGCTCTGACTGGAATGAAAGAAAAACTATCAGATTTGCGCGGCAAGCCGATGCCGATGGATGGTGGCAGAATGCTGTTCATCACCGTGCATCCATCCTATCTGCTTCGCATTCCAGACAGCGCGAAGCGCAACGAAGAACTCCAAAGATTTCAAGATGATATGACAAACATCAGGCGGCTGGTTGATGCCGGCATTGTCGCCTGATTGTTCTGTGCTGTTTCAATTCGTCACTCTTCGATGTGTGCCTTGGCATAGATCTTTCTGGCAATCGCGGCAAGAAGCAACAATGTCACCGATGCCAATAGGCAGCAGGCCGCGAAACCAAGGGAAAAGCCGTTTCGGGCAATATCCAACCAGGCTGGCTGACCTGTCACTCCCATTGCCTTTGCTGTCTCCACCGCACCCGCGAGCGTGGATGAGACCGCAATGGCCTGATCTTCGCTCAGGCTCGACAGGTCGGTGCTGCTCAGGGACATACGATAAATAACGGTGCCGAGGCTGCCGAGCAGCGCCACCCCCAAGGCACCGCCGAATTCCGCACTGGTTTCGGAGATTGCTGATGCGGAACCCGCCCGTTCAGGTGGGGCGGTTCCGATGATAAGCCCTGTTGTGGTGAGAATGACTGGGACGAAACCAAGGCCGATCAGCGTACTGGCGCCAAGAATGCCGTAAATCGACTGGCTATATGCGGCAATGGCCATGACCGCCGTGCCCAAGGCGTTGATGACAAGGCCGATCAGCACAGTCTTGACTGCACCAAGCCTATTGGTGAACCGGTAGGCTTGCAGCGACATGATGGTGAAAACCAGCGCAGAGGGCAGTGACCAGATGGCTGCGGAAAGCGGTGTCAGATCGAGGACAAGCTGCAAATAGAGGTTCTGGTAGAGAAAGACGCCGAAGACGAAAAAAACGCCAGCGAGATTAACGACCAGAGAGGCGTTGAAAGCTGGAATGCGAAAGAGCTGCAGGTCTATCAGCGGATGCTCAAGCCGTTTTTGCCGCCGCAGGAAGACGGCGCCGAAGCAGAGGCCAATCACGATGGCGAGCAACTGATCTGCTTGAAACCCGTAAGCTGCCATATGTTTGAAGCCGTAAATGACCGGTAGAACCGTTGCGAGTGAGAGAACGACGCTTAGGAGGTCGATCGATGCACTCTCGCTGTTCTTGTATTCCGGCAACAGGAACGGGGCGACGGCGAGAAGCGCCAGCATGATCGGAATATTGATAAGGAACACAGCGCCCCAGTGAAAATATTGCAGCAGGAAGCCGCCAATCAGCGGGCCGATCACGCCGCCAAGCGCGAAGGCGGTGCCCCAGATACCGATGGCACGGTTGCGTTCGGCCTCACTCCTGAACATGTTGACGATGAGCGAGAGCGTGGAAGGTGCAATCGTCGCGCCGGCGATACCGAGAAGTGCCCGCGAAATGATGAGCTGCTGAGATGTCGAAGAAAACGCGGCGAGTGCAGATGCGATGCCAAAGGCAAAGGCGCCGATCAACAGGACGCGACGGCGCCCGATACGATCACCCAGCGTGCCCATGGTCACGAGAAACCCGGCGACCATGAAGCCGTAGATGTCGTTGATCCACAGAAGCTCCGAAGCGGATGGGTCGAGATCAGCGACGATTGCCGGGATCGCAAGAAACAGCACCGATAGATCCATCGAATAAATCAGGCAGGCGATAGACAGCACAAAGAGACCGATCCATTCGCGTCTGCCTGCCAGCTCTTCTTCCAGTGTCGCTTCCATCCTCTGGCCTTCCTGTGCGCACGAAGAGTTCATTGAAACTGCGAAAACGAGCAAACGTCAAAATAGATGCGTGATCGACAATGGCATTGGTCGAGGCACCGGTGATTTGGTGCGTTTTATGTTGTTATCGCTGCAGGACAACCTCTTCCAATCGGTCGAAGTTCTGCTCATTGGCAGCAGCGATAAACTTCCTGATTTCCAGATTTTCATCTGTCGCGTCAAACAGCATTCGCCAGTTCAGCAATGTGCCGTCTTCCTGTTCCGTAAAGTCGATTTCCATCGTGTAAACGTGCATCGGCTCGTGATGCAGGAAAACGATGCGTGCCGGTGCCGTGATCTCCTGAAACGTGGAGGTGTTATGAAAATCGGTACCATTGGACGCTGTCATGGTGATCTGCCATGTACCTCCAGGCCTGAAATCGAAGGCGCCAATTGTGTTGGTGAAGCCATGCGGGCCCCACCATTGCGCCAACAGTTCGGGCTCCGAGAAAGCCCGGAACAGCGTTTCGCGATCGACGTCAAACAGCCGCTCGTTCAGAACTTCCATTTTGTCCGTCATATATGCCTCCATCCATCAGGGCTTCCTTTGTTTTGCTGAGCCGATCGGCAAACTCTGGACAAAACAAAACCGGCCAACATCGCTGCTGGCCGGTTTCTTATATCACAGTCGCTCAGAAGTAGCTTTGCAGCGGCTTCACTTCCAGATTGCCGGCCTTGAGAGCCTTGATCGCCAGTGCGGCGGCTTCGGCGCCAGCCATCGTGGTGTAGTAGGGCACCTTCTGCATCAGCGTGGCGCGACGCAGTGACTTGGAGTCGGAAATCGCCTTGTTGCTGTCGGTGGTGTTGATGACGAGCTGAACCTGACGGTTACGGATGGCGTCCTCGATATGCGGACGGCCTTCCTGCACCTTGTTGATCTTCTCGGCATTGATGCCCTGCTCGGCGAGGAAGCGTTGCGTGCCGCCGGTCGCCAGAACCTTGAAGCCGATTTCAACCAGAATGCGGATCGCCGGCAGAACGCGTTCCTTGTCCTCGTCACGCACCGATACGAACACTGCACCAGAACGTGGCAGGTCGACGCCTGCACCGAGCTGGCTCTTCGCGAATGCCAGTGCGAAGTCGGTGTCGAGACCGATAACTTCGCCCGTGGAGCGCATTTCCGGTCCAAGCAGGATATCGACGCCGGGGAAGCGCGCGAACGGGAATACGGCCTCCTTGACGGCTATATGCTTCAGGTTGCGCGGATCTGGCTTTTCGCCATAAGCAGCAATCGCCGGATCGAGCTTTTCACCAGCCATGACGCGGGCGGCGATCTTGGCGATCGGTGCGCCGATGGTCTTGGCGACGAAAGGCACCGTACGCGAGGCGCGCGGGTTGACTTCCAGAACGTAGATCGTGCCGTCCTTGATGGCGTACTGAACGTTCATCAGGCCGCCGACATTCAATGCCTTGGCAAGAGCCGTCGTCTGGCGCTCCAGTTCGTCGACAATCTCCTTCGACAGAGAGCGAACCGGAAGCGAGCAGGCTGAGTCACCGGAGTGGATGCCGGCTTCTTCGATGTGTTCCATGATGCCCGATACGAAGACGCTTTCGCCATCGCACAGTGCGTCGACGTCAACTTCGACAGCGTTCGTCAGATAGCTATCGAACAGCAGCGGGTTCTTGCCAAGCAGGGTGTTGATCTGGCCGGTCTTGTCGTTCGGGTAGCGCTGCTTGATATCTTCCGGAACGAGGCCCGGAACCGTATCCAGCAGATAAGTCTGGAGCTGGCCTTCCGAATGAATGATCTGCATGGCGCGGCCACCCAGAACGTAGGATGGGCGAACCACCAGCGGGAAGCCGATTTCGGAAGCAACGAGGCGAGCCTGCTCAACCGAGTAGGCAATACCATTGTTCGGCTGGGCGAGGTCCAGCTTCATCAGCAGCTTCTGGAAGCGGTCGCGGTCTTCGGCGAGGTCGATCATGTCGGGCGCGGTGCCGAGGATCGGGATACCGTTCTTCTCGAGTGCCTCGGCCAGTTTCAGTGGCGTCTGGCCACCGAACTGAACGATCACGCCAACGAGTTCACCCTTTTCCTGCTCGGCGCGCATGATTTCGATGACGTCTTCCGCAGTCAGCGGCTCGAAATACAGGCGGTCGGAGGTGTCGTAGTCGGTCGAGACCGTTTCCGGGTTGCAGTTGATCATGATGGCTTCGAAGCCTGCGTCCTTCAGGGCGAAGGCAGCATGGCAGCAGCAATAGTCGAACTCAATGCCCTGACCGATACGGTTCGGACCACCACCGAGGATCACGACCTTCTTGCGATCCGAAACCTGAGCTTCCGAGCGCAACGCGCCGACGAACGGCGTTTCGTAGGTCGAATACATGTAGGCGGTCGGCGAGGCAAACTCGGCAGCGCAGGTGTCGATGCGCTTGAAGACCGGGCGGACGTTCAGGCTGTTGCGCAGCTCGGCAACTTCCTTCGGGCGCTTGCTGGTCAGGCTTGCCAGGCGGGCATCGGAGAAGCCCATGGCCTTCAGCATACGCAGGTTTTCTGCGTCGGTCGGCAGGCCATGTTCGCGAATACGCGCTTCCGTGTCGACGATCGCCTTGAACTGGGCGATGAACCACGGATCGATCTTGGAGTTCTCGTGCACTTCCTCTTCGGTCATGCCCATGCGCAGTGCCTGAGCGACCATGCGCAGGCGATCCGGGGTCGGTGTGCCGATGGCCGCGCGAATGGCGTTCTTGGAGCCTTCGCCTTCTTCGTAGCCGGGGATTTCGATCTCATCGAGACCGGTCAGACCGGTTTCCATACCGCGCAGTGCCTTCTGCAGCGATTCTGCGAAGGTACGGCCGATGGCCATGACTTCACCGACCGACTTCATGGCGGTGGTCAGGATCGGAGAGGCGCCAGGGAACTTCTCGAAGGCGAAACGCGGGATCTTGGTGACCACGTAGTCGATGGACGGTTCGAACGAAGCGGGGGTTGCACCACCGGTGATGTCGTTTTCGAGTTCGTCCAGCGTGTAGCCAATGGCCAGCTTCGCAGCGATCTTGGCAATCGGGAAGCCGGTTGCCTTGGAGGCCAGAGCCGAGGAGCGCGACACGCGCGGGTTCATTTCGATGACGACCAGACGGCCGTCTTTCGGGTTGACGGCGAACTGGACGTTGGAGCCGCCGGTTTCAACGCCGATCTCGCGCAGCACCGCAATCGAGGCGTTGCGCATGATCTGGTATTCCTTGTCCGTCAAAGTGAGGGCAGGAGCTACCGTGATGGAGTCGCCGGTGTGGACACCCATCGGGTCGATGTTTTCGATCGAGCAGATGATGATGCAGTTGTCCGCCTTGTCGCGGACCACTTCCATTTCATATTCCTTCCAGCCGAGAACCGATTCTTCGACCAGAACTTCAGTGGTGGGGGATGCGTCGAGACCGCCGGAGACGATGTCAAAGAATTCCGAGCGGTTGTAGGCAATGCCGCCGCCGGTGCCGCCAAGCGTGAAGGACGGGCGGATAATGGCCGGCAGACCGACGTGGTCGATCGCCTGTGCTGCAATTGCCATGGCGTGGGCCATGTAACGCTGCTTGCGATCGGTTTCGCCGAGGTTCCACTGGTTTTCAAGATCGTCCAGCGCCTTGTCCAGGTCCGTGCCGGAAAGCTTGGCTTTCAGTTCCGAACGGGCTGCTTCATGCTTTTTGCGGTCGGCGTCCTTGATCTCGGTGGCATTGGCCAGCATCGAGCGCGGGGTTTCAAGGCCAATTCTCGCCATGGCTTCGCGGAACAGAGCGCGGTCTTCAGCCATATCGATGGCTTCCGGCTTGGCGCCGATCATTTCGACGTTGTAGCGGTCGAGAACGCCCATGCGCTTCAGGGAGAGGGCAGTGTTGAGAGCCGTCTGGCCGCCCATCGTTGGCAGAAGCGCGTCCGGGCGCTCCTTGGCAATGATCTTCGCCACGACTTCCGGTGTGATCGGCTCGACATAGGTTGCGTCAGCAAGACCCGGGTCCGTCATGATCGTTGCCGGGTTGGAGTTGACGAGGATGACGCGGTAGCCTTCCTCCTTCAGAGCCTTACAGGCCTGCGTGCCGGAATAGTCGAATTCGCATGCCTGACCGATAACAATCGGTCCAGCGCCGATGATAAGAATGGACTTGATATCTTGGCGCTTCGGCATGGGCTCTCGTTCCGTTTTTTTGTTGCGCAAAAATCGGCCATGGTGAGATTTCACCGGCCGGGCGCGCAACTTCAAATGTTTTCAGGCTAGAAGCGGCTTATAGGCAAATGTTTTTGAGAACGGAACCCCATAAATTCCGGAATCGACAGAAACTCTTAATATATCGGTACACGGTCTGCGTAGCGCGCCAGCGCTTGGGCGCTGTAGGGCCGACTGACGGGTATTTCCGAACCGTCCCGGGTCACGATGAAAAGGCGTCCGGCCTGTTTTTTCAGCGACATCACATCCGCATCTGAAATCCAGTGAGATCGGTGAACCTGCAATCCCTTCGCATTGCCCACTTCGCGCAGCGCATCTGTAAAACGCAGAAGAACGAGTTGATGCCCGCGCGTGGTTACAACATCCGTATAGTGATCCTGGACTGACAACCGTAGCAATTCGGCTCTATTTTGCGGAAGTAACCGGTCGAGAAGCGGTATGCGCCTTTCTTCCGTATCGTTGACCGCTGCGGTCGTCACCAGCTTTTCGCGCGCCGTCAGATAGCTGAGCAGGCAGAAAATTGCGCAGAGCGGCAGGCTCGTGAGGCTGCTTTTGGCTATGGATGCGATGCTGATGGATTTGTCATGAAAACTGTAATCCACGACGCTGAGCATGAGGCCGATCGGCAGGGCGGCAATGAGTGCCCCAACCATCATGCGCAGCAATATCGGCTCAATCCGGCCAGCCAGAAGATGATTGGCCAGAACCGCGAAAGCGATGGCAATGGTCCAGGCGCTGGCCTGAATAATCGTCCAATAGAGCAGCCGATCCGCGAACCGCATGGACTCGCTCGTACCGAATGGCCCGGTCAGAATGAAAATGGCAAGGATGGCAAGAAACGTCAGCCATAGCCTCCGGGACTGCGCAACAGCCTGCATTTCACGAAGCGCGGATTGCAAGGACGGGTGATCCACGAAGTTTTCCTGCGGTTGACGTCAGTCCGGTTTCCGGTCGCGCCATGTTTTGCTGAAAGTGCTTCTGATTTCAACTGGACAGAAGACGCTTTGCCGATGTCACTTCAACCCTTGCTCGATGCATCCCCAGCAGTACAGTTTCATGTCGCGACGGTTATACCGGCAGCCCTGCTCGGGGCCTTCATTCTTTTGCGGCCGAAGGGAACCACGGTGCACCGGGCTATGGGAAAGATTTGGGTTGTACTGATGGTCAGTACGTCGGTTTCGACCTTCTTCATTCATGAGCTGAACGTCGTTTATGGTTTCAGTCCCATTCATCTGCTGTCGGTCTTCACCATTTATGGCTGCGTGCAGGCAATTTATTTTGTGCGCAGAGGCGACATCAGACGACACATGCGCATCATGCAGAGTGTATATCTCGGTGGCATCGTGGTGGCGGGAGCTTTCACATTCGTCCCGGGGCGTATCATGCACGCTGCCGTTTTGGGTTCAGGTCCGATGGATTTCATGTCCTTGCTTCCTGTCGTCATCATCTTCGCGTTTTTCTGTTTTGCCGTCTGGTACCAGCGTCCCCACGCGATATGACGCAAGACACCTCTCCTGCTGTCTTCGGGAACAAGATGCGTTATAGTATCGTTGTTCAGCGGTTATTGAGGCGGTCTTCGCCGGGAGAAAAGCATGGAATGGAGAGGGCGCCGCCAGTCAGACAATATTGAAGACAGGCGCGGAATGTCGGCTGGGTCGGGTTCATCGGGTGGCGACCCGTTTGGGCGAGGTGGATTGCGCGTGCCGGTTGGCCGGCGCGGTGGCGGTATCGGGATCGGCGGTATTCTGCTTATTCTGCTGATCAGCTGGGTGCTTGGCATCAACCCGCTGACGCTGCTGTCGGGTGGCGATATTTCTCTTGATGGTGGCAGTACGACGCAACAGACCGGTACGCGGCCGCAGGGCCAGTCGTCCGATGACACGACCGCGTTCGTTCGGACGGTTCTTGCCGAAACCGAGGACACCTGGAGCGGTATTTTCCAGTCTGCCGGTGAAACCTACGAGAAGCCGACACTGGTGCTCTTTTCTGGGCAGGTGTCGTCGGCTTGCGGTTATGCATCGGCAGCAAGCGGGCCATTCTATTGCCCTACGGACCGCAAGGTCTATCTCGACACCAGTTTCTTCAAGGAACTCGATCAGCGTTTCGGAGCGTCCGGCGACTTTGCGCAGGCGTATGTGATTGCCCATGAGGTTGGTCACCATGTGCAGAACCTGACCGGCGTGTTGCCGGAATTCAATCGTCGCCGTCAGTCGATGAGCCAGGTCGATGCCAACCGCATGTCGGTCCGCGTTGAACTTCAGGCGGACTGCTACGCTGGTATCTGGGGCAAGTTCACCGAGCAGAAGGGCATTCTGGAGACCGGCGATCTGGAAGAGGCGCTCAATGCCGCTCACCAGATCGGTGACGACACGTTGCAGAAGCAGACGCAGGGTTATGTGGTGCCGGACAGCTTCAACCACGGTACATCGGCCCAACGCGCGGAATGGTTCAAGCGTGGTTTCCAGAACGGTCGTGTCGAGGATTGTGATACATTCTCGGCCGATATCTGACCAAGATACAGAAAGGGGCCATTCGGCCCCTTTTCTTTACCGGATCAACAGCGCCACGGCGTACATACCGAGTGCGAAGATGGTGTGGGCAACCAGGTTCAGGAAACGGACCTTGTTAGGATTGGGTGTTTTCGAGGCTGCCCAGCCGATGCCAAGGCCGGGCTGCAGCAGGAACCAGCCAGCGCCGACGGTTATGATGCCAACGATCCAGGGCAGGAGGAAGGTCGGGTTCGCGAACCACGACGCCGGAACCACGAGCGCCAGAATGATGCCGTAGAGGATGCCTACGGCGTAGTGTGAAATCCAGCCGAGCGTCAGTTCGTGTTCATAAGGCGCGGCATTGGCGATGCTGTCATGGAAGACCCTGCCTTTCGGCACATGCCAGAACCAGCGGCCGACGGGTGCCCAGTTTGGTGCAGGCTGGCCGAAAAATCGGTGCAGGACAATCGCCCAGATGTCCATGAAGACGGTTCCGCCAATCCCCATCAACACGCCGCGCCACAACACTTCAAACATGCGTTTCCTCCATCAACGTCTACCTCTCCTGTCTACAGGAGAGTCTTGGGGCAGAAGAGAGTTTTCCCGACACAGTTGAAATAAAAATGGCCGGATCACTCCGGCCATTCCTTTGTCTCATGCGTCTTTTTTACGCTGCGCGCCCATAGCTGGAAGCGGAGCCGTAACGTTCGGCTTCCAGCTTGAACTGTGCCAGCAGCTCATTGAGGGCGGCCGCTTCTGTGGCCAGGCCGTGGCTTGCCGCCGTCTGCTCTTCGACCATGGCGGCATTCTGCTGCGTGCCCTGGTCGATGGTGTTGATGGCGGTATTGATTTCCTGAAGACCTGTCGACTGTTCGCGCGAGGCGGTGACGATCGCGTTGATGTGCCTGTTGATTTCCTGCACTTCGCGGACGATCGTTTCCAAGGCCTTTCCAGCGTTGCCGACCAGGTCGACACCAGACTGGACCTGCGATGTCGATGTGTTGATCAGCGTCTTGATTTCCTTCGCCGCATTGGCGGAACGCTGCGCAAGTTCGCGGACTTCCTGAGCCACGACAGCGAAGCCTTTGCCGGCCTCGCCAGCGCGTGCGGCTTCAACGCCGGCATTCAGAGCCAGAAGGTTGGTCTGGAAGGCGATATCGTCGATCACGCCAATGATCTTGGAGATTTCCGACGATGAGCTTTCGATGCCCTCCATGGCCCGAACAGCATCGCCAACAATCACGCCGGATTGTTCGGCATTGTTGCGGGTGCGCTCGACCAGGCGGCCAACTTCCTCTGCACGGTGTGCGGAATCCTTGACTGTGGTGGTGATTTCTTCCAGTGCCGCAGCGGTTTCTTCGACAGAGGCAGCCTGCTGTTCGGTGCGCCGCGCCAGATCGTCGGCCGACTGGCGGATCTCAGTGGCACCGGCATCAATGGCGCGGGCATTCTGGCCGACAGTGATCAGCGCCGCGTTCAGCTTGGCGACGGAGTTGTTGAAGTCGCTGCGCAAACGGTCGATACGCGTTACGAATGGCGTCTGGATGCGGTAATTCAGGTCGCCTTCTGACAGATGTGCAAGGCCTGTTGCCAGGGCATCGACTGCGAACTGAATGTCCTGTGCGTCCTTGGCCGCCAGTCTTTCGCGCTCGTTGCGTTCCTGTTCGGAGAGATTGCGGGTGTGCTCGGCATTGTCCTCAAGGCGCAGGCGCTCAAGGGCATTGGAGCGGAACACCGCAACTGCGGCTGCCATGGAGCCGATCTGATCGGTGCGTTCCTGACCGGGAATGGCGGCGTCGAGGTTGCCGGCTGCCAGACCTTCCATCGCTGCGGTCATCTGCGTGACCGGACGGATGACGATCCTGCTGAGCAGGGTGGCCAGCAGGCCGATCATGACGACGACGGCCAGGATCGTTGCGACAGTGGCAGCAATGCGGAACTGTCCAATCGCGCTGTAGGCAAGATCGGAGTCGACAACGAAGCCAAGATACCATTCGACAGACGGCAGACCGGCGACAGGAATGAAGCTGGTGATCTTGCCCTTGCCGTCAATATCGGTTTCCGAGATTGCCGAAGAAATTGCAGGCGTATTGACCTTGAAGAGATCGGTCATCGGCTTGCCGACGAATTTCGCATCCGGGTGGATCAGGATTTTTCCATCCTTGCTGACGAGGAAGGCATAACCATCCGTGCCGGCGTCGACTGACTTGATCATCGTAACGAGCGTGTCGAGCGAGAAGTCGCTGCCGGTCACGCCTGCAAGCGTACCGTTGATGTTCACGGGCACCGCCGCCGTAATGATGAGACCGCCGGTCGAGGCGTCGGCGTATGGTTCGGTCAGTACCGGCTTGCCAGCCTTGACCGCATCCGAATACCAGGGGCGCTTGCGCGGGTCGTAGTCAGCCGGCAGTGGCTGTGCGGGCCATGTGGTGAACTTGCCGCTCGATGCGTCACCGAAGTAGGTGGACATGAACTGGCCGGTCAGTACATCGTTTTGCAGGAACTGTACCTTGGCGCCATCGTCGGTCAGCTTGCCAAGTGTCTTGGCGACCGTGTTGGTCAGCATGATGCGACCATTCAGCCAGTTGGCAATGCTTTGTGAGGCCTGCTTTCCGGAGGATTCAATGTTCTCGGCTACGGAATTGGTCGTGACCTTGCGCTGCAAGCTATCGATGTAGGCCGAAAAACCCACAAAAGCGGCGACGACAAGAAGGGACGCGGCAAGCAGAATGCGCGTCATCAGATTGGATTTTTTCGACAAGCTACACGTCCTTGGGGGCGAATGCGCACGTAAGGGCGCCTCTGGAAACGTTGGGGAAACATGCCTGGAAGGCAGGGGCGCTCTGCGTCATGCAGCCGAGCTTGATACGCGTTCAAGCGGTAATCGAACTGATAATGTAAATTAGTAAAATTCAGTTAAATTTGATTTTTTCCAAGTTTACGTCCGAATAGATCAAGTTTTTTGCTGTTTTGCATAAATTTTAATCGTGGATTGGTGCGCTTGCGCGCTGGAAGCGAATATTTTATTCATCAAGCTTTGATCGTCTCCGAAAATATGGCGACGGCTACCAGTCGGGTGAATTTAAATGTCTTCGTCGGTTATGACAGAGTCCGTTCGTTCTGGAACGGGTTCGTGGTTCTCGCATTTTCGGGCTACGCTAGCGCTGGGCATTCCGCTCATCGGTGCGCAGCTCGCACAGCTTGGCATCCATACGACCGACATGGTGATCGTTGGTCAGCTCGGTGCGGAAAAGCTGGCGGCCATGGTGCTTGCCGGGCAGTTCTATTTCGTTGTCTTCATTTTCGGTTCCGGCTTCTCCGTGGCTGTCGTGCCGATGGTGGCCCAGGCCTACGGGCAGGGCGATGCGACGGCTGCACGCCGGTCGCTGCGCATGGGGATGTGGGTGGCCATTGCCTACTGGTTTTTGTCCTTGCCGATCTTTTTCAATGCCGAGCGGATTTTGATCGCCCTCGGCCAGAATCCTGCTGTGGCGGCCCTGACGGGACATTATCTCGCCATCGCGCAATTTGCGCTTCTGCCGGCCCTGCTTTTTTATGTTCTGCGCGGGCTCGTCAGCGCGATCGGCCGGGCGGGTATCATTCTCTATGTCACCATCATCATGCTGGTGATAAACGGCGTCGTTGCCTACGCGCTGGTTCTTGGCCATTTCGGTCTTCCGGCACTTGGCATGAACGGGGCTGCCGTCGTTGCCGTCATCGTCAACGCTTTCAGTTTTATCTTTATCGTCGGTTACGTGCAGACGCGTGACGAAACGCGGCAATACGAACTGTTTGTCCGCTTCTGGAGGCCGGACTGGCACGCTTTGTGGGAAGTGCTGCGTCTCGGGCTGCCCATCAGCATCACCATCCTTGCCGAGGTGACGCTGTTTGCTGCGGCTTCGATCCTCATGGGGCAAATCGGCACTGTCGAACTGGCTGCCCACGGCATCGCGCTTCAACTGGCGTCCATCGCCTTCATGATCCCGCTTGGTCTGTCTCAGGCGGCGACGGTCAGGGTCGGGATTGCACGTGGCCAGCGGGATTATACCGCTCTGGTGCGGGCGGCGGTGACTGTTTATGTCATTGCCTGTGCGATTGCATTGTGCGGCGGTATCCTGTTTGCAATGGCTCCGCAGTTCCTCGCGCAGTGGTTCCTCGACGCGAAATTGCCAGAAGCGCCAGAGGTGCTTGCCTATGCCAGCGGGCTTGTGGTGATTGCCGGTGTGTTTCAGCTTGTCGACGGTATTCAGGCGGTTGCCGCCGGTCTCCTTAGGGGACTGAAGGATGCCCGTATTCCGGCAATGCTGGCACTGGTTTCCTATTGGCCGATCGGGCTGGCGCTGGCCTGGACCATGGCCTTTCCATTCGGGCTCGGCGGGCGCGGCATCTGGTTCGGCTTTCTGATCGGCCTATCGACCGCCGCCATTCTGCTGACGATCCGTTTTGTCATTCTGGTAAAGCATGAAATGAAAACGGCCCGCTAAAAGCGGGCCGTTTCTGATTTCATGATCTGATCGATCCGGATCAACGCTCTGCGAGTGCCGGTTCGCCCTTCTTCTCACGCAGCAGGTTGACGAAGCGACGGAACAGGTAGTGGCTGTCCTGCGGGCCGGGCGAAGCTTCCGGGTGATGCTGAACCGAGAAGACCGGCTTGCCAACGATGCGCAGGCCGCAGTTGGTGCCGTCGAACAGGGAGATGTGAGTCTCTTCAATACCGTCAGGCAGAGACTTCGTGTCGACTGCAAAGCCGTGGTTCATGGAAACGATCTCCACCTTGCCGGTGGTGAAGTCCTTGACCGGGTGGTTCGCGCCGTGGTGGCCCTGATGCATCTTCTCGGTCTTGGCGCCAACGGCGAGGCCGAGCATCTGGTGGCCGAGGCAGATACCGAAGATCGGCAATTCGCTCTTGATGAGGTTCTGGATGACCGGAACGGCGTATTCGCCGGTTGCAGCCGGATCGCCAGGGCCGTTGGAAAGGAATACGCCATCCGGCTTCAGAGCCAGAATGTCTTCTGCCGAGGTCTGTGCCGGAACAACCGTGACCTTGCAATCAAGACCGGCGAAGAGGCGCAGGATGTTGCGTTTCACACCGAAATCGACGCAGACGACGTGATACTTGGCATCGGCTTCACCCAGCGTGCCGTAACCCTGGTTCCAGACCCATGGGGTTTCCGTCCAAGTGGATGACTGGCCGGAGGTTGCTTCGATCGCGAGGTCGAGGCCAACAAGGCCGCTCCAGGCCTTCGCTTCAGCCTTCAAGGCTTCGATATCGAAAACGCCGTTCGGGTCATGGGCGATGACGGCGTTCGGTGCGCCGTGCTCACGAATCCAGGCTGTCAGGGCGCGCGTATCGATGCCGCAAAGGCCGATGACGCCGCGTGCCTTCAGCCATGCATCGAGATGCTTGACGGCGCGGAAGTTGGAAGGATCGGTGATGTCAGCCTTGAAGATCACGCCAACTGCGCCGCGACGAGCGGCTGGCGTCAGGTCTTCAATGTCTTCTTCGTTGGTGCCGACATTGCCGATATGCGGGAAGGTGAAGGTAACGATCTGGCCGAGGTAAGAAGGATCGGTAAGGATTTCTTCGTAGCCTGTCAGAGCCGTGTTGAAGCAGACTTCAGCCTGCACCTTGCCGGTTGCGCCGATACCGGTTCCCTCGATCACTGTGCCATCGGCAAGAACAAGCATTGCGGTTGGTTTGCGGGTAGTCCAGGGAGCTGTCTCGGTCATCTCGTTCCGTTTCTGCCGCTTCGCACCCCGCCTCTTGAAAGGCAGGGGGTAAGTGGCCATTTTTGGTCGCAGGCAAGGGCGCGCGAAAACCTCGCGTTTCAACCCTTCGTTAAAATCTCGTGCAGGTGCCGGAAAATAACGAAAGGAGCCCACGCGGTCAACCGTAGGCTCACGATTCACGCGGATTTAAACCCTCGTGTTTTCAAGGTCTTACGCAATTGATTTGCCGGGCCTTGTTTGCTCGTTTATGTCGTTCCAAAAAATAAGGCGGAAAGTTCGTGCGCCACACGGCGCAAAATATGCTTTCCCAAGGAGAAGAAGAAATGATGCGCGACGTGTTCGCAAATGCTTTGAAGGACGCTCTGAAGGCGCGTGATTCCAGACGTACGTCCACCGTGCGACTGATCCAGGCGGCCATCAAGGATCGTGATATCGCCAACCGCGGCGTGGGCAAGGACCCTGTCAGCGATGACGAAATCATGCAAATCCTGACCAAGATGGTCAAGCAGCGCGAAGAATCGGCCAATATCTATGACGGTGCCGGTCGCGCCGAACTGGCCGCGCAGGAGCGCGAAGAGATCGTCATCATCAAGGAATTCATGCCGGAGGAAATTCCGGCGGAGAAGGTCCGTGAACTCTGCCAGGCTGTTATTGCCGAGACGGGTGCTGCTGGTCTGCGCGACATGGGCAAATGCATGAATGCTCTCAAGGAGCGTTACCCTGGGCAGATCGACTTTGCGAAGGCTTCCGGCGTCGTGAAGGACCTTTTGAAGTAACGTTACTTCAAGCTCAAAAAAATAAAGGCAGGGCAGATGTGGGCTGCCCTGCCTTTTTTCTGCTGGCGCTCTGCGCTCCGGCGGATAAAGAGCACTGTCTGTCGCAGGTAATTTTTCGGGGGACGTACCTGCTTCGCCAGCAGCTAAGTAACGCTGCCTGTATGTGAGGTTTTACCGCCGGGTTCCCGCACGCTCAAATTACAAAAACATAATTTTTGCCGATGTTGCGCCGCCACAAATTCGCCGGATGCCAGAGCAAAGGCGAAGCGGCCGTGGTTTTGTGGCCTGTGAATAGCGGGAATTCTTTATCTTAAAGTTTGGTATCGGTGCCGTTGTGCGCTTATATGAAAGACTGGCCTCGAACAGGTAACCCATGCGCTTTTCCAATTCTTTTCTCGATGAGATTCGCGACCGCGTGCACATCTCCGATGTGATTGGGCGTCGTGTGTCCTGGGACAAGAAGAAGACCAATACCTCGCGCGGTGACTATTGGGCGTGCTGCCCGTTTCATGGGGAAAAGAGCCCGAGTTTTCACTGTGAGGACCGCAAGGGCCGTTACCATTGTTTCGGATGCGGCGTTTCCGGCGATCATTTTCGGTTCCTCACCGACCTTGAGGGCCTGAGCTTTCCCGAGGCGGTGCAGCAGATTGCCGACATGGCGGGCATTGCGATGCCGCAACCGGATTTGCAGGCGGAGCGACGCGAACGCGAGCGCACCTCCCTGCAGGATGTCATGGAAATGGCGACGCTGTTCTTTCAGGATCAGCTCCAGACGTCGGCGGGTGCGCGGGCAAGGGCCTATCTGCGCGATCGTGGCTTGACGGGACGCACGATTGAAACCTTCCGTCTGGGGTATGCGCCGGAAAGCCGGAATGCCTTGAAGGAGCATCTTGCCAGCAAGGGTGTGTCGAAAGAGCAGATGGAGGCCTGCGGCCTTGTCGTGCACGAGAATGTACCGGTTTCCTATGACCGTTTCCGCGACCGCATCATGTTCCCGATCCTTTCCTCACGGGAAAAGGTTATCGCGTTCGGTGGCCGCGCGATGGCCGCAGATGCGCTGGCGAAGTATCTCAACTCCAACGAGACGGAACTCTTCCACAAGGGCAACGTCCTTTACAATTTCGCCCGTGCGCGCCGCGCCTCTCAGGCCGCCGGTGGCACGGTGATCGCCGTTGAAGGTTATATGGACGTCATTGCGCTCTATCAGGCGGGCGTTGAAAACGCCGTTGCTCCGCTTGGCACTGCGCTGACCGAGAACCAGCTCGAATTGCTCTGGAAAATGTCGCCACAGCCGATCCTGTGCTTCGATGGTGATGGCGCCGGTATCCGCGCGGCCAACCGCGCAGCCGATCTGGCTCTGCCACATATCAAACCAGACCGTTCCGTGAGCTTTGCCCTTTTGCCTGACGGCAAGGACCCGGATGATCTTGTGAAGCTGGAGGGCCGGGCGCCGTTTGATCGCGTGCTTTCCGAAGCAAAGCCGCTGGCGGCGATGATCTGGAGCCGTGAAACGTCGTCGGTGACCTTTGATACGCCCGAAAAACGTGCCCAGCTTGAAAACCGTTTGCGACAGATCGTGACCGTCATTGCCGACGAGGCGGTGCGTCGCTTTTACCAGCAGGATATGCGCGATCGGTTGAGCGCGTTCTTCCAGCCGCGTTTTCAGCAGGGTGGAAACGCCGGCAACACATTCCGCCGCAACGGCGGTGCGGGTGGTTCGGGTCGAGGTTTCCAGCGCGGCGCTGGCGGTAGGGGTGGCGCCATGACTGCGCCTACAAGTTCGATTTCCGACAGGCTGGTGCAATCCGGCCTGGTCAAGGGATACCAGACGAAGCCGTCGCTGCGTGAAAGCGTGCTGGCCATTACCATCGTCAACCATCCGGAACTCCTGCTGGAAGAATATGACGAGATTGCCGCCATCGATTTCGAAAACCGCGATCTTCAAAGGCTTTGGTCGGCGGTTCTGACCTATGCGGCCGAAAGCGCTGCGGATATCTCGCGCGCGGGTCTGGTGGAGCGTCTGGGGCAGCAGGATTTCGAACCGCTGTTGAAGACAATGGATCAACAGGTTCGCAATGCGCGTCTGTGGACGGCGACCGAGCAGGCGGCGCTTGAGGACGCTCGCGAGGGGTATGTTCAGGCGCTGTCCCTGCATAAGCGGACCAAGTCTCTTCTCTGGCAGAAGCGGGAACTGGAGCGCGAGATTGCCGAAGCAACGGATGACGAGCGCGGCACACTTCTTGTGCGTGCACTTGCCGAAGTTCAGCTTGAAATTGGTCGTATGGAAAATCAGGAGGCGATTATCGACGGGTTCGGTGTCATGTCTGGCCGCGTCAAGGGGCCGGCTTTCGGGCATGGTTGAGTGAGGGCGTCGAACCGGGAAATCGAATTGGAGGCGCGAGTGGGGTTGCCTTTTGCGGCAGGCATCCTAAATAGGGGATAGTCTGGTGATAACCCGCAAAATGCGGCCTTTTTCGGAATTTCCGTGCCTGTCTTGCCCTCAGAGGCTTGACGGGGCGAAAAATAGCGGGAATCACCGTTTCAGGAAAATAAGATGGATTGGGCCTTGGTGGATCGAAATTGCATGAGCAAGCATTTCCAGATGCACTGTCTTTGCATTCTGCCAGCGGCTGCCGTGGTTAATCGGCAATTAAAGATCACTCCGTTAGGTGTTTGACAGTGATTCGCGGCAAACAGTCGAATGCCTCACGGGCAGACGGCGCAGCGGCGAAGCAGGTGTTAGCGTCAGGGAAAGCGACGAGATAGATGGCAACCAAAGTCAAAGAAAACGAAGAAGCAGAAAACGAACGCGACGGTGCGACGGATGGTCCGCTTCTCGATCTTTCGGATGACGCGGTCAAGAAGATGATCAAGGCCGCCAAGAAGCGCGGCTATGTGACCATGGACGAGTTGAACTCCGTCCTGCCCTCGGAAGAGGTGACGTCCGAACAGATCGAAGACACGATGGCAATGCTGTCCGATATGGGCATCAACGTTATCGAGGATGAAGAAGCGGAAGAAGCTGGCGGCAACGACAGCGACGACGATTCCGACAGCGATGACTCCGAGGGCGGCGAACTCGCGCCTTCCGGTGGCACCGCACTTGCAACGGCCAAGAAAAAAGAACCGACCGACCGTACCGACGATCCGGTGCGCATGTACCTGCGCGAAATGGGTTCTGTGGAGCTTCTGTCGCGCGAAGGCGAAATCGCCATCGCAAAGCGCATTGAGGCCGGCCGCGAGACGATGATTTCGGGCCTTTGCGAAAGCCCGCTGACGTTCCAGGCGCTGATTATCTGGCGTGACGAGTTGAACGAAGGCACGACGCTGCTGCGTGAGATCATCGATCTCGAAACGACCTATTCCGGTCCGGAAGCCAAGGCAGCACCGCAGTTCCAGAGCCCGGAAAAGATCGAAGCCGACCGCAAGGCGGCTGAAGAGAAGGAAAAGACGCGCAAGTTGCGTGCGCCTTCCGGTGATGAGGATGTGACTGACGTCGGTGGCGACGGTCTTCCGCCTGAAGAGGAAGAAGAAGACGACGACGAGTCGAACCTGTCGCTGGCCGCGATGGAAGCGGAACTGCGCCCGCAGGTCATGGAAACGCTGGATACCATTGCCGATACCTACAAGAAGCTGCGCAAGCTTCAGGATCAGCAGGTTGAAGCACGTCTGGCTTGCACGGGCACGCTGTCTTCCGGTCAGGAGCGCCGCTACAAGGAACTGAAGGATCAGCTCATCACGGCGGTTAAGTCGTTGTCGCTGAACCAGAACCGTATCGATTCGCTCGTTGAGCAGCTCTACGACATTTCCAAGCGTCTGATGCAGAACGAAGGCCGCCTGTTGCGCCTGGCCGAGTCCTACGGCGTGAAGCGTGACAGCTTCCTCGAACAGTATCACGGTGCCGAGCTTGATCCGAACTGGATGAAGTCGATTACCAACCTCGCTGCTCGCGGCTGGAAAGAATTCGCCCGCGAAGAAAGCAACACGATCCGCGAGATCCGTCAGGAGATCCAGAACCTGTCGACTGAAACCGGCATTTCCATCGCCGAGTTTCGTCGTATCGTTTCCATGGTGCAGAAGGGCGAACGCGAAGCCCGTATCGCCAAGAAGGAAATGGTAGAGGCCAACCTCCGCCTCGTGATCTCGATCGCCAAGAAGTACACCAACCGTGGTCTGCAGTTCCTCGATCTCATCCAGGAAGGCAACATCGGCCTGATGAAGGCGGTGGACAAGTTCGAATACCGTCGCGGTTACAAGTTCTCGACCTATGCGACATGGTGGATTCGTCAGGCGATCACCCGTTCGATTGCCGACCAGGCGCGCACGATCCGTATTCCTGTGCACATGATCGAAACGATCAACAAGATCGTTCGTACATCGCGCCAGATGCTGCACGAGATCGGTCGCGAGCCGACGCCGGAAGAACTGGCTGAAAAGCTGGCCATGCCGCTTGAGAAGGTGCGCAAGGTTCTGAAGATCGCCAAGGAGCCGATCTCGCTCGAAACGCCTGTGGGTGACGAAGAAGATTCGCATCTCGGGGATTTCATCGAGGACAAGAACGCGCTTCTGCCGATCGATGCGGCTATCCAGGCCAACCTGCGTGAAACGACGACCCGCGTTCTGGCGTCGCTGACGCCGCGTGAAGAACGCGTTCTGCGCATGCGCTTCGGTATCGGTATGAACACCGACCACACGCTCGAAGAAGTCGGCCAGCAGTTCTCGGTGACGCGCGAACGTATCCGTCAGATCGAGGCGAAGGCGCTGCGCAAGCTGAAGCATCCGAGCCGCTCCAGAAAGCTGCGCAGCTTCCTGGACAGCTAAGCGTTACGCTTCTCGTAAAATTGAACCCGGTCAGATTGTCTGGCCGGGTTTTTTGTTTCGCGCGTTGGCGAACTTCGTGACAAGGCTTATGTGTAGAGCCGTACTGGATTTGGACGTGAGCGATGCAAGAAACTGTGCCCGCAAGCAAAAGGCGCGTAGGAGGGTGGACAATACCGGCCTCCGTGCTGCTGCATCTGCTTGTCGTTGGTGCGTTCTTTTTTCAACTACCTGAACGGATGGCCGAACCGCAGGAGCCGGAAAGCATCAGCGTCGATCTCGTGCCGCCTCCTGAAGAACCGAAGGCCGAGGAAGAAAAAAAGCCCGAAGAGCCGAAGCCGCCTGCAGAAGAGCAGGCCAAGGAAAATCCTCCTCCGTCACCGCCTGCACCCACGCCGCCTGCGCCAGCGATGCAGCCTTCTATCGCCGTCAGGCCCGAGATGACGCAGCTCGATCCCGTCGACAAGCCTGGTAAGACGGAAGAGAAGGAAAAGACATCGACTGCTGAGGAGCCAAATACTGCAGGGGGCGAACCGGACAGCCAGCCTGAGCCGACAGCCAAACAGCAGGACACGGCAGCACAGGAAGCTGAAGAGAGCAATCTTGCCGCACAGGCGGACGATGGGGAGATCGTGGCGTCACTGACGCCGAACGAGGCTGCTCCACCAGACAAGCCACCAGTACCGCAACCGAAACCAGCCGAAGAAAAACCTGCTGCCGAGGCGGCAAAAGGAAATTCTGACGCGCTTCCTGCCGCAGAAAGCCTGTTGTCGTCCGCGATGCTGACGCGAGATCAGCGCCGGCAGATCTTCGGTGAATTGCCACCGCGACGCCGAATAGTCCAGCTATGTCGCAGCGAGGCGATAGCGCAGGTTCAGAATGCGGGATTTCCGATCGAGGGGATTGTTGCCTATTCCGATACGGGTGGCCTGATTTCAGGAAACAAGCTCGATGCCACGGGCGGCGCTTTCAACGTCGGCAGCAAATGGCACGATATCTCGTTCCAGTGCGAGGTGGACATGGACAATTACGCGGTCACGGCCTTCCGCTTCAAGATCGGCAATGAGCTTTCGGAGCCGGACGCCAAAAAGCGCGGTTTTGCGACCCTGCGCTGATTGCGCTTAAGCCCGCTCCACACACTCAACCAGAAGGCCGATACCGGACATCAGAGCGTCTTCATCATAGGGCTTTCGGATGATCGGGGCATGAGAAAACTCTTCAGGCACCATCACGCCATCGGCATAACCCGTTGCGAACATGAAGGGAATTCCACGTTTGTGCAGTTCCCTCGCAACCGGAATTGAGGTGTCCGAGCCAAGGTTGATATCGAGGATCGCGATATCGGGCAGATAGGCTTTGAGCTTCTCAATCGCCATGGCCGAGGACGTGGCGGTTTCAATGCGTTCGATGCCATTGTTCTCCAGCATGCTCTCAACATCCATGGCGATCAGCATCTGGTCTTCTACGAGCAAGATTTTCAACGGTTCTTCCCGGTCATAAGTCTTTCTTGCACCGGACATATCGCCCTTTGTCGATTGGGGCAGTGAAGAGAATTTCAAGGACACATGGCGGGCCGGCAAAACCATTTCTGCCTCAAGCCCGTCGGGGCGATAGTGCAGCGTACTGCGGCCGCCAAGATCGTAGGGTATGCTACGGCTGATCAGGGCGGTGCCAAAACCGGCACGTGATGGTGTCGCCAAGGGGCCGGCAAGGGTTTCCCGCCACACAAGACGGCAATCATGGCTCGCGTCGAGCTCCCAACTGACCTCCAGCCGGTTGCTGTTTTGCGGAGAAAGCGCGCCATATTTGGCGGCATTTGTTGCCAGTTCGTGCAGGACAAGCGCCATGACGGAGAAAGCGCGTGAATCGAGCGTCACTTCGGGACCGGTGAGCATCACATCTGTCAACGGCGACCGGTGAGGCGACAGCTCCGCCTCCAGGAGATCACGAAGCGACCCGCCGCCTTCACCGCGAATGATCTGATCATGGGCGAAGGAAAGCGCCTGAATGCGGCCCTTCAGTGCCGTGACGTATTCCTGCAGCGTCTTGCCTTCCTGAGAGGGATTGCCGACAAGCGATTTGATGATGGCCAGGATGTTCTTGACGCGGTGGTTGAGTTCTTCGTTCAGCATTCGCTGACGGACTTCTGCCCGGTCGCGTTCACCCGCCATCAGTTCGCTGTGCTGGAACGCGACTTCGACCAGCGCGATACGCGCTGCCTCGGCAATTTCCCGGTCCGATTCCGACCAGGGCTGCGCCTGCAGGCTGACGGTTTCCTTCCAGATCGCAAAACTCTTGCGCGGGGTGAGACGGTCGCCCATCGGGCCTGTCTCATAGGATTTTTCCGGGTTGCCCGCCCAGTTCAGGGTCTGGACAATCTCCTTGCGGAAAAACAGCAGATAATCGTTTTTGACTTGGGAAAGTGGAATGGCCAGCACGCCTGCGGCAATCGGCGCGTAGGTCTCTGCCTCGGGAATAACCTGCGACAGCGCGTGTGTTGCCCAAACCTTGTTTTCAGCGGTAGAGGCAATAAACCGGGCAAGCCGAGGGATGGCATCATGCGGGGGAACGGAGCCGTGACCATGCCAGTTGTCGTTGACCCAGAGGCCAACGCCATCACATGGCATCAGATCGGCAAAATCCTGAAAACTGTCGACCAGCAATTCCTCGATATTGGAATGATGCGCGGCAAGGCGCAGGAACCGGTCGAGCGCACTGTGCGCCTGGCTGATCGTCGTCAGCCGTCGCTTCTGCTTGAGGATCTGGAGGTGCATGGAGAAAAACTCTCCAAACATTTCCGCAGCAATCCTGACCGGCATCGAAAGGACGCGCGGTGAATAATGATGGCAAGCGATAAGCCCCCAGAGCGCCCCATCGACGATCACCGAAATGGACATGGACGCTGCCACACCCATATTGCGCAGGTACTCGCAATGAATGGGCGAGACGCTGCGAAGATGAGCAAAGGAAAGATCCAGCGGTTCACCGGAGGCATCGAGTGTGGGCAGGACAGGTACGCGCATGCCGCGTGCGTCGGAGATAATGCGCAGCGTGTTCTTGAGGTACAGCGTGCGGGCCTGCTGCGGTATGTCGCTGGCAGGGAAATATTGGCCTAGAAAGCTTTCCAGTTCCGGCTGTTTGGCCTCTGATACGACCTTTCCGGAACCGTCATCTTCGAAGCGGTAGATCATCACGCGGTCGTAGCCGAGTGTCGCCTTTATCAATCTGGCCGTTCTCGAAATGAGGCTGTCGACACTGTCGGCTTCGCGAATTCGATCCACCATCTTTCGCGCAGTGCCGAGGGGCTGGGCTTCCGAGCGCGATGGTTCAAACTCCACGATGGTCACGGATTTGTGCCTGTGGAGCGCGATATCGAACGTCTGACCGTTGGCCGTTTTTATGCCGGGGAGCAGGGATGGGCGAATGGATCTGCCCGTCACGGTCAACGCGTTGCGAAGATCGTGCGTCAGCTTTGCACCGAGCACGTCGTCTGCCGACCTGCCGTTGATCTCTCCTTCCGGGCCAAGCATTTCGCCGCAATTTTCGGAGTGGCGCAACGCGATACGCATGGCGCTGTCGAATGCGATCAGACAGCCGTGGGGCTGGATATAGCCGGGAATATGAATTGGTTCTTTGTCACAGTTTGTGAGATCGACCTGATAATCGGTGGATGCCATAGGTCAGTCTTTCGCATCCGTTCTCATTACCGGATACAAAAATCCGATCGATTCAAAAGGGGAGGGCGTCATGTCGTCCATATGCGTCTGTATTCCTTCCCCTTCGATGCAACCGTGAGGTCTGCCGGATCGTTTTTGCCGCTGTTGCAGACGTGCTCGCAGGCATTTACCCCTGACTAACACGAAGTAACGTCCTTAACGTGTGTTTTGTTCCTGGCATCCAGAGGAAATATTGTGCCCCAAAAGAAAACGATCATCGCCACAAATGGCCAGGGTTTGTACGAGTTTACCGATGAGGCCCGTCGCTTCGTTCGCGAGAGCGGCATGAGTGAAGGGTTGCTGACGGTCTTTGTCCGGCACACCTCCTGTTCTTTGCTGATACAGGAGAATGCCGATCCGGATGTGAGGCGCGATCTCAAGGTGTTCTTCCACCGTCTTGTTCCTCCCTCCAGCGATGCGTCTATGGGCTGGGTCAGCCATACGCTTGAGGGGCCGGATGACATGCCCGCGCATATCAAGGCAGCGCTGACCGCCGTCTCGATCGGCGTTCCTGTCAGCGACGGAAAACCGGTCCTTGGAACCTGGCAGGGGCTTTACCTGTTTGAGCATCGCGACCACCCGCACCGTCGGGAAATCGTCCTTCATCTTTCTCCGTAAGCCTGATTTGCGGAGCCTGCCATCTCGCCTCAAGCATGAACCCTGGCTGAATGTGCGGTTCTGAAATCATTCAGGCGACGGACCCTAATGTGTCCTCAATCGCTGGCCAGATGATCTGCCGGCGGACAAGCGAAACGGAGTGAATCATGTTCAGCACTTTTGCTAAAGCCGGTATGGCAGCCCTTATCGCCTTGGGCGGAATTTCTGCAACGGCCTCAGTGGCTTCGGCAGGTCCGGACGTGCAGTTCGGTATCCAGGTTCGCGACGGTCACCGCGATGGCGGCCGTCATGGTTGGGGTGGCCCGCGTCGTGGCTGCTCGCCGTGGCTTGCGGAAGAAAAGGCAAGCCGCATGGGTCTTCGTCGCGCACGTGTGGTTGACATGTCGCCGCGCCGCGTCGTGGTTGCCGGCTTCGACCGTCATGGTCGTGACCGCGTTGTCTTCGCCAATGAGCGTGGTTGCCCGGTTATCCGCCGGTAATCTGACGTTTTTAAGAATTGATCCGCGGAAAATCCCCGGTCCCCCCCTGATGCGGATCAAATGGATCGCCCCGTCTGGCTGAATGCCGGCGGGGCGTTTCCTTTTTGCGGCGTCAAGGCCGGGAGGATGAGCGAGATCCTAAAAAGAAGCGAGGGATGAGGCCGTTTCAGGCTTCATCCCTCGCTCAGTTTTTTACGGTCGTCTCGATTTATTGGTCGAGGGCGAAGGTGACGTTGACGACAACACTGTAGTTGTTCTCGCCGGATGCGATCGGCACGCTATCTGCCTCCTTCATCATCGATGCACGCATTGCGCCCTGCGGTACAGGCATCGGGCGCTGCATGTTTTCGGTGATCTGGATGACCCGGCCGAGTTTCACGCCTGCTGCTTCCGTCAAGGTTTTGGCTTTCGCCAGCGCATCGGCCACCGCCAGTTTACGGGCTTCCGTCACCGTTGCTTCAGGCTTGTCGTTGGTGAAGGTGATATCGCCACCCTGATTGATGCCGAGCTTGACGGAGGTGTCGAGGATTTCGCCGAGTTTCTTGAGATCGCGGACGCGCACCTTCAATCCGTTGCTGACCTGATATCCGGTGATTTCGGGAGCGACGTAGACGCCGTCCTTCGGCTCGAAGTGCTTGTAGAGCGGCTGGACGGAAAAATTGCTGGTCTGAAGATCACGGTCTTCGATCGACGCGGCCTTCAGCGCTTTCAGCACTTCCGACAGTGCCTTGGAGTTTTCCGTCAGAGCCACGGCAGCGGTCTCCGCCTGTTTGACAACGCTGAAATTCAGGATCGCCATATCTGGTGCGACTGCGGACTGGCCTTCACCCGAAACGCTGATCGTTGCTTCGCTCTTTGTCGTCTCCTGTGCAAACGCATGGCTGGCAAGCGGCATAACCGATGCTGCAGTCAAAGCGGTCAGGGCGAAAAGGCGGGCCGTTCTTGTCGTCATGGTGTTTCCTCGTTGATTGTGTCCCTGTGCAAGCTATTGCCAGAGATTGTGAAGCTATTACGGCAACCTGCTGTTGCGCCATCATCAATGGCTTGTCGGCTCAAGAAATATGCGTTAGAGCGTGACCGCCGGTTTCGAACCATTGCGAAGCCCGGTATTTTGGATCTTAAATCCGAAAGGGCCTGTAGCTCAATGGTTAGAGCCGGCGGCTCATAACCGCTTGGTTGGGGGTTCGAGTCCCTCCGGGCCCACCATTTTCGTCTTCTCAACCAGATATAAGGCCGTAGTGGCTCTCATTTTTTGGGGAAGACGCGCGTTTGGTTTCGATTTTTGCAGGCGCAACAATGCGGTAACGCTCCGCAATTTTATTGCGGCCGTGTGCTCGGTTCAGGAAATTTGGGGAAGAGGGAGAGCCGGCCAGCCGAGGGCTGACCGGTCGATATGTTGCGGGTCAGTTGCAGACGCGCATTGTTTCCGTATGCCAGCCGCCGTCATAGGAATTCGGGACGCGGCGATCTTCGTACCAGCAGCGTGGACGCGGTGGTGGTGGCGGCTCATAATAACGAGGACCGCTGTTGTTGACGATTGCACCACCGATCAGGCCGCCGATCACACCGGCTGCCAGGCCACCGGCGATAGCTGCGCCGTCGTTATGACGACGATGCTCGCGGTAGGGCGGGGGTGGAGGGCCGCCACGATCATAACGTGGACGATATTCCTGCGCAGCAACCGGTCCGTAAGATACGAGGACGCTTCCGGTGGCGACAAGCGCAGCAAGGGTCGAAAGAATTACTTTTTTCATCAGGGCTACTCCATAAGCCTGCTGCAGGAGATAGAGGCTCATTATGCCCGGATGATGGCACGAACCTTCTGAACAGCTTGTGAATGGTTCGTTGTTTGGTTTTCATTTTTCATGAGGTCCGAACGCCTTGCAGTTCTGGTCGCCATGGCCAATTCGCGCATGAAAAAAGCCCGGTAAAAAACCGGGCTTTTTTGAGCGCTATGAGGTGGATCAGAACTTCACACCAAGGCCCACCTTGACGGTGTGCTGGTCAAGATCGGTATTGATGCCGAAGACATCCTTGTCGCTGTAGTCGTTGAAGCGATATTCGATCCTGGCGAAGATATTGTCGGTGAAGGCGTAATCGAGACCTGCTCCGACGGTGTAACCATTGAACGTGGTATTGTCGTCGCCGACTGGGGTTTCAACAAAGCCGCGCGTCGCGGTCCAGCCTGCGGTCGCGTAAAGCAGAGCGTGATCGAAGGCGTAACCGACGCGGCCGCGTACGGAGCCCTGCCAATCGGTGCCAACCTTCGTGCCGCCGTAGTCATTGTCGTTCCAGTTGTAATCGAGATCACCCTCGATGCCGACGACGAAATTGTTGTCGAACTGGTAGTTATAGCCCGCGAAAGCGCCGAAGATGCCGCCATCGAAGTTGTCGGAGGCAACGGGCCCACCCGCCGAAAAATCACCATTCAGCCAGCCTGCTCCGCCCTGAATACCAAGGTAGGGGCCAGACCAGGTGAATGTCGGCAGAGTTTCCTGCGCGACAGGCGGTGCGGGGGTCTCGTAAACGGCGTCGGCAGCCATTGCCGTGCTTGCCGCCAAGGCGAACATTGATGATGCGATCAGCGTTTTCATTGTTTGTCTCCCTGAGCTGACGAACCTCTATATCATGTATTAGGCGTATTTAATATGGGGTGCGAGATACGCTCGCCAAGGCATGCAAAACGGATGCTTTGTCCCACGCATTACGTTCTTATCGAGCCGCGAACGTTTTTGGATGCGATTTGGTTCCGTTTTCAGATAAGCCTGTGGGGTATGGAGACGTTCCGTGCTTGTCACGCTTGGTTGTATTGACAGCGCAAGTACCGATCATAAGTTTGCGGCAAAGATTTTCGCCGGCGTTGAATACGGCGTTTTATGGGAGGTATGATCGCGTGAAGATTTGTTCGGGGCAGGGGGAGATGGCGTGATTGTTGCGGCCGTTCTTAGCGCGCTTCTTCTGGTTACGCTGATCGCTTTTCCAAGATACCTGAAGCCGGCCGTTTTGTGCCTGGGGCTGGTTTGGGGTGTCACTGCAGCGATCGTGGTTTTTGACGGGTTTCGCGGCGGCAACCGGCTTGAGAACATCGTTGCGACTGCCGCCTTTGATGCGACCTGCACTGATCCTGCCCTGCCTGTTCAGGTCAGTTTTCGCAACGACAACAGAGTTGCGGTCAAACGTCTGACCTATACGCTTGAAGGTTTCGAACAGGACGTCGGCGTTTCCGTCGCCTTCAATCCATACCAGACAAGTGACAAACGGATAGAACCTGGAGAAAGCTTTGCGACCTGCCGGGCCTACCGGTTGCGCAACAATGAGCGGGTAGATGCGAGCACGCTGAATTGGCGGGTCACAATCAATTCAGCGGAGTTCGACTGAGGCGTTTTCATTTCGACTTGTTTTCGCCAGCTTGTGATGGCATCCCGCCATGCATCTGATGAAAGTGATGGGTTGTTGTCGTGCGTTCTCTTCTGGTGCTCTTGAAAGTTTCGGCCGTCGTCCTGGTTGCAGTACCGGTTCTGGCCGGGGCGCATATGGGGATTGGCCAGCTGACGGGAAACTTCCATGAGGTCATTCCGGGCGAGCTTTACCGGTCGGCGCAGCCAAGTGGTGAAGATATTGCCGACTACGCCAAAAAGCATGGAATCAAGACCATTCTCAATCTTCGCAATGAGAAGCGTGAAGCCTGGTACGATGCGGAAAGCACGGCGGCAAAACAGAACGGTATTCGTCTAATCGATTATCCACTGAGTTCGAGTGAGAAACTGTCGGTGGATGATGCCGAAATGCTGGCCGCAGTCATGCGCAATGCCGACAAGCCGATCCTGATCCATTGTGAGCATGGGGCAAACCGCACCGGCCTCGCGTCGGCAATCTATGTGGGTGCCGTCGCAGGAAAGAGCGAGGCTGCCGCAGAGTTTCAGCTCTCGCCCTATTACGGCCATGTGCCCATTCGCGGCATTGGTCGTTACGAAATGTACCAGTCATGGGATGATTTCGAGGAAACGCTCGGCTTTTGAGCCTCGTTTGCCGAGGCTGGCGGCTCAATATGAGCCGCCGTTCTCCCCAATCACCTTGGTCAGACTTCCCGTTGCCGGGAAAAGCGGAATAAGGCAGGCCTGCAGGGCGTGATAGATATCGCCCTTGCCGGGGAACAATGTCTTCGCCGGAACAAGATTTTCGGTCAGTTCCTCGTGCCAGCCGCCATGGGCGTGATCCACGAAGTTGTTGGCAATCGTGCTCCAGATGCGGCGATAGCTGTCTTCGTAAAAATCGTCAGCCGGGAGGTTTTCGTTGAGGAAGTGGGCTGCACCCGCTGCCTCGCACATCGGCCACCACAGCTTCGACGTCTTGTCGGGATTGTCGTTCCAGTCGAGCGTGTAAAAGAAGCCGCCTTTTTCCCGGTCCCAGCCGAGCGCCATGGACTGCACAAACAAAGACTTTGCCGCGACAGGCATCCAGTCATGCTTGCGCTCACCCAGCACCCACAGTTGCAGCAGGAGACGAGCCCACTCGAGCCAATGCCCGGGCGTCGATCCCGATGGGCGGAACATCTCGTTGCCGCGATAATTCTTGTCGAGTGTCCAGTCCTCGTCGAAGTGTTCTGGAACACGGAAATCCAGCTCACCGGCGCGACGACGGATAATGAGATCTGCGATCTTTTCCGCTTTTTCGATGTAAGAACGCTCCCCGGTGACCTCGTAGGCCGCCATCAGCGCTTCCGTCAGATGCATGTTGGAGTTCTGCCCACGATAATTCTCGATCGGCGACCAGTCGCGATTGAACTCCTCGGCGATTGCCCCATGCTTTTCTTCCCAAAACTTCGTTTCGAGAATTTCGGTAATGTCCTGGAGCATGCGGTCGGCCAGTGGATGCCCAACGGTCTTGGCTGATGAGGCTGCCAACAGCACGAACGCATGGCCGTAACCCTGCTTCGTCGAATCGACCGGACCATTGTCATCCGTCTGCCAGAAGTATCCACCGTGCTCGCTGTCGCGGTGATTGTTCCACAGATAGGTCATTCCATGGTCAATGATATCTCCGCAGCCGGGCCGTCCGAGAAGATGGCCGATGGAGAAGCAATGTATCATTCGTGCGGAAGCGTGGATGCCGCGCACCGGGTTTTGCGGTTGCAGCGGTGCGCCTTTGCTGTCGAGGTCGAAAAAGCCTCCGGCCGGATTGATGGCGCGGTACTGGAAGAAATCGAAAAGCCCTTCTGCCTGCTTGACCAGCCATTGGCGATGCCATGGCAACGTGTTCCAGTTGTTGTTCGTGCGGTCATCTTCAGGCATTCGGTCCTCCATACTGATTGCTGCTTCGGGTTATATCCATGCCATATGAGCCTGTCATCTGTTCGGGAAATTTCGTAGTCTCCCGCAACGACGCAAAGCCATACCTATGCATTGAAGATATATTGACATAAACATATCTTTATGTGACTTGACGCGTTGCGACCTGCAAATCGAAATGAGGAGTGTGCCCGTGTTTGACGACCTGTTCGGCCCGGAAGGGGCAAAGCGCGACGGCGCGGAAATCATGAAGGCGCTGCGTGAAGCTGCCAATGAGCGTATCCTCATTCTCGATGGTGCAATGGGAACGCAGATCCAGGGGCTTGGGTTCGATGAAGATCATTTTCGCGGTGATCGGTTCATCGGCTGCGCTTGCCACCAGAAGGGCAACAACGACCTTCTGATCCTCAGCCAACCGGATGCCATCGAAGAAATTCACTATCGTTACGCCATGGCGGGCGCCGATATTCTGGAAACCAACACGTTTTCCTCGACCCGCATAGCCCAGGCCGATTACGAAATGGAGAGCGCGGTTTACGATCTCAACCGCGAAGGTGCGGAGGTTGCCCGTCGTGCCGCGATCCGTGCCGAGCGGGAAGATGGCCGTCGCCGTTTCGTCGCAGGCGCCATCGGGCCGACCAACCGCACGGCGTCGATTTCGCCTGACGTCAACAATCCCGGTTACCGCGCTGTCTCTTTCGATGATCTGCGCATCGCCTATGGCGAGCAGATCGATGGTCTGATCGACGGTGGTGCGGATATCATCCTCATCGAAACGATTTTCGATACGTTGAACGCCAAGGCGGCGATCTTCGCCTGCGAAGAGCGCTTCGAGGCCAAGGGCATTCATCTTCCGGTGATGATTTCCGGTACGATCACGGATCTTTCGGGCCGTACTCTGTCCGGCCAGACACCATCGGCATTCTGGAATTCCGTGCGCCATGCGAGCCCGTTCACGATTGGCCTGAACTGTGCGCTCGGTGCAGATGCAATGCGTCCGCATCTTCAGGAATTGTCGGATGTGGCCGATACCTTCATTTGTGCCTATCCGAATGCGGGTCTGCCGAACGAATTCGGCCAGTATGACGAAACGCCGGAAATGATGGCGCGTCAGGTCGAGGGCTTTGCCCGCGATGGTCTCGTCAACATCGTTGGCGGCTGCTGCGGTTCGACGCCGGATCACATCCGCGCCATTGCCGAGGCGGTGAAGGGCCACAAGCCGCGCCCGATCCCCGAGCACAAGCCATTCATGTCACTTTCGGGCCTCGAGCCCTTCGTGCTGACCAAGGACATTCCCTTCGTCAACGTCGGCGAACGTACCAACGTCACCGGTTCGGCCCGTTTCCGCAAGCTCATCACCGCTGGCGATTACACGGCAGCGCTGGCTGTTGCGCGCGATCAGGTGGAAAACGGTGCGCAGATCATCGACATCAACATGGACGAAGGTCTGATCGATTCCGAAAAGGCTATGGTCGAGTTCCTCAACCTGATCGCAGCCGAGCCGGATATCGCCCGCGTTCCTGTCATGATCGACTCGTCGAAGTTCGAGATTATCGAGGCTGGTCTGAAATGCGTTCAGGGCAAGCCGATCGTCAACTCGATCTCGCTGAAGGAAGGCGAGGAGAAATTTCTCCAGCAGGCGAAGCTTGTCCGTAACTACGGCGCTGCTGTTGTCGTCATGGCCTTTGACGAAGTCGGGCAGGCGGACACCTATCAGCGCAAGATAGAAATCTGCGCACGTGCCTATAAACTTCTGACGGAGAAGGCAGGACTTCTGCCCGAAGATATCATCTTCGATCCGAATGTGTTTGCGGTGGCGACCGGCATTGAAGAGCATAACAATTACGGTGTGGACTTCATCGAAGCGACGAAGACCATTCGTGAGACGATGCCGCTCACACACATTTCCGGTGGCGTGTCGAACCTGTCCTTCTCGTTCCGCGGCAATGAGCCTGTGCGCGAAGCCATGCACGCCGTGTTCCTCTACCATGCCATCCAGGTTGGCATGGATATGGGTATCGTCAACGCCGGCCAGCTTGCCGTCTATGATAATATCGACCCGGAACTGCGCGACGCCTGCGAAGACGTGGTGTTGAACCGCCGCGACGATGCGACCGAGCGGCTGCTGGAAATTGCTGAACGCTTCCGCGGCGCCGGTGCAAAGGAAGCCAAGGCGCAGGACCTGTCCTGGCGCGAACTGCCGGTTGAAAAGCGCCTCGAGCATGCGCTGGTCAACGGCATTACCGAATTCATCGAAGCTGATACGGAAGAGGCACGCCAGAAGGCGGAGCGTCCGCTGCACGTCATCGAAGGCCCGTTGATGGCCGGTATGAACGTGGTTGGCGACCTCTTCGGTTCCGGCAAGATGTTCCTGCCGCAGGTGGTAAAATCTGCCCGCGTGATGAAGCAGGCCGTTGCCGTTCTCCTGCCTTACATGGAAGAGGAAAAGCGCGCCAATGGCGGCAGCGAGCGAAGTGCTGCCGGCAAGGTGCTGATGGCGACCGTCAAGGGTGACGTTCACGATATCGGCAAGAACATCGTCGGCGTGGTTCTTGCCTGCAACAATTACGAGATCATCGATCTCGGTGTGATGGTACCCACCACAAAGATCCTCGAAACCGCGATTGCCGAACAGGTGGATGTGATCGGTCTTTCCGGTCTCATTACGCCGTCGCTGGATGAAATGGTGCATGTGGCCGCAGAGATGGAGCGGCAGGGCTTCGATATTCCCCTGCTGATCGGTGGTGCGACGACGAGCCGTGTCCACACGGCTGTCAAAATCCATCCGCGCTATGAAAAGGGGCAGGCAATTTATGTTACCGACGCGTCTCGTGCCGTCGGCGTCGTTTCCGCGCTCCTGTCCGCAGAACAGAAACCAGCCTATATCGAAGGTATCCGAAGCGAATATGCGAAGGTTGCCGAAGCCCATGTGCGCAACGAGCGTGAGAAGCAGCGTTTGCCGCTTGCCCGCGCCCGCGAGAACGCCCAGAAGGTTGATTGGTCTGGCTACCAGCCAGTCAAACCGCAGTTCTTTGGCACGAAGGTCTTTGAAACCTACGATCTGGAAGAGCTTTCGCGCTACATCGACTGGACGCCGTTCTTCCAGACGTGGGAGCTGAAGGGCCGCTTCCCCGCCATTCTTGACGACGAGAAGCAGGGTGAGGCCGCACGGCAGCTTTATGCCGATGCACAGGCCATGTTGAAGAAGATCATCGACGAGACGTGGTTCCGTCCGCGTGCGGTCATCGGCTTCTGGCCGGCCAATGCCGTTGGCGACGACATTCGTGTCTTTACGGATGAAAGCCGTGGTGAAGAACTTGCAACCTTCTTTACACTGCGCCAACAGCTTTCCAAACGGGACGGGCGTCCGAATGTGGCTATGTCTGACTTCGTGGCTCCTGTTGATAGCGGCGTGGCTGACTATGTCGGGGGCTTCGTGGTGACGGCTGGTATCGAGGAAGTGGCGATTGCCGAGCGTTTCGAACGCGCGAACGACGATTACTCGTCGATCCTCGTCAAGGCGCTGGCCGACCGGTTCGCCGAAGCCTTTGCCGAGCGTATGCATGAGCGTGTCCGTACCGAGTTCTGGGGTTATGCACCGCAGGAGAACTTCAACGGTGAGGAACTGATTTCAGAGGCCTATGCCGGCATCCGCCCTGCACCGGGGTATCCGGCGCAACCGGATCATACGGAAAAGAAGATGCTGTTTTCTCTTCTCGACGCGACCGAGGCGACCGGCGTGGAGTTGACGGAAAGCTATGCCATGTGGCCTGGCTCATCCGTTTCCGGCCTCTATATCGGCCATCCCGAAAGCTATTATTTCGGCGTCGCGAAAGTGGAGCGCGATCAGGTGCTGGACTATGCCCGCCGCAAGGATATGCCGGTGGAAGAGGTCGAGCGCTGGCTTGGGCCGGTGTTGAACTATGTGCCTACGAATGCTGCGGAAGAAATCGATAGCGCGGCTTGAGATTTAAAGTCGTTGGCGGTCCAGCATCGCCTTCGACCGGGACACACCAGAAACGAAAAAAGCGCGGGAAAAACCCGCGCTTTTTTGTTGTTTCCGGTCTGCTTACGAACGAAGCGCTGCCAGTTCCTCGATCCCGACATGGCTCTCCACCTCGCTGCCGCGCAGATAGAGGTACACACCAATGAAGAAGGCCAGAACCGCGATGAACACCAGATACCAGGCGTGCGCCATGGGGTTGACGGCCAGTGCTGTTGTCACGGCAATCGGTGTCAGGCCACCGAAGACGGCGTAGGAGACGTTGTAGGCGAAGGAAAGGCCGGAGAACCGGACAGATGCCGGGAAGGCACGGACCATGACGTATGGCACTGCACCCGCCATGCCGACCGAGAGACCCATGACGCCATAGAGCGCGAACATGGTTGTCAGCGAAGTGCCTGCGTAGCTGTAGAAGGCAAAGGTGGCGACGCCGAAGAAGACACTTGCACACATGAAGAAGATGCCGCTGCCGATACGATCGATCAGCGCACCGGCGATGATGACGCCGAAGATCAGGAACAGCGTGCCGAAGCTGGTGCCGGCAAGCGCCTGGGTCGGTGTATAGCCGTAAAGCTTCTGCAGGAATGTCGCTGTCATCAGCGTTGTGACGACGATGGCAGCTGAGAGCACCCAGGTCAGCAGAGCAGAGATGATCACGCCGCGCATATGGTGCTTCAGGACGAGGCCAAGCGGCAGCTTGTCCGTCAACGACTTCGACTTTTTCATCTCGGTGAAGATCGGCGTTTCCTCGAGCCAGCGGCGCAGGTAAACGGCAATCAGGCCGAAAACGCCACCCAGCAGGAAGGGGATGCGCCATGCGTAACCGGCAACATCTTCCGGCGGGAAGATGGAGTTGATGGCGAAGGCGATCAGCGAACCGAGCATGATGCCGAAGGAGAGGCCGGAGGTAAGGAAACCGCAGGCAAGACCAACACGGCGGAAGGGAACATGCTCGGACACGAAGGTCCATGCGCCGGGAACTTCACCGCCAATGGCCGCGCCCTGCAGCATGCGCAGCACGATGAGCAGGATCGGTGCAGCCACACCGATTGTCGCGTAAGTCGGCATCAAAGCCATGCCGAGTGTCGACAGAGCCATCAGCAGGATCGAAAAGGCAAAGACACGCTTGCGGCCATAACGATCGCCATAATGCGCCAGCACGATGCCACCGAGAGGGCGCACCAGATAGCCTGCGGCGAAAATACCGAAGGTCTGGATCATCACCAGCCAGTCGGGCATTTCCGGTGGGAAAAACAGATGGCCGATGACGGTGGCGAAAAACACGAAGATGATGAAGTCGTAGAATTCCAGAGCGCCGCCAAGGGCGGACAGGCCAAGGGTTCTGTAATCCTGTGCGTTCAGCGGGCGCGCTGAGGCGGGTGTCGTTGTGGGAGACATGACGCGGTTCTTCTCATATTACTTTATGCAGGTTCGCATGCGGCAATAAGACCGGGATTTCAAGTCTTTTGTCGCCTGTTTCCGTCTCGCGACGCGGTTGGCCTCATTCAAAACGGTCAATGATGCTGATACCGCTGTCCTTGAAGTTATCCATTGCGGGCAGGGCGGTCACGGCATCGGAAAGTGTGATGTGACGGCCGATGAGTTTTTCCGGTGAGAGTTTACCGGTCTTGATCATCGCCAGCATGTCGTCATAGCGCCACGCCTGCATGCCGTGGCTGCCGTAGATTTCCAGCTCATGGGCAATGACACGCGCCATCGGGATCTGTGGCATGGAGTGATCCGCCAGCATCAGACCCACCTGCACATGGCGTCCGCGACGGCGCAGGTTGCTGATGGAATTGCAGCAGGTCTGCGGGTGCCCCAGCGCATCCACCGACACATGGGCGCCGCCACCGGTCACTTCCCGTACTGCCTCCGTCACATCCGCAACGTTGCGGCTATTGATGGTCACGGTTGCGCCGAGCTGTTTGGCAAACGCCAGCTTGTCTTCGGCAATATCGATGGCAACGATCTGCGCGCCAAGGCCAGCACCGATCATGATTGCTGAGAGGCCAACACCGCCGCATCCGTGCACTGCCAGCCACTCACCGCCCTTCAGGCGGCCCTGATCCACCACAGCGCGGAACGAGGTTGCGAAACGGCAGCCGAGGCTTGCTGCGGTATCGAAGCCCATACTTTCAGGGAGATGCACGAGGTTCTGGTCAGCGTAGTCGATGGCGACATATTCTGCGAAGGAGCCCCAGTGGGTGAAGCCTGGCTGGAACTGCGTTTCACACACCTGCTGATTGCCCGAGCGGCATTCCTGGCAATGGCCGCAGCCGGAGACGAATGGCACGGTCACACGGTCTCCAACCTTGAAACGCATGACATTTTTGCCAACGGCGGAAATTACCCCGGCGAATTCGTGGCCGGGCACATGCGGCAGGTGGATGTCGCTGTCATGCCCCATCCAGCCGTGCCAGTCGCTGCGGCAAAGCCCGGTTGCCTTGACCTCGACCACCACGCCGCCCGGTGTCGGTTCGGGGTCTGGCAGGGTTGCGATTTTCGGGGCTTCGCCAAAGCGTTCGTAAAACAGTGCGCGCATGATTTCACTCCTGAGTTCAGACTGGACTAGCCTTTTTGCTCAGGAGGAAAAAGGCAGTTACTCTGCTACAATCATCAAATCTTCTGATGCGAATTTCAGTGTGACGCGCTCGCCGATGGACGGCGGGGCCGTGCCCGGATCGTTGAAGCTGTCAAACGACAGGATAGCGCCACCGACATCCATGCGCGTGCGGATGACCGACCCCAGGAAGTGGCTGGATGTGACCGTGCCGGAAATTGCCACGTCTTCCTTGGCACCTTCTGCCAGCGAGCCCGCTTCCGGGCGAAGCGCCACGGTAATCGTTTCGCCGTTCTTCTTCGACAGCGGTTTCTTCAGCGACACCTGCTGGTCACCGATGCGAAGAGTGCTGGTCGATGCGTCGACAACCGTCGCGTCGATCAGGTTCAGCGTGCCGACGAACGAGGCGACGAAACGGGTTGCGGGCTGATTGTAGATCTCGAACGGCGAGCCAATCTGGTCGGCGCGGCCGGCATTCATGACGACGATGCGGTCGGAAATCGACAGGGCTTCTTCCTGATCATGCGTCACGAAGATCGTGGTGATCCCGAGTTGTTGCTGGATCTGGCGGATTTCTTCGCGCAGCGAGACGCGGATTTTGGCATCCAGTGCTGAAAGCGGCTCATCCAGAAGAAGGACCTGCGGTTTGGGGGCGAGGGCGCGTGCCAGCGCCACGCGCTGCTGCTGGCCACCGGACATCTGATAGGGGTATCTGTCCGCCAGATGTTCCAGGTGGATGAGCGCCAGCATTTCCTTCACACGCGTGTCGATCTCGGCCTTTGGCTTGCCTGCCACCTTCAGGCCGAAAGCGACGTTGTCGTAGACGTTCATGTTGGGGAACAGGGCGTAGGCCTGAAACACCATGCCGATGTTGCGCTGGTTCGGTTTCAACGTCGTCTGGTTCTTGCCGTTGATGACGATGGAGCCGTCCGTCGGCGTTTCGAAACCGGCGATCATGCGAAGCACGGTGGTCTTGCCGCAACCCGATGGCCCGAGGAAGGAGACGAATTCCCCCTTCTCGATGGCCATGTTGAAGTCGTGCACGACCTGAACCTGACCGAAGGATTTCTTGATGTTCTGGAGTGTCAAAAAGCTCATGAAAATCTTGTCCTCAGCCCTTGGGAGGGGTGCCCTTCTGATAGCGGGAAACGAGTTGAATCAAACCAAGGCAACCCCAGGTGATGCCGAAGGAAATCACGGCAAGCGCTGCCGGTTCGTAGGCGCGGTTGGCGCCGAGCAACTGCATATAGGGACCAAAGGCCGGTCGGTTTAGAAGTGCGGCCATGGTGAACTCACCGATGACAATGGCAAATGTCAGGAAGGCTCCCGACAAGACGGCGACCAGCACATTCGGCAAAATGATACGCGCAAGGATCGTCGTCCAACCGGCACCAAGGCTTTGCGCCGCTTCGGTCAGCGTCGCCACATCGATGGTTCGAAGTCCGGTATCGACGGCGCGGTACATGTAGGGTAGCGCGAGGGTCGTATAACCGAACATCAGCAATAGATTGGTGCCGGTAATCGTGCCCGTGAGAGGAAGCCAGCTCGAAGTGTTATAGAGCCGGATATAACCGAAGACGATGACGATGGCCGGGATGACCAGCGGCAGAAGCGTGATGAATTCAATGATCGGCCGCAGACCAGGCAGCTTCAGCCGCACCCAGTAAGCTGTTGGAACCACCAGCACGACACCGAAGACAATCGTAAACAATGCCATCATCACGGAGTAACTGAAGGTCTCCTGAAAGCGCGGGTCGCTCAGGACCTTGGCATAGGCGTCGAAGGAATATTCGCCGCGTCGCATTTTCAGCGAGAAGTTTGTCATGCCGATCAGCGGCAGGGCGAAATAGAGAATTCCGAAGAGCAGGGCGCCCCAGGCAAAAAGCCGCTTCATTTCAGCCACCTCTCGCTGCGCGTGCGCATCCAGATATAGAGTGTGTTGGCGATGCAGGTGACGATAATCATGCCGAAGGCCAGCGCATAACCAAGATTGGGATTGCCCAGGACGTCACCGCGGATCTGCGCAAACAGCAGGATCGGAACGATGCTGAGCGATGAGCCGGTCAACGCGATGGCGGTTGCAACCGCGCCGAAAGCATTTGCGAACAGCAGCGAGAAGGTACCGAGAAGCGAAGGCAGCAGAATGGGGAATGCCACCATGCGCCAGTATTGCGTGCCGCTTGCGCCGAGGATTTCGGCTGCTTCACGCCATTCGCGCTTCAGGCCATCAAGGGCCGGGGTAATGATGAGGATCATCAACGGTATCTGGAAAAACAGATAGGTGATCGTCAGTCCCCAGAAGGAGAGGATGTTGAAGCCCAGCATGCGCAGGTCGATACCGATCTGCGTTTTCAAGAACAGGGTGATCAGACCGACGGGACCAAGCGTCGCGATGAAGGCGAAGGCAAGCGGTACGCCAGCAAACTGCGAGGCAACACCGGAAAAGGTCAGCAGTGGCCCACGAATTTTCTGTGGCAAGCCACCCAGCACGACTGCGGATGCCACGGAAAAACCGATCAGACAGCCGAAGAAGGCCGATGCAATGCTGATTTTGATGGAAATCCAGTAGGCTGCAAGAATGGACGGTGTAAACAGTCCGATGATGTTATCGAACGTGAAGCCGCCTTCCGCATTCTGAAAAGCGCCGACGACGATTTTCATCGTCGGCAAAATCAGAAAGAGCAGGACAAAAATGGCAAATGGCACCACACCTATCCAGTGAAGCGGCAATTTCTTGCCCACGGTGGATGGTCCGCCGGTGTTTGTTGATGCCATGCCGTGTCCCCAAACGCCGCATTAAAACGGTCTGTTTCGCGCATCGCCTGTAAACCGGAAACAATTTCCGATGGGGCAATGAACAGATTCAATAATTTCATGCGTCGTTGCGCACGGGCTCAGTCTGACTGCGGAACGCAAGACGCTTTATCAAATAAGCACCCCGGCCTTTTGAAAAGCCGGGGTGAATGTTTTCAACAGTTTACTTCACGTTCGCGCCGACAACGCTGTCCCAGCCGCCGGTTACAGCAGCCTTGTTGGCATCCACTTCCTCGAGGGTTGGGAAGTAGGCCTTCTCATAGGCTGCTGCCGGTGGCAGGCTGTCGATCAGTTCCTGCGGAACCTTGCCAGCCTTGACCATGGCGTTGAAGCGGATCGGGTGGCAGTAGCCCTTCAGCCAGCCGAGCTGACCGTCATCCGAATAGAGGTGTTCCATCCACAGCTTGGCTGCGTTCGGATGCGGTGCGTAAGCGGAGATGCCCTGAACGTAAACACCGGCAAGCACGCCCTTGGCAGGTACGACGACTTCGGTCGGCGGGTTGTCGTTCAGCGTTTTCTGCCAGGAAAGCGCGTTGTAGTCCCAGGCAACGACGATCGGCGTCGCGCCCTGCGCCAGCGTACCGGCCTTGCCGATAACGGGCAGGAAGTTGCCAGCCTTGTTGAGGTCGGCGAAGTATTTCAGGCCAGCTTCGCCAGCTTCCTTGCCGGACTTCGCATCGGCAGCAAGACCAGCAGCGAGAACGCTGAGGATTGCCTGGTTGGACGCGCGCGGGTCACCTGCGAGAGCGACCTGACCGGAGAATTCAGGCTTCAGGAGATCAGCCCAGTCCTTCGGCGATTCCTTGACGAGATCCTTGTTCACCATGAAGGACATCACGCCGTAGTAGTCACCGTACCAGTAACCTTCGGCATCCTTCACGTTGTCCGGAATTTCGTCCCAGGTGGAAACCTTGTAAGGCTGCAGCAGGCCTTCAGCCTTCATCTGCGGGCCGAATGCGAGACCGACGTCGATGACGTCAGGTGCCTGCGGGCCCTTGTTGTCCTTGTTGGCCTTTACGGCTTCAACTTCGTCGGCAGAACCGGCGTCAGGGTTCAGTTCGTTGACGGTGATTTCCGGATATTTTGCCTTGAAGGAAGCAATCACGTCGCCGTAACCGCACCAGTCGTGTGGCAGAGCGATGGTCGTCAGCATGCCTTCTTTCTTGGCGGCTGCGATCAGTTCGGCGCTCGGTTCGGCCGCAGCGATCGCGGTGGATGCGATGACCATAGCAGTGGTGAGCGATAGCAGTCGGCGGCTGTGTGAGATCACTTTGGTTCTCCTCTTGGTGTCTCATGCGTCGGCGGACGCTGATACGTGGGTTGCATGAAGGTTATGTGACAACTGTGTCGGGCAGTTTCCCGCCCTTCTCATGGTCCCGGCCGTTTTCTTGCCATCATTGCGCCTTGTTGTCGCCGTGATATTTGAGAAACGACATAATAAGTCTGTGTTGCGTCCTTGGCGACGATAATGCGCAAATAAGACGCCCGTTTTTAAGTTTCCCCTTTCCCCGGTTTTCTGAAGAGCCGGGTCTGTTCAAACAGCCCCTCCAGCGAATTCATGCGCTGACGGGTTTCCTCCCAGCCATTGCTCTGGACCGCTTCGATCAGCGCTTCCACCACAAACAGCGTCACCACCGAGCTGTCCCACGCGGAGGGTGCCTCTATTCTGACGCGGAAGGTGTGTTTGGCAAAGCGGGAAACGGGCGATGTCCACTGATCGGTGAACAGCAATATGCTCACATTATTGTCATGGGCCACCTGCGCCAGCGTCACCATGTCCCGCTCGTAGCGGCGGATATCGAAGATCACCAGCACGTCACCCGCGTTCATGTTCAGCATATATTGCGGCCATGAACTGGAGTTCGACGACATCAACGCCGTCTTGGGCCGGATGACCTGCATATGCGTGAAAAAATACTCGGCAATCGCGCCGGTGATGCGGCCGCCGACGAAGTAGATGCTGCGCTTTCTATCCGAGAGCAACGTCGCGGCACTATCGAAATCCGCCGTATCCAGATCACTCAGTGTCTCGCGCAGATTGCTGGTGATTGCTTCGGCAAAGCGATTGAGGATATGCAGTCCCGGTGCATTGGTCGCCCATCTGTCATGCTTGGCGACGGGGCCGGAGATGGTGGCCTCGAGTTCCTGATGCAAACGCGCCTGAAATTCGGGATAGCCCTTGTAGCCCAGTTTCTGCACCATGCGCGCCACGGTTGGCGTGGAAACACCGGCGTTTTCCGCAATCGTCGTGATGCTTCCAAGACCTGAAACGGGGTAGTTGCCAAGAAGGCTTTCCGCCAACCGCTTTTCAGAACGGGTCAGCGTCTCATAATGCGCATGAATGACGTCTGCTACCGTTGCTGTGGAGCTTCGCAAACTTTTCCCCTTCCGGTCTTTTCGCCGGTCTGTTTGAAAAAATAAAACATCTGGGCCTGCCATCGAGTCAATGGAAAAATGAAGAGATAATTTCAAAATTCCATTTGACACTCGCCATAATGTGAAGAATTCTTTTCGTGCTGGCGGGGCAGCGGGCTTTTCGGACGGGGTGCGTGCATGACGGTACGTTCACGGTTTTTCACTGAGGCGGAAGGGGAAGCCGTCGCCGTGGAAAACGCAGCAGCAAAGGGCGATGTGCTTCTCGTCTGCGAGCATGCATCCGCGACCGTTCCAGAAAAATACGGGACATTGGGGCTGACGGCAGATGTGTTATCGAGCCATGTTGCCTGGGACCCCGGTGCATTGGCTGTGTCGCGATTGCTGTCACAAAAGCTTGATGCGACGCTCGTTTATCAACGCTTCTCCCGACTGATCTATGATTGCAATCGCCCTCCCGAGTCGTCTTCGGCGATGCCGGTGAAGAGTGAAATCCACGACATTCCCGGAAATTTCGACCTCGATGACGCGGAGAAATTCGCTCGCACCTCAGCTCTTTATGTGCCGTTTCATGATCGCGTCGATGCGATCATCGCAGAGCGGCAGGCAAACGGGCAGAAGACGGTCGTGGTGACCGTTCACAGCTTTACGCCTGTGTATCACGGCCGGTTTCGCGAAGTTGAGGTCGGCATTCTGCACGATACCGACAGTCGTTTGGCTGATGCGATGCTTCGGTCGGCTGCGGCAGGCCTCGATGTCAGGCGCAATGAACCCTACGGACCGGATGACGGCGTAACGCATACGCTGAGGCTGCACGCGCTGCCGGACGGTTTTTTGAATGTGATGATCGAAATTCGAAACGATCTGATTGCCACTGCCGACGACCAGTCTGCGATGGCCGATTTTCTATACGAGCTTATGGGGAAGGCGCTCTCATCGTTCGATGAGTGAGGGAGCAACAGGCTGGCCAACGGTGAAAACACCGGGGCCAGCCTTTTTATGACAAAGCCGCACAGAAGCCGGAACGGCACAATGCGGATAGGGAACAGCGAGTGCGTGAGGTGTTGTCGTGCATGCGTGCCGACTGCGCCGGAGACTGGGGCACAATCGGCCAATAGCGGCTGACTGGCTTGTTTTTTTCTTAGATCAGGAGAGAAGGGCATGGACAGTTCATCAGCAGGCGTCAGCTATAAAAAAGCGGACGCATCCTATTTCGAAAAGCGGGGTCTTTCCCGTTATGCAGGCGTGTGGTCTTTATGGTCGCTGGGCGTTGGCGCAGTGATTTCAGGCCATTTTTCCGGTTGGAACTTCGGTTTTGCCACGGGCGGCTGGGGTGGCATGCTGGTTGCCGGCATCATCATCGCCATCATGTATCTGGGACTGACGTTTTCGATCGCGGAAATGAGCCCGGCTCTGCCGCACACTGGCGCGGCCTATTCTTTCGCACGCACCGCCATGGGCCCGTGGGGCGGCTTCATCACCGGTCTTTGCGAGAACGTCGAGTATGTTCTGACGCCCGCCGTCGTGGTGACATTCATCACCGCCTACGTGAACTCGATCCTGGGCCTTGATCCGGCCTATTCACCCTTCGTGTGGATCGTGTTCTACCTTATTTTCCTTGGGCTTAACATTTTCGGACTGGAACTGTCCTTCAAGGTGACGCTGGTCATCACGCTGATTTCGCTTGGCGTTCTGGTGTTCTTCTGGATGAGCGCCATCCCCAACATCGACTTCTCGCGCTGGGCGCTGAATATCGGCGTCGGTCCGGATGGCGCTGCGGTCGAACTGCCGGAAGGCAACGGCTCGTTCTTCCCCTTCGGTTTCTCCGGTGTTCTGGCAACCTTGCCTTTTGCGGTCTGGCTGTTTCTTGCCATCGAGCAGCTTCCGCTGGCGGCAGAAGAATCCGTTGATCCGAAGCGCGACATGCCAAAGGGCATCATTCTCGGCATGGTTACGCTGATGGTGTCGGCTTTCATGATCGTGCTGCTCAACCCATCGCTTCCGGGTGTTGGCGCTTTCCACCTTGGTTCATCGCTTGAGCCGCTGCTGGATGGTTTCAAGGCGATCTATGGTGACGGTGGCGTGGTTCTGCTCGGTCTTGTGGCACTGACCGGTCTTATCGCCAGCTTCCACACGATCCTTTACGCACAAGGCCGCCAGATTTACTCGCTGTCGCGTGCGGGTTATTTCCCGACGGCGCTTTCGATCACCCACTCCAGATACAAGACGCCATTCGTTGCCAACATTGCCGGTGCCGTGGTCGGTCTGGCCGTGATGCTCGCCATCTGGTTCGCGCTTGGTGCGGAGCAGGGCGGCAGTATCATCGGCAGCGTACTTTTGAACATGGCAGTCTTCGGTGCGATGTTCTCCTACATCATGCAGGCAATTTCATTCATCCTGCTCAGGAAGAACCTGCCGCATATTGAACGGCCGTTCCGCTCGCCTTTCGGCATTCCCGGTGCTGTCCTCACAATCGTCATTGCCATCGTCACGCTGCTTTACCAGATCCAGGACCCCAATTTCAGCAAGGGTGTGCTGTGGGTGGCCGTCTGGTTCGCCGTCGCTATTGCCTACTTCGCCTTCGTCGGCCGTCATCGCCTGATCCTCTCGCCGGAGGAAGAATTTGCGATGGAGCACAAACAGGCAGCGGCAAATGCCACCTCGGCTGCAAAGGCCTGACATTGATTGTAACGGGCGGCCGGTAAACGGCCGCCCCCATAAAATATAAAAGGGAACGGACACAAGACATGGCGACCTACTCATTCGATGCCCTCAAACTGGATGTCGCCGACGGGCGCATCGACACCGTTCTCGCATGTCTGGTGGATATGCAGGGCCGTTTGATGGGGAAGCGTTTTCAGGCGGAGTTTTTCGTCGAGAGCGCCTTTCAGGAAACCCATAGCTGCAACTATCTGCTTGCCACTGACATGGAGATGGAGACGGTTCCGGGTTACAAGGCATCGAGCTGGGAACGGGGTTACGGCGACTATACGATGAAGCCGGATCTTTCGACGTTGCGCAAAGTACCTTGGCTGGAAGGCACAGCGCTGGTGCTGTGCGACGTGCTGGATCATCACACGCACGCCGAAGTGCCGCATTCACCGCGTGCGCTGTTGAAGAAGCAGGTCGCACGTCTGGAGGCGATGGGGCTGAAAGCCTATATGGCCAGCGAACTGGAGTTCTTCCTGTTCGACCAGACTTTTGACGCAGCGCGTGCCAACGGATACCGCAATCTCAATCTCGCCAGCGGTTACAACGAAGACTATCACATCTTTCAGACGACCAAGGAAGAAGATGTCATGCGCGCCCTGCGCAAAGGGCTGCAGGGGGCCGGCATTCCGGTCGAAAACTCCAAGGGTGAGGCTTCAGCCGGCCAGGAGGAAATCAACGTCCGTTATGCAGACGCTCTGACCATGGCCGACCGGCATGCCATCATCAAGAACGCGACAAAGGAAATTGCCTGGTCAAAGGGCAAAGCTGTCACGTTCCTCGCCAAATGGAACTACAGCGCGGCAGGAAGCTCCTCTCATATTCATCAGTCGTTGTGGAGCGCCGATGGCAAGACCTCCGCTTTCTTCGACAAGGATGCAGAGCACGGCATGTCCGAGCTGATGCGGCACTATGTTGCCGGGCTTTTGGCGCATGCCAGCGAAATCACCTATTTCCTGGCGCCTTATATCAACTCCTACAAGCGTTTCATGGCCGGAACCTTCGCGCCGACAAAGGCAATCTGGAGCCTGGACAACCGCACCGCTGGCTACCGTCTTTGCGGAGAAGACACGAAGGCGATCCGGGTAGAATGCCGTGTCGGCGGCTCTGACCTCAATCCCTATCTTGCCATGGCGGCATTGCTTGCGGCGGGCATTGACGGCATCGAAAATAAGCTGGAACTTGAGCCCGCCTTTGTCGGCGATGCCTATGGTGGAGAGGTGCGCGAGATACCAAAGACGCTGCGTGATGCAACGACCTTTCTGCATGGGTCGAAAATGCTGCGCGACGCCTTTGGTGACGACGTGATCGACCACTATGTGCGCGCTGCAAAATGGGAGCAGGAAGAATACGACCGCCGCGTGACGGACTGGGAAGTCGCCCGCGGTTTCGAGAGAGCCTAATCATTACGGGAATTTATCATGACAATGATCCAGAATATTTCGCCGATTGATGGCTCGGTTTATGCCGAGCGTGAGGCGATGCCGCTGGAGGCGGCGCGCGCCGCCGTCGCAAAGGCGCGCAAGGCTCAGAAGGACTGGGCTCGACGCCCGCTTGAAGACCGCGTGCAGCTTGTCTTGAAAGGCGTTGCACGGCTGAACGAGATGGTTGGAGAAGTTGTGCCGGAACTGGCCCACATGATGGGCCGTCCGGTTCGCTATGGCGGGGAATTCAAGGGGTTCAACGAGCGCTCGAATTATGTCGCATCGATTGCGGCGGATGCTTTGGCCCCTTTGGTCATCGAGGAAAGTGGCAATTTCGAACGTCGTATCGAGCGTGAGGCCCATGGCGTTGTCTTCGTGATCGCGCCTTGGAACTACCCCTACATGACGGCGATCAATACGGTTGCTCCAGCTTTGATGGCTGGCAACACGGTTGTCATCAAGCATGCCGCGCAAACCCTGCTGGTCGGAGAGCGTATGGTGCGCGCCTTTGTCGAGGCGGGTGTGCCGGAGGACGTCTTCATCAATGTTTTCCTCGATCATGCGACAACATCGGCGCTGATTTCCGAGGGGCTGTTCAACTTCGTCAATTTCACCGGATCGGTGGAAGGTGGTCGCGCCATCGAACGGGCTGCGGCTGGAACCTTCACCGGGCTTGGCCTGGAACTTGGCGGCAAGGACCCCGGCTATGTGATGGAAGACGCCGATCTCGACGCCGCCGTCGATACGCTGATGGACGGAGCCACCTATAACTCCGGGCAGTGCTGCTGCGGTATCGAGCGTGTCTACGTCAATGAAAATCTCTACGATGCCTTCGTCGAGAAGTCCGTCGCCTGGGTTTCGAACTACAAGCTCGGAAACCCGCTGGAGCAGGAGACGACGCTCGGACCAATGGCCAACAAGCGCTTCGCCAAGGTCGTTCGCGCCCAGATCGCCGATGCCGTTTCCAAGGGCGCAAAAGCCTTGGTCGACGCAAAACTTTTCCCGGCCGATGACGGCGAGAGTGCTTATGTCGCTCCGCAGGTTCTCGTCAATGTCGACCACTCGATGGAGTTCATGACGGAAGAGACATTTGGTCCGGCCGTCGGCATCATGAAGGTCAAGAACGACGATGAAGCCATCTCCCTGATGAACGACAGCAAATACGGTCTGACCGCTTCGCTGTGGACGCAGGACGCTGCACGTGCGGGGCGGATCGGCCGCGAGATTGAAACCGGAACCGTGTTCATGAACCGGGCGGACTATCTCGACCCGGCGCTCTGCTGGACCGGCGTGAAGGAAACCGGTCGTGGCGGATCGCTTTCCGTACTCGGCTTCCAGAACCTGACCCGCCCGAAATCCTACCATCTGAAGAAAGTCACGAAATGAATATCGTCGCCAACTGGAGTTATCCCACTGCCGTCAAGCTCGGACGTGGTCGTATCAAGGAACTGGCCGATGCCTGCAAGACACTTGGCATAAAGAAACCGCTGCTGGTGACGGATCGTGGTCTGGCGAATATGGCGATCACCGGCCACGCGCTCGACGTCCTGGAAGAGGCGGGTCTCGGTCGTGCACTTTTTGCCGACGTCGACCAGAATCCGAACGAGATCAATCTCGACGCGGGTCTTAAAGTGTATCGCGATGGCGGCCACGACGGTGTTGTTGCCTTCGGTGGCGGGTCCGGTCTCGATCTTGGCAAGACCATTGCTTTCATGGCCGGACAGACACGTCCTGTCTGGGACTTCGAAGATATTGGTGACTGGTGGACACGGGCCGATGCGTCGAAGATCGCGCCAATCGTCGCCGTTCCAACCACGGCGGGGACCGGTTCGGAAGTCGGGCGTGCCAGCGTCATCACCAACTCGCAGACTCATGTGAAAAAGATCATCTTCCATCCGAAGATGCTTCCAGGCGTGGTGATCTGCGACCCTGAACTGACGGTCGGTATGCCGAAGGTCATCACGGCTGGGACAGGCATGGACGCGTTTGCACATTGCCTCGAGGCATATTCCTCACCGTTCTACCATCCGATGAGCGCCGGCGTTGCGCTGGAAGGTCTTCGGCTGGTCAAGGAATTCCTGCCGCGTGCCTATCGCGAGGGAACGGATATCGAGGCGCGCACGAATATGATGGCAGCGGCGGCAATGGGTGCCGTGGCGTTCCAGAAGGGGCTTGGTGCGATCCATTCGCTGTCGCACCCGATTGGTGCTGTCTACAATACCCATCATGGCATGACCAACGCCGTTGTCATGCCGGCGGTCCTGCGCTTCAACCGTCCGGCCATCGAGGACAAAATCGGCCGCGCGGCAGCGTATCTCGGTATTTCCGGCGGTTTCGATGGCTTCTATGATTACGTTCTGGAGCTTCGCAAGGAGCTTGGCGTGCCGGAAAACCTGACGGCCATGGGCATCAAGCCGGATCGTATCGATGAACTTGTGGCTGAAGCGATCAAAGATCCGAGTTGCGGCGGCAATCCGGTTGAAATGACCCTGGAGAACACAAAAAAACTGTTCGAAGACTGCTTTTAAAAGGCATTTGTGATGAAGCTGGAACTGCCCTTTTTCGGGCCTCTCATTGCGTTGGCGATTTTCAGCCTTCCCGTTGTCGCTCATGCTGAAAATTTTCAGGGGCTTTCCGGGCAAGGCTACAAGGTTGCTGCGCTGAGTAACAACAAGGCTGGCGTGAAGGGTTGGACCCTATCGAAAGGACCTGTTCGTTACTTTTGTGAGTTGCGAGCATCGTTGGCTTATTCAGGGAAGAACGGCATGGTTTCGTTCACCAGTGCGGGGCGTGTGATGACGCTTGATCGCGCCGCATTCGAAAAGAGAATGGGTGGTCCTGATAAAAGCCTGCCGCGATATGAGGATCTTAAGGCCGGGCGACCACGACCGGTCGATGTCGGTTCGTGCCGCAAGCTCCGATAGTCGAGTAAGAAACCCGCGACGATCGCTGATCCTCGCGGGTTTTTACTGCGCCGCGAAACGATCTTATCCATTTGTTAACCATGATCGTTAAGCTTATGGAAAGCACCATGATTTGTCCGGTGCGCATGGGAGCATGATCCGGCTCCGATTTATCGGAGACGACATGTCTGTCATTACATTTGCCAACACCAAAGGCGGGGCAGGGAAAACAACTGCAGTTCTGCTGCTTGCAACAGAATTGGCCCGGGTGGGGCACCGCGTTACGGTTCTCGACGCTGATCCGCAATTGTGGATTTCTCGATGGTACGAACTCTCTGGTGAAATCCAGAACCTTTCCGTTATCTCGCACGTCACCATGGCCTCGCTGGAGGGCCATATTCGTGAGAACAGGATCAATACGGACTGTTTCATCATAGACTTGCCGGGAACGAAAAATCCGTTGCTGACCATGGCGCTCGGTATATCCGATCACGTCCTCATCCCCGTTCAGGGCTGTGCCATGGATGCGCGCGGTGCGGCGGAAGTGCTGGAACATATCGATTTCCTGAATCGCAAAATGGACAAAGCCATCTCACATTCCGTCGTGCTGACCCGCGTGAATGCGATGGTTGCCACGCGATCTTTGTTGCTGGTCAAAATGCTGCTGGCGGAGCGAAATGTATCGGTCCTGAACACGCCAATCGCCGAACGGGCAGCCTATCGCGATATTTTCGATTATGGCGGCACGCTGCACTGTCTTGATAAGGGCAAGGTCAGCAATGTCGACAAGGCGCAGGACAATGCCCGCGCGTTTGCGACCGAGGTGCTCAGTCTTCTTCCGCGTCGGATGTTGCGTTCAGGCGCGCAACCGCGTGCCATTTTCATGCGTAAGGCCGCCTGACACATCAGGACGGGCTGTCTTGTCCAAAGGCAGCCCAAATTTTTTCTTGATTTGGAAATGATCGTTTTCTATATAGCGATCATGAGCACGAAAACAGAAATTGCCAGTCAGGATCAGCGTCAACGCGGCAGGCCGCGTGAGTTCGATATCGAACCAGCGCTTGACGGTGCCATCCGGGTTTTTTCCGAGCGTGGTTATCATGCCACGTCGATCGGTGATCTCGCCATCGCGATGGAACTGGCTCAGGGCAGTATCTACAAAGCGTTCAAAGACAAGAAGGCTGTCTTCATCGCGGCGATGGATCGCTATAGAACAGTTCAGACAGAGCGGTTCGAACAGGCGATCGCCGGGCTTGGTACAGGTCGCGAGCGTCTGCGGGCTGGGATGATGTTCTATGCGTCTCGTTCTCATGGCGCCTCAGGGTCGGAAGGATGTCTTGTGGTCGGTGCTGTCGCGGATCTCGCAGCACTTGATGATGACATGGCTGCCGTTGTCGACAGGGCTGTGAAGGCGAGGGAAAAGATCATTTCGCGCATCGTGCGTGAGGGACAGCAGGATGGTTCCATCAATCCGGATGTTGATGCCGATGATTTGGCCCGGTCGATGTTGTGTTTGATGTATGGAATGCGCGTGGTCGGAAAAACCGGGCGGACGCTCGAGCAGATGATCGGCGTGGTCGATGTCGCGATGCGGCTCGCCCTTTGAATTGCCATTTGATTTTACGACTATTTAGGAAATGAATATTTCCGAATTTGGAGACTATGATGACGACACGGACGATTGAGGGGCAAGGGTTGCATGAGGCATCCATATCCCCCGCTTTGACATTCTTACTGGCCAGCGCCTGTGGGTTGATTGCTGCCAATCTCTATTACGGTCAGCCACTTGCAGGCATTATCGGTGCAGAACTCGGCCTTTCTTCGGCTGCCACCGGCCTGATCGTCACTTTGACACAGATCGGTTATGGCGTCGGCCTGCTGTTCGTCGTGCCGCTTGGAGATCTCGTCGAGAACCGCAAGCTTGTCGTCAGTGCTGTGTCCATGGCAGTGCTGTCACTTGTTGCTGCCGCCTTCGCGCCGCATGCCAGCCCCTTCCTGTTTGCGGCGTTTCTGATCGGGGTCAGTTCCGTTGCCGTTCAGGTCATTGTTCCCTATGCCGCCCATATGGCGCCGCACGCCATACGTGGTCGCGTCGTCGGAAACGTCATGAGTGGTCTGATGGTCGGCATCATGCTGGCACGGCCGGTGTCCAGTCTGCTGTCGGAAGTCGTCTCGTGGCGGGGCGTCTATCTGGTTTCGGCCCTGGTAATGGCAATTCTTGCTGTCGTCCTCTTTCGACTGCTGCCGGTTCGACAGCCCGAGTCACGTCTGGGCTACGGTGCGCTGATGGCGTCAATGGGTAAGCTTGCCGTCAACACGCCGCTGCTGCAACGCCGAGCCATCTATCATGCCTTCATGTTTGCAGCGTTCAGTCTGTTCTGGACAACCACACCGCTTTATCTCAGCGGTCCGCACTTCAACCTGAACCAGGGAGAAATCGCGCTATTTGCTCTTGCAGGTGCGGCGGGTGCCGTGGCAGCGCCGATTGCGGGACGCGTGGCAGACCGCGGCTGGACCTATTCCGCAACCTTTGCGGCGATGGTCATGGTCGCATTGTCCTTTGTCGTCACGCATCTCGCACCCGAAGGATCGCATCTTGCACTGGCCATCCTAGTCGTCGCCGCCATCGTTCTGGACTTCGGTGTCACCACCAACCTCGTGCTTGGGCAGCGTGCTATCTTCACCCTCGGCGCCGAATTCCGCGGCCGCCTGAATGGTATCTACATGGCAACCTTTTTCATGGGCGGCGCCATCGGGTCGGCGGTGGGCGGTTGGGCTTATTCGGTCGGAGAATGGTCGATCGCTTCCTGGGTCGGCTTTGCGATGCCTGTTGCGGCGCTTGTCTACTTCCTGACCGAGAAACGTGGATAACTGCTTCTTATGAAAAAGCCCCGGCAGCATCTGCTCCGGGGCTTTCTTTTTTGGGGTCGGTCAGAAACCTTACTCCGCGAATTCAACGACGACGCCGGGGCGCACCATTTTTGCCAGTTCCGTAGCGTCCCAGTTGGTCAGACGAATACAGCCATGGCTGTTGGTCTTGCCGATCTTGGATGGCTCGGGTGTGCCGTGGATGCCGTAGGTCGGCTTCGACAGAGCGATCCAGACGGTGCCAACAGGTCCGTTCGGACCCGGCGGGATCTGCAGAATCTTGTCGTTCTGGCCCTGCTTGAAGTTGATCTTCGGATTGTAGGTGTAGCCGGGATTAAGAGCGATACGCTCAACCGTATGCGTGCCACTTGGCGACGGGGTATCGGTGGAGCCGATGGTTGCCGGATAGGCTGCGATCAGATTGCCGTCCTGACCATAGGCAAAGACCTGCTTGATGCCCTTGTGGGCAACAATGCGGGCGACCTGTCCCTTTTTCGTGTCGCCAGGGTTCACGACCTTAATGATCGTACCGGGGACAGTGAAGTCGACGCCGGGGTTCAATTCCTTCAGATAGTTCTCGTCCATATGGAAACGCTCGGCCAAGGCTTCCGAGGTAGACGTGAAAGACAGGGCAGGAAGCTGCGATTTCTCAGCATAGTCATCCGGAATGGACGCGACATAAGGACCGGCCGCATCGGCTGCCGTGATCGTGTAGTCAACGATCGGCATGCCGCCCGAAGAGCGCAGGCGTTCCAGAATATCGTCGGAATTGTTCGGATCGAGTTTTTCGCCGGTCATGTCCTGCCAGGCGGAGATGGCCTTGTTGACGTTGTCACCCATCTTGCCGTCTATCACGCCGGGCGAAACACCCTCGCGGTCGAGGAAGGTCTGGAGCGCAACGATCTCCTGACGTGAGCGGTTGACCGGCGTCGTAACGGGTGTGTGCCGTTCGATCAGTCGATCTGGCTGCGGAACAGCTTCAGTTGTGGATTCTCCCGGCATAGGCTGGCCCAACGGCGCGCTTTCGACAGCGCCAGGTCCCGGGACCGAGCCGGTGTAAAGATCATTGTCATTGCCGTCACCGCGATATTCACGGTAGTCGCGCACGCTGCCATTGTCCTGATATCCGTAGTCGCGCTGCGGTTCACGGTACTGACCGCCGGGTGCCGGCGGATAGTAGGTGGTGTCGCGCTGCGCCTGCTGACGCCGCTGTCCGTATCCCGGAGGCATTTCCGTTGCGAGAAGGTTACCATAGCGGTCGTAAAGAACGGTACGGCCCATGGCGTCGCGGCTGATGACGATATCGTTGCGGTCTGGCACGAAGTCGAGGACGCGGCCATCCGGAGTGACGAGAACCGGTTGTTCCTGATAGCCATAACGCTGCTGCGCACCAGCCTGTAGCGGTGCAAGCGCGGCTGCCGCTGCAATCGTCAGGCCCATAGCTGCGTTAAGAAACTGTTTCACGATTCTGCAATCCTTGTTTCGGTCACCGACAAACACACCGCAATCTTGACCCTATTGTGAAAAAGGTGAATTCGGGGTTAATGCAATCTTAATTTTGCTGACGATTGATAGCGTTTGCGTGATCGCTGCGATTTTATTGCCACGGAGGAGGTTGTTTTGCGCGAGTTTCAGGCCGGACGTTCGCCACGTATTTTCCTTGATGAAACATCCGTTCTCGATATCGGTTCGCTGTTCGTTGGCGATACCGACATTGCGCCGGGGCGCGCCATTCCCGATGACGGTGATCCCCGTATCGATCACTCGCTTGAAGGTTTTCTGTTTACCTGCGGTCCTGACCATATTCGCCATCCCGAACCGATCGAAGACAGTTCCGAAGGCCGGAAATATCCGTTGCATGGTTCCTTCTCCTCTCATCCTGCGAAGATCGTGGCATTCGAGGTTACGGAAGGAAATGCTTTGGCGCGGGCTGAGGTTCCCGTGACACTTGCCGATGGTGGGACGGCCCTGCTGGAGCGTGAGTGGCGGATAGATGGACAAAGCGGCGAAGTCAGCCTCTCTGACCGCGTCACCAATACCAGTGACGAAATACGGCCGGTCTTTCACATGTATCACATGAACGTCGGCGCGCGCCTGTTCGATGATGGCGTCAGGCTGGAAGGAGCCATGCTTGAAAATGGCGGGCACAGCTGGCGTTTTGGCGAGGAACCGGGCAGCGTATTTTGCGTATCTGCGAGCCAAAGCGGCTCGGACTGGGCCGAGTTGACGCTTGGACCAATCGCCGCGATTGGTGGACGGTCGCTCAAGGTGGCGTTTCGCACCGATACGTTGCCTTATCTGCAGATGTGGAGAAACCAGAAAAGCCCGGCGAATGTGCTTGGCATCGAGCCGGTGTCGCATCGCTGGGTTGGGCGCGATGACCTGCGCGCCGCGCAAGAGTTCAACATGCTTAAGCCGGGTGAAAACCGCACCTATGGTTTGCGCTTTTCTATTCTCTGAACTGCCTTTGAATTGGAACGGCGCGTCATTGACGCACCCGTTTTAACCCCTTACATCGGATGCGGATTTCAGGACTGCGCGGCACCCAGATGCGAGATTGCCGCGTTATCGGAGGATATGAAGATGGATATCAGACGTATCGACGACGAATATTCCGTAAGCGGCCAGATCAGCGTTGCGGACCTCGACGAGATCAAGGCGCAGGGCTTCAAGTCTATCGTTTGCCACCGCCCTGATGGCGAAGAAGAGGGCCAGCCGCTTTTTGCTGATATTGCTGAGCGCGCCGAACAGCTCGGCATCACTATCGTGCATGTGCCGGTCGGTCGTTTCGGTGTCGATGCCGATGCGGTTGCAGGCATGGTGGACGCGCTTGATGAGTTGCAGCGCCCCATGCTCGGTTACTGCCGTTCCGGTGCGCGCTCGACGGCGATCTACGAAAAGACCCATCATCTGCGCGGCTGACTGCCGGCACGCATTGTTATTTTAAAAGCTAGTCAACAGGAGTTTATATCATGACCATCAAGCGCATCGAGCCGGGCAAGCGTATGAGCGGCGCCGTTGTTCACGGCAACACCGTTTACCTGGCCGGTCAGGTTGGTGAAGGTGTATCCGTCACCGAGCAGAGCAAGTCTGCTCTTGCTGAAGTCGATCGCCTGCTGGCTCTGGCTGGTTCCGACAAGTCGAAGGTTCTCCAGACGATCATCTACCTCTCCGACATGTCGACTTTCGGTGAAATGAACGCTGTCTGGGAAGGCTGGATCGACCCGGCAAACCCGCCGGCACGTGCGACGAGCGAAGCAGCTCTCGCAACGCCTGACTACAAGGTTGAGTTCATCGTTACGGCTGCTCTCTAAGTCGCCAGATGATCTGAAAAAGAAGGCCGGTCGGGGAAATACCGACCGGCCTTTTTGTTTGTTTTGAATCGCCTGGTGCCGTCAATTCGAAGGCTGGCTCAAAGCCTTCGTAAATTGGTTCAGGGTCTCCACACGCGTGTCGAACCAGAGCCGGGCGAGGTCGCTGGCAGAGGCAAGATTGATGCCGTCGGGATCGATCGTCGTAATCGACCAGCGCCCGGTTTTGGCGCCTGCCAGAACCGCTAGGCGAGAGGCTTCACCCTTGATGGCGTTCAGGCGCGTGGCTTCCGTCTCTGCTGCCGCCATCAGCTCTTCAGCACCGGAGAGCTCCGTCTTCAGGTCATCGGGCGTGATGTTGCTCGCGTTACGGGCCGGGCCACCATTGATCTGCACACCCTCGGTTCGCAACCGGTAGAGCTGGGTGTCCGGTAACGACAAATAGAGTTTCGCCTTCGGATAACGTGCGATGTAACGCGCCTTTGCGTCCGGGACATCGTCTTCGCCAATCAGTTCGGCTTTGCCCACCAGAGTCAGTCTCGGCAAGGTCAGCGCATCGCCCTTGTTGAAGGGGGCCAATGTCAGGGAAATACGTGGATCGGCTTCTATATTGCGGGCGTGCAATGCCAGTCGCGCTGCGAAAAAGAACGGCGTCCCATCCGGGTCGATCGCAACGTTGGTTGCCGTTGTGTAGGGGTATCCGCTGACCGGGTCCAGCGTCGCAAGCGCTGCAATACGGGATGTGTGCAGGACATTGCGGGCGACGCGCACGGCCTCGAACGGTGCGCCAGCCGAGGCTTCGATTTTTGCGCCGCGGGGCGTAATAACAGGCGAGACTTGATCCGGCATGCTGTTTCCTGAGTTTTTAAATCAAGTCAGGATTTACATCATGCCGGAGGCTTGTCCATGGCTCTTATCAAGTCCGGTTGCGAATCTGTGTCAGCGTCCGGGCAGGGGTAATGGCTTCGGCGTCGAGTTTGACTTCGATGATCGCCGGTTTGCCGCTGGCACGGGCCCGCTCGTAAGCGGGGCCGAAATCGTCTGTCTTTGCCACCAGTTCTCCATGGCCACCGTAGGCCTTGGCGAAAGCGACGAAATCCGGGTTGACGAGATCGGTTGCGCTGACACGACCGGGATATTCCCGCTCCTGATGCATACGGATGGTGCCGTAGGTGCCGTTGTTCACCAGCACGGTGATGATCTGCAACCCATATCTGACAGCGGTTATAAACTCCTGTCCGTGCATCATGAAGCAGCCGTCACCGGCAAAGCAGACCACTTCGCGTTCAGGAAACAGGTGTTTGGCGGCGACCGCTGCCGGCAGACCGTAGCCCATCGACCCGGAGGTTGGCGCTGATTGCGTGTTGAAGCGGCGGAAACGGTGGAAGCGATGCAGCCAGGTGGCATAGTTGCCAGCGCCATTCGTGAAGATTGCATCTTCGGCAACGTTGGCTTCGATCCAGTCCATGATCGGACCCATCTGCACCGGGCCGGGACCGGTTTTGGGCGGGCTGGACCATTTCAGATAGGCGTCGTGCATTGCGGCGGTACGATCTGCCCAGACAGGGTTGGACGGCGCTTCCAGTGTATCGAGCGCATCGACAAAATCAGTCGTTGACGCGCAGATAGCGAGATCGGGGCGATAGATGCGGCCGAGCTCTTCCGCTTCCGGGAAGACATGCACAAGGGCCTGCGAAGGATAGGGGATATCCAGCATGGTGTAACCGGAGGAGGGCATTTCCGACAGCCGGCTGCCGAGAAGCACGATAAGGTCGGCCTCCTTGATTTCCTTCGACAACGCGGGATTTATGCCGATGCCGACGTCGCCCGCATAGGACGGGCTGAGATGGTCGAACAGCATCTGGCGACGGAACGAGCAGCCGACCGGGAGTTTGAAGCGCCCCGCAAACGCCTTGAATTTCGAAACGCTTTCTTCCGTCCAGCGTGTGCCGCCAACGATCACCATCGGACGCTTGGCGTTACCAAGCAATTCGGCAAATTTTGCAATCTGTTTCGGGCCGGGATGATTTTCGACCGGCGTGTAGGCTTTGGCTGCCGGGGCCTCGACTTCTTCCACCAGCATGTCTTCGGGAAGCGTCAACACCACCGGCCCTGGCCGTCCGGACGTGGCAACGGCAAAAGCGCGGGTGACAAATTCGGGAATGCGACGGGCATCATCGATCTCACCGACCCATTTGGCGAATTCGGTGAAGGCGCGGCGATATTCCACTTCCTGAAAGGCTTCGCGTTCGCGTGCGTCGCGCTGGACCTGGCCGATGAACAGGATCATCGGGATGGAATCCTGACGGGCGATGTGGAGGCCCGCCGAAGCGTTGGTCGCGCCGGGACCGCGTGTCACCATGCAGATGCCGGGCTGTCCGGTCAGACGGCCCCAGGTATCGGCCATCATCGCAGCTCCGCCTTCCTGACGGCAAACGATGGTCTCAATGCCGCTATCGTAAAGCGCATCCAGAACCGCCAGATAACTTTCGCCCGGAACGCACGAGACGCGCGAGACCCCGTTGGCCTTCAACGCATCGACAATCAATTCTCCACCCGTTTTCTTCATTGTGCCGACATCCTCCCTTCGATCTCCTCCAACTCGACCAATACGTCCTGCTGATGTTCTCCCAGACGCGGGCTTGGCCGTTCGTAACGCAGGGGCGTTTCCGACAAAACGATCGGTGTACGTACCCCCGGAATGGTGGTGCCATCTGCTGCTTGCAGATCGACGCGCAGACCTCTGGCCTGTACCTGCGGATCGGCAAACATTTCCTCGATGGAATTGATTGGACCAGCCGGAACGGCATTTGTTTCGCAGGCCGTCAGAAGGTCACGTTTCATCCATTTGAGTGTTTCTGTCGACACGATCTGTCGGACATCGAGCTTGTGGGCCACACGGGCCTTATTGGTCGCGTAACGCTCGTCGTCTGCGATCGTGTCTATGCCGAGAATTTTGCACAGGCGGCGGAATTGCCCATCGTTGCCAACGGCGAGAATGAGAAAGCCATCGGCGGTGGGGACGACCTCGTAAGGCGAGATGTTGGGATGTGCATTGCCAAGCCGAACCGGTGCCTTGCCGGAAATCAGATAATTCATGTTCTGGTTGGCCAGGACCGCTGACTGCACGTCCAGAAGCGCCATGTCGACGTGCTGACCCTCGCCGGTGCGCATGGCATGGATGAGTGCAGCCTGAATGGCGGTGACGGAATAAATGCCGGTGAAGATGTCGGCGACCGCTACGCCTGCCTTCATCGGCTGGCCGTCGGGTTCGCCGGTGATTGACATGAAACCGGACATGCCCTGGACGATGTAGTCGTAACCGGCAAAATCCGCGTAAGGGCCGGTCTGCCCAAAGCCGGTGATGGAGCAATAGATCAGTTTGGGATTGATTGCCTTCAGACTGTCGTAGTCGAGGCCGTATTTCTCCAGCCCGCCGCGTTTGAAGTTCTCGATGACAACATCGGCGGTTTTGACGAGGCGGCGCACCAGTTCGCAACCTTCCTCCGTCTTGAGATCGGCGACGATGGAACGCTTGCCACGGTTGGTGGCGTGATAATAAGCGGCGGACAGATTATCCCCATCGACACTCTCCACAAAGGGCGGACCCCAGGCGCGGGTATCATCGCCGCCCTCGGGATTTTCGACCTTGATGACATCGGCACCCATGTCCGCCAGCATCTGCCCCGCCCATGGGCCGGCCAGAACGCGGGCCAGTTCGATAACGCGGATGCCGGAAAGGGGCGGTTGTTTCTCGGTGATCTGACGGGTCATATCCTCAGCCATTAGCTCATGGTGCAAGCGGTTGGTTCTCAACATCGGAAACCGGTTTGGAGGCGAACCGACGCTCTCTCCAGATGATGTAGAGGCCGGAGGCGACGATGATCGCGATGCCCAGCCATTTCAGCGGGTCGGGGAAGTGGTTGAACACCAGCCAGCCAAAGACCGTTGCCGAGACGATTTCCAGATATTGCAGCGGCGCGAGTGTCGATGCGGGCGCGGCGCGATAGGCATAGACGCTGAGAATGCCGGAAAGACTTGCCGAAATGCCCACACCCAGCAGGTAGAGTGCCGTTGTCAGATCGGGTGCGACAAAGGATAGGCCGGGCATGCCCAGTGCATCGCTGAACAGGATGGGCAGGGCGCAAAACGCAAAACCCCACATGCCCGTCTGGAATTGCATGCTCCACGGATCTTCGGTTCGCGAACGAACCCGCGTCAGGATCGCAAAAATGGCAATGCAGAAAGCCGAGACAACGGGAAAGAGCGCTACATAGCCGACTTCGGTAAAACTCGGCTGGATCACGAGGATTGCGCCGAAGAAACCGACGGCACAGGCCGTATACCGGCGCCAGCCAATTGTCTCCTTGAGCAGAATGCTGCTCATGATCGTCAGGATGATCGGCTCTACGAAGAAGATCGCGATGGCGTCCGCGACCTCCATGAATTCCAGCGTTGCGACAAAGCTGACCATGGACAAAGCGAGGATGCCGCCGCGCACAATATGAAAACCGGTGCCACTCCACGAAAATGACAGGAGGCCGGGGCGCATGAAGAGGATTGGCAACATGGCCAAGGTCTGAACGATGAAGCGTGCGGCACTGATCTCGACGGTATGAATGGTCGTGATGGCGAGCTTGGCAAAAATGTCGATGATCGGCGAAATCATCACCGCCAGAAACATCAGCAACATGCCTGTGGGGACACTCGTTCCGCCTGATTTCGGCGTCGTCATCGTTTTATTGGAGGCGGAACCTGATGTCATGCAGACGGCACTTTCGTTCGCGTAGTTGTGCAACCGCAGGTCCATCTATAACCAGCCGCTGACGACATTGCATTTGATATTAATTCATAATCTTATTCCGTTTAGGCACATGTGCCGTCAGACGGAAATGGTCTTTCTGCACCAGGCTGCGAAGTCCGCCGCCACTGCTTCCCAACCGATCTCGTTCAACGTCTCGTGGCGCATGCCCCTGTAGATCGTCATGTCGATGCGATTGAAGCCGGCTTGCCTGAAACGCTCCGCCAGCCATTCGATTTCCCGGCCATTGTTGGTCGCAGCATCCTGATCGCCGCTGACGAGCAGCACCGGCAGGTTTTTTGGCAGGCGTTCCATCAGTTTCGGGCCACGGTAGGACAGCTCGAAAACATCCTGCCAGAGAGAAACGCTTGCCTCGAACTGGCAGAGCGGATCTTCGACATAGGCGTCGACAGCGGCCTTGTCGTGGCTCAGCCAATCGGCGTGGGTACGTTTTTCAGGCATTTTTGCATTCCAAGTCCGGAACGTGGCCTTCGGCAGGATCGCGCTGGGCACATCCGAACCTTTGAGCATTTTTTCAAGCCGCAGAATGACCTGCGCAATCCGTCCCATGACACCGGGATTGAGGTTTGAATTCCATATCGAAAGCCCATCGAAAGCATCCGGGTGGCTGACGGCCGTGTTCAGCGCGATCAGGCCCCCCATCGAGTGTCCGAACAGGATCACCGGCAGGCCGGGATGTCTTTCTCCAATCATTCGGCGCATGGTCATCACATCGGCGATGACCTTGCTGGCGCCATCCTTCCAGGCGAAGCGGCCCAGGGGGGCATCTGATGCCCTGGTACGGCCGTGACCACGATGGTCATGTGCGTAGACCTCGAACCCCTGTTTCGACATGACGTCTGCGAAATGTCTGTACCGGCCCGCATGTTCGACAAGGCCGTGGCAGATCATCAGCACGCCGCAGGCTTGAGGCAAGGTGGTTGGCTGGTGCCGATAGGCGATGGACGCACCGGAGGGAGCATCGAGCCTCTGGATGTGGCTGAATTCCATCTCGTCCATGTTTGGCCCCGTTTCGTGCTGACACATTGTCATAATCATGGGGTCATAGTCGTGCCAGAGGTTGCCCCGGAACCCCATTTACCCTACATAGCGGCAAATTTCCCAATCCGAACTTAAAATCCGACCTGGAGCATTCGCTACAATGGCACGTCAGTTCATCTATCACATGTCGGGACTGAACAAGTCCTATGGCGCGAAGAAGATTCTCGAAAACGTCAATCTGTCTTTCTACCCGGATGCCAAGATCGGTATCCTCGGCCCGAACGGTGCCGGTAAGTCGACCGTTTTGCGCATCATCGCCGGCCAGGACAAGGAGTTCACCGGTGAAGCCTGGCTCGCCGAAGGCGCCACTGTTGGGTACCTTGAGCAGGAACCGCACCTGGACCCGACCAAGACCGCGTTCGAAAACGTCATGGAAGGCGTCGCCGACAAGCAGGCCGTCATCGATCGTTACAACGAACTGATGATGAACTATTCCGACGAGACGGCGGACGAGGGCGCAAAGCTTCAGGACATCATCGACAGCCAGAACCTCTGGGATCTTGAACAGCAGGTCGAGATGGCGATGGAAGCCCTGCGCTGCCCGCCGAAGGATTCGGACGTTACGGTACTTTCCGGTGGTGAGCGTCGTCGTATCGCGCTCTGCCGTCTGCTTTTGTCGCAGCCGGACCTGCTGCTGCTCGACGAACCGACCAACCACCTTGACGCGGAAACCATCGCCTGGCTCGAAAAGCACCTGCGCGATTACCCCGGCGCCGTGATGATGATTACCCACGACCGCTACTTCCTCGACAACGTCACGGGCTGGATTCTCGAGCTCGACCGTGGTCGCGGCATTCCGTACGAAGGCAACTACTCTGCTTACCTGACGGCCAAGGCCAAGCGTATGCAGCAGGAAGCCCGCGAAGAAGCCGGTCGCCAGAAGGCGCTGTCGCGCGAGCAGGAATGGATTGCATCGAGCCCGAAGGCTCGTCAGGCCAAGTCGAAGGCCCGTATCAAGGCCTACGAACAGCTGGTTGATGCGGCTGAAAACATCCGCCCCGGCGACGCACAGATCATCATCCCCGTGTCCGAGCGTCTCGGCAACGTGGTGGTCGAGCTGGAAGGCATCAACAAGGGCTTTGAAGGCCGCACACTGATCAACGACCTGTCGATCAAGCTGCCGCCAGGTGGCATCGTCGGTATCATCGGCCCGAACGGTGCCGGTAAGTCGACGCTGTTCAAGATGATCACCGGTCAGGAAAAGCCGGATGCCGGTTCGATCCGTATCGGTGACACCGTGCACCTCGGTTACGTTGACCAGAGCCGTGACGCGCTGGATGCCAACAAGACCGTCTGGGAAGAGATTTCCGGTGGCGCCGAAGTCATCAAGCTCGGCAAGTTCGACATGAACTCCAGAGCCTATTGCGGCGCCTTCAACTTCAAGGGCGGCGACCAGCAGCAGAAGGTTGGCAATCTCTCGGGTGGTCAGCGTAACCGCGTTCACCTTGCCAAGATGCTGAAGGCCGGTGGCAACGTTCTGCTCCTCGACGAACCGACCAACGACCTTGATACGGAAACGCTGGGTGCTCTTGAAAGCGCGCTCGAAGCCTTCGCCGGTTGCGCCATCATCATCAGCCACGATCGCATGTTCCTCGACCGTCTGGCCACGCATATTCTGGCATTCGAAGGTGACGGCCATGTTGAATGGTTCGAAGGCAACTTCGAAGATTACGAGGAAGACAAGGTCCGTCGCCTTGGTCCGGATGCCCTGAACCCTGGCAGCCAGGCTTACAAGCGTCTGACGCGATAAGATTGAGCGGGAAGCGCATTGTGCTCGTGCAATGCGCTTATCCGACTTACAGACATGGAATTGAAAGGGGCAGCCGAATGGCTGCCCCTTTTATGTGTCTGTGCCGATTTTCCTGATGATATTGGAGGTTGCTCCGCAATTCCTGTTGCGCCCCCTGCATAAATCACATAAAGATATCTTTATGTCTTGATTGGGTATGGTGAGAGTTTTGGATTTCGGGCTGGATAATCTGGTGGATATCTTGAAGGCGGCGGGAGAGCCAACGCGCTTTCGTTTGCTTGCGCTGCTTTCGGCTGGCGACCTGACTGTCACCGATCTTACCGAAATTCTCGGTCAATCGCAGCCTCGAATTTCCAGACATCTCAAGCTGCTTGCGGAAGAGGGGCTGATCGAGCGTTATCAGGAAGGTGCCTGGGCCTATTTTCGTTTGATGCAGGACGGTCAATCTGCCGGGCTGGTCCGCCAGCTTCTTGCCGCTGCATCGCCATCTGACGCCGTCCTGCAGCGCGACAGCGAACGACTGGCGGCTGTGAAGCGGGTTCGGGCCGAACGGGCACAGGACTATTTCAGCCGCAATGCGTCCGCGTGGGACGAGCTGCGTCGCCTGCATGTCAGCGATGAGGCTGTCGAAGGTGCGCTCGTAAAGCTTGTCGGCACGACGCCAATCGATTCTTTGCTTGATCTTGGTACCGGAACTGGACGCATCCTTCAGCTTCTGAGCGGTGTTTACCGTCGGGCAATCGGAGTGGATGCGAGCCGCGACATGCTGTCCGTAGCGCGCGCCAATCTCGACAAGGCGGGCGTCGTCAACGCATCCGTTCGTCATGGCGACATTCTCAACCTGCCGCTGGAAGGGCAGGATTTCGACCTGATCGTCATTCACCAGGTGCTGCATTTCCTTGACCAGCCGGAAATTGCCCTTTCCGAAGCGTCGCGCATGCTGCGCCCCGGCGGACGTCTGATCATCATCGATCTGGCACCTCATTCTTTCGACTATCTGCGTAGCGAACATGCGCATGTCAGGCTCGGTTTCTCACACCAGCTCATGGACGAATGGTTGAAGAAGGCCGGACTTGAACTGGATCGCACTGTCGATCTCAAATCTGAAAAAGCGTCCGGCGATGCGCTGGACGTGACCATCTGGGTTGCCCGCGACCAGCGTCTTCTGATTGCAGACGATGCGGCGCAAGAGACCGTTTTACTTGCCGCCGGGAGGGCATGACATGACCAGAACAAACACCGCAGGCCGCGACGGCGATATCCGGTTGTCTTTCGAATTTTTTCCGCCCAAGAACCCGGACATGGAAGCCCAGCTTTGGGAAACTGTGGCAGAACTTCAGACCTGGGACCCAGACTTTGTTTCGGTCACCTATGGTGCCGGCGGATCAACCAAGGCGCCGACGCTGGATGCGGTGCGGCGGATGATTGGCGACAACCGCCTGGCCACGGCTGCGCATCTGACCTGCGTCGATGCAAGCCGCGATGAGGTACACCAGGTCATTGAAGAGTTCACGAATGCGGGCGTAAAGCATTTCGTGGCGCTGCGCGGCGACCCTTCTACCGGTATCGGCACGGCATACACACCCCATCCGGAAGGCTACGAGAACGCGGCAGCGTTGGTGAAAGGGCTTCGTGAGATCGGTGACTTCGAAATCTCGGTGTCGGCTTATCCCGAGAAGCATCCGGAGAGCGCCAGCGAGGCGGTCGACATCGATATGCTGAAGCGCAAAGCCGATAACGGTGCGACCCGCGCCCTGACCCAGTTCTTCTTCGATAACGACGTATTCGAGCGTTACATGGAGCGTGTGACCGCTGCCGGGATCACCATTCCGGTGGTGCCAGGTATCATGCCGATCCAGAACCTGACGCAGCTCAAGCGGTTTGCAGGACGTTGTGGGACGAGCGTCCCGTCATTCCTGGACGACCGCTTTGCCGGATACGACCAGGACCCGGAAGGCCGTGCCAGGGTGGCAGGAGAGGTGGCAGCCGAGCAGATTGCCGATCTGCAAAAGCGCGGTATCCATGAATTCCATCTTTACACGATGAACCGTGCGCCGCTCGTCAATGCTGTTCTCGAAAACCTCGGCATGCAGAGATTGCGTCGCAGCGCGGCTTGAGTTTTCGACATAACAAGACAAGAAAAAAGCGCAGGTTCTGCTGAACCTGCGCTTTTTTTAAACTGTGTCATCGAATGCGGCTTCACTTGCGTTCCGTCCGCTCTCCTCGTTAGATGAAAAGCATCATCGTCACGAACAGAAACGCTAAACCGACTGCCAAGGCATTAAGAGATTTTGTAAGTCCCATGGGTGCCTCCTGTTGCTGACAAGAAGACATTATGACGGTTTCGTGGCAGTTGAAAAGCGGTTTCTGTGATGCGGTGCAGCACGGAATTTAGGTCGAAAAAATTCCGAGTTCCGTAAGTAATTGAAAATGTGAATTTATTTTCAATTCACGCAATGCTTCATATCTTTAAAAAAAGTAAATGACCGGGGTCTTATCCCCAGTCATCCGGTAGAGATTAACAGTTTTCGCCTTGTTTCCGGCTCATGCATTAATGGCCAGAACCCGCCGTTAAGACAGATTAAAGGGCTTCCAGAAGCGCTGCCGTGGGCCAGCCGTCGGCCGGCAATCCGAGGCGCTGCTGCTCCTTCTGGATTGCAACGCGGGTGCCTGAACCGAGAATGCCATCCACCTTGCCAACGTTGTGTCCATTGGCTTCGAGCTTGCTCTGAAGCTGCTTCATGGTGGCATCGTCAAAGCCCGGATCTGGGTTGCCCTTGTCGTAGACAGGAAGACCCATCAGACGCGTGGCGAAGTACGCGGCGGAGGTCGTGTAGATGAACGACTGGTTCCATTCGAGGTAAATATTGAAGTTCGGGTAGGTGATGAAGGTCGGCCCCTTGCGGCCCTGTGGCATGATCAGGGAGGCTGGCAGATTGGCAAAATTCTTGTTGCCGTCCCTTGGCGTGACACCGAGTGCGAACCAGTCACCGGCGGTCAGAGGGCCGCCGAGGCCCGATTTTTCCCATGGCAGGTTCTCAGGCAGGGAAACTTCCTGAATCCATGGCTCGCCTTTCTTGAAGCCGAGATGCTGAATGAATTTCGCGGCCGTCAAAATCGCATCAGGAGCGCTGCTCTTGACGTTGACGTGGCCGTCACCATCGCCATCAACGCCGAATGCGATGATATCTTTGGGCAGCATCTGAACCTGGCCGATCTCGCCAGCCCAGGCGCCGGTGTTCGTCGCCGGGTCGAGATCGCCGTGCTGAACCATCTCTGTCAGGGCAATGAGCTGCGGACGGAACAGTTCCGGGCGGCGGCAGTCATGCGACAGGGTGACGAGAGCGTTGCGGGTGTTGAAATCGCCCTGCACGGCGCCAAAGTCCGTTTCCATCGCCCAGAACGCTGCAATCACGCCTGCAGGTACACCGAATTCGTTTTCGGCGCGTGCAAAGGTGGAAGAGAGTTCCTGAAGCTTCTTGCGGCCAATATCGAGGCGGGCCTGGCTGACGGTGCGCTGGGAAAACTCAAGGAAGGTCTGACGGAACACGCCCTGGGCACGGTCACGGGAAAGAACTTTCTGGTCGATCTGCGCGCCTGCAAGCGCTTTGTCCACGGCTTCGGCCGGGACGCCCTTTGCCATGGCTTCGGCTTTTACGCCTTGCAGGAATGCGGCAAGATCACCGCCACAAGCGACCTGCTTCGGATCGTCAGGCGACGCCATAGGCGTAACGGCAAAAGCCGAACCGGCAGACAGAAGAGACAGAGCCGCGGCAAAAAGGATACCGCGCGACCGGAAAGTGGGCATAGGAACGTCCTCAATGGATTGTTTGCCCGCTTTACCTCTATGTTTGTGACAAAAAAACGGGCAGTTGCTTCAATACACACGTCAGAACGCGGTTTTTTACAAAGTGTTGCTTCTTAGCCGTTGTTATTTGCTTCAGCGACCCATTTACGCCAGTTTTTCTCCGTTCCGGAGAAGACGTTGATGTCTGTTGGTCCTGTGACGCCAGGTACCACGCCCGTAGCGGTGTATTGCCAGAACGCCCATTGCCGGTTTTCATAGATCTTGGCCGGGTGGGCCGCGACGGAGCGGACCCAGAAATGATAGTTCTTGAACTGGCCGACCAGATTGTCGCGATGGAAGTCCACTGATGTATAGATGATCGGGCGCTTGCCGTAGTGGGCTTCGATACGATCGAGGAAGCGTTGCATTTCCGAGCGGACGACTGCGGGCGCCGGGCGCGTCTTGCAGGTGGGCGAGGCGGGGTTCCACTCGACATCGAGAACGGGTGGCAATGTGACCGCACCCTTTGGAACGTTTCGGATGAACCAGTCCGCCTGTGCATCGGCCGTGGAGCAGAAATAGTAGAAATGATAGGGGGCATGGGCGATGCCCGCAGCCGCGGCATTGCGCCAGTGATCATCGAATTTCGGATCGATGCGGTCGGAGCCCTCCGTTGCTTTTACGAAAACGAAGGATACGCCGGATTTGCGAACTGTCTGCCAGTCCACGCTGCCATTCCACTTCGACACGTCGATGCCGTGAACTTCATGACGATGCGGGTTATTGACACCGAAATCCTGCGGGTCCGTGTCGACAAATTTCGGTTTGGCGACCGATGCCGTCTCAAGCAGATCGTAGCTCGTGGAGGTGCAGCCGCTCACCAGCAGCAAGGCCGAGAGTATCGCCGATAAACGTAACCGCATTGAAACCCTGAAAAATGTCGTTTCCCGTCAAGCAGCCACGCCATGCGCGCCACCTCTCCCTGTTTAACCATAACATGGTAAACAAGCGGTTATGGCAAGAGGAGCAGGCCCGTTTTCGGCCTCAGATCATGCGTCTTCGAGAATACGGCTGGCTTTTTTCTGTGGTTCGGCAACCGGAAGAGTGATGACGGCGCGCCATGCGTAACCGCGTGCGATTTCCTCGAACTGCAGCATTGCGCCATGGCTTCCAGCCATGTTGGCAAGCACGTAGCGCAGGTTGGCGCGCGGTGTGACGTGGAAACGCGTGAGCCATGCCTTCAGCAGGGACCGAAACCAGCGCGGAAGCTGCTCCTGTTGGCCGAAGTCAACGATGTGTAGCGAGCCGCCCGGGGCGAGCGCTGACAATGCCCGGTCAACCGCCTTTTCCCAATCCGGTATCATCGACAGCGAATAGGAAATCATCACCCGATCAAAGCCATCGGCTTCACCAAATTCGCTTGCTCTGAACGCCGTCGCATCGGCGACGCGCAAATGAGGGCGCTGCTTTTTTCCGGCAAAATTGTCCGACGCCGTTGCCAGCATCTCGGCGGAAATATCGAGACCGAACAAACGCGCTTTCGGAAAAGTGCGGTTTGCAAGCAGCAGATTGCGCCCGGTGCCACAGCCCACCTCAAGCAGCGAGCCGCCTTCGGGGATATCGAGGGCGGCGATGGTCCTGTCGCGTCCCAACAGATAATATTTTCGGGTAAGATCGTAGATGTGCCTCTGGTGGCGGTACATGCGATCCATCAGGCCCGCATGGGCCGTGTCTGCAAGGCTGACATTTTCGCCGATGGTTTTCATGCCGAAGCCCTCTGATAGATGTGGAAACCGCCATAGATGGCGGAGCGATCTCTGGCATTGAGTTCTTTCGAGCGGTCTTCCAGATAGGCCCACTGTTTGCGGATGTCGGGGGACAGACGCCCTTCGATCACGCTTTTCTCGGCAGCGGTGCGGAATATGACGCGTGCGTCTGGTGCCGCCGTGCGGCTGATCTGCGACCACAACTCATTCAATTGTGTGTCGGTCATCCAGTCCTGTGCGTCGAGCAGGATATAGCGATCGACGCTGCCGGCGTGCTTTCGCCCCAGAAGCTCGGTGTAGGTTTCGTGATGAACCGAAACGCGTGCGGCGTTGTTGCGGATCGCTTCGTAATATTCCGGCTTCAGATAGGCAGGCAGCGCGCCCTCGTGCGGTTCCGGGTATCGGCGGGCAAAGGCCTGCCAGGCAAAGTAGTTGTCGCTCAGAGGAAAATCGCAGGCGAGCTTCTCCAGCCGTTCGCGCAAAACGGCGGCGATGGTGCCGTTGGAAGAAAGGCTGGCAAGTTCGTCATACTGGCGTGGGGGAATGCCGAGGCCAAAAAGCGAGCTTTTCCGTTTCGTCAGCCAGCGCACGACAGGTTTGTCGAACAGCGGCGCGACCTTGCTGTCAAAGAACTGGCGCTGCTCTTCCATCGTGCGGCTGTTTGCCATTTCCGTCAGCTTGACGCCATGCAGGCGGGCCATCAGATGGCCCGCGCCGATAAAGCGGCCAAGAAGGCCGGTGCGATAGATGTTCCGGTCGAAGACCGCAATGCGCCGCCGCCCGGAGATCGTGCGTTTGGACCAGTAGGCCTTGGTGGTGTCGTCGAGATGCGGGGCAATGAAGCGGTCGAAGCCCTGGCTGTTGACGTGTGTGTTGGCGCGGCCGAAGTGTCTCACCACGTCCTGGTGGGCTGGAAGATGACGGAAGGCGGCAAGCTTCAACTTGTTGAGCGCAATGTGATGCGGATTGAGATCGACGACATCGATGCTCTCCGGATTGCGAGAGAGGTATGCCAGCATGTTGCAGCCGCCCGAACCGATGGTGACGATGCTGTGGCCGTCACGAAGCTCCATCGCTTCCATATCGACTTCAGGGTCTTCCCAGATCTGCGGATAAACCAGGCCAGAGAACAGCAAGCCAAACAGACGTTCGGAGAGGCCACTTTTTGAAAGAGCCTTGTGCTGAAGCAATGCGGATTTGAGTTTGACGTTTCTGCTGAAGCCGGTTTTCGGTGCGGCACTCGTCATATGATTCCACCTCTCGCTCGATTGAGAGGCGTCTACAGCCGTGAGACTACAGTTTGATGACGGGGCAGTTGGCCAAGGGCCGCATTTACGCCAAAACAAAAAGGCACCGCATGAGATATGCAGTGCCTTTCAATTCGTTTGTGGTCCTATGCGTTACTTGCGCAGAACGTGCAGCATGCCCTTGCGCTTGGCATCGTAATAATAACCGCGGGCATAGAGCCTGACCGCATTGTCACGATCGTTGTCTGCCACCAGCCAGGCGCCGCGCAGATACTTTACCGCGTATCGCAAATTGGTTTCGGCATCGAAGAGACCGGAAGCCGGGCCATCGAAGCCCATCGAACGTGCCGTTGCATGCTTGATCTGCATGAGGCCGAAATGTCCGCCATTATAGGCGGCGGGATTGTAGCGGCTTTCACGCTGTACGACGCGGTGAACCAGATCTTCCGGGACCTGATACATTGCAGCATATTTCGAGATCAGTCCGCTCAACTTGTCCCGGCCGGCTGGCGACGGGTTGAGGGGCGCGGTCATGGTGCCGCTGACGTTGACGGCTGCCAGAGCAGCATTGGTCGGGCCGGCTGCGTAAGCGAGTACGGTGCTGTCCGGCTTCGGAAGAGGGATAACCTTGCGTTCCGCCGTCAACTCCGTGCCGATGGATGGCGAACCCGGAGGAGGCGGCGCAGGTGGGAAGCTGCCTTTGACAGCGACGACCTGCGGCAGTTCGCCGGCGGTCGGGTGCGTTGATTGCGCAGCCGCATTGACGGCGGCGATAGCTGGTGTTGCTGTGGTCGGAGCAAGAGCCACAGTTGTGGTCTGCGCTGCTGGCATCGTCGATGTCTGCGCAACCTGCGTCTCCGCGGTTGGCTGCATCTGGTTTGCGATGGCTGCGGCTGCCGCGATTTCTGCTGCCGGGGGAAGGGCAACACGCCCACCTTTTACAGCGGCAACGTTGGGAAGAGCAGGCTGCTGTTGCGCCAGGCTTGCGTCTGCCGTTGCTGTGGTCGCGGCAGGGGCTGTGGCCGTTCCCGCTGGTGCAGCCGCTTGAGCCGTTTCAGGCGTTGCTGTTGCAGGGGCATTTCCAGTCGCGGCGCTCGGCGCTACGGTCGCGATCTTCGGGCCGTCAGGGCCTTCTTTCGCGGTGTATTCGACACTTGTGCATCCAGCCAGTGTCAGTGCGAGTCCCACGGTGGAAGACAGGAAAAGCGCCGTTTTCCCGCGGAATTTGCCCGAAATTTGCATGCTGCCGCCTTCGTTGTGCCTGTCTTTCGATACCCCGCGTCGAACGAAGCAGGCTGTGTCCCGTCGAACGTTCATTAACCTATTGTAAGGATAGCGGCAAGCTGTGAGATATCGGCGCCGATTTCAGGCGGCAATTCGCCGGTAGCCGGCGCTGACGGCGCGGCCCGAAATGAAATATGTCCGGTACTTCGGCTTGACCTTTTTGCCGCCTGACATGCGGCGAATGAGGGCAAGCATCGAGGGTGCGAAAAGCGCTTGTCCGACGAGTATCACCAGCGCGGCGATCAAAACCGCGCTCTGCGCAATCGCAAGCACTTCAACCGCGTCGGCAGGCTGGGAAACGAACTGCGGAAGCAGCGCAAGGAAGAAGCTGAAATAGCGTGGGCGAAATGCCGCCACTGCAAAACAATCCCTGAAGATGGCACCGAGTGTTTTGCCTCTCAGGTTGTCATTGTCGGCATTCGCGGCTCTGGCGACAGGCGTTGCCATGATCCACAGGACGAACAGCATTAACCAGCCGAGGCCTGCCCACTCGATGATTTCAAGAAACGACTTGGGCAGGTAGGCAAACGCAACTGTCGGAATGGCGGCCAATGTCATGGCCGTCGTGATGCCGAGGGCACCACCGGTAGCGGTGGCCAGCACCGTGCGCTTGCCGCGAATGGCCGAGTAAGAGGCGGCAGAGAATGCAAGGGGAGAGGGGAGTGCGAACATGACGGCACACGCTGTACAGAAAATCAGCCACGCCTCTCCAGACATTCTCTTTCCTCCTAGAGCGCCATGTGTCGATGAAGACACAAAACTGGCGCTCTAATTCATTGAATCCACGCTTTTTGTCCTGCGAAAACCGAGGGGATTTTCACTCTCATGTCTCCCCTTCCTGTCATCGCATTCTTTTAGCGTAGCGTAAAATCATGCTGCTGTGAACGGCTGGCCGACATGATCCATGACTTCTGCGAACCATTTCGCGGAGATGTCGAAGTGCTTCCCGCCCTTGATGCGTGGAAACTCGATGGTCCGCAGTTTGCCGCTCTGTTCCTCATCATGGCCAGTGACGCCGGAGACCTTGTTAAGTGCACTTTCGACGGCCAGATCGACCATGCTCTGGATCAGGCGAAGGTCGTTGCCGTTGGCAGGCGCGGAGCGGGCATAATAGCCGGATTTCTGCACCATCGAGCGTTCGGCGCCGATCAGGCTTGCGAATTGCTTCTGGAACCAGCCGCCGACATTGATCGTGTCGATCTTGACGTGGCCGAAGGCATCGCGCTTGACGGCCTCGCCTGCGGCTTCACGTTCGGCGACGATGGCGTCGAGGCCGGCACCTTCGGAGACGAACAGCGTCACATAACCGTTCTTTTCCATGATTTTCTTCAGGCGCTCCGCCTCTGCTTCTATATCAAAGGCCATTTCCGGCAGATAGATGCCGTCGATGTTCTTCATATGCGAATTCATCATCAGGCCTTCGACATATTCATTGCCGCTGGTCTTCTGGATGTAGGCGCGGGCAGTGGCCGCTGTCAGCCAGCCGCAATGGCGCCCCATGACTTCGTGAATGACGAATGTTTTCGGTGCGGCGCTCTGCTCGTTGCTGACATTGTCGAAGAAGGAGGCGCCGACTTCGGCTGCCGTCCATGCTCCAAGCGACTGCTTGATCGGCACGACGTCGTTGTCGACGGTTTTGGGCAGGCCGACAACGGTCAGATTATAACCGTTTGCACCAAGGTAGGCGGCGAGATCGGCTGCCGTCGTGTTGGTATCGTCGCCGCCGATCGTGTGCAGAATGGTTACGCCGTCTGCGGCCAGACGCTCGGCTGCGACGCGCAGCGGATTTTCGCCTTCCTTGACGAGACCGCGCTTCGCACAGTCGGCGGCATTCGTCAGCTTCACGCGGCTGTTGCCGATGGGTGAACCACCGTAGCGATGCAGCAGGTATGCCTTTTCGCGCATATCCTTGGTGATCTCGATCCGGTCGCCGAGAAGCACGCCCTGATAACCGGAGCGATAAGCCACAAGGTCGATTTCGGGTGCGATGTCGCTGTAGCGTTCAATCAATCCGCCGACCGCGGATGAAAGGCAGGGAGCGAGACCGCCCGCGGTCAACATTGCGACTTTCTGTTTGGCCATCATGACTCTCCTTGTTTGCACGCGTCCACGATTATGTCTGGCAAATGGATGCGACAGGCGCGTGTAGGTGTAAAGCGAATTTATGGAGAAAAATGGCGATTTCTTGCGGTTTTTCAGGAGCTTGCAGCGCGATTTCGAATATAATCGTTTCAATCGGCACTTCGTTGGCTCGTGCGCGGAACGGGTTTGGCTGCCTGTGGAAAACTTTTCATCGGCAACTGAAATGATGAAGCGAAGCTGTTGCAAAGATGAATAAAAGTTAATGCCTTGAGGTCGCGCGAGATATTGCATTCACGATGATATGCCGTCATGCTTATGGCCATGATCATCGATTTCGCCTGTTTGCAAATTTCATCCCTGTGGGAACGGCTGCTCGGCGCAATCGGCGACGCCGCAGGTGGTGCGCTCGGGCGCGTTGTCGAAGCGATCCGCACCTTGTTCGAAGGCGATCCAGAAACCCGTCGCAGAGTATCCTTTTCCGTCGCCATCATTGCGCTTTCTGCCAAAATGGCGAAGGCTGACGGCGTCGTGAATGATGCGGAAGTCCGCGCATTCCGGCAAATCTTCGACTTTCCCGACGAGGAAGCCAAGAACGTTGCGCGTCTTTACAATCTGGCCCGTCAGGACGTAGCCGGTTTCGAAGCCTATGCCGAAAGGCTGGCTGGCCTTTGCGGTTCCGGCAACGACAATTGCCAGATGCTGGAAAGCGTCATCGACGGGCTTTTCCATATCGCCAAGGCTGATGGACTGATTCACGAGCGGGAACTGGCGTTCCTTGGTCGTATCGCGGAAATCTTCCATATCAGCGAAGATCATTTCGAAACGATCATGGCGCGACATGTTCATATGGACGGGCGTGATCCGTACCGTGTGCTCGGTGTTTCGCCCTCCGACGATTTTTCCGATATCCGCAAGCGTTACCGTTCTCTGGTCGCAGAACACCATCCGGACAAGCTGATTGCCCGTGGCGTTCCGATGGAATTGCATGCCGCCGCAAATGAGCGTATGGCGGCTCTCAATGCCGCTTATGCGGCGATCGAGAAAGAACGCCGCGTCGCATGACCGATTTTATGCCGGATTTCAAAGGCGCCACAGTTGCGCCTTCGCCGAACCATGGGGAGCGGCTGGGAGTGAGTGGGCCGGATATCATCCTTCTCCACTATACCGGCATGACGACTGCGGACGGCGCCCTGTCCTGGCTGCGCAATCCCGAGAGCCAGGTTTCCAGCCATTATTTCGTCTTCGAAGATGGACGGGTGATCCAGCTTGTGCCGGAAGATCGACGCGCCTGGCATGCGGGCAAGAGCACGTGGGGCGGCGAAAGCGATATCAACTCCCGCTCAATCGGCATCGAAATCGCCAACCAGGGCCATCCAGGCGGATTGCCTGAATTTCCTGAAAAACAGATCGCAGCAGTCGTCGAATTGTGTCGGGATTGTGGTGAGCGGTGGTGTATTGCCCCGGAACGGGTGCTCGGACACTCGGATGTTGCGCCCATCCGCAAGGTCGATCCGGGTGAAAAATTCCCGTGGGACATCCTGTCGCAGAACGGTATCGGCCATTGGGTCGCACCTGCGCCCATCGCCGGAGGACGGTTTTTTCAGCGCGGCGATCAAGGCCAGCCGGTCGAAGCACTGCAATCCATGCTTTCCATCTATGGATACGGTATTGAAATAACAGGCGCTTATTGCGAGCAGACCGAGGGCGCGGTGGCTGCTTTCCAACGGCATTTCCGTCCGACTCTGGTCGATGGCATCGCTGATTTTTCAACGATCGACACGCTGCACAGGCTGATTGCCAGCCTGCCAAGATTCTCCGGCGTTTGAAGTTCATTTGCTGTAATTTTCCCGGAAATTTTGTCTCGCGAAAAGTCACATTTTTCTTGTGCCACAGTTAATCCGCATTGAGGAAGTTTAAGAACGGCACCGGACGCGGTGTTGTTCTTCAGGGGAACTGACCGTCAATATCAATCAAGGAGACTGAACCACGGAAGGTCTGGATAGACTTTCCGAACGCTGGACTTTTGTGCCGTTGCATCGTGCCAGTCATCCGTTCTGGAGTTTATTTCTGCATATGAACAGAGTTGTAGTTGCTGTCGCCGCGGGCGTTATTATGCTCGCTGCGCAGGCAGGGGCCGTTTTTGCCAAAGATGAAGACGTGAAGACCAAGACCGTGCCACTGGAAAGCTTTTTCCGTAAACCCGGTTATCCCAGCCCCGACAAAGTTTTGCCTGCCGCGTTGAAGAACGACTACTCCGATCTGATCGTCAAATATGCCAAGCGTTATGGCGTTCCCGTCAATCTGGCGCATGCCGTTGTTTCCGTCGAAAGCAAGTTCAATCCAAAGGCTCGCGGCAGCGCAGGTGAAGTCGGGCTGATGCAGATCAAGCCGGCGACGGCGCGGATGATGGGCTTTCGCGGCACCGCAAAGGCTCTTTACGACCCGGAAACCAATATCCGCTGGGGCATGCAGTATCTGGCAACCGCGCACCAGCTCGGTGGGGGTGAGGTCTGTGGCACGATCCTGCGTTACAATGCGGGTCATGGTGCCAAGCGCATGAACCCTGTGTCCAAGCGTTATTGCGGCAAGGTACAGGCGCTGCTGCAAGGCTGATCACGGAGAGAGTGTTTCCTCTGTCGTGGAAATACTCTCAAACACTAGGGCTTTTTCCGGCTGGATTGCTTTGCTATTCAACAATGGCAAACAGGAAAACCGGAAATGCCAGACTTCAAATATATCGTCGTTGGTGCAGGCATGATGGGCGCGGCAGCTGCGCGTCATCTCTCGGCTCAAACAGGTGGGGTCGCGTTGATCGGGCCTGCCGAGCCTGCTGACCGCAAGGCACACCAGGGTGTCTTTTCCAGCCACTACGATGAGGCGCGGATTACCCGAGGTTTCGATGGTGATCCTGTCTGGGCGGCGCTCGCCAAGCGCTCCATCGCGCGCTACGCCGGACTTGAAGCTCAAAGCGGCGTCCGCTTCTTCACCGAAGCCGGATGCCTGTTTACCGGAAACGGCAAGGGCCTGGCGGGAAACTACGTCTCGCGTGCTCTGTCATTCGCCGATGGCCTCGGTATCGAGACGGTCGGACATGATGCAGTCGGCAATCGGTTTCCGATGTTTTCACTCCCGGCCGATCACGATGGTTACTTCGAAGCGAAAAACGCAGGGCACATCAATCCCCGATCGCTGGTGAAGGCGCAGTGCGCAGTCGCCGTAGAGCAGGGTGCAGAGCTTATCCGCGAGACCGCTGCACGTATTCGCGACACCTCGAGCGGTGTGGAAGTATCGACACGCGAAGGCGCGATTTATACTGCGGAAAAAGTGATTGTTGCAGCGGGTGGCTTCACCAATATGGCCGAGCTGTTGCCCACGCCCGTCGACATGGCTGCCACGGGCCGAACCATTGCCTTTTTCGAGCTTGATGATGAAAAGCAGGCACATTTTCGCGATATGCCCTCGACGATTGTTCTTGCCGAAAGCGAAGACGACATCGTCTACATTCTGCCGCCCGTGCGCTATCCAGACGGCAAGGTCTACCTGAAGATCGGCGGCGAAAGCGAAAAGGGGCGGCTGGAGACGCTTGAGCAGGCGATCGGCTGGTTCCATTCGGACGGAACGCCTTCCGAGGTGGACTTCCTGACACGCAAGGCAGTTTCGCTCATGCCGGCGTTGGCGGGATGCCCGGTAACATCCGGTTCTTGCGTCGCTTCAATCACCCGCACCGGATATCCCTATATCGGCTATACACAATCCTCCAACATCGCGGTTTTGACTGGTGGCAACTTCGTTTCCGCCAAGTCGTCGGATGAAATCGGCCGCCTCGGCGCCGTGCTGCTTGTTGATGGCCAGCTGACGGAGACAGATTTCGCGCAGAATATGTCACCTGTTTTCGTCTGACTTGATACGGCGAAGCGGCTGGAAACATCTCACGCAATCACACACGCAAATCGTGCTGGAGAATGGCATGTCAGGGCATTTCAAATATATCGTCGTCGGTCGTGGGATGATGGGTGCCGCAGCGGCCCGCCATCTGGCAGAGAAAACCGATGGTGTTGCCTTGATCGGCCCTGGTGAACCGAAAGACATCAAGTCGCATCAGGGCGTTTTTGCCAGTCACTACGACGAGGCGCGCATTACACGCACGATTGATGGAAATGCTGACTGGGCCTTGCTCGCCAACCGTTCCATCGCCCGTTACGACGATATCGCGACACGAAGCGGTGTTGATTTTTACGGGCCGGTTGGCTGTCTTATCGTCGGTCCGAAACGGGGAGGCGGCAATCCGTACATCGACAATGTCTGTGCGGCGGCAACGCGCCTCAATGTTGCTACCGAGCTGCTGGATGATGCTTCGCTGAAAAGCCGGTTTCCGTATTTCACCTTCGAAGCGGAATGCGAAGGCGTATTCGAGAGGGATAATGCCGGTTACGTTAACCCGCGTGCTTTGGTGGAGGCGCAGAGCGTTCTCGCCAGGAATGCCGGTGTAACCTTGATCGACGATATTGTCGTGTCGACCCGTGACGAGAATGGTGTTGTTTGTGTCGTGACTGCATCTGGCGCCACTTACACGGCGGACAAGGTGCTGGTTGCTGCGGGTGGTTTTTCGATCAGCGAACACCTGTTGCCGCAACCGATTTCGCTGGATGTCTACGCTCGCACGGTCGCGTTCTTCGAAATACCGGATAACGAAGCTGAGCGTTACGCTGGTATGCCGTCGTTGATCTACGAGCCGCGTGATACGAGAAAGCATATCTATCTGTTGCCACCTGTCCGTTATCCCGACGGCAAGGTTTATCTGAAAATTGGGGGCGATCCGGACGATATCCTGGTGAAGAGCGACATGGAGATCCGTGCATGGTTTCGCTCCGGTGGCCGCGAGAGTGTCAGGAAACATCTGTCTGATATCGTTGAAGGTCTGGTGCCGTCTATTGACAGGTCCCGCATCTCCATGGCGGCTTGCGTCGTTTCCAAAACGAAAAGTGGTTATCCGTCCATCGGCTTTACCACATCATCACGGATCGCCGTCCTGACCGGCGGTAATGGCACGGCGGCAAAAAGCTCGGATGAGATCGGTCGTCTGGGTGCGACGTTGCTGCTTGATGGCCAAATCGCTGACGATGCCTTCACGACAGACTTTTCACCTGCGTTTCTTTGAGAATTTTCTGCGCTTTTCGGTGGCTTTCGTGTTGGAACACGGTTATGGAGCGCATGCCAGTTGGCCGGGCAGCCGCGCCTTACCAATGTCGAAAGACGGTAAAGTGAGGAAAGTCCGGGCTCCACGGAAACACGGTGCCGGATAACGTCCGGCGGGGGCGACCCTAGGGAAAGTGCCACAGAGAGCAAACCGCCACGCCTGCGTGGTAAGGGTGAAAGGGTGGGGTAAGAGCCCACCGCGCCGCTGGTAACAGCGGTGGCAAGGTAAACCCCACCGGGAGCAAGACCGAATAGGGATGATGCGGGGCGGACGAAAGTCTGCCAACAGCCTGTTTCTGGGCCAGTCATCCGGGTGGGTTGCGTGAGGCGGCATGCAAATGTCGTCCCAGATGAATGGCTGCCACGTTCCGGATCAAACCGGAGCCATACAGAACCCGGCTTACAGGCCAACTGGCAAAATTCCCCTTCAACTTTTGATGTCTCGGGCGTTTTTACGTTTCAGGACCATTTTCTTTGCAAAAACAATCGCTTTTCGGTCGCGCCGGTGTTGGCGCTGCGCGCTCTGACGCGCGAAGTAAACCATTCGTTAAACTTAACGGCTTATGAATTTCCGATGCGAAGCCGGTATCGTGCCATCTTCTCCCATTGACGCCCATAGTGTCCCATGGTATCCCAAATGCACACCACAAAGGGTCGTGTTTCTGACCCGCAATCGCTGAAACGAGTAAGGAGCCTGCGAGGGGCTGCTACGGGGCGCTTCGTCCCGGCGCTCAGCGATATGTCGTGCGTACCGGTGTTGCCTGTCGAGCGGATGTATCGCTTGGCGGAGTGCGGTTTGAGCGAGTTGAGTTATGGACCGCTTTTTATCGAACGTAACGAACAGGATCGACGCCAAGGGGCGCGTTTCGGTTCCTTCGGTGTTTCGTTCGGTGCTGGCACAACGCGGCATTCAGGAGCTTTATTGTCTTCAGGATTTCGCGTTTCCGGCGATCAGCGTGGGTGGTCCGGATTTGCTGGAGCGTTACGAGCGGCAGATCGCGTCCATGGATGCGTTTTCGCCGCAGGCGAATGCAATGTCGCTGCTGGTTCACGGCGGCGGTGTTTTCATGAAGCTCGACCAGGAAGGTCGATTGATGGTGACGGATTTCGTGCGGGAATTTACCGGCATAACGACCGAGGTCACCTTCGTTGGACGGGCGGATCATTTTCAGCTTTGGCAACCGCAGGCGTTTTTGGCGGCGCAGGCGGAAGCAAGAGCAGGGCGCGGTTTTACGACGATCCGCCCTGCCTAGAACGGGGATACGGGATGGCGGCGAATTCTGGCGGACGATCTTCTGATGCCGGTGGCGGACCTGTTCGTCACATCCCGGTTCTGCTGCGTGAGGTCATCACGGCGCTCGAACCGGCTCCCGGCAAGGTCATCCTCGACGGAACCTTCGGCGCCGGTGGTTATACGCAGGCCATTCTCGATCAAGGTGCCAACGTTATCGCGCTCGACCGCGATCCAACCGCTATCGCGGGCGGGCAGGCGATGGTTGCTGCCAATGGCGGCAGGCTTTCTCTCATTCAGTCGCAATTTTCCAACCTTGCAGCGCACGCGCCTGACGGTGGGCTGGACGGTGTCGTTCTCGATATCGGTGTGTCATCGATGCAGATCGATGAGGCCGAGCGCGGTTTCTCGTTCCAGAAGAACGGGCCGCTCGATATGCGCATGTCGGCCTCCGGCGTATCAGCGGCTGATGTGGTCAATCGCGCCAAGGTCAGCGATCTGATCCGTATTTTCGGTTTTCTCGGCGAGGAAAAGCAGCCTGGCCGTATCGCCCGCGCCATTGAAAAGAAACGTGCCGAAGAGCCATTCCGTACGACACGCGACCTGGCGGGCCTCATCGAAATCGTTACACCGCGCAAGGCCAAGGACAAAATCCACCCTGCAACACGGGTGTTTCAGGCGCTGCGCGTCTTCGTCAATGACGAACTGGGAGAACTGGCACAGGCGCTTTTTGCCGCCGAACAGGCATTGAAGCCGGGCGGCAGGCTCGTCGTCGTTACCTTCCATTCGCTGGAAGACCGTATCGTCAAGAAGTTCTTCGCCGACCGCTCCGGCCGCGCGGCTGGCTCGCGTCATATGCCGATGGTGGAAGACAAGCCGGCGGTGTTCGACAGCATCGGCAAGCCGATGATTGCCGCAAGCGACGAAGAGGCCGACATCAATCCGCGCGCCCGCTCAGCAAAATTGCGAGCCGGCTTGCGCACGTCCGCTCCGGCCCGTCCGGCAGATTTCTCGATCTTCGAACTTCCCGATCTCGCTAGCCTTGAAAAGTTGGGGGGCTGACATGCTGCGCACTTTCGACATCATTCTGATGGGAGTTATGGTCGCGGCGGCTGTCGTCACCTATTCCATCAAGCATCAGGCAGATCTCAAGCTTGAACAAGTCCGCAAGCTTGAAGCGGAAATCAAGCTTGAAAAAGATACGATCGATCTTCTCCGTGCCGACTGGGCTCTGTTGACGCAGCCCAACCGCCTGCATCGTCTGGTCAACGCCTACCAGACGGAACTCAATCTTTCTCCGACGCAGCCGACGCAACTGGCGCAGCCGCGCGAACTCCCGATGCTGCGTTCGCAACTGCCGCAGCCGCCGGAGCCCGAAGGCATGAGCGTCGAGGATGTGATTGCTGCCGCCGTGAACGGGTCGAAACCCGGCGCCACCCTTGGCGGAGCCTCCAAGCCGAAGTCACCGCCCGCCGGACAGATTGCCGTCAACGGCATTCCGGTTCCGACGCCACGCGCGCCTGTCGCACGCCCGGCTGCTCCTGCCATGTCGGCGCAGGCCGGAGACGAGACTGGCGATATGGATGAAACCATTACAGGATCGGTGAACCACTGATGTCTTTTCTTTCCCGCGTCATGGTTTTGAAGAGCAAGGCTCACTTTTCCGCCAGCACCACCGGTTACACCGACCATTCGGCCTTCGAAGGCGCGCGCAAGAAGCGCGCAGCCCAGGCAAAGAGCCGGGTTGGCCTTCTCATTTTCGGCTTCGTCGCATTTTATGGCGTGGTTGGTGGCCGTCTTGTCCAGTACGGTCTTGCCGAACAGGAAACCGTTTCGAGCATCGCACCCGCTGACCGCCTGATGGCGTCGCGTCCGGATCTGCTCGATCGCAATGGTGAAGTGCTCGCGACCGACATCCGTACCGTTTCGTTGTTTGCCGAGCCGCATCGCATCGTTGATATCGACGAGGCAATCGAGAAGCTGCGCACCGTTCTGCCCGATCTCGATCAGCGTGGAACCTATCAGAAACTGTCCTCCAATTCGCGGTTCCAGTGGCTGCGTCGACAACTGACGCCGAAGCAGCAGAGCCAGATCCTGGCGCTCGGAATTCCCGGTATCGGCTTCCGACCGGAAAAACGCCGCTTCTATCCAGGTGGGCCTACGGCTGCGCACATCGTCGGTCACGTCAACATCGACAACCGCGGTGTTGCCGGTATGGAACGCTATGTCGACAGCCAGGGGCTTGCCGACCTGACGGCGCTTGGCATGACCAGTGATCAGCCACTTGAGCCCGTCAAGCTGTCGATCGATCTTCGTGTCCAGGCCATCGTGCGCGAGGTTGTCGTCTCGGCAATCGACAAGTTCAAGGCGATTGGTGCCGGTGCCGTGGTGATGGACGTACATACCGGCGAGATTCTGGCCATGGCGTCGTTGCCGGACTACGATCCGAACAACCCGGCTGAAGGCGCAAAGGAAGGCTGGCTGAACCGCATGTCGAACGGCACGTTCGAAATGGGCTCCACCTTCAAATCCTTCACCATCGCCATGGGTCTTGATGATGGTCGGGTGCGGTTGGGCGATACGTTCGACGCGCGTTATCCGATCCGCATCGGCGGCTTCACCATCAAGGACTTCCATGGCAAGGGGCGCGTTCTGTCCGTTCCCGAAATCTTCCAGTATTCCTCCAACATCGGTACGGCGAAAATTGCCGATACGGTTGGCACTGAAGGACACAAGGAATTTCTGACACGCCTTGGTCTGCTGAGCCGCATGCAGACCGAGTTGCCGGAAGTTGCGATGCCGACGCAGCCGCGCCAGTGGAAGAAGATCAACTCCATTACCATTTCGTTCGGTCACGGTGTCTCGACGACCCCGCTTCAGACGGCGGTGGCAGGTGCCGCACTTGTCAACGGCGGCAAACTCATCGAGCCGACCTTCCTGCCGCGCAGCCGCGAACAGGCCGACCAGGTTGCAACCCAGGTCTTGAAGCCGACGACCAGCAAGGACATGCGTTTCCTGTTTGAATGGAACGGCGTGAACGGTTCGGGTCGCAACGCCCGCGTCGAAGGTTTCAACGTTGGCGGCAAGACCGGCACCGCCGACAAGGTGGTCAACGGCCGCTACGTTCACGACAAGAACTTCAACGCATTCCTCTCCGCGTTTCCGATCGACGATCCGCAATATGTGGTGCTGACGTTCATCGACGAACCGAAGACGGACAAGGGCAATGGCGCGGCACTTGCGGGTACGTCTGCAGCGCCGATGGTCCACGACATCATCACCCGCACGGCAGGTATTTTGGGGGTAAAGCCCAAGTTCGGGAAGGACGGCTCGGCCTTGCTCGTGTCTTATTGATTGTTAGAGCTTATGATATTCCGGTGATTCGTGCCGGGGGGACAAGACGGAAACAGTCGATGAATTTGCGAGATCTGTCCGGAACCGAGTTTCCGGAATTGAACGAACTACTGCGCTCTGAAATCGGGGCGATCGAAATCGGGGGAATTACCGCAGACAGCCGCAAGGCCGGTCCGGCCACCCTTTTCGTGGCAGTCGCAGGCAGCAAGGCTGATGGTTCAGTCTACGTGCAGGACGCCATTTCCAAGGGTGCTGTCGTTATCGTCTCCAACCACGCGCTCGAAGCAAGCGTTCCGGTGTTGACCGTCACTGACCCGCGCCTTTACCTCGCGCTTGCCGCCTCCCGTTTTTACGGAAAACAGCCGCAGACCATGGTTGCCGTTACCGGCACCGCGGGGAAGACCTCAGTTGCTTCCTTTACCAGACAAATCTGGGCCTTCGCCGGTCATCCCGCAGCGCAGATCGGCACGACAGGTGTCATTGCACCCGGTCGTGAAGACTACGGCGCGCTGACGACACCGGACCCGGTCACGTTGCATGGGCTTCTTGCCGAACTCGCCTCCGAAGGTGTGACACATGCTGCTATGGAAGCCTCCAGTCACGGGCTCGATCAGCGCCGTCTCGATGGTGTGAAACTCGCCGCGGCCGGTTTTACCAATCTCGGTCGTGACCACATGGATTACCATCCGACGATCGAGGACTACATGGCCGCGAAAATGCGGCTCTTCGATACGCTGATGGCGAAGGGTTCACCGGCCGTGATCTTTGCGGACGACCCCTGGTCGGCTCAGGCAATCCGAGCTGCGGAAGATGCGGGGCTGAACGTTCGCACCGTGGGCCGCAAGGGCGATTATCTGACCCTGAAAAGGGTCGAGCATTTCCGCCACAAGCAGATGATCGAGGTGCATCACGACGGCACGATCTTCGAGGTCGATATTCCACTGGCGGGCGATTTTCAGGTTGCCAACGCTTTGGTTTCCGCCGGCCTTGCGATGTCTACCGGCGTGCCTGCTGCCGTTGCGATGAAGGCTCTTGAAAAGCTGATCGGTGCCGCAGGTCGTCTCGAACTGGTAGGGCACACGAAAAACGGTGCGCTTGCCTATGTGGACTATGCCCACAAGCCGGACGCACTCGAGAATGTTCTGACCTCGGTGCGGCCGTTTACCTCCGGACGCATCATTACCGTTTTCGGTTGCGGCGGCGACCGCGACAAGGGCAAGCGTCCGATCATGGGCGAAGTGGCGACGCGCCTCTCCGACATCGTCATTGTGACGGATGACAATCCGCGCTCGGAAGAACCAGCGACGATCCGTTCCGAGATCATGGCTGCGGCGCCGGGCGCATTGGAAATTGGCGACAGGGCCGAGGCAATACGCCACGCCGTTTCGCTTCTTTCGAACGGCGACACGCTGATCGTTGCGGGCAAGGGGCATGAAGAAGGGCAGATCGTCGGTTCTGTGACGCTGCCATTTTCCGACCATGAACAGGTGCGCACCGCGCTGGAAGGATTGAAGATTTGAACTGGCTATGGACAGTGGAGGAAATGGTCGCCGTTACGGCAGGACGTCCGGTCGGCAATCTGCCTCTGGGCATCACTGGCATTTCCATCGACAGCCGCACGGTCAAACCCGGAGAGGCGTTTTTTGCCATCAAGGGTGACCGTGTCGACGGTCATGATTTCACGAGTTTCGCGGTCGCCAACGGCGCCGGTCTTCTCGTCGTGGCGGAAGGAAAGTTGCCGGCTCTCGGTCGTTTGACGGTTCCGATGATCGTTGTGGAAGATGTGCTTGTGGCACTTGGGAAGCTCGCTGTTGCTGCCCGCCAACGCACCTCCGCACGCATCATTGCGGTGACGGGCTCCGTCGGCAAGACGACCACCAAGGAAATGTTGCGTCAGGTTCTGGAGCCATCCGGCCGGGTGCATGCGGCAGTGGCATCCTTCAACAACCATTGGGGTGTGCCGCTGACACTGGCGCGCATGCCCGCCGACACTGAATTCGGTGTTTTTGAAATCGGCATGAACCATCCAGGCGAAATCCGCCCGCTGGTCAAGATGGTGCGCCCGCATGTGGCAATCATCACCACTATTGCCGCAGCCCACCTCGGTAATTTCAGCAACATTGAAGAAATCGCCGCCGCCAAGGCGGAAATCTTCGAGGGTGTCGAAGAGGGCGGCGCGGTTATCCTCAATCGCGACAACGCCCAGTTCGAACAGCTGGAAACCGCAGCGCAGGAAGTGGGTGTCTCCCACATTCTGACCTTCGGTCAACATGCCAAAGCCGACTTCCGCCTGGCGGATTTTGAGGCAACGACATCGGGATCGACGATCTGGGCGATCCTCAATGGCGAAACCAGCGAGTTGCACCTGAGCGTTCCGGGCCGGCACATTGCCGACAATGCCATGGCGGCTCTCGGTGCGGTCGCCGTGACCGGCGCCAACCTGGACAAGGCGTTCGAAGCGCTTGGAACGCTTGAGGCCGTCAAAGGACGCGGACAGCGCCATCGCCTTGCGATCAACGGGGGCTCATTCCTGCTGATCGATGAAAGCTACAATGCCAATCCGGCCTCCATGCGGGCAGCAATTGCAGTGTTGGCTGCGACCGAAACACAAGGACACGGCCGTCGTGTTGCCGTGCTCGGAGACATGCTGGAAATGGGCGAGTTCTCGGCTGAAGTGCATGAAGAACTGGCGGGGCCGTTGCTTGCCGCCGGTATCGAACATGTCTGGCTGGCGGGTGAAGCGATGGCTGCCCTTCGTGACGCATTGCCGGACAGTGTGACGGTCATCTGGTTCCCGACAACCGCGGAACTTGTCGATTTTTCGCTGCAATGGGTGCAACCGGGCGACGCACTGATGGTAAAATCGTCGTTGGGCCTCGGTTTTGGCAAGATTATCTCTGCCCTGCTTGACAAGTTTCCGGCATTCCCCGAGACGGAACGCCAAATCTGAACTAGCCTTGTGAAAGGGCACTTATGCTGATCTGGCTCGTAGAACTGTCGGACAAAATTCAAATCTTCAATCTGTTCCGGTACATCACCTTCCGGGCAGGGGCCGCGCTGTTCACTTCTGCGCTGATCGTGTTTTTGTTTGGTCCTGCTATCATCAATTCTCTTCGCGTTCGCCAAGGCAAGGGCCAGCCGATCCGTGCGGATGGACCGCAGACGCATTTCAAGAAGGCCGGTACGCCGACAATGGGCGGGCTGATGATCCTTGCGGGAATTCTCGGTGGTTCGCTGCTGTGGGGCGATCTGTCCAACGTTTATGTCGTTGCCGTCCTCCTCGTGACGCTCGGTTTCGGAGCAATCGGTTTTTACGACGACTATCTCAAGGTCACGAAGCAGAGCGACAAGGGCTTTTCCGGCAAAGCGCGTCTCGGCATCGAATTCGTGATTGCGGCCATTGCCGTGTTCTTCATGATGCAGATGGCGCTTGCATCGGCACCGCATGGCGGCACCCTCGGCAGCTCCATCGCGTTTCCGTTCTTCAAAGAATTCGTCATCAACCTCGGTTACTTCTTCGTGCTGTTCGGTGCCTTCGTGATTGTCGGTGCGGGCAACGCCGTCAACCTGACAGATGGTCTTGACGGTCTTGCCATCGTGCCGGTGATGATTGCCGCTGCTACATTCGGTCTGATTGCCTACCTCACAGGTAACGCCGTTTTCTCCAACTACCTGCAGATCAATTTCGTGCCCGGTACCGGCGAACTTGCAGTTATCGTTGGCGCGGTGATCGGTGCGGGTCTCGGGTTCCTCTGGTTCAATGCGCCGCCGGCTGCAATCTTCATGGGCGACACGGGTTCGCTGGCGCTCGGTGGCCTGATCGGCTCCATTGCCGTTGCGACGAAACACGAGATCGTCATGGTCATCGTCGGCGGTCTGTTCGTCATGGAAACCTTGTCGGTCATCATCCAGGTATTCTGGTTCAAGCGGACGGGCAGACGCGTCTTCCTGATGGCGCCTATCCATCACCATTTCGAGAAAAAGGGCTGGACGGAAAGCCAGGTGGTGATCCGGTTCTGGATCATTTCGGTCGGTCTGGCTTTGCTCGGCCTCGCCACGCTGAAGCTGAGGTGAGCCGATGATCCCAGTCACATCGTTCAAAGGAAAAAAGGTCGCGCTGTTCGGACTTGGTGGCTCCGGTCTGGTTACCGCCAGGGCACTGGTTGCGGGCGGGGCGGATGTCGTCGCCTACGACGACAATCCCGACAGCGTTGCCAAGGCTTCGGCTGAAGGCATCGTTACGGCTGATCTTCGAACGATCGACTGGTCTGCGCTCGCGGCCTTCGTGCTTGCACCGGGCGTACCGCTAACACATCCGAAACCGCACTGGTCGGTTGATCTGGCACGTGCCGCTGCGGTTGATGTGATCGGCGATATCGAGCTTTTCGTGCGCGAACGTCGCGCTCATGCGCCTGATAGCCCCTTCATTGCCATCACCGGCACAAACGGCAAATCGACGACGACGGCATTGATTGCTCATATTCTGCAGTCCTCCGGTCGCGATACGCAGCTCGGCGGCAATATCGGCACGGCGGTGCTGAGCCTCGATCCGCCAAAGGCGGAGCGCTACTACGTGGTGGAATGCTCGTCCTACCAGATAGACCTGGCGCCGACGATCAACCCGACGGCCGGTATCTTGCTCAACCTGACGCCCGATCATCTCGACCGCCATGGCACGATGCAGCACTATGCCGACGTCAAGGAACGGCTTGTTGCCGGTAGTCGCACGGCGGTTGTCGGTGTGGACGACAGCTATTCGACGCTGATTGCCGATCGCATCGAACGCGCAGGCGTGAAGGTCGAACGTATTTCCAAGCGCAATGTCGTTTCCGATGGGCTTTATGCGGAGGGTAGCCGTATTCTGCGCGCGCATGGCGGAACATCGGCATTGCTTGTTGATCTCGATGGAATCCAGACGCTTCGCGGCAGCCATAATGCCCAGAATGCGGCGGCGGCCATTGCTGCATGCCTAGCTGTCGGCGTTTCGGAAGATGAGGTCCGTGCCGGGCTGAAATCCTTCCCGGGTCTCAAACACCGTATGCAGCCGGTCGGCCGGCGAGGCAATGTCACCTTCGTCAACGACAGCAAGGCGACCAATGCCGATGCGTCTGCGCCTGCCTTGTCGAGCTATGATCGCATCTACTGGATCGCAGGCGGTCTGCCGAAGGCCGGGGGTATCGCCAGCCTTTCGCCGCTGTTTTCACACATTGCCAAAGCCTATCTGATCGGGGAGGCTGCTGCCGAATTTGCGGCCACGCTTGGCGAGGCTGTGCCTTACGAAATCTCCGGAACTCTCGACAAAGCCGTCGAACATGCAGCGTCCGATGCTGCCGACGATGCGAAAGCTGGAAATGTCGTGATGTTATCACCGGCTTGCGCAAGCTTCGATCAATATAAGAATTTTGAAGTGCGAGGTGATTCTTTCGTTTCGCACGTTTCGGCGCTTGCGGGCGTAACGATGCTGGTTGATTCGGGAAAGGGGAGCTGACGTCATGGTAAGCCGTGTTGATCGTGGTCCGGTCGCCGAATGGTTCTGGACCATTGACCGTTTCTTTCTGGCGGCGTTCATCGCATTGATGGGCATTGGCCTGATGCTGTCATTCGCTGCATCGCCAGCGGTTGCCGAGCGCATCGGCCTCAACAGCTTCTTCTTCGTCGAGCGACAGGCGATGTTCATGGTGCCGTCTCTGGCGATCATGGTTGGCCTGTCTTTCCTGTCGCCGCGTCAGGTGCGCCGTGTCGCGATCATTCTGCTGATCGCATCGCTGCTGATGATGATTTTCGCGCTGTTCTTCGGTATCGAGGTCAAGGGCGCGCGGCGCTGGATCTCGATCGGCAGCTTTTCGATTCAGCCTTCCGAATTCATGAAACCGGCCTTCGTGATCGTTTGCGCCTGGCTGTTTGCGGAGCGTGCACGTCATCCTGAAATTCCTGGCAACCTCTTTGCGATCATCACCTTCAGCGTTGTCGCGGCCTTGCTCATTGCCCAGCCTGACTTCGGTCAGACCATTCTGACATCCGTTGTCTGGGGCGGCATGTTCTTCATGGCCGGTGTTCCGTGGTTCTGGATCATCGTGCTGGGCGGTCTCGGTGTCGCTGGTATCGTTTCGGCCTATCTGATGCTGCCGCACGTTGCAGGTCGTATCGACCGCTTCTGGACAGGTGAGGGCGACACGTTCCAGGTGGACACTGCACGTGAAGCAATCATTCGTGGCGACTGGTTCGGCCGCGGACCGGGCGAGGGCATCGTCAAGCGCATCATTCCAGACAGCCACACCGACTTCATCTTCTCCGTGGCTGCGGAAGAATTCGGCATTGTCTTCTGCATGTTCCTCGTCGCGATCTTTGCCTTTATCGTGCTGCGTGGTCTCAGCCACGCGTTCAAGGAAAAGGACGATTTCTGCCGTTTCGCGGTGGCTGGTCTGGTTTTGCAGATCGGCATGCAGTCCATGATTAACATCGGCGTCAATCTCGAACTGATGCCAGCCAAGGGTATGACCCTGCCGCTGATTTCCTATGGTGGTTCGTCGATGATGGCGATCTGCGTGACGGCAGGCTTCCTTTTGGCCCTGACACGCCACAGACCGGAGAAGAGAGCGCAAGAACGCAGCTTCTTCCGCGTCGGTTCAGGCGTTCCTGCGGAGTAATCTGAATGAGCAAGGGTATTGTTCTACTTGCCGCCGGGGGAACCGGCGGCCATGTTTTTCCAGCCGAGGCTTTGGCGCACACGCTCAAAGCTCGCGGTTATTCTGTGCATCTGGTGACGGACAGTCGCGCCGAGCGTTACGCAGGAAAATTTCCCGCCGATGAAATTCATGTCGTTCCATCTGCAACGCTCGGATCGAAAAATCCGGTTTCGGTGGCGCGTTCATTGTGGAAGCTTTGGGTCGGTCTTCGTTCGGCGAGAAAGCTGGTTGCGAAACTGAAGCCTGTCGCTGTTGTCGGTTTTGGCGGCTATCCAACCGTGCCACCGCTGCTTGCGTCGACGGGCCTGGGTGTTCCCTCGATCATCCACGAGCAGAACGCCGTTATGGGACGCGCCAACAAGGCGCTGGCGGGACGTGTGAAGGCGATTGCGGGCGGGTTCCTTCCGACCGCGAGTGGCCAATACGCCGAAAAAACCATTGCAACCGGCAACCCGGTGCGCCCTGCCGTCCTGCATGCTTCGGAAATTCCCTATACGCCTTCGCAACAGGGCGAGCCGTTCAATCTTGTCGTGTTTGGCGGCAGCCAGGGAGCGCAGTTCTTCTCGGGCGCGGTTCCAGCGGCAATATGTCTGATGAGCGATGCACAACGCTCTCGCCTTACCGTCACGCAGCAGGCTCGTCCGGAAGACAAGGACAGCGTTATCGCGTCCTACAAGAAACTTGGCGTCAAAGCTGATGTATCGCCGTTCTTTGGCGATATGGCGGCTCGCATTGGCGATGCCGACCTTGTTATCAGCCGGTCCGGCGCGTCGACCGTTTCGGAACTCTCCGTGATTGGGCGCCCGTCCATTCTCGTGCCTTATCCGCATGCGCTCGATCACGATCAGGCTGCCAATGCCGCAGCGCTTTCGGCTGCGGGTGGTGCGAGGGTCATCAAGCAGGCGGAATTGTCGCCCCAGAAGCTTTCCGGTCTTCTGGTATCGGCGCTTGCAGAGCCCGAGCGACTTGCCGAGACGGCGGCGGCGGCCAGGGCTACGGGTAAACCGAATGCGGCGGATGCGCTTGCCGATCTGGTAGAGGCAGTCGCCAACGGTCAGTCCGTACAGGAATTCAAATCGAAAGTTGAAGGAGTTGGGGCATGAAGATGCCGAAAGCCATAGGCCTTGTCCATTTTATCGGGATAGGCGGGATCGGCATGAGCGGCATTGCCGAAGTGCTTCACAATCTCGGTCATCGCGTTCAGGGTTCGGATCAGGCCGACAGTGCCAATGTGCAGCGTTTGCGTGACAAGGGTATCGAAGTTTTCGTTGGTCATCGGGCCGAAAACCTCGGGGATGCCGAAGTCGTTGTCGTGTCCACCGCGATCAAGAAGAACAATCCCGAACTCATCGCCGCACGTGAAAAGCACCTGCCGATCGTTCGTCGTGCCGAGATGCTGGCTGAGCTGATGCGTTTCCGTAACGCCATCGCCATCGGTGGCACCCACGGCAAGACCACCACGACGTCTATGGTCGCCACACTTCTCGAAGCCGGCAATCTCGATCCGACCGTCATCAATGGCGGTATCATCAATGCTTACGGCACCAATGCCCGCATGGGTGCGGGCGAATGGATGGTTGTCGAAGCCGACGAGTCTGACGGTACCTTCCTGAAGTTGCCCGCCGACGTTGCTGTCGTCACCAACATCGATCCGGAGCATCTGGACCACTACGGCAATTTTGATGCCGTGCGCGCCGCATTCCGCCAGTTCGTGGAAAATGTGCCGTTTTACGGTTTTGGTGTCATGTGCCTCGACCATCCCGAAGTGCAGGCGCTGGTCGGCAGGATCGAAGACCGCAAGGTCATCACCTATGGTGAAAATCCGCAGGCTGACGTGCGTTTCTCCAACGTGCGCATTGATGGAATTCGTTCTGTCTTTGACGTGGAAATCCGTCGTCGTCGCACGGGCAAGGTCTTTACCTTCAAGGATCTCGTCCTGCCGATGCCAGGCCGTCACAATGTCTCGAATGCCACGGCAGCGATTGCCGTCGCCAATCGCCTCGGCATTTCTGAAGCGGATATCAAGAAGGGGCTTTCCTCTTTCGGTGGCGTCAAGCGGCGCTTTACACTGACGGGCGAAGCAAACGGCGTTCAGGTCTTCGACGATTACGGTCACCATCCGGTTGAGATCAAGGCCGTGCTGAAGGCTGCGCGTGAGGCTTGCAAGGGCCGTATCGTCGCGGTGCATCAGCCGCACCGTTACAGCCGTCTGGCGAGCCTTTTCGACGATTTCGCCCATTGTTTTAACGATGCCGACACGATTCTCCTTGCTCCGGTCTATGCGGCGGGCGAAGATCCAATCGAAGGCGCGAACTCGGAAACACTGGTTTCGGCGATCAAGGCGGCGGGCCATCGTGACGCCCGTTTCCTCGAAAACCGCGAAGACCTTGCTTCGGTGGTCGCAGGCATTGCGAATCCGGGTGATTTCGTGGTTCTCTTGGGGGCTGGGAACATTACCCAGTGGGCGGCCGCGCTGCCTTCGGAATTGAAGAGCATATCAGGAAAGTCTGCATGAGACAGGTCGATGGGGTTAAATTGCTGGGGAGGCTCGGCGACGGGGTTAATGAACTGAGGGGACGTCTGACACCGGATGCACCTATGGACCGTGTGACATGGTTCAGAGCGGGAGGTCTGGCGGAAGTCATGTTCCAGCCGCACGATACCGAAGATCTGGTCACTTTCCTGAAAATGCTGCCGGAAGATGTGCCGCTGACGGTCGTCGGCGTCGGCTCGAACCTTTTGGTTCGCGACGGTGGTATTCCTGGCGTTGTCGTTCGTCTTTCCGCCAAAGGTTTCGGTCAGGTCGAACTGGCCGGTGAAAACCGCCTCAAGGCGGGCGCCATTTGCCCCGACAAGCACATCGCCGCGATGGCCATGGACAATGGCATCGGTGGCTTCCATTTCTATTACGGCATTCCCGGTTCGATCGGTGGCGCGTTGCGTATGAACGCCGGCGCGAATGGCGGTGAAACGCGTGAACGCGTCGTCGAAGTTTACGCTGTTGACCGTCAGGGCAACGAGCATGTTCTTTCCAACGCTGACATGGGCTACAGCTATCGCCACTCTGGCGCTGATGCTGGCCTGATTTTCACTGGTGCGTTGTTTGAAGGCTACCCGGAAGACCGGGCGAAAATCCGTGCCGACATGGATGCCGTTCGTCATCACCGTGAAACCGTCCAGCCCATTCGCGAGCAGACCGGCGGTTCGACCTTCAAGAATCCTGAAGGACATTCTGCCTGGGAATTGATCGACGAGGCCGGCGGTCGTGGCATGGTGATCGGCGGTGCGCAGATGTCTTCGCTGCACTGCAACTTCATGATCAATACGGGCCATGCGACCGGTTACGATCTGGAATATCTGGGTGAAGCGGTTCGCAAGCGCGTGTTCGAAAACTCCGGCATTCGCCTTGAGTGGGAAATCAAGCGCCTTGGTCTCTTCATGCCTGGACGTGAAGTCGAACCGTTCCTCGGCGCCTGATACGCCTGACAAGCTGACAATAAAAAGCCCGCGAGACCAAAGGTTTCGCGGGCTTCTTTGTTTCTGCGATTCAAGCGCTCGGCTTAGACTTCATCCTTGCCCGAAAGCAGGATGCAGGCGAGCGTGATGATCGCCGATACGCAGAGGTAATAACCGACATAACCCATGCCGTAGTTCACCTGCAGCCATGTGGCAATGTAGGGAGCCAGGGAGGCGCCGAAAATGCCGGCCATGTTGAAGGTAATGGACGAGCCGGTGTAACGAACACGGGTCGGGAACGGAGCGGCAAGTGCCGTGCCGATCAGACCGTAGGTCATGCCCATCAGTACCATCGCGAGCGCCGCGAAGACGAAGATCGAACCTTCGCCACCGGTCATCAGGCCAGGCAGCAGGAAGGAGAACAGGCCGATCAGAACCGTCGTCAAGATGAGGATCTCACGGCGACCGAAACGCTCTGCGAGCTTGCCTGCGATCGGGATGAAAATACCGAAGACGATGGAGCCGAGGATCTGAACTTCGAGCGCGTCGAGGAACGGGATCTTCAGAACCTTGACGTTGTACGACAGCAGATAGGCAGTGCCGATGTAGAACAGCACGAAGGTTGCCAGAGCAACGAAGGTGCCGAGAACGAGGCTGCGCTTATGGTTGCGGAACAGTTCTGCAACCGGAACGGCAACACGCTCTTCCTTGTCGATAGCCTTCTGGAAGTCGGGCGTTTCGGTGATCGAAAGGCGAACCCACATGCCGACGGCGATCAGGATGATCGAAGCGACGAAGGGAATGCGCCAGCCCCAGCTCAGAAGTGCTTCCTGCGACATGAAGTGCAGAAGAATCCAGAACACGCCGGAGGACAGGAACAGACCGACCGGAGCGCCGAGCTGCGGGAACATGCCGTACCAGCTACGCTTGCCGGGAGGTGCGTTTTCCGTTGCGAGCAGAACTGCGCCGCCCCATTCGCCGCCGAGGCCGAAGCCCTGGCCGAAACGGCAAAGCGCCAGCAACAGCGGTGCAAGCACGCCAGCCGTCTCATAAGAAGGCAGTAGGCCGATCACCACGGTCGAGACGCCCATGGTCAGCAAAGCGGCCACCAGCGTTGCCTTGCGTCCAACGCGGTCACCATAATGGCCGAATACGACCGCGCCAAGCGGGCGGGCGAAGAAGGCGATTGAGAAGGTGGCGAAGGATGCAAGCAGAGCTGTCATCGGATCGTTGTTCGGGAAGAACAAGACCGGGAACACAAGCACTGCAGCAGTGGCGTAAACGTAGAAATCGAAAAACTCGATGGTCGTGCCGACCAGGCTGGCAGTGAGAACTCGTGCAGGCGAATTTGTCTTTACAGCGTTCGAATTGTCAGCGGTCGGCGATACCGGTGATATCGCGTCGGTCATGGTATTGGTTCCATTGTAGATGATTTAGACTAGCGGCCTTCGCAGGCGCAAAATGCGTTAACGCAATTTTCGGTCTTTTGAAATGCAAAAAAAGAAATAAAGCGCATTTTCTTTTCGCAATTGCGAAAAACGCTGAAAACCGCGCGTCGGCTCATTAAGCTTTTGTTAAAAATTTGATTCAGGCTGCGTTTCTAACGGGCTGAAAGCCAAGCGGATTTTTGTTGGGGAAAGCGCGCGCATCTTAACGTTTGGCTCTTGCGTTTGGCGGTGTCAGCTACCCCGAGATCCGGCTTTCCATTTCCGATCATTGAAAATCTGCATGTTGCAATCGTCGCAACTCTCTGATTCCAAGGAGGGAATCCGGGTAGGTGCTGATTCTTTAACGAAAGTCGGTCTGCCGATCAGGGCGGTTAACGAAAGTAAACGGTTCATTAACCTTAATAGCGTTTAACTGATCATGAGGATCGTGTCCCGGAATCACCGGGCGGCGGTTCGAAAGCGGAGAGTTGGTGTCAGAGGGTTTCATGAGCGGCAAGCACGTAGCTGTTCTTATGGGTGGTATTTCTTCCGAACGGCCGGTCAGCCTGTCGTCGGGGGAGGCTTGCGCGCTTGCACTGGAAGGCGAGGGATACAAGGTCACGCGCGTTGATGTCGGTCGCGACATCGCGGCGGTGCTGGACGCGCTGCGCCCGGACGTTGCTTTTAACGCGTTGCATGGACCCTTCGGTGAAGACGGAACCATTCAGGGCGTTCTTGAATATCTCGCCATTCCCTACACGCACTCAGGCGTGCTGGCGTCCGCCCTTGCCATGGACAAGGCGCAGGCCAAGAAGGTTGCTGCCGCAGCCGGTATTCCGGTTGCCCAGGAGCGTGTGATGAACCGCTTCGATTTCACCAGCGAGCATCCCTTGCCGCCGCCATACGTGGTCAAGCCGGTCCGTGAGGGCTCCAGCTTCGGCGTCGTCATCGTCAAGGAAGACCAGTCGCACCCCCCACAGGTTCTGACATCGTCGGAATGGCGTTATGGCGATCAGGTGATGGTCGAGCGTTATGTCCACGGTCGCGAACTGACCTGTGGTGTCATGGATGGTGAGGCGCTCGGTGTCACCGAAGTGGTGCCGCTTGGTCACAATTTCTATGATTACGATGCAAAATACGCTGCCGGTGGCTCAAAGCATGTCATCCCGGCAGAAATTTCACCGAAAATTTACCAAAAAATTCAAACATTGGCGGTCATGGCACACCAGGCGATCGGGTGCCGTGGCGTTAGCCGTTCTGACTTCCGTTACGACGATCGCTTTTCGGAAGATGGCGAAGTTATCTGGCTCGAGGTGAATACCCAGCCTGGCATGACGCCGACCTCCCTGGTGCCTGAGATGGCGGCCCACGCGGGCCGTTCCTTTGGTGAACTTGTCCGTTGGATGGTGGAGGACGCTTCGTGTTTGCGGTGACCGGTAAAAAGTCGACGGCAAGAAAGCGCGAGCAGGTTATGGCGCCGGCGAATGCCGACGATCGCATGGTTCTGCCGCGTCCGCTGCGTCGCATCGTGCGCTTCTGCGTCAGCCTCGCTTCTGGACGTATTCATATTCCGGCCCATACCGGCACGGTTTCCGCGATTGCCTTTTATGCCGCGACGGGTCTCTACGGCATGTCGCTTGGCGGGCACACGAATATCGTGACCCAGGCGACCACCTCGGCGGCAGGTTTCGCGGTTGAGGACGTGAAGGTTTCCGGCAACCTGCAGACCTCCGAGATCGATATCTTCCAGTTGCTTGGTCTCGATGGCAGCACGTCGCTGATCGCGCTCGATATCGATGCTGCGCGCCGCAAGCTGGCGCAATTGCCCTGGGTCGAGGACGTAGACGTCCGCAAGGTTTACCCGAAGACCATCGAGGTTCGCCTGAAGGAGCGCCAGGCCTTTGGCATCTGGCAGCACGGCTCGGAACTGTCGCTGATCGAAAAAAGCGGCAGCGTGATCGCGCCGCTGCGTGACAACAAATTCGCCTCTCTGCCGCTGTTCGTCGGGCGCGATGCGGAAACGGGTGCTGCCGGTTTCGTCGACAAGCTCGCCGACTGGCCTGAAATTCGCAACCGCGTACGCGCCTATGTGCGGATTGCCGGTCGTCGTTGGGATCTGCATCTCGACAACGGCATCGTTATCAAGCTGCCGGAAGAAAACGTGCCAAAGGCGCTGCAACTTCTGGCGCGGCTCGATCTGGAAGAAAAGGTTCTGTCTCGCGATGTCGCCGCTGTCGACCTGCGCCTGCCGGACCGTACGACCGTTCAACTGACCGAAGGTGCTGCCGAACGCCGTCAGGCGGCGGTAGAGGCGCGGACGAAAGCTCTCAAGAAAGCGGAGAAGAACACATGAGCTTTTTCGGTTCTTCCCATTTCGGCCTGCCTCGCCTGAAGCCACTTTCCTCCAAGCGCAGCCACATCGTTTCGGTGCTCGATATTGGTTCTACCAAGGTCGTGTGCATGATCGGCCGGCTGACGCCGCGCCAGGAAAGCGAAATCCTTCCCGGTCGTACGCACAAGGTCGAGATTATCGGTATCGGTCATCAGCGTTCGCGCGGTGTGAAATCCGGCGTCATCGCCGATCTCGATGCGCTGGAAGGTGTTATTCGTCTTGCTGTCGATGCGGCGGAACGCATGGCAGGTCTGACCGTCGATAGCCTGATCGTCAACGTTTCTGCAGGGCGTCTGGCCAGCGATATCTACACCGCGAGCATCGATCTCGGCGGACAGGAAGTCGAAGCAAGCGACTTGCGCAAGGTGCTCGTGGCCGCAAGCCAGCAGTCCATGCGTCAGGATCGTGCGATCCTGCACTCCCTGCCCACGGGTTATTCGCTGGACGGCGAGCGTGGCATTCGCGACCCCTTGTCGATGTACGGCGATCTGCTCGGTGTCGATATGCATGTTGTCACTGTCGAGCGCACAGCACTCAAGAACCTCGAACTCTGCGTCAACCGCGCGCATCTGTCGGTGGAAGGCATCGTCGCGACGCCTTACGCCAGCGGCCTGGCCGCGCTGGTTGACGATGAAGTCGAGCTCGGCTGTGCGGCGATCGACATGGGCGGTGGCACCACGACGATCTCGGTTTTTGCCGAAGGTCGCCTCATTCATACCGACGCCATCGGGCTCGGCGGTCATCACGTTACGACAGATCTTGCACGAGGCCTCTCGACACGAATCGAAGATGCGGAGAGACTGAAGGTGGTGCATGGTTCGGCATTGCTGAATGGCGCGGATGAGCGCGACATGATTTCGATCCCGCCAATTGGCGAAGATGATCGCGATCAACCATCGCAAGTTTCAAGAGCACTTGTAACCCGCATTGTGCGGGCGCGTATCGAAGAGACGCTGGAATTGATCCGTGATCGTATCCAGAAGTCCGGTTTCAGTCCCATCGTTGGCAAGCGCGTCGTTCTGACGGGCGGTGCGAGCCAGTTGACGGGATTGCCGGAAACGGCGCGGCGTATCCTCGCCCGCAACGTTCGCATCGGTCGCCCTATGGGCGTTGCCGGTCTTCCGGTCGCGGCAAAGGGCCCAGCATTTTCTACAGCTTGCGGATTGATGATTTATCCGCAGGTCGCGGATATCGAAATTCATGCAGCACAAGGCGGAATGTTCTCGCCGTTTGGCGGCGGTAGCGGCCGGATAGCCCGGGTTGGGCAATGGTTGAAAGAGAGTTTTTGAGTAGCCTCGAGGCAATGCCGGAGGTTTTCGAGTTGAGTTTTCAAGAATCGGCCAGCGGGGCGATGCGGCCAGAGAAAAAAGGAATGGTAAAATGACGATACAGCTGCAAAAGCCGGATATCACCGAGCTGAAGCCACGCATCACCGTTTTCGGTGTCGGTGGTGGTGGCGGTAACGCTGTCAACAACATGATCACGGCCGGTCTTCAGGGCGTCGATTTCGTCGTTGCCAATACAGACGCGCAGGCCCTGACCATGACCAAGGCAGACCGGGTCATTCAGCTCGGCGTCAATGTCACGGAAGGTCTCGGCGCCGGTTCCCAGCCGGAAGTTGGTCGCGCCGCTGCGGAAGAGTGCATCGATGAGATCATCGATCACCTGAACGGCACGCACATGTGCTTCGTCACTGCCGGTATGGGTGGTGGCACCGGCACGGGTGCTGCTCCGGTTGTCGCGCAGGCCGCACGCAACAAGGGCATCCTGACCGTTGGCGTCGTGACCAAGCCTTTCCACTTTGAAGGCGGTCGCCGTATGCGTCTTGCCGAGCAGGGTATCGAGGAACTGCAGAAGTCCGTCGACACGCTGATCGTCATTCCAAACCAGAACCTCTTCCGTATTGCCAATGACAAGACGACTTTCGCTGACGCCTTCGCCATGGCCGACCAGGTTCTCTACTCCGGCGTTGCCTGCATCACCGATCTGATGGTGAAGGAAGGTCTCATCAACCTCGACTTCGCTGACGTTCGCTCGGTCATGCGCGAAATGGGCCGTGCAATGATGGGTACCGGTGAAGCTTCCGGTCCGGGCCGTGCAATGCAGGCTGCAGAAGCGGCAATTGCAAACCCGCTGCTCGACGAAACCTCGATGAAGGGCGCACAGGGCCTGTTGATCTCCATCACCGGTGGTCGCGACCTTACCCTGTTCGAAGTCGACGAAGCTGCGACCCGCATCCGCGAGGAAGTCGATCCGGACGCCAACATCATTCTCGGCGCGACCTTCGACGAAGCTCTGGAAGGCCTCATCCGCGTGTCCGTCGTTGCGACCGGTATCGACCGCGTTCCTGGCCAGATGGAGCAGAACGTAGCCGACATGCGTGCAGCAGCCGCTGCGAAGCCCCTTATCCGTCCTTCGGCGGCCGTTGCTCCGGCTCCGGCCGCAGTTCAGCCTGCCGCAGTCTCGCAGGCACCGAAGGCCGTAGACCCGATCGCACAGACCATCCGTTCGGCAGAAGCTGAAATGGAACGTGAACTCGGTTTTGCAACGCAGCAGCCTGCTCAGGACTTCCGTCCGCAGAGCAAGCTTTTCGCATCCGCTCCGGCTGAAGCTCCGGCAGCCCTGCGTCCGGCCGCTCCGGTACAGCAGGCCGCACCGGCGCCTGTCGCTCCGGCACCTGTCTATCATGCGCCTGAGCAGGTCGCCGCACCGGCACCACGCATGCAGCAGCCGCAAGCTCCGGTCTACCAGGAGCCTGCTCCGGTTGCCCGTCAGCCTGAGCCTGTCCGTATGCCGAAGGTCGAGGACTTTCCTCCGGTCGTAAAGGCAGAGATGGATCACCGTGCGCACGCCGCTCCTGCTGCACAGGAAGAGCGTGGCCCGATGGGTCTTCTGAAGCGCATCACCAACTCGCTTGGCCGCCGCGAAGAAGAAGAAGTTCCGTCCGACATGATGGATGCTCCGAGCATGGCTCCGCAGCCGCGCCGCCAGCTTTCCCCGGAAGCAAGCCTCTACGCACCGCGTCGTGGCCAGCTTGACGATCACGGCCGTGCAACGCCTGCTTCGTCCAGCCACCACGAAGACGATCAGCTCGAAATCCCGGCGTTCCTGCGCCGCCAGTCGAACTGAGCCAACGATTCTATCGCAGTCAGAAAAGCCCGGATCGCAAGGTCCGGGCTTTTTGTTTTGGTGACGCTTTTAACGGTAAATTAATTCATTTTTTCAATGATTTAGTCTTGTAACAATCCGAAACGAACAGTGATTTGTTCTTAGACCTACATGTGCGTATGTATGAACCTGGGTAAAGGATTTTACTGATGCTTCCGGTCGTGAATGACCGGCGAAAACAGGAGCGGCGCTGCCATCGGCGCGGTTCATAAAACAAGGCACATACGCATGACTATCGGACTGCTCGGATTTCAGACAACCATCGCAAATGCTGTTCAGCTTAAAGGCATTGGCGTGCATTCCGGCAATCCGGTTTCGATGACCTTCCAGCCGGCAGAAGCCGGAACGGGCATCGTGTTTCACCGCCTCCATGAGAATGGCAGTGTAACGGAGTTGAAGGCGGTTTCTTCCAATGTCGGCAATACCGACCTGTGCACCGTGCTTGGTCGTTCGCTATCCCAGTCAGTGGCGACGATCGAGCACGTCATGGCGGCTATCTATGCCATGGGCATCGACAATCTCGTTGTCGAGGTTGATGGTCCGGAAGTTCCGATCATGGATGGCAGCTCTGCGCCCTTCATTGAAGCGATTGAAGCGGTTGGCGTCAAGAATCTCGGTGTGAAGCGCCGTTACATTCGTGTGACGAAGCCTGTCCGTATCGATGCCGGTGCATCCTGGGCTGAGTTCCGTCCGTATGACGGCACGCGATTCGAGGTGGACATCGATTTCGATACGCCGCTGATTGGCAAGCAGTCCTGGAAGGGTGACCTGACGGCTGAAAGCTTCAAGAATGAATTGTCCCGTGCACGGACCTTTGGTTTCATGCGTGACGTCGAGCGGCTCTGGGCTGCCGGTTATGCGCTTGGTTCCTCGCTTGAGAATTCGGTCGTCATCTCCGACGACAACACGGTCATCAACATGGAAGGCCTGCGTTACGCGAAGGACGAGTTCGTCCGCCACAAGACGCTGGATGCCGTTGGCGATCTGGCGCTCGCCGGCGCACAGTTCATCGGCTGCTACCGCTCCTACCGCGGTGGCCACAAGGTCAATGCCAACGCATTGAAGGCTCTTTTGAGTGATCGCTCTGCCTATGAAATTGTCGAGGCACCTGCCGCGCGCAGCCAGATGGTTCGCGCTCGCGAGTTCGTTGCTGTCAACATGCCGGAATTCGCACCCTGGTCTGCATAAACCAGTTTGCAGCATCAATTGACGGAAAAGCCGCTCCAGAAACTGGGGCGGCTTTTTTCTTTGCCGGACCTGTAACTCGCTGCAGTAACGGCGATATTCGTATTTGCCGTCGAAAAGTCGGATTCGATTTTCACAACACAGGTCGTATCGATTGCGGGATTTACGGCATCCTTTGTGCGTTCAAATGGTTGCAGGGCGCTCCAATGCCATAAAAATGCGTTAATGCGTCATCATTGCGTTGCCCTGCGGATGCTTTTATGGCTAGAACGCCAATACAAAGCCGATGCTTATGTATTTGCGCGGGAAGTGGGAACTGTCGAATGAAGCATGTAGGGTCTGGTGCAATGAAGAGTACGATGCGCGGAATCGCGGTGTCGTTGATGTTGGTCGGCGCCAGCGTGGCGGTTACGGCCTGCCAGTCCGATCCGGATATCGACATCACCAAACTCGGCATGGAAACCGATCCGCCGGATGTTCTGTACAAGCAGGGTCTTGCCAACATGAACGCCGGTAACATGACCGAAGCCTCTCGCAAGTTCGAGGCGATCGACAAGCAATATCCGTTCACGGAATGGGGCCAGAAGGCGCTTGTCATGCAGACGTTCATTGCCACGCGTCAGAGCAAGAACGACGTGGCGATTGCTGCCGGTAGCCGTTTCCTGCGCCAGTATCCGCGTTCCAAGGATGCGGCTTACGTTCAGTACATGATCGGTCTTGCCTATTCGAAGCAGATTTCCGACGTCACGCAGGACCAGCGCGCTGCCCAGCGCACTGTCGAGGCGATGAGCAAGGTGGTGAACGACTATCCCGATTCGGAATATGTCGCTGACGCCCAGGCAAAGATCCGTTTCGCACGCGACCAGCTTGCAGGCCGCGAAATGCAGGTCGGCCGTTATTATCTGGAACGCAAGGAATATCTGGCGGCGATTTCGCGCTTCCGCATTGTTGTGGAGCAGTACCAGAACACCAACCAGATCGAAGAAGCTCTGGCGCGTCTGACGGAAGCCTATTTTGCGATGGGTCTGGTCGACGAGGCACAGACGGCTGCAGCCGTTCTCGGCAACAATTATCCGGACAGCCAGTGGTATGCTGATTCCTTCAAGCTGCTGAAAAACGGCGGGGTTGAGCCGCGTGAAAACAAGGGCTCCTGGATTTCGCGTGCCGGCAAGAAACTGATTGGCGCTTGAGATAGGGCATAGGCCATGCTGGTCCAGCTCTCGATTCGCGATATCGTTCTGATTGAAAGGCTCGACCTCGGTTTTGAGGCGGGCCTTTCCGTGTTGACGGGGGAAACCGGCGCCGGAAAGTCGATTCTTCTCGACAGTCTGTCTCTGGCCCTTGGGGGTCGTGGTGATGGCGGACTGGTTCGCCATGGCGAAGAAAAGGGCCAGGTCACGGCGAGCTTCGAAGTGCCACAGAACCATCCCGCCCGCGCGCTGCTGCGGGAAAATGGCCTGGATGACGATGGCGACCTGATTTTCCGTCGGGTGCAATCCTCTGACGGACGTACCAAGGCTTACGTCAATGATCAGGCCGTGAGCGTGCAGATGATGCGCCAGCTCGGCCAGACACTCGTTGAGATTCATGGACAGCATGATGATCGCGCGCTCGTCGATACCGACGCTCATCGCGCCCTTCTGGACGCCTTTGCGATGCTGGGAGATGAGGTGCGGACTGTTCAGGGCCTCTACCGAACCTGGAAGGACGCTGATCGCTCACTGAAGACCCACCGTGCAAAGGTGGAGGCTGCAGCCCGCGAAGCGGACTATCTGCGAGCCTCCGTTGAAGAGCTCGAGGGCCTGTCGCCGCGTGATGGCGAAGAGGACGAACTGGCTGAACGCCGTGCCGTGATGCAGAAATCGGAGCGCATTGCCGGAGATATTGCCGAGGCAAGCGAGTTCCTGAACGGCAATGCCTCGCCTGTTCCGATGATCGCTTCGATGATGCGGCGGCTGGAGCGCAAGAGCCATGAGGCTCCAGGTTTGCTTGAAGAAACCGTGCAATTGATGGACGCGGCGCTCGACAGCCTCTCCAACGCACAGATGGAAGTGGAAGCAGCGCTCCGGCGTACAGAGTTCGACCCACGCGAGTTGGAGCGTGTCGAAGAACGCCTGTTTGCGCTGCGTGCCGCAGGCCGCAAGTACAATGTCGCGGTAGCAGACTTGCCGGCGCTCGCCGAACGCATGGTTGCTGACCTTGCCGATCTTGATGCTGGTGAAGAACAGCTTGGCAAGCTGGAGGCCAATCTCGGTGTTGTGAAGGCCGCGTTCGATAATGCCGCCACGGCTTTGTCGGAGAAGCGACACAAGGCCGCCGGTTCGCTGTCTGATGCCGTTATGGCGGAATTGCCTGCGCTGAAGCTCGAACGGGCACGTTTCTCCGTCGAGGTTGCTTCCGATGCGCAGCAGGCGACGGCTGACGGCATCGATACCGTGGAATTCCAGGTTCAGACCAATCCTGGCACGCGTCCCGGGCCCATCATGAAGGTGGCTTCCGGTGGTGAATTGTCCCGCTTCCTCCTGGCGTTGAAGGTGGCGCTTGCCGATCGCGGCTCGGCGCCAACGCTTGTCTTCGACGAAATCGATACCGGCGTGGGTGGTGCTGTGGCTGATGCGATTGGCCAACGGCTTCGTCGCTTGTCGAAAACCGTGCAGGTGCTGTCGGTTACCCATGCGCCGCAGGTTGCTGCGCGTGCCGTCACCCACCTTTTGATCTCCAAGGGGCCGTCCGGCGACGGCAGCGAGCGCATTGCCACCCGGGTTGCCACCATGCAGCCGGAGCACCGTACGGAAGAAATTGCCCGCATGTTGGCCGGTGCCTCGGTGACAGACGAGGCGAGGGCGGCGGCGGCACGCCTTCTGGCTGCAAAGGACTAATTCGCCGCTGTGGGCGGCGAGGCAAAACTGTTTTGCTTGTATTCTGTTTCGGCTAAAAGCGTTCGGTAATTCACAACGAGGCCGCCATGTCGAACGACCACATTCCAGTCGAAAAACTGACCGAGCTTGAAGCGTCTTCCGAGCTCGCGTTTCTGGCGGCCGAACTTTCGCGGCACGATGCGCTCTATCACGGTAAGGATGCGCCGGAGATTTCCGATGCGGACTATGATGCGCTGAAACGCCGGAACGATGCGATCGAGACGGCGTTCCCTGATCTGGTTCGCGCTGACAGCCCGTCAAAGAAAGTTGGCTTCACGCCACTTCCAACCTTTGCGCCGATCGTGCATGCGCGCCCCATGCTGTCGCTGGACAACACGTTTTCGGACGAGGACGTGCAGGACTTCGTAGCCTCGGTCTATCGCTTCCTCGGCCAGCTCCCCGACAATTCCATCGCCTTTACCGCCGAACCCAAGATCGACGGACTTTCCATGTCGATCCGCTACGAGAACGGCAAGCTGAAGACTGCGGCGACGCGCGGCGACGGCACCACGGGTGAGAATGTTACCGCCAATATCCTGACCATCAAGGAAATTCCCAATACTCTCCCTGCCGGTGCGCCGGATGTGGTGGAAGTGCGTGGCGAAGTCTACATGGCAAAGAGCGACTTTCTTGCGCTCAATGCCCAGATGGAGGCCGAGGGCAAGCAGACCTACGTCAATCCGCGCAATACGGCGTCCGGTTCGTTACGGCAACTCGATGCCAACGTGACGGCAAAACGCAAGCTGCGGTTTTTTGCCTATGCACTTGGCGAGGTTTCGAATGGCGGCCAGCCGACGCGCCTGGCCGATACGCAGTTCGGCATCGTGGAGACGTTCAAAGCCTGGGGTTTCCCGGTCAACCCGTTCATGAAACGATTCACGTCTGCCGAGCAATTGCTTGAGCATTATCGGGAAATCGGCATCGCGCGTCCTGACCTCGATTACGATATCGATGGCGTTGTTTACAAGGTGGATCGGCTTGATCTGCAGGAGCGGCTTGGTTTCCGTTCGCGCAGCCCACGCTGGGCGACGGCGCATAAATTCCCGGCCGAACAGGCCTTCACCACGGTCGAGAATATTGAAATCCAGGTCGGCCGCACTGGCGCGCTTACACCAGTCGCGCGTTTGACGCCCGTGACGGTTGGCGGTGTCGTGGTGACGAACGCGACCTTGCACAATGCCGACTACATCAATGGCATTGGCAACAATGGTGAGCGCATTCGACCGGAGGACCATGATATCCGCATTGGCGACACGGTCATCGTTCAGCGCGCAGGAGACGTGATCCCGCAGGTTCTTGATGTCCTGCTGGAGAAGCGTGAAGCCGGTTCGACCCCTTATGCGTTTCCGGAGAAATGCCCCGTTTGCGGCAGCCACGCCGTGCGCGAACGCAATGAAAAGACCGGCAAGCTCGATTCGGTGACCCGCTGCACCGGCGGTTTTGTCTGCCGTGCGCAAGCGGTGGAGCACCTGAAACATTTCGTGTCTCGCAATGCCTTCGATATTGAAGGGCTTGGCACCAAGCAGATCGATTTCTTTTTCGAAAGCGAAGATCCCACCCTGTCAATCAAGACAGCGCCGGATATCTTCACGCTCAAGTCGCGGCAGGACGCGTCACATCTGACCAAGCTTGAGAATATCGATGGCTTTGGCAAGGTCAGCGTCAAGAAGCTCTTCGATGCAATTGACGCACGCCGTGAAATTGATCTGCACAGGCTGATCTTTGCGCTTGGTATCCGTCATGTCGGTGAGACGACGGCCAAGCTTCTGGCACGCTCTTATGCGACCTATGCCCACTTCGAGGAGAGCATGAAGGCAGCAGCCGATCTTTCCGGTGATGCCTGGGTGGAGCTCAACAGTATCGACGGTATCGGTGAGGTCGTGGCGCGCGCTATTGTGGAGTTCTACAAGGAGCCGCGCAATATCGACGTGATCGATCGTCTGATTCGGGAACTGCAGCCCAAGGAAGCCGAAAAGCCTTCCACTGATGGTAGCCCGGTTGCCGGTAAAACGGTGGTGTTTACCGGGTCGCTGGAGAAGTTCACACGCGATGAAGCCAAGGCACGTGCGGAAAGTCTGGGCGCCAAGGTTGCCGGTTCAGTGTCGAAGAAGACCGATATTCTGGTCGCAGGGCCGGGGGCAGGCTCCAAGCTCGCCAAAGCCGTCGAGCTTGGCGTTCAGACGATGGACGAAGACGAGTGGCTGGCTCTGATCGGGGGGTAAACACCGATGGATGACCGCCTTTGGGTTTCCTCGGAGCAGGTCGTTGCCCTTGTCGCAGACCAGTTTCCCCAATGGGCGGATATGCCTGTTCGTCCGGTCGATCATGGCGGCTGGGACAATCGCAGCTTCCGGCTTGGGGAAACGATGCTGGTGCGGATGCCGAGTGCTGCGCGTTACGTTCCTCAGATCGAAAAAGAGCATGTCTGGTTGCCGAAACTGGCGAGCGCTTTGCCGGTTCCCATTCCAGTGCCACTGGTGCGCGGTGAGCCTGGGGAGGGATATCCGTATCCCTGGTCGATCTACGCGTGGCTTGAAGGCGAGCCGCTTGTCCAATGTCTAGGCCGCATCGATCTGTCGGTGCTCGCCGAAGACGTCGCGAGCTTCCTGATCGCCTTGCATGCCATTGACGCTTCCAAAGGACCACCTGCCGGGGATCACAATTTTCATCGGGGCGGTTCGCTCAGCGTCTACGATGATGAGGCGCGACTGGCAATGTTGGCGGTCGAGGATGAGGTTGATCCGACGCTGGCGCGCGAGGTTTGGGAGCTTGCGCTTTCCAGTCATTGGCAGGAAAAGCCGGTCTGGGTCCATGGCGATATCGCCGAGGGCAATTTGCTGGTCAGCAACGATCGCCTGGCGGCTGTGATCGACTTTGGCAGTTCCGGCGTTGGCGATCCGTCGTCCGATCTCATTTTGGCGTGGAACGTGCTCGATCATGAGAGCCGCGCAGTATTCCGTACGGCGCTGGGTCTCAGCGAAGCGGTATGGCAGCGCGGACGCGGATGGGCGCTGTGGAAGGCGCTGATTACGCTTGCAGCCCATCGCGACAGGAATGGGGCGCTTGCCGAATGGTCGCGGCGAACCATCCGGCACGTGTTTGAGGATCACCTGGTGCAGCGTTACTCTTGAGCGTTGCTATCGCAGCCGTGCCATGAGGTAGGAGTCGGCATAGGTGCCGTTGCGAAACGCATAGTTCCTCAATGTGCCTTCGATCTCGAACCCGAATTTTTCATAGAGGTGCACGGCGGCTGTGTTGTCCGTAAAAACGGTGAGGTCAATCCGATGGATGTCGTGCCAGTTTTCTGCCGCCTCGATCAGCGCGGCCAGAAGTCTGGAGCCGATCCCTTTGCCGACGAAATCGTCATGGATGCCAATCCCCAGTGTCGCGACATGCTTCTGCCTGCCGGATTTCGCATGCAGCCCTGCATTTCCCAGGATACGGCCGCGCCACTCCGCCGCGACGACGATATCCGAGCGCAAAAGTCCCTCGATGTATTGACGTGTGCATGCCACGCTCTGAAAGGGCTGGCGCAACGTGCCGAGGCGGACGCCCGGCAGGTTGAGGACATCGGTCAGACCTTCTGCGTCGTCTGGTCTGATCCCACGAACGATCAGGTCGTCGATCCTGAAGTCTGAAGAGGGTGGAGTATCATCTTGTGGCTGTGGCATCGCTGTTCTCCTTGATTGGGCCGGAGAGCAGGTATCCAATTGCCCTGCTCTGGCGGCAGGGCTGGATGGACAAAGATCGCTGGTCTACTGCGCCAATGCTCCATCGCCCGCCGGTTTACCGGAGGTGATGATGTTAAGCATCGTATTTTTGGACTGTGCGATCATGTTCGGGAGGATGCTGATGCCATGTGCTGCTGTCAACGCCCGTTGTCGTTTTACGCGAGTTTGAACCGTCTCAGCAGCCTTCCGTCGATCGCGGCAAGCCCGGCGGCGATCATTGCCATGCCGGCGAAATGTTTGGGTTCCAGACGTTCGCCAAGGAACATTGAGCCGAGCAGGATGGCGCTGACGGGAATAAGGAAGGTAACGAGGGCAAGGTTGGTCGCTCCCGCCGTTGCCAGAATACGGAAGAAGATCAGGTAAGCGAGCGCAGTTGACAGCAGCGCAATTCCGACCAGCGCTCCCCAGGTTTCCAGGCCAGGCATCGTCAGTGTCCACGGTTTGTCGATCAAAAGCGCAAGCGGGATGAGCATGAGCGTAGACGAGGATATCTGGCCTGTTGCCGTCATCAGCGGTGGCACACCCATGGCCTTGAAGCGGCGGCCGAAGATGCTTGCAAACGCGTAGGAAATGGCCGCGCCCAAGATGGCGATCTGTCCCCAGAACCCCGATGTCGCGCCGGCGAATGCCGTTGACCCGATCATCGTTGCGACACCCGCAAAGCCGATCAGAACGCCTGCCAGCTTGTTGCCGGTCATCTTTTCGTCGGTGGTAAGGAAATGCGCGACGATCACCGTAAATAGCGGGGTCGTGGCGTTCAGAACGGAGGCGAGGCCGCTGGCAATATGCGTCTGGCCCCAGACGATCAGGCAGAAGGGAATGATGTTGTTCAGCAAGCCCATGCCGAAAAAGGCGCGCCATACGGCTCCCTGGCGGGGTAAATGAAGGCCCATGACGCGGCAAACAATCAGCAGTGCGATTGCGGCCAGGAAAACTCGCAATGTCACAATCGTCACCGGTGGCAGTTCTTTCACTGCGATGCCGATAAAGAAGAACGATCCGCCCCAGAGCAGGGATAGTGCGACCAGCATCCCCCATTCCTTGGCGTCCATTTGTTTTGGTGTCGACATGGTCGTCTCCCTCTCCGAAAGTCGAATAGTCCCAAACTAATCGGCCAAACACCACCCGATATGAGTTGAGTTTTCCTCGACAAATTCTCTTGTCGATCTGGTTGTTCTGGCTGATTTATGCTTATTTATCTCCGATTTCTTTTGGTTTTCAAACGATTGTTTCTCGCTGGATGATTGAGGTAAACTAAACTATGGCTGCCGAACTTCCATCTTTGAAAGGCTTGCAGGCATTTGAGGCGGCAGCACGCTACCGCAGTGTAACACTCGCATCCAACGAGTTGAGCGTGACACCCGGTGCCGTAAGCCTGCAAATCCGTGAACTCGAATCCCGTCTCGGCGTGCAGCTGTTTTTCCGCCGGCCCCGTAGCATTCAGTTGACGCGTGAAGGGGAACGATATTACGGCGCGCTTCGCACGGCGTTTCGGATGATGCGCGAGGCGACGGCGGAACTGACGGCCAGGTCTGGGATCTCGGTTCTTACCTTGAGCTGCACGCCAACCTTCGCGGCGCAGTGGCTGATGCCAAGACTTCCGGCATTTCAGCAACAGAACCCGCATGTCGATGTGCGCATCAGCGTGACCAATCGTCTGGTGGATTTCTCGAAGGATGATGTCGACCTAGCCGTTCGGCACGGGTATGGCCGCTATGAGGGGCTGGAGAGCATCAGGTTCATTGATGACAGCACCTTGCCGGTCTGTTCGCCAATTCTTATCGAAAAACGTGGCCCTCTTCGGACCCCCGGCGATCTGCAATCCGTTCCGCTTCTGCACGATGAAAACCGGAACGAATGGCGGCTTTGGCTGGAAACGGCCGGGGCGATGGATGTCGATGCATCCGGCGGAACCGTGTTCATCGACAGCAACGGTGCGCTTGATGCTGCCAAAGCAGGGCATGGTGTTGCACTCACCCGGCGTTCGCTTGTGTCGCGGGAGCTCGCCGAGGGGACTTTGTTAGCGCCGTTCGAGAAGGATATCACCAGCACGCTGGCCTATTTCCTCGTTTTCCCGCAACGGGCACTGGACAATCCCGATCTCGTGAAGTTGAGAGACTGGATGCTTTCAGAGGCCGGCTCAGCCACTGACGGTTCTCTTTGAGGCGAAACCGGTTTATGCCGGGATGCTGAAAGAACGGGAATCACTCTTGAAAACCATCGCCATAGACTTCGAAACCGCCAATGAGGAGAGGGGAAGCGCCTGCTCCGTTGGATTGGCATGGATAGAACAGGGTGAGATCGTCCGGGTCGAGGAACGGCTCATCCGGCCGAAGGACATGCGGTTTTCGCCGTTCAATATTGCCGTTCACGGCATTCGTCCGGCTGATGTCGAGGATGCGCCGGAGTTCCCGGACGTCATGGAAGAGTTCATTGACGATTTTCACGACGCCACAATGATTGCCCACAACGCCGCTTTCGATTTCAGCGTCATGCGGGCTTCATTCGACAAATACCGGCAGCGTTATCCGCGCTTGTCCTATTTGTGCAGCGTCAAGATTTCCCAGCGCGTGTGGCCGCAGCTGCCCTCTCACAAACTCAACGTCATTGCCGATCATCTTCAGCTTCGTTTTGTGCATCACAATGCGGCGGAAGATGCCGTGGTTTGCGCTGCAGCCGCGATCGCTGCGACAAAGGCACTCAAGGTTGCAGATATTCGCGAGGTGCCGGACAGGATCGGCATGGTAGCCGGTCGATTGACGGCCACCGGCTACGAGCCGTGCAGCATGAAAAAACGCGTTGCTTCGCGGGTTGCCTGACCGGTCGGACTTCCTATCTTTCATCTGAGTGCAATGGAGAACATGCGATGAAGACGAAGGGTTTGCTGTCGCTTTTTGCAGGATTTCTGGCGGTGCTACCGGTGACCGTCGCGCATTCCGAAGTCGTTGGCGAGGTGGGGGTCGACTGGATCGGCAACGACATTGTCGTCGAGGCTATCGCCGATCCCAAAATCAGTGGTGTGACGTGCCACGTCACCTATTTCGAACGTGGTGTCATCGACCGGCTGAAAAATGGCAACTGGTTCGAAGATCCGTCGAACAACGCCATTTCCTGCAGCCAGACCGGCCCGGTCGAGATTGGCGACATCAATCTGTCCAAGGGCGGTGAAGAGGTTTTTCGGCAGGGCATGTCTCTGGTCTGGAAAAAACTTGTTGTCAGCCGTGTCTACGACAAGACGAATGACACCCTGATCTATCTTGTCCACGCCAGGGAACTGACAGACGGTTCTGCCAAGATGGCGATCTCCACGGTGCCGCTCTACAATCAGCCGGTCACATGGAAAAACGGCAAGCCGTGAGGCCTGCCGTTCAAATCGATCTCGATTTTTTGTTTGGTCGCGTCAGGCGGCTTCGCGCGCCAACTCATCAGCAATGACGGTGTCGAGGTTGAGGAAGCAGACCATGCTTTTTTCCAGGGCGACGATGCCGCGGCAGAAACTGCGCTGTTCTTCAGGAATGATATCTGGTGCCGGCTGCAGATCTTCCGAACGGATGGTCATCATGTCGGAGACCTGCTCTACCAGCAGGCCGACAAGCTTGCCGCCAATATCGGTGACGATGATGGCGGAACGTTCGGACGGTTCGGTCATCTTCATGCCGAGGCGGCCTGCCATGTCGATGACAGGGATGACGGCGCCACGCAGGTTGATGAGGCCCAAGACGTAGGGCGGTGTGTGCGGCATCGGCGTAACCGGCGCCCAGCCGCGGATTTCGCGGATCGCCATGATGTCGATGCAGAATTCCTGATCGCCGAGATGGAAGGAAACGATTTCGAGATACGCGCCGGATTGCTTGATGGCGTTGGACATGGCCGGAACTTTCCCCTGATGGCTCTCTGGCAGGCCTGTGTGTTATGGAGGCTCTATGCGGTAACGGGAGTTTTCCCGGAGGACATCATGTCGGTGCTTGAAAACCGCTGGCGGCGATAATGCGCTGCAAGCTTTTAAACATTCCCTAACATTTGCGCCGATGTGCCTCGAAACGGCACGTATTTTTGGGAGTTCTCGCGTGGCAGAAAGCCGGTTATAATCGTTGTCATGAACGAACTTCTTTCCAGTCCGCTTAAATTTGCGCTTGCCGGCATCGCGACCGCTGCCGGATTGGCCGTCGTGCTTCTAACGTTCGACGGATGGGTGAAGCATGGAACGGACATTTTCCTTTCCGCCGTCCAGAGCGGAATTTCCTGGTGTTTCTGAGAATTAATCGGCGTCGAACGTTTGTGACAAATCAGCGCGGTCGGCTGAAATACGTCGAGTTGATTTGCGGCCGCTGACACGGTTGATTATCCAGACGGCGAAGGTCGGCGGTATTCGCTGATGGGCAGGATCGAAACATGAGAAATATTCGCATCGCATTGTGGGCCGTTGTCGTTGTTCTTGGCGGTGTCATTGGCTGGCTGACGCTGGAAATGACCAAGTCGCGTGAGCAGATGGTGGAGGCGCCTTACGGTGTGCCCTTCGAACTGACGGCCCAGAATGGTCAGACGATTACTGAAAAGAACTTCTCCGGCAAGCCGACCGCTCTTTTCTTCGGTTTCACCCATTGCCCTGAGGTCTGCCCGACGACGCTTTTCGAGCTGAATGGCTGGATGGAGCAGGTCGACCCGGCCGGTGACAAGATGCAGGCCTATTTCATCTCCGTCGATCCCGAGCGGGATACACCTGAAATCATGCAGCAATACGTCTCGAATGTCTCAAAGCGGATTATCGGTGTCACCGGTTCGCCCGAGCGGATTGCAGAGACGCTCAAAGGCTATCGCATCTATGCCAAGAAGGTGCCGGTCGATGATAAGGACCCGGACGGTGACTACACGATGGATCATACGGCATCGGTGATCCTGCTCGATGCGAATTCACGCTTTGTGTCGACCATCGCTTATGGTGAAAACCCTGATGTTGCCGTTGAGAAGCTGAAAAATCTTCTGAAAAGCTAAGTCGCAAATACATCGCGTCGCGGACAAAACCGAGCCGAGTTTCACGCTGGGTTATTGGACTTGCGGGTTTTTTGTGGCAAAGGCAAACGCAGACCCGCAGCCAAGGAAAGCAGCCCGCCGTGAGCGAAATTCGACTTTACGTCACCACGACCGAAATCAAGGCCGGTGAAATTCTCGATCTCATGTCGGATTATTTCGGCGAAGAGGATATTGCGATCGCCACGACCGAAGTGGATGAGAAGCGCGACATCTGGGAAGCGTCGATCTATCTCATGGCTGAGGAGGAGGAGGAATATCGCGAGCGCTTCGCAGCGCTGCTCGAGCCTGCTTTCTCGGACCTCGTCATTGAACAGGAAGCTGTCCCGGATATCGACTGGATCGCGAAGTCGCTTGAAGGCCTGAAGCCCGTTCGGGCAGGGCGTTTCATCGTTCATGGCTCGCACGATCGCGACAAGGTTCGGGCCAACGATCTTGCGATCGAAATCGAGGCCGGACAGGCATTCGGTACCGGTCACCACGGCACGACGGCCGGCTGCCTGGAAATGATCGAAGATGTGCTTCGCGCCCGCACGGTTCGCAACGCGCTTGATCTCGGCACTGGTAGTGGCGTGCTGGCAATTGCCGTTCGCAAGATGCGGCCGATCCCGGTTCTTGCCACCGATATCGATCCGATTGCCGTCAAGGTCGCAAAGGAAAACGTTCGTCTGAACGGTATCGCTTCCGGTATGACTTTGGAGACCGCTCCAGGTTTCCATTCCGATGCGTTTCGTAGACACGGCCCGTTTGACCTGATCATCGCGAATATTCTGGCGCGGCCGTTGATCAAGATGGCACCACAGCTCGTTTCGCACCTGGCGCCAGGCGGTACGGTCATTCTGTCTGGAATTCTGGCGTCGCAACGCTGGAAGGTGCTTGCCGCCTATAACGGCGCGCGACTCTCGCATGTCCGCACGATCTGGCGCAATGGTTGGGTCACACTGCATCTTCGCAAGGACTGAACTCTTCTTCACCGCATAAAAAAGGCGGCGCTTTCGCGCCGCCTGTGATCAGTCTTGCTGATCTAACCCGCGAGTCGAGGAGGAGGAACTCAAGCGGGTAAACGTATTCCAGTCTCAGACGCGGTGGAGGAGGAGATCCGCGCCTGAAGGCAATCAGAATACGTAGCTGGACTTTGCCTTGCGGCGAAGTTCTGCGCGGTTCATGCCAAGCGCTTCGAGCGACTTGTCGTCGAGGTTGAGCAGGGCTGCGTCGACGTGGCGGCTTACCTGACGCTCGCGTGCTTCAATAACGCGATCGAAAGCCGTGCGGAGGAAAGACTTTGCCATTTTTCAAATCCTTGGTTGTACGGAGAAGTTTGTCTCCCCGTTCGATGATCTGAATATAAGCGATGCCATTTTGCTTGGTTAGGGGTCTGATTTCACGGTAGGTATGCGTATTTCGCATGTCTTTCGATCCAATGTATGACTAATGGAATGCGTAATGCATATTTTTTGTGCCAATTTCATTGCTTGAAACGTTGTCTGCCGGCATGCCATTGTCGGCTGCCGTGACCGCTTTGCCGGTCATGCCAATCACCACATCAAGATGACAGCATCCGGAAAACACTCATGTTCCAGACCTTCGAAAACAAATCCGCGCCGCAATTCGGCAAGGCCCGCGTTGACGCCCTTCGTGCCCGCTTCGATGCTCTGGGGATCGATGGTTTTCTGGTGCCGCGCGCCGATGAATATCAGGGTGAATATGTGCCTGAGGCATCGGAACGGATGGCCTGGTTGACGGGCTTCACAGGCTCTGCGGGGATTGTGCTTGTCACGCGTGACCAGGCGGTCGTTTTCGTTGATGGCCGTTACACGACGCAGTTGACGTCGCAGGTCGATCAATCTGTATTCAGCGGCGGTGATCTCGTCGGTGCTCCGCCATCGATCTGGTTATCGGAACATGCCCAGCAAGGCTTTCGTCTTGGCATCGATCCCTGGCTCCACACCGATGCGGAGCTGAAGCGTTTTGAAAAAAGCTTGGTCGGCAAGGGTGGCAAGGTGGTTCTGTTGGAAAAGAACCCGCTGGATGCACTGTGGGAAGGTCGTCCGTCCGAGCCGCTGGAACCGGTGACGATCCAGCCGGATGCCTTTACCGGCAAGCTCGCGAAAGACAAGATCGCCGCGGTAGCCGAGACGGTACAGTCAAAAGGCGCTCAGGCCGCGCTGGTGACGGACCCGTCGTCGATTGCCTGGATCTTCAATATTCGCGGCAACGACGTTCCACACACACCGCACCCGCTGGCACGTGCCATCATTTATGCGGATGGAAAGGCCGATATTTTCCTCGACAAGCGGAAAACCGGGATCGAGGTTGAAGCTTATCTGGCACAGCTTGCGACGCAGTTGCCACCGTCCCAGATCGAACCACGCCTGCATGCCATTGCCAGCGCTGGTGGGCGTGTGATGGTCGATATCGATCTGGCGCCCGTTGCCCTGACCCGTGCAATCACCGCGGCTGGTGGCGATCTTGTCGAGGCGGCCGATCCCGTCCGGTTGCCGCGCGCCTGCAAGAACGAAGCGGAGCTTGCCGGCTCTGCTGCGGCGCACGTTCAGGATGGTGCGGCGATGGTCGAATATCTCTGCTGGCTGGACAGCCAGAAACCGGGCAGCATCAGCGAGATCGAGGCCGTAAAAGCGCTTGAGGCAGCACGCGCACGTGTGGGGCAGGCCATGCAGAACCCGCTCAAGGATGTTTCGTTCGATACGATTTCCGGGGCAGGGGAACATGCCGCGATCATTCACTACCGGGTGACGACGGAGAGCGATCGTGCTCTCAAGGATGGCGAGATGTTCCTCGTCGATTCCGGTGCACAATATGTCAATGGAACCACAGATATCACGCGCACGGTTGCGATCGGCTCCGTGCCGGACGAACAGAAGCGCTTTTTCACACTGGTACTCAAAGGCATGATTGCCATCAGCCTGGCGAAGTTTCCAAAGGGATCGCGCGGATGCGATCTCGACCCTCTGGCGCGTATCGCTTTGTGGAAAGCCGGTGCCGATTACGCGCACGGAACCGGGCACGGTGTCGGCTCTTACCTTTCTGTTCACGAAGGGCCACAGCGTATCTCGCGGCTTGCGACACAGGAGCTGCTGCCTGGCATGATCCTGTCGAACGAGCCCGGTTATTATCGACCTGGCGCTTTCGGCATCCGTATCGAGAACCTGATTTATGTCCGTCAGGCGGAAGATGTGGAGGGTGGCGATCGGCCGATGCTGTCATTCGAGACGCTGACCTGGTGCCCGATCGATCGCCGACTGATCGTTACGTCACTTTTGACCGACGAGGAACTGGAGTGGCTGAATGCTTACCACGCCACCGTGTCCGAAAAGGTTTCACCGCTGATAAGCGATGCAAACGTAAAGGCATGGTTGGCAGAGGCCACAAAGCCCCTTATGCGATAACGAAATGGCGCAGGGCGATGACAACCGCCCAGCCAGCCACGAGCATGGTCAGTCCCTGAAAACGCAGGCAGACAATCAGCGCGGCAACCATTCCGATCTTGACCTCGTATCCGCCTTCGAAAAAGGCGGGTGCGACGAGCGTGGTGAGAACCGCGACAGGAACGGCATTCAGGCCAGCCTCCATTCGCGGTGGAATGGACTTCATGCGTGTCATCAAGACGTAACCACCAATTCGCGTGAGATAGGTGGCGATGGCCGCGAGTGCAATCAGCAGGAGCGTGTCGGCATGAAAAATGTCGCTCATCGGTTTTCTCCTTCGTTCACGCCGCTCGTGTCCGGCGATGGCGGATAGAGAACAGCAACGAGGATGCCGACGAGCGCTCCGAGGCTGACATGCCAGGGTGATCCAACGAAATGATAGGCAGCCGTGGCTCCGACCGCGCTTGCCAACATGACGGGGTAAAAATTGGCGCGTGTCCTGAAGCTCAGGACCATGCCCATGAAGTAGATCGGCAGGAGGACATCCAGGCCAATGGCCTTGGGATCGCCGATCAGGTTGCCGAGCGATGCACCAATGATCGTCATCGCAAGCCAGAATACATAGACTGGCGTGGCAAAACCAACATACCAGGAAAATCCAAGCGTCTGACCGTTTTCATACCGCCTGACGGCTTCGGCAAATTGCGGGTCGACGAGAAGGAAAAAGCCTGCCGTCTTTTGGGCAAAGCTCCAGTGCGCAATCATCTTCGCGATGGCCGCGGAATAGAGGATATGACGGAAGTTGACCGCAAAAACCGAGAGCACGATCAACCACGGCGCAACCTTCTGGCCGAACAGTTCTATGCCGACAAGCTGGCTGGCACCCGCATAAACGGTGCCGCTCATAATGGTTGCCTCAACCACGCTCAGACCATTGTCCACGGCAACGGCGCCAAAAAGAGCACCGAAGGGCGCGGCGGAAAGGGCAATCGGAAGGCCGTTTCGAAGGCCTTCGCGAAAATCTGCGTCAAACATCTGTGATAACTCCTGATGACGCTGCTCCTATAACCCCGCATGCTGGATGGCAAACGAATTGGATGAATGGATCGATTGATTCCCTTGAACATGAAAGGGGATTGTCGCCGCGTCGTCCGGAAATGGATTTGTTGTCATTGCCCAATGACGGTCAGCCTTGGAACGACTGTCATCAGCAAAAAAGACTGGTTCGGTACGTGGCCTGTGTCTGGGTGCGATCAGGCGCGCAATATGTCCCGGCTTTTAATGGTCGTTGCGCCCTTCGCCTGCATGGAGGCGATCGCGGTCTTTATGCCTTTGGGGTCAATTCCGCGACTTGCGTCCTCGATAAATCGAACCTTGACACCAGGGAGCATGTCGATGGCGTCAAGAACGGAGAAGCTGACGCAATAGTCCGTCGCCAGGCCACAGATATCCAGTACGGTAACGCCCTGGCGGCTGAGATAGTCGGCAAGACCTGTTGCCGCATACTGGTCGTTGTCGCGAAAGGCGGAATAGCTGTCGACAGCAGGGTTCTCGCCCTTCTGCTGGATATAGTCGAAAGCCTCCGTCTTCAGGTCGGGATGGAATTCGGCGTCCGCCGTTCCCTGCACGCAATGATCTGGCCACATCATTTGCGGTTTTCCGGACAGTTCACCCATGTCGAAAGGCTTTTTGCCGGGATGTTGAGACGCGAAACTGCCGTGGTTTTCCGGATGCCAGTCTTGCGAGGCGACGATGAGGTCATATCCGCCATTGTCGATCAAGGCGTTGACGACCGGGACCACCTTATCACCATCAGCAACGGCAAGATTGCCGCCGGGGCAAAAACCGTTCTGAATATCGATGAGCAACAGAGCCTTCATGATGGACCTCCCGAATTGTTACCAGGAGGATGCCAAGCCACGATTTTTCGATCAAGTCCTTTATGAACCGCCTTCTGGCAAGAGGCATTCGGCGCAGAGTGTCAATGACACTTGTCCCGGTCCTGCCGCAATTGCAGCAAATTTTCGGCCAAGTCGCCCGTTACCTGACCACGCGGCGAAGAAGGTGCTCTGTCCCTTCAGGGTGCGGAAAAGATATGCCGCACGACCTGTCGCCTTAATGCGCTGATCTTGATGACATGTTTTTTCAGGGGCACGTAAAGGATTTGGTTACCATAATTCGTCATGCTTCGAACCAGTCAGTTCCGAAACCGGCGAGATCATTGTCCGCGATTCGGATACCCCAAATTTCCTCCGGCTTCAGCCGGATCTGCGTGAACGGTTCGAGTAACGAGTATCATGGCGTTTTCTGCTGCAGCCTATAGTGGCTCCGGCCTTGCCGGTGTGTCTTCTGCCAAGAGAGGCAACTCCTCGTCTCTTGGTCGTATTTCGGCCCTCCTGGCCGGCGGAGCATTTGCAGGCCTGTGTGCGATCACGGCCTTTGCGTCACTGCATACCATGGCGGCTGCCTCACATGGTGTCGGCAACTTCGAAAAGACACTTGTTGCCCGGCTGGGATCGGCCGAAACCGCAATTGTCGAGACCGCGGAACGGAACATTCACGTCCGCAAATTTTCCCGCCTGAATGACCAGGGCCATGGCAATGAAAAGGCGCAGCGTCTTGCGAGCCTGGCGCCTCAGATCAATTCGAAGGAATTTACCGACCGTTTCGGTGCTGCCGCCAACGCGAAAGCGCAGGCGCATGTCCGAGAAGTTGCTGCGCTGAAACCGGCAGCCATCGTCGATTCTGCCCTGGGTCGGACCTCTGAAGTCGCTTATCGCGGTCCTGTCGCCGAACACCCTGCTTTTGAGGTTGCTCTGGCACGGCCGCAGATCGAAGAAGAAGCCAGCACTGTGCTTCCCAACGATGTTCCGTTGCCGAGTTTCCGGCCGGAACTGGCTGCTGCGGAAACTGTCGAACCGTCGCCACGTCCGGCTTTGCCGAAAACCCAGGATCAGTCCTCACAAATTGCCGAGGTGCCGGTGCCGGCCCGTGCCCCCGCGCAGCCGAAGCAGAGTACGGGTGCGATGCTTGCCTTCGCAAAGCCCGACAATCCGGTGCGTGAGCCCAGCAAGATGGATGCTGTTCCGTGGCCGGATCGCGGCGGTGGAACTGCTATCTACGATATCTCTTCCGGTGTCGTGCATATGCCGAATGGTGAGAAGCTCGAAGCGCATTCTGGTATCGGCAAGATGCGCGACAATCCTGAGTATGTTCACGTGAAGATGCGTGGTTCCACGCCGCCATCCAGCTACAAGCTGACAATGCGCGAAGCGTTGTTTCATGGTGTGGAAGCCATTCGCCTGACGCCGGAAAACGGTGTCAATCCACACGGCCGCAACGGTCTGCTGGCACACACCTACATGCTGGCGAAACGTGGTGAATCGAATGGTTGCGTCGTGTTCCGCGATTACTCACGCTTCCTCGCTGCGTTCAAGCGCGGTGAGGTGAAGCGCATGGTCGTGGTGCCGAAGCTGAACGGCAACCGCCCCACACTGGCCAGCACCGGTGGTAATGGCGGCGCGAAAAGCGGCAAGACACTGCTCGACATGTTCTCGCGTGGGTCGGACTCCTGACCTTGTTGCGACAAGGCTCAGGTGGCTGCGGTAGAGATCGGCGTTAAAACGTCTTACTTGCCGCGCCGCTGGGTCAGCATCATTCCACCCAGGATCAGCAGGATACCGAGTGCGCTTGGCCATATATTCGGTGGGTTCTCGCTGAAAAGATCCAGCAAAACACCTGAGACCATCTGACCGCTAATGACCAGCAGGGCGGTGTTGACTGCACCGATACGGGGGATGAGCCAGCTTCCCGACGCAATGAAAACCACGCCGATCGGCCCCCCGATAAAGGCGAGCCAAGGTGCATCGGCTGCACCCGGCGGGATCAGACCGCCAAAGATCAGCCCGATGATCGTCAGCACAACAAAGCCGACGATATGGTTCCAGAACGATGCAATCAGCGGTGAGTTGGAAAGGCTGAGCCGACCGTTGATCTGGCGGCTCAGTGCCACGAAAAGCCCGCCCGTGAAAGCCATCGCTATCCAGAGGATCATGATGCTCTCCCGACAAGAATGATAAGCGCGCTGCCGCCAAGGATCAGCGCGACAGCAGCCATGTCGCGCATATCCGGGCGTCGTTTCGGAAGGCCGAAAAGACCGAGGAGATCCGCCAGAAGACTGAAAATCACCTGTCCGCCGAGCCCAAGTGCGATAGTGCCCGACAGCGCCAGCGGCGAGTTGACGGCAGTGGAGGTGAGTATGACGATTGCCGCGCCGACGACACCACCACAATAGGCCCAAAGCGGTGCCTTCGGCTTGGCTGTTCCGTCCACTTCGGTCCTTCCACGCAGGATCGCCAGATAGATCAATGCTGCTACCGTGCCGGTGCCATGGGCTGTCCAGGACGAAAACAGCGCGTTTCCATAATGGGCAAGCTGGCCATTGAAGTGCACCATCAGCGTCAGAAGACAACCGCTGGCGAAAGCGGCAGCAAGGTGGAGCGGATTGAGACGGGGATGCGTCGTGTCAGTCATGGGGAAGCCGGAGACTAGCTGGAGATATGATTCAGCTCTAACCGATATGCTGTTGAAGAGGAAACAAATTTCCGGGTTTTCCCGGCATGTCATCGTGTGTGGAACAAATGCCGACGGCGGGCCGTTATCGTCTCATGCAAAAGACGACACGCAAGCCCCTTAAACGAATGACGATTTTCGTCATTTCCATCTTCATCGTCGCCGCTGTTATCGCGGCAATCTATCTCATCGGTTTCACACCGGGAGAGGTCTGAGGTGCCTAGCCGGCCAGCCCTTTCCTGACCGGTTTTCCGCGTTCCAGCGCAACACTAAGTTTTGCAAACGCCAGGCGAACGCTCCGGACGATGAATCGGCTTGTTTCCAGGTAGGCGCGGTAAGGAAGCACGGTGAAATATCGCCATCGCGGCAGGCGATAAATGCGCAGATTGTTCTGAATCTGGCTTTCGCCGTCCGCATCCTGCGTCGCACAAAGCGGTGCGATGAACGCGGCCTTGATGCCGGAAAGATATTCCAGATCGAAGGCAATATCGTAGGCGAGCCGCATGGGCACCAGCGTTGATATCCAGCTTGCCGCTTTGCGATTGACGAGATAGGCGCCCGATCCCTTTTCCCGCGTCAGTGCGATCGCCAGCGAGCGACCATTGGGAAGTGTGCGGAACGGAAATTTCCGCCCATTGCTGACGGTGGTCAGGCGCAACAAATCCCAGTCATTGCCGAAGAGAGATGCCTGATCGAGCGATTCCACGAAGTCAGATTCGAAGGCGACGTCATCTTCCAGGATCAAGGCGAGATCAGCGTCAGTTTCGAGAAACTTGCGGACGCAGGCGATGTGGCTGAGATAACAACCGATTTCCGGTGGCGAGGTGCGGCGACCGTGCATCAGCATATAGGAGATTTCGCTGAATTCCGGGATGGGATAGTTCAGTTCCCTGCCGTTCACGCCGGGAATACGGTCCGCAGTCAGTCCAGCAGCCTCGAGGCGGGACGTCATATCCTCAAGGCGTTTTTTCGCACCATCCATATTGATGAGGAAAACCGCGAGCTTTTTCCTGCTTGTCGGCAATATGTGCAAAACAGCCCTCACCAAGTTTGCGCATCTATGTCGGCATTTTCCTTATTGCAGCGCTGAACTCATGGCTACGCGAAAAGTTTTGTATCAAAACTTTTCTTCGGTTTTCATGCTTTTTCCACAAACCCATCCAGGACACGCTTTTGTCCGGCGCGGTCAAAATCGATCGTCAGTTTGTTTCCCTCTATCGCGACAATATTGCCATTGCCGAATTTGAGATGGAACACACGGTCCCCAACAAAAAATCTGGATGGCGTGTCTGCGACAGATTTCGCCACCAGTTCACCGTCGATGGTGCGGGTGCGAGGACCGCTTTCGCCGTAGCCGATGCGCTCGACCGCATGCCCGGATCGCGTGCCCCAATTGTCACGGGTGGCATCGGACCGGTTCTGCTGGGCACGTTTCCAGCCGGGTGTGGAATAATTGTTCGCGAAGGGATCTGCCTTGTCGAAGCGTGACTGGCCATAGCCACCGCGCCCGCCATATCCTCCGTAATTGCTGTCGGAAGCGGCAACATCGACATGCGCCGGAGGCAATTCGTCGAGAAAACGCGAGGGCAGGGTGGATTGCCACAGGCCATGAATGCGCCGGTTCGAGACGAACCAGATGTGGCAGAGTTTCTTGGCGCGGGTGATGCCGACATAAGCAAGGCGCCGTTCTTCCTCCAGACCGGAGCGACCGCCTTCGTCGAGGGCGCGCTGGTGCGGAAACAGTCCTTCTTCCCAGCCGGGCAGGAAGACAGTGTCGAATTCCAGCCCCTTGGCGGAGTGCAAGGTCATGATGGAGATGGCGTCGAGCTCTTCGTTCTGCTCGGCATCCATGACGAGAGCGACATGTTCGAGGAAGCCACGCATGCTTTCGAAGGCCTCCATGGAACGGATCAGTTCCTTGAGGTTTTCGAGCCGGCCTGGCGCTTCCGCAGATTTATCCGCCTGCCACATGGCCGTGTAGCCGCTTTCGTCGAGGATCTGCTCGGCAAGCGTCGTGTGTTCGGTGTTTTCCAGCAGGCCCTGCCAGCGGCGGAAATCCTGTACGACATCGAACAGCGCTTTGCGTGCCTTAGGCTTCAACTCATCTGTTTCAATGATATCGGCTGCCGCCGCCAGCATCGGAATGTCGCGGGCGCGGGCATAATCGTGAAGCGCGCGGATCGTCGTGTCGCCAAGGCCACGTTTGGGCGTGTTGACGATCCGTTCGAAGGCAAGATCATCCGCCGGCTGGCAGACCATCCGGAAGTAGGCCATGGCATCGCGAACCTCCATGCGCTCATAGAAGCGCGGGCCGCCGATGACGCGATAGTTCAAGCCAAGCGTCACAAAGCGGTCTTCGAATTCGCGCATCTGGAACGAGGCGCGGACCAGGATCGCCATGTCGTTGAGTTTGTGGTTCTTGCGCTGAAGCTGCTCGATTTCCTCGCCAACCGCACGGGCTTCCTCTTCCGAGTCCCAGGCTGCGTGCACGACGACCTTTTCGTCATCCGGGCTACTTTTTTCGGTGAACAGCGTCTTGCCGAGACGGCCTTCATTGTGGGCGATCAGATGCCCGGCTGCGCCCAGAATATACTCGGTCGAACGATAGTTGCGTTCGAGCTTGATGACCTTGGCGCCTGGAAAATCCTTGTCGAAGCGCAGAATGTTGTCCACTTCCGCACCGCGCCAGCCATAGATCGACTGGTCGTCGTCGCCAACGCAGCAAACGTTCTGCGTCTCACCCTTGGCGCGCTGCGCCAGCAGCCGCAGCCACATATATTGGGCCGTGTTGGTGTCCTGATACTCGTCAACGAGAATATATCGGAACTTCTGGTGATAGTCCTTCAGGATATCCGCATGGCGACGGAAGATGCTGATGGGATGCAGAAGAAGGTCGCCGAAGTCACAGGCATTCAATGTCTTCAATCGCGCCTGATAGGCAGCGTAGAGTTCACGACCTTTTCCATTCGCAAACGCGCGGCTGTCACCTTCCGGGATATCCGGCGGTGTCAGCCCCTTGTTCTTCCAGTTGTCGATCATACCGGCGAACTGTTTTGCCGGCCAGCGCTTGTCATCAAGACCTTCGGCCTGAATAAGCTGCTTCAGAAGTCTGACGACATCGTCGGTATCGAGAATGGTGAAGTCGGTTTTCAAGCCTACGAGTTCGGCATGGCGTCGCAACAGTTTCACGCCGATGGAATGGAAGGTGCCGAGCCACGGCATGCCTTCGACAGCACCGCCGACCAGAACGCCAATACGCTCCTTCATTTCGCGGGCGGCCTTGTTGGTGAAGGTCACCGCAAGGATCTGGCTTGGATAGGCTTTGCCGGTTGCCAGAATATGGGCAATACGTGTCGTCAGAACGCGGGTCTTGCCGGTGCCTGCGCCAGCCAGAACGAGGACCGGGCCATCCAGCGTTTCCACCGCTTCACGCTGTTCGGGGTTGAGACCGGACAGATAATCGGGAGCGGGACGAGCCTGATCGCGGGCTGCCATGGCGCGCGCAGCAATGCCCAGGCCGCCAGCAGAGGGGGCTGCTGGTGACTGACGGCGTGGCTCGGAGGGTTCTTCATCGAAGAACGGCATATCGTCGAAACTGTTGCTCATGCGGCCCAATGTAGTGATTCGGGATGTAAAGGCCAGAACCACGTTCTGCTTTTATTCCGGTATCGCCCGCCAAAACGCCTATTCCAAGGCATTTTTCGATCAGGCGGGTTTATCTGCGTCGAAGACAGGGTCAACGGGCACCTGCAGCGCCGTCGCAAGCTGGTTTGTCTTGGCGGCAAGCGCAATCACCCGCAGCAAATCCGCATGTTCGGCTGAAGTCATGCCCTTGGCTTTTGCCGCCGCCGTGTGGGAGTGAGCACAATAAGAGCATCCATTGGTCACCGAAACTGCGATGTAAAGCATTTCCTTGACGAGGGGATCGAGCGCTGACGGCGTCGCCATAACCGCTTTAACCTCGGCCCAGGTCTTTTCCAGAAGGTCGGCATCGAAGGCGAGATAGAGCCACATATTGTTGATGAAATCCGATTTCCGGGTGGCGCGGATGTCGTCGAAGACTGCTTTGACGCGCGGATCTGTTTCAGGATTTGGGTGTTTTTCTACGGTGCTCATTGTTTCCTCCTGTCGTCATTGCTTCGTAGGGCAATGGATCGGGAGATTACCGCAACAGCAGATATTTGCGATGGCAATGCGATGCCCTGTCGGTACGGCGATAAAACCATTCAAATTACAATTACGTAAGGAACGTATTTGTGCGTTGCCTTGAAACTGGCAAGTGGGAATACTGCAATCAATCCCGGTGATTATCATCGACCGGAAACAATACTGCTGTGCGGATCAATCGGAGAGATATATGCGGGTCTGGAAACAGGTGGGTGTCAGCCTTGCCGTCGTTGGGGCGGGGCTCTGTTTTTGGGCGTTTGTTTCGCCCGACGCCCGAAATGTGCTCGCAAGTTTCGGCATTGGCGCCGAGAAAGCTGCTCCAGTCGAGGTGGCGCAGGCCACCCCCGGGCAGGCTGCAAAACCAGGCCAGAATGGCGGCGCAGGCCGTAGCGGCGGTAATGCAACATTGGTCGTTACCGCGCCTGTGAAACAGGGCACGGTCAATGACCGTTTGAATGCCATCGGTAACGGCGAAGCCATTCAGTCCGTCGTCGTCATGCCGCAGACCTCAGGCACGATTTCAGAAATCCTCATTTCTTCGGGTGCCAAGGTCAAAAAGGGCCAGGTGCTGGCGCGGCTGGATGACGACGAGCAGGTGATCGAGCGCGACAAGGCACAGGTGGCTTTGAAGAGCGCAATCGAGAAGTCGAATTCCTACAAGAATCTGAAGTCGATGTCGCGTCTCGATGTCTTCGATGCCCAGATTGGCGAGGAGGCTGCAAAGCTTGCACTCAGCACCGCGGAACTCAACCTCAAGCGCCGTGACATCGTCGCTCCCATCGATGGCATTGCCGGTATCGTCGCGGTGAACATCGGAGATAACGTAACGACGCAGTCGAGCGTTGTCAGCATCGACGATCGCTCCAGAATTCTTGTCAATTTCTGGGCCCCGGAACGCTTCACGACAGCGATATCGGTTGGTATGCCGGTGGACGCCACATCGATCTCGCGGCCTGGGGAAACCTTCAAGGGTGAAATCGAGGCGGTTGATAACCGGGTCGATGAAGCGAGCCGCACGATCCGGATTCGTGCCCGTTTTGACAATGCGAAGGACGAGTTGCGCGCCGGCATGTCATTTGGCGTCACCATGCACTTCAGCGGCGAGGCCTATGCCTCGGTCGATCCTCTGGCTGTTCAGTGGGATGCTGAGGGGTCTTACGTCTGGCGCGTTGCCGAGGGAAAATCCTCCAAGGTGCGGGTGCAGATCGTGCAGCGCAACCCCGATGCCGTTCTGGTGAGGGGTGAATTGGCGCAGGGTGAGCCCGTCGTCACTGAAGGGCTGCAGCGTGTGAGAGAGGGCGGTGCCGTGCGTGTCGCCAATGAAAAACCGGCGGAGGTTGCCAGCCAATGACAGCACAGACGCCGTCGTCCGGTCAGGATTCAAAACTCGCCTTCACTGCGCTCTTCGTTCGCCGCCCCATTCTGGCAGCGGTGATCAATACGCTTCTCGTCGTGGCCGGGCTTGCAGCGCTTGTGGGTGTCGAAGTCCGCGAATTGCCGGATGTCGATCGTCCTGTCATCAGTGTTCGTACAACCTATGACGGCGCTGCTCCCGAAACGATCGACCAGGAAGTCACGCAGACGATTGAAGGTGCTGTGGCGCGCGTCAGCGGCGTCAAGACGATCTCGTCCCAGTCGCAGTTCGGCACCAGCCGTGTGACGCTTGAATTTGGCGACAATGTCGATCTGGCCGTTGCGGCGAACGACGTGCGTGACGCCATTGGCCGCGTGACAAATCAGTTGCCTGACGATGCCGACGAGCCGCAGATCATCAAGGCGGATTCCGATAGCCAGCCAATCATGCGCCTGGCTGTCACATCTTCTACGCTCAGCATGGAAGACCTGACCAAGCTGGTGGATGACGAGATCATCGACCGGTTGGCCTCTGTCGACGGCGTGGCTGATGTCGAGCTTTACGGCGATCAGGAGAAAGTCTTCCGCGTCGATCTCAATCAGGCGGCGCTGGCAAGCCGTGGGCTGACGGTAACGGACGTGTCCAATGCGCTGGCCAGTGCCGCGCTGGACGTCCCGGCCGGATCGCTGAAAAGCACGACGCAGGACATCGTCGTGCGTGCAACGGCAAGCCTGACCAAACCGGAAGATTTTTCCAATCTGCTTATCAAGGACAATATTCGTCTCCGCGACGTGGCGACTGTCATGCTCGGTGCGGACGATGAATCCACTTCGCTGCGGTCCAACGGTGTGCAGGGCGTTGGTCTCGGCGTCATCCGTCAGGCGCAGTCCAACACCCTCAATATTTCGACAGGCGTAAAGGCTGCGGTTGATGCCATGACGCCAAACCTTCCCGAGGGAACGCGTGTCGTCGTCACCAGTGATGACGCCGTCTTCATCGAAGGAGCGTTGCACGAAGTCGAACTGGCGCTAGGGCTTTCTGCCCTGATCGTTGTCGTGGTCCTCTACCTCTTCCTTCGTGACTGGCGAGCGACGCTTATTCCGGCAATCACCATGCCGGTTGCGCTGATCGGTACACTCGTTGCCATCTATATGGTCGGCTTCTCGATCAACATCCTGACGCTGCTTGCCATCGTGCTGGCGACGGGTCTGGTCGTCGATGATGCCATCGTGGTTCTTGAAAATATCGTGCGCCGCCGTGCGGAGGGTATGGGGCCACGCGCAGCCGCGGTCCTTGGTACTCAGGAAGTGTTTTTCGCGGTTCTGGCGACGACCGCGACGCTTGCCGCGGTTTTCATTCCGCTATCGTTCCTGCCGGGCCAGCTTGGTGGTCTGTTCCGCGAATTCGGTTTCGTACTCGCCTTCGCTGTCGGCCTGTCTTCGGTCGTGGCCCTGACACTTTGCCCGATGCTCGCGTCCAGAATGCTGAAGCATGGCCTGAAAGAACCGACTGGGCCGCTTGCCTGGTTCGGCAATGTCTTTGCCTCCACCTACAAGTCCACCCTTTCATCGTGCCTCAACAATCCGCTTGTCGTGATTGTGGTTGCTCTCGGTTTCTCGGGCCTGTCGTGGATTGCCTTCGGCATGATCCAGAATGAGTTGACACCGCGTGAAGACCGCTCGTCGATCATGATGCGCGTTACGGCTCCGCAGGGCGTCAGCCTGGAATATACGCGCGATCAGTTGCAGCGGATCGAAGAGAATCTTCAGCCGCTTCGCGACAGTGGAGAAATCCGCAACATCTATTCCATTACCGGCATGAACGGTTCGTCCAATACGGGCTTCATGGTTCTGACGCTCGCGCCGTGGGCTGACCGCGAGCGGACGCAGAACCAGATCGCTGCGGATGTCACGTCGGCTGCCAACAAGGTGCCAGCACTGCGCGGCAACGCCATGCAGCCGAACAGCCTTCGCATTCGTGGTGCCGGCAACGGCCTGCAGATGGCGATGGTGGGCAGCAACTATCAGGCTCTGACAGAAGCGACGCAGAAGCTGTTGCTGTCGATGGAAGAGAGCGGGCTGTTCGATACGCCGCGTTTCGATAACGAACCTAACCAGGCTCAGCTTTCCGTTTCGATCGATCGTGAACGCGCTTCCGACCTCGGTATCGATATCACCGGTCTGTCGCGCGCTATGCAGTCACTCCTTGAAGGGCGCTCCATTGTTGACGTCTTCGTCGACGGTGATGCGATCCCGGTTCGTCTGCTGTCTTCGACGCGGCCGATCAACGACCCAACGGATCTCGAAAACGTCTTCCTCAAGACGGGTGACGGCAAGATTGTGCCGATGTCCGTCATCGCCAGCCTGAAGGAAAACGCGGTTGCGCCGCAGCTCAATCGCGAACAGCAGCTTCCGTCTGTTGGCTTTACTGCCAACCTCAGGGATGGCGTATCGCTGGGCGAGGCTGTCGCCAAGGTCAATGAACTGTCTCAGTCCATTATGCCGGCCGGTGCGCGTCTGCTGCCGCTTGGCGAGGCGGCGACGCTGGAGGAAAATTCCAGCGGTATGCTGCTGACCTTCGGTTTCGCCATCGCCATTATTTTCCTGGTGCTGGCAGCGCAGTTCGAAAGCGTCCTGAGTTCGATCATCATCATGTCGACAGTGCCGCTCGGGCTCGCTTGTGCCGTGATCGCATTGCTGGTCACCGGCTCGAGCCTCAATGTCTATAGCCAGATCGGTCTCGTGCTTCTGGTCGGGGTGATGGCCAAGAATGGTATTCTCATTGTGGAGTTCGCCAATCACCTGCGCGATCAGGGAGCGACGGTGCGTGAAGCGATCGAGAAGGCTTGCAGCATCCGCCTGCGCCCGGTCATGATGACGATGATTGCCACCATTCTAGGTGGCGTGCCGCTGGTTCTGGCGCAGGGCGCTGGTGCAGAAGCCCGTATCGCGCTTGGCTGGGTCATTGTCGGAGGACTTGGCTTTGCGACGCTGGTCACTCTCTACATCACACCGGTTTCGTATCTTCTGATTGCCCGTTTCGCCAAGCCGCAGGCCGACGAGGAAATTCGTCTGCATCGCGAACTCGAGATGGCGGCACGCCGAAAGGCGCTGGAGGAAGACAAGCCGCTGCTGGCTGCCGAATAGAAAACGATTGCCGGAAATTCCTTTCCGGCAGCGTTGCAATGCTGGACAAAGCCCTGAGCGTATCCCATACCACCTGTCGAAATTCGTTAACGGACTGAGTCCGTTACGCGCAGATGTTATGGCGGAGATTGAGCGATGGCTTTGAAGGATGTGGTGGCGGGAAAACGCAATGAAGACGGTATCGCCGCTGTCCTCGGTATCCTCAAGCAGCAGTTCGGAGACAAGTTTCAGACCGGACAATCCTTTCGTGAACAGCACGGCCACACCACGACCTATCTGACATTGCAGGCGCCAGACGGTGTCGTTTTCGCCGAAAGCGCCGACGACGTGAAAACCGTCGTGAAGGTTTGTGCCGAACACAAGGTGCCGGTCATTCCCTTCGGAACCGGCTCCTCTCTGGAAGGTCAGGTCAATGCGCCGAACGGTGGTATTTCCATCGATTTCAGCAGGATGAACCGCATCCTTGCGGTGAATGCCGAGGATCTTGATGTGACCGTCGAGCCGGGTGTCACGCGGGAAGACCTGAATACCTACCTTCGCGATACGGGTCTGTTTTTTCCGATCGATCCGGGCGCAAATGCTTCCATTGGCGGCATGGCGTCGACCCGCGCCTCGGGGACCAATGCCGTGCGTTACGGCACCATGAAAGACAATGTGCTCGCGGTTACCGCCGTCGTTGCGAATGGTGAAGAAATCCGCACCGCGCGTCGTGCCCGCAAATCGTCCGCCGGTTACGATCTGACAAGGCTTTTCGTCGGTGCCGAAGGCACGCTTGGTGTGCTGACCTCGGTCACACTTCGGTTGCAGGGCATTCCGGAAAAGATCGCGGGCGGTGTCTGCACGTTCGATACGATCAAGTCGGCGTGCGATGCAGTGATCATGACGATCCAGATGGGCATTCCCGTTGCTCGTATCGAGCTTCTTGATGAGGTTCAGGTCCGGGCCTGCAACGCCTATTCAGGGCTGAGCTATCAGGAAAAGCCGACGCTGTTCGTAGAGTTCCACGGAACGGAGGAAACGGCTGCGTTGCAGTCCGAACAGTTTGCCGAGATTGTCGGAGAGTTCGGCAGCACCGATTTCAAATGGACGAGCGATGCCGCCGAGCGCAACAAGCTCTGGAAAGCCCGGCACGATGCCTACTGGGCGTCACGAGCGCTCGCTCCTCATCTCGATGGCCTTTCGACAGATGTTTGCGTGCCGATTTCACGGCTTGCCGATTGTGTTGTCGAGACCCAGCGGGACATTCTCGAAAACGGTATGCTGGCACCGATCGTCGGCCATGCTGGCGACGGCAACTTCCACGTGCTTGTGCTTTTCGACGGTAAGGATGCGGAGAGCGTTGCAAAGACCGAAGCCTTCGTTGCCCGGCTCAATCGCCGCGCCATTGCCATGGATGGCACCTGCACCGGTGAGCATGGTGTCGGGCAGGGGAAGATGAGTTTTCTGGCTGAAGAGGCGGGCAATGCACTTGATGTCATGCGTGCCATCAAAACGTCGCTTGATCCCGACAATATCTTCAATCCCGGTAAACTGTTCCGGCTTTCCTGAACAGTCTCATATTTGATTGGTACAAAAGGCTGATTGCCGCTAAGGCAAAAGGCAATAGATTTTCAGCTTCGCGAAGGGAGATGCAGGTCAAGTGCTCGGACGCATACTGGTTTTTCTGGGCGGACTGCTTGTGGTGGCGTTGTTTTCAGCGCTGCTCATTCCCTATTTCATCGACTGGACGGATTTCCGGCGTGATTTTGAAGACCAGGCAAGCCGCATCGTTGGCAAAAAGGTCGTCGTCCATGGTCCGGTAGAAGCGCGGCTTCTGCCGTTTCCTTCTGTCACGCTGCATGATGTGCGCGCCGGGACGGATGCGGACGGATCGCCTCTCATTCAGATTGCGCGGTTCTCGATGGATGCCGAGCTTGCGCCATTCCTGTCCGGCGAAGCGCGCATCTTTGATATGCGCATCGAGGAGCCGAAGGCACGCGTGCGTCTGTTGAAAGACGGTACCCTGGACTGGATGCGCGGCAGCCGGGCCGAAATTCCGGCTCGCACCGTTGTCCTCGAAAGCGTCGAGATAGAAGGCGGGCAGATCGAGTTTATCGATGAGCAGTCCGGCCGCAATCGCATTGTTACAGGCCTCAACGCCGACATGTCGGCAAATTCGCTCATCGGTCCATGGAAGGCCGAAGGCCACGCGACGGTTGACGGCTATTCGGGTTCGTTTTCGCTGTCCAGCAGTGAGCCCGATCATGCGGCCGGCCGTATGGGGCTGCGTCTTCGTATTATGCCGAATGACCATCCGGTCGAGATCGACCTAGATGGTGCTGTTTCTGCAGCGCTTGGCAAACCTGTCTATAGCGGCTCCTTTTCCTTCCTGTTCCGGCAGGACGAGAAGCAGAAGCAGGAGGCTGCGCAGTCGATCTTCTCTGCTCCGCGCACCCGCGGCAATTTCGAGCTGACCAACGAAAGCGTGCGTATCCCCAGTTACCGGATGGAACTTGGTGGAAGCGAAAACCCCTATATCGTTACGGGCCAAGCGACCCTCGACACGGGTGCAAAGCCGGAATTTCTTCTGACAGCCGATGGCCAGCAGATTGACGTGGGACGTTTTGCCCCGCCGTCCGTGCAGACCGGAAAAACGTCTCGTATGCCAACAACGTCGGTTCGCCAGCGGATCGAAGCGTTTGCGGCCATGGTGGCGCGGATACCGGTGCCGCCGGTTCCGGGCAAGGCAAGCATCAGTCTTCCTGCGCTGGTGTCCGATGACACCACCATCCGCGATATTCGCCTCGACGTTCGTCCAGATGGTGACGGCTGGCAGATCGTCAATGCGGTCGCCACCTTGCCGGGCCGAACGCAACTTGAGGCCAAGGGATCGCTTGCCCTGACGGGTGGGCCTGCTTTCAATGGCAACCTGCTTGTCGCTTCCAACCAGCCTTCTGGTCTGGCGAACTGGTTGTCCGGGTCGGTCGATCCGGCAATCCGCCAGCTCAATGCGGCTGGCTTCTCGTCGGATGTTTCGCTGACGACGCTTCACCAGCGTTTTGCCAATCTGGAACTTGCCATTGGCGATGCCTCCCTGAAAGGTGAGCTTGACCGCCGGTCGGATGGCAAGACATCCAATCTCTCGGTCGATCTTTCCGGCAATGAAATCGACGTCGATGCGTTGAAAGCGCTTGGCAGCCTTGTGCTCGGCGATCAGGTCGGCAGTTCTGTGCTCGACCATCGTATCGAAGCAAAATTCAAGGCAGACCGCTTCAACATGGCGGGCGTGGCCGCCAATCACGTCCAGACAGCATTCACGCTGGCTGGAGGTGTTCTTTCGCTCGATAATCTGACCGCTGGTGATGTCGCCGGCGCCGAGGTGCGGGCGCGTGGACAGTTGCAAGGTTCGTTGCTCAAATATGCGGGCAAGGGCACCGTCAACCTGCATGCAGCCGATATGCAGCCATTCTTCGCAATGCTGCAGCAGAAGCTTCCCAACCATCCGTTGCTGAACCGGCTTGCTGCCAGTGCCTCCTGGTACGCCAATTCCGATCTGGCGGTCGACGTCTCTGTCAACAGCGAAAATGGCGGGGCAAACGTCGCTGTATCGGGCACCGTCAATGGCAGCCGACTGTCTGCGGTCGCCAAGATGCCCGATTTCCTGTCGATCACCGATGATACGGCAATGACGCTCGAAGCCGTTTTGAAAAACCAGTCGACCGCGATCCTGTTCGGGCAGGCTGGGCTTGATCCCCTGCCGTTCGATGCTGACGGGGAGGGCCTTCTTTCCGTCAAGCTGAATGGCACGCTCGGTTCTGCCGCGCAGACCGACATTCGTTTTTCGACAGAGCGGACCCATTTTTCCGCTAATGGTTCCTTTGCGCTTGGCCCTGCCGATTTCGGGAACGGCGAAGCCGATCTCGCCCTGGAGAGCGCCGATATCGAGCCTTATCTCATCATGAATGCCGTCGGTCTGCCGCAACTTGGTGGGGGAATGGCGCTGAAGGCTGGGGCGAAGGTAGCAGTTGATGCGGAAAAGGTCGTGCTTTCTTCGATCAATGGTCAGGCGGGCGGTAATCCCGTTTCCGGCAATCTGACCTTGCAGCGGAATGCGCCCCATTCTATCACGGGGGATCTCTCTGTAAAAAATGCCGATCTGGCCTGGTTCGGTGATGCGATTTACGGACCGGTGATCGATCCCGAAACCGGAGCGCTGAATGCCAAGCCACTGGCCATGGCAGCATTTCCCGATCTCGATGCGTCCGTGGCGTTCAAGGCGGAGAACTTCGATGCCGGGCCATTTGGCGCCATTACAGGCCTATCGGCAACGCTGTCGCAGAAGTCCGGTACGTTCTCGATGGATGATGTCTCGGGCGCGTTCCTTGGTGGCAAGGTTTCCGGCAGGCTTGCCATGTCGACTGGAGAAGGCGCGGGGATCTTCCGCACCAAGATTGCTGTCACCGATGCCGATCCTCAATCGATTCTCTGGACGAATGCGAATGGTCCCGTTGCGACCGCGCGTGTAGCGGTTGACCTCACTGCCGAATCCACCGGAAAAAGTGTTGGCGAGATTCTCAAATCTGCCGGCGGATCGGGTGAGATTCGCACAACTGGTCTTGTGGTGAAGGGGCTTAACCCCGCAGCCTTCCAGCCGATCCTGCAGGCGGCCGACGCGCTGCAGCCGCCAATCGACGCCGCCAAGGTTCGTCCGCTTGTCGACCAGACGGTCTGGCAGGGCGAAATTCCGCTTGGTGATGTTTCTTTGCCGTTCTCCCTGAGTGGTGGCGCACTTCGTTTCTCAAATATTCGGGTGGAACAGCCTCAAGTCACGCTCTCCGGGGAAGCAACGATCGACCTTGCCGCTCAAGGATTGAAGAGCGATCTCGATATGCTTTTCAATCCTGGCACTGAGGCGCTTGCAGGCGCTGAGCCTTCGATCCGCCTGAGTTACGCCGGCGCGCTTGCCGCACCTGCTTTGACCACTGATGTCGCAGGTCTGACGGGCTATCTTTCCCTGCGTGCATTCGAGCGTGAGCGGCGGCGGGTGGAAGCGATGCAGGCGAGCGTGCTCGAGAAGCAGCGCCTACGTCGTGAAGTTGCGCTTTATCGTTTTGAAGCTGCAGAGCGTCAGGCTGCCAAGGAGCGGGCCGAGGCAGAAGCCAAGGCAAAGGCCGAGGAAGAGGCGCGTCTCAAGGCGCAGGCGGAAGAACGTTTGCGTCAAGAGAAGGAACAGCAAGAGCGGTTGCAGCAACAACAACAGCAGCAACAGCAACAGACTGCGCCTGAGCAGCAATCTGCTCCCGTTCTGACCGTTCCGCCGACTGAAAATGCCATACGGCAACTGGCGCCCCCGGATGGTGCCGCGACGCCCTGAGGGCAGTGAAAATCCGCTTGGGGATTTTCAGGCTGGCTGGAAATTATACGTAGGCTTCGCGTTCGCCGAACGGCGTCTCTTCGCTGAAGTTTGTCGTGCCGATCCGTTCGCTTTCTCCAGAAAGGCTGCCTTCTTTGGCCGCGCTGCCGGATGACTGCGACTTCGAGCTGTTTTCCAACTCTTCGAGCTGCGCTTTCAGGGTCGCAATTTCAGCCTTGAGTTCTTCCTTTGCCTTCTCGTCAGCAGCTTCGCTGAGTTCCGATTGCTTGGCGGCAATCTGGGCTTTCAGGTCGTCGGTGCTGGATGAAGACGTGGAGGATGAAGAAAGAACGGATGCGGCAGCGCCTGCTCCGGAAACGGCAGAAACCATTGTTGCGGCTCACTGGAAGAGAAGAATGAGGGAGACTTGAGAAAACTTGAAACAAGGCTACGCAATACAAAAATGCCTTGCAGTGCAAATTAGACCGCGAATGATTAATGAATGCTTTCACGCCGTTATGAGTTTTTGGCAGAATTGTTTCGTAGTCCTTGGCGGGCGCAAAAGCGCTACCGTCCCTTCAACCAGTTGAGTACGAAAACGCGAAGGGAAGAGGAGAGATTGCTGTCGGCAGGGCGATTGTCGTCGATCTCTGCAAGAAGAGCGGCGAAACTGATCTTGCGTTTTTCAGCGATGACTTTGAGTTCATCCCAAAAGGCGTCTTCCAGAGAAATACTGGTGCGATGGCCGTGTAGCGTCGCCGAGTGCTTGCGGATCATCAGACTGGCCTCCGGTCTTCACTTTTCCGGTTGGACATCTGCATCATGATTCGTCCGCAAATCCCTGTTTTTCGATTCTTTTTCGATACGGTTCTTCGACCGCGTCAGTCCTTGCTCGCCTCATCCTCGGGCTTTTCGAGGCGACCTTGATCCAGCGATTTTTTCGCCTTGTCATTCAGAGCGGATGTCAGATTTTTCTCCGCCTTGGTGCGGCCAAAGGTCAGGCGGTTCTGTTCCGCCTGTTTGTCCTTTTCGCTGCGGGCCTTCTGTTTCCGGAACTGACGCAGATTGACGATATCGGCGGCCATGCGGATATCACTCCTCAAGTTTCGATCGTCAGATCCGGTGAAGTGGCTTACTGCTTCTTGCGGAACGCATCCAGCGAGACAACAGAGCCTTCCTTCTTCTCTTCACCAGCCTTGGCGGGTTCAGCGGAAGCTGCAGGCTTTGCCTCATGCGACACAGGGTAAGCTGTGATCTCGGCGTCTTCGGCCTCTTCCTCTTCGGACAGCGGCACGTCGAACTCCAGTTCGAAGTTCACGGACGGATCGTAGAAACCACGGATGGCGTTGTAAGGAATCACCAGCTTTTCCGGCGTATCCGAGAAGGAAAGGCCAATTTCAAAGCCGATTTCCGTCACCTTCAGGTCCCAGAACTGGTGCTGGATGACGATTGTCATCTGTTCAGCGTATTTCGCCTTGAGATGCTGGGAAATGCGCACACCGGGTGCACCCGTCAGAAAGGTGATGAAGAAGTGATGGTCGCCGGGGAGGCGGCCAGTTGCGGCAACTTCACTCAATACCTTGCGAATAACGCCGCGAAGGGCATCCTGTGCGAGAATGTCGTAACGGATATGATCCTGCCCCATGCGGTCCTGTCTTTCCTTATTCGAACGTCTTTTAACCAAGTATACGCAATGTCTTAAACCGCAGCAACGGAAAAGCCGACGTCGCATGCGAGTCAGCTATCATAAAACGAATTCCGGCAAAATGGAGAAGGTGGAGGTTTCTGTTGCCAGGTACCTCCGAACCCCGCCTTACGGGGCTAACCGTAAGGGCTTTAGAGCGGAATTCCCGCACCGCCATTAGGCAGCGAGAGCGTATTCCTTAGCGTTGTTGTCGTTTGCAACTACACTTGTGACCCGATAACGGCGGTATCATGCCGAGCAAAAGTTCGATCTTTACGCCCTTGTCGATCCTATTTCGCCCCCATCAAAAGCCGGCCTCACAAGGCCCGCCGGTTTTTGGTGGAGGCGCCGGGTACCGCCCCCGGGTCCAATAGGTTTATTACACCGACCGTTTATCGCCATAGCCGGGATAAATCCCGGCACGGCTCATATAGGCGTTTCCGATGGCGTAGAAAAGGGGGGAAGGTGACAAATCGATGAAGCCATCCCTGTCTTATGTGCACTTTAGCGCATCCTTGACGCGAAGAATTTGCTGGCACATTCTCCCTGCAACCGGTCGCTTTTAAGAAACGCCGGGCCGGGGCGCACAAGGAGCAGATATGACTGACTACTTAGCGGATGTGAAAAAATACGATGCAGCGGCCGACGAGGCTATCGTTGGCAAGATCGTCAAGCACCTCGGAATTGCCTTGCGCAACCGGGATTCCTCACTTGTGTCTGCATCCGACGCCGACGAACTCGCCCGAGTCAAGGCAAGCTGGTGCGGCAAGAAACTCGGTGTGACCGACGACAGCGCCGATCAGGCGATCGCCTCCGTTGCGAAAACCATGGCGGCGGATCGCTCCAAATCTCGCGTGACTTTCTATTATCTGGTTGCCAAGGAACTCGGTAAACTCCAGACGCTTTGAGGCGTCCCGTTTTTTTGGGAAAACCCCAATCTGTCGTTGGTTCCGCTGTCGCTTGCCACTATATTCCGTATAGTGACTGAAACGACGGCGGACCGCATGAAACAATATCTCGACCTTCTCCGGCATGTGATGGAAACCGGCTCCGACCGTGGAGACCGTACTGGCACCGGCACGCGTTCGGTGTTCGGTTATCAGATGCGGTTTGATCTTTCCGAAGGTTTTCCGGTTCTCACCACGAAGAAGCTGCATCTGCGCTCCATCATCCATGAACTGCTCTGGTTCCTGAAAGGTGAGACAAACATCGCCTATCTCAAGGACAACGGTGTGACCATCTGGGATGAGTGGGCGGATGAAAACGGCGATCTCGGACCTGTCTATGGTGCCCAGTGGCGTTCGTGGCCTGCGCCGGACGGCCGTCATATCGATCAGATCGCTCTTCTCGTGGAAAGCCTGAAGACCAATCCGAATTCACGCCGTCACATCGTTTCCGCCTGGAACCCGGCGCTGGTTGACGAAATGGCGCTGCCGCCCTGCCATTGCCTGTTCCAGTTCTATGTCTCTGACGGCAAGCTCTCCTGCCAGCTTTACCAGCGTTCGGCGGACATTTTCCTTGGCGTGCCTTTCAACATCGCGTCTTACGCGCTGCTGACGTTGATGGTGGCGCAGGTCACTGGCCTGAAGCCCGGCGATTTCGTGCATACGCTTGGTGATGCGCATATCTATTCGAACCACTTCGAGCAGGCGAAGCTGCAGATGACACGCACGCCTAAGCCATTGCCGACCATGCGGATCAATCCTGACGTCAAGGATCTGTTCGCCTTTAAATTCGAGGACTTTACGCTCGAAAACTATGAGGCTGATTCAAGCATCAAGGCACCGATCGCAGTATGACTGAGCCTCGCATCACGATTATCGTCGCGGTCTCGGAAAACGGCGTGATCGGCCGTGATCTCGACATGCCGTGGAAACTCTCGACCGATCTGAAACGCTTCAAGGCGATGACGATGGGCAAGCCGCTGATCATGGGGCGCAAGACGTTCCTGTCTGTCGGAGAGCGCCCCCTGCCAGGCAGGCCGCATGTCATCGTCAGCCGTGATAGCACCTACCGCCCCGCAGGTGTCGAGGTTGCATCTTCGCTGGAGGAGGCTGTGGCGCTAGCGAAAAGCAAGGCTATCCAGTCGGGCGTCGATGAGGTGTTTGTGGCCGGCGGCGGAGAAATCTACCGCCAGGCTATGTCGTTAGCCGATCAACTTTCCGTCACCCATGTGGAGGTGGCGGTCGAAGGCGATACATTTTTCCCGGAAATCGATCCCTCGGTTTTCGAGAAAGTCGATGAAACTGCCGCTCCTGCCGGGGAAAAGGACAATTACCCCGTCAGATTTGCCACTTATTTACGAAGAGCCGCGTCAAAGTGAACTATTTACCCTGATCGGGTATTTAGTTACCACCTCTGCGTTGAAACAGGCGCTTCTCCTTCCTATAACGAGGTCGATATTCCCGCCGGACGCGAGCGACCGGTTCGAACGGAGGCGGGAGGCTTATATAAAGAGGTATTGATGCCCTGGAGCAATCAAAATGGAGGCGGCGGCGGCCCTTGGGGCGGCGGCGGTGGAGGTAACAATCAGGGCGGCGGCGGCCCGTGGGGGCAGGGACCGAACCGGCCTCGCGGTGGCGGCGGTGGCGGCAATGGTGGCCCTCCGGATCTGGAAGAGATCATTCGTCGCAGCCAGGATCGTTTCAAGAACGTCATGCCGGGCAATTTCAACGGCGGCGTCGTTGCGATCATCGCCCTCGTTGTTCTCGTTTTCCTCGGTATCCAGTCCATCTATACCGTTCAGCCTGATGAGCGCGGCGTAGAGCTTCGTTTCGGCCGTCCGAAGGATGAAGTGTCGATGCCTGGCCTGCATTTCCATCTCTGGCCAATCGAGACCGTGGAAATCGTCAAGGTTACGGAGCAGCAGCAGAACATTGGTGCACGCGCCTCGTCGTCTTCGAGCAGCGGCGTGATGCTGACGGGTGACCAGAATATCGTCAACGTCCAGTTCTCGGTGCTCTTTACCGTTTCCGATCCGAAGTCCTATCTCTTCAACGTCGACAGCCCGTCCGAAACCCTGCAGCAGGTTTCCGAAAGCGCCATGCGTGAGGTTGTTGGCCGTCGTCCGGCGCAGGACATCTTCCGTGACAACCGTCAGGCTATCGCGGCCGACGTGCGCGCCATCATCCAGGCGACCATGGACGGTTACGGCGCCGGCATTTCCATCAATGCCGTGGCGATCGAAGATGCAGCTCCGCCGCGCGAAGTTGCCGACGCGTTTGACGAAGTACAGCGCGCCGAACAGGATGAAGACCGTTTCGTCCAGGAAGCCAACCAGTACGCCAACCAGAAGCTTGGTGCCGCACGCGGTCAGGCTGCGCAGATCCTCGAAGAAGCGAACGCTTACAAGTCGCGTGTCGTCAACGAGGCTCAGGGTGAGGCTCAGCGCTTCGTGTCGATCTACGACCAGTACCGCACAGCACCTGATGTTACGCGTCAGCGCATGTTCCTGGAAACCATGGAACAGGTTCTGAAGGGTTCTAACAAGGTCATCATCGACGAAAAGCAGGGCGTGGTACCTTATCTGCCTCTGAACGAAATCATGCGCGGCAATCCTGGCGCAGCACAGCAGGGGGGCAACTGATATGAGTAACCGTTTTACGGCCATTCTCGTCGGCCTCGCCGTTCTCCTGTTCTTCGGTTATTCGTCGGTCTTCGTCGTTAACGAGCGACAGCAGGCAATCGTTGTGCGCTTCGGTGAAATTCAGGATGTGAAGACCCAGCCGGGCCTCTACTTCAAGCTGCCTTTCGCCTTCATGGATGCCGATCGCGTTCAGTACATCGAAAACCGCGCCCTGCGTTTCGATCATGACAACATCCGCGTTCAGGTCTCAGGCGGCAAGTTCTACGAAGTCGATGCTTTCGTCGTCTATCGCATTACCGATGCCCGACGCTTCCGCGAAACCGTCTCCGGCGACCAGATGTCGGCAGAATCGCGTCTTCGTACCCGTCTCGATGCGTCGCTTCGCCGGGTCTACGGTCTGCGCGGCTTTGAAGCTGCACTGTCTGATGAACGTGCATCGATGATGCAGGACGTTCGCGACGATCTGCGTCCCGATGCGGAATCGCTTGGTCTCAGCATCGTCGACGTGCGCATTCGTCGTACCGATCTGACGCAGGAAGTCTCGCAGCAGACCTTCGACCGCATGAAGGCGGAACGTCTGGCCGAGGCGGAACTGATCCGCGCACGCGGTAACGAAGAAGGCCAGCGCCGTCGCGCTATCGCCGACCGTCAGGTTGTTGAACTGGAATCGGATGCGAGCCGTCAGTCGGAAGTGCTGCGCGGTGAGGGCGATGCCGAGCGTAACCGGATTTTCGGTGAAGCGTTCCAGCGCGATCCGAGCTTCTTCGAGTTCTATCGTTCCATGGCGGCTTACGCCACGGCGTTGAACGGGAATGGTACGACGCTGGTGCTTTCGCCTGACTCGACCTTCTTCCGCTACTTCAACAATATCGACGGCGCGCCGCCTGCGGCGCCAGCGGCACCTGCCGCGCCTGCGAACTGATCTAAAACGAGGCCGGTCACACCGGCCTCTTTCTTTTGCGCGCCTGAATTTCTGTGCGCGGCCCTTGCACCTGTTGCGGTTTGTTGTACGGCTTGATTGTGCGGGGCGGGAGGAATTGCCTGTTCACGAAAAGGTATTTTTACACTTCATCATTCCGCCTTATGCTTTGAGCATATAATCAGGCGATACTATTTGAAACGCGAGGACTCTTATGGCCCTGACCCTTCTTTCGCCCTTCCGTCACAGCATTGCCGCCGTTGCCGGCATCGCTGTCGTTGCAGGCGGCCTTACCATGCCGGTTGCAGCAAGAGCGCAAAGCAATGGGCCGGAATCGGTCGCCGATCTTGCGGCACCGCTGCTGGATGCGGTCGTGAACATTTCGACGTCCCAGAACGTCAAGACTGAGGGCAAAGGGCCGACACCGCCACGCCTGCCGGAAGGCTCGCCGTTCCAGGAGTTCTTCAAGGATTATTTCGACAATCAGAAGCCTGACAATGGCGGCAAGGTCAGTTCGCTTGGCTCGGGTTTCGTCATCGACCCGACCGGTTATGTTGTCACCAACAATCACGTCATTGAAGGCGCTGACGCGATCGAGGTCATTTTCCCGAATGGCACGAAGCTCAAGGCGAAGCTGGTTGGCACCGATACCAAAACGGACCTGTCGGTCCTTAAAGTTGAGCCAAAAGCACCATTGAAAGCCGTCAAGTTCGGCGATTCCCGCAGCATGCGCATTGGCGACTGGGTGATGGCGATCGGCAACCCGTTCGGTCTCGGTGGTTCGCTGACAGTCGGTGTGATCTCCGCACGTGGACGAAACATCAATGCCGGTCCCTACGACAACTTCATCCAGACGGATGCGGCGATCAACAAGGGCAACTCCGGCGGCCCGCTCTTCAACATGAAGGGCGAGGTCATTGGCATCAACACGGCGATCATTTCGCCAAGCGGCGGCTCGATCGGCATCGGATTTGCGGTTCCCACGGAGCTTGCCCAGAACATTGTCCAGCAGCTGATCGAATTCGGTGAAACGCGTCGCGGCTGGCTCGGCGTGCGCGTTCAGCCGGTTACCGATGATGTCGCGGCCAGCCTTGGCATGGAGACAGCCAAGGGCGCGCTGATTTCCGGCGTGGTAAAGGGTGGTCCGGTTGAAAACGGGCCGATCGAAGCCGGCGACGTTGTGCTGAAATTCGACGGCAAGGATATTCACGAAATGCGCGACCTGCCGCGCATCGTTGCGGAAAGCCCGGTCGGCAAGGAAGTCGATGTGGTGGTTCTGCGCGATGGCAAGGAGCAGACCGTGCGGGTCAAGCTTGGTCAGTTGCAGGATGCGGCTGACGAAAAGGCGTCTGCAGACGAACAGCAGGGCGAGGATGGAGACGGCTCCGTCGTCGTGCCGGAAGATGATGATGGTGCCGACGATCAGGCACAGGATCAGACCCCTGAGGTCCGCGAAGCTCCTCAAGCGGTTCTCGGTATGAACCTCGTGATGCTGAGCGATGAACTGCGCACCGAAAAGGGCATTGCCGAAAGCGTCGAAGGCGTTCTGGTCGCATCCGTTGATGCTGGCTCGCCTGCGGAACAGAAAGGCATGAAGGCGGGCGATGTGATCGTCGAAGTCGGACAGGACTTCATGGAAGTTCCGGGTGACGTGCTGGTTCGTGTCAATGGCCTGAAATCCGAAGGGCGCAAGAACGCGCACATGATGGTGGCCGACGCGCAGGGCAATCTACGGGTTGTCGCACTTCCAATCGAATAACACATTCGCTTCACCCGGCAGGAAACGGGTGGCTGACGCGGTGACGTGATCCTATTCCTTGCTCTCGCCAATGGAGGGCAAGGATATGAAACTGCTGAACAATAAGGTTGCAATCATCACCGGCGCGTCGTCTGGCATCGGCCGGGCGACGGCTCTGCTTTTTGCCGAACACGGGGCATCCGTCGTCATCAACGCACGTGGAGATGCGGCGCTGAAAGATGTTGCGCTGGCGGTTGCGGAGCGTGGTGGCCGTGCCCATGCCGTGACAGGCGATGTCGGATTGCCGGAAACCCATGCTCGTCTGGTTAATGCGGCCGAAGCGATTTTTGGCGGCCTCGATGTTGCCGTCAATAATGCGGGCGCGGTCGGTGCCATGAAACCGCTTGCGGAGCTGACACCGGATGAGTGGCATTACACCCTGACCGCCAATCTGACCTCGGCCTATCTGGGAGCGCATAGCCAGATCCCATCGATGCTGAAACGCGGTGGCGGCTCGCTCGTGTTTACGTCCAGCTTCGTCGGGACAAGCGTCGGTTTGCCGGGCATGGCGGCTTACGGCGCGTCGAAGGCGGCGCTGATGGGGTTGGTGAAGGGCATTACGGCGGATTATGCCGCACGTGGCATTCGCGCCAATGCGCTGTTGCCGGGCGGGGTAGATACAGCGATGGCAGGCGATGATGCGCAGAAAGAGTGGGCGGCAAGCCTGCATGCCTTGAAACGCATTGCGCAGCCGGAGGAACTGGCACAGGCCGCGCTGTTTCTCGCCAGTTCGATGTCCAGCTTTGTGGCAGGCTCGGCGCTTTATTCCGATGGTGGCAACGCGGCGGTGAAATAGCTGATGTCGCTTACTTTGCGGTCTCGCTTCTGGTCGCCCACCATTCTTCGAGGCTCAGCGCATAGGTGACGTGCCTGCGGAGATGAGGATGGGTGGCTTCGGGCACACGCGGGTGGTCGAAGTCGCGCGATTGATCACGTTTCAGACCGATGCGCTCCATGACTGAGGTGGAGCGATGGTTGTTATGGACGGCGAAGGAGACGATTTCCGGCGTCTCCTTTTCATCGAAGGCCATCGACAGAAGCGATTTTGCCGCCTCCGTTACATAGCCATGTCCCCAGTAGCGCGTCGCCAGCCGCCAGCCGATTTCCATCGTGCCGAGCGGGAAGGGCGGGTCGAGATTCATGACGGGCGAGATGCCGCAGAAACCCATTGCCTCTGCGGTTTCCTTGAGCTCCATAGCGTAAAAGCCGTAGCCGCTGCCACGGATCATGCCATTGATGGTTTCGAGCACCGCGTCCGCTTCCGCGTGGCTGCGACGGAAAGGAAAAAACTCCATGACTTTGGCGTCCGCGTTGATTTCGCGGAACAGGTCGCGGTCGCTTTCCTTCCATTCGCGCAGAATGAGCCGAGGTGTCTCGCGAATGATCATGCGCTAACGAAATCCGTCTTGCGGTAGCCCTGAATGTAAAGCAGTGCGGTCAGATCGCCGTGGTCAATCCGCATCTGGGCCTCGGCCGCGACGGCCGGCTTGGCGTGCAGGGCCACGCCGGAGCCTGCGAGATGCAGCATGCCGAGGTCGTTGGCGCCATCACCAACCGCCATTGCTTCATCCGGCGTGATGCCAAGCTTCGAGGCGATGTCGTTCAGTGCATCCACCTTTGCCTGCTTGCCGAGAATGGGTTCGGCAACGGTGCCGTCGAGCTGTCCATCCGCTTCACCCAACAGGTTGGCGCGGTTTTCATCAAAACCGAGCATGGCTGCGACCCGACCTGTAAAGACGGTGAAGCCGCCCGAAACGAGCGCCGTATAGTACCCTTTGGCCTTCATGGTGGCGATCAGTTCCCTGCCGCCGGGCGTCAGCGTGATGCGCTTTTCAATGACATCGTCGACGACGGAAACGGGGAGGCCCTTGAGCAGGGCAACGCGTTCGCGCAAGGCCGGTTCGAAAGCGATCTCGCCATTCATGGCACGAGCGGTGATCGCGGAGACCTTCTCCTTGAGGCCGACTTCAGCGGCCAGCTCATCAATGCATTCCTGGCCGATCATGGTCGAGTCCATATCGGCAATCAGGATTTTCTTGCGGCGTGTTTCCTGGTCCTGAACCACGACGTCGATTTTTTCACCACCGACAGATGCGCGCAGGGCATCATAGGCTGAAGCAATATCCGATCCTTCAGGCAGGACGATATCGCAGGCAATTCCGTCTGCCAGCCAGTAGAGACCGGAGGCTTTCACGGCCTTCGCGGCCGCTTCGCCGAGGGCAGATGTCAGAACAGGATTTGACGGATTGGCGATAAGCGTGGCAACGAGAGCCATGATGAAAAACCTTGATGACAATTTTGATGCGATCCTGATAACCGGCCCGACGGCAAGCGGCAAGTCCGCGCTTGCGCTTCGTCTGGCTCGGGAACGGGGTGGCGTCGTCATCAATGCCGACAGCATGCAGGTTTATGACACACTTCAGGTGCTGACAGCGCGGCCCTCCGAGGACGAAATGGAGGGTGTTCCGCACCGTCTCTACGGCCATGTTGCAGCAAGCCGGCTTTATTCGACCGGTGAATGGCTGCGCGACATGGCCGCTCTTCTGCAGCAGTTGCGCGCGGAAGGTCTGTTCCCCGTAATTGTTGGCGGGACAGGGCTTTATTTCAAGGCGCTGACCGGCGGTCTTTCGGATATGCCTGCCATTCCGGCCGATATTCGGGACGGACTTCGCGACCGTTTGTTGCAGGAGGGAGCGGAGGTTCTCCACAAGGAGCTTTTCGGTCGAGACCCCGAAATGGCGCGAGTGCTGAAAGAAGGCGATGGCCAGCGCATTGTACGTGCCCTTGAGGTCCTTGAAACCACCGGAAAATCGATCCGCGATTTCCAGCAGGCGCGTGGCCCCGTGATTGTCGACGCCGACCGCGCCCGGAAATTTGTCGTTCTGCCAGAACGCCCCGTGCTGCATGCCCGCATTAACAGCCGTTTTGAAAAGATGATGGAAAGCGGTGCTGTGGACGAGGTGAAAGCACTTTTGGCGCTTGGTTTGCCGGAAGATGCGACAGCGATGAAGGCAATCGGTGTTACGCAGATCGCAGCGATGCTATCCGGTCAGATGAGCGAAGCCGAGGTCATCGAGAAATCAGCGGCTGCGACACGCCAATACGCCAAACGCCAGATGACCTGGTTTCGTAACCAGATGGGAGAGGACTGGGAGCGCATTCAGCCGTGAGGCTGGCGGCTTCAATCCTTGCGATAAAGACTGCCGAGTGGTTTTTTAAGCAGACTTTCGCGCAGCGACGGTCTGTTTTCGACCGGTGGCGGGGCGTTCTGCGCCTGCAACTGGAAAGAGGCCTTCCGCAGGTCGTTGACTGGGTCGGCTTGGGCAGGCTGCGCACTGCGTCCGGGCAACATGTCTGGACGATAGGGTTCGTAGCCGCGCGTGCCTTCAACCGTATTTGACGGGCTGTGCAGTTCCTGTCGCCAGTTCTGTGTTTCTTCAGTCTCCTGCGGTTCCGGTGTCTCGGAGACCGGGAATGCGGCATCGAAGCTCTGCTGGAAGCCGGAGATCGTTGGCTTTGCCGCGGCTCGCATGCGTGTGACGATGGAGCTCAGATCGACTGTATCAGGCGTTTCCTGTACCGCATGGGTGGTGGCACCACTGGCTTTCGGCAGCTTGGCAGTGGGAACGCGGTCAAAGCGCATCCGCATAGGCACACTGACAGCCTCACCAAAGGCGATTGCTTCGCCGTTGCCGATCGACGACAGGAAGCTTGTGGTCGATGTCGACGAGTTCGGCACCGCAGAAAGAATGATCTTCTGGTCGTTCTCGTTGGAGAGACGCATGGCAAAAACCGTCGAGCACTGCGACAGGATCGTCTGATCCAATTCGCTCGGCCGCTGGCTGATGACGCCGAGAGAAATGCCGTATTTGCGACCTTCCTTGGCAATCTGGGCAATCGCCTGCCGGGTCGGGAAAAAGCCGCGCTCCGGGTCTGCCGGAACATAGCGGTGCGCTTCCTCGCAAACCACCAGCATATGCAGCGAACCACGTGCCAGAACGGCAAGTTCAAACGACATGCGGCAAAGCACCGAGGCAACGGAGTTTACGACTTCAGAGGGAATACCGGAGAGCTGGAAGACAGAGATTGGTTTGCCATCGCCGGGAACACGGAAAATATGTGCCAGCGTTTCCATGATCGTGTCGCTGATCGTGTTGCTGGAGAACATGAAGTGATAGCGCGGATCATTGATCGCAGAGAGGATACGGATCTTGAGCGAGCGCAAGGCGGGCTTGTCGCTGCGTCCTTCAAGTCGGCCGATCCGTTCGTCGATCATCGCCAGCAGGTCGGCGATCCGATAGGGAATGGGCGAGTCCGAGGTGACCGCGCTCTTGTCGGAGCTGCGCCGAACGGCAGAACCCTCTGATCCCCGGAAAACCCGTTTTGCATCGGGGATAAGATCACGAAGGATGTCCATCTCTTCAGGAACCGGCTTTCGCCCGCGAAACACCACTTCGGCAAACTCATCCAGTCGCATCAGCCAGAAAGGCAGATCGAGCGTATCGGTGTCGATGACGACGGAATTGCTGGGGAAGGCGGCGGCGAATTCGTTATGCGGATCGAGAATGAGGATACGAAGTTTCGGGTCGGTTTCGATTGCCTTGTTGAGCAGCAATGAAACAGCGGTCGATTTGCCAACGCCCGTGGAGCCGACGACGGCAAAGTGTTTGGCCAGCATCTGCGGAATGCTGATCGTGGCGTCGATGGCATCGTCCTGTGTGAGCTTGCCAATGACACAGGCGTCGCGCTTGCCGCTGTCGTAGATTTTCGAGAGATCGCTTGTGCGGATGCGATGCGCCACGGCGCCAAGATAAGGATATCGTGAGATGCCGGTCGAGAAGCGTTCGCTGCCATCTTCCGTCCGGTAGACTTCACCCAGCAGGTCGACCTCAATCAGCAACGTGTTGCTACCGTCGCTCGACCAGCCGTCGTCTTTGGTGCGCATCGAGCAGGTGAGGGCGGCAACCCGGCTGGTGCCCATCTCGATGGAGATAAGGCGGCCCACGGACCAGAGTTGTGAAAGATCGGTGGAACCGGGATCGGTATCTGCGGCGATTGTGGCGCGTGCGCCATCGCAGGCGATCACACGCCCAAGCTGCCGATTGGGCGCTTGCTGGCTGGATCGTCGCTCGTTTTCGTCCGTCCTGGACGATGAATAAAACTCGCCGTTGTTCACATGTCATCCCGGGCGCTGGACAAGACCGCATTTCGGACAGCGCCTGTGCTTTCCAGAATAAGATGAACCTATTTAACAACTGGTGTAGCGATATCGTTCGAAAATTTCGTTTTGGCGGTCGTTCTGGCAATAAAATGAACGGAAGATGATTTTTTCCGCAATATGCGTTGACGGCTGCCGCGTTTGTGGCTAACACTCCGCCCCATGAAAAATCTTAACGTACTTATCGTGGTGGGACGGCGCATGGGCAGGATGGTGTAACCATCCGGCGAAAGCACCCATGCGCTAAACGAGGCTCCTCTAGGGGCCTTTTTTTATGTCTTCACACGGGCCGTAAGGCTCAGCGATATCCAAAGCCAACTCGGGATGGAACAGGCAATGACGGATAAGGACAATACGGAAAACAGCAATCGCATGACGGGCGCGGAAATCGTTCTGAAAGCCCTCAAGGATAACGGTGTGGAGCACATCTTCGGTTATCCGGGCGGTGCCGTCCTTCCGATTTATGACGAGATTTTCCAGCAGGAAGACATTCAGCATATCCTCGTGCGCCATGAACAGGGCGCCGGCCATGCGGCCGAAGGTTATGCCCGTTCCACTGGTAAGGTCGGCGTCATGCTTGTCACCTCCGGTCCTGGTGCCACCAACGCGGTTACGCCTCTGCAGGACGCGTTGATGGACAGCATTCCGCTCGTCTGCATTTCCGGCCAGGTTCCGACCACACTGATCGGTTCCGATGCGTTTCAGGAGTGCGACACGGTTGGTATTACGCGCCCCTGCACCAAGCACAACTGGCTGGTAAAGGACGTCAACGAACTGGCTGGCATCATCCATGAGGCTTTCCGCATCGCACAGACCGGCCGTCCGGGTCCGGTTGTCGTTGACGTTCCCAAGGATATCCAGTTTGCCACCGGTACCTATACGCCGCCTTCCGCGGCTGTTCAGCAGAAGAGCTACAAGCCGAAGGTCCAGGGCGATCTGAACGCCATTCATGCGGCCATCGAATTGATGTCGAAGGCGAAAAAGCCTGTTTTCTATACGGGCGGCGGCGTTATCAACTCCGGGCCGGAAGCAACCCGCTTGCTGCGCGAACTGGTCGAACTGACCAATTTCCCGATTACCTCGACCCTGATGGGGCTCGGTGCCTATCCCGCATCTGGCAAGAACTGGCTCGGCATGCTGGGCATGCACGGATCTTACGAAGCCAACATGACCATGCACGATTGCGATGTCATGGTTTGTATCGGTGCGCGCTTCGATGACCGTATTACCGGCCGTCTGAATGCGTTTTCGCCGAACTCCAAGAAGATCCACATCGATATCGATCCGTCTTCGATCAACAAGAACGTTCGTGTCGACGTTCCGATCATCGGCGATGTCAGCCATGTTCTGGAGGATATGGTTCGCCTGTGGCGTGCGCTGCCGAAGAAGCCTGAGAAAGCGCAGACGGCAGACTGGCACCAGCAGATCGATCGTTGGCGTGCCCGCAATTCCTTCGCCTACAAGAACTCAAACGATGTCATCATGCCGCAATACGCGCTTCAGCGTCTGTATGAGGCGTCGAAGGGACGTGACACCTACATCACCACCGAAGTCGGCCAGCATCAGATGTGGGCAGCGCAGTTCTTCGGTTTCGAAGAACCGAACCACTGGATGACATCCGGTGGCCTCGGCACCATGGGGTATGGTCTGCCTGCCGCCATCGGCGTTCAGGTTGCCCATCCGGATGCGCTGGTCATCGACGTTGCCGGTGATGCCTCGATCCAGATGTGCATTCAGGAAATGTCCTGCGCCATCCAGTATAACCTGCCGGTCAAGATCTTTATTCTGAACAACCAGTATATGGGCATGGTTCGTCAATGGCAGCAGTTGCTGCATGGCAACCGCCTGTCCAACTCCTATACCGAAGCGATGCCTGATTTCGTCAAGCTGGCGGAAGCTTACGGCGCGGTCGGCATGTACTGCGACGACCCGAGGGAACTGGACGACAAGATTGCTGAGATGATTGCGGTCAAGAAACCGGTTATCTTCGATTGCCGCGTTGCCAATCTTGCCAATTGCTTCCCGATGATCCCGTCTGGTAAAGCCCATAACGAGATGCTGTTGCCGGATGAGGCGACGGACGAGGCTGTTGCCAATGCCATCGACGCCAAGGGCCGTCAGCTGGTTTAAGAGCGGGAAGAGGAAAACGACATGAACGCACACCTACAACCCACCGGCTCTGCCTACTTCATCCAGAAGGAAACGGCGGTTGCGGAAAACCACACGCTGTCGGTTCTCGTCAACAACGAGCCCGGCGTGCTTGCCCGCGTCATCGGCCTGTTTTCAGGCCGGGGCTACAACATCGAAAGCCTTACGGTTTCGGAGACGGAACATGAGGCGCATCTGTCGCGTATCACCATCGTGACCCGTGGCACGCCGGTCGTTCTGGAGCAGATCAAGGCCCAGTTGGAGCGCATCGTTCCTGTGCACCGGGTTCTCGATCTGACAGTCCGCGCTCGCGAGTTGGGGCAGGAGCGGCCGATCGAGCGCGAAGTGGCGCTTATCAAGGTTGCCGGTGCCGGCGAAGACCGTGCCGAGGCTCTGCGTCTTGCCGATGCGTTCCAGGCCAAGGTGGTCGATGCAACGGTCGAACATTTCATTTTTGAAATCACCGGTAAGTCGTCGAAAATCGACCAGTTCGTGGCGATCATCAAGCCTCTCGGCCTGATCGAAATCTGCCGAACCGGTATCGCTGCCATGAACCGTGGCTCGCAGGGCATGTAAAAACGCCCCCTAAGCCTTGTTTCCGATATAACGCCCGTGGGAAACCGCGGGCGTTTTTGTTTGGGCGGGCACCCTTGCAGAGTTATTCAACCATTCGGTTGACTTTCCCTGTCGAGCGCTTATATTCAACAATATGGTTGAATTACTTGCTCCTCATCTAGACACCGTCTTTCATGCCCTCGGCGACGCGACACGCCGCACGATGCTGCGCGAGTTGTCGCGTGGTGAGCGGACGGTCAGCCAACTGGCAGAGCCATTCGACATGTCGCTGGCAGCAGCGTCCAAGCATATCAAGACGTTGGAGAACGCCGGTCTCATCCAGCGGGAGGTGAGGGGGCGCACCCATTTTTGTCGCCTGGCGCCGGGGCCGCTGGCAGAGGCGCATGAGTGGCTCGATTTCTACAGGCAGTTCTGGAACAGCCGTCTCGATGTTCTCGAACAGATGCTCAGGGAGCACGATCAGGAAAACCCATTCTAAACGGAGGAAATGACAATGACTGATGTTGTAATGCCCGACGCTTATGGCCGGATTGTCGAGCCAGCGACCGTGAAGATCGAGCGACTTTTGCCGGGACCGATCGAGCGGGTCTGGTCCTATCTGACGGACAGCGATCTTCGCCGCCGCTGGCTGGCTTCCGGTGAGATGAAACTGGCCGCCGGGGCACCCTTCGAACTCGTCTGGCGAAACGATGAATTGACGGACCCACCCGGCAAGCGCCCCGACGGTTTTTCGGAGGAGCACAAGATGGCAAGCCGTATCATCACCGTCATTCCGCCGCACCGGCTTGTGTTTAGCTGGGATGAAGGTGGTGAAGTGTCGATCGAACTGCAGGCCCTAGGCAAAGAGGTGTTGCTGACGCTCGTTCATCGTCGGCTCGCCAACCGCGCGGAAATGCTGGGTGTCAGCTCCGGCTGGCACGTCCATCTCGATATTCTTGCCAATCTCCTGCACGACAAGGCGCCCGGTCCTTTCTGGGATCGGTGGCTGGTGTTGAAAAAGGAATATGAATACCGAATTCCGCGTTAAGTGCTTTCTTGAATGCAAGAGCCGTCCGGTTGACCGGGCGGCTTTCTTTGACTTTCAAAGTGTCGTTCGGCTTTGATAATCTGATTCAAGCTGTTGCCGGACCGATTCCGGAAACACCGTCATCTTCATGACATATCACAGCATTTCGAGAGCGATCTTGCTGGACGGTGGCGGGAAGGCAGCATCGAGCGCTGCCCAGTCTTCTTCGGTGATTTCAAGCTCAATCGCGCCGCGATTTTCCTCGACACGTTCCGGTCTTGCGGATTTCGGAATGGCGATAACGCCGTCGCGTTCCAGCAGGAACGCCAATGCGAGTTGGGCCGGCGTGGCCTGATAGGCTTTGGCAATATGGATCAGAGCATGGTTGTCGAGGATGCGTCCCTGTTCGATCGGCGAGTACGCCATGACCGGAATGCTGCGTTCCTGACACCAGGGAAGGAGATCGAATTCCGGTCCTCGTCGGGAGAGATTATACAGCACCTGATTGGCAGCACATTTGTTGCCATCGGGGACATCGAAGAGTTCTTCCATATCGTCGACATCGAAGTTCGAAACGCCCCAGTCAACGATCTTGCCCTGCGTTTTCAGCTTCTCGAAAGCAGCGACGGTTTCCTCCAGAGGATTTCCACCGCGCCAATGCAGGAGGTAGAGATCCAGGCGGTCGGAGCCGAGTCTGGCCAGACTACGCTCGCAAGCCTCGATCGTGCCCGCAGCACTGGCATTCCATGGGTAGATCTTACTGACCAGAAACACCTCGTCGCGACGGCCGGTAATCGCCTTGCCGACGACCTCTTCGGATTTGCCATCAGCGTACATCTCAGCGGTGTCGATCAACGTCATGCCGACGTCGATGGCCTTGCGTATGCTGCGGATTTCCTGCGTTTCACCGGCGCGCTGCTCGCCCATGTTCCATGTGCCAAGGCCAAGGGCAGGGATCTCTTTCCCCGAAGGTAAGGATACGGATGGAATATCGTCGTTCATCGGCGTGCTCCCATGATCAATGAGTGGACAATAGCGACTTGCCCCACCTTCTCAACAGACAATCCCAAGATCTCGATCCATCAAAAGAATTGACCTTGGCGATTAGGCGTTAAGGCTGGCTAGTCCACCTCGAGGGGGATAAATTCCCTGTCTTCGAGGAGACGCCATGACAATCGAGACCTTCATCGCGCTGGTGTTGTTTGCCTTCACCACGTCCATTACGCCCGGACCGAACAACATGATGCTGTTTGCTTCCGGAGTGAATTTCGGTTTTCGCCGGACCATCCCGCACATGCTGGGCATTGGCGTGGGGTTTCTGTCGCTTCTCATCGGTGTCGGTCTTGGTCTCGGTGCGTTGCTGCACTCGGTCCCGTTGCTCTATACGGCGCTGAAATTCGCAGGCGGTATCTATCTGCTCTGGATTGCCTGGAAGATCGGCACATCCAGAAGTCTCAGCGATGGAACGACCGGGGCAGAGCCCATGACGTTCATCGGTGCTGCCGCCTTCCAGTGGGTCAATCCGAAGGCATGGGTCATGGCCGTCACGGCAATGGCGACCTATACGAACGAAGATCAGTACTTCTTCACCGTGATGCTCGTCGGGGTGGCTTTCGCAGCCGTCAATCTGCCCAGCGTCTCGACATGGGCAGGTTTTGGCTCAGCGTTACGGGACTGGTTATCCGTTCCGGTCCGGCTGAAGTGGTTTAACATTACCATGGCCGTGCTGTTGGTGATCAGCCTGTGGCCGATGTTGAAATAGCCACGGACTCTAGGTCGGAAACTGGCGATAACATTCCTCGGCGATCTTCTGGACTTCCGCCTGCGTCAGTTCCGCCGATACGGCGTAACCAAGTTCGTTGTCGATCCAGTAGAAGGTCTCGATGCCATCGGCACTTGCCATGCGGAAGCTAGTGGTGCGGTTTTCTTCGTTGTGACCGATGAGGACGGTGACGCGTTTTCCGGTCTTGTCCTGGTACATCAGCATGGCGCCGGGTTTGCCGCTGACTGGCACCAGACGACCGCCGACAAGATCGTAACCGAGTTTCGTCAGATCCGGGATGGCAAAGGGATAGCCCAGCCGCTTGCCCAGCCATGTCGCCAGATGCTGCTGTTCCGAGGCGCCGACCTCTACAGGATGGCGTACCTCACTGGCATAGATCAGATAGGCGGATTTCGCCTGCGTCGAAATATCTGCTGTTTGCAGTCCGGGTTCGTTGTCAGGCGCCCCGGTGGGTAGAAGTCTGCCGGTTGTCGCTCCCGCTGCGAAGATCAATACTGCGGCGGCAGTCCGCACCAGGACGGACTTCCAGCGTGTGGAAGAGGGATCGATTTTCCCCGCCAGCATCGTGGCGTCATCGGGGCGGGATGCCTCATAAGGCGCAAAGGCACTGCGCAGCATTGCTGCCTGCTGTTTCCAGGCTTCGACGCGCTCCAGTTCGTCAGGCCGCTCGGAAAGCCACGCCTCGACGATTGCCTTCTGCTCGTCGGAAAGAAGCCCGTCGGCATAAGCATGCAAATCGTCTTCGGTAATGGCGTCCAGCCTGTTCATTTCGGTCTCCGCAGGGGAATGATATTGTTTGTCGCCAGATGCTGGCGCAATGTTTCGCGGGCGCGTGACAGCCGCGACATGACGGTACCGACCGGTATCGACATCGTTTCCGCCGCTTCCTGATAACTGTAGCCTTCCACTGTCACCAGAATCAGCACTGCACGCATATCGGGTGCCAAGAGCGCCAGGGCGCCATGAAGCCGGTCGTTTTCGAGCGTGTCGCCCAGCACGTCGCCGCCCGTTATATTTTCGTGGTCTTCAAGGCTTTCGGATGGATGCCGCCGCTCGAACCGGTGCCGGTTGCGGTAAAGGTTTGTCATGATGGTGTAAGCCCATGACTTCAAACCTGTTCCGCGCCATTGCCGACGATTGGCAAGCGCTTTTTCCACGCAGTCCTGTAGCAGATCCTCGCCATCGGCGTCGGTGTGGGAGAGGCTGCGAGAGTAACGCCGCAGCGCCGGCATCAATGCCAGCATTTCCGCCTCGAAAGAGCCAGGAGCGGGGGAAGAATTCCCCCGCGGTCTGTCGTTCATGCCATCAGGGTTTTGCGGCATCCCACACACCGTTCACGCCATCACCGGTAGCATCGCCTGTTTTCATGTCCTTGACCCAGTAATAGAGCGGCATGCCATCCTTGGCCCATTGTTTCTTGCCGTCCTTGCGTGTCACGATCGAATAGGCACCGTCTGCCTTGTCGCTATCGGCGGCGAAGAAGGGCGGCCAGTTGGTCGCGCATTTGTCGTAACAATTGGATACGCCCTTCTTGTCGTTCTTGAAAGTGTAGAGCGTCATGCCTTTTGCGCCCGCAAGCACGTTGCCCTTTTCGGTCTTGACGGTTTCGACCATTGGCGCGGCATAAGCTGACCCGGCAAGCGCCAGAACGAGGGCGGGGGCGATAAAGCGGATATTCATGGACTAATCCTCCTTGGTTGCAGGCGATGTTTTCGCCAACGATCAATGAGACACCGCAGGTCTGCGTTTTATTCCCGGCTGCCGGAAAAAAGTTTCTCTAGCTCCAGATCGGAATGTCGGGTTTCATCAACATCAGCCAGATGATGCCGACCACCGCAAAAAATGCCGGAAAACCGCAGGCGAACCAGATGCGATAGAGACGAAACCATTGCGCAGGCAAAGGTGTGCCAGCCGTGGCGGAAGCCCGGGCGATATCGCGTAACCGTATCTGTATCCACACCACGGGCAGCCAGAAGATACCGGTGAGAACATAAAGCAGCAGGGACAGAAAAACCCAGCCTTCGGTCAGCGGCCAACCGATGATGTCGGCCAGCAGATAGCCGGTAATCGGCTGAAAGACAGCGGCTGTCGCCGTAAAGACCGTATCGGCAATGACAACAGTTCCCGCCACGTGAGCGATCAGCGCCGGGTTTTCGGTTCTGCGTGCCATCACCATGAAGAAGGCAATACCGGCGCCGGTGCCGAACAAGACGGTCGCGCCAATGACGTGGGCAAGGCGAATGATCTCTTCAAGCATGGTGCGGTTTATCGTTCATCGAGGATTGCCATAGCGGCAAGTGTCAGGGTGGTGGAGGGCAGGACTTTGACAAGCGGCCCCAGCGGATCGAGCCACAGTGCCGGTTCGAGTATGGTGCCTCCGGCTAGATAGGAGGCGGTCACCAGCAACATGCCGAGCATGGCTTTGAGAGCATAGGGCCTCAGCAGAACAGCGATGCCAAGTCCGATGTCGATCAGGCACGTCGCCACTGTCAGCACCAGCGCCGACGTTTCCGGCATGAAGGGCAAGAAATGGCTGGATGCTCTCGTCAGTTCGAGAAGCGGGATCACTCCGGACAGCAGCCAAAACACGGAAAGACAGACGATGAAGACGGGTTTCAGCAGGAAGAGCCGTGCGAACCAAAGATCCTGAACGCCGGACGGATTGCCGGCCAGTGTCTGACTGGCAGTTTTGAACGCAAAGCCCTGCATACGGGCGCCGTCTGCGGTCACGCCTTGTGACATTACCGCCATCGCGGTGGAGCGGAGCGGGGAGCGCCAGCCAAGCGAACCCGCCAGATCTGCTGCCCAACTGACCGGCTTTGCCAGCCATACAGGCAAGGATATGGTTTTCGCCTCTGCCAGTCCCAGCCATTGTCTATGCATTCCAACCAGGTCGCCTAGTGTCAGTAACTGGTCGGCGGCCAGATGCAGGTCGCTTCCGGGAGCAATCTCTCCACGAATGGCTTGCGAAACGGCCTCGGTCACGTCGTCCAGGGCGACCGTTTGAACCGGGCTTTGCGAATGGACGAGCGGAATTAAACAGGGAATACTTGCCAGTGCTCGCAGCAGCGCTGTCCCGCCATGGGCGTTGCGTCCAATCACCAGAGCCGGGCGCAGGATGATGTGCGGTACACCGCTTGCGGCCAAGGCATCGTCGGCACGCTGTTTGGTTGACAGGAATGGTGTCTCCGCGGCCGACCCTGTGGTGCGGGCCGATATCTGCACGATCAACCTGTTGCCGTCATCGGCGTTGGCCTGATAGAGGGCGCGCATCGCCTTTTCCTGTGTGGCGGCAAGATCGTCCGAAAGACCGTCCTGCAGCGCCCCGGCGCAATTGACGACAGTGTCGTGTCGTCCGAGCAGCAAATGCCAGTCGGCTGGCTGCGTCATGAGAGCGAGATCGGCGGTAACCCATTCCGCAAAGGCAAATTTCCGTCTTGCAGATGCCGTCGTTCGGCCCAGACCGGTGACAGCATGGCCATCGGCAGCAAGCCTGCGGGCAATTTCAGAGCCGATGAAACCGGTCGCGCCAAGAATCAGAATTTTCATGCACCAACTCTATTCATGGATGTGCGCCGCCGCTATCGCCATTCCTGGCTGATGAAACAAAGAATGCGCTTGTTCCGGCTATGCCTGATTCTTCTTTCGTTCTTTTTCTGTTGCGCTTGGCGCTCGAATCCTGCGATGAGAGCGCATGCAATTTTCACCGCAACAGGACGAAGCCCTCAAGGCTGTTTCACGCTGGTTGAAGGAAGGCCGTTCACCGGTTTTCCGTCTGTTCGGCTACGCCGGAACGGGCAAGACCACGCTCGCCAAACATTTCGCGGAAAATGTCGACGGTGACGTGCTGTTTGCGGCCTTCACCGGCAAGGCGGCGCAGGTGTTGCGCTCGCGCGGCGCTTCAAACGCTCGTACGATCCATTCGCTGATTTACCGTCCGCGTGGTGAGGAAACGGTTGAAGATGAAGAAACCGGCAAGACGTCCGTCGCGCCGATGTTTTCCATCAACCGTCAAAGTCCGCTTGCAAAGGCAGCCCTGATCATCATTGACGAGTGCTCTATGGTGGATGAGCAGCTCGGCAGGGATCTGATGAGCTTCGGTACGCCGATCCTCGTTCTCGGCGATCCCGGACAGCTTCCGCCGGTGACTGGCGGCGGTTTCTTCACCGAGCAGGAGCCGGATTTCCTCCTGAGCGAAATTCACCGGCAGGCGAAGGACAATCCGATCATTCAGCTTGCCATGGATGTTCGCGAGGGCCGCGAGATCATGCGTGGCGATTATGGTTCGGCACAGGTGATATCCAAGTCCGACGTCACGCAGTCGCTTGTTCTTGATGCCGATCAGGTGCTGGTTGGCACAAACCGTACGCGTCGCCGCTACAACCAGCGACTTCGCGAACTAAAGGGTTTTTCCGCAGACTACCCGCAATCCGGCGACAAGCTGGTTTGCCTGCGCAACGATCCGGCAAAAGGTCTGCTGAACGGTTCGCTCTGGCAAGTGATGAGTTCCTCTCGCGAAACGGTCAAACCCGGTATCAACCTGATGATCCGTCCCGAAGACGACGACATGGATCGTGGAGCGGCGAAGATAAAGCTGCTCAAGGCAGCCTTCGAGGAAACGGAAACCGAGATCCCTTGGTCGACGCGCAAGCGTTACGACGAATTTGATTTCGGATATGCCCTGACCGTGCACAAGGCGCAGGGTTCGCAATGGAACAATGTCGTTCTCTTTGACGAGAGCTACGCATTCCGCGATTCGCGCGAGAGATGGCTTTATACGGCCGTCACCCGAGCGGCTGAACGGCTGACGATCGTGCGTTGAGAATGCTGCTCAGGCGCGGATGACGCCGAGCAGCACGGCTTTTGCGACGGCCTGGAAACGATTGCTGGCGTTGAACTTGCCGATAATCCTCGTTTCAAGGTCATTGAGTTCGTCGCCTGACAGACCCAGTGCACGCGCAAGCCTGACAGGTGCATAACCTTCGGCCATCAATTCGAGGCATTTTCGCTCGTTATCGGTCAGAAGGACGTCGTTCGTGTGTCCATGCTGGCGGTAATCGCCGTCATCGCTCTCAGGGCCGATCACCAGGACATCTTCGATTTGCTGCACCTGGCGCTGAATTGTGGAGAGATCTGCGGTCAACTCTCTCTTTCGCTGTCGCAGGGCGTGATGAAAGACATCATCAGCCTCCTCCTGTGAGGAGGAGCGCAACAGCCGTTCCATGATCTCGGTAATTGTCGCAACGGAGATGCCAATTTCGCGGCAGAAATTGATCACCGCCATGCGGTGCACGTTACGGTAGGAGTAGACGCGCATCTGGCCGACCCGTTTTGAGGTCAGAAGCGCTTTTTCCTCGTAGAAGTGCAGGGTGCGGTGTGTGACGCCGAAGATATTGGCCATGTCGGCAATAGGGACGGGTTCGGGCGGTAAAGACGACGGTAAACTGATATCCGGAAGAAAGTTGCCCGGACGTTGGTGTAGTCTTTCTTCGTCGCCGTGGTTGTTGAACGGCATCCGACCATCCCGCATTGTCTCCCCCTTCTGCGTGGACTGACATTCCGCCGACTTTGAGGTTATGCCGGCCTGATCCCCGGCCACCCCATTTTTTAACGTGTCAGCATCATGCCTAACGCATCAAACATAACGAACGTATCTTTTGTCTTTTCGTTCCGCGATGTTAAAAATTTTAGCGACCCTCCTTGCGAATGCCCCCAAGCTGCGTGAAACAGGGAGGAGATTTCCGAATGTGAGCCGATTGCCATGCCTGCAAAACTATCCGTCAATTTGAACGCAATTGCCATGTTGCGCAACCGTCGCGATCTTCCGTGGCCGGATGTCGCGCATTTCGGGAGAATCGCATTGGCGGCAGGCGCCAGCGGCCTGACTGTACACCCGCGCCCGGACCAACGCCATATTCGCTTTTCGGACCTTCCCGTGCTGCGTGCGCTGATCGATGATTCCTTTCCGAAGACGGAATTCAACATCGAGGGATATCCGAGCGAGGATTTTCTCGTCCTGTGTGAACAGACGCAACCGGAGCAGGTGACGTTGGTGCCTGACGATCCCGCCCAGGCCACCTCCGATCACGGCTGGGACTTTCGCAAACACGCAACGTTCCTGAAAGATGTGGTCTCGCGCCTCAAGGCCGGCGGTATGCGCGTTTCGCTTTTTGCCGATGGGGACGGCGAGCGTGAGCCGGTGGAACTTGCCGCTGAGACCGGTGCTGCCCGTATTGAGCTTTATACCGGACCTTATGGTGGCTGCTTTGACGATCCGCAAAAGGCTGAAGCGCTTCTCGAAACGCTCGGGAAAACCGCTGATCACGCCAGGGCACTCGGGCTCGACGTCAATGCAGGGCATGATCTGACCGTTGCCAATCTGCCGAAATTGATGGAACGCATCCCGTTTCTTGCCGAAGTTTCGATCGGTCACGGATTGACGGCGGATGCGCTGGAATACGGCATGGCTGAAACGGTACGGCGTTTTTGTCGCGCCTGCGGGCAGTCTATTTCATAACTAAAGTCAATTTTTTTGCCTATAGTCGGTCGCGCGTATGCTCCGTGCGCGCGCTTTTTAAAAAGGCAGAAGACTATGCAAGAAAATCATGTTGTCGTCGTGGGTGGAGGCTTCGGCGGCTTACAACTCGTACATGGGCTGGAGGGGGCTCCTGTGCGTATCACCTTGATCGACCGTCGCAATCACCATCTTTTCCAGCCATTGCTTTACCAGGTTGCCACGACCGTTCTGGCAACATCGGAGATTGCCTGGCCGATCAGGCGGCTTTACGGCAACCGCAAGGAAGTGACGACGCTCCTGGCCGAAGTCACTGGTATCGACCGTAATGCCCGCACCGTGCATTTGAGTTCCGGCGAGACCATCGGTTTTGATACGCTCGTTCTGGCCACGGGTGCGCGGCATGCCTATTTCGGCCGTGATGAATGGGAGCGATCTGCGCCCGGCCTCAAGACGCTCGAGGATGCGACGACAATCCGCCGTCGCCTGTTGTTGGCGTTTGAAAAAGCCGAACTCGCGACCAGCGAGCAGGAACGGCAGGCTCTTCTGACCTTTGTGATTATCGGTGCAGGTCCGACTGGTGTGGAAATGGCAGGCATGATTGCCGAACTTGCCCACAAGGTGTTGCCACCGGAGTTCCGCAATATCGACACCACCAAGGCACGGGTGTTGCTGGTCGAGGCCGGTCCTCGCGTCTTGCCGGTCTTCACCGAAGAACTTTCGACCTATGCCAAGGAAGCCCTCGAAAAACTCGGCGTCGAGGTGCTGCTTGGAACGCCGGTGACGGCGTGCACGGATGAAGGGGTGACCGTCGGCGAGACCTATTATCCTTGCCGGACGGTTGTCTGGGCTGCGGGTGTGCAGGCGTCTCCGGCGGCAAAGTGGCTTGATGCGCCGGCAGATAGGGCAGGACGCGCCGTGGTCGGCCCGCATCTCTACCTGAACGACGATCCCAATATCTTTGTCATCGGCGATACCGCGGCCGTCTCGCAGGAGGATGGCAAGCCGGTCCCGGGGATTGCTCCTGCCGCCAAGCAGCAGGGAGGTTATGTAGCGAAGCTGATCAAGGCGCGTCTTGCCGGCAAAGCCGAGCCTGCGCCGTTCCGCTATAAACATCAGGGCAATCTCGCAACGATCGGCAAACGCGCTGCCGTTATCGATTTCGGCAAGATCAAGCTGAAGGGCGGCATAGCCTGGTGGATATGGGGATTGGCCCATATCTACTTCCTGATCGGCACACGCTCGCGTCTTGCCGTCGCGTGGAGCTGGCTGTGGATTTACATGAGCGGCCAGCACAGCGCCCGGCTCATCACGCAGAAGGAAACGTTGAAGGACGAGTCCTGATAACGCGGCAAAGAATAGAAAAAGGGCGGGGCACTTTCGCGTCCCGCCCGGAATTTTAAAGGATCAGGCGTCGAGCGATGCCATGTCGATGACGAAGCGGTAACGGACGTCGCTTTTCAGGACGCGCTCGTAAGCTTCGTTGACGTCCTGAATGTTGATCTTCTCAATTTCCGAAACGATGTTGTGCTCACCGCAGAAATCCAGCATTTCCTGGGTTTCCTTGATGGAGCCGATCATCGAACCGGAGAGGTTTCGTGCGCCCATGATGAGCGAGAAGGCATGGACCGGAATCGGATGCTCGGGAGCACCCACCACAACCATGCTGCCCTTGGGTTTCAGAAGGCCGAGATAGGCGTTCCAGTCGATCGCGACACCTGCAGTGCAGATGATGAGATCGAAGGTGCCTGCCAGCTTTTCAAAGGTGGATGCATCGCTCGTGGCGTAATATTCCTTGGCGCCGAGCTTCAGGCCGTCTTCTTTCTTCGACAAAGTCTGGGAAAGAACGGTGATATCGGCGCCCATGGCGGCACCAAGCTTCACGCCCATATGGCCGAGACCACCCATGCCGACGATCGCGACTTTCTTGCCGGGACCGGCGTTCCAGCGGCGCAGCGGCGAATAAAGCGTGATACCGGCGCACAGTAGCGGCGCGGAGGCGTCAAGCGGCAGATTGTCCGGGATCGACAGGACATAACCTTCCTTGACTACGATCGAGTCGGAGTAACCGCCGTGGGTTGCGGTGTTGGTAGCGGGGTCGACGTCGTTATAGGTCTGAACCAGACCCGGCATATAGTGCTCGTTGTCGAGGTCGCGTGTGGCGCAGCCAACGCAGGAATCGACAAAGCAACCAACGCCGACGTGGTCGCCGACCTTGAACCTGGTGACCTTGGACCCAACGGCGGTGACGATACCGGCAATCTCATGGCCGGGTACGATCGGATAAACCGCGTTCTTCCATTCGTTGCGAACGGTGTGAATGTCGGAGTGGCAGATGCCGGCAAATTTGATGTCGATGACAACATCGTCGTCGTTCGGCTCACGGCGTTCGAAGGTAAACGGGGTAAGCGGCTTCGACGCGTCGGTGGCTGCATAGCCTCTGGCAATAGCCATCTGAAGTATCCTTTCGGGGTTGGGAAAGTGATGGCGGATCATGCTATGGATGGGTTGCGACGCGTTAGAGCGATCCTCCAAGCTTTTTGCACGATCCTGCAAAAAACGATGCGGTGCTATTTGCGGAAACCGGAGCGCTCTCTAGATAGATGTCATCAGACATATCGCCGCCTTTTTACGGGGATTTCCCATGACCTTGCCTTTCAATCTCTACTCCGAGATCGTTTCCCTCGCCGGGCGCCATGCAAGCGAGGACGGCGAAAACCAGACGGCAATCGAGGCGCTTGGCATCAGCCGGCGATCTGCGCCGAGCGCACCCTGTCACGGCAGCTACCGTCCCTGTCTGGCTATGGTGATCCAGGGCGCAAAAAGCCTGCAATTAGGAACGGATACCATCAATTACGGTGCCGGTGACTACCTGTTGACATCACTTGATCTGCCGGTTGCCTGGCGTGTGGTCGAGGCCAGCAAGGAGGTGCCGCATTTCTGTATCTCCTTCACGCTCAGCAGTGAAAAGCTGCTGGACCTGATGAGCCGAGCTCATATCGAGCGGCCTGCCGAACAGGTGAACGGACAGCGAGGGATCATGGTCAACACGGCGACGCCGGAGTTGCTCGATGCTGCAATCCGGCTGATGCGTTTGCTTGATCGTCCAGATGACATTCCGGCGATGGCACCGCTGATCGAACAGGAAATTCTCTATCGAATTCTGACCGGGCCGGCCGGTGGGCAGTTGATGAACATCGTAGCTTCGGACAGTCAGGGCAACCGTATCGCCCGGGCCATCGCCTGGCTGCGTGAGAATTTTGCGCGCCAATTGCGCATCGAAGAACTTGCCGAGCATGTCGGGATGAGCGTTTCGTCTTTCCATCACCATTTCAAGTCCATCACGGCCATGACGCCGGTCCAGTATCAGAAGCAGTTGCGGCTGCATGAGGCACGGCGGCTGATGCTGCTGGAACGGCTGGATGCCGGCACGGCCGGTCATCGCGTCGGGTATCAAAGTCCGTCGCAGTTCAGTCGCGAATATAGCCGCGTCTACGGTGTGTCGCCGTCGCGGGATATCGGTGCCGCGCGGGAAACGATGGCGGCCGAATAGGCAGCAGTCCGCCACCTGAGTAATAATCTTTCGTTTGGTGTGCCTCTCGCATTGTATTGCTGCGTCGCACCAATTCTTTCCTTTCTTCAAGAAAGCGCTTGACCGGAAAGCTCTCTCCGCATAAACGTCTCTCGAACCGTACCGTACGGTACATTAATCGAGCCTCTGGAGTGGAAAAGCTTGGCCTCGGAATCGATCACAGCGCAGGAATTTTCGCCGCGCCAGAACGTTGTTCTGGATCAGGCATTGCGTCTTCTGGTCGAGGGTGGCGAGAAAGCGTTGACGACATCGGGCCTGGCACGGGCCGCGAACTGTTCGAAGGAAAGTCTCTACAAGTGGTTCGGCGACCGCGACGGTTTGCTGGCTGCGATGATTACCTTTCAGCAGAGCAAGGTTCGCACCTTCGAAAAGGCGGGCGACCGCGTTTCCGCTCCACAGCTTTCCGATCATCTGGAAGTGTTTGCGCATGATCTGCTGGACGTTCTGGCAGGTGATGTTTCGCTTGCACTGAACCGTCTCGCAATCGGGCAGGCGAGCCGCGACGGCTCCAAGCTTGGCGATCTCCTTCTCGAGCGTGGTCGTCGCCAGATCGATCGGCGCGCCCGCGGACTGATTGAAGCGGGTCGCCGTTCCGGTTACCTGCGGTTCGATGACGTCGAAGAGGCGTATCGCAGTTTTTACGGCCTAATCGTTTCCGACCTGCATGTCCGCATGCTGTTGGGCGAAACGCCAGGCAAGGATTTCTCCGCAAGGGCGAAGAAGGCCGTCGTTGCCTTTCTGACCCTTTACGGAACGGAAAAAGTTCATTCGGAACTGGGCGGCAAGGTCGCCTGAGGGTTCCGGTTCAGACAAACAGAGACAAGCATTAGGGAAGGACCATCAAATGCGCGTTTATTATGATCGTGATGCAGATCTCAACCTCATCAAGGCAAAGAACGTCGTTATCGTCGGCTACGGCTCCCAGGGTCGCGCTCACGCGCTGAACCTGAAGGATTCCGGCGCGAAGAACGTCGTTATTGCTCTGAAGGCCGGTTCGCCGACCGTCAAGAAGGCTGAAGCCGATGGCTTCAAGGTCATGACCGTTGCTGAAGCTGCCAAGTGGGGCGACCTCATCATGATGGCGACCCCGGACGAACTCCAGGCTGACATCTACAAGGCCGACATCGCCGGCAACATCCGTGACGGCGCTGCTATTGCGTTCGCACACGGCCTCAACGTTCACTTCGGCCTCATCGAGCCGAAGGCTTCGCTCGACGTCGTCATGATCGCACCGAAGGGCCCTGGCCATACGGTTCGCGGCGAATACCAGAAGGGCGGCGGCGTTCCTTGCCTCGTTGCTGTTCACCAGAACGCTTCGGGCAACGCTCTTGAAGTTGCTCTCTCTTACGCTTGCGGCGTTGGTGGCGGTCGTTCGGGCATCATCGAAACCAACTTCAAGGAAGAGTGCGAAACCGACCTCTTCGGCGAACAGGTTGTTCTCTGCGGCGGTCTCGTCGAACTGATCCGCGCTGGTTTCGAAACCCTGGTTGAAGCCGGTTACGCTCCGGAAATGGCTTATTTCGAGTGCTTGCACGAAGTGAAGCTGATCGTCGACCTGATCTATGAAGGCGGCATCGCCAACATGAACTACTCGATCTCCAACACGGCCGAGTGGGGCGAATACGTCACCGGTCCGCGCATCATCACGGCTGAGACCAAGGCTGAAATGAAGCGCGTTCTGCACGACATCCAGACCGGCAAGTTCACCTCCGAGTGGATGCAGGAATGGAAGGCTGGCGGCGCACGCTTCAAGGGCATTCGTCGTAACAACGACTCGCACCAGATCGAAGAAGTTGGCGCGAAGCTGCGTGGCATGATGCCGTGGATCGGCAAGAACAAGCTGGTCGACAAGGCTGTCAACTAAGCTTTGACGTCTGGACTGACATGAAGAAGGCCGGAGTGAAAGCTCCGGCCTTTCTGTTTGTGTTTATGATCCCTGTGGCGGGATCACGCCCTTCGTCAACAGAAAACACCCGTAGAAGCGCGTTTCGCCGGTGGTGATGACGCAATAGGCTTCCTTGGCCTTCTCATAAAATGCGAAGCGCTCGATGCCGTACATTGGCGCTGATTTGCCCTCCGCTGAATCGATCTCTTTTTGCACTTCCGCTTGAACCGCTTCGATCTGGTTCGGAGCTCCCATCACTTCCATGCGACCCACGGAGGGCTGGAGAGGGGTGTCCAGCGGCAGCACGGAAAGAATCGCCTTTATCGCGCGGGCCGCCGAGATGTTTTCCATGCGCAAAACCTGACCGACGCTGGTATATTGTGCAACGCTGTCTGACGGAAAATTGGTGTCCGTCACGACCAGGGTGTCGCCATGACCCATGGCGCGAAGTGCGTGCAGCACATCCGCGTTGAGTGCCGGATCGATGTTCTTGAGCATGCCATAACCTCCCATTCATGCCTGAGCCGTCTCGCGGCTTCCGGATCGCAATCCAGCCGGAAAACGCCGTCGCGTCAATCGCAATCGGATGATTGTTAAGCCTGGTGCGAGGGTATATCTGGCGTTGCCTGCAACTGAGACAATGCAGGCAAGTGGTTAGAAATAATTCGAAAAACTGATAAGTCAGTATTGCTGACGTATCGAAATATCTGTAAACATTCACGCATAAAAAACGACACAAGAGGAAACGTGCCCATGCTTGATTGGGAACATATTTTCGCCACGCGCTCGTCGCGCATGAAGGCATCCGAAATCCGCGAGCTGCTGAAGCTGCTTGAACAGCCCGATATCATCTCTTTTGCGGGCGGTATTCCTGACCCGGCGCTGTTCCCGGACGAGGAATTCAAGCAGGCCTATTCCGACATATTTTCCGGCCCACAAGTCAATGCCGCGCTGCAGTATTCCGTCAGTGAGGGTTACAAGCCGCTGCGCGACTGGCTGGCTGGCGAGATGGGCAAGATCGGTATCGAGTGCACGGCCGAAAACGTCTTCATCGTGTCGGGTTCGCAGCAGGGTCTCGATTATCTCGGCAAGTTGTTCCTGTCGCCGAAGGACACCGCCCTCGTGACATGGCCGACCTATCTCGGCGCACTCTCGGCATTCAACGCCTATGAGCCGAATTACGACCAGCTCAATCCTGGTGGCAACCGCACACCGGCGACCTATCGCGACAATGCCGCCAAGCTCGGTGGCTCGGTCAAGTTTGCTTACCTCTCTGCAGACTTCTCCAACCCGACCGGCGAAACGGTTGATCTGGAAGGGCGCAAGAAACTGCTGGAGCTTGCGGACGAACTCGATATTGCCGTCATCGAGGATGCCGCCTATCAGTCGTTGCGTTACGACGGCGAGCCTGTCCCACCAATCATGTCGCTCGATATTGCCCGTTCCGGCGGTATCGAGAAGACCCGCACCATTTATTGCGGCAGCTTCTCGAAGACGCTGGCACCCGGTCTTCGCGTTGGCTGGATTGTTGCGTCCACGCCTGTCATCCGCAAGCTGGTGCTGATGAAGCAGGCAGCAGATCTGCATTCGTCGACCATCAACCAGCTCGCGATCGAACACGTTGCCTCGCGTGGTTTCGACAAGCAGGTGGCCAAGGTCAAGGCAGCTTACAGCGCCCGTCGCGATGCGATGTTGGCAGCGCTTGAGAAATACATGCCTGAGGGCACGCGCTGGACGAAGCCGGAAGGCGGCATGTTCATCTGGCTGACGTTGCCTGAAGGAATGGACGGCGCCGCTCTGCTGGCGAAATCCATCGCCACCGAGAAAGTTGCTTTCGTTCCGGGCCGCGCCTTCTATGCGGATGGTTCGGGCGCGAATACGTTGCGCATCAGTTTCTCCTGCGCCAACGAAGCAATGATCGAAGAAGGCATGAAGCGTCTTGGCCGTCTGATCGCTGCAGCGCAGGTCAATGAACTGACCAATGAGACGATAGCTGCGATCTGAGCCTTTCATGGTCCAATACGCCGACCCTTCCGCCAGAAAGGCGGGCGGGTTTTTCATTTACGGTGGCAAGACGTCTTCTCTGTCACATACGTGTTATGCAAGCGTGTTTTAGCGGTCCCGAATTTCAACAGGGAATGGACCCATGAAGACGCTGCTCTCCGCTTTCACTGCGATCGTCTCACTCGGCTTTATTGCAACCGCTGCCAACGCGGCCGACCTGGTGCTTTACACCAGCCAGCCAAACGAGGATGCACAGGCGACCGTTGACGGCTTCAAGGCCGCAAACCCCGGCCTCGAGGTCCAGTGGGTTCGTGACGGAACACCGAAAATCATGGCCAAGCTGATGGCCGAAATCGACGCCGGCAATCCGGTCGCCGATGTGCTGCTGATTGCTGACACGGTGACGCTGGAGCGCATGAAGCAGGCCGGCCAGCTTCTCGCTCACAAGTCTGCGGAAGCCAAGAATATCGACGCGTCGCTCTACGATGCGGATGGCTATTATTATTCCACCAAGCTCATCACCACCGGCATCATGTACAACACTTCGGCAGCCATGAAGCCGAAGAGCTGGAAGGATCTTGCCAAGGCTGAAGCCAAGGGTCTGGTCACCATGCCGAGCCCGCTGACCTCGGGTGCTGCCCTTATCCATGCGCAGACGCTTGCCGCTTCCAAGGATCTCGGCTGGGATTATTACAAAGCGCTCAAGGCCAATGAGGCAGTTGCAGCCGGCGGCAATGGCGCCATCCTGAAGTCTGTCGCCTCCGGCGAAAAGGCTTACGGCGTTGTCGTTGACTACATGCCGATCCGCGAAAAGGCCAAGGGTGCTCCGGTTGAGTTCGTGTTCCCGGAAGAGGGCGTGTCCGCTGTGACCGAGCCGGTTGCAATCCTCAAGGGCACCAAGCACGAAGAAGCGGCCAAGAAGTTCGTTGACTACGTGCTCTCCGAAAAGGGCCAGCAGGGCTTCGTGAAGCTCGGTTACATCCCGGCGCGTGCCGATGCGGGTATGCCGGAAGGTTTCCCGGCCCGCGACACAATTAAGGTTCTGCCGCTCAACGCTGCGGATGCTCTGAAGAACTCCGAACAGGATCTGAAGACGTTCTCGGATATCTTCGGCTCCAAGGGCTGATAAAGCGACATGTCGCAATCCAATGCTTATGGAGGCAGCCAGCCACGCTGGCTGTTTCCTTTTGTGGTCTCGACCGTCTTTGTTCTGAGTGCATTGCCGCTCGGCCGTCTGGCCTATACGGGCGTCATCTCGGCACTGAATGGCAATATATGGCGTCTGCTTGCTGATCCTGCCTTGTGGGACGCGGTGCTCAACACCTTGTCCACCTCGTTCTTTGGCATGCTGATTTCACTTGCTATCGGCGGCGCCTTTGCGCTTGCGCTGACGCTTTGCGATGTGCGCGGCAAGTCGATCCTGAGCTTCCTGTTCATGCTGCCGATGATGATCCCGCCGCAGGTGACTGCATTGTCGTGGATCGGCATGACGGGCCCCTCAAGCACGCTTTTGAAGGCACTTGGTCTGGCGCCGCCTATCGGCTCGCCGCAACCGCTCTATTCCATTGCAGGTATTGCCCTGCTGCTCGGTGTGCAGCACGCGCCACTGGTGTTTCTGTCGCTGCGATCTGGGCTGATGGCCCTGCCGCAGGATGGTATCGAGGCGGCCAAGCTTTCGGGTGCATCGCCACGCCGCGTACTGTTCGACATCATCCTGCCGCTTTCGACCCCCGGACTGATCGCTGGTGCAGCCATTTCCTTCGTTTCAGGTATCGGAAACTTCGGCATTCCGGCCATTCTCGGCATTCCGGCTTCGATCTTCACCTTGCCAACGCTGATCTACAGCCGTTTCGCCAGTTTCGGCTCCAGCACCTTTGGCGATATCGCCATTCTGTCGACGATGATCGCCATCATCTCCGTGGCCGGTCTAGCCCTGCAGGAGCGGGCGTTGAAGGGGCGGGACTATCGCATCATCGGTCTTTCAGGAAAGGCCGCAACGTTCCGGCTGTCGTACTGGCGCCCGGTCGTCGAAGCGGCGCTTTGGCTGATGTTGTTTTTTATGCTGGTCGCACCGCTGGCAGCCCTGGTTGCCAGCTCTCTTGCGCCGGCTTACGGTGTGCCGTTGACATTCAAGACGGCGACGTTGCACGCCTATGAGGAACTGCTTTACCGGCAGACGGTGACGCGCACCGCATTCCGCAATTCTCTGTTTCTCGCCTCCGCGACATCGATATGTCTCCTGGCAGTGACGATCTTGACGGCCTATTTCCTGGTGCGTGGCAAGAGCCGTTTCATGTTCGTCTTGTCGGCCTTGGTCGACATTCCCTATGCACTGCCGGGTGTGGTGATTTCAGTATCCTTCGTTTTGCTGTTTGCAGCCCCAATTCCGCTTCTCGGCGTAACGCTTTACGGCACGATCTGGATCATCATGCTGGCCTATTTCTCGTCCTTCTTTGCTGTCAGTCTGAAGCCGATGATCAGCGCTTTCCTGCAGTTCGACCCGTCGCTGGAAGAGGCGGCGCGATTGTCGGGGGCGGGGTTCTGGCAACGGATGAAGGATATCATTCTGCCACTGGTGGGACCGGCGGCGGGTGCATCCGTCATTCTGGTGTTCCTGATTGCCTGCAATGAACTGACCGTTTCCGCGCTTCTCTGGTCGGCGGGAACCCAGACGCTTGGCGTACTGATCTACAATCTGGATGACAGCGGCAGTTTCGATCTCGCCTCGGCGCTTTCGGTACTGGTTGTCATCATGGTTATCTTGCTGATGTTGCTGCTGGAAATTCTGGGGCGCTATCTGCCGAAAGGAGTCGTGCCTTGGCGAAACTGATCCTCAACCGTCTTTCCAAGCGGTTTGCAGCGAATGCGAAACCCGCGGTCGACGATGTCTCGCTGACCGTCCGTGAAGGTGGTTTTCTGGCCCTGCTTGGCCCTTCGGGGTGCGGCAAGACAACGGTGCTGCGCATGATCGCGGGCTTCGAGCAACCGTCCGATGGTTCCATTCTACTGGGTGAACGGGTTCTGGCCGATGCTGCAACCATGGTGTCGCCGGAGCGGCGCAACATGGCGATGGTGTTCCAGTCCTATGCTCTCTGGCCGCATATGACGGTTGCGGACAATGCCGGTTATCCGCTGAAAGTGCGGGGCATTTCCGGCGAGAAATATCGCGAGAAGGTCCGCTCTGCGCTTTCTGCCGTCAGGCTGGAAGCGTTTGCCGACCGACGTCCGGCGGAGCTGTCCGGCGGCCAACGGCAGCGTGTGGCGCTCGCCCGCTGCCTGGTGACCGAACCCGATGTCGTGCTGCTCGATGAACCGCTTGCCAATCTCGATCGCCATCTGCGACAGGAGATGGAGGAAACCTTCCGGGAGTTTCATGCCCGCTCAGGCGCGACGATGGTGTATGTCACCCACGATCAGGCCGAAGCGATGGCGCTGGCAACCGACGTCGCCGTCATGTCGCATGGCAAACTGCTGCAGGTGGCGCCGCCAGCCGAGCTTTATGCAAGACCGGAAGGCAAGCTCGTCGGTTCGTTGGTAGGGCAGGGAGCGATCCTTTCGCTGAAACTTGCCACCGGCGGACAACGCCAACTCGACTGGCCCACATTGCAGACCGCATTGAATGGCAGTTCGGGGGATGCGCCGCTTGCGGATGTTCTGGTGCGGCCGCAGGATGTTGCTTTCGAGGACGGCGGGGTGATGACGACCGTCACTTCGGTTCTGTATGAGGGCGAGCGTTACGCCGTGCGTCTTGAACTCTCCGACGGCCAGTCGCTCAGAGCATACTCGCGCTTTCCTGTTGTTGCTGGAGAACGGTTGTCGGTTGCCATTCGCGAGGCGTGGCATCTTTAGACGGTTGGCAAGCAGCACCGGCAGCGGCTAAGCTTTTCCTGTAAAACAGGAATGAATCATGTCGCTTCGGCTTGCTACCTTCAATATCGAGAACCTGCTGACCCGTTTCGATTTTACCGGCTTTCGCAACCAGACGCGGCGCGACAGGGCAATTCAGCTTTATGACATCCGCGACGAGGCAACCTATCAGGCACTGGAGAGTGCCCGACTTGTTGCCTCCACGGATGATACGCGCCAGCTTTCCGCTCTCGCCATCGCCGATACGGACGCCGATATCCTCTGCCTTCAGGAAGTGGACAACATGGCTGCCCTGCAGGCCTTCGAATACGGTTATCTCTACCGTATGGTCGGCAATGGTTATCGTCAGAAATATCTGGTCGAAGGCAATGATAGTCGCGGTATCGATGTGGCCGTTGTCATGCGCGAGGAGACGCGCGATGGCGAACGGATCGAGGTAGTGGATATCAAGAGCCACGCTGCGGTAACCTATCGTAATCTTGGCCTGTTCAACGAAGAAATCGCCCTGACAAACCATATCGATGACAAGATCTTCAAGCGGGATTGTCTCGAAATCGATCTCAGGATTGGTGGAAAGCCGCTGACACTTTACGTCACGCATCTGAAATCCATGACAAATTCCCGCGAGGCAACCGATGCCCGTTACAGCACCATGCCGATCCGTGAGGCGGAGGCGATGGCTGTTCGGCGTATCATCGAGGGACGTTGGGGTGCAGACAAGGCACGGCGAATGAACTTCGCCATCTGCGGCGACATGAACGACTATCAGGAACGTGTCATGATCGCCGGCGACAGGCGTAACGGCTACACCTTTACACCAGTCAGTGAAGAGCGCAGCGCGCTCGACATCTTCTCAAAAGACGGTTTTGCCGTGAACCCGATGTTGCGTCGGGATGTGATGGATCGCTGGACGCTCTATCATTCGCGTGGCCCGCTGGAGCAGCATCTGTGCCAGCTCGATTATATCTGGCTTTCTCCGCATCTGGCTGAAACCAACGCGACGCGCATTCCCGAAATTGTTCGGGCTGGCCAGCCTTACCGCACGATCTTTCCGCCGGGGCAGGAGGTGGAACGGTATCCCCGGACGGGATGGGATCGACCCAAGGCCTCCGACCATTGTGCCGTGGTGATGACGCTGGACTTGATCTGAGGTCTCTCTGCCGCTCTAAGCAGAGGCGATCTTTTGATAGTAGGTTGCCCAGACACGGTTTCGTCCAGCTCTCTTGGCCTGATAGAGCCGCTCATCCGCAACCGCGATCAGATTTTCCCAGTTACTGACGGTGCGCGTTTCCTGCCAGACAACACCAAAGCTGGCGGTCAGCGAAATCCCGTGCTCGTCATCGATGACATTGGCCTGTATGGCGCGTCGCAGACGATCCGCAGTCGCAGTTGCCGTGGCGTGGCTGACATCGTGCAGCACGATGACAAATTCTTCTCCGCCGTAACGTGCCAGGATATCGCTTTTCCTCAGGGCGCCCTTGAGCAGATCTGCGGTCTTCTGCAGAGCAAGATCTCCCATCGCGTGACCGAATTTGTCGTTGATCGATTTGAAATGATCGATGTCGACGATCATCACGGTCAGCGTCGCAGACAGTTCCCTGTCATCAAGAACCTTGCGCACGGATTTTTCGAGTGCACGACGATTGAAGACACCCGTCAGGGCATCGGTTTCGGAAAGCCGCCTTAATTGCTCGGCCAGGGCATGTTGCTGCTCTTCCATATCGCGCTTCTGCCGCAACTGCTCACGCAGGAAATCGAGTTCCTGAAACATCTTGCGCACTTCCGGCGCGACGCGGCTCTGATGCTCGACGTCGCCAAGATTACCTTCAGCGATGGCGGCAATCTGTGACCGGACCGATTGCATCGGCTGGAACAGCGCCGTCTTGTAGACCGCCATCAGTCTCAGCAGCACATACATGGCAATCGCCGCCAGCAGAACGGAGGCAATCCCATAGGACAGGGCCTTGTCCTTCATGGCCTCGGTTTTCGAACGTGTTTCGGCAAGGACGAGATCGCGCAGTATGTCGGCGGACTGCATGCCTCGAATGTAGGTCTGTGAAAAGTCGGTCACGCTTGGCCTCGCATCAGGCACGGCCATCGCAATCGTATTTTGCGCATATGCAAGCGCTTGGCCGAAATAGGAACTTTCAAGGTCTTTCAGCGCCATGTCGATTTTCGGAACGCCGAGATAGGCGGCTGTGTAGTTGTTTAACGATGCTTTGAGCAGCGCGAGGCTTTGCAGATCCGCATCGAACTTTGCACGATAGGCCTGTCGTTCGGATGGGCTCGCTGAAAGGCTCATGACCACATACGAGCCCAGGCGACCGATGCGGTCGCGCATGACGCCGGCAGTCGCCGTTGTGGCAATATCCATTGCGACATCGGGTGTTTCCTTGATGATGGCTGCTGCCAGTCTGCCGCGAAGCGTGTTGATGCTGTCTGCGGCCTGGAACATCAATTGTATGGCGTCAGCCATCTGCCTTCGGTCGCGCGTTGCGACCGGCAGATCGACAAAATCGTCAACGGCCGTACGCGACTGTGAGAGTTGCTGCTTGATGTCGGCGAAGACATTGGCCAATTGCGGTTGCTGGCGCAACTCCGGCTCGAACGCGACGCGTAGCTGTGCCAGTTTCTCGTCCGTTGCCTTTCTTGCCGAGGCCAGTGCGATAACAAGCGCTTCATCGGGCACATCTGCACCCATAAGATTATTGGACGGTCCGCGTTCGGCAGACACGAGCCAAACGGAACGCAGCGCGATTTCGAAACGACTGAGTTGTTCGGCATTTCTGCTGGATCTGAGATAGTTGTTGACGCTTGGAGCGGCGGCAAGCGTTGCCAGCAACATGGAGCTCACGGCAATAAGAATGGTGCCTTTGAGCTGTGTCTTCTGGATGCTGGTGCGCATACGCGGATCATTCTCTTCGTTTGGTTGTATTTCATCACCATTATAGCTGTTTCATGTAAACACTTCGCTTATACCGCGATACGCACAGCACTCATGACCTCATCGTGTTCTTGAACGGGTGTGGAAAACGAACATCTGAATGCGATCTCGCCAGTTTTCGCTTTACACACGACGAGAATCTGTTACTTGGCATCTTACTGGATTGCCCTTGTAGCTCAGTTGGTAGAGCACCTGATTTGTAATCAGGGGGTCACGAGTTCGAACCTTGTCGGGGGCACCAGTTTTCTCTTGAAATTCAGCGTATTAAGAAAAACGACCTAGAACGTCGTTTTACAGCGTGTCGCGCGTTTTACCGTTTGTTGCCTGCGCAACGGACCGGTTGCACGTTGGAGAGCCTTCCGCCTCGCGCAGAATATTCCTTCATTCTCCATACTGGCGATCAAAAGTTTTCGGGCTTGCTTTGAGAACAGAGTGGCCATCGCGGTGTTACGCCGTCGCCCGCACAATCTGATCGGCGAAGCTTGCGGCCGCCAGTGGCAGGATGCGTCCTCTGAGTTGGCACATGACGAGATCGGAGCGCGGGATGTCGCGTTCGTCGATGGGGCGACCGACGACGCCCATGCCGAACTCCTGGCGCGGAGCACCGACATCGATCTGGAACGAGATCATGTTCCCGCGCAGCACCAGACCGCGAAGCATTTCGAAGGAGTTGGACTCGGCCATGACATCGAAGCGAAAATCGCGTCTGGCGATGACTTCATCGAGAACCTGCCTGCCACCGAGGCTTTGATCGGGCAATGCGAGCGGATACCCGACACAGTCGGACAGTCGCAAGGTCTGCTTGGCGGTGAGAGGGTGGTCGTCGCGCATGATCGCGACAAGCCGCTGAGGCACTGAGGCCAGAATTCGCACGGCGGGTCGCATCACTGCCCGGTAGACGATGGCAAGGTCGACGTCGTAGTCGATCAGGGCGTTGATTGCCGCGTTGTGGTCCATGACCTTGATGTCGAAGACGAGACGAGGGTTTGCCTTGCGAAATTCGCCGATCTGTGAGGGCAGGAAATCAAGCGCCAGTGCCTGACTGCAGGCGATCTTGACCGGACCGCGTCGGAGGCCACGCAGGTCTTCAACCTGAGAACTCAGGCGCTCCGCATCGGCGATCTGGCTGCGGGCGTAACGCACGAACATTTCGCCCGCTGCCGTCAGTTTCACACCGCGCGCATGTCGTTCGAAGATCGGCGTATCAAGTTCAACTTCGAGATCCTGGATTTTCCGGTTCATTGCCGAGGCGGTGATGTTCATCTTTTCCGCCGCCAGGCGGATCGAACCGACGCGTGCGATTTCAGATATCTGCTGCAACAGCTTGAGGTGGCGCATCGTCATCTCCGAGTGAGGCCTTTTTGGCACCGCTGAAACACAATAATAGCGGTAGATGTATTCACTGAACAGTGGCATTGTCGCGTTGCAACATAACGAGCAGCCGGACACGGCGGCCCCAACCAACAAGATAAAGGGAACAAGCAATGGCTCACCACCAGATGAAAACGCGTGCCCGTATGGCAGCACTTGCCGCTATGACTGCGCTTGCAACATTCGCCACGGCGGCAGTTGCGCAGGCCGAGACCAACATCAAGCTTGTTCTGAACTGGAAATATCAGGGGCCACAGGGTTTGCTGTTCCTTGCCGAGGACAAGGGTTACTTCAAGGAGGAGGGGCTGGACGTCACCATGGACCAGGGAAACGGTTCGGGCGCTGCGGTTCCGCTGGTTGCCAATGGTGCCTATGACATGGGTTTTGGCGACATCAACGCCTTGATCGAGTTCGCCGCGAAGAAGCCCGAGGATGCACCGGTTGGCGTCTTCATGATGTACAATCAGCCGCCTTTCACGATTGCCGTCAAAGCTGACAGCCCGATCAAATCACCCGCAGATTTTGCCGGCCATACTTTGGGTGGTGCTGCCAATGACGGCGCGCTCAAGCTGTTCCCGGCTTTCTGCTCGATCAGCAAGACGGATTGCTCGAAGGTGGAAGTCACCAACATGCAGCCCAACCTGCGCGAGCAGATGCTGATGAAAGGACAGGTCGACGGCGTTTTCGGTTACGTCAACACCATCCGCTTCAGCGCCAAGCTGATTGGTGTCGACCCCGACAAGGAAATCCGCTTCATCAAATACGGTGACTACGGCATGGATCTCTATTCCAACGCCATCATCGTTTCGAAGTCCTTCCTCAAGGAGAATCCTGAAGCGATCAAGGGTTTCCTGCGTGCACTCAACAGAAGCATCAAGGATGCCATCAAGGACCCCGAAGCCGCGGTCGCTTCGGTTAAGACACGCGAATCGCTGCTCAAGACTGACGTCGAGCGTGAGCGTTTCGATGCGACCATTGCCGATGAAATGGCGCATCCCGAAGTCGCCAAAGTTGGCCTCGGGGATGTCGATGAAGCGCGTCTTGCCAAGTCGATCGACATTCTGGTCAACGCCAATGGCCTGCCGCGCACGCCTGCCGTCGGCGAAGTCTTCGACCGCAGCTTCCTTCCGGCCAAGACCGAACTCTTGACCGCGGTCAACTAAAAGGGCGGCGCGTCAGGCGCCGTTTCCCTTTCATCCTCCAGATACTGAGAACGGAATACATCATGGACCTGAAGCTCACGGATAAAGTCGTGGTCATAACCGGCCCGGCAAAGGGCATGGGCGCAGCCATTACGCGGGCATTCGCCGCCGAAGGCAGCAAACTGGCACTCATCGGCCGAGACACCGCAGCCATCGAGCCTATTGCCGAAGAGCTTGAAGCAAAGGGCTGCGAGGCTATCGTCATTGGCTGCGATCTTACCGATGCGGCGCAGTGCGATGCGGCGGCTGCGAAAACACTCGAGACGTTCGGCCGTATCGATGTGCTGGTCAATGTCGCCGGCGGCTCCGGCCCGATGGGCAAGACAGGCGCCGAGACGACGCCGGAGGAGTTCGATGAGATCGTCACCTTGAACATGAATGGCTGCTTCCACACGATCCGCAGCGTTCTGCCGGCAATGATCGACCAGCGTTACGGCAAGGTCGTGAATGTCGGCGGCACCTTCGGCATGAAGGGGCGTGCCGGGCGTCTTGCCTATTCCGCTTCCAAATGGGGTCTGCGCGGCATTACCAAGAGCTTCGCGCTTGAGGTTGGTCAGCACAATGTCAACGTCAACTGTGTTGCCCCCGGCATGGTGGATGGCCCGCGCTTCCGCGACAAGGTTTGCAAGACGATGGCCCAAAAGCTCGGCATCACGGAAGAAGAGGCCGCAATTCGTCACGCCGAGGACTATGCGCTGAAACGCATCACCGTCGATGAAGACGTTGCCAATGCCTGCCTGTTTCTCGCCAGCGATGTGTCCCGCCAGATCACCGGCGTCGATATGCCCGTCGATGGCGGTTGGGCCGCGCTCTAGGAAGGATGGAAGTCATGACTACAGATATCATCGCCGATCTCGTCATCCACGGCGGCACGATCGTGTCACCGGACACCGAATACAAAGCCAGTATCGCAATCAAGGACGGTGCGATCCTGGCGATTGGCGAGCAGAGCGCCATGCCGAAGGCAAAAGAGGAACTTGACGCGACCGGTCTGCACATTCTTCCTGGCGCCATTGACGTTCACGTGCATTTCCGTGATCCCGGTTATGCGCAGAAGGAGGACTTTGCCTCGGGTACGGCAGCGGCAGCCTTCGGCGGTGTCACCACTGTCTTCGACATGCCCAACACCCTGCCGGCAATTTCCGACGCGGCATCGCTGAAGGAAAAGCATGCGATTGCCAGTGCCAAGGCGCATGTCGATTACGGCCTTTATGCTGTACTTGGCGAGGACAGCCTGCCGAATATCGGTGAATTGATCGAAGGCGGCGTGATCGGCTTCAAATGCTACATGGGCAATACCTTCGGTCGCATCCCGTCGCCGACAACCGGTGCGATGCTGGAACTGTTCGAGATCGTCGCTCCGACCGGTAAACGCATTTCGCTGCATGCTGAGACGAACTCCATCATGGAGCGTCGCGAAGCGCGCCTTCGCCAGATGGGGCGCAGCGATCCACTTGCCCATCTTGCCGCCCGTCCGGCGGTGGTGGCAACGGAAGCGGTTGCCCGCGCCGCGATCCTTGCCGAATGGACTGGGGCGCGCATCCATATTCTGCACATATCCTCCGCCGCAGAGCTTCGGCCGCTGGCGGATGCAAAGGCACGCGGCGTCGACATCACCGGTGAGACATGCCCGCAATATCTGCTGTTGTCTGCGGACGATTACGAAGCCAAGCGCGGGGTTATTCGTGTCAATCCGCCGGTCCGTGAAGTTGAAAACCAAGACCCGATCTGGCAGGCGCTTGTTGATGGCACCATTGACATGATTGCCACTGATCATGCTCCGCATGCGCCCGAAGAAAAGACACGGGCCGATATCTGGTCGGTCGATTGCGGTTTTCCCGGTGTGGAAACCCAGATGCCGCTGATGCTGACGGAAATAGCCCGCCGCGGGGCCAGTCTGTCGGATTATGTGCGCTGGAGTGCGGAGAACCCGGCAAAATCTTTCGGACTTTTCCCGAGGAAGGGCGCGCTGATGGTTGGTTCGGATGCCGATATCGCCATTGTCGATACTAATCGTGCCTGGACGATCGATGATGCGCTGATCCAGTCGACGGCGAAAATCTCTCCCTGGCACGGGATGCACGCAACTGCTCTGCCGATCCACACAATCGTTCGTGGCCGCTTTGCCATGAAGGATCGCCAACTTCAGGCCGATGCCCGCGGTTGGGGACGGTCGGTGCATGACATCCAGTCGATGCCGGTGCCGGACGTGCGAAACGAGAATCAGACGATAGCGGCCGTTACCTCTCAGGCGCCATCTCACACGGGGAGTGCGGCGGCATGACCATCGCTTTCGCTCCCGAAATTGCAGTCCGTAACGCAATCATCGATCTGGAAAGGGTGAACGTCACCTTCGGTGGCGAAAAGAACAAAACAGTCGCTCTGGCCGAAACATCGCTGCGGATTGAGAATGGAGAGTTCATCGCATTGGTCGGACCCTCCGGTTGCGGCAAGTCGACAATCCTCAAACTCGTTGCGGGAACACTCTCGCCGTCGGAGGGGCACATCTTCGTGGCCGGCCGCGAGATCGGCGCAAATGATGTGCGTATCGGCATGGCCTTCCAGAACCCGACACTGCTGCCATGGCTCAATGTGCGCGACAACGTCATGATGCCGCTGAAAATCGTTGCGCCATTCAAACATGCCTATGCGAAGAAAAAGAAAGGCGAATATCGCGATCGGGCCGAGGCTTTGCTGGAACAGGTAGGGTTATCCGGTTTCGGCGACAAGTTTCCCTGGCAGCTTTCAGGGGGAATGCAACAGCGCGCCTCGCTCTGCCGCGCGCTGATCCATGACCCGACGCTGCTGTTGCTCGACGAGCCGTTCGGCGCGCTCGACCAGTTCACCCGCGAGGAACTCTGGGAGATCATGCAGAACCTGTGGATCGAGAAGAAGCCGACCGTTCTGCTCGTGACCCACGACCTTAAGGAGGCCGCGTATCTGGCGTCGCGTATCTGCATCATGCAGGCCCGACCGGGGCGGATCATTGAGGACCGCGCAGTGCCCTTTGCCCGGCCGCGGACCATCGACATCTCTTTCGAACCCGAATTCGTATCCCTCACACAGAGGCTTCGCGAGCGCATCGTCGCGGCCCGGGCCGTCAAGGAGCATCAGCCATGAAGCCTGACACCAAACGTCGCGTTCTGTCAGCCTGCTGCATTCTCGGGGCCTTCGTCGCCTGGGAGTTGATCTGCCTCATGTTCGGCATATCTGAAATGGTCCTGCCGAGACCGACGCAGGCGATATCAACGCTCATCACCCAGTTCCCGGCAATCTGGCCGCATGCCTTTCAGACCATCTACACGACGCTGGTCGGGCTCGGACTTGGCATTCTTCTTGGTGTGCTTCTCGGCATGCTCATCGGCTCTTCGAAGCTTGCTTACGATGTGGCCTATCCGATGCTGGTCGGCTTTTCGTCAATCCCAAAAGTGGCGATCGTGCCGATCCTGGTCTTGTGGTTCGGGGCTGGAACCGTGCCAGCCATCTTGACCGCAATGGTGATGTGCATCTTCCCCATCGTCGTCAATGTCGCGACCGGGCTCGCCTCTACCGAACCGGAGTTGCAGGACGTCATGCGCACGCTGAAGGCGACGAAACTCGAAATCCTCTGGAATATCGGCCTGCCGCGCACCATGCCGTATTTCTTCGCCTCACTGAAAGTCGCTGCGACGCTGGCGTTTGTCGGCACCGTCATTGCCGAAACCGTGGCATCGAACCGTGGCATCGGCAATCTGATGATGATCGCAAGCTCCAGCTTCGATGTGCCGCTGGTCTTTGCCGGATTGTTCATTCTCGCTGCGCTCGGTGTCACTCTCTACATCATCTTCTCGGCTATCGAGGCGCGAGTGACAGGCTGGGCCGTTCGCAGCGACAGTTTCGCCACCAACGGCTGACCGCTTCCGCCAAGGCATTCATGCAGGATTCACAGGACAATTTTCATGACCGAACTCACGATCACCGCCGGCCCGTTCACCTTCACCGCTCGCCTTGAAATGCACGATGCACCGAAAACCTGCGCGGCCTTCCTGGAGCGCCTCCCTTATGACAGTCAGATCGTCCATGTCCGGTGGAGCGGTGAGGGCGTCTGGGTGCCGTTGGGGGATGAGGATTTTGGCGTGGGTTACGAGAACCACACCAGCCATCCCGCACCGGGCCACATCATCCTCTATCCCGGAGGTATCAGCGAAACGGAAATTCTGCTTGCCTATGGTGGCGTCGACTTCTCTTCGAAAATGGGGCAGCTTGCCGGAAACCATTTCATCACACTGACATCGGGGCTGGAGAACTTGGCGGCACTTGGCAAGAAGACGCTTTGGGAAGGCGCACAGCCCATCCGTTTCGAACTGGCCTGAACCGATGGCCGAGCATGAGCTTTTTCCGGGCGCGGAGACGGTACACTGGGGTTACCTTGACGGGAATCTCTCTCCGGTTCTCAGCATCGACAGCGGTGACATCGTGACCGTTCATTCGGTTAGCGGGTCTGCGGAAGAGGCCCCTGTCGGCCGATATCGCGTTCGCCCCGAACTTGGCGTCATCCACCAGACACTTGCGCCTGAACTTGGCCCGCACATCCTCACCGGGCCGATCCGCGTTAATGGCGCGGTGCCCGGCGACATGCTCAAAATCGACATTCTCGATGTCAGCCTGCGCGATGATTGGGGTTTCAACATCATCCGTCCAGGAAAGGGCGCGTTGCCCGACGATTTCGATGCATCAAGGACGGTGCATTTCGGTATCGACATGACGACGGGCACGATTGCTGCGCCCTGGGGAGGTACGCTTTTGGCGCGTCCTTTCTTTGGCGTTATTGCAACTGCTCCACGGCGTGAGGATGGCCGACGTTCATCTGTCGTGCCCGGTTATTTCGGCGGGAATATCGACAATAAGGAGCTGTCGTCAGGCTCGACGCTTTACCTGCCTGTATCCGTCGAAGATGCTCTTGTCTCGATCGGAGATGGACACGCGGCCCAGGGCGATGGCGAGGCGTGTCTCACCGCTGTGGAGACCGGATTGTCTGGTCGTGTCCGGATCACGGTGATCAAAAATACCGACATTTCCGCTCCTTTTGCCGAGACATCGACTCACCTGATCTCTATGGGTTTCGACGAGGAGCTGGAGAGGGCCGTGCACGAGGCTTTGCGTCACGCCATCACGCTTGTCCGGAAGCGAACGGGCATGAGCGCGGAGGATGCATATACCTTCTGCAGCGTTGCGGCGGACGTTCGGATCACCCAGCTCGTCAACATCAAAAAGGGGGCACATGTGATGATCCCCAAATCGGCGCTGTCGCCCACCATATCTGATCAGGAAATGCCATGACGACCCGTCATATCAAATCGATTGCCGTTTTTTGCGGCTCCAACTACGGTGCATCGGAAGAGTTTGCAGAAGGGGCGAGGGCGCTGGGACACGCGCTTGGTAACGCCGGCATCAAACTCATCTATGGTGGCACGACCAAGGGTTTGATGGGCGTTGTGGCCGACGCCGCACTGTCATCCGGTGGGGAGGTGCACGGCATCATCACCGCTCGCCTTCACGAAAAGGGTCACTCGCACGAGGGGCTGACCTTGTGTGAGGTGACGCAGACGCTTCGCGAACGCAAGCAACGCATGGCGGAACTGGCGGATGCCTTCATTGCTTTGCCTGGCGGCATCGGGACGATGGAGGAGTTCATGGAAGTCTGGACGATGAACCAGCTTTCCGAAATCGACAAGCCGATCGGTCTTTTGAATACACGGGGATTTTTCGACAGCTTCCTGGGCTTCATCGACCACATGGTTGTCGAGAAATTTCTGCCGGCCGCGCACCGACATTCGACCTCTGTTGACGCCAATGCGGAAGCCTTGATCGGAAAACTGCAGACCTATCAACGGGTTGATATTCCGAAGTGGCTGTGACGCGAGGGCGCTGACAGCGGTCGTGGTTCGACCGCTGTTTTCCGGCAATGTGTTGCCTGTGTTCTACGGCTTCACGTGATAGAGCTTGTGGACGATGAACCAGTTTCCATCGCGTTCCAGCAGCGAAAGATATTCACAGAAGTCGGTGCCGTCGAAGCTGGTGGTCAGTTTGACGGAGGCGCTGTCGCCTTCCTTGTCTATCCCCAATATCTCGAAGGACGGATCGTGGTCGGGGAGACCGCGCTCGTTCTCCCTGATCTGGCCAACAAAATCATCGAGCGAAAGCCATTCGGTTTCTCCCAGATAATTCCCGACGATTGAGGCGCGCGGATCGAAAACATCGCGCATCAGCCCTTCATCCGCGTAGGCCATGGCATGAACATAGTCTGTGACGGTCTGTGTGATCGTTTGCGGCACCGGACTGACCCTCCCTTCAGATCGATGATCAAGAGTACACCCGTTGATGGTATTTCGCCATAACCCCTTGCCACGCAGTGTTTTTGCGCCCGCGCGTCAGCCGTAACTTTGTCTCGATCCTGTCGAGCAGTGTGCCGCGAAATCTCTTTCGTCACGGCTGTCCACAATTTTGTCCGGCCTGCCATTATAGTGGCCTTGGCCTCGACAAATTTCGGGACCAAGGGCTTTTCGCCCGGTTTTATATCGCTATGGCGGTGCATCCTTTTTGGGGTTTTACCGCTTTGACTGGTGCAGCAGGGGTGCTCGTGGCGCGCTTTTCGCCTATGATCAGTCCGCTGCCGTCAGGATATGTTCGGCATGCTGGTGAAGAGTTGCGTTTGAAGGTGTTTTCGTGATCGATCCTTATATATTGCTAGGCGTGGAGCGCGATGCCGACGAGGCTGCGATCAAATCCGCCTATCGGAAGGTGGCCAAGGCTGCTCATCCCGACAGCGGCGGTGACGCCGAGCAATTCGCGAAACTTCAGACAGCCTATGAATTGTTGAAGGACCCGGTACGCCGCAAGGTGTTCGACGATACCGGTTACGATCCGCAACTGGCCGATGCCAAGGATCTCAAGGGCCTGCTGATGCTGGAAACGCTCGTCAACGAGTTCATTCTTGATGAACGCGAGCCGGGCAGCTTCGATCCCGTGGCGGCGATGCGCCGCAAACTGACCGACGATATCCTGAAGAGTCGCTTTCACATTCTGGAACTGGAGCGGCACCGCACCCGTGTCCGCAAACATATGGACCGGTTGGGCAAAAAACCGGAGACCGATGTTCTCGGCTCCATGCTGCGTGCCCGCAGCCAGTCGATTGCCGAGGCGATCCGCAATGCCGAGGCGCAGATCGAAGCAATCGAACAAGCCTATACGATGCTTGAAGGATATTCTTACGAACTGGAAGCCATGTCCTTGCCGCAACCCGTGCTGAAAGGCGAGGCTGCCGAGTAAGGCAAGGCTTATCTGCGAAGGCCACGAGGCTTTACCGATCGATCAGGGGCCGTTGACCAGTGACAGAATGAGCTGATGAACGCGACCGCCGGGTGATAGTTCGTCTCGGTCAAAGTCTCTGCCGCGTTGTCGCTGTTCGTTGGACAATTCGCCCAGCCGCTGTTGCAGCACCGCACGGACTTTCTGACATCCCGGATCGCTTTCGGCCCGCAAGCCGACGCTATAGGCTTCGATCTTCTTCACCATGTCGACGATGTGCTCGCCATGCACCCGCTCGTGGGTTTCCACTCCGCTGATGAAGGTTTTCCAGCTCGCCGCGACGGCGGTCGGCAGCTTCGCCGGTGCCTTTGGCCAGGTGTAGATGATGGTGAGGTTGGGGCGCGCGGTGGCCAGCACGCAGGCGCCATCAGGCTGCGGGCGATAGTCACGCCGCCATGTCAGCTTGAACGTGGTGTGGGCGATGGCCTGCACGCCCGCCATGGGACCGCGCTCGCCGATGGAATCGTAAAGCGCTGCCCCTGAGTTGCCCGTAACGGTATAGGTCTTGATCTGCTCGGCTGGTTTCCAGTCTGCAGCCTGAGCCGAAGGCGCCAGTAAAGCCGACACTAAAGACGCTACGGTGAAAGTGAGCGAAGAGTATTTTGAGGCGGGCACGCATCGATCCTTGGATGGTTTTGCGGGCCGAAGATAGGCGAGGGGTGGGCGGCAAGGCAAGCGTTGCATCGGCCCCGCGACGGCATTTATCGCTGCGGCCATCTCTATACAAAAAGCCCCTGCGACGGATCGCAGGGGCCGCTTGTGACTGTAGGGGTGTCAGTCATCAAGCTTGTCGTAATCGAGCTTGGGCGCGTTTTGCAGCGCATCCTTGGTAGTGTCGACATAGGCTTTCCAGGTGCCATTGTCGTTGTTGATCGCAACGGATGCCGGGTCGAGAACCACGTAGCTCTTGTCGATGCCCAGGAAACCGCCGACGCTGGCAACGAGACCGATCACGGCCTTGCCTTCGCCAATGACCACATCTTCGATTTCACCGATGTCCTCGCCCTTGGCATTGTAGATATCCATGCCATCGAGCTGCGAGGCGGTCAGGTCGGTCTTCTGCACGTTGACGAATTTCAGCGGACCACTGGCCTTCGTGCCCATGGTGAAGCCAGGGCCAGAAAGTGCCGCATCCGCACCAACTGCTGCAGGAGCCGTCTCGGCCGGTGCCGTGGTGGCGGTCTGCGCGAAGGCAACAGAAGAGGTCAGGGCTGCGACGGCAGCCAGTGCGAAAACCTTGTTTTTCATGATGTTTCTTCCCTTTGTATGCTGAACGTTGCGTTCGGGGAAGAAACGAAGGGAGGCGGAATTGGTTCCTGTGAGACGAAATGAAAAATCGTGTTTATGATGTTCCCTGACCGTTCGTGCGCAGCACGAAATGGTTAAAGCAGCGGGAATAGAGGGAGGATGGGCGTGGTCAAAAAAGCGGCGGAAAATGATATCGAGGCGACTGCGGCATCAGATTTCATCGATCAGAAGATCGCCGACCTTGGCGGTTGGCGGGGCGATGTGCTGGCGCGTGTACGGGCCATTATCAAAAAGGCCGATCCAGACGTCGTGGAGGAGGTCAAATGGCGTGGGGTCCCCGTCTGGTCGCATGACGGTATCATCTGTACGGGCGAGACCTACAAGAGCGCCGTGAAATTGACCTTCGCCAAAGGGGCGTCGCTGGACGACCCAGGTCGTCTGTTCAATTCCAGCCTCGAAGGCAATACCCGGCGCGCCATCGATCTTCACGAGGGCGATAAGGTTGACGAGGAGGCGCTGGCAGCCTTGATCCGCGCTGCTGCCGCGTTAAACGCTGTGGGTAAAGCCGCGAAGAAGCGGAAGTAAGCTCGCCAGAGGGATCGATAGAGACCTGGATTGCTAGTCCTGAGCCACATTCATGTCTTTGTCCCACTGGCTATCGATGAATTTCAGTGCGTCGATGATCGATATTTTCCATACGGACCAGAGGTGATCGCCATCGGTGATCCGTAACTCGGATTTACGGTTATCGGCCTGCAATGTCTCATGCAGGGCCACGGCGCCGCGCCACAGGTTGAAGCCATCGTCGTCGCCGACCGTCAAATAGGTTGCCGGTAAATCCTGGCTTTGAACAACGTGTCTGGCTATGAGTGTGAAAATGTTCTTGTCGTTGAACAGTCGTGCATCGAAGGGCGTACCGAAGGCGCCGGAAAAATGATCGCCGGTGGAAGGCAGCACGATGCCGCTGGTGATGGTGGCGCGGTCGATACGGTGAAAGAATGCGCTATCCTGAATGAGCCTGAGTTCGGCCGGCGTCTTGTCCACGTCTCCGGCCGGAACATTTTGCCAGATCGCGCCTGACAGGCTTGCGACCGCAGTGTATAAATCTTCGTGGCCGTAGGCGAGGCGGAGCGCACCGAACCCACCCATAGACAGGCCGGCGATCGCGCGTCCCTGCTTGTCCTTGCGTACGGGCATCGTCGTTTCGACGTGGAACCGAAGATCGCGGGTGATGGCCGTTTCGTAGTCACCCGGTCCCTCGATAGAACTCGAATCGACATACCAGCTATTTTTAGCGCCCGGCATTACCACCACAAGCGGACGGATCGTGCCCGATGCGATCATGCCGTCCAGCGTGTTTTCGATATTGCCGAGATCGCGCCAACTGTTCTGATCGCCGTCATGGCCATGCAGCAGATAGAGCACCGGCCAGCCGTTGTCCGGCGGGTCGCCATCCGGCCGGTAAATGTTGACGGAAAGATCACTCCCCAGCGCTTTGCTTTTGAAAGTGGCGTCTTCGATTTGTCCGGCGAACGCCGGCCCTGAAGCGAGAAACAAACAAAGTCTCGCCAGATTTTTTCGAAGCATGCCAATCTCCCTTGCGGGTCCCTAAACACAACCAACGTTTGTGGGAGTGCCGGGTTCCGGAGCGCTAGTCTGTCAACGTCCCGGCCTTCCCGTCTTGCCCTTGGTGCGGCCCTTGCGCTTTTCATCGACCGGATCTTCGTAAGAACCCGCGCCGACCTTGCCGCGCACGATCGGGCGCGGGTCGTCGGTGCGTTTTTCCGGTTGGCCTTCCAGCAGTGGTGAGAACCGTTTGCCCGGCTCATCCGGTTTGTCGGGGACTGCACCACGAACAGGTTTTTCGGTGCGGCCCACGGTCATCTCATCGAGGGTGTTCTTGCGGAACAGCGGTTTGGCGGTGTCTGTGCCTGGTCCCATGTCATCGAGTGACGGTTTGGTGAAGAGCGATTCACTGCCAGCGCCTTTGGAAGCCGCTTTTGCTCTGCCTCTTCCGCTTTCGGCGCTCGAAGCCTCTTCTCTGGCAATCGGGTCGTCCATGGCGGCGAGTTCGGCGGCCTTGAGGCGCTTGATTTCGTCGCGCAGTCGGGCGGCCTTTTCGAAGTCGAGATCGGCCGCGGCGTCGCGCATGGACTTTTCCAGCGCGTTGAGATGGGCCTGCAAGTTGTTGCCAACGAGGTGGCCGCCATCGGCAAAGCCCTTACCGGAAACGCCGGAAATATCGGCTCTTACGTGATCCTTCTCATAAACAGAATCAAGAATATCGGAGATTTTGGCCTTGACCGATTCCGGCGTGATGCCATTCTCTTCGTTATAAGCCATCTGCTTTTCGCGACGACGGCTGGTCTCTTCCATCGCTCGCTTCATCGAGCCTGTGACGTTGTCGGCGTAAAGGATGACCTTGCCGTAGACGTTACGCGCCGCACGGCCAATGGTCTGGATGAGAGATGTTTCGGACCGCAGGAAGCCTTCCTTGTCGGCATCGAGAATGGCGACGAAGCCGCATTCGGGAATGTCCAGACCCTCGCGCAGCAGGTTGATACCCACCAGCACGTCAAAGGCGCCGAGACGAAGATCGCGGATGATCTCGATACGCTCCAGCGTGTCGATATCCGAGTGCATGTAGCGCACGCGAACGCCCTGTTCGTGCAGATATTCGGTGAGGTCTTCCGCCATTCGTTTGGTCAGCACGGTGCAGAGGGTGCGATATCCCTTGGCGGCGGTTTCGCGGATTTCACCAAGGACGTCGTCCACCTGCGTACGTGCCGAGCGAACTTCCACCGGTGGATCGATCAGACCGGTCGGACGGATAACCTGTTCGGCGAACACGCCGCCGGCCATCTCCATTTCCCAGCCACCTGGCGTGGCGGAAACTGAAACGGTCTGCGGGCGCATGGCGTCCCATTCCTCGAAGCGCAGCGGGCGGTTGTCCATGCAGGATGGAAGGCGGAAGCCATATTCCGCCAGTGTCGCCTTGCGGCGAAAGTCGCCGCGATACATGCCACCGATCTGCGGAATGGTGACGTGGCTTTCATCGATAAAGATCAGGGCGTCGTCGGGAATATATTCGAACAGGGTCGGTGGCGGCTCGCCGGGATTGCGACCGGTGAGATAACGCGAATAGTTCTCGATGCCGGCACAGGAACCTGTCGCCTCAAGCATCTCGATATCGTAACGGGTGCGTTGTTCCAGACGTTGCGCTTCTAGAAGACGGCCGGCCTTTTCCAGTTCGGCAAGGCGCATTTTCAGCTCTTCCTTGATCGACTTGATGGCACCGTTCAGGGTCGGGCGTGGCGTCACATAGTGCGAGTTGGCATATATCTTGACCGATTGCAGGTCACCGGTTTTCTGGCCTGTCAGCGGATCGAATTCAGTGATGGATTCGATCTCGTCGCCCCACATGGAAATGCGCCAGGCGGCATCTTCCAAGTGGGCGGGGAAGATTTCGATGGTATCGCCACGCACCCGGAAGGAGCCGCGCACGAAATTGATGTCCTGCCGCTTGTACTGCTGGGCCACGAGGTCGGCCAGAAGCTGCCGCTGATCCAGCCGGTCACCGACCTGCATCTGGAATGTCATGGCCGTATAGGTTTCGACCGAGCCGATACCGTAGATGCAGGAGACCGAGGCGACGATGATACAGTCGTCGCGTTCCAGAATGGCGCGGGTGGCGGCGTGGCGCATCCGGTCGATCTGCTCGTTGATCGACGATTCCTTTTCGATATAGGTGTCCGAGCGCGGCACATAGGCTTCCGGCTGGTAATAGTCGTAGTAGGAAACGAAGTATTCGACCGCGTTGTTCGGGAAGAAGTTCTTGAATTCGGAGTAGAGCTGCGCGGCGAGAGTCTTGTTCGGCGCAAGGATGACAGCCGGACGCTGTGTCGCCTCGATCACCTTTGCCATGGTGAAGGTCTTGCCAGAGCCGGTGACGCCGAGCAGCACCTGGGAACGATCACCGGAATTGATACCTTCGACCAGATCGGCAATTGCGGTCGGCTGGTCGCCGGACGGTTTGTATTCCGTAACCATCTCGATAGCGATGCCGCCTTCGGATTTCGGCGGGCGGGCAGGGCGGTGCGGTGTCCACAGCTTGCCGTCCTTGAACAGCGGATTGCCGCTTTCAATCAGTTTGGAGAGTGCGTCGACCGTCGCCGTCACGGCGCCGGGAGCAAGGGCGCCGGCATCTTCCAGTGACACATCCAGACCGGCGACCGGATTAAGGCCAGCTGCCGCACGTGTTTTGGGGTCGGACGATCCGCCGATCGACACGCCACGCGCGGTTTTGGAAGCCGTCGTTTTCTTGGCTGTCTTCGCAGGCGCAGCCTTTTCGGCTTCCTTGCGGGCCTCGATCTCGATTTTTTTGCGGTGTTTGCCGGCCTTGGAGGCTATCTCGCGCTGTGTTTCGACAGACGAGGCTTCTGCCTCTGCCTCCAGCTGCTTCACCCAGTCGGCAACGCTGCCGGAAAGCGGTGCGCCTTCAAACGGCGCCTGCGGCATTTCCTCGAACCCGGAGTTTGAGGATGTGGAATTTTTCGGTGATCTGGCCATGGCGAGAATATGGAGGGAGTCAGCGGAGAAAGGAAGGGGCGACGATGAAAAAATGAGTACAAAAGGGAAACGTCGTCTGCCTGGGAACCGAATGGCTGGATCTTCGTTTCTGCTGGCCGAAAACTGCGCTCAGCATTCGCAGTCGCTCGAAATTTTTGGCTGCAACGCCGGGATTTTCGGAAATCGGCGTTACACTTTTCGGTCCGATGCTCTAAGCCGTTTTCTATCTTCGTTTCCCAAGGATTTGTCATGCCCGCAATCAGCCCTGCTCACATCTGGCCTGTCCTGATGCTCGTTGCCTCCAATGTTTTCATGACCTTTGCCTGGTACGGGCACCTCAAGCACAAGGGCAGCGCCCTGTTTCTGGCCATTCTGGCGAGCTGGGGTATCGCTTTCTTCGAATATTGCCTTGCAGTACCGGCCAACAGGCTGGGATCGGAGGTCTATTCGACGGCGCAGCTCAAGACCATTCAGGAAGTCATTACGCTGGCGGTGTTCGCGCTGTTTTCGGTTTTCTGGCTGAAGGAAAGCATCACCATCAATCATGTCATCGGTTTTGCACTCATTGCGCTGGGTGCGTCGTTCATCTTCAGATCCTGATGGTCGAAGCGACGGCCGGGATTGCTCCCGGCCACAGTTATCAGATGTTTTTAGACGCCACGGCGCTTCTGGCGTGACTGCATCAAGAGATCGAGCAGCAACATGACAAGCAGGCTCATTCCGACCAATGGGAAGATGATGCCTCCTATGGCAAGGATGGCAATGAGCCCATAGAGCACGCGTCTGTCTTGCGGCATGGGTGGAACACCGAGAGAGCCCGTTGGGCGACGTTTCCACCACATGATGCCGCCGGAGGTGGCGAGCACAATGATGCCGAGGCAGGCCAGGGTCAGCACGATCTGGTTTGTCAGGCCAAATTGCTGTCCCATATGCGTGTTGATGCCGAATTCCAGCGCCTTGCCGAGTGGTCCGTAGTCGGCGTAGCTCATGTCGATCAATGGCTCGCCGCTATATTGATCGAGATGGATGACACGCTGTTTCTGAAGGTCGTCAGGATAAACAGAACCGCTATAGACGCCTTGCGGTGTTGTCGGCAGTGCGACCACATAACCCGGTGAAAGCCCGAGCTGATCGAAGCGGGCAACGGCCTGATCAACGCCGATAGAGGTAGCGGGCAGAATGCTTTCAGCGATGGGCCGCGTCATGTCTTCTGCGCTGTGCTGGCCGTGGTCATGCCCTTGTGAGATCGGAATTCTGGCCTGTTCCAGCGACCAGGACGTTTTGGAAATCTCATCCAGTTTCTGGGTGGACATGGGGATGTTGATACGCACGCCGGAGGGATATCCGAAGTTGTTGCCATTGGCCCATTCGTTGACCTTGCCGCCCCAGACGCCCGACCAGGGCATGCCGGTAAGGGCGAGGAAAACGATGAAGATACCAGCGAAAATTCCGGTGACGGCATGGGTGTCGCGCCAGAAGACGCGCTTGGTCGGCGTGCCGCGCACAGACAGCACGCCGCCGGTCTGTTTGCGCGGCCACCAGAGATAGATGCCGGTTGCGACCAGCAGGATGGACCAGCCCGCCGCGATCTCGATGAGGTAACGTGCATAGGTGCCAAAATATTTCAGGCTGTGCAGATAACGGATCGTCCACATGACGGTACCGCGATCCGGAAGGGAGCCGAGAGCCTCCCGTGTATAAGGATTGACATAAACGGCGCGCCTGCCATCCGTCGTGTTAACGGTGATCTCGACCGAGGCGGCGGGATCGATTGGCGTGGTGTATTTGACTGCCGTACCGGGAACCGCTGCAAGCGCGGCGGCGATGATCTCGGATGGAAGCGCTCTCGGAGCGTTTTGTACTGCTTCGACACGCTTGATATCGGCGTGGATGACGTTGTCCAGCTCATCCTTGAACAGATAAAGCGCGCCGGTGACAGCAAGCGTTACCATGAACGGCAGGACGAAAAGACCGGCATAAAAGTGCCAGCGCCAGACGGCGCGGTAAAGGCTGGTGGACGAAGATTGCGCACGCGGGCGCTCCCCTTCGACAGAAGTGGTGACGGACATGGGTGTCTCCGCAAGATAAGGATGGTCCGGCCTTTCCCGGCCGGATGGTTCATGCGTCAGATCTGCAGAGAAAGGGGTGGGGCGCGGGCTCGCGAATCCCTGTTGGGCGGAGAGGGTGGCAGGGCCGCGTCGGCTGGCAGGACGGCGATCTGCACCTTCGGGATAATGTCGGCGGGCAGGTCATCAGGTATGACGGGAAGGGCGGCCGTAGAGAGGGAAGCAAGGCGGCAAAGCGCGCCGCAGCAATTGTTGGCCAGTTTGGAGGCTGGATTTTCCTTGCCAGTCGCACCATCAGGGGAATGGGTGGAGCAGATAACGTCGCCCGCTGCGAGGGCCGCTGCCGCCATGCTGCCGTTAGCAGCGCCATTTACAAGGCCTTGCAACAAGAACAGCAAAAGCGCCAGCGTGGCGATGGCGCCAGCCGAACTGCGATCCTGCATGATCTTGCGAATAAACCTCATGGCTTGTGAGGTGCCATATTCTTCTTCCGATGTCACTGCGACAAAGGTGATCCCGGGCTGACGGCGCAAAGCGGCGCAATCGTCGGCACCCTGCATTCGTGCTATAAGGGAGCCCATGATCGAGAAAAGCCAACCGAAGCTGCTCTCCAGCGGCAACCCGCAGATCCCTTTGGGCCATGGCAACGAGCCGGTTCAGGCTTATATTACTGCGATGCCGGGCTGGAAATCCGGGATTGGCCGCCGTGTCGACCGGATCGTGGAGGACGTGTTTCCGGCTGTCCGAAAAGCCGTGAAATGGAATACGCCGCTTTACGGTAAAGAGGATGGCTGGTTCTGCTCGATGTACTGCTACAAAAAATACGTTCAGCTTGCTTTCATGCGAGGAAGTGCGCTCATGCCCGTTCCACCGGTGGCCTCGAAACAGGCCAATGTGCGATACTTCAATATCTACGAGGACGATATTCTGGATGAAGCCCAGCTCGCGGACTGGGTGAAACAGGCCGCGGCCCTGCCGGGCCATAATTTCTGACGACTGCTCAGGTCAGCAGGTCGTAAGTGCGGAAAATCCAGACGACCTGATAGATCAGTGCGAAGGCGATGAGGCCCTGGTGGAAGCGGCGATTGGCAATGAAAGCCGCTGTCGTGAACAAAGCCACGAACACGATGTTGCGGAGGATATATTCCAGACCAAGAGCGGCGAAATAATCGCGGCCTTTCAGCAGCGTGTCGGCAATATCGGTCACGAAGAGCGCGGCCAGAAACGCAAAAAACCAGCCTTTGCGCGAGAAGAAATAATCTTCGTATCCGGTGTATTCCTTCATTTCCGTCGGGAACAGCAGCACGCAGAGAAAGTAAAACAGCGAGCAGAACAGGATGAGAAAAAGGAATGCTCCGAAGCCCAGCACGTGGCCGGTTGCCGCCAGGCGGTGTTCCCACCACCAGAAATGCACGAGCATGAGAAACAGAAACGCCACCCAGCCGAGATGAACGAGATAGATACGTTCCTTTTTCGGATGCTGTACGAAACCGGCGAGACCAGTCAGAAGGCGGGCGAGACTGAGGCCGACGACCATGCCCATGACGGCACGAATGTGCGAATAAGCTTCCGCAGCATTGACGGCGGCCTCCATGGTCTTACTCCGCAGGCGGAATGGGGGTGGGCTTACCTTCTTCGTCCATCGCCACCATGATGAAGGTTCCGGCGGTGACCTTTTCCAGCTTGTCGAAGCGTGAGCGCTGCGCCCATGCTTCCACGGAAAGGGTAATGGAAGTCCGGCCGACGCGAACGATCTCTGTGTAGATCGACAGCGTGTCACCGATCTTGACCGGCAGTTCGAAGGCCATTTCTTTCACTGCTGCCGTCACGACGCGACAGCGAGCACGTTCGGCGGCGCGGATGCCGCTGGCCAAGTCCATCTGCGACATGACCCAGCCACCGAAAATGTCGCCCGCCGGATTTGCGTCTGCGGGCATGGCGAGCGTTCTAAGCGTCAGTTCGCCGGTCGGTTTGATCATATCGGGCATCGTATCCTGGTCTCCATGCGTGCAAATAAGGCGCAGCATGCGTCGCGCCTTATTTTTTCGCAAGAAAGACGTGCCTTACGACGAGGCTTTTCCCAGGAATTGCTGTGTTGCGTAGAGGGCGATCGCCGCCGCATTCGAAACGTTCAGCGATTTGATTTCGCCCGGCATGTCGAGACGCGCCAGTGCCGAAACGGTTTCGCGCGTCTTCTGGCGCAGTCCCTTGCCTTCGGCGCCAAGCACCAGGGCAATCTTGTCACCACTGAATGTCTGCTCGATCGGGGCAGGGCCTTCCGAATCCAGTCCGATGGATGTGAAACCCAGCTTGTGCAGTTCACCCAGCGCGTCGGCGAGATTGGTGATCTGGATATAGGGAATGAGTTCCAGTGCGCCGGACGCCGATTTCGCCAGCACGCCGGATTCGGTCGGGCTGTGGCGCATCGTGGTAATCAGCGCGCCAGCATTGAATGCGACGGCCGAACGCATGATGGCGCCGACATTGTGCGGATCGGTGACCTGATCCAGAACGAGGATCAAGGGGCTGTCTTTCAGCGCACCCAGTCTTTTTACCGGCAGGGGCTTGGTTTCCAGCATCACACCCTGGTGGATTGCCTCGGGGCCAAGCACCTTGTCGATATCCTGTGGGGAAACGAACTCGACCGGAAAGGACTGGCCTTCCGCTTCGCCAATGTCGAGACGGGCAAAAGCGTTCTGCGTGACCGACAGCTTGATGATCTGCCGCTCTTTATTGGAAAGGGCGGCACGCACCGTATGCAGTCCATAAAGATAGACCTGATCCGCTGCGAGTTGCGGCGGCTTCCAGTCATCCGCGCCTTTATGCTTGCGCTTCTGTTGGGGAGGGGTCGGGATTTCGCCACGCTCACGCTTTGCATCGCGCACGGCGCGACGAAGGTTGGCGTAGTGCGTATCGCGGGTGGATTTGTCTTTGGGGGCGTCGTTGCTCATGTCGCCTTATATCTCCGGCGTGTGGCCCGCACCAGCCCTTACAACTTCGGGCCTAATTATCTCCGGTCACGACAAACTATCCACAGGGCTTTGAAGGCGCACGAAATTTTTCGAAAAAATTCGTATGACACCGTGTTGACAGAAGCGAACGAGGCCGTCATATACGCCCCCACAGACGACGAACGGCGCAGCGCCGAACGGACATCTGGACAAAGCTTGGTCGCTTGATCCTCGCAGAATACTGGAGGGATGCCCGAGTGGTTAAAGGGGACGGACTGTAAATCCGTTGGCTCAGCCTACGTTGGTTCAAATCCAACTCCCTCCACCATTCTGCACGGATCGAAATCACCACCGCGGGTATAGCTCAATGGTAGAGCAGCAGCCTTCCAAGCTGAATACGCGGGTTCGATTCCCGCTACCCGCTCCAATCTCTTCACGGCATAGCATTCACCTGTTCTGAGCTTGATTGGCTCATGAGCTGTGGCTTTTTCCATCCTTCTTATTTGCGATAGCTCGTAGCGGGATGTCAGGCGATCGACATCATTTGCCGGCTTTCTGCCTTGTTCCGGGCGATGAGTTGGTTCCGATGGTGCAACTGCGCATTCCATCGGGTAAAATATACGAATAGTTTGCTTTTTTCCCTCTTGATACAGGACTCGAATGGGCGGCGGTGCCGCTTTCACGGGCCAGGCGGCATATCGCACGTTTTGCGTGCTGCCGAGCGAATGGATGCGAATGACAAAGCGACTTAGGAATTATCTCGTCGTGCTGGCCATTTCCCTGGTGATGTGGGCTCTCATTCTGGGGGGCGGGTACTGGCTGTTCACCTGATGCCAGTCCGCCTGATTCCCGCCCTTATGCGATGCGTTTATGTGTGCAGGTAAGGGAAGGACATGCCATGAAAAGATCCGCTGCAATTGCTCTCATCACGATAATGCTGTCTCCACTCGTTGTCACCAGCGTCATGGCGGAGGACATTATTATTCCGTTGCCTGAAACGACGAGCGTTGAAAAAATAGAATCGGCTTATCAGTGTGGGCAGGAAAAGGTGGTGGCGACCTATCTGAATGCCGGAAATATCAGTCTCGTGCGAATCGCATTTGCAGACAGAATCATTGTCGCCTCGAACGTCATGGCTGCTTCGGGTGCGAAATATCAGGGCAGTGTCTATGTCTGGTGGTCAAAGGGCGATGAAGCCGATCTTTACGATCTGATGGCGGATGCCGAGATGAAAAAGCCGGTGCATTGCACAGCGGTCAAACCCTGAGCCACACATGTGTCGCCCAAATGAAACCGGCGGCATGATATGGGTTTAAGGCCCATCTCGCACCGCCGGTCAGTGTCAAAAAATCCAGTTGGCGTGTCCTAATGGAGAAAGAACATCACCAGCAGGGTAACGAGGACAAGCGAGCTTCCGACGCAACCGAGCTTCATCCAGCGAAGACGGCGCGTACGGCCTCCACCCCAGTCATAAGCCATTGTTCGTTATGCCTTTCTTCTTGTTTTTCTTAACCTGATATTTAGCTCCCTATGCTTGCCCGGGGCTGACCTCAACTGTCAAAACGGACGGGCGAAAATTGGTGATTTTCCGATTGCAGTAAAATGTTGCAGCGCAACGCAAGCGTGATTCACGTTGCCACGCAGGCAACAAAAAAAGCCCGGAAACATCGCGTTTTCGGGCCTTTGTTTTGCGTGAGTTTCCGGTGTGATCAGCCGAAATAAGGCTGGATATGCGGCAGGACTTCAAGTGTTCCGTGATAGAGCATGTTCAGCGCCACGTAGATGATGACCATCAGGCCAAGGTAGGAAATCCAGCGGTAGCGGTGCAGCAGCTTCGCGACGAAGTTTGCGGCAAGGCCCATCAGGGCGATAGAAACGATGAGGCCGATTACCAGAACGGTGATGTGTTCCTGAGCCGCGCCGGCAACAGCCAAAACGTTGTCCAGCGACATCGATACATCGGCGATGACGATTTGGATCGCCGCCTGGAAGAATGTCTTGTGGCCTTTGGTAAGGTCAGCTTCTTCGTCGGTTACCTCATCTTCCATCGAGCCGTTCTGTTCGCGGAGTTCTGCCCACATTTTCCAGCAGACCCAGGCCAGAAGCAGGCCGCCGAAGAGCTGCAGGCCGACCACAGACAGAAGTTGGACGGTGATGGCTGCAAAGCCGATGCGCAGCACCGTCGCTGCGATGATGCCGACGAGGATTGCCTTGCGGCGCAGGTGGGCTGGGAGACCGGCGGCGGCGAGGCCGATGACGATGGCGTTGTCCCCCGCCAGAACGAGATCGATCGCGATGACCTGTAGAAATGCCGTAAACCCGGCAGCGGTGAAGATTTCCATGTGGATGCCCTGAAACGGATAGAAAAGCGCTGGCCGCAGGACGCGGCCGGTCGTGATGTCGTTCGGTACAAGGCGGTTGGCGTCTCTCCCCGGACGTATTCGCTTCCATAAGCCAAGAACTGTGCCGTGGTAAAGAGTTCGTTATCGACGGTAAAGAGTTCGTTATCGCCGACGTGCGTTTAACGGGCATGACAAACACACGCTGATTCAACGCGGGGTTGGCACGCCGGGTTGCCCAATTGGGTTTGACTTTCGCAGCGGCGGCCCCATATGAGGGCTTCAATGCCGCGCTTCATGCGCGTGCGAGGGCGCTTTAACAATTAAGTCTTGCGCATTCGCTTACAAAGCCTTAAACGGCGACACCAAACCGGTCCGCCGGGGAAACTACTTCATGTTCACAGGAAGAAAATTCACATGGCAAAGAGCAAGTTTGAGCGCAATAAGCCGCACGTCAACATTGGCACGATCGGTCACGTTGACCATGGCAAGACGTCGCTGACGGCAGCAAT